>CAWGBX010000017.1:0-116670 GCA_963820925.1 uncultured Acidobacteriota bacterium
AACGCATTCGTCTATTCCGTTCGCCTTCAAGAAGGACATGACGTTTGCGAACTTGTTCCAGCAGCTACGCGGCGCCTGCGCTTTGTCATCCCGCAGGAATGCGTGGAACTTGAGCAGATCGCGCCGATCAATATCTTCGAGATTCAGCTTGTGGCAGGACTCCACGAAGTAGGCCAGCGCCGTGCTGTAGGCCGCCAGCGTCTTAGGCTTCTTCGTGAGCTTCGTTTCGTCCAGGTAGTCTGCAACCGATGCCGCAATCGACCTGTGGCCGTCCTTACCTTCCGGCACGATCGTTGCGCCATTGTTCACGGCGTTCAACTCGGCTTCCTTCCGAAGCCGCCGCACACTGGCGTCGGCAGCATCCTTCCCGACCGACAAGCGCACCCGTCTGCCATTCTCACGCCATTCCAGATAGTAAGCCCCTTCGGCGTGGCGCTCCTGCTGCCGGTTCACAATGACCAGATCGGGCTTGACCCGGCCATTTGCGGCCAGGACCACAGGGCAGTAGCGCATCCCCTTGCCGGTTTGAACTCGTTTGGTGAGATTTACTTCTTTACTCTGGGTGTTTGCCACCGGACGACACCTCCGATTCAACTCGGAATCAGTGTAGGTATCACCGGCTTGCAAGTGCTAGATAACTAAAGTAATGGCGGAGAGAGTGAGACTCTCCGCACATCAGATAAACACAGGGCAATTCTCTAATTCTTCAACGAGTTCCAGTTGGGGCTGTGCTGTTTTCCCATCAAAAATGGCACATTCAACCATACGGATTTTGCCAGAAATGGTAGCCAATTGGTAGCCAAAAACATGTCCCAAACAGAGTGGTTTCCCTCGGAATCTGATTTCCCGGGCCGGGCTGAGGAGCTATTTTTTCGGAAGAGTGGGCTCAACCGCTCGCGACTGCCAATCCCCGCTCAAAACTCACGTCGATCTTCCGCCGCCCAGCCTGCAACGCAGCCTCAATCGCGGACTCCTGCGTGGGGAATGTGTCGGGCAGGTAGAACTGCGTTTCGGTCACTCCACTCCCGTCGTGTTCTTCAACGGAGAACTCTGCCGAGAATCCCCCGTCCCTAAGCTCGCATGACCGAGCCTCGATGACATAGCCCTTGTATCCCTGTCTGCTCTTCATGACCGAAGCCCCTTGCGCAGCAATTATCAAACCTCGCGGTCGGGGCGCTTCCCTTCAATCCATCCCCGCCCGTCTGTCGCCTCTCAGGCTGCCAGCAGCCCCGAGGATCGCCTTTGCGGTCGGTCGTTGCGGACCGCGATGCCGAGCGCCTTCTTCTGCCCGATCAGCACGAGCAGCCGCTTGCCCCGCGTGATCCCAGTGTAGATCAGGTTACGTTGCAGCAGCATGTAGTGCTGCGTGGCGAGCGGTATCACTACTGCCGGGAACTCCGATCCCTGCGACTTGTGGATCGTGATCGCGTAAGCCAGCGAAATCTCGTCCAATTCCCCGAAGTCGTACTTGACCAGTCGGTCGTCGAAGCACACCGCGACCTGCTGCTCGACCATATCGACCCGCCCGACGATCCCCACGTCGCCATTGAACACGTCCTTGTCGTAGTCGTTCTCCGTCTGGATGACTTTGTCGCCGATCTGGAATCGCCATCCGAACCGCTCCACGGCGGGCTGACCGGGTCGGGCTGGGTTCAATACCTTCTGTAAGGCTGTGTTCAGTTCCCGCACGCCTAGTGATCCCCGGTTCATCGGGCAGAGAACCTGCACGTCGCGGATTGGGTCGAGACGAAATCGGTCTGGAATTCTCTCCTGCACCAGCTTGACCAGTGTTGCCGCGATCTTTTCCGGATCATCTCGCTCGACGAAATGGAAATCGGAACTCGGGTCGGCTCCACGCATTTCGGGCATCTGCCCTCGGCGGATGCGGTGCGCGTTGGTGATGATGTGGCTGCCCGCAGCCTGCCTGAACACCTCGGTGAGGCGAACGACTGGGACGACGCCGCTCTCGATCAAGTCCCCAAGCACCGTGCCCGGTCCCACGGACGGAAGCTGATCCACGTCCCCGACCAGAACCAATCCCGCGCGGTTGGGGACAGCCCGTACCAGCGAGTGCATCAGCGGCACGTCCACCATCGAGGTTTCGTCCACCACCAGAAGACCGCAGGCGAGCGTGTTCGACTCGTTTCTCGTGAACCGCCCAGTTGCTGGATCAATTTCCAGCAGGCGGTGGATCGTCTTCGCTTCCATGCCCGTGGTCTCCGTGAGCCGCTTCGCCGCACGTCCAGTAGGAGCGCACAGCAAGCACTTCACGCCCTTGGCACGCAGGATCATCAGGATCGAGTTCACGAGGGTGGTTTTTCCGACGCCGGGTCCTCCAGTGATGACGACGACTCTGTTGGCGAGCACCATCTTCAGCGCCTCGTGCTGACTGGGGGCGAGCGTCTTGCCCGTCCGCCGCTCGCACCACGCGACCGCCTTCTCGAAATCGATCGAGGGATAGATCAGCTCCTCTTCCGCTAGGCACTTGATCCTTGCCGCGATGCCTTCTTCCGCTTTCCGGAGATGTGGCAAGAAGATCAGGGCATCGCCGTCGATCTCCTCCAGCTGTCGACCAAGATGGCCCATGTCCCGCTTCGGAAGCCAATTTCTTCTATTGTTCGGGTGCCCCCCTTGAGCCGAAGGAATTAGACTGCCTCGACCAGTTGGAAGCGACCCCGCGATCCTGCGCAGATTTAGCCCTGCACGTTGGCTACCCGCTCACAGATTTACACCCGGGGTTCTGCCGGGCCATTACTTCGTGTTGGAACGAGATTACTGCCGAACCTGCAATCTGGTCGCAATTTGCAGCTGTATAAGCTGGGTTCCTATGCTGGGTTCTTGTTCAAGAAACTTGTCGACGACGGTCAGCCATTCCAATCTCACTTTTGGGTCGGCGAGTTCAGCTGCTTTCCCAAGGGATTTTTGGGTCAAGCGGGGCATCCGATGTTTAGGAATTGTATTCTTTATCGACAAAGGGTAGTACTGATGCTCCGTGAACACTATATAAGGATAAGCGCGTTTCTTGAGCGCCTCAAAATCGATCTTAAGATCGCGGTAGTCAAAAGCGGCATTTATCGCGTCGACATAATCCATACCTATCTCCGAAAGCTTTAGGCGTAACAATGCATAGAGCTCTCCATCCGGCTTTTCTTTGTCTAGGACAAGGTCCAGCATCTGATCGCCGTTTGTTCCATACTCCTTGTCCCGGGAGAGCCATGTACTCAAACTCAGTCCCATGCTGGTGAAAGCATAATCTAGAGCTTTTTGGTTCCTTGACCTGAATTTACCGAACAAGTTCGTCGCGCACCCAATTCTCTTTTCTTCGGGAGTGGCGGACGCGAGTACTCTTAGGACGTCATTTGTGACGCTTAGAGTCTCGTGGATCTCGCTGGATTTTTGGACTTCCTTATCTTGGGTCTCTTTAAGGCTTCGCAAGTCGGACCGCAATTTCTCAACGTTCTTGTCGGCTTCATCAAGCCGCAACTCTAGCCCCTCGATTTCTTTGTCCTTAGCCGAAGCAGTTGGATCGGGTTGAGCGGTCAGTTCCTTTAGCTTTATCCGAAGTTGAGCTTTTTCCTTGTTCTCATCGCGTCTCAGGCGTTCCGCTCTGCTAGCGTCAGCTCGTTCCTCCCGATGCTGCTCGTATTGGAGAACGGACTTGACAAGCTGTACCTTTATCGTTTGGCTCTTCGCTGTCGGCAACATTCCAGCGGCGGCCTTTAAGGCAACCTCCGCGTATTTCTTAACTCTTCCCATGGTGTGCGTACGGCCTTGTCTTTTCGAAAACGTTGAACGTCATTTGGTTAGCCCGTGCACTGATCACGACTTCGGGATCATCTATACATGAGCGTATTCAGCCCTCTATTTTCTCTAACGGCCGGCCCTTGGTGAAAGTTACGTCAGTGTAGTGCAATTGAGGTATTTTTCGTGTACTTTTTCAGTGTTTTAGCCTTCTTAGCGTACACAAAGCTTGTGTGTTTTGAAGACCATGTAACCGATTGTTTCTAAGCTACTTACTTCATAACAGACTGGCATATTCTGAATCATCATCATTAGCACAAATCAATTGTAAATAGCTAATCTCATTGATATAATCGATGTTTCCGGAACAAATTGATGCCTGATAGAACTCTTCGAAATCTGAGGACGTGGGGGCGTCTTTGGCCAGCCCACGAACTTTTTGAGGGAGAGCAGGAGGGTGGAGTCGGTGGCGACGGGGCCCGAGAAAAATAACGAGCCTCGGGTGGGCACGGGCATACGGCATACAACCCATGGGCGTACGGCGTACGCCTTGGGATTCCCTGAGCACGCATTCCCTGAGCACTCACCGACTGGGGCCGACCTGATGGTGCTGTTCCCCTTCGCTCCATTCACCTCCATCGTTCCGACCGCAGGGCCGAAATCGAAAAGTGCTCCCCTTCGCATCCATCGCATCCATGACTCCAGAATTGGCGGCACTCTGCTCGGCGAACTTTGGCCAGCCCACGAACTTTTTGAGGGAGAGCAGGAGGGTGGAGTCGGTGGCGACGGGGCCCGAGAAAAATAACGAGCCTCGGGTGGGCACGGGCATACGGCATACAACCCATGGGCGTACGGCGTACGCCTTGGGATTCCCTGAGCACGCATTCCCTGAGCACTCACCGACTGGGGCCGACCTGATGGTGCTGTTCCCCTTCGCTCATTCACCTCCATCGTTCCGACCGCAGGGCCGAAATCGAAAAGTGCTCCCCTTCGCATCCATCGCATCCATGACTCCAGAATTGGCGGCACTCTGCTCGGCGAACTTTGGCCAGCCCACGAACTTTTTGAGGGAGAGCAGGAGGGTGGAGTCGGTGGCGACGGGGCCCGAGAAAAATAACGAGCCTCGGGTGGGCACGGGCATACGGCATACAACCCATGGGCGTACGGCGTACGCCTTGGGATTCCCTGAGCACGCATTCCCTGAGCACTCACCGACTGGGGCCGACCTGATGGTGCTGTTCCCCTTCGCTCCATTCACCTCCATCGTTCCGACCGCAGGGCCGAAATCGAAAAAGTGCTCCCCTTCGCATCCATCGCATCCATGACTCCAGAATTGGCGGCACTCTGCTCGGCGAACTTTGGCCAGCCCACGAACTTTTTGAGGGAGAGCAGGAGGGTGGAGTCGGTGGCGACGGGGCCCGAGAAAAATAACGAGCCTCGGGTGGGCACGGGCATACGGCATACAACCCATGGGCGTACGGCGTACGCCTTGGGATTCCCTGAGCACGCATTCCCTGAGCACTGACCGACTGGGGCCGACCTGATGGTGCTGTTCCCCTTCGCTCCATTCACCTCCATCGTTCCGACCGCAGGGCCGAAATCGAAAAGTGCTCCCCTTCGCATCCATCGCATCCATGACTCCAGAATTGGCGGCACTCTGCTCGGCGAACTTTGGCCAGCCCACGAACTTTTTGAGGGAGAGCAGGAGGGTGGAGTCGGTGGCGACGGGGCCCGAGAAAAATAACGAGTCTCGGGTGGGCACGGGCATACGGCATACAACCCATGGGCGTACGGCGTACGCCTTGGGATTCCCTGAGCACGCATTCCCTGAGCACTCACCGACTGGGGCCGACCTGATGGTGCTGTTCCCCTTCGCTCCATTCACCTCCATCGTTCCGACCGCAGGGCCGAAATCGAAAAGTGCTCCCCTTCGCATCCATCGCATCCATGACTCCAGAATTGGCGGCACTCTGCTCGGCGAACTTTGGCCAGCCCACGAACTTTTTGAGGGAGAGCAGGAGGGTGGAGTCGGTGGCGACGGGGCCCGAGAAAAATAACGAGCCTCGGGTGGGCACGGGCATACGGCATACAACCCATGGGCGTACGGCGTACGCCTTGGGATTCCCTGAGCACGCATTCCCTGAGCACTCACCGACTGGGGCCGACCTGATGGTGCTGTTCCCCTTCGCTCCATTCACCTCCATCGTTCCGACCGCAGGGCCGAAATCGAAAAGTGCTCCCCTTCGCATCCATCGCATCCATGACTCCAGAATTGGCGGCACTCTGCTCGGCGAACTTTGGCCAGCCCACGAACTTTTTGAGGGAGAGCAGGAGGGTGGAGTCGGTGGCGACGGGGCCCGAGAAAAATAACGAGCCTCGGGTGGGCACGGGCATACGGCATACAACCCATGGGCGTACGGCGTACGCCTTGGGATTCCCTGAGCACGCATTCCCTGAGCACTCACCGACTGGGGCCGACCTGATGGTGCTGTTCCCCTTCGCTCCATTCACCTCCATCGTTCCGACCGCAGGGCCGAAATCGAAAAAGTGCTCCCCTTCGCATCCATCGCATCCATGACTCCAGAATTGGCGGCACTCTGCTCGGCGAACTTTGGCCAGCCCACGAACTTTTTGAGGGAGAGCAGGAGGGTGGAGTCGGTGGCGACGGGGCCCGAGAAAAATAACGAGCCTCGGGTGGGCACGGGCATACGGCATACAACCCATGGGCGTACGGCGTACGCCTTGGGATTCCCTGAGCACGCATTCCCTGAGCACTCACCGACTGGGGCCGACCTGATGGTGCTGTTCCCCTTCGCTCCATTCACCTCCATCGTTCCGACCGCAGGGCCGAAATCGAAAAGTGCTCCCCTTCGCATCCATCGCATCCATGACTCCAGATTTGGCGGCACTCTGCTCGGTGAAATTTGGCCAGCCCACGAACTTTTTGAGGAAGCGTAGAGGTCATGTTGTGCCCAGCAACGTCGAGGCTAACTTCTCACCCGTCTCACGTACCGTTGAATCCATCGCTTGAATGTAGTGCTGCTGACTCGTTTCGGTCTTGCGGTGCCTCAGCATTGTTGCAATGTCCTTGGGACTGCCGAGGTGCTGGGCATGGGTTGCAACCGTTCGCCGGAGCACTTGGAAGTTGAGGGCCGGGACTCCGATAGCCTTCCGCAAGGGCTGCATGGTCCGATACTCGTAATTGTCCCGCCACTCTGGTTCCCCAATGCTGGAGGGAAATATCAAGTTGTCGTCTTCGCGGAACTTCGTCTGCGTACGCCAGTGCAACAGTTCTTGAACGATGGCATTCGGAAGGAACACAGTCGTGTGCTCGGCAGCACCTTCCGCCGTGGTCTTAGTGAACCTGCGAACTTCGCCCTTGTAGATGGTCTCTTCAATGCGTAGAAGTTTCTGCTCTGCATCTAGACATCTCCATCTCAGCATAAATAATTCCGATGGTCGAAGCGCTGTGACCAGCTCAAGCCGCAGCAGCATATAATCCCGCAGGTTCGGCTTAGCGGCCTTCAACAACTTCTGAATCTGGGGAATGGTGAGATAAAACTTGGTCACTGGCTTCAGTGAAGGAATACGCAATCGCTTGGCAGGATTCTTACGAAGGAAATCTTGCTCAGCAGCCTCTTCGAGGATACTGCGCAGGAAGGTACGGCAGTGCTTCACAACGGAGCCGGAGCGGGTCTTCGCCAGATCGTTCAGCCATCGTTGCATCTCAACCGCATCCATCTCTTCGAGTGAGTTGGAGCCGAACCGATTCTTGATGGTGCCTAGAATCCAGGCGTTGGTGCCTTTGGTGGACTCGCGCCATGTGGCTTCACGTAGCGGTAACCAACGGTAGTCGATGAACCAAGCGACGGTAGAGCGATTGTCGGCCCGGAGACCCAACTCTCGTTGGACCCGCTCCCGCAGGATTGTCATTGCTTGTGAGCGTGTGAGGTCTGAGACTCTCCCGATGACGGCGGAAGGCTGCTGTCGTATAATCCTTCCCGTGGCCGCGTCGGTGAACCTTCGATTCCAATGTCCGAGCCAACTGCCGGACTTCTTGGTGAGCCAACCTTGCTGGAATCGTGCCACAAAGCTGTTCTACAGCTCACCTAGTGTTTGCGTCAAGTTGTAAGTTATTGATTCGTAAAGTTGCGCCCGTAGCTCAGCTGGATAGAGCGGCAGCCTCCGGAGCTGTAGGTCGGGAGTTCGAATCTCTCCGGGCGCACCATTACTCTCCTTCGTTCCCTTGCGATAGGCATGCGTTGCGCGCCTGACCTCGATGGTCTACGTTCCCCCACTCTGCTCGGACTTCAGGCACATTTTGCCCGGCGACAAAACGGCTTCGGGCACGACTTGCCTCCGGGTAGTCTGGTAGCGAGGAGGAACCCGCTAAAGATTGCCCTCTGCCGAATGAAATCAGCAATGTGCGCCCGACCACCGTGGCAGAAGAATCTGGCACGTGAGTTGCACCTAGGAAAGCGACTCTAAGCAATCCGAGGAGCTGACCCATGAATATATCCGCGATCCTTCCCAGCAGCATACTGAACCAGATATACAACCCGCAAAACACGAATCAGCAGCAGCGGACGGAGTTTCAGCAGCTCACGCAGGCTCTACAGTCGGGCAATTTGATCACTGCCCAGCAAGCCTTTAGCGCTCTGACCAATGGCACGACGAGTTCCGGCAGCCTTCAGGGCGCACGGTTGTCGCAAGACCTCAAAGCGTTGGGGTCGGCTCTCGAATCTGGCAATCTGACTGGCGCGCGGAATGCGTACTCGTCGGTGCAACAGAGCTTACAGAATTCGACTCCCATGGCGGCGCACCATCACCGCCCTCATCACGGCGGAGGCGGCTCACACCTCCTCACGTCAGGTTTTCCGGACACCACCAGCAGTTCCAGCAGCAGCGTCGCCAGTCAAAGTGACATTTTTCAGCCAGTCAACCTGACAGCTTGAATTTCACCCGGAGAACCTAAAGAGCTGTCGAACCTACGGAAGCGCTCTGTTTTCTTTGCACACAAGTAGTCTGTCGCCTTACTAAAGCCAACTGGATACCCATTCGATTAGGCATCTGGAGACCAAATCCAAAACGGAGGACGCAAGGTCCTCACCAACAAACCACTTAAGGAGAAAATAAAATAATGTCCGCGATCAATATCACCAATATTCCACCGTCTACGGAACCTTCCACCCCTATCACGTCCTTGCCAAAATACTTTAAGGAGCGGCGAGCCGAAGTGCAGCAACTGCAGGAGGCGCTGAAATCTGGCGATTTAGCTGCCGCCCAGCAGGATTACAACAATATTGTTGCCTTGGGAAATAATGTCCTCCATAGAGATAATCCTTTCCTCCGATCTGATCGGGGCCTGGATTTCGATGCCATCGGAGGCGCCCTGCAAAGCGGAGATCTGGCCGGCGCGCGGCAAGCGTTTGCCGCGCTTGAAAATACCTACAAGGTTCATTCGGACGGGACACCTTCCAATTCAGCTGCAACCACCGCGGCTGGCTTGGAAAGTCAAATCAACGTGATTGCCTAGAAGTGACCGTGAAACCGCGACTTCGGGCGGCCTTCCCCGGGGAATCCCGCCCGCCCTTCAATATTTCGGGCCGAAGTCGGTTTAGAATCTCTCATCTATGGCGAAGCTGCAGGTATGGGCACAACCTTGGTGGGTGAACCTGCTGATCCTGATTCCACTAACCACCTACCTAGCATTTCGCCGCAAGGGGTCGCTGTTGAACCCGCAGCAGCTGATTACGCTGGCCATCTTTGCTGCCGCTTTCGGCTTCGTGGAAGCGGCGGTCGTTGTCTACCTGCGAGCGGCAGTGGGTCTGTTGCCCGGTTACGTGGGAACGTTGTCCGACCTCCAGAATTCTTCGCGAGGTTATGAACAGGCCAAGTCGATATCCGAGTTTCCCCAGAGCTTGCTCACCATTGAGGTGTATCGCGAGGCAGCCACCATCGTCATGTTGCTCGGTGTGGCGGTGCTTGCGGCGTCCCGGGCAAGGGCGCGGTGGGCAGCATTCCTTTGGCTTTTTGCCCTGTGGGATATCGCCTATTACGCAGGTCTCTGGGCCACGGTGCGATGGCCCGTTTCCCTCACCGATCTTGACGTGCTGTTTCTCATTCCCGTGCCCTGGATCGCGCAGGTATGGTTCCCGTTGCTGGTGAGCGGGTTGACGCTTCTGGCGATTGCTCTATCCAGCCTCGAACGGTCGGCATCGGAGAACCCCCCTGAGCCGGGCCAACACGGTGGTTCTGGTTACCGATAACGCTACACCACGGTCATCTTGTCCATGTTGCGAACCTGCTTCAATCTATGACTGTGGAGAATTCCGCCTAAATCGAATCGACCGATCGAATGACTGAAACCAAGACTTCTGCGCCCGGAGCGGATTGGACCAAGTTGCTGTCCGACCCTGAAATCGTGAGCCATCTCGGCGAGTTGCTGCAGGCTTACCGTGACGCCGAGCCTGCGCGACGAAATCAGGTATTGCTTGAGATCATGCGCAAGATTAAGAGCAGAGCGCCAAGCGTGCGGCCCGCGGCGTCAACCTCTCCCGAGCCATCACCGGAGCCGCCGGTCGCGACCACGCCAGCATCGACTCCACCGTTCGAACCAGATATGTTCACTCCCTGTTGGGGCCAGGATCGTCGTCGTTATCCGCGGATGAAGTGTTTTGTCGCGGTCGAACTGCGCGTAGACGGATCGCCGACGCCAGTTTGGGGTAATCTGTCAAACACCAGCCTGGGTGGTGGCTTCGTGGAAACTGCGACTCCCCTCAAGACTGGAGTAAAGCTGGAAATCGGACTCTGGGTGGCCAACGGAAAGATCTGGGTTAAGGGCATGATCCTCAATGGAATCGTAACCCGAAGCAATCCCACCTTTGGCGTGCGCCTCAAGTTCGACAATCTCGAGCCCGCCGAACGGGAAACCCTGCGGCAATTCTTGAAATTCGTGGAAGGCATCACCAAGAGCTATCAGAGCCAGCAAGGCTACCTGGCGCAAATGAAACGCTAGCCATCCATGTAGGAAATCCTTTGTGTACCTTCGTGTTTTCAGGCGTTGATGAAGTGCAAACCACAGAGGACACGAAGGTACACAAAGGGGAGTGATCTAAGTCTCCCCAAAGGCTGCAGCCCGATCCTGAATCTTTGTTCCGCCTCGTTCATCCTAAACATTCTCGTTCATGCTAAACATTAAGGATGCGAATCGAGGCGACAAAGTCCCGCATCGAAGAAATTTCTGCTTTTCTGCTTTGATCGTCCGCACGCGCCTTTCGAAAGCTTGATAAACTGCCTGATGTGAGGAAATTGCTCTATTCTCAATACCTGAGAAGCGGAGTGAACACCGGCAGGTTGTTGTAAAACTCTGATTGCTGCGACCGAAGGGAGCGCTTTCTATGGTGGCGAGCGAGCAAACCTTGCTGACCAGCAAACAACTGGACACCCTGAGCATTAACACCATCCGCACTTTAGCGATCGACGCGGTGCAACAGGCAAACTCCGGCCATCCGGGCGCGCCCATGGCGTTGGCGCCCGTAGCCTACTGCTTGTGGCAGCAATTTCTGCGCCTTGATCCCGCCAATCCCACCTGGCCCAATCGCGACCGTTTCGTGCTCTCGAACGGCCACGCCTCCATGTTGCTGTATGCGATGCTGTATTTGTCGGAGGTTCGCGGGGTGAATCCGGAATATGAGTCAACTGGCGAATTTGCAGTCACGTTAGATGAGATCAAGAGATTCCGCCAGATTGACAGCAAAACACCGGGACATCCCGAATATCGCCACACGGCCGGCGTGGAAACTACTACGGGGCCGCTGGGTCAAGGCATCGGAAACACCGTAGGCATGGCGATTGCTGCGAATTGGCTGGCGGCGAATTTCAACCGACCCGGCTTCGAGATTTTCAATTACAACGTGTACGCTTTCTGCGGCGACGGCGATCTTATGGAGGGCGTCGGCGCTGAGGCTGCTTCGCTGGCCGGCCATTTGAAGCTTCCCAACCTGTGCTGGACTTATGACAACAACCGCATCACCCTGGATGGACCCGCCGACTGGTCATTCACCGAAGATGTAGGTGAGCGCTTCCGCGGTTATGGCTGGAACGTAATTCACGTGACCGACGCGAATGATCTCGACGCGTTGGCCAAAGCCTATAACAACTTCCTAGCGACCACCGACCGGCCCACGCTCGTCGTCGTGAACAGCCACATCGGATACGGATCGCCACACAAGCAAGATACCAATGAAGCCCACGGCGAGCCGTTGGGCGAGGAAGAAGTGCGGCTTACCAAGAAGAATTACGGTTGGCCAGAGGATGCCAAGTTCCTTGTCCCCGACGGCGTGCTGGAGAATTTTCGCCAGGGAATCGGTAAACGCGGACACGACCTGCAAAAGAAGTGGCAAGCTTCATTCGCCGAATACACCAAGAAATTCCCCGAACTAGCGGACCAGATCAACCGCATGCAGCATCGCGAGCTGCCTGACGGATGGGACAAGAACCTGCCGACTTTCCCCGCTGACGGCAAGGGCATGGCCACCCGCGACAGCGGCGGCAAAGTGCTGAACGCTCTCGCGCAAAACGTTCCATGGCTGATGGGCGGCTCAGCGGACTTGGCAACTTCTGACCGGACGCGCCTCAAGTTCGAAGGCGCCGGAGACTTTCAACCGGGCAGCTATGCTGGACGCAACTTACACTTTGGGGTCCGTGAACATGCCATGGCCGGAGCGATTAACGGTTTGGCGGTTTCGAAGATCCGTCCTTATTGCGGCACGTTCTTCAACTTCACCGACTACATGAAGCCTGCTGTGCGGCTAGCCGCGCTGATGGAAGTTCCTACGATCTTCATTTATACGCACGACTCTATCGGCTTGGGCGAGGACGGCCCTACGCACCAACCGATTGAGCAATTGGCCATGCTGCGCGCTGTCCCCGGCCTGGTACTGATGAGACCGGCAGACGCCAACGAAGTCGTGGAGGCGTGGAAGGTTATCATGCAACTAAAGCACGAACCCGCAGCATTGGTCCTGACGCGGCAAGCGCTCCCGACGTTCGACCGCTCGAAGTATGCGCCAGCCTCTGGCGTGGCCAGCGGCGCTTACATCTTGGCCGACGCATCCGACGGCAAGCCGGAAGTCATTCTGATGGGAACGGGAAGCGAAGTTGCTCTGTGCGTGACTGCCTACGAACAGCTCCAGTCAGAAGGAATCAAGGCACGTGTAGTCAGCATGCCATCGTGGGACATCTTTGAAAAACAAAGCGACGATTACAAGAAACAGGTTCTGCCGCCCGCGGTAAAAGCACGAGTATCGGTCGAGGCGGCGTCCACATTCGGCTGGTCGCAATATGTCGGCCCAACTGGCAAGATGATCGGAATGCACCGCTTCGGAGCGTCCGCACCGATCAAAGATTTGCTAAAGAAGTTCGGGTTCACCCCGGATAAAGTGGTCGAAGCGGCGCGAGCAGCAATCGCGGCGTCGAAATAGAGTCGGGTTCGTTGGTGCAGTGAAGCCTGCGGCACTGCGCGCGAGATCCTTCGGGACCGCTGGTCCCTCAGGATGACGTCAAAATATAAGCCTAATGTATTGCGTCAATTTGGACGTATTGCATGGATATGGATTTGGACGCGTTCCGCAGATTCGTAGGACGACTTAGATTTTGCGGTCATCCTGAGGGACCAGCGGTCCCGAAGGATCTCGCGTGCGGTGCCGCAACTGTCAGGCAGGCCTGAGATTCGTCGCTGCTGCAAGGCACCGAGCATCGGCGACGCACTAATTTCGAGCAAGAGAGGCGTCTATGGCAACTGGGATCATCGAGACCGCAAAAGCAACCAACCCCTTGAAGGATCTGCTGAAATTCGGACAATCCGTGTGGCTGGACTACATCCGCCGCGACCTGCTCACCAGCGGCGAACTCAAGCGCCTGATTGAAGAGGACGGCCTTCGCGGCATGACCTCGAATCCCGCCATCTTCGAAAAAGCCATCGCCGACAGCGCGTTGTACAGCGACATCCTGCAGTCTCTGCGATCCAGGACCGATCTCGATGCCAAAGGCCGTTACGAGATTCTGGCCATTCGTGACATTCAGGAAGCCGCCGATTTCTTGCGTCCAGTGTATGAAGGCTCGAAACGCCGCGACGGATACGTCAGCCTCGAAGTCTCCCCCTATCTCGCTCGCGACATGCAGGGCACTCTGGCAGAAGCGCGAAGATTATGGAAAACCGTGGGCCGCGAGAACGTGATGATCAAAGTTCCCGGGACCGCAGAAGGCGTTCCCGCATTCCAGCAATTGATCAGCGAAGGTATCAACATCAACGTGACGCTACTGTTCTCACAGGAAGTCTACAAACGCGTGGCGGATGCCTACATCGCAGGCCTCGAACAATTGGCGCACGGAGGCGACGTGAGCAAAAGCGCCAGTGTGGCCAGTTTCTTCATCAGCCGCATTGACAGTTCCGTGGATGCCCTCGTCGGTGAGCGTCTGAAGGCCTCCAAAGATCAACGCGAGCAAGAGCAATTGAAGAGTCTCTTGGGCAAGGTTGCCATTGCGAACGGAAAACAGACCTATGTCAGCTATCAGAAGATTTTCGGCGGTGATCGCTGGAAGGCCTTAGCTGCCAGGGGCGCGCAGACGCAGCGTGTGCTCTGGGCGAGCACTAGCACCAAGAATCCGAACTACCGCGACGTCCTGTATGTGGAGGAACTGATCGGGCCGGACACCGTGAACACGATTCCGCCCGCAACGCTGGATGCCTTCCGCGACCACGGGCGCCCGCGGCCCAGCCTGACCGAGGATGTTGAATCGGCCAATCGAACCATGGAGACCGTGGCTAAGGTCGGGATCTCCATGAAGGAAGTCACCGACAAGCTGACGGACGATGGGGTCCGGCTGTTCGCCGAGGCCTTCGACAAACTGCTTGAAGCCGTGGAAAAAAGTTCGAAGGGATAGCCTCGTATCGCCGGCAACGAAATTCGCCAGAACTACAAAAACGATTTAATATGGCCGGGAGCGCGAATGAAGTTGCGAACGGTATTCCTTTGTGTACTTTTGTGTCCTCCTCTTTTTAAGGCATCAATCACAGAGGACACAAAGGGACAGGAACAAAGATAAGGTAAGGCAAAATGGCTCAGATTGACTTAGCACCAGCCGCGCAGCAACCACCCGTCGCGAGAGTTGGCGATCCATGTGCGATGGTGATCTTCGGCGCTGCCGGCGATCTCACCCGCCGCAAACTGATTCCCGCTCTCTACAACCTGGCAAAAAGCCAGGTGCTCTCACGCGAGTTCGCGATCGTCGGTGTAGCACGGGCGAAAATGTCTACCGAGGACTTTCGCAATAAACTCTCCCAGGACATCAGGCAGTTCGCCACCGAACCGGTGGATACTGACCTGTGGGAATGGTTTGCCCGCCGCCTGTACTACCTGCCAGGCAACTTTGACGACAAGAACATTTACCCGCAGCTGAAAGATCTCCTCGACAAGGTGGACAAAGACCACTCCACCCACGGCAACCATTT
Organism: uncultured Acidobacteriota bacterium; assembly: GCA_963820925.1. Lineage (GTDB taxonomy): Bacteria > Acidobacteriota > Terriglobia > Terriglobales > Acidobacteriaceae > JABDBE01. The sequence goes on from CAWGBX010000017.1 coordinate 15,257, forward strand.
CTACTATCTCGCCACCGCCGCCAATTTCTTTGCGCCCATCGTGGAAGAGCTAGCAGCCACCGGACTCATGGAAGAAAATCAGCGCTGGCGGAGAGTCATCGTAGAGAAGCCTTTCGGCCACGACCTGGAATCCGCCAGAGCCCTCAACCAGCAACTGCTACGGGTGGCTCGCGAGAATCAGATTTACCGGATCGATCATTACCTGGGCAAGGAAACAGTGCAGAACATCTTGGCCCTCCGTTTCGCCAATGGCATCTTCGAACCCATCTGGAACCGCCGTTATATCGATCACATCCAGATCTCGGTGGCGGAGACCGTCGGCGTCGAATCGCGCGGCAGTTACTACGATCAGGCCGGCGCTTTGCGCGATATGGTGCCCAATCACATCATGCAACTGATCAGTCTGACCGCGATGGAACCACCAGTTTCCTTCCACGCGGACGCGGTTCGGGACGAGCAGGCAAAAACGCTGCATGCGATCCAACCCTTGAGCGCCGAGGAGGTGCTCAGCAAAACTGTCCGCGGGCAATATGGTGAGGGAGTGATCAGCGGAGAGCGCGTGCCGGCGTATCGCGCTGAACAGGACGTGCCTCCAGATTCCAGGACGGAAACCTTCGTTGCTATGAAGCTGCAAATCGACAACTGGCGCTGGGCCGATGTTCCTTTTTACTTGCGCACTGGAAAGAGGCTGCCTGCTCACAATACCCACATGGTGATTCAGTTCCGGCGGGCCCCATTCGTGTTGTTCCGCGACACTCCGGTTGAAACTCTCATGCCCAATCAACTGGTGCTGCATATCCAGCCGGAAGAAGGCATTTCGTTGCGCTTTGCCGCCAAGGTTCCCGGTCCGGCCATGCGGTTGGGCGGAGTGGACATGAATTTCGAATACGCAGACTATTTTGGTACACAGCCCAGCACCGGTTACGAGCGCCTGCTGCACGATTGCATGATCGGGGACCCAACTCTTTTCCAGCGCGCGGATATGGTTGAAGCCGGCTGGTGTGTTGTAAGCCCCGTTCTCGATGTCTGGAAGGCGCTGCCGCCCCGTAATTTCCCCAACTATGCCGCAGGCATGTGGGGTCCGAAAGAGGCCGATGACTTGCTCGAACGAGACGGCCGCCACTGGAGGAATTTCGAGAAATGATCCTGGCAGGCGACATCGGTGGGACGAATGCAAGGCTGGCGTTCTTCGATGTCGTGAACGGCCAGTTCCGGCTGGTTTCCGCATCCGTGTTCCCCAGCCGCGAATACGCTGGCCTGGATCAGATCGTCTCCAGATTCGTCGAGACTGAAAAGCTGCATCCCGATGCCGCATGCTTTGGCGTGGCGGGGCCGGTTCGCGGCGGCCGGGTTGAGACTTCCAACCTTCCCTGGGTCATCGAATCCAAACGCCTTGCGGACGAACTCAACTTGAAGAAGGCAGTTCTTATCAATGATCTTGAGGCCAACGCCTGGGGAATTGCCGGTCTCGATCCCAAAGACGTGGTATCACTGAACCAAGTGAGAGGAAGCCCGGAGGGCAATCAGGCTGTGATCTCGGCCGGCACTGGGCTGGGCGAGGCCGGCATGTATTGGGACGGATCGCGACATCACATCTTCGCCACCGAGGGTGGCCATTGCGATTTCGCACCGCGCAACGAATTGGAGATGGAATTGTTTCGCTACCTATCCGGCCGCCATGGGCACGTCAGTTACGAACGCATTGTCTCCGGCCCGGGCCTGGTCAATGTGTTTCACTTTTTGCGGGACACCGGCCGCGGAACCGAGCCGCAATGGCTCACCGATGAGATGGTGCACGGCGACCCTGCGCCTGCCATTTCCCGGGCCGCGCTTGATGGCAAGTGCGCATTGTGCGAACAAGCTCTCGATCTTTTCGTCTCTGTCTTTGGGGCGGAAGCGGGCAATCTTGCTCTTAAGGTGATGGCCACCGGCGGAGTTTACTTGGGCGGTGGAATCGCTCCTAAGATGCTGGCCAAGTTGTCGGGACCATTGTTCATGAATGCATTTGTCGGGAAAGGCCGTATGCAGCCCTTGCTCGAAGCGATGCCGGTAAAGGTCATCACTAATGACAAAGCCGCGTTGATGGGAGCGGCTCGCTGCGCCGCTGCCAACGGATCTGCCTAACGCAACGCCCTTCTTTCCCGTTGTGATTCTGGCCTCTGACAAAACTTCTACGGCACCACTGCCAACGGCGGCGCCAATGGCTTCGGCACTGTCTAAAAGCTCGATCTGAGATCTCGATCAAACGGGCGACCAGGTCGCGGTCGATAACTCGTTCTGGTTTCGTTGTTGTGCATGAAACCGATCTTTATGGAAATTGCCGTCACTCCGTCAGGTTATAAATCAAACCATTCGGATCTTTGACGTAGCATCTTGGGAAATCAGGCTCATCCTTTACAACTTGGCAGCCCTTTTTCTTAAGACGCGCTTTGGCCTCCTTAACGCTTTTAACCGTAACTTCAAAAACAGGTCCAAGAGCAGGGCCTCGCTCAATAAAAAAGTTGATGTTTTTTCCGTGGAGGCTGATCATATTTGATTTCTTATCCGTAACTTCAAAGCCGAGTTCCTTGACGTAGAAGCTAGCGGCCTCCATTGGGTCTGCAGCTTGAATCAAAATATCCGTGCCAAATGTGTTTGCCATAAGCCTCTCCGAGTCCGCAGGACGGACGTTCCCATTGACGGTTAAGTTGCGCGCCCCGCGGGAACTGCCGCTCGCCTCCATGTTTCGGCGGTCCAAATGTAACGGAGCGGCGGTGAGTTTGCAACAGAGCGGTCATATTCTGTCGGCTGGTTCGGGTACTTTGCGACGTGACCGCCACCGATGTCAATTCCGATTGTCACTCAATTGACGAAGCGCGACCATTACGCTCAAGACCGAGTTACTGGGGAAATGGCGGTGTTGCGGCAGTTATCTGGAGGCGTGTGCCAGTCTCTGGTAAACATGATTTGGACTTGGCAGGAACCGGTTTTCGGTCGTGAAGATTGCGGTCACTCGCAATATTCCAAAGGTACATAGCCGCATAAGCTCGCCACGGTCGCCAGGATTCGGCGCGTCGCTCGAGTTCCGCGGAGCTCTCTATTGCCAGGGCGCGCAGCAGACCGAGATCTCCGGAGGGGAACGCATCGGGTTCTCCGAGGGCGCGCATGGCCACGTATTGCGCTGTCCATTTGCCGATGCCAGGAATTTCACATAGCCGGGTAAGGAACGCGTCCGAGTCCACGATCGCGTCGAAATTGATTCGTCCGTCACACACTGCGCGCGCAAGGGCGCGAATAGTTTCGGCTCGAGCCCCGGGCATGCCAATGCTGGCGAGGTTGGCATCGGCGAGAATCTCAGGTGCAGGAAACAAATGAGTGAGGTTGCAGGCTGCGGAGAACGGCTGCCCGAAAGTTTTGACAATGCGCCCGGCAAGCGCGGTCGCGCCTTTCACCGTGATCTGCTGGCCCAGAATAGCGCGAATGGCGAGTTCAAAGCCGTTCCAGCATCCCGGCACTCTTAGCCCGGGATGAATTGCCAGCCGCTTCGCTAATTCCGGATCGGTTCTCAGACTTCGCGTGACCGCTGCCCAATCCGCGTTCAGATCAAACATGGCGCGGATTCGCTCGACAATAAAAAAGAGCGAGCGTGGATTGCCAAACTGAACCCGCGCCGCGAGTGCGATGTTGCCCTCGTCAAGCGAGACCTCAAAATAGCCGTGGCTGCCGTTCAGTGAGATGGAACGCCGATAGCTGCCACCCTCAACCGCCTCGACTCCCGGAGTGGCGCGAGCCGCCAGAAAGTTCAACATCGCATCCCAGTCGTAAGGCGGGCGGAAGCGCAGTCGGAAGAAATACTGATTTTCTGGCTGCGAAGCCGTCTCCCCAGCCAGGCGGCGGATTTGCGTTGGGGTTCGCTGATAAACCTTGCGGATGCCGGCGTTGAATCGGCGCACGCAGCCGAAGCCTGAAGCTAGTGCAACCTGACTCATGGGCAAGCTTGTCTCGTCGATGAGCTTCTTGGCAAAGTGCATGCGGCGGGTTTGCGCTACAGCAAGCGGCGTCGCCCCCAGATGGCGGAGGAAGAGCCGGCGAAGGTGGCGCGAGCCAACTCCCAGGCGTTCTGCGAGAACTTCCACTCCGCCATCCTCAAGACCGCTTTCGCTGATCAGCCGCAGCGCTCGCGACACTGTGTTTGGAGTTCCCAACCAGGCCGGGGTTCCGGGCGAGCATTCCGGGCGGCAACGCAGACAGGGACGAAACCCAGCTTCCGCCGCCGCGGCAGCACTCGGAAAGTAACGGACATTTTTCTCCTGGCACGTGCGCGCCGGACAAATCGGACGGCAATAAACTCCAGTGGTGAGCACGCCAATGAAGAACTTGCCATCGAAGCGCGCATCGCGCGATAGCCTCGCTCGGGAACACACTTGCCAATCCAGGTCCATATCCTCGCTAACTTATAGTAGCCCATCCTGTAGAACAAAGTGGACGTTTTCGGACCGCGATCACTTCGCGGCGGATGGCATTGCCTTTCAAGGTCCGCAAGCGTCCAAGGGGTTGGCATCTATTTCGACTGATGCGGATTTGCGCTGCGTATTTTTGCCCTTTTTCAGCGGAAACATCGCTAATCAGTCGGGATCGAAAAAGTGCTACCCGCAGTTCAATCCTCAACTTCAAAAACCAATCAATCAGGAGGCACTATGCAATCCAGGATATTGACCTGCATCACTGCTGTGAGCGTATTCGCGGCGCTGGCAACTCCGGTTCGATCGGTAGGGCAAGCTCCTCGGAAAAACCACCAGCCGCCCAGATACTACGTGTTCAACCTCGGGGCGCCACTTGGGGGCGCGACAGGGGCGGTTGGCATTAACGATCTGGGTTGGATCTCAGGCGGCTCGAATCTGACCGATAACACAACCGTGCACGCTGAACTCTGGGTCGGAGCTCCGTTTGACCTCGGCACCCTCGGAGGGCCCAACAGCACCGTGGCTTGGCCAAACCACAGCACTCGCGGCGAGATCGTGGGCATCGCCGAAACCGCGGATATGAACCCTTTGGGGGAGGCTTGGAGTTGCTCCGCATTTTTCTTTGGGCCTGACGGCTACATATGTCGTGGGTTTGCGTGGCAGGACGGCGTGATGTCCGAGCTTCCAACGCTGGGCGGCTATGACGGTTACGCCGCTGGCGTCAACAATCAGGGCCGCGTGGTTGGGTGGGCAGAGAACACGGTTCACGATCCAACCTGCGCAGGCACTCAAGTTCTCCAGTTTGAGGCGGTCATCTGGGGGCCGAAACTGAACCAGGTGACGCAGCTTCCGCCGCTCGCCCCTGACCCAGATTCGGCTGCCACAGCGATCAATGATAAGGGCCAGGTCGTCGGGATCTCGGGACTCTGTTCCGTTGCCGTCGGGGGCGCGAGCGCGAAGCACGCTTTGCTCTGGGAAAATGGCGTGCCCACCGATCTGGGCAATATCGGAGGCCACGCGTGGAACACCCCGATCGCCATCAATAATCGAGGCGTAGTCGTCGGTTTTGCAAACACGAGCGGCGACGAACATGCCCCGATCAATCCGACCGCTTTCATTTGGACCAAAGAGCGCGGGATGCGACCGATTGCTCCGCTGTCGGGAGACATGAACGATGTAGCTTTCGATCTTAACGATCGGGGACAGGTAGTCGGCCAGTCTATCGGCGCAACCGAACAGAGGGCATTCCTTTACGAGGATGGCAAGATGATGGACCTCAATGCGCTCGTCCTGCCTGGCTCTGCGTTGTCATTAATCCTGGCCCAGGGGATCAACGATCGCGGTGAGATTTCTGGGACCGCAATCGACACAAACACCGGTGCGGCAGTCGCTTTCTTAGCCGTTCCAGTGTTCGACGGAAGCGGCAGCCCGGCTGCCTCTTCAGCGGTGAAGGCCGCTGGCAATGCGCGCAGGGTCTTTCTCACGGAGAGCATGCGCAAGCAGCTTCCGGGCTTCAGCCGCCTTGCACTTGGGGCTACAGGAACAAAATAACAGAAGGTGGAGGATCGGAACTGGCAGTGCGATTCGGACTCAAGAATTTGAACTGCGATTCAGGGTAGGGACAATGCCCTACCCTCGTTTTCTTAACGAGCGCAACGGGGAATAGCTTTTAGCTGTAATTGGCGCTGGGATATTGTGCCATGGTGTGGGCGCTCGCGGCTGTTCTAATCCTTTTCACCAAAGGGAGTGAAGATGAGGACTAACATTAAGCCATTGCTCCTGTCTGCCGCGACTGCAGTATGGACTGCCTCTTCCAGTACAAACGAAAGCGGCTGCCGGCGATTCCACTGGCCGGCGGTTCCACAATTGCTCGCGCGAAGTGTGACAGTCGGCATACTTGCTACCATTGTGGTGATTGCTACGAATGCGTCGGTTGCTGATGATCGGAGAACTGTCGCTGCGCTCGACACCCAGTATCAGGCGGCCGTAAAAAAGAACGACGCGGCCACGATGGATCGTCTGTTGGCCGATGACTTCGTATTGGTGACAGGTTCGGGTAAGACCTACACCAAAGCCGATTTGCTTCATGAAGCACGCGGTGGGCAGGTGCTTTATGAACATCAAGAGGACAGGGAGCAGACCGTCCGAGTTTGGAGCGATGTAGCGGTGGTTACGGCCAAGTTGTGGGAGAAAGGTACAAACAACGGGAAGCCATTCGACCACAAGGTCTGGTTCAGTGACACTTATGTGCGGACCACAGCGGGATGGAGATACGTGTTTGGTCAATCCTCGTTGCCGTTGCCCAAATCGTCCTCTGATTGACTAGCCGATTAGGCGGGCGCGCCCACGCCTGTGCGGCGCCAGGAGAGACTCATGAGGAACTCGATTGCTCGATGTGGCGTTGTCGCCCTGGTTTTCCTCTTCGCCAGAATTGAAAACCAAGCCGCTGGTCACATCTCGTCAACACCGTCTCCGGCAGTGTCCGCCAAACCCGCAACCTGTGGCGCACCCGAATATCGGCAGTTTGACTTTTGGATCGGTGATTGGGACGCGTTTGACGTCGACAACCCTACAGCCAAGGCCGCACGCACACAAGTTGACCTCATCCTCGATGGTTGTGTTTTGCGGGAAAACTATGAAGGCGCAGATGGTCACCAAGGTCAGAGCTTCAGTATCTACGACACGTCCAGAAAAGTTTGGCACCAGAGTTGGGTCACCAATCGAGGCCAGTTGCTGGTTATCGAAGGCAACGTCGAAGCTGGTGAAATGATTCTAACAGGGGTGAATCACGCAGCGACCGGACAACCTCTGGTTCGTGGAGTGTGGAAGCCGGTGAAAGGAGCCGTTCGTGAGACTGCGGTGACGTCAACCGACGGCGGCAAGAACTGGAAACCGTGGTTTGATCTTATCTTCCGTCCCCATAAGCCATGACCTGCTCAGAGTATTATCTGACCATGAAAGAAATCGGTGGCATCAAGATTCCATTCGTTGCCGGGGTTTGGTCTAATCGTCCGCGACGGGGTCAAGTCAAGAGCTTTTAAAGAGAGCTTCGGCATTGCCTTCAAACCGGAACAGAGCGGCCATTTTCATACCGACCTCCGAACGGAGTAAAGAGCTTTGCTTTGTGGCCACTCTGTCAGGCGGCGCAGTCTTGTTTTGTGTGCGGATCAGGCTGTTGAAGAAAAGCAAGGGACGTTTGAGGCGGCATGATCGTCCGCGTTGCTCAGAACACCGGCACGAGGTTGTGTTTTTTCTGGTAGAGCTGGCGGTCGACGGCGCGCAGCACGTCTTCGACTTCGCTGCCGGTCACATAGGCCGCGATGCCCCAGCTAAAAGAGAGCTGATAGCTCTTACCGCTGCTGAGATTCCACTGCTCGAGCGCACGGTGCAGGCGGCGGACGGGAAAATCGGAGTCTTCCTCGCTAGTGTCCGGCATGACGACGAGAAATTCGTCTCCACCTTGGCGGAAGACGATGTCGCCGCCTCGAAACGTTATGGTGAGCAACTTGCTAAATTCTCTTAGAAGCAGATTGCCTTCGATGTTCCCTAACTTGGCATTGATGGCGCGGAAACCGTCGATGTCGATGGTGAGGAAGGTGAGATGGCTCGACAGCCGGTTGGCACGCGCCACTTCCCGGGGAATCAATTCGTTCATCGCGCGTCGGTTCAACAGCTGGGTTAGAGGATCAATCAGCGAGAGGCTTTCCAACCGCTCGTTCAGGACCAGCTCGCTGATCAGTGCGCGGCGGGTGTTGTTCAGCGTGATTTTTTGTCCGACTAGATAAATGTTGAAAAGCAGAACCAGCGAGATCAGTCCGAAGAAGAGTTGCGGCAGATAAATGTGTTCGATGCGGATGACACGTTGCGCCCAGATGACGTTCGGCAGAACCAGCGCCAGCATGCCCGCCGTCAGCACGAGAACGACCAGGATTACGATCGACCACAACTGCAGGTCGCGCCCCGAGAGCTGCTGAATCTCCCGTTGGATTTGTTCTGCGCGCGCCAGCATGGTGGGCGGCGGCGCAGTCTGTTCCTCTCGCGTTTGCTGCATTCCCCCTCCGCTTCGGACAAACCTCGCCCGGCGAATACCGATGCTTGTAATTCTCTATTGGAATCGAAGGTTGGCGCGAGGCGGAAGTAGGGTTCCGAGTTACGTTCGTAATCGGCTGGCAGTCGGCTACAGATTACGGCCAGGAGTCAAACGTCAGGCATAGTTGACATCTACCAGGACGTTCCTTCCAGGTTCTTTTCGTAAGGTGATCTCGAGGGTCTGACCTATCGGCAAGGCGTTGCGCACGTCTCCCTCGAGCGCCAGGGTCTGCGAATAACCGCCGCCGTCGGAAAGTGTCACGATAGATTTATTGGGTTGCCCGACGTTGGATTCGAAGAACACAACCTCTTTCACCTTGCCGCGAGTTTTCAGCCGGGAGCCATCCGAAACTGGACCGGACGGCCTCATGCCGAGCGCACTACGGCTGGGCGCGAACGCGGACTTCCCTTTCCGTAGCTCGATCAGCACGTTCAAGCCAAGAATGGCCGAGATGGATAGCAGGATCAGCGACATGAACAGCCCATCGACCGTGGTCAGAGAGCCGAATATAACGATATAAAGGATGCCGAGGAGTGGAAGAAGCGCGAGGAACAGCGAAATCAACAAGACCATAGATTTCTCGGAAGAGGCCCGGCTCGGGTCCGTCTTACGGGGAACAGACTAGCAGAAAATCACGGAGTTTTGCAGAGCCAGATGGGGATCAGGCACATTGATCGCGCCAATCACCGATTTCCTTGAGGCCTTCACGACGGGTTTGCTCGAACAGGCGGACACGATGGCGGATGTGCTCAAACTCATGAATATCGGCCCAAACCTCAGCCTGCCAGTGTTCCTCATGAACTGAGGTTTCGCCGCAAGTGGCACAGCGGGTGTGAAGTCTGCGGACCACCGGACCGGTCGGCGCCGAGTGAGCCGTGGGTAGTTCAATGAAGATACAGCGCACTTCCTGGATGTTTTCGTTGGCGTCGATGACATGCTCGTAGCGCAGCAAAAAGCCAAATCCCAGCTTGCGAGCTTCTGCCTCGGCTTCGGAGCGAGTCTGGAAGGGTCCGTATTCCGCCCGCAGCTGTTCGACGGAGTCGCAGGCCATCCAGAAGCTCTCTTTAGTGGTCATTTCTTTCCTCGAATCGCGACCGCGGGCTGGAGACATAACAAGCACTGGGACGCACCTCGGGGCCAATGCAATTGGAATGCCGCAGGCTCGCTGGCAAATGCTTGTAAAACTGCGCTTTCCACCAACGATTCTCTCGATACGGAGAGTTTTTATGCAAGCTTTTGCAGCGTTTTGCCTTGTCCGGGCCGCAAAGCTGCCCAATTGGGTGGTCCATCCGTTCATTGGGCGACAAAGCCGTCTGAAGTAGAATCAAGTCACCCCGGGCTCAAGCTTGAAGGAGTCTGGTCAGGTTATGGGTAAACGCCGAGAGCCCCGCAAGGAAATCAGAGTTCCGGTCCGAATCTTTGGAACTGACGGCAGCGGACAAATCTTCTCAGAGAAGGCTTCGACCGTTAACGTAAGTCAGCAGGGAGTGGAACTGAGCGGGGTGCAAGCACAGCCCAAAGTGGATGAGATCGTGGGCGTGACCTATGGCGTGACCAAGGCTCATTTTCGGGTGAAATGGGTCGGACAAAAGGGTAGCGCCAAAGCAGGACGCGTGGGTCTGCTGAATCTCTCGCCGGAAAAGAGCTTGTGGGACTTCCCGTTGCCACCAGCCGGCATTGACGCGTCGGTCCGCGATGCGCGAGATCGGCGAACCCACCCGCGGCTGAAGTGTGCAAGTTCTGTGGAGGTTTACCCCACCGGCGAAGCGGTTCCAATCCGCACCAGAACTGCCGATCTCAGCCTGGGAGGATGCTTTTTGGAAATGCCCAACCCGCTCCCGAAACAAACGCAAGTCCGGATTGCACTTTGGGTCAAGGATTTCAAGTTGTGGGCGAATGGCGAGGTCGTGACCAGCACGCCGGGGTTTGGAATCGGAGTGAAGTTTATCGAGATGACAGAACAAGACCGGAGTCAGCTCAAGCAATTCATCGAGAGCATGGTGCGAATCAGGATTTGAAATCGCAGAGCTTGCTCACAGCGGGCTAGGCGATGGCAGGACGAACAGTTGACGACCCAGATGCTCAGCCGGGCGTTTTGCCGGACCTTCCGCGAGACAACGTTCGACCGCGGCCGAGAGATACAAATGCTGGATGGGCTTCAACAGATAGGCATCCGCCCCCAATGAGGTGGCCTCGCGAATCTTGTCGGGATCATCCACGCCAGAGCACATGATGATCTTCGGCTGGGGTCGGAACTCCTGCAGTCGCCGCAGAGTTTCCAGACCATCCATGCCTGGCATTTGCAAGTCGAGCAGCACCACTTCGGGAGCAATCCCGTGTCGCAGATTCTGCAAAGCTTCATAGCCGCTGCTCGCGGTCTCCACCCGGTAAGAGTCGAGTTCCAGCAAGACGCGAAGATAACGTTGGATCTCGACCGAATCGTCCACCACTAGGATAGTAGCTTTGACCGGATTACGTTCAACGTAAGCCATAGGGGAATAACACAACTTGCTTGCGAAATACGCTTACAGCCCGTGCCCCAGAATACAGTGGCGGCCCAGTCTCTTGACTCGCCTAAAGTCCCGCTCCTGCCGGAAGAGCTTATGGAACCGTGATAGACGCCATCGATCATATGGCCTGGCGATGGTGCCCCACCCTTAACCACAGCAAGTTCGTTTAGACTCAGCCCATGGCCCTGCCCGCGCGTATTTCTCTGGTTAGCGCGCCATTCACGCGCAAGCCCAGTCTCCTCGGGCTTGAAACGATTCACTATCACGCCCAAGCGGTGATGGGTTAAATTCCTCCGTGTACAATCATTGCTGGCGAAGATGAGTCGGAGGTGTGTACTCCGAAGAACCTGAATCGTCAACTAGTTTCCAGCCACTACAGGCTCTTCGTTTTCAGCCACATGCGTTCTCTCCACAGCGTACTGCACTAGTTTTGAGTGCAAACGCTCCAGCGCTCTCCAACCGCAACGTGCGCGAGTGCGCACCAGGGGGCAATTGCGACCTACCCTCAATCGGCACATAGCCCTCGGAATGAAGATTCTCCAACTGTGAAAAACTAGGCCGAAATCAGTCTTGGCAGGACTTTTGCCTTATACGGCGACTGCGGTGACCCTTGGTCATTCTTGTCGATAGGTGCAGGAGCGGGTCGGGCCGCTGCCTGCACCGGCTGCGAACCCTCAGCAATTAACGAGCCAGCAGCGACTGGCAAAGCAACAGGCTCACGCCAGTGCATACCGCCGTGAGCGGCGACATAGAGCGCCAGTTCCAGGCGGCTCCAGACGCCCAGTTTGTCAAACGTGTTGCGCAAGTAATTCTTGATGACCTGCTCCGTGGTGCCGATCACATTGGCGATTTCGCGATTGGTCTGGCCTTCCCAAACCAGCATCGCGACCTGAATTTCCTTCACGGTTAGCCGTTCACATGGTTGCATAGTTCCCTCTGCTCTCTTTGGAAGACGGCGGTCGCAAGCTTCACGCGCTTGCGCCCATCCTTGATTCCGGCTCGGAGAAACAGCGTACGCAGATGCTGTTTCACAGTCCGGGGGCTGATGTTTAGTTGCTCCGCGATTTCCTTGTTGCTGCATCCTTCGACCAGCAGGTGTAGAACCTGTTCATCGCGTTGCGTGATTTTGATGTCGCTGAGATCCAACATGTCGGTGCCCTCTGCTTGCGGAATCTGATTTCGCTCTGATTGATTCGAACTCAATCGCTGAATGTAAAAGCAAGTGATTCGCCAAACTTTCGCCTGCACACACGGAGGGATAAAGACCTTTGAATGCCGCAGCTTGAGGAAATCATGCACAGTGTTCAGGGTGCTTTCAAGAGCCAATCTGGAACAAGCCGTGCCGAAACGGTCCGATGTGCCCCCTCCTTAATTTGCAGCGGCTGATGAGAAAGCGGAACCACAAAGCAACATGGGACACAAAGGAAAGAAAATCAAAGGTGGGCTACTCGTAGCGCAGCGCCACCATGGGATCTACTTTGGTAGCTCGGCGCGCCGGGATATAGCAAGCGGCGAGCGCGACCAGGGTGAGCAGGACGGCGACTCCGGCGAAGGTCAGCGGGTCGGTGGCACGAACTCCGTAAAGCAGGCTGGCCATGAGCCTAGTCAAGGCCAAAGCGGAAGTGAGACCCAGTGCCACGCCAGCCAACACCAGAATTCCGCCGCGTCCTAGGATTAGCCGCAGAATGTGCAGCCGTTCAGCGCCCAGCGCCAAGCGAATGCCGATTTCGTGGGTACGCTGCCCGACTACATAGGAAATGACGCCATAGATGCCGACGCTGGCCAACAGGAGCGCTAGTGCGGCGAAGACGCCGAGCAAGACCATGGAAAAGCGCTGCGCCGCGAGCGATTTGGAAATTATCCCGTCGAATGTCTGCACATCGAAGATGAACTGCTCATTGTTCATCGACGTGACCGCATTGCGAACCGATTCGAGGGTGGCTTGATAGGACTCGCGGGATCGAAGCAGCACATCGATGCCGCCATTGGTCTGCTGCATCTCGCTGTCCGACATTTGCATGAAAGAAAAATAATATTGCGCGTGCAGAGTTTCTCGATCGTCAGAATCGAGGCCCCACTGTTTCACGTGCCCAACCACCCCTACGATTTCCAGCGGCTTGTCGATTCCTTTTATGTTGATGTGCCTGCCAATCGGATCCTGGTGCGGAAAGTATCGACTGGCGAAGCTTTCATCGATGACCGCGACCAGCGGCGAATGTTCGTCATCTTGCGCGGTCAGAAGGCGACCACGCTTCAGCGGAATTGTCATGGCTTCGAAGTAGCCCGGTTCGACGGTATAACGGAGCGTCCAGCTCATGTCCTTGTCGTTGGAGGGGCGGGCCTGGCCTTCGATCCAGAACAACTGCTCATCGTCACCTTTCAGGGGAATTGAACCGCCCGACAAGGAAATTGCGCGAACACCGGGCAAAGATGCAAGTCTGTCGTGGAGTTGACGATAGGTGGACCGCGCTGCGTCGGCGCTTACGCCGTTGGCTGAAGGAGGCAGCGCGACGCTGAATTTCAGAACGTTGTGGGGATCGAATCCGGGATCGACGTTCCACAGCTGGATCAAGCTGCGTATCATCAAACCGGCGCCAATCAAGAGGACGAGCGCCATGGCCATTTCGATGACGACAAAAACACCTTGGACGCGGTGGTGGGCGCCACTCATGCCGCGGCCACCCTCTCTGAGAGTTTCTTGCAAGTTCGGCCGCGAGGTTTTTAACGCCGGGGCAAGGCCAAAGAAAACGCCGGCGAGCATTGACATTGCCCCGGTGAAGATCAGGACGTGCATGTCTAGTCCGACTTCCTCCACGCGCGGCAGGGCGACCGGCAATACCCCGAGCGCAGCTCTGCTTCCCCAAGTGGCAAGCAATAAGCCCAATCCGGCGCCACCAATCGCGAGAAGAACGCTCTCGGTGAGTAGTTGTCGGATGACACGTCCTCGGCTAGCGCCGAGTGCGGCACGGATGGCAAATTCGCGCGTGCGGCCGGTCGACCGCGCCAGCAGGAGATTGGCGACGTTTACGCAGGCGATGAGGAGCACAAAACAGACGGCGGCCAGCAACATTAGAAGAAAAGGCTCGATGGTTCCGACCATTTCCTGCTTCAGCGGCTCCAACGCTGCGCCCTCGCCGGCATCGGCCTGGGGAAACGCCGCGGCCAAGTTTTGCGCCACTGAATCCATATCAGCGCGGGCCTGGGCAAGAGTGATGCCAGGCTTGAGTCGGCCTACAGCCTTCATGCCCAAAGCGTGGCTGCGATCTCGGAAATAGGGATAAGTCCACTGGCCAATGGGAACGAAGATGTCCCGGTCGTCGGAGAAATTCGGGAGGGTCAAGTGGAACTTGGCGGGGATCACTCCGATGATGGTGTAGCCCTCGCCATCCAGCACGATTCTGCGCCCCAGCACGTCACGGGAAGATCCCAGTTTGCGCTTCCAAAAACCGCTGCTGACAAGCGCGACGCGACCCGCGCCCAACTGGTCTTCCTCGGGAGTAAACGTGCGGCCGAGCAAGAGCTTCACGCCTAGGACGGAAAAAAAATCTGCGGACAGCATCTCGCCTCGAACCTGCTCGGCTTCGCCGGTGCCCGTGAGACTGAAAGTGTCAGGACGATAGGCCGAGATCGACGTGAACACATGGTTCTCACGACGCCAGTCGAGGAAGTTGGGATAGGAGATCGAGCCTTCCTTGAAATGTGGCTTGCTTTCAAACAGCACAACCAGTTTGTCAGGGTCGTGGAACGGCAGGGAGTTAAGGAGAACGCCATTCACGATCGAGAAGACGGCAGTGTTGGCTCCGATGCCGAGAGCCAGGGTCAACAGCGCAACCGCAGTGAAACCCGGGTTCTTCCGCAAGGTGCGGAGTCCGTAACGAACGTCTTCCAGTAGCGTTTGCATCGGCGATATCCTTGCATCAGACCTCGTATGCGAAGCAACTTCCCTTCCCTTACCAATCCGCTAAGCCTTTGATTTGACGGAGCTGAATGTCGGATGTGAGCGTAACAGGTGTTCGCTCGTGAGATGGGATGTCCACAATCGGACAGGAGCTGACGCAGGGCCGGGAAAGTGCAATACTTTTCACATCCCGCCAGTGCGTCGGGTTCTTGAGATTCTCCCATTTCCGTGTACGTCCGCCGCCTGGGACTTTTGGCCACAGAGTGAGATCTGAATTGACCCATAATCGCAAGAAGTGCAAGCACTTGAGTGCATCCATTCGGGTATGGTTCGAGCCCGTCAAGACTGCTAGAATCAAGCGGTTGCGGGCTTGAGCGCAACATTGTGGACGGCGAATTGCATTAGCCCATGGCGGAGCCACACAAGCCGGGAACACTTGGCCACTTGGAGCCACCAATTATAAGCGAACGGGAAAAGCCGGCACTGGATGAAACAACGTTCCAGCAACTCCTGGAAGCCGCTCATGTGCTCCAGGAGCAGAAGACGTTTGAAGTCGGGAGCCGCCCGAGGCCTGATCCCGCAGTAGCACTCGCCCAGATCGTCGAGACGCAGGAGTTTCTGCGGTCGCAAGCCAGCGACTTGCAAGTCGCAGCGAATGTGATTGTCGAGCGGCTGCAGAAGATCACGCACGCGACCGGAGTGGCAGTCGCGGTAGTGCGGGAGAATCGACTGGAATACTGCGCAGCCACGGGAGATGCTGCAAGTCTGACCGGATCAAGCCTGCCGATGGATTCGAGTCTCTCCGCTGACGGCCGGCTGACTACCGAATTCAGCCGGGAGCATGCGGACAAACCGTCCATGGCGTTACCACTTCATCACGAAGGCCACTTGGCTGGTCTGCTGGAGATTCGATTCGCGGATGCTGACTCGATTCAAGAGCCCGAGATGCGAAGTTGCCAACTCATGGCGGGATTAATGACGGAGGCAATCGCCAGAGCCGCTGACAAGGAGTGGCGGCAGAAGCTCGCGGCAGAGCGCGCCGCCATGCTGGACGCTCTGGAACGAATCAAACCGCAACTTGAGCGCCTTGCAGTGGAACCGGCGAAAGGCGTTGCTGCTCCTGCGGGTGATGTTATCGAATCGCCGGAGAACGCGGTTGAACCAGCAGCAGAAACACCAGATCCGGGCGTTACCATTCCCGCCAGCGAGTCGAGCGCGAAATCCGGCCGCGAAACAGTCTGCGCCCAGTGCGGATACCAGTTTGGAGAACAAGAACTATTCTGCGGCAGATGCGGAACCGCACGACCATCAGCTTTGCCTTCGGGCGACTTGCAAAGCAAATGGGCATCTCTGTGGCATCTCCAGCAGGCAGCGGAAAACAAGCAACATGAAGAAGCCGAAAATTATAGCGAAGAAACCGAAGTCAGTTCGCCGGCAATCACTGAAGCTCGGCTTTCTCCCGAGGTTTCTCACGAACTCTCTCTAGAACTTTCCCCCGAACTAAAGAAGGTAATCGATCAATTCTCGGACGAACCAAATGAACCCGAGGTAGCGCCGGAAAGCGACTCAGGGTTAAATATTGATGGTGAGACCGCGGACGACGCGGCTCTGGTTTCCGAGGCAGTTCAAGAACCTGCGAAATCGCCATCGCCTTGGGCTTCAGCAAACAAAGCTCACGAGTGGCTGGAGTCCCTGCACCCGAAATCGGCCGGCGGAATCTGGTTGGCCAAGCATCGCGCGGACCTTTATGTCGGAGCAGCGGTGGTTCTGCTCTTGATCGTCCTATCGGGATGGGGCATGCGTCCGGCTGAGAACCATGTTCAAGCGAAAAATCCTCCTCAGCCCAGTCTCACTCTTTTTGAAAAACTACTAGTGGGTTTAGGATTAGCGGAGACGCCGCCCACGCCGGTTTATCTTGGCAACCCTAATGCCCAGGTATGGGTCGACCTGCACACCGCTCTTTACTATTGCTCTGGATCAGACCTGTATGGCAAGACCCCAGGAGGGAAATTTACGACGCAGCGCGACGCTCAGATGGATCAGTTTGAGCCCGCAGCTCGAAAAAACTGCGATTAGTCTCCGCTTCAGTAGTGCCTGCGGGACTGCCAGGCTACCGTCCAGTTCGTTATCCGTCACAACAACTCCAAAAGGAAAAACCCCCGCGTCAGCGGCGCGCGGAGGTCAGAGATATTTGGTCCAAGTTTAGTTTGGGTCTCAGCGGCATCGCGTCGAGCTGTTTGCTCAAGCTCGTACTAGAGACTCATGCCGACGCGCCTCGTACCAGAGAGCGAGTTCAACCCGATTCCACAGTCCAAGTTTGTCATAGATGACGCGAAGATAATTTTTTACGACATGCTCAGTCGTGCCGATTGCTTCTGCGACTTCACTGTTCTTGAGCCCTTGAGCGACAAGCTCGATGACTCGCCGCTCTCGTTCGTTCGGAACGCGTTTTCCGTAGCGTTCTCCTCCAAACATAGCTGCCTCCGGTATAAGGTTGTCGCGAGTTTGACTCGTTTGATACCGCCGTCAATGCCAAAGCGCTGGAAGAGACGATTGAAGTGCGCCTTGACCGTGCGTCGGGCCATTTTCAGTTGCGCAGCAATTTCCGTATTGTCACAGCCCTGCAACAGCAATTCGGCAATCTGCTGCTCCCGCGGGCCCAAGCGAACAGGCTTTTCCTCCATTCCAGCTCTTTCCTCAGGGGTGAAATAAACAACCGACGCCGCCCGGGAAGTTTTCCACATCTCCCCTGCGGCGAGCGCCCTTCGCCAACCAGCCACAACCTTAGGAAGCACAATTTTGGCTGGGTCTCCAAAAAATCATAGCATTCAGGCTGCCAAGTAGGCCGGTTTTCCTCAGTGGTTTCTAGTATCTGATCTCACAACAAACTGAAACGGGGATTAACTCAGCCTGACCAACATTGGACGCAGCACGGAACCCTGACCGGGCAGGTCACCGGATTCCTTGCGGTCACCTCAAACAAGCATCTAAGTAGCAGACAATAAAGGGGAATTAGGGCAAGCCACCGAAATCACCCAAGGCGCTCTTTTGCTGTGTATAAATCCCATATTCTTAGGGCAGTGACGACCTCTGCCGATGCTTCGGCACCAAACTTAACAACCACCGTTTTCAATGGTTTCCAGCCCGAACGCCGGATGGATTCTTAAGGCAAACACCTTAGGACAAAATTCCATGATTATGTAAGGGTTCTGAGAACTAATTACACTTCTTGGCATCTCGTGAACCAAACTGCACGTGTACGGGGCTGGCCGGGTTAAGGACTGCCGAAGACTACAGATTCAGCTGACCACGATGTCAAAACAACGTTGCGGGAGGCCCGGTCCCGGAAAAGGTGAAGCTAAAACGAAGGAATGTTCTACACTAGGGAAACTTTCCTCAAATGAAATTGTCGGTCGTCATACCGGTTTACAACGAGTGCGTCACGTTACGCGATGTAGTCGAGCGTGTGCTAGCGGTACCGCTCGAACTCGAAGTGCTTTGCGTGGATGACGGATCGCGGGACGGTTCCCAGGAAATTCTCTCCGCGTTGAACCGCCAATATCCCCAGGTCCAGGTTTTTCTGCAACCGCGGAACATGGGTAAAGGAGCGGCGCTGCGCCGCGGAATTCAGGAGGCCACGGGAGACTTCGTGATCATTCAGGATGCGGACCTGGAATACGATCCCGCAGATTATCCTCTGTTGCTCGATCCGCTGGTTCAGGGCAAGGCTGATGTGGTTTACGGTTCGCGTTTCCTGGGCGCAGCCCCGCATCGCGTGCTTTATTTCTGGCACTCGGTGGGAAACCGCCTGCTGACGTTGCTCTCAAATTGTCTCACCAACATCAACCTGACCGATATGGAAACTTGCTACAAAGTTTTCCGTCGCGAGGTAATTCAATCCATTCCGATCGAGGAGGACCGGTTCGGATTTGAGCCCGAGATCACGGTCAAAGTTGCAAAGCGTCACTTGCGGATCTATGAAGTTGGCATCAGCTACTGGGGTCGAACCTATGAAGATGGAAAAAAGATAGGTTGGAAAGATGGAGTGCGCGCCGTGTGGTGCCTGCTGAAGTACTCGATCAAGGAACCTACGGTTGCGGCACGGCAAGCTGCGACTATGGAATCTCTCAAAAGCACCCCTGCTCAAAAGCGGTTCTCCGACGGTGGGAGTTAATCAAGTTGATTCCCTCCGCGGGATGGGAACTGCACCTTGAGTGCAAAGGTTTTCACATTTTTCGTCGACGCAGAGAAGATAAAGTGGGTGCCACCTTTAACCCTCCGTTTAAGAAGTACATAGCAGCCCAAACCTTGGACGGCAAAGGGTATGCAAATTGCTCGTAGCGAAGCTTGACTCGCTCTAACCAGTTGGGACGTCTTGTTGCCCCGCGCGCCACGCGGTATTCTGGCGCATCGCCCGTTTCGCTCCCCTCGCTAGCCCCGTGGGCCGCAAACTGTAACAATCATATTGCCTGCATGGCAAACGGTTACAACGTAGTGTGCTAATAAACCTGTAGTCATAAGGAGCAAGGATTTGATCGCTTCAACCAGCCACATTATTGCGCCGCACGGCGGAGAACTCGCCGACCTGATTGCGGCCCCCGAGCGAATCGCAGAGCTGAAGGCCCATTCGCGAGAATGGCCGTCCTGGGATCTCACACCGCGCCAGATCTGCGATCTCGAGTTGCTGATCAGCGGAGGATTTTCGCCTCTGCGGGGATTCATGACACGGGCGGATTACGAAGGCGTCTGCCACAACATGCGGTTGAGCAACGGCGTTCTGTGGCCGATGCCGATCACGCTCGACGTCAAAGAAGATTTCGCCAAGTCGCTGAAGCCGGGCAGCAGCAAGGTCGCGCTGCGCGATGCCGAAGGCGTCATGCTGGCGGTTCTTCATGTCGAAGATGTTTGGCAGCCAGACCGTAAGGCCGAAGCTCAATCCGTATTCGGAACCACCAGCCCAGTTCATCCTGGCGTCGATTACTTGCTCAACAAGGGCAACCCCTGGTATGTGGGAGGCCGTCTCGAAGGCATGCAGATGCCTTCGCACTACGACTTCCGTACGCTCCGCCTGACTCCGGCGGAATTGCGCGCCGAATTTGCCCGTCTGGGTTGGCGCCGTGTCGTGGCCTTCCAAACCCGCAATCCTATGCACCGCGCCCATGTGGAGTTGACGTTCCGCGCGGCGAAACAGGTCGAAGCCAACCTGCTCCTTCATCCGTCAGTCGGGATGACGAAGCCCGGCGATGTCGATTACTTCACTCGGGTGCGCTGCTACCAGTTGCTTCTTTCCAAGTTCCCGACTGGAAGCGTGAAACTCTCCATGCTGCCGCTGGCGATGCGCATGGGCGGGCCGCGCGAGGCCATCTGGCACGCGCTGATCCGCAAGAATCACGGGGTCACGCACTTCATCGTGGGCCGCGACCACGCGGGTCCGGGAAAAGATTCCGACGGCAAAAACTTCTACGGTCCCTACGAAGCCCAGGAACTGTTCAAGAAGCACGAAGCCGACATCGGGGTTACCATGGTTCCCTTTAACATGATGGTCTACCTCGAAGATCAGGATCAGTACGTTCCGGACAATGAAGTGACCAACGGCTCGCGCGTTTTGAACATCTCAGGTACCGAACTGCGGGACCGCCTTAATGAAGGACGTGAAATTCCCAGTTGGTTTACCTACCCCGAGGTCGTGAAGGAATTGCGCCGCAGCTATCCGCCACGGCACAAGCAGGGCGTAACGATTTTCTTCACCGGACTTTCGGGCTCAGGTAAATCGACCATCGCCAATGTCCTCGTAACCAAATTTCTCGAGGCAGGCGGTCGTCCAGTCACGCTGTTGGATGGAGACCTGGTGCGGAAACATCTCTCTTCGGAGTTGGGTTTCTCGAAAGAACATCGCGACATCAACATCCGGCGCATCGGATATGTCGCCTCGGAGATTACCAAGAACGGTGGGATCGCGATCTGCGCTCCCATCGCTCCGTATGATGCGACCCGCAAAGCCGTGCGCAGCATGATCGAACCTGTCGGCGGCTTTATCCTGGTGCATATCGCGACCACGGTGGAGACTTGCGAGCAGCGCGATCGTAAGGGTCTCTATGCCAAGGCTCGAGCCGGCATTCTCAAGGAGTTTACCGGCATTTCAGACCCGTACGAAGAACCCAAGGATGCTGAAGTTGTGATTGATACGGCCGAACTAAGTCCCGAAGAGGCAGCGCAACAGATCATTTTGCATCTGGAGCGCGAGGGCTTCATCGGAGTGAATGGACAAGCGTCTTGACTGAGTGAACGAGGTAGACTTGTAGCGGGTTTGCATGCTCATCGAAAAGGTCCTGATCGGCTTCGTGGTAGGCACTCTGATCGGCATGACAGGGGTGGGCGGAGGTGTGCTTCTGCTCCCTGTCTTGATTTTTGTTCTGAGAATACCCCCGATCATCGCGGTTGGATCTGACGCGCTCTTCAACTTCGTTACGAAAATCGGCTCCAGCGTCGTTCATCTCAACAAAGGAACCGTTCGAAAAAAAGTAGTAGTGGCACTGGCCACGGGCAGCATCCCGGGATCGATACTCGGGGTAAGCTTGCTGGGTCATCTTCGAACCGTCTATGGGACTGGCGTCAATACGTTCATTACGACGGCGGTCGGGATTCTGTTGATCTGCATTCCGACTCTCATGCTCTTCCAGAACCGGATCGAAGAGCACGTCGCCCATCGTTCTCCAACCTTGCAGTCCTTCATCGGTATGTCGGCCATCGGGCTTTTGGCGGGCTTTCTGGTAGGCATGACTTCCGTCGGCTCAGGCAGCATCATCATGATGCTTCTGCTGTTGTTCTACAGTTTCTCGCCCAAGGTGATGGTCGGCACGGACATTGTGCATGCTGTAATCCTCACCGGCGTCACCAGCCTGTTGCATTTCCGGCTCGGCAATATCGATCCTTACCTGGTAGGTTCCCTGTTGATCGGCTCGATTCCCGGTGGGCTGCTGGGTTCGCAGTTGAGCACTCGCCTTCCGGTGCCCTGGTTGAGACGCCTGCTCTGCACGGTACTGCTGGCAACCGGCGCACGCATGCTGTGGGCCTGAGCAGGAGAGTCTCCAGATCCTCATGACAAAAACTCCAACGCCGAAACTCTGCGACGCATCCAGTCCGCGATGGAAGCGGCCCGTGTCGTGTTCAGCCGTTTCACCGCCGGCGCCATTGAGGCGGAATACAAGATTGGACATGATCCCGTAACTGAAGCAGACCGGGCACTCGATGCAGTGCTGCGCAAGGAGTTGCTGCGTGATGGGGAGGGCTGGCTCTCGGAAGAAAGCGTGGACGATTACACGCGTTTGGAGAAGAGCCGGGTTTGGGTGGTTGATCCGCTGGATGGCACGCGCGAGTTCGTTGCCGGTATTCCGGAGTTCTGCGTCTCTATCGCCATGGTGGAAAATGGCCGGCCTGTAGCCGGAGGAATCTGCAATCCAGCCACTAACGAGGTTTTCCTGGGATCGATCGAGTCGGGCGTGACCTACAACGGCAAGCCTGCTCGTCCCAGCCAGCGGACTACCCTGGATGGCGCCACAGTGTTGGCCAGCAGAAGCGAAACCAAGCGGGGAGAATGGAAGCAATTTGAAGGCGCAAATTTCAAGGTTCGACCCATGGGATCGGTCGCCTATAAACTGGCCCTGGTCTCAGCCGGCCTCGTCGATATTACCTTCACCCTGGTTCCAAAGAATGAATGGGACGTAGCTGCTGGAGTCGCTCTGGTGACCAGCGCCGGAGGATTTGTCAGCACGTTGGAAAACGGTCCCCTGCAGTGCAATCGCCGCGACCCGCTCATCTCGGGCCTGATCGCCTGCGGGCCTAACCTGCGCGAACCGCTTCTCTCGCTGTTGGAGGGTTATATGCAACCGGCGGGTTCACAATCGAATCGAGGATAAGCAACCTGACAGATTGTTCTGAGCCTTAACCAACCCCGCCGTCACTTCACAAACATCAGCCCATGCGGCACGGCAGAGCGGAAAACGTAAGCGTACAGCATGACGATAATTCCTACGATGGCACCCAGGGCCACCGAGTGCCACACCACAAAACGGAAAATAATCCCCTCATTCCCCACTTGCTCGGTGGCAGCCGTGGCAATCGTGATGGATTGCGCATCCACCATTTTCCCCATGACGCCGCCAGCGCTATTCGCGGCGCACATAAGAACCGGATCAATGCCGAGTTGCTGGGACGTAATTCGCTGCAAGCTCCCAAAGAGCGCATTCGAGGACGTGTCGCTGCCGGTGAGCGCGACCCCTAGCCAGCCCAGGAATGTGCCGAAAAACGGATAGAGCCAACCCGTGCGGGTGAATGCAAGGCCCAACACGGCGTCCAGCCCCGAGTACCGGGTTACGTAACCCAGGCCCAACATGAATGAGATTGCGATCATGGCCAGCCGCATGCGCACCAGCGTGCGCCAGAAAACTTTCATAAGCTGAACCGGGCCCATCCCCAGCAGCAGTCCTGAAACAATAGCGGCGAAGAAGCAGCCCGTCCCGGTTGCCGAGAGCCAGTTGAAATCGTATCTCGCAGGCTCGGCAGTTGGCTTGACCACGACAGGCGCGGAGCGATAAATCGCACCGTGCAAGTAGGGCACGTCCCACCCCGGTGGACCCGGTCGAGGTTTGCCATCCGCAAGCGTGACCCGAAAAGCCGGCGTGGTCGCTCGGTTCAAGGCGAGCTTGATCGATGGCAGCCCCCACAGGAGGACAAACACTGAGAGGATGGCGAAAGGCATCCACGCTCTCAAGACTTGCCCAGCGGGATACGGACGCGCTTTCACGTATCCGTCAAACTTCTCCGCCGACCACTCACCGCCGAACTGGTCCGTGATCTCCCCGGTGGGCGGCGGCAAAGTGACGGCGTCTTTGTCGTAATCGAAACGCCAGATCTTTTTCGGCTTCCAGAAGCGGAGGAAGGTTACGACGGCAACGATCGATACCACGCCTCCCATGATGTCGACGAGATTGCTATCGACATAATTCGACCAGAAGAACTGAGTAAGAGCGAACGAAAATCCCACCACGAGGATGGCTGGCAACACTTCAAAGGTTTCCTGCCATCCCACCATAGTCCGCACCAGCCAGAACGGAACGATCACCGCGGTAAAAGGAAGGATGCGGCCAATCATGGCGTTGAGATCGGACTCAGGAAGGGCGGTGACGGCTGCGAGCGTGTGAACCGGAGTTCCGATGGCGCCCCAGGCTACCGGCGCGGTGTTGGCAATCAGATTCAGCGCGGCGGCGTGAAACGGCCTGAATCCCAGCCCGATCATGAAAGCCCCGGCGATGGCTACCGGAGCTCCGAAGCCTGCCGCACCCTCGATGAAAGCTCCAAAACAAAACGCGACTAACAGAACTTGCAGCCGGCGGTCAGCCGTGATTCCGGCAATCGATTCCTTCATGATTTCGAACTGCCCGGTCTCGACCGAGATGTCATAGAGATAGACAGCCGCGAGAACGATCCAGGCGATCTTAAGCAAGCCGAAGGCAACCCCATATCCGAAGCTCATGGCGGCCAGGATCAGCGGCATCTTGAAAAACAGAATTGCAACTGCTATCGCTGTCAAAGCCCCGGCAATGGCGCACCAGTGTGGCTTCACTTTGAGGCCTGCCAAAAGTCCGAAAAGGACAATGATCGGAAGCCCGGCCACCAGCGTCGACAGCCACCAATGACCGAATGGATCGTAAATCTGGGTCCAGTGCATGAAATGCTCCGTCGAAGAGAGTTCTCTAGCTGACTGAAGCGCTAAACTTGGCTGTCCCGAACCTGGCACAACTCGCGGCCGGACAAATCAACTCCACTCCCAGCTCTTTGGAACATTCACGTACGACCGGTCCAGGGCGGCGATAGATGGGCACCCGAGCAGCCTGAGCGTGCGTTCCACATCAGTTCGCAAAATCTCAATCGCACGCACCACTCCTGCTTCGCCCGCCGCAGCGAGACCATAGGCATAAGCACGCCCACACAACACCGCGCGCGCCCCCAAGCAGATGGCTTTGACGATGTCAGTGCCGCGCCGAATTCCTCCGTCCATCAGGATCTCGACTTGACCGTTCACTGCCTGTACAACTTCAGGCAAGGCTCGCAAAGAGGCTGGAACACAATCCAGCTGGCGGCCGCCATGATTCGATACCACTACAGCCGCTGCGCCCTCATCGATAGCGTGACGAGCATCATCCCCGGTTAGGACTCCCTTAACCACAATGGGACCACGCCAGCACTCGCGAATCCAACCCAAGTCGGCCCAGGTTACCGCCGCTTTGGCCAAGGCGGCGCTGATGTCAACCAACGTCATCGGCCCCTCCCCCGGGACGACTACATTCGGAAGCGCCGGCAGGCCACCATCGCGCAGAAAACTGATCAGCCACCCGGGATGCCGCAACAGTTGTGAGACAAACGGAACTTTCGCGAGCAGGCCACCGCTGATCAGTTCCTTCATACCGTTGCGAAAGTCCCGTTCGCGCATGCCGGATACCGGTGTATCAATCGTCACCACTAAAGCGGAGAATCCCGCGACCCGTGCTCTTTCGATCACGGCTTCGGCCGCCCCTCGACCGCCCATCAGATAAAGCTGGTAGAAGACTGGACCGCGGGAACCCGCTTTGACGTCCTCCAGTTTGTGCCCAGAGATCGTGGACAGAATATAAGCAGTACTCGCCGCGCCCGCCGCGCGAGCGGCCGCGACCTCACCACCCGGATGCATGAGACGGCTGTATCCCACAGGAGCCAACAAGAATGGAAGGGAAAGGTCGAAACCCAGCACGCGGGTGCACAACTCACAATTCGCGAGCGCTACGGCGTGACGGGGACGGAAGGTGACGTCTTCAAATGCCCGGCAGTTCTCGCGGAGAGTGACCTCACCTTCCGCGCCCCCGTCCAGATAGTCGAAAACCGCCTTCGGCAATCGGCGACGCGCCATAGGCCGAAAGTCATCGATGCTTACGACACGGGGCGATGCGACTGCGCGGGATGCTCCTGTCATCTGTGATTCCGGCGTCCGTAAACTCCTGAAACCAGCTAGATGGTACCACTTGGAAAACCACAAAGAGGGGAAACCGGAAACCTGAGTCTATATGTCGATTCGTTTGTCGGTATGCCGGTTCACATACCAACATGGACTGTAGCCAAGGTGAGGAAACAGGGATCGAACGCACACCTGCGTTTCCGGTTGTGCGAAGTCGTATTCCGTCCTTCCATTCTTCTCGTGAATCGCATAGTAGGGCTGGATGGTCACGGTAGAAAACGGATCGCGGCCTTTCGGTATCCTGTAACGGACCGAGATGTAATCGCCCGCGTAAGCTAACAGCACAAGCAAGACCACGGCGACGACAATGCGGAGGAGTAGGCCTTTCAACGTTCCATTCCCCAAGCTCGCTGCTCCCGGCAAGCGAGCTGGTTAAAAAAAACCAATCAGGGGCACGACCAGACTGAGGCTCGGCTCATAAACAACCGCTGGCTGGATATACTACAACAGTCTCAGTTGGCAGGTTCCCGGCGAAAATCCTGGATGGATTCAGCAACAATTCTTAGGCACTCTTTGTAACCTCTTGCCAAGCGATCACTTTTGTTTTATATTTGACTAGTCAGACTAGTCTACTACGATCCGTCATGTCGAGGCCTAAACCAATTGCCGCATCGTCCGCCAAAAGTACATCTGCAGGATCCTCGCGCCGCTGGCAACTTCAGACCGCCAAAGCCCAATTCAGCGAGGTGTTCCGGCGCGCCCGTTCCGAGGGACCACAATACGTGACCCGGCAGGGCAAGGAAGCAGTTGTGATCGTCCCGGCTGAGGAATTCGAACGGCTCACGGCGCGTACACGCCAGCCACGCAGTCTGGTGAAGTTCTTCGCGGAATCGCCTCTGGCAGAAGCTAGGTTGACTCTCGATCGCAAGCCGGATTACGGACGGAAGGTCGAACTATGAGCGGTTTCCTTCTCGATACCAACGTCATTTCGGAGCTGGTCAAGGCCAAGCCCGAACCAAGAGTGACGAAGTGGATCGAGACCACGGAGGAGACTTTGCTTTATCTGAGTGTTCTTACCCTAGGCGAGATTCGTAAAGGCATTGCTTCCCTGCCCCACTCGGCACGCCGTGTCAGGCTCGAAGCCTGGCTCGACCACGAACTCGCACTTCGCTTCTCAGACCGCATTTTGCCAATCGATCAGCAGGTCGCCGATCGTTGGGGACGAATCGCGGGGAGCGCAGCTGCAAGGAACTCAGCCCTCCCTGTTATTGATGGATTGTTTGCCGCCACAGCTCAGCACCACAATCTGATTCTCGTAACCCGAAATACACGCGACATCGCCGCGACCGGCGTGCCTGCTTTCGATCCGTGGACTATGTGACCGCTCAAGTTTGCGAGTTCGGGGCCGAGAGTTGAGTAAGGTCGGCACAGATCTCGGGAGTCCGAATAAGGAGGGTGGCTCTTCACACCACGAAGTACTTCGCCTGGGGATGATGCACCACAATGGCCGACGTCGACTGCTCCGGTTCCAGCAAGAATCCAGTCGTCAGCTTCACGCCCACATTCTCTTCAGGATGCAGCAGTGCAAACAGTTTGGTCTGATCTTCCAGGTTAGGACACGCCGGGTAGCCAAACGAATAGCGGGATCCCTGATATTTCTGATGGAACAGATCACGAGTGTGGGGTGAGTCCTCGCCTGCGATGCCAAGCTCCTCCCGCATCTTCTTGTGAAGATATTCCGCCAACGCCTCCGCCGTCTCCACGCTGAGCCCGTGCAGATAGAGATACCGCGTATACTCTCCGCCTTCAAACAAGCGCTGCGTTTCCTCCGAAGCCTTCGAGCCAATCGTCACCAGAGACAGTCCGATCACATCCATCTTTCCCGAGGCTTTGGGAGCAAAGAAATCAGAAATGGAAAGCTTCCGCCCCTCCCGCTGCCGCGGAAATGTGAACCTCAACAACTCGTGTGGCGCGGGCGCCCCCGCCCGCGTTTCCTCATACACAATCACATCATTCCCGTCGGCCTGAGCCGGGAAATACCCGTACACGACCTTAGGCTCAAAAATCCCGCTCGCAATAATCTCTTCCTGCAGTTGCATCTTGATCGGACGAAACTTCTGTTCCACCAGCCGCACATAATCTTCCTGTGACGCCGTCTTCAACTGCCACTGATTCTTGAACAGGGCCGTATCGTTGATGTACTGAAAGACTTCTCGCAGATCGAAATCCTTTCGCACTCGCACTCCCCAAAATGGAGGCATGGGAATACTCGGGGCATCGCTCACCACGGCGCTTCGCTCGGAGAAGACAGGTCCAGTCTCCTCGTCCACCGCAGCCGCTTTCGCATACTCCTTCACAGTGCGTCCCTCTTGCAGACGGGTCTGCTTTTTGCCATTGGCCGTGGCCAGATCCTCCATAATGTGCAGCCCGGCAAAGGCATCATCGGCATAGAACACGGCATTCGAATACTCCCGCCGCAGATCATCCTCGACATACTTTCTGGTCAAGGCCGCGCCGCCACAGATGACTGGAAACTCCAATTTCTGTCGTTCCAGATCCTGAATGACGTACTTCATCTCCAGCGTTGACTTCACCAGCAGCCCGCTGAGCCCAATGGCGTCCGCCTTGTTATCCTGCGCCGATTTGATGATCGTGTCGCCGGGCTGCTTGATTCCGAGATTGATGACCTTAAAGCCGTTGTTGGTCAGAATAATGTCAACCAGGTTCTTCCCAATATCGTGGACATCACCCTTCACGGTCGCCAGAACAATGGTGCCCTTCTGCGAGCCCGCCTTCTTCTCCATCTTCGGCTCAAGATACGCCACTGCCTGCTTCATCACTCCCGCCGAATCGAGGACCGACGGCAACTGCATCTTGCGTGCTCCGAATAATTCTCCAACTGTTCGCATTCCGTCCAGTAGAACCGTATTGATCAGCTCCAGCGGTGTGTATTCGTGGAGGGCGTCTTCCAGAAGCTCTTCCAGGGTTTTCTTATGCGCACCCTGCCCTACCGCCTTTTCACCATTGATGATGGCGAACTTCAACTTGTCGTCAACCGACAACGTCTCCACATGGGCCGTTGTCGACCCTTGCACCTTGCCCTTGGTCCCGGCAAAATGCTGCATGTATTTTTGCAGCGGATCGCCGTCGGAACGGTCCTGGTAGATCAGCTTGCGCGCTAGTTCAACCTCTTCATGAGGGATCTTGTATAAGGGATAGATTTTCGTGTAGTTGACAATCGCCATGTCCAGGCCATAGTCCACCGCCTCATGCATGAAAACTGAATTCAGCACTCGCCGCGGATAAGCATCCAGCCCGAACGAGATATTGCTGACTCCAAGAATTGTTTTGACATCGGGTAATTCTTGTTTGATCCGCTTGATCGCGTTCAGCGTCTCCATTCCCGCCGAGCGGTATTCCTCTTGCCCCGTCGAAATCGGCAGCGTGAGCGCATCGAAAATAATGTCCACGGGACGAATGCCGTACTTCGTCGTCGCCAGCTCGTAAATACGCCTGGCAATGGCTGTCTTCTTTTCGGCAGTCAGCGCCATGCCATCTTCATCAATAGTGAGCGCAATCACCGCGGCGCCGTATCGCTTCGCCATGGGCAGCACTTTTGAAGTGCGCTTCTCGCCATCTTCCAGATTGATCGAGTTGATGATGGCCTTCCCCGGAATGCGTTTAAGCGCCTCTTCGACTACATCCGCCTCGGTGGAATCGACGAGAATCGGCGCAGGCACCCGAGTCGCGACCTTTTCCAGAATGGCTGTGATGTAACCCTTCTCATCCTCACCGACGATGGCGCAGCACAGATCGAGCATGTGCGAGCCTTCGTTCACCAGTTTCTTTGCCAGCGCCAGAATGTCGTCGTACTTCTTGCCTCGCACCAGGTTTCGGAAATGCTCCACCCGAGTCGTGGTATTCATTTCTTCAGCCACGACTCAGGGGCTTGGGATCCAAATCGAGGGGAACCGATGTGTAAGCGCTCGATGCCGCCGCGGTCGGCCGTACATCGCGTTTGGCCGGTTCCACGCCGCAAACCGCATCCACGACGGCTTTCAGGTGGTCGGGAGTCGTGCCGCAGCAACCACCCACGATGCGGACGCCGTAGTCCTGAACAAAATGCTTGTGATACTTCGCCAGTTCTTCCGGCGTCAGCTTGTAGACGGCGTGTCCACCTTCATTCTGCGGAAGCCCGGCGTTGGGCAGCACGGAAACAATCTTGGTCGAGTTCGCGCCCAGAAAGCGCACGGCATCGTTCATCTCAACCGGCCCGGTGGCGCAGTTGAGGCCGATGATGTCTACATCGAACGGTTCGAGTGCAGTTAGCGCCGCGCCAATTTCCGTCCCCAACAGCATCGTACCCGTGGCCTCAAGCGTGACCTGAATTGTGACCGGCAGACGCTTCCCTGCTTTGCGCATCGCCTCAAAAACCCCTACCAGACAGGCCTTCGCTTGCAAAAGATCCTGCGAAGTCTCAATCAGCAGGACGTCCACGCCGCCTTCGATTAGTGCGCTGGCTTGCTCGACGTAGCCTGCAACCATGTCGTCGAACTTGATGTGGCCGAGCGAGGGCAGCTTGGTCGTGGGGCCGATCGACCCGGCGACAAACCGCGGTTTGTCTTTGGTGGAGAATTGCTGGGCGACTTCCTTCGCGATCCGGGCGGCGGCAATGTTGATCTCGGCAACTTTGTCCTGCAGATCGTATTCGGCAAGAACCACCCGCGCGCCTCCGAATGTGTCGGTTTCGACCACATCACAACCAACGCGGAAGAATGCGGCGTGGATGTCCTTGATGATGTCGGGCCGGCTCAGCACGAGGAGTTCGTTGCATCCCTCCTTGCCCCAAAAATCGTCGACACTAGGATTGCGAAACTGAATATTCGTGCCCATGGCGCCGTCGTAGATGACGACGCGTTCGCGAACGGTTTGGAGGAAATCAGGCATTGGCTCCTAGCTTCTGGCTTCTGGCTTCCGGCTCACAACACTTAGCACTTGACCAAGAATTCTCGGATCTTCCTTCGTTCGTGTCCCTTGTGGTTAGCGAACTCCTCGGCGCGCTGAATGTTCTGCGTGGACGCTTCCATATACGAACGCCGGTCCTCGGTTGGGGGACCGGCGTCATCTATCTTTCGCACGGAAACTGAAAACCTAGCTCCCCGGTACGGGCACTGCCGGCGCGCCACCTGCAACCTCAGCTCGATTGAACACCGCGTTTGCTCCCATGTGTGCTGGCCGGGCAGCCAGCATTTGTTCTTTGCGGTAAACCAGGTTGCTGGCGTTAAAGCTCGCGATTTCGAAGCCGTGCCCGTGGGTGATCGCATCCGTGGGACAAGCCTCGACGCAGTATCCACAGAAGATGCATCGATTGTAGTCGATGTTGTAGACCTTGGCGTAGCGCTCCGCCCCACTCACCCGATGCTCGGCAGTATTCTCCGCCGCTTCGATATAAATGCAGTTCGAGGGACAGGCCGCCGCGCACAGGAAACAGGCTACGCACTTTTCCAATCCGTTCTCATCGCGCTGCAGGACGTGCACGCCGCGGAAACGCTCCTGGAACTTGGCGCCCCGAAGCGGCCCCGGCCCATCGGGATAGTTCTCCACCTGCGTAGGCTGGAACATCTCCATGAAGGTGATGCTCATGCCCTTGGCGATGGCCGCAATATTCTTCAGCACAGGCATACATGATCAGTATAGCGGAAGGAACGCGCGGGCCGCAGCAGGAGGCAGTAAGTGGGCGCATACGCGCTGCGGAAGGTTAAATTTGGCGGCGCGGTGGGGTGCCGGGAGTCGGTTCTCCTGGGTCGCAACGCGTCAGTGCCTGACTCTACAGTCTTCTTCTAGGACCACTTGAAGACCGCCCGGGCCTGTGAATATCCTCCCGGAACTGGGGTTCACAGGCGCCCTTTTTTCCGGACACCCATCCCCCGCACCCATGCAGCTAATGGTGGGTATTCAGATCTGCGTAGAGGCTGAAACTCGCAAGCGCGACCTGGTCATTCCCAGGAATGTAGAAGCCGAACTTCCCTGCAGCCAGATTCGTTCCCGGAGCCGTCCACTTGTCCAGAATCACCCAGGCATCGCCTTCCCGCACCTGATGAACGACTTCATTGGGTGTCACGCGAATCTGCATAAAGCGAAAACTCTTCTTTTCACTCTTATGGGGAATCTTCAATTCGTCCGACTTCTGCCCGTTGTGCATTACGGTGCGATAGAAATTGTTTTCGTCCATCTGAAACAGGATGTAATTGTTTGGGTCGAGATAGTTCACTACCCACTGCAGCCGATGTCCTTTCTCCAGCATTACCGAAAAGGCGAACGTTCCGGACGATGGGGAATCCCCGTATAGCACGAAGTCTCCGCCCTTGTGCACAAAGCCGTTCTTGTCGGGCTTCCAACCTGCTGGGTCATCCCACTTGGACATTCCACTGGGGGCCAGCGGCAGATCAATGCTTTTCGATTGGCCAGCGACGACTTCCACGTTGGACGATCGAGTCAAACCGTCAGCAATTCGTGCCGTGAGAGTGTAAGTGCCCGGCGGCAGACTTAACGGGCTGCCACTCGTCACCTTAACAGGCGCTTCTCCTGCCTTGACTAGATTAACCACGGCTTCCGGCGGCGAGAAAGTGATACGCAAGTCGCCAGTGCCCGCGTCCAGACTTGCGTCCGCGCCGGCTAGGGCAACATTGACGCCGGCAACGAAGTGCTTCTGCAGACGCTTCGGCTTAAAGCGATCCTTGTGCAGTTCGATCGTGTGGTCGCCCGGAGTGACGGTCGTGAGACTGAACGTTCCATCCGCCTGCACCAGTCCCGCCACAACCTGATCGATCAAGACTTGCGCGCCCGGCGTCCCGCCTTGCATGGAGAGAGAGGCCAAATGTGGAACCGGTTGCAGGCTGAAGGAAAGCTTAGCCTGTTCTCCTTTTCGGACGCGTACCTTCTGCGGCGAAAGATCCTGAAAGCCCGCCTTGCTGACCGTGACCACATAATCCTTTGGCTCGAGATTTGGAATCCGCAGCTGGCCACCTTGCGTGGTTCCCTTCTGGAGTTGTCCATTGAGATAGACTCGAGCCTTGTCCTCGCCAGTGACAATCACAAGAGTCCCGATGTTCCGGCCCGACTCCAGGAAGGCCGCCAGGCTTGGCGTAGCCCCGACATCAACCACCAGTTTGTACTGATCCTGACCGTGAATCAGGGCAAGTTCATGAGTCGCCAGAGAGACTTGGGGGAGTTCCCAACCATTCTCTCCCATGGCGGCTGCTGCCTGTCCGTCAAGGCTCAGCCTGGCTGCGGGGTCGCTGCAGTACACATGCACTCGGCTGCCGTGATTGCTGACCACGACAGCCAAAAGACCATTGGCAACGATCGGTCCCTTGACCGCAGGCGGAGCACCGGTTTCGCTTGAAAAGGTAAACGAAGCGCTTCCTTGCTTGCCGTCAAACTTCAACGTATGCTCTCCGGGCGCCAGCTTGTCGAGTGTCCACTGCGCACCTTCGAGTTCGACCGCGGGTTGGTCGTCAAATGAGACTTTTCCTGTGCCCGTGTCCGAAGACAGCTTCACAACCGGCAAAGCAGGATCGAGAGTCAAGGAGATAGAACCGGGTGAGCCAGCCTTGGCCTCAATTGAGCCGCTCTTGGATTGGTAGCCGTCTAGCTCGGCCTCAACTTGATAACTTCCCGCGGGCAAATCAACTTGCAGATCAGAGGTTCCACGAACCTCATGGTTAATCCGGATAGTGGCTCCCGGAGGCGAAGTATGCACGGTGAACCGAGCGATCGTTGGTGCCGGAATGGCCGGGCGGCGATGTCTTACAAGAACAAATGCGACTAACAGCACCGCGGCAATAGCAGCAGATGCGATCACGCCGCGTGGGAGTTGTGATGAGCTCTTGGGACGGGTCGGAGTCGTCACAGGAGGCCGACCCAGGGGTAAAGGCTCAGCGGGCGGAGGCGCAGACGTGGCGGACGATTCAGCGACGACCGGATGAGACACAGGAGCTCTGCTGTCCTTGGACGGTGATGGAAGCGTGACGTCCATCGTCGCAGGAGAAAAGACCGACGCGGTTGCGCCTTCTCCTCCAGAAGCAGGAAGCCCAGCCGCTCCCGAACTCTGCGCTTTCTCCTGCCCGACATCGCGACCGGAGCCTTTGCCCTGGACGGCCGCCATGTTCAGCCGTCCGAGAAGGCCATTGGCCACCGCCAGAACTTCCTCGTCCTCCAGATATTTTCCCGCGAGGGCCTGGACGCGTTCCCCGAAAACCTGCTTCACGCCGGGGTCCGTGATGGTGTCAGCTTCGCGCGCCATCCGTCGCAACTCCTCCAGGTCGCGACGCCGCGCCTGGCGCCGTTGTGACAGCAATTCTCGCTGCACGGTTTCCTGAATCTGAATCAGCCGAAGTTCGCGCGGATACGCCGTCAGCGTTTCTTCAATGCGGGACAAGGCCCCCACCAAATCGCCGGCTGCCTGCAACTTGCGTGCCTGGGAAAGGCATTCGCCGACCGTCTGTTCCCGCTTCTGGTCCAGAATCAGGGTGCGTACTGTCTTGGAAAGAGGATGGCTCGGATTCAGCTCGAACGCCTGCCGCGCCAATTGGTCTGCTTCCTGCCAGTTCTTCTCGGCCACCAGGCGCGCCTGCTCCATCAATGCATTCGAGAACACGGCCCGCGTCAGCGCATTGTGCTCGTCCACTTCATAAGCTTCCTTCAATAATCTGATGCCGTCGGCGAAGCGGTCTTGCCCACATAACTCCTGGCCCTCCGTCATCAGCCGGTGCGCCTCCGTCGCGCGTTGCAGGCCATCGTTTGCGAGCTTTTCGAGCTGTGCCAGCTCAGCATCACTAGGAAACTCAGCGGCAGCCTGCTCCAGAAGGCCCCGTGCCCGTGCATAGTCGCTGGAATGCAGGCAGGCATCGATCTGCTCGACCAACCGGGTTTTGGCTTCGATGCGGGATTGCTGATCGCGCCGTTTCTGCAGCCGCTCCACTTCGAACTTCAATCCCGGATACTGGCTGTAAATCGTGCGCAGGATTTCCCAATCATTGAGGGCATCGCCGAATGCACCCTCCTCTTCGTGATGGTGCGCCCGGGCAACAATGGAATTCACCAGATCGCGCTTGTCCTTGACCAACCGCAGGGCGCGTTCAAAGTGGGTTTCATCAGGATGCAATTGAAGCGCTTCTTTGAGGATGTTTACCCGCTTGTCGAGATCGGGCTCAGCCTCCACTTGCCGGTCTACAGAGGCTACAAACGCAGAGAGTTCCTGTCTCTTCTGCTCTTCGATGTCATATTTAAGCGCCTGAAAAATTGCGTTGGTCGGATACTTGCCCAGGTATGTTTCGCAAACCGACAGCGCTTTGCTGAAGTTGCGTTCGCCCAGTTGTTTGCGCGCCTCCGCATAGGCCGTGTTCATGGCATCGTGCTCGGAGCGTACCTCGTTGTAAAAGCCCTGGTAGGTGGCGCTGCCCTCGGGGCTGGAAATGTCTGGAGCGCGCCGATCCAACTCCAGAACCACTGCCAGCTTGGTAAGAGCGTTGCTGACGTCCCCTTTCTGCCAGGCCTCCATTGCAGCACGATGAATCTGGGCTTTCTCCTGGCGGAGCTTGTTGTATTCCTGTTCCTGGCGATCGACCTCAGCAATCAGTTGAAGGGCACGGGCCTCGTTTGGTCTAAGCTGCAGAACATTCTGCAGGGCTTCGCGAGCGTGAGGGTACGCGTGATTGTCGGTGTGCTGGCGTGCCAGCCGATACCAGTTTTCAATCTGCTTTTCGCTGCGCCGGCTTTCGATCTTGCTCTTCAGAGACAGCGCCGAAGCATTGTCCGGCTCCATCTCCAGGATTTCCTGCAGCTTCTGCAGGGCCAGCGGATCTTCCTCTTCCTCAAAGCGAGCCTTGGCCGCATCCATCAATTGGTCGATCGTCCTTCGCCGAACCGTCGTGTCCAATTGATGACGCAAAGAAGAAATTGAGGAATCGATGTGACCTTCCGCCTCCAACTCCCCGAGGATTTCTCCGGCAAACTGGTAATCCCCAGTTTCCATCGCCTTGGTTGCACGTTCCAGCCGGGGACGGGTGCGTGATGAATCGAAGAACTCGATGGGTTCGTTCCGCAGCGCTTTATTGAGCGCATCGCTAAACTCGCGCGCGCTGGAAAAGCGGTGCCATGGCTGCTTCGCCATTCCTTTGTGCACGACCCGGCCGATCGATTGACTCACCGCCGGGTTGATGTCGGAAGCCGGAGGCGGAATCTGGCGGCGGATGGCCTCGACGATCTCGTCGGCTCTCGCGCGCTGGAATGGATGCCGTCCCGTAAGCGCCTCGTAGGCAACCACGCTCAGCGAAAAAATGTCGGAAACCGCCGACAGCGCCTTCAGCTCAATCTGTTCGGGAGACATGTAGAGCAACGTCCCCTTATGCGCCCGCGTGGAATGCGTGTCGGTCATGTGAGCCACACCGAAATCGATAATCTTGACCGAATCGTCCTCCATCACGAAAATGTTGCTCGGCTTCAGGTCTCGGTGGACCAATCCTCGTTCATGCGCTGCCTGCAGGCCACGGCAAGCCTGCGAAATAATCCCCACCGTGCGCTCCACCGTCAGGCGATGGCTGGCCTTGCGGATGAAGGCCTCGAGCGTTGTGCCCGGCAAAAGCGGCATGACGAAGTAAGGTTTTTTCTTGCCTTCTTCCTCGAACTCGCCGATGTCAAAGATCTCAATGATGTTGGGATGGCTCATGGAAGCGAGTACATCGCATTCCTTGTAGAACAACTGCAGCGAAGCGGGATCGGGGATGTCGAGAATCGTCTTGACTGCCACTTCGCGGCGAATAACAGTGTCATAGGCTCGATAGACCAAGCCCATTCCACCCTGCCCGAGGATCTGCCGCACCTCGTACCGGCCAGCCAATTTTCGCGGTGTGACGGAACCTTCCATGGACCCCTCTTTAGGGCAGGCCTAGCATGTTAATGCTTTTGGCAGAAAAATGGACCTCTCTTCTGCGGGAATCGCGTATTTACCCAGGAGGGCGGATGGTCCGAACCTTAGCCGATGAGAATTAGGTTTGGGTGCCCCGCTCCTTGCGTTTTGTGCAAGGGCCGGGTGCTTGCGCCATGTAGGCGTAATTCGGGGCAACACTTACGACCCTTGTCAACCACCCTTGTCAATCGCGTATTTACCCAGGAAGAAGGATGGTCCGAACCTTAGCCGATGAGAATTAGGTTTGGGTGCCCCGCTCCTTGCGTTTTGTGCAAGGGGCGGGTGCTTGCGCCATGCAGGCGTAATTCGGGGCAACACTTACGACCCTTGCCAACGAGTGTAATCGGCGATGTTTCACCAATTGACCTAGGCTCGTTCATTCCAGCGGAGTTGCCGTTCCCACCACGAACAGAGGGGGACAGACTCCCTGCCGAATGCCAAAAACTGGGTTTCGTCACCGTGTCACATCGAAGCGTGATGCGTGTCACTGACGAGCGGAGACGAACGAAATAACCTTGCCCTGAAATTCCGAGTCCCTTTTCCATTCGCAAGCGTACCCCAAGACCAAATCAAGGCAGCTCGGAAATAGCGGGTTTCTCTGACCTTACCGTCGAGGATTCCGCGAACGGAATTGAGAAGGAGACAACGATGAGAAACCGAATTTGGATTCTGACGGTAATAACCATTGTTCTCGGACTCACGGGCAGCGCCAGTGCGCAAGCGGCGATTACTCCAGCGGACAGCAAGGCGATCGTGAAGGCCATGGATGCCGCCATGGAGCCGGGCGACGGACAGAAGAGGCTCGACTTTATGGTGGGCACGTTCGACGTGAAGGTCAAGGTGTGGATTGAACCGTCCCAGCCGCCGGTAGAGTCGACAGGGACTGCGGTCGCTACCTGGGTGCTCGGCCACCGCTACATACAACAAATGGTGTCCGGATTCATCATGGGCGAGGCTTGGAGCGGCATCGGCTATGCGGGTTACGACAACGTCCAGGGGCAGTATGTGGCGTGCTACATGGACTCAGGCAGCACGGGCATGGAGTGGTACACGGGAAATATGGATCCGGACGGTAAGTCTGCGAAGCTGACCGCAACGATCTACGACGCGATCACCCTTAAGCCCACCAAGCTCGAGATGAGGCTCACCATGTCCCCGGATGGGAATCACGTCACGGAATTATGGCAGGCGGACACGAGCGGCAAGATGTTCGAAAGCATGGAACTCACGTACATCCGCAAAAAATCATAAGGCTGAAGAAGGAGGATTATCATGATGCGAAATCCATTTAGAAAGTCCGCCCTATTGAAGGTACTGCTGGGCGTTCTCGTCCTGCTGATGTACGCGCCTCCGAGTTCGGCCATCGCCGGCGTCCGGCGTCGGGCGGTCCGGAGGACGGCGATCGTAGTCGGGTCGACCGAAAAGAGCGCGGCGGAGAAGCAAGCAGGCGGCGGCCAGCAGCAAGCAGCGGCGGCGCAACAGCAGCAGGCGGCTGAGACCGCAGCGGCCCAGTCTGCGGCGGCCGCGTCGCAGGCTTCTGCGGCATCGGCTGCGGCGGCCAGTCAGGCGGCGATGGCGGCGAGTAAAGCCGCGGCTACTCGCAAAAGACGCCACAGCAGAAGCTTCAAGAGCTCCAGTCGCTCTACGATCAGAACCTGATCAGCGCGAGCGACTACGAGTCGGCGAAGCAGAAGATCCTTGCTCAAATGCAGTGACCTACGCCGGCGACACGACGGACGCTTCGATCATGGGGCGTCCGTTGTGTGTTCGGATCTCAGCACCCCACTGGCTTTCCGCCCTGACAACATCTCGGCAAACAAAAATGAGTTTCTCTTGACGCTAAATTGGAAATGGACAACATCGGCAATGTCATTCGGGTTGCTGGGCCTGCTCTTGCTCCAGCGAAACGAAAGGATAAATTTATGGAAACAAAACTGTGGTTAACGGCAATGATTGGAGTTGTGCTCTTTGCTTTGTGGGTTTTGTGGTGGGCTGCGCCACGAGGCCGAACGATGATGCTAAACTCACGGAGAGACAAGTTTGATGGCCTCATGGGCAGCCGCTACACCGAAATCCTTCTGGTGTTCGGCAATGCCGTCACCAAGAACTTCACGGCCGGGGTCTACAACACCGTCGGCCTGAACGGCGCCAACCCCGCCGGCGGCGGTGACAGCTCCCCCGCGGCGATCCTGGACAAGATCGACATGAAGAAGGTCAAGGAAGACAACGGTGCTCTGAGCACCGTGAAGAACGGACCGCGCCTCTGGACGGTCGACTATCTCGGTGTGAAGTTCGGCAAGGAGCGCGATTTCCAGGGCCTCAAGGCACGCTGGGTCATGTGGTTCCCCATCCCCGACGCGATCCGCGAAGGCAAGGATCTCTCCTACGCGATCATGGACGCGCATCGTGACACCAGCATGGGCATCAGGAAGGGATCTCGCGCCTACATCCTGGATGATCCCGACGGCAACTTCGTGGGTCATGAAGTCGGCCAGCCTGATCAAGGACCCAAACCAGAAGTTCGAAGATCTGAAGGATCTCGGTTCGCGTCTGAAGCCGCCCGCGGGCTGGAAGTTCCGCACCCGATCCTTGATCAGGATCTGGTCTTTATGACCGACAACGGCGATACCAACATTACTCAGGACGAGATTGGCAACACCTACGATCGCGTCGGTGGCCCCTACAGCAACTTCAAGCCGTAAAGCACGGTTGTCCTTGGGGCACATCTATCAGCAGCTCGGTAAGAAGTGTGCAAGTTCGTTTGTCGCCGGAGGTAGGACTTATGAAGTTCACTAAGATCGCACTTGGTGTCTGGCCGCTGTTCGCATGTCTGCTGGTTGCTTGCAGTTCGAACAACCAGACGAAATCCCCGGGCCTGGAGGAAGCGGTCAGCATCGCCATCGACGCCTACATCTACGGCTACCCGCTGGTCACCTTCGACATGGTCCGCAGGCAGCAGACCAACGTGGCCGTGCCGGATGCCGAGCATGCCCCGATGGGGCAGATGATCAAGATGCGGACCTATCCCGCGGTCGACAACCACTGCTGCGCCGCGCCCAACGCCGACACGCTGTACACCGAGGTCTGGCTCGACGTCTCCAAGGAGCCGTGGGTCTTCAGCATTCCCGACATGGGCGACCGCTACTACATCATGCCGATGCTGGACGGCTGGTCGGAGGTGTTCGAGGTGGCGAGCTCGCGCACGACGGGCGGCAAGCCCCAGACCTACGCCATCACCGGTCCGGGCTGGTCGGGCACGCTCCCGCCGGGCGTGACGCAGGTCAAGTCTCCCACCGGGATGGTGTGGATCCTCGGGCGCATCTACAGCACCGGCACGCCCGAGGACTACAAGGCGGTGCATGCCCTGCAGGACAAGTTCTCAGTCGTTCCGCTCAGCGCCTACGGCAAGCCGTACACGCCGCCGCCGGGCAGTCGTCGATCCCAGCTTCGACATGAAGACGGCGGTGCGCAAGCAGGTCAACGGCCTGGACATCGATGCCTATTTCAGCCGCCTGGCGAAGCTGATGAAGACCAACCCGCCGACCGCGCAGGATGCGCCGATCGTCGCGCGGATGGCCAAGATCGGGTTGGTCCCGGGGCAGGACTTCGATCCGAGCAAGCTCGGGTTTCTCGATCGGGAGGCGATCAAGCTCGTTCCGAAGCTGGCGCTCCTGGAAATGGGACTGCTCCTGAAGAAGCAGAAGACGACCAACGGGTGGCTGTACTTCACCCAGGGCGTGGGCAACTTCGGCACCGACTATCTGCTGCGCGGCATGGCCAACCTCCTCGGTCCCGGCTGGAACCGTCCGCAGGACGCCGTGTATCCGCTCTCGCAGAAGGATGCCAAGGGCGACGAATACAACGGCGAGCACAACTACGTGATGCGGTTCGAGAAGGGCCAGCTGCCGCCGGCTGAAGGCCTTCTGGTCGCTGACGATGTACGACACCGATTTCTTCTTCGTGCCGAATCCGATCAATCGCTACGAGCTGAGCCAGCGCAACCAGTTCATCACCAACCCGGACGGCTCAGTCGACTCTATCTCCAGGCGGAATCACCGGGCAAGGACAAAGAGGCCAACTGGCTGCCGGCGCCAAAGGGCAAATTCACTCTGGTGCTGCGGATCTATGCGCCCAGGACAACGCCGCCTTCGATCCTCGACGGCACCTGGACGCCGCCGGGCGAGCGGTGCAAGCCGGCACGTCCCCTGACTGCGAGGTAAGCAAGCCGCGATGACCAATCGACGGCGATGGACACTTCAAAACGACAAAGGAGCCGCAGGCGCGGCTGGCTGATCGCGCTGGCAGGATCGTCGCTGCGGCGCTGCTCGCGCCGGCGGCGGCTGGTTCTGGCACAAGGAAGGCCGCGCCTGGCTGTACGGCATGGAAGCCTATGTCTACGGCTTTCCGCTGATCGTGATGGATCTCACCAAGGACCAGGGTACCGCGGTGGCCACGGCCGGCGAGATCACCGCGCCGATCAACCAGTTCGCCGTCATGACGAAGTACCCGGACGCATCGTTCCGGGCGGTGCCGCGCACCGGCCTCGACACGTTGTTCGCCGTGGCCTGGGCGGACCTCGACAAGGAACCGCTGGTGCTGTCGGTGCCGGACACCAACGGCCGCTACTACGTGATCGCGCTGTTCGACATGTGGAGCAACGTCTTCACTTCGATCGGCAAGCGCAACACCGGAACCGGCGGCGGCGAACTTCCTGATCGCCGGGCCCGGCTGGCACGGGCACGCCGCCCGCCGACATCAAGGAGACCTTCCGTTCTCCGACGCGCTTCGTGTGGGTCAACGGGCAGATGCAGGCCGACGGCCCGAAGGACTACGACGTCGTCAACGCGCTGCAGAAGCAGTACAAGCTGACGCCGCTGTCGGCTTGGGGCCAGCCCTACGTGCCGCCGGCCGAGGTGCCGGTCGTCGCCGGCGTCGACACGAAGACGCCGCCTACCGCGCAGGTGCAGAGGATGGACGCCGGCGCCTTCTTCGGGCGGCTGGCGCGGCTGATGAAGGACAACCCGCCGGCTCCCGCCGATGCGCCCGATGGTCGAGAAGCTGAAGTCGCTCGGCATCGAGCCGGGCAAGGACTTCGACATCGCGAAGGTCGATGCGGGAACCGCGAAGGGCCTGCAGCGCGCGATGGACGCATTCGGATCTGCTGCAGAAGGGCGTGACGAAGCTCAAGACCGAGAACGGCTGGATCGTGATCCCGAAGGATTTCGCCAACTACGGCACCGACTACACCACGCGCGCCGGCATTGCTCTGATCGGGCTCGGCGGAATCCGGCCGGACGACGTGGTGTACCCGACGGCGTTCGACGACGGCGACAACAAGCCGCTGGACGCCGCCAACCGCTACGTCCTGCACTTCGACAAGGGCCAGACGCCGCCCACCAACGCCACCTGGTCGGTGTCGATGTACGACCCGCAGGGCTACTACGTGCCCAACGCGATCAACCGGTACAACCTGGCCATGTGGATGCCGCTCAAGTACAACGCCGACGGCTCGCTCGATCTGTACATCCAGGCGGCCTCGCCGGGCGCCGACAAGGAGGCCAACTGGCTGCCCGCGCCGGCAAGCGGGCCGTTCAACCTCACGGTGCGCATCTACTGGCCGACGGAAGCGGTGCTCGACGGCACCTACAAGCTGCCGCCGGTGAGGAAGGCCCAATGAGTTCGCAATGGATTGCAGGCACGACAACCTGAAGGAGGAAATCGGGCGTCGTGCTGGTTCTAGGAGTCTGATCATGAGCTCCTTTGCTATCACCTGGATCGTGTTCCTCTGCGTCTTCGGAGGCGCGGTGATGGGACTTTCTATGCGAGTATTTACCCCCGCCTCATCAGAGTGGTGCTTCGAAAGAATCGTAAAACTGGCGATGGGACTGGTCGCCACGATGGCTGCCCTGGTTCTCGGTCTGCTGGTTTCTT
Organism: uncultured Acidobacteriota bacterium; assembly: GCA_963820925.1. Classification (GTDB taxonomy): domain Bacteria; phylum Acidobacteriota; class Terriglobia; order Terriglobales; family Acidobacteriaceae; genus JABDBE01. Next base: position 58,084 of record CAWGBX010000017.1, read on the forward strand.
CGGCAAAGAGTTCCTATGACACTCAGAGTAATGAAGTGACGGACCTGTCCGCTCGGCTCATCCTGTTAGACCGAGTGCTTGCCCATTATGGGGCGGAGACGCAGGAAACGCGCGATCTGCTGCGCGGTGTTGTTGTCGACAGTCGCGATAGGATCTGGCCGCAGGAACGTGGTCGAACCTCCCAAGTCGTACCGCCGCCACCGCGGAGGTTGTTCTTGACAAAATCCAGGCCCTGTCGCCTAAGGACGACACGCAACGCTCGTTGAAGGCCCAGGCGTTAACTTTGGCGATTAGTCTCGGCCAAACCCGCTGGCTGATGTTCGCACAGGGAGCCAATTCGGTTTCCAAGCCGATACTCGTGATCTTGGTTTTCTGGCTGACTGCGATCTTCGTCAGCTTCGGCCTCTTCGCGCCTCGTAACGCAACGGTCACGGAGCCTTATTCGTCTCCGGGTTGTCGGTTTCTGGCGCCATCTTCTTGATCCTGGAGATGTATGCACCGTTCGGGGGGCTGATCGAGATCTCGAGCGCCCCGCTGCGCTTCGCGCTCACGCATCTCGGTAAGTAGAGAGAAGTCTCGGATGACGCTAAACCGGCATCATTAGCTGATTAGCATATCCGATTAAATGTTGTTAGCAGGCCCTTACATCTTTGACCGGACCCGTTTTCGTAGCGGATCACCGAGGAGTAACCGGAAAGGTAGGGGCGTAGCACTTTTTCCGGCGCTATACACCTACCCGTCAACGCTGGGCTGGGTTGGGAGATAGAGCGATCAAAGTTGCATCTCCGGCGCGCCTGGCAGCGTGATGGGATTTCGCTATCCCAATAAGTGTGTGCTCCGCATTTTTCGCGTTCTGTGCGAAAGGGCGCGGCGTTTAGCAGGGGCCGGGCGCACTTCAATAGCGACGGCAAAATCCGACATGGCCAGCCTCGAGTCTCCCGCCCACACAGAGTCTCGCCGACGCTTTCTGATTGACTCCACGTTCCCAATCAGATAATCTATTTGTGGATTAATTATCTACAGGTAATGCGTGTTCTTTGACAATTTGTCCCGGGTCGGTCTCGAATTGCATGCCCGGCATAGCCCAAATGAAACGAGACGGTCCCCAAGCCACGCCGTAAGTGCCATGTTGTCTAGATTTTGCGTGTAACTCCTTAAAACTCAAAGATCTAGCACATAGTCATATTTTAAATCCCTTGTTTTCTAGATTTTGCAGATAATAGGGGGAGGGGGGGTACCCGGTACTAAACAGTAAACTTACGTTCCATTGTGGGAAAATGCCGAGGCGGATACGAGGCCGATCTGGCAATCGGCTCAGTTCACCTTTCGACCGCGCGCAAGGGCTCCGCCAGGCTGTCCATGAGTCGAGAAAATCCAGGAAAATCCAAAGACTGCGGCCCATCCGACAGGGCCCGCTCGGGGCACGGGTGCACTTCCACCATAAGTCCGTCAGCACCAAGAGCCGCGGCCGCGCGAGACATCGGGCGCAATCAGACTTGGCCGACCGGTGCCGTGCGACGGGTCAGCGATCACGGGCAGATGAGTCAACTCTCGGGCCAGCGCAATCGACGCCAGATCCAAGGTGTTCCGCGTCTCGGTCTCAAACGTTTTGATCCCTCGCTCACACAGCACAACGTTAGGGTACCCACCAGCACAAGGTACTCAGCGCCAGCAACCACTCCTAACACTGGCCGATGGGCCGCGCTTCAAAAGCACCGGCTTGTCTACTTTCGCCAGGCGACGGAGCAGCGCGAAATTTTGCATGTTGCGGGCTCCTACTTGCAACAGGTCAGCATGTTCGCAGATCACATCTACGTCTTCCGTGCTCATCACCTCGGTAACCACCGGGAGACCGGTCTCTTGCCGCGCTTCACTGAGCAGCCGCAGCGCCTCCACGCCAAGCCCCTGAAATTCATAGGGGGACGTGCGCGGCTTGTAAGCTCCACCTCGAAGCAATCGAGCCCCTCCAGCTTTCACTGCGCGGGCGGTCGAAAACAGTTGCTCCCTCGATTCGACCGAACATGGACCGGCAATCACAATGAAACTTCCGTCGCCGATCTGCACGCCACCGACGTTCACGACAGTACGATGCGGCTTCACCTGACGGCTCACCAGCTTGAAGGGCTGCGCGATCGCAACTACACCATCCACACCGGCAGCAGCCGCCAGGGCCTCCAGTTCGTGACGGCGTCCGCCGCTGCCGACCGCAGCGACAATGGTGCGCTCCTCCCCGCGCGTAACGTGCGCCTGGTATCCAGCCTCCTTCACGCGGTCAATCACGTGTTGAATCTCTGCCTCGGTGGCACGCTCCCGCATGTTTATGATCATGACCCGGCTCTCCCTGGTTTCCTTTAACTCGTGGCCCTTTGTTTAAATGACCCGCTCGAAGTCATAGCCAGAGTCCGTCAGCGCGCACGCCAACTCTCCATAGTGATCCGGACCTCTGGTTTCCATCGTGAGATCAATCGCCGTGTCGCCGAGCCCTACTCCATAGTGAGCTCGCTCATAACTGGTTTCGACGATGTTCACTAGCTTCGTTGCAATCACACCGGTGAGTCGATTGAGGGCGCCAGGATGGTCGGGAAGGTGAATCCGCAAACGCACAAGCCTGCCGTCCTTGACCAAACCCCGTTCGATGATCCGCGCCAATAGCGTGACGTCCACATTGCCGCCCGATACCAGGACAGCCGCAGTTTGACCCCTGAGATCGATCTTGGCGTGAAGAAGAGCGGCAACCCCGACCGCTCCAGCACCCTCTGCCACGGTTTTTTCCCGCTCCAGCAGAAACAAAATCGAATTGGCGATTTCCTCTTCATCCACCAACACCAGATCGTCCACATACTTTCGCACCAAAGGCAGCGTTTTCTCGCCGGCCGAACGCACGGCGATGCCATCCGCGATGGTCGAGGCGGCGGGCAGAAGCACCGGAATTTTTTCACGAAGCGCAGCAGACATTGAAGGCAACGAGGAGGTTTGAACGCCGATCACGCGCACTCGCGGACGCAGTTCCTTCAGCGCAACGGCCATGCCAGCGATCAGCCCTCCGCCTCCGACCGGCACGACGACGGCGTCAAGCTGTGGCAGTTGTTCGAGTAATTCCGGTCCCAGCGTGCCTTGACCCGCAATCACGTGTTCGTCGTCAAATGGATGAATAAACGGTTCGTCGCTCCTGGCAACAGCGTTCGCGCGCCGCGGTGTAGGCCTCGTCGAAACTGGTGCCATGCAGGACGACTTCGGCGCCGTACTTTCGCGTGGCTGAAACTTTCGCCAGAGGCGTGGTGAGCGGCATCCAGATCTGCGACTTCACTCCGAGTCGGCCGGCGTGATAGGCCACGGCTTGAGCGTGGTTCCCGGCCGATGCCGCAACCAGGCCTCGATCCCGTTCTTCGACGCTGAGCATCAGGAGTTTGTTCAGCGCTCCACGTTCCTTGAATGACCCCGTCCTCTGCAGGTTCTCCAGCTTGAGAAAGACAGGCCCACCCGCGATGCGAGAGAGTTCATGCGACTGCGCTGCGGGTGAAACGCCAATGGATGGACGAATCCGGCGAAGCGCGTTCTGGATGTCGTTCAGCGTAACCATTTGTGAGTGAAGCTCGCAATCGGGCCTGCTCATCCCAACTCTGCTCATCCCAACTCTGCTTGAGCGATCCCGGTTGGAATCCTGTGCAGCCAGGCGCTGTACGCCGGTTCGCGGCCATAGACTGCAGAAAAGAATTTCTGCTGGATTTTTTCAGTAATCGGCCCGCGTTTGCCGCTGCCGATCGGCTTGCCGTCCAAAGCCCGGATGGGCGTCACTTCAGCCGCCGTCCCGGTAAAGAACGCTTCATCGGCGGAGGCCAACTCTTCCAGGCCAATATCACGGATTTCAAGCGGAATCCCAAGGTCACGGGTGATGGTGATCACGGCGTCCCGCGTCACTCCCATCAAGATGGAATGGCGTTGGTCGTTGGTCAGCACTGTGCCTTCTTTGACGAGAAACAAATTCTCGCCCGCCCCTTCGCTGATATTTCCGCTGAGATCGAGCAATAGCGCCTCATCGAAGCCTTCACTGACCGCCTCGCGCAACGCCAGAATCGAGTTGATGTACTGGCCGCAAGCCTTGGCAGTCGTAGGCATCATGCTGGAGTGAAATTTCGTCCAGCGCGACACGCCGATATGCACGCCTCGCGTCAACGCCTCATCTCCGTGCATCGTGTTCCATGGCCAGACCAGAATGGCGATGTGTACAGGGCATCGATCGGGCAGCAGCCCAAGGCTCTTGCTGCCGTAATAACAGATTGGGCGGATGTAGCAACTCCGAAAACCGTTCACCCGGATGAGGGCGCACATCGCCTCCATGAGATCCTCCGGAGGAAAAGGGATTCGGAGACCGTAAACTTCCGCCGAAGCGCGAAATCGCTCCAGGTGCGCGTCTGCCCGAAAAATTGCCGGGCCATCCGCCGTTTCGTAACAACGGATGCCTTCGAACACACCCGTGCCGTAGTGAAGAGCATGGGACGAGACATGGACCGTGGCATTGTTCCACGCCACCATCTCTCCATCCATCCAAACCCACTGTGTCTGCTCGAACATAGTCACCAATGTAGGCGCGGGCGTCCCCGCCCGTGCGGGCACAACTTGAAATTGTGATTCTGCATGTTGCCGCTACACACCCCACAAACACTGATCGGGATCGTCGTGAAGCGTGCGGTCAGCGCCGCTGAGCCAGTCTTCTCTCGTGGGGCTGCACACATCGATCGCCACGACGTCTTCCAGAACCTCGGACGAATGCTCTGCGCCCGGCGTAATCGTCAGCATCTGATTGGGACGCAACATGACGTCACCGGTAGTAAAGTGAAATCGCCAACACCCTTTCAGCAGAATGATGACTTCCTCATTCTCATGGCGGTGGGCCCGGGTGCTTGAGCCCTTAGCGACCTCGAGCCGTGCCACGCTCATTTTCTCTCCCTGCGCGACGGTGCGCCGGTACAGTTCGGTGACCGCCTGCGGCTGCATCGAATTCCAGTCGTATACATGCATAAGTTCGACCTTTTCTCCCGATCAGTCGGCGCCACTTTCCACAAACTCAGCTGCCGGCTGCGCCGTCTTCTCCGGGTTCCCGTCGGGCGTAATCCGAACGGGATCCAGGAAAGCCATGAGTTCGCGCAATCGCGCTCCCACTTGCTCGATGGGATGAGTTTGCTCGCGCTTACGCGTGGCGTTGAACCACGGCCGTCCAGCTTCGTTTTCCGCGATCCACTTGCGAGCGTATTCACCGCGTTGAATCTCGCTCAGCATGCGACGCATCGTCTTGCGCGTTTCATCAGTGATCACCTGCGGTCCGCCCGTGTAGTCACCGTGCTCGGCCGTGTCGCTGATGGAGTACCGCATGTAATTCAAGCCGCCGCGGTACATCAGGTCCACAATCAGCTTCAGCTCATGCATGCACTCAAAGTAAGCGATCTCCGGTTGGTACCCAGCTTCGACCAGGGTTTCGAAACCAGCCTTGACCAGCGCGCTGACTCCCCCGCAGAGAACGGCTTGCTCGCCGAACAGGTCGGTCTCGGTTTCTTCGCCGAACGTTGTCTCGATGACCCCGGCTCGCGTGCTTCCGAGCGCCTTCGCGTAGGAAAGAGCTAGAGCTTTGGCCGATCCGCTGGCATCCTGGTGCACCGCCAGCAACGCAGGGGTACCGCCGCCATCGACGAACACTTCGCGCACACGGTGGCCGGGTGATTTCGGGGCAATCATGATTACATCCACGTCTGCGGGCGGCTGGATGGTCTTGAAATGAATGTTAAAACCGTGGGCGAAAAACAGAGTTTTCCCGGCAGTGAGATTGGGCGCAACCGCTTCGCGGTAAATAGCCGGCTGGGTTGTGTCGGGCGCAAGAAAAACGATGACGTCCGCCCAGACCGTGGCTTCAGCCGGGGAGAGTACGCGAAGGCCCTCAGCCTCAGCGCGGGCGCGTGATTTGCTGGTCTCGGGAAGCGCCACTACGACCTGGACTCCGCTGTCGCGAAGATTCAGAGCGTGTGCATGACCTTGTGATCCGTAGCCGATCACCGCGACTTTCTTACCACGAATCAGCGCCAGATCGGCATCGTTGTCGTAATACATGTTTGCCATTTCTTTTCTCCTTTGAACTCTGCGGGTTCGATCGAAGGCAGCATCCCTGGCTCTCTCGATCGGTTATTGACAGCATCGGCCGTCTTCATCCGAGGGGACATGATTCGCATTTCCTGCATCATGAAGCGGAAGATCCAGGACCTTCAGGAGCCGTGCAACCAGCCGCTCACGGCCCCCGATCATGTGCAGACCGCTCTCGCGCTGATGTTCCTCCAGGGTTTTTTCTAACTTCTGTTTCAGGTTTTCCATATCTACCTCCAGGACTAAGTTTGCTTCTTTTTTATGGCGCCTAGCATCTCGCCGGCGCTACGTTACTAAACCGAATACGATACCGATTCGTCCTCCAGCAAATTGTCTTGACCCGGCGCGCCAGCGGAAGCCTCGGGTCTGGGGCCGCGGGTCATGGCGACTCTGCCGGTTCGCGCCATCTCAAGAATCCCGAAGCCGCGTAAAATTTCAACCAAGCCGTCGATCTTGTCCTCGGTGCCGGTAGTTTCGATCACCAGTGATTCGCTGTTCACGTCGACGATACGGGCGCGAAAGACGTGCGCCAGCTGCATGATTTCCGCGCGTGTTTCCGGGCTCGCGGCCACTTTGATCATGGCCAGATCACGAAACACCGACGGAGTCGAGGTCACGTTTTCAACGCGCAGCACGTGCACCAGCTTGTAGAGGTTGGCTTCGATGCGCAGAGCGCCACCTTCGTCAGTATCGACCACGATGGTCATGCGAGAGATGCCCGGCTTCTCGGTGTGCCCGACCGTCAGCGACTCGATGTTGAAGCCGCGCCGCCGAAAGAGCGATGCCACCCGGTTCAGAACTCCGGGCTTGTTCTCTACTTGCACAACCAGCGTCATCAGCATGTTTTCCTCACAAGTCTTGCGCAGTCTCAACCAGCGGACTAGGACGACGGATCATGGCGTGAAGGTCCGCACCCGCAGGCACCATGGGGAAGACAGAGTCCTCCTGCTCCACGCAGAAATTGATAACGTACGTGCCGCGATGCTCACGAGCCTCTCGAATCGTTGGAATGACCTCGGCGCGTTTCCGGACCGCAGCGCCACGCAGATCAAACGCCTCAGCGAGCTTCACGAAGTCTGGGCTGTATAGCGGCGTGGCTTTGTAGCGGCGTTCATAGAAGAACTCCTGCCACTGCCGGACCATGCCAAGATAACCGTTGTTGATAATTGCGACTTTGATCTCCAATCCCTCTTGCGCGATGGTGGCCAGCTCGGCCATCGTCATCTGAAAACCGCCGTCGCCAGCCACGACCCATACTTCCGCGTCGGGCCGGGCGAACTTGGCGCCGATGGCAGCGGGCAGAGCGAAACCCATCGTGCCCAAACCGCCGGACGTAATCAGGGTGCGCGGTTTGTCGTGTTTGTAATACTGCGCCTCCCACATCTGGTGCTGGCCAACATCCGTCACCACGACCGCATCGCCAGACGTCTCACGCCATAGGTCATTGACAACATGGGCGGCATAGAGATGGCCGTCGTCTGGCAAGTTTTGAATGTCGCGCACCGCGGAGTCGCCCTTCAGTTCCTGAATTCGCGACAACCACGGATCGCGGTTGCAGGCATCCACGCCGGGCAGCAGCTGGCAAAGTATCTGACGCAAATCCCCGATGAGGGCCACGTCGATCTTGACGTTCTTGTTCACTTCAGCCTGATCGATTTCGATGTGAATCTTCTTCGCCATGGGCGCGTAGGTTTTGAGGTTGCCGGTAACGCGATCATCGAAGCGCATGCCGAATGCGAGAAGCAGATCCGCCTCCTGAATTGCCGTATTGACCCAAGCTTCGCCGTGCATGCCCATCATGCCAAGGTTCAGCGGATGCGATGCAGGCAAAGAACCAATGCCTAGCAACGTCATCGCTACGGGAACCTGGGCGCGTTCGGCGAAGGCGCACACCTCGCTCATCGCACCGGAGAGGAGGATGCCATGCCCAGCCAGGATCACCGGCCGTCTCGAATGATTGATCAACTCGAGCGCCTCGCTATATTGAGGCGCACTCGAACTGGCCGCCAGACAGTGGCGACGCTGAGGTTCGGCAGCCTCCCAGTCGAAGTCGCAACTTCCCTGCTGGGCATCTTTGGTGACATCGATCAGCACCGGGCCCGGCCGCCCCGACTTCGCCAACCAGAAGGCTTCTCGCATCGCGGGAGCAAGATCCTCGGCCCGCGTAACCAGATAGTTATGTTTGGTGATTGGCAGCGTGATGCCAGTAATGTCGGTTTCCTGAAAAGCGTCGTAGCCGATCAGCTTGCTGCCCACCTGTCCGGTGATGCAGACGATCGGCGACGAGTCCATCATGGCAGTGGCAATGCCCGTGACCAGATTGGTCGCACCGGGCCCGGAAGTGGCGATGGCGACTCCCACTCCGCCGCCAGCGCGCGCGTAACCGTCGGCCATGTGCGCCGCACCCTGTTCGTGGCGTACCAGCACGTGGTGGATCTCGGGATATTTGCACAACGCGTCGTAGGCAGGAAGGATCGCTCCACCCGGATAACCGAAGATGTGCTTCACGCCTTCCCGCTTGAGGCACTCCCAGATAATCTCTCCACCAGTTTTCTTCATAAGCTCCTCAGCTCCACATCTTTCAAAAGTAGTCGCGGTGTCCTCGCCAGTGTGAATCCTTTGTGTACCTTCGTGTCCTTTGTGGTTCTAGCTTTTGAACTTCGTTAACCACAAAGGACACGAAGGTACACAAAGGATTCATTCCCTAATTCGTAACCGCACCCAGGGCCGCCGATGACACCTGCCGCGCGTATTTCGCCATCACGCCGGTCCGGTAGCGCGCCTGAGGCGGCTGCCAGGACCCAAGCCGCTTCTGGAGTTCTTCATCGGAAAGCTCCACGCGAAGCTCACGACTGACTCGACGTCGAAGACGACGAGATCCCCATCGCAAACTGCGGCAATGGGCCCGCCGCATGCTGCTTCCGGCGCGACATGACCGGCCATCAATCCATGCGTGGCTCCGGAGAAACGTCCGTCGGTCAGCAAGGCCACTGAGTCCCCGAGACCTGCGCCGACGAGTGCCGCTGTCACGCCCAGCATCTCCCTCATTCCGGGCCCGCCGCGCGGGCCTTCATAGCGGATGACCAACACATCCCCGGCTCGAATTCGGCCCTGCTGCACGGCAGCGAATGCTGCTTCTTCACTGTCGAAAACGCGAGCCGGGCCGCGGTGATGAAGGTGTTCGTGTCCGGCTACCTTGACGACGCATCCTTCAGGCGCAAGATTGCCTTTCAGGATCACCAGGCCACCAGTTGGCTTGATGGGCCGGTCAAGCGGACGCACCACTTCTTGCGCAGCCGTCTCGGTAGCAGCTTGCGCCTCTTCCGCAATGCTTTTGCCGCTGACGGTGAGCGCGCTTCCGTGCAGCAGTCCAGCATCGTCGAGCCGCTTCGCCACCAATCCAGTGCCGCCGGCATGATACAAATCGGTGGCGACAAACCTTCCTCCGGGTTTGAGATCGGCCAGGAGCGGCACTCGCTCCGAAATGCGGTCGAAATCATCCAAAGAGAGGCCCACCCCCGCCTCGCGCGCAATAGCCAGCAGATGCAACACGGCGTTAGTTGACCCTCCGGTTGCGGCGACGCTGGCAATCGCGTTTTCAAACGCTTCGCGGCTGAGAATCTGTTGCGGCCGAAGATCAAGCCTGAGCAACTCCATGACCCTTGCGCCAGCCGCCTGCGCCACTTCGGGCTTTCGCGCGTCCAGTGCCGGAACGCTGGCGCTGCCCATCGGCGAAAGCCCGAGAAACTCACACACCATCGCCATAGTATTGGCGGTGAACTGCCCGCCGCACGCGCCCGCCCCCGGACACGCGCTGTTTTCCATCGCCAGCAGGTCCGCGTCACTGATCCGCTTCTGCGCGTGCGCTCCCACGGCCTCGTACACGTCCTGAATCGTGACGTCGTGCCCGTGGTAACTGCCCGGGGCAATCGATCCGCCGTACAACACAAGGCCCGGGATATTCAACCGCGCCAGGGCCATAATTGCTCCGGGGATGGTTTTGTCGCATCCCACCAGCGCGACGATGCCGTCAAACTGATTGCCCCGCGCCACCAACTCAATCGAGTCAGCAATCACTTCGCGGCTGACCAGCGACATTTTCATGCCTTCGGTTCCCATCGTGATGCCGTCGGAGATGGAGACAGTATTGAACTCCATGGGCGTTCCTCCGGCAGCTCGAATGCCTTGCTTCACCGAGGCCGCGAGATCGCGCAGGTGATAGTTGCAAGGGCCGATTTCAATCCAGGTGTTGGCTACGCCGATCAGAGGCCGTTTCAGGTCCTGGTCCGTGAAACCCACCGCTTTCAACATGGCGCGGGCCCCCGCGCGACTGGGCCCTTGCGTAAGCGCAGCACTGTTGAGTTTCGCCTGGCTCATTCCCGCTCCATTCTTTCTGACAATCCAACCCGCAAAAAACTTGAGGCCATCATCTTTTCTGGATGATGGCCTCTGGTTTGAATCTTTTCTGGGCTACATCATCCGCTGGCTCCGGGTGTTACAGCTACACCCCTAATAATAAAAAGTACCAGCAGAATGAGTACGCTAAATAGCTCCGCCCGGAACCGGAGGACCGATTTCAACGACAACAACGAGGCTTGGGCAGAACCTGTCATCTTATATATTGCCAGTTAAGCTCTCTTGGATTCCCAATACCATCGCATCTTTCTGGACAACTGTCAACGGCTTAGCGATTGCGTAGTGCCGGTTCAGACAATGCTGGCAATTGATCCAGTGCGTTTGTGTTCTGCCGGGTGCGCATCGTACAATACGGCAGTGGAAGTGGGTTTCCGCCGTGAGTGTACTCAGGCAGACGGAAAACAAGCCAAGTTCTGTGTTATCAGTGCAAGACCTTGGTTCCAATCCCCCTTCCCAACGTCGTGTTTATTCCGGTGGCTGACAATCCCCGGAGGCAAAAGCCCTTAAAACTTAAGGACGACCGGTGGAATATGCCGGTCGAGGAATTGCTAAACTCATGGTCATATTAATTACGATCGTCCACATCGCGGTTTGTTTGTTTCTTATCATCGTAGTGCTGCTGCAAAGCGGCAAGAGCGGCGACATCGCCGCGGCCTTCGGAGGCATGGGCAGCCAGACTGCCTTCGGTCCACGCGGCGCGGCCACGATTCTGTCGAAGGCGACGACTTGGTCGGCCATAATCTTTATGGTGACCTCGATCACGCTCTCGGTTTTCGCTTCGCGCCGGGCTGGTACGAACTCGGTGCTGCAGGGAGTGAAGGCTGCACCGGCCAAGTCGCAACCCGCGAAGCCCGCTACGCCACCCACTTCACCTCCAGCACCACAGAAATAAGCCGCTGCTTTCAGCTCTCACAGGAAACGCTGAAAGCCGACGGCTGAAAGCTGAGAGCGACCTTCCATGATTCACGAAATCCTTCCGGTTGGCCCGCTGCAGTGCAATTGCTCGATCATCGGAGACGAGACCACGCGCGAAGCCATGGTGATCGATCCCGGCGACGAAATCCAAAGCATTCTCGCGCTGGTGCGCAAGCACAACCTGCAGGTAAAGCAGATCGTGATTACCCATGCGCACATTGACCACGTGGGCGGCGCGATGAAACTGCGAGCCGCGACGGGCGCGCCAATCCTGCTCAATCAGAACGATTACGAATTGCTCAAGATGCTGGATGTTCAGGCCTCATGGCTCCAAATGGCCCCTCCCGGCAAAGTGGAAATCGATCAGACCATCGGACAGGCCGATACAGTCAAAGCCGGCTCGCACACCGGAAATGTAATCTTCACGCCCGGACATACCGAGGGCAGCGTCTGCCTTTATTTTCCCGCCGAGAAGACATTGATCGCCGGCGATACGCTGTTCGCGGGAAGCATCGGCCGAACCGATTTGCCCGGAGGTTCCTTCGAGAAGATCATCGATTCCCTGCACGAGAAGTTGCTCGCTCTGCCCGATGACACCGTCGTTATCCCCGGCCACGGACCGCAAACCACCATCGGCGAAGAACGCGAGAATAATCCCTTCCTCAAGAACTAGGCCGGCCTTATGCCTGAGACGGAGATTTCCACTGCTTGGGCAAACCCTTGAATCTGCGTGAACGGGCGCGTATAAACAACGGTGGCACGTTTTGCCCCTGAGGAGATGCAACCATAGGGGTTCGCACGGTCGTTGTGGATCGGCTCTTGTGTGCCCCGGAGGTAAGCCATGGGCCGTGCCCGTAGCAGTCCATTTTTGGGCCTAGCAAATCCGGATTCCCCGTTCTACACCGGAATCCTGGCCTGCCTCGTTGCTGCCCTGTCCTACCTCGCTGCAAGGCTGGGAGGAGTACTGACCTTGCATCCGCAAACCCTCTGTCCGCTTTGGCCGGCTTGCGCGCTACTAGTGTCCGTGTTGTTGCTGGTACCGCGGAGGATCTGGCCAGCGCTCATCCTCGCAGCCTTTGCTGCGTTTGTTGTCTATGACCTGCAGACTGGCCTGACAATTCGTTCAACGGTTTGGCTCATCCTGGCCGATACCGTCGAAGTTCTGATCGCCGCCTTGTGTGTTAGCTATTCCTTCGACGGCGTGCCCCGGCTGAACAGTGTGAAAGCTCTGGCTAAGTATTCATTCTTCGCGGTGATCCTTGCGCCGTTCGCCGGAGCCTTTCTCGGCGCCGCCGCTTTGAACGGCGACTATTGGATTAATTGGAGGATTGGTTTTTTTTCGGAGGCCTTGGCCTTCCTCACTCTGACGCCGGCCATCTTGAGTTGGGTCAGCGAAGCCCGGCCCGTGGTCCCAAAAATCGCGCGCCGAATACCTCGAAGCAACTGTGCTGATCGCTGCGTTGGTTCTTCTCGGATATTTCACGTTCGTCGCTTCCGGGACAAACGCTCCTCCAGCACTGCTCTATTCTCTGATCCCATTTCTGCTGTGGTCTGGTTTGCGTTTCGGAGCGACAGGAGTCTCGACTTCGGTGATTGTAGTTGCCTTTCTGTCGATTTGGGGCGCCGTGCACGGTCGCGGTCCCTTCACCGGACCAGCGCCGCTCAATAACGTGTTGTCGCTGCAGCTGTTCTTGTTCTTCGCCGCGACACCTTTTATGGTTCTCGCAGCCCTCGTAGACGAACATAAACAGGCAGAAGAGTCGCTGCGAAAGAGCGAGGAACGGCTTCGTCTGGCGGTTCAGGCCGGAAAGATGTTCGCCTATGAGTGGGATGTCGCTACCGATCTGATCGTACGCTCGGCAGAGAGCGCACAAATTCTCGGAGTGGAGGACGCGGCGCGCCTGACCGGTCAGCAAGCTTTTGATAAGATTCATCCAGACGACCAGGAATCACTGACGGCAGCACTTGCCAGGCTCACGTCCTGAGAACCCTTATCTCGAAATCAACTATCGCGTGCTACGTCCCGACGGCACGATGATTTGGTTACAGAGAAACAGTCGTGCACACTTCGACGAACAAGGCAGGATTCTCCGGATCATAGGCATTGTGGCGGACATCACCGCTCGCAAGCTCGCGGAAACAGAACTCGCCCTGGCTCACGATCGGCTTCGTTTGGCAATGGAATCGGGCAAATCCGTAGCCTGGGATTGGGACGTTAAGAGCGGACGTGATTCCTGGTTCGGCGATCTTCAGACCGTGTTCGGAATCCCCGCCGATTCCCATGTCGGAAATGTTGAAGATTTCCGTCGTCGCGTACACCCGGAGGATCTGGAAAGAGTCTGGGCAGCGGCCACCGACGCAATGCAAAGCCACAAGCCGTACATGGCGGAGTTCCGCACCCTTTGGCCGGATGGGACTGTGCGCTGGGTCGAAGCTACGGGAAAATTCTATTACTCGCCCGACGGCGAGGCTCAACGCATGCTGGGCATGAACGTGGACATCACCGAGCGCAAGCTGGCGGAAGAGGCCCTCGCTGCCATGCGCCGCAGCTTGATTGAGGCCCAGGAGCAGGAACGTACGCGGATCGCAAGAGACCTCCATGACGACACCAACCAGCGCCTCGCATTGTTGGCGATCGCGATCGAACAACTCAAAAGAGATCTTCCCAATCCGACGGTTGAAATCCTCGACCTCGTGGAGAAACTACGGAAGGACACCTCGGAGATATCGAATGATATCCAGGCTTTGTCGCACGAACTGCATTCTCCCAGACTGGAACTTCTGGGCTTGGTTGCGGCAATGAGAGGCTTCTGCAAAGAATTCAGCGAGCATCAGAAAGTGGAAATTGATTTCAGAAGCCACGACTTGCCCGGGCCTCTGCCGCCGGACATTTCCCTGTGCCTGTTCCGCGTCCTGCAGGAAGCGTTGCACAACTCGGCGAAGCATAGCGGGGCGCAACGTTTCGAAGTGCAGCTGTGGGGAACGACCGGCGAAATTCATTTAAGGGTCAGCGATTCTGGCGCCGGCTTTGATCTCGAAACCGCAATGAAGAGCCGCGGGCTTGGTCTCACTAGCATGCAGGAGCGGCTGCAACTGGTGAAAGGTAAGTTCTCAATCGACTCGCAACCCCAGCGTGGCACGACCATCCATGCTTACGTCCCGCTCAGTTCAACCAACGATTCAATTCGCGCCACCGGGTAAACACGGCAACAGCGGAACGGTCCTCGCGGTGCCTTGAATTGATCAAAATCAGCCGTCGCGTCTTTTCGCTTTTCGGGCAACGTTCTTCCGACGTCACACATCCTAATCTGGACGATTAGGCAATAGGTTGCGAAACTTTCCCTCGTTGGCCGGGTTCAAGTTGAAGGCGTGGAATTGTATGTCCGTCGCTCTACGAGGCGTGCCGCGAATTTAAGCTGCCGAGGGGAAGGTTCACCGTTCATGGAGCCCAGTTTGACCAAACCAACAGTTTTGATCGCCGATGACAATCCAGCAATGCTTGAGACGGTGGTATCGCTTTTAGCTCCCGACTTTGAAGTGGTCGGTGCGGTAAACGACGGCAATGCCGCATTGGAGGCCGCAGTCCGACTCCAGCCTGAAGTAGCGGTCCTCGATATCTCAATGCCTGTTCTGAACGGAATCCAAGCCGCGGAACGCATAAAGGAGAACGAAAACTGTCCGACTGAGATTGTTTTCCTGACCGCAAACAACGACCCTGAGATTGTCGAAGCCGCGCTTGCAACTGGCGCTCTGGGCTATGTCCTGAAGCTGCGGCTTTCCCTCGACCTGATTCCCGCCATCAAATTCGCTCTGATGGGTCGCTGCCTGGTTTCCCCCATAACGCCGTAACGGCGTGAGTGTCGTCACCACACTCCGCTCGTTTTAAGCCTTCTTGCGCGTAAGGCGATCGACCAAAACCCTAAGCGTGGTCTGCGCTTCCGGACTCCACCACGTAGCATTGACCTGCTCAAGCTCAAGATCGAAAGGCTCCGCGAAAAGTTCGAACAAGTCCGCGCGCGCGCGCCGTCGGGTCGCGGCCATGGCATCGACCGGCAATGCCAGCAAACTGCGGCTCCACTCGATTGCCCGGTTCACTACGTATTCAAGCGGAACCACCTCATCCACTAACCCGATTCTGGCAGCTTCATCAGGAGAAATCAAAAGACCGCCGACGCCAAGCCTCTCCGCCTGACGCGCACCAATTAAGCCCTTCAAGCCGGAAAAAATTACCGCTGGCAGCGGCAGTCCAACCTGCACTTCATTGAGTCCCAACTTCCAATCCCCTTGCGCCGCAACCCTCCAATCACAAAAGATCGGCAAAACCGTACCGCCGGCGGTAGCGTGGCCGGTGACCGCGGCGGCGATAGGAATCGGAGAGAGCGCAAGCACACCCAGCAGACCATAAAACTCGCGCCACAAAGCGGCAATCGCGAAACGATCAAGCGTCAATAGCAGCGGAATATCGAGGCCCGCCGAGAATCTGCCCGGCATACCCGAGAGAACCAGCGCCCGCGCGCCATCGTGGGGCGCCGATTCGACGGCCCCCTTGAGTGCGACGATCAACTCCGGCGAAAGCGCATTCGCTGGCGGGCGGTTGAGTTGCAGCTCGCGGACGGCTCCGTGGTCGATGGTGAGGATCATGGCAGTTGCGTCCTCCCTCCAGCTTTGCTTCGCTTTCTGCCGACGGCCTTACTTTCGTGGCATTGCCTGAAAGATCGCGAACACCGCTCCCTGGGGATCGGCCAAAACTCCAAAACGACCCACCTTTTCCATGGTCATGGGTTCGAGATAAAACTTTGCGCCGAGTTGTTTAGCTTTGGCGGCGGTCGCATCGCAGTTCGAAGTCTGAAAATAGGGCAGCCAATGCGGAGGAGTGTGCGGATCACGGTAAGCGGCGGGTGGAATTCCTCCAATAAAATCCTCCCCGTTCTGAATATGCAAGTAGCCGGAGGGTGGATCGTCATCGGTATCGACGCTCAGTTTCCAGCCGAACAAGTCAGCGTAAAATTTGCCGGCCCGCGCCTGGTCCGGCGTGCTCAAATCGGCCCAGCACAGAGTTCCATCCGCGCCCGTAAAGGTGATGCCCACGTGTCGCTTGGCTTGCCATACCGAGAATGTGGCTCCGGTCGGATCCTGCAAAACCGCCATACGACCCACGTCCATCACGTCGAACGCCGGCGCCAACACTTTTCCACCAACTTGCGCGGCGCGAGTCGCGGTGGCATCGGCGCTGTCCGCCGCCACGTAGATCAGCCAATTCGGAGGCACTCCTTGAGCGCGCTGGTCTGGCCGCAACGTGCATGCAGCGCTCACGTCTCCGCCTTGCAGTTTGAAGATGGTGTAAACGTCATCCGGTCCCATGGGCATGTCGTTGACTTCCCATCCAAAGAGCGAGCCATAAAAACTCTTGGC
This sequence comes from uncultured Acidobacteriota bacterium, assembly GCA_963820925.1. Lineage (GTDB taxonomy): Bacteria > Acidobacteriota > Terriglobia > Terriglobales > Acidobacteriaceae > JABDBE01. The sequence goes on from CAWGBX010000017.1 coordinate 74,956, forward strand.
CGCATTTTGGTCGGTGGTGGACAACTCGATCCAGCAGAAGGATCCCGGTTTGTGTTTGTCGATGCGGGGCATAGGCGAAAGTATAGGTGGATTTCGGCGGGAAGTGGAATCGAATTCTTCCGCACGCACTTTTCCAAACACTGCACCGCTGTCTAGTGATGCGCGTCGTTCTGGTTTACAAGCTCCAGCACCTGCGCAATTCCCTGCCGAAAATCCTGCATCGGCGTAATCAGGCTCACGATCAGGTATCCATCGCTGGGGAAATCGTAAAAATGCCCAGGGTGGACGAACACGGAAGCCTGGCGCAGAATTTCAATTGCCAGGTCTTCGTCGGATTGCGTCGCTGGCACCCGTAGCACTGCGTACCATCCGCCTTCGACGTCGAGACGGCAACAGGTTTTCTGCTTGGCCAATCCGCGATCCAGTTCGCTCAGGTTGGCCCGCACCCGATCCAGCAGCAGGGGCTGAATGGAGTGACGCTGCTCCAGCAACACGGGCGCAGCCAGTTGAATGGGAGCACTCATCGAAAGATACGTGTCGGCAATCACCTCGAGACGCGCCAGCGCCGCGGACGCCTGCTCGCCCGTGCCGCTGGTCACGATCCACGCCAGCTTCATCTGCGGCAGCCCGGAGATTTTTGATAAGCCACTCAGCGTAAACGTCAGAACATCGCGGTTGGCGGCGCAGGTCGCACGCGGCGCGCCGTCGTGCGCATAGTCGAGGAAGACCTCGTCAGCCACCAGCGCCAGATTGTATTCGCGGCAAAAATCATTCAGCGCGCTACGTTCTTTGTCAGCAACGAAAGATCCCGTGGGATTATTAGGATGGACCACCACCACAGCGCGGGTTCGATGGTTCACCGAATTGTATAAGGATGGAAAGTCGATCTGCCAGCCGTGATCGTAGAGCAGCGGATACGGCACCAGCTTTACATCCTGCAAGTCCGCAAGAAACTCAAACAGCGGATAGCTTGGCTTAGGCACCAGGACCTCATCGTCCGCATTACAAAGCAGTCGAAACACGTACGAATAACCCTCGCTGGTACTGGTCGTGAGAACAATGGATTCAGGATCGATGTCGTCATGTTGCGTGCCGTAATATCCAGCCACAGCTTCGCGCGCGCTGCGCAAGCCCTTGGGTTGGGGGTCGTACTCCAGGACCTGAGGATTGACCAACGCCTGCAGGATGGTCTCAGCATCGTAGTGCAAGTCAGCGCGCGTGGGATTCGAAATCGTCAGGTCGAGCACTTCCCTTCCCGCCGCCTGCAACTCCCGCTGCACTTGGGTGAAGCGGTTGGGCGTAAGCCTCCAGTCGGTGCGGTGAGAAAACATAAGCCACCATGATACGCGGCGTAGGTTCGTGTGGCGCGGACACTCCTGTCCGCGCACGGATAGTCGCGTCGCTAATGCAGGGACAGCCGAAGGGGCCGTGCAACCAGAGCGAAGCTCGCAGCAAAACGATACGCCGCTAGAAGGGATCGTTACTTCGCCGCTATACACCTCGGCCGCATCAGGCAGGCCGTGCCTGGGATGTCCTTACCGGAAGAAATGACGTTACTTCGAAGCTCATCACGCTACGACGTGATCTGTGGGCGTGACTCGCGTTCGATGGCGGGAGATAATGAAGCAGGCTCAAAGTGGCATGCTATTATTCGGGAAAGCACACCGCCCTTGAGCGCTCACAGACGTCTCAGCCACGGAGGAATATAATGACAACCCTTGCCACTATGGAAAAAGCTACGCAGTACGAACTCCGCTTGGCCGAACGGATGTCGAGGCTGGGCACCGAGACAGCCTTTGAAGTGCTGAATAAAGCGCGCGCTCTGGAACGTCAGGGCAAAGATATCGTTCACCTGGAAATTGGCGAGCCCGACTTTGACACGCCCAAGGACATCGTCGAGGCCGGGATCGAAGCCCTGAAAGCGGGCTGGACTCACTATGGCCCATCGGCCGGACTGCCTGAGTTGCGCCAGGCCATTGCAGACGATGTCGAGCGCAGCCGCGGGGTAAAGGTCACGAGCGACTGGGTGGTGGTGGTCCCCGGTGGCAAGCCTATAATTTTCTTTACCCTTCTGGCGTTGGCTGATGTTGGCGACGAAGTTATTTATCCCAACCCCGGCTTCCCGATCTACGAGTCGATGATCCACTACGTCGGCGCCAAGGCCGTACCCATCCAACTGCACGAAGAAAAAGATTTCAGCCTGGATGTGGAAGAACTAGCCCAACTGATCACCGATCGCACCAAGCTCATCATTTTGAATTCACCCCACAACCCCACCGGCGGAACCCTCAGCAAGCGCGACATCACGGGCATCGCCAAAGTCATCGGCGATCGAAACATCATGGTGCTCTCTGATGAAATCTACAGCCGCCTGATGTTCGACGGCGCGCGCCACCACTCAATCATGTCCGAACCCGGCTTCAAAGAACGCACCATCCTCCTGGACGGCTTCTCCAAGACTTATGCTATGACCGGATGGAGGATGGGTTACGGAGTGATGCGGCCCGACCTGGCGGGTCACATTGCGCGGCTTGCGACTAATTCGACTTCGTGTACGGCTAGCTTTACGCAGATCGCGGGCATCGAGGCGCTGCGCGGGCATCAGGCGCCGGTGGATCGGATGCGTGCGGAATTTCAGAAGCGTCGCGACGTTTTCGTGGCAGGGCTGAACCGTGTCAAGGGCTTCTCCTGTCGTGTCCCTAAGGGCGCGTTTTATGTCTTCCCCAACATCAGCAAGACGGGATGGAAGTCGAAGAAGCTGGCTGATGCTTTGCTCGAAGAGGCTGGCGTGGCGTGTCTTTCGGGGACGGCGTTCGGCGATTATGGGGAAGGCTATCTGCGCTTCAGTGTCGCCAATTCGCTGGAGAATCTGAACAAGGCGCTGGGACGGATTGATCGGTGGACGAAGCAGAATTTGTCCATCTCCTAGCGTCGAACCAATCGGGAAGGATCGAGTTCGTAACCTTCGTCGGCAACCGTCTTCTCGACTGCCGAGCGTAGCGTCTTCTCGTCGGCGTCTTTGGGCAAAGCACAGTGACGTCGAATCACTTCTTCGCCCGCTTCAATCCTGAGCAGCCATTTTGACTTGGCGCTGTCCCATGAGACTTCTACACGATCTGCGTGCACGGCGTCCTCCGTCTGGTGTCTGAGTAAATTTTAGTCCAGAAGTAAGGCGTCCGGTTGCAATCTTGCGGCGCGGCTCGCGAGGGCGCGTGGTTGTCCCCGAAACTCCGCGGTGGTTCAGTTCGAAATACTGCGCGCGAGATCCTCGCCTCGCGGGAGAGGGCGTGGGGCTTCGAATTGACGCATTCTTAAAACGGATCGGCGTTCCTCTTTATCGCCAATTACCGAGACCGTGCGGTAAGATGGTGTGCTGCTTTCGCCCGTGCGGGCAGGAATGCTTGCCCCGCAACAGACAATTTCCGACCAGAGAGAACAATGAGCCAGAAATTCCGCGTTTTTGCCACCTGTGATATTGGGGAATCGATCGATCTTTTGCGCAAACGGGGATATGACGTCGAGGTCTATCGCCATCCCGAAGCGCCGCCCAAGAGTCTGATTATCGAGAAAGTGAAAACCGGCATCGACGGCCTGATCACGACGTTGCGCGATCCCATCGACGCGGAGATTTTCGAAGCGGGCAAAGGACGACTCAAGGTGGTGGCGCAGATTGCCGTGGGCTTCGATAACATCAACCGGGCTGACGCCAATCGTTACAGAGTTCCCTTCACTCACACCGCCGACGTCCTGACCGAAGCTACGGCTGAATTTTCGTTTTTCATGCTCGGCGTACTGGCACGGAAAATGTGGACCGCAGAACACCTCACGCGAGACAACCTGTGGGGATACTGGCATCCCTACTTGCCGTTTCTCGGGGATGAAGTAACGGGAAAGACGGTGGCAGTCATTGGCACGGGCCGGATCGGTCTGGCCATGATCAAGAAGTGCAGTGGTTTCGATATGAACATTCTGTGCTATGACCCGGCTTACCAGAACGACGCTTACGTGAAAGCGATCCTGGAAGTGATGGACCTGCGGCATGCGCGCGGCATATCGAAGGAGCGGACCTGGATCAAGTACACGACGCTGGAGGACGCGCTGACCCATGCCGACTTCGTCAGCGTGCACGTGCCGCTGCTGCGGGAGGGCGAGACTTCCACCCCTACCTATCATCTTTTCAACGAACGCACTCTGCGTATGATGAAGCCGACGGCTTACCTGGTGAATAATTCTCGAGGGCCGGTGGTTGACGAAGCTGCATTGGCGAAAGCGCTCCGGGAGAAATGGATTGCCGGAGCGGCGCTGGATGTGTACGAAAAAGAACCGCTGCCGGCCGATTCGCCACTGCGCGATCCGGCGATTGAAGATCGTTGCCGGCTGTATCCGCATTTTGCAAGCGCGGCCCGCATCACCCGGTTGTCGACCGATCCGAATCTGGGCATGGCCGGGCGTTGCGCGCAGGGGCTCATCGATGTGCTGGAGCGAAATTATGGCGGCGACGTTACGAAGATGCCTTATGTGGTGAATAAGGAGGCGTTCGCCCAGGGATAGGTTATCTTCTTGGGGCAAACTGGACGGGCGATACGCCCGCCCTCCATTTCATTTTGTGGGTTGAGGATGTTCGGATTGGGTGGTCGCTTTGTCCAGATCGCTCCACGGGGTTGCTCCCATGTGCATCATGAAGAAAGTATCAACCTGCAACTTCTCTCTCTCCACGGCGTGCTTCAGTTCCCAGACGGTTTGCGGATAAAAATACTGACTTGACTCATCCTTTTGAAATGGATCGCTGCCGTAGAGGAGCTTTTGCTGTGGGAAGTAGACCATCATTTGTCGTTCGGAAGTCTCGCCGCGGAGGGGGTAGAGTTCGAGGCGATTAGGTCCATCTCCGAGCACGACTTTGTCTGATACTCCGCGAAAGTCTGCTTTTCGCGGCGACTTGGCGAGGAGGTCGGGGAACGACGTTCGCGGGGAGTTCACCAAGCGCTGAAGAATCGGAAGGTTCAGGTCGAGAGCGTAGACCGGAATGCCCCGCGCAACATACTCACGAACGCCGGCAATGTGCGGCCAAGCGTCGGAGGTGGAGATGACGGCCTTGACCGGGACCCCGGGCCAACGGCGTTCGGCTTCAGCGATCACTTTCGCCGAGTACCCCGAAGCGATTGGTGCTTCGATCACCACGACGCCGTCGCTCTGCTTGACCAACGTTGTGTTCCAGGCACCAGGAATATAAACCACGTCTTTCGCGAGTTCCACTGCCGGACGATTGGGCAGACCGAGGGGACGATCGTCGACCGTGCTAGTCACGCGCCTGGCAAAATCAGCTCGCACATCGGCGGCGATGGCAAACTCGTCGGGGGGAAATTCTGGATTCAGATCTAACTCGGAAATGGTGACTACGCGTTCCGGCAAGTTGTTGCGGAACGTATCCCACTGGCGTGGGTAGTGAATACCACCGGGATACAGCCACCAAAGCGAATAATAGATGCGGGTCGTAACGTCACCCCAAGTACCCCAAAACGTGTCGCCCGGATAGGCTCTCTTCCACTCGACCGCGGTTGGCAGCGAAGTATACGCGTTGAGGAATAGACGCACAGGAGAGTCTTTCCAGGTAAAGGCTACGACACGATTCGGAACCGATTGGAGCACAGTATCCGACTCCAGGTGCAAGTCCGGCGCCGCGGATGCTGTGAACAGTACGCGCTCCGGGCACATTTCCAGCGCTTCGTCAGCCTGTTGCAGTTGATCGCGCGATGCGGGAACGGTCTGACCGGAAAACTCACGCGAGGCTGCCCCATCCGCAACAACCACTTTGATCTTTATCGCAGGCTGCATCTGGAAGTTCATTTCCACTTCCTGTTTCCAACGGGCGTGCTCCAGATCTCGCGACTCGGAGATTTCGTCGTACTCGACGATGTAGGGCCCTTCGGGACGCTCTGACTGTTCCAAGGCATTGCGATAGCTCGCCGCCTTGAAACGCACGCTCCGCAGTGCCCTGAGCTTGTCTTCGCCGCCCATCTGACGAATGGCTTCGCGGACCACGTCGATGGCTGACAGAGTCGAGATTGTCGGATTTGCCAGCAGCGGAGTTAGGAAGAAGAACGGGGCCAGCAGGCTGGCCGTGAGTTTTCCGCTTGTCATCTCTTGGGTCTTTCCTTTCGTCCGTCTTTTGTCTTTGGGTGTTCTTTCTAGAGGGACGTTTGCTCTTTCAAAAGCGGTTAGACGCAATCTTGCAGGCAGGGTTAGCTCACGGGGGAACGGGCGGGACGCCCGTCCTCCATCAATCTCGAATCATTCAGAGATGGTGTGCTCTTCGCTGCTCTGGGCGCGAAGAAGACGATCCACGGAATACGGCGCGCGGCGAGTGGGTTCGTGGTAGTGCCGCACCTGCATTTCGCCCAACAGGCCCACTGCCAGCATGTTCAATCCCGCCAGCAGGAGTACCGAGGCGAATATCATGAGTGGGCCGTGCTGGGTCATGACGTCGGAATGATGCAGGAATTTCTCGATCAGCAGCCAGCCCGCGACCCCGCTTCCGCCCAGAATGCTCAGCATTCCGACAGTGCCGAAGAAATGCAACGGACGCGCCAGGTATCGCAGCAAAAAGCGAATTGTGATCAGGTCGAAAAACACCCGGAAGGTACGCGAGATTCCATAGTGCGAAGCCCCGCGCTCGCGGTTGACGTTACGAATTGGAACTTCACAGATGGAGGCCCCATACCACGATGCCAAGGCCGGAATGAAGCGGTGTAACTCGCCATAGAGCGGCACCTGCTCCAAGACCTCGCGACGATACGCCTTGAAGGTAGTTCCGAAGTCATGAATACTGACGCCGCTCAGCTTGGCCATGAGCCAGTTGGCGCAACGCGAAGGAATGCGGCGCAGCCAGAGGTTATCGATGCGGCGCTTGCGCCATCCGCTGACGATGTCGTAGCCCTCGGCGATCTTTTCCAAAAATAGCGGGATATCGGCAGGGTCATGCTGCAAGTCGCCATCCATGGCGATGATGTAATCTCCGCGCGAATGATCGAAACCCGCGGCCAGCGCCGAGGTCTGGCCAAAGTTACGGCGCAGTTTCACCACCGTCACCCGGCTGTCGACCGCAGCAATCTCACGCAACAAGTTGAAGGTTCGATCACGCGAACCATCGTCGACCAGAACAATCTCAAAGCTCTCGCCATGCACCTCCATGACCGCTTTCAGGCGATCGTATAGGTCGGTAACGTTCTCCTGCTCATTGTGCAGGGGGACGACGATGGAATATCGGGGCATGAAAAGCTATTATATCGTGCACCGGACCGATTTGCCCATTTAGCTCCAACCCGATAGGGCCGGGTTATGAAACTAGAGTGGCAACAGTAAGAGCGGGCCTTATGCTGTATCTTTCGGATAGGATATTTTCCGGTGGTGTATAAGTCTGAAGCAGTCGCAGGACACAGGCGGGAGAGGAGCCCGCGCCAATGGACATGAAGGTTATTATCATGATGGGCTGCGTTCTTTGCACGACTTCCGGACTCTGTTTCATGGAGCTTCGACGCATCCGAAAGAAGCTGAACGCGAAGTAGCAGGTTTGAAAGCCCTCCTGGAAAACCAAGACGTGCCGTTCGGGCGCAGGCGCTCGCGTCAGGCTTCCGTTCTGTCGTTTAGTTCTACTTCTCCGCCATCTCGTTTCTTACTACCGCGGCTCCCTTCATTACGAACTGCGCGTGTTGCAGCGAAGTAATATCTTGCAGCGGATCGCCAGCGACCGCGATGATGTCCGCGAACTTTCCGGGGGCAATGTCACCCGCCCGGTCCGACCAGCCCATCAGCTCCGCCGCATTCACGGTTGAGCTGCGGATGATTTCGAGATTCGGCATGCCATTTTTTTGCAATTCCAGCAGTTCCAGCAGACTTGCTTCCCCTCGCGTCTTCCCCGGCCATAGAGACCACATGTCTGAGCCCATGGCGATCTTCACACCGATTTTCATGGCTCGTTGCAGGCGATCCTTGAATTGCTCCGTCGTCTTTTGCTCCGATGCTTTGAATGCCGCCGAATCTGCCGGCGTGAAGGTATCGAACAGCGAATAATATTCGAATTGACGACCATTGCTCCAGAGATCCGTGGCTACGAGGAAAATACCTTTCTCTTTCATCTGGCGGAGCTCTTCATCGGTGGCTTCGTCACCATGCTCGACGGAATCCACCCCCGCATCAATCGCGGTCTGAATTGCGACCTTGCTAGTGGCATGAGCGGCAACCTTCAGGCCGAGACGGTGCGCATCTTCGACAACGGCCTTGGCGTCTTCGGGCGCCAGGTAGCGAAATTGCCCGGTGGGGCCGGCTCCGGCATCCACGACAATTTTGATCAGGTCGGCGCCGTTGGCGAAGTTTTCGCGGACGGCCCGCCGGGCTTCGTCGGGGCCACTCACCGGCAAGAACTCCTGCTCCAGAATTTGCCTGGACACGGCATTCTGGAGATACACAGCCTGCCCACCGAGAGCGGTGATCTTACGAGCGGCGGCCTGAAGTCTTGGCCCTGGAACCCAGCCGTAGTTGATGGCATCGCGCAACGCCACATCGCCATCGACGCCGGAGTGGCCCACTACGCGGGCTGAAGTGATCCCTGCTTCGAGGTCTTCCCGGGCGTTGTGAGCGCCCATCAGCGCCCTTAGCGCTGCGCTCGATTGCGTGACTGCAATGACGATATTCTCTCCTCCGGAAAGACGGCCCTCCATGGAACTCACCAAATGGGCGTGACAATCGATGAGTCCGGGCAGAACGGTAGCGTGGCTGAGATCGATTGTTGTGGCGTCTTTAGGAGCATGATTTTGCACCTGTTCCCAGGGACCGATCTCCTTGATACGCTCGCCGTCGGTCAGAATGCCTTGATTCGCCAGGTACCTCCCCGTCTTGACGTCTAGCACGCGGCCAGCTTTGATCAGTTTCGGAGTTGGCGGAGGCGGTGGTTCGACCCCCAGTTGTGCCGACCCAAGATTGCAGAAGGCAAGCAGAAGACAGACAGAATACAAATGTCTATGCATGAGAGTTCCTTTCGAATGCGGCGCGGAAATTCGGTATGCCCCACACCCGCGGTTGACAAGCCCAGTTGACCATTTGGCCTATAATTCCGTTTCGCTATACCAAAGTATGAAATAGGAGAAAGCGTATTGAGCCATAAAGAGCACGCAGCCATGGATTGTACTTCCCTTCACCGCCGGCGCTTTCTGCAAACCAGCGCTTTAGCCGGCGTCAGCGCCGCCGTGTTACCGGCTTTGGCGGCCGCTCGTGAGGACACGACTTGCCCGGCAGCGACAGCCGAGGTCAGACCATTCGAGTTGGACGAGATCACCATCGCCGATCTGCAAGCCGGAATGGCCTCCGGAAAATTCAGCGCGCGCTCGATCACGGAGAAATATCTGGCGCGCATCGAGGAGATCGACAAGCAAGGCCCAGGGCTGAACAGTGTGATCGAGGCCAATCCCGACGCTCTTGCCATTGCTGATGCGCTCGACCAAGAACGCAAAGAACAACACGTGCGCGGCCCCATGCACGGAATCCCCGTTCTGATCAAAGACAACATCGATACCGCCGACCGCATGCAGACAACCGCCGGGTCGCTGGCTCTGCTGGGATCAAAGCCAACGAGAGATTCTTTCGTGGTGCAGAAGTTGCGCGAGTCCGGCGCCGTGATCCTGGGCAAGACCAATCTGAGCGAGTGGGCAAATATCCGCTCCAGCCATTCCAGCAGCGGATGGAGCGGGCGCGGCGGACAGACCAATAACCCTTACGCGCTCGACCGCAATCCTTGCGGATCGAGTTCCGGTTCGGGGGCTGCCATTGCGGCCAGTCTTTGCGCGGTCGCGGTGGGCTCGGAAACCGACGGCTCGATCGTCTGCCCATCTTCGGCCAACGGACTGGTTGGCATCAAGCCGACGCTCGGCCTCATCAGTCGCTCGGGAATCATTCCCATTGCGCACAGTCAGGACACGGCAGGCCCGATGGCGCGCAGCGTGCGCGACGCCGCGGTCTTACTAAGTGCGCTCGCTGGAGCAGATCCCCGCGACGGTGCAACCGCGGCCAGCACCGGCAAAGCAGCGGCGGACTATACGAAGTTTCTCGATCCCCATGGACTTCGCGGGGCGCGAATCGGCGTGGCGCGCAAATATTTCGGCTCTAACGACGCTCAGGATCTGTTGATGAATACTCTGATCGCCGCCATCAAGCGGCAAGGCGCCGAGATCGTCGATCCTGCTGACTTGCCCACCCACGGAAAATTCGATGACACCGAGTTTCTGGTGCTGTTGTATGAGTTGAAGGCCGACCTCAACGCCTACCTGGTGGCCCGTCCGGGAGCACCGGCATCCTTGAAGGACGTGATTGACTTCAATGACAGCAACCGCGACAAAGAGATGCCGTATTTCGGCCAGGATATTTTCATCAAGGCCGAGGCCAAGGGTCCGCTCACCAGCAAGGAATACACCGATGCCCTGGAGGCAAATCATCGTCTGTCGCGCCAGGAAGGCATCGACGCAGTGATGGACCAATTTCATCTCGATGCGATCATGGCGCCCACGGCCGGCCCGGCATGGCTCACCGATTTCGCGAACGGAGATCATGCCGTAGGCGGCAGCTCGAACGCTGCTGCGGTAGCGGGGTATCCGGATATCACGGTGCCCGCAGGATTTATCTTTGGCTTGCCGGTGGGGATTTCTTTTTTCGGTCGGGCGTGGAGTGAACCGACTCTGCTGAAAATCGCGTACGGCTTCGAGCAAGCGATCCAAGCGCGAAGGCCGCCGCGATTTCTACCGACGCTAAAGCTGTGAGGCGGATTGGCGACCTCTCCCACAAGGAAACTGCGTAAAATCAAGAAGACGATATCTTCGCCGCAACCGTTGAGCCGCGAATCTCGATCCCCATTGAAGTCAAAGATCCGTCCAGCGTATTGTCAAAGATGGTACGTCGCCATCCATGAGCGCTTCCGGAATCCCCAGCACGGCGGTTACAAGAACCTGTATAGATTGGATTTGCGTCCGATTTAGCCTGCTCCAGTTCCAGGGCTTGCAGTTTTAGCGAAAACATTTGCACCATTCCCAAGGCGTTGAATTTTACATATAATCGCTTCCTCACTGCAGATGCCTCCCCCCGCATCGTAGAAGGGGATCACGACATGCATTGGCTTCAAACATTCATATTGGGATGGCTTTTTCTCGGGCTCGCAACGATTTTTTTTCTGTTCTGGTTGTGCAAGCGAACCGCCGCAGCCGTCAAGGATCCCGTCCAGGCCACAGCGCTTCCGGCGCAACGAGCCGAGTTTGGCGCAACCAAGCTTTCGAGCGAACTTCGTTCTGCCTGATTTCACTGACTCGCATACTCCCTCTTTATTCGCAGTTCGCGCCGTGACCTCGACAGCATCGAGGGAGCGCTGTGTCGCCTCATTCGGAGGCTGAGATTCCGAGCGACGCGCTGCGGTGCTAACATCGAAGATTCGTAGTCGTTTTTCTTTCCATGAAATCTGCGAACCTGATGCAGTATGTGCGCCATTCTTTCCGCTTGCTGCGAAGGTCGCCTGTCTTTTCTGCGGTTGTGGTCCTCATGCTCGCGCTGGGAATCGGCGCGAACACCGCCGTGTTCAGCGTGGTTGATGGAGTCCTGCTCCGCAAGCTGCCGTATCGCGATCCCGATCGTTTGGTAATGGTCTGGGAAAAGAATCCCGCGTTGGGAGCGCAGATTGGCGAACGGCTTCCGGCCGCTTACACGAACTTCGCGGAATGGCTGCGCCAGTCCAGCGTCTTCGAAGGCATCGCGGGAATGGAAGACGCGAACCTGAATCGCACCGGAGCCGGAGAACCGGAGCGGGTGAGTGGCGCGAGGATTTCGCCGAACTTTTTCCAGGTTCTGGGAGCAATGCCCTCCATTGGCACGACCTTCGACTCCGAAGCACGCAATACTCAGGTAGCCATTCTGAGCGACGCATATTGGGAGAGTCATTTTGGCGCAAGCGGTAGCGTCATCGGCCAGAGCATCACGCTCAATGACATTCCGTACACCATCATTGGCGTGCTCCCGGCACATTTCTACTTGCCCTCCACTCGAGAAGGAACCGAGCAGCGCAAGCCCGACGTCTGGATTCCCTACGAGCCCACCGCGCAGCGCACCACGCAAGAATTGAACCGGCTCAAGGTGCAGGTCTACGCGCGACTGCGCCCGGGCGTTTCCCTGGAGCAGGCCCGCGCTGAAATGGATGTGATCGGCAAACGCCTCGAAGAGCAGAATCCCACGCTCAACGCCGGCTTCGGCGTGAACATCTTCCCCGTGTACGTCGAGGATGTAGGCAAGGATCTCCGCCGCAACCTTCTGGTCCTGCTATCGGCAGTGGGGCTGATTCTGCTGATCGCCTGCGCGAACCTTGCGAATCTCGTGCTGACCCGCGCCATGGCGCGGCAGAAGGAACTGGCAATCCGCAAAGCTCTCGGGGCCAGTCGCGCCGAGCTGATCGCGCAAATGGTCATGGAAAGCCTGGTTCTGAGTTTGATTGGAGGCGTCCTCGGTTTGCTGGTGGCGCACTGGGGAATCAACGCCATTCTCGCGCTCAAGCCGGCGGACATTCTCCGGCCGGAGCAAATCCACATCGGCATTCCGGTCCTGCTTTTCACTACGGCGGCCAGCCTGCTCGCAGGCGTGCTCTTCGGGATCTTCCCTGCCCTCTATGTTTCGCGCACCGAGGTTATTTCCGTCCTGAAGGACGGAGCGCAATCCGGGCGAAATCATCCGCGCACCATGCGGGCTGCGCTGATCGTGATCGAAGTCAGCCTGGCTTCCGTGCTATTGATCGGCGCCGGATTCATGATTCGCAGTCTGCTGCTGGTGCTTGATGTGGATCCCGGCTTTCGTCCCGATCACCTTTTGACCATGCATTTCAGCATGCCGCCCGATCGTTACTCGACCAACGAGCAGACAGCTGCATTTTGCCGCCAGGCGCTGGAGCGGATCGCCGCTCTGCCCGGGGTGAAGGCCGCAAGCTTCGCCGATGGCTTGCCCCTGACCCGCATTCGTCTCATGCGGTTCACCGTCGAAGGCGATCCCGTTCCCAAACGCGGCAGCGAGCCGACGGCGGATTTGCGCGGCATCAGTTCGCCATCCTATTTCGAGACGCTGGGCATGTCGTTGGTTAGCGGCAGAAATTTCACCGCCGACGAAATCAATCAGAACCTGCCGGTAATTCTGATCAACCAGAAGCTGGCCAGAAAGCTATGGCCAGAGCAGGATGCGATGGGTAAACACATCTGGAGCGTTCCCGCCCGAGCAGAAAAAGATCCGGTGCAGTTAACCGTGATCGGAGTCGTACGTGACACGCGCCAGACCTCGCTCGAAGATGCTACTCGTCCGGAGATCACGCGGCCTATGCAGGACTACACCTATTTGACGCTGGCGGTTCGCAGCGCGTCGGATCCCACCGCGCTGACGGCAAGTGTCAAGCGGCAGATCTGGGCGCTCGACAAAGACCTGCCTGTCTTCGACATCCTTACCATGCAGGACGTTCTCGACGACAACCTCGGACAACGCCGCTTCGATTCGTTCCTCATGAGCATCTTTGGTGGGCTTGCGGTTGTGCTCGCCTGCGTGGGCATCTACGGTGTGCTTGCGACAACCGTGGTGCAGCAGACTCGCGAAATTGGAGTTCGAATGGCTCTGGGCGCCAGCCGTGGGGATGTGCTCAAAATGATCATGGGCCAAGGCTTGCGATGGGTATGCATTGGGTTGCTGATTGGTTTGACTCTGGGATTTCTGCTAACGCGAATGCTCGCGAGCCTCTTGTTCGGAGTGGGCCCAGCAAACCCGTTGACCTACGTCGCGGTGAGCGTCGTCATGCTCGCAGTGGCCGCCCTGGCCTGCTGTTTGCCGGCAGTTCGCGCGGTCAGGATCGATCCCATGCGCGCCCTGCGCTACGAATGATGCAGACTGAGAATCAGGGCGCTCCCAGTTGCCAGAACAGAAAACCTACTTCATCGGCCAGTTCTTCATCCCGCTGGGTTTTGGTCGAGCCCATTCCGTGTCCCGCGTCATAATCGACGCGCAACAGCACTGGCTTGCCGCTAGTGGTGCACGCCTGCAAACGGGCAGTCATTTTCGCCGCCTGCCAGGATGCCACCCGCGGATCGTTTACACCCGTGGTCAGCAGCACTGCCGGATAAGGCGTGTTCGGTTTTACGTGTTGATAGGCATCCATGGCGTACAACGCCTTGAAGCCGTCTGGCTCCTTGACCGTGCCAAACTCGGGTATGTTGGCGGGGCCGCTGGCCATGAGTTCGGAACGCAGCGAGTCGGAATCACCCACCCGAATCAGGGCTGCGCCGAACAGATCGGGACGCTGGGTGATGGCGCCGCCGATGGTGATTCCTCCCGCGCTGGTGCCTTCGCCGGCAAGGTGCGCTGGCGAAGTGTACTTGTGCTCGATCAGGTACGTGGCCCCGGCGAGCATGTCATCAATGGTGTGCTGCTTGGTCAGTTTCTGGCCGGCGAGATGCCAATCTTCACCGTACTCCCCGCCGCCACGGACGTGGGCTACAGCATATACTCCACCACGCTCAAAAAACGCCAGCAACGTCGGACGAAAACCTGGATCATAGGTGATGCTATATGCGCCATAGCCCGTTAGCCAGGTGGGATGCGATCCATCCAACGGCATTCCGCGTTGGTGAACGATCGAGAGCGGGATCATGGTGCCGTCCGCGCTCTTCGCTTTGACTTCTTCTGATTCGACTTGCGAATAATCCACAGGCGAAGGCGGCACCAGACCGGTGTCGGTCAGATTTCCGGAACTCGCATCCAGCGCGTACCACAGCGGCGATTTTGTCCACGACGTGAGTTCCAGCCAGGCTCCGGACTCGGTCGGATTCGTGACCAAGGACTGAATCGCTCCATCAAACGGAAGCTTCACCGGCTGAATGGTTGCGCTGTCATAGGGCAAGCGGCGCAACCGCCCGATGCCGCCGTCGAGGTCCTGCACATAAAGCGCATCGCCAGCGGCAGAGATATTGACAACCACAACGTCGCTGGCTGGCACGATTAGCGTCGCATGAGCCAGATCAGGATTCGCCAGGCTGGTGCGCAAAACCTGGTAGCGGGAAGCGTCTTTGTGGGAAAGCAGGAAGAGAGTATCACCGTGCAGGTCGAAGCCGGTAACCGCGTCGGCTGCATCAGCAACTTTCTTCCACGCCGTCTTCGCGCTCGGGTCGTTCTGAAACACAGTGGCGTACAAATCGACCTCGCGCTTGACCCCGTGAATTACCAATCCCAAGAGATACCTAGGAGCACCCGGTGAAAAGGCGACCACAGAAAAATCATCTTCCGTCACCTTCACATCGGGAGACACCTGATATCCAAAAACAGCCACTTCTTTGTCAGGGTCGGTGCCC
Organism: uncultured Acidobacteriota bacterium; assembly: GCA_963820925.1. Lineage (GTDB taxonomy): Bacteria > Acidobacteriota > Terriglobia > Terriglobales > Acidobacteriaceae > JABDBE01. Next base: position 90,351 of record CAWGBX010000017.1, read on the forward strand.
AAAACATGACGATAAGCGCGTAATTTTTGATACCTCGCGGTAGGTGGCGCGTCGGGTGACAGCTTTTGGGTGCGGGTGTAGAAGAATGAATTGTCGGGCAGCCAACTCGGTTGTCCGAACTGGGCGCGATCAATCGTGTCGCTCAATGCTTTGCCGGTCACGGTTTCAACCACGTGCAAAACGCTTTCTTCCGATCCACCAGGAGAAATCCCATACGCGACGTATTTCCCATCCATCGACGGTTGAAAATAATCGATGGAGAAATGCTTGCCATCTGCCGTGGTCAACTTCTCAGGATCGACCAGCAGGCGTTCCGCCGAGGTGACGCTGTCGCGCACATAAAGCTTGCGATTGTCGGAGCCGGGTTCGGTTTTGAAGTAAAAGTAGCGGCCACCCCAAACCTGGAGCCCCGCGACGACGCTGCCTGCGTTATCCAACGCTTTGATGCGGGCTACTAATTGATCACGACCGGGGATACTCGCCAATACCGCACGCGTGTAATCGTTCTGCGCCTTCATCCAGGCGATTACTTCGGAGTCTTTCGTATTTTCGAGCCACCGATAAGGATCCGATACCTTGACACCGAAATAGTCCTCAGTCACTTCGCGCACAGGCGTGTTGGGCAATTTGGATTGCGCAACACCAACACCAGGAACGATCACGGCGAGAACGAACAGGAACTCGAGCAGACGTCGCATGGCAAACCTCTTCGCAAATCCAGCCGTTGAGAGACGGAGACGTTGTGAGATCAAGAACTCGGAGAAAAGTGTACACCCGCAAACAGCGAGCATCGCAAAAAGGCTGGATCGGCGAGTTCCTGCAGGCGACGAGCAGGTTGTGCAGGCTTTAGTTGTGCGGACTTTAATGAGATGCGATGGAGGCCCGGGCGGAGTCGAACCGCCGACCAACGGTTTAGGAAAAAGGCACTAGAAATTCGTGTAGTTTGTTTTCAGTCGTTTGGAAAGTGGTGCATTGTTCCTATTTGTGGTATTTAGGCCATCTAAACTGGTGGTTTGGCAACCTGTTTGGCAACCCGTTGGCAGGCGGTTTTCGAACAGCTTGTCACGTGCTAACCTAATCCTCGTCAGGCCCCGTAGCTCAGTTGGATAGAGCATTCGTTTCCTAAACGAAGGGTCGCCAGTTCGATTCTGGCCGGGGCCTCCAGTTCACCTTCCGAATCTAGCAGTCATTTCCGCAACTCTGAAGTATCCGATGATGCAGAGGGGCAACGCCCTAACACAAGAGTGCTAATCCAAGACTGATGGATGGGGCCAGTACAAAGCAGCCGAGAGTGGCCGAGACGAAATAAATCTGTGGTTCGTCGTCCTTCGTCCTTCCAGGTCGCCACGGTGCTTAAGCATACTCCTGACAACCGGATTTGGGTGTTCACCGTCCTTCAGCTTCGCGCGCTCTCGCTCTGACCGCGTTCCCCAGTTTCGCGTACTTCTCGCCCGTTACTTCGTCGCTGTGCTGGGTTGTCATTGAAGCAACGACCCTACGTGGTCGCTACCATGCGGGATGTCGAGAACTTTGAATGGATGTGTCGATTTTCGTGATGTCAGCCACGAGCCGCAGCCAAATTCAAGAAGCCATCCGGCAGCGCGCAGACGAATAATGCCGGAATCGGGTCGATTACAATTTGCCGCTCGAACTGTTCATGTTTGCAACCTCTGATTCTTGTTTCACGGCATCGACCAGTGACGCTTTTAAATCTGAGCATCCTCCCATGCCACGCCGACCATGTCTGTTCCTTCCTTAGGGATAGGTCTAGAGATCCCCAGTCTTCTCATCTTGGCCAGCAACGTAGTTCGCTTCAGTCCCAGTTTGGCCGCTGCGCCGCGTGGTCCACCGACGATCCAGCCGGCCTGCTCCAGTGTGTCCAAAATCAAAACGCGATCTGAGTCTTCCAAGGTCATCGATGAGGGGAAAGTTCGGGTGTGATGCACACTGGGGATCATGAGCTCGGTTTGCTTTTTGTGCAGTGGGTTTGGAAGCACGCCGTCCCGCGAAACGATCACCGCGCGTTCGACCAAATTCTGCAACTCGCGAATGTTGCCAGGCCACGAATACCACTGGAAGGCAGCCATGGTTTCCGGAGGAATGGTGTCGACTTGCTTCCCCATGCGGCGGCCAAACAGCTTGACGAAGTGCGTGACAAGCGCGGGAATATCGTCCCGGCGCTCTCTGAGCGCCGGTAGCAAAATGGGGAAGACGTTCAGACGATAATACAGGTCACTGCGAAATTGCCCGCGAGCCGCCATCTTCGCCAGATCCCGATTGGTCGCAGCTACCAGTCGGACATCCACTTTGTGCGTGCGACCGCTCCCTAAACGCTCGAATTCCTGTTCTTGCAACACGCGCAGCAACTTCGGCTGCAACGCAGAAGGAATATCGCCCACTTCATCCAAGAACAGTGTGCCTTTGTCAGCCATTTCGAAGCGCCCGATCTTCTGCGCGATGGCTCCGGTGAAGGCGCCCTTCTCATGACCGAACAACTCGCTTTCCAGAAGATCCAGCGGAATGGCCGCGCAATTGAGCTTTATGAAAGCGCGCCCAAAGCGCTGACTGGCGTTGTGAATGGCGTGAGCAATGAGTTCTTTTCCCGTGCCGGTTTCCCCTTCGATGAGCACAGTCGAGTCTGTAGGCGCAACCTGCTCCACTTGCTCGAGAACAGATTCCAGAGCAGCGCTATTGCCGATGATCCGCTCGAATTTACGTTCGGCCTGGTCCCCCGCAGGGTACGTAGCTGTTGCATAGTCTGCCACAAGATACTCCCTTCCAGGCACCGCATACGATTGCCATAACCTGTTTGCTCATATAGCAAGTGCAGCCCGAACCGCTTTGAGCAACAATTGATGATCGAACGGTTTTGCAAGGAACTCGACCGCGCCCTCTCTCATTGCTTCAATCCGCATCCCGGCATCTCCGTAAGCAGTAACGAAGATGATCGGGATATCGCATAGCTCATCTTTCAACCTGGCCTGCAATTCCAGACCCGACATTCTCGGCATAAGGATGTCAGTTATCAGGCACGCGGCTTGACGATGCAAACCGGATTCGAGGAATTCTTCCGCGGATCCAAAGCATCGCGCGATCAGTCCAGCGGCTTCCATCAGGTCGCGCAGTGAATCTTGCATGGCGGCGTCGTCATCAATGATCGCAATCAACTTCGTCACCTCGTGACCTTGCTGAACTCGCAGCTGGTTTTCACATGGTCGCATTCGTGTCCGCCCTCTTTCTCGTGATCCGTTCACAGACGTAGGCCGAGCAGTTTCTGAGTTCGGCCTCCGTTCGATTCGCGTAGCACCAAGGGTATTGCGGCCGCTCGACTAGGGCGTTGTTCATTAGGACTACCCACAGTCGCTGCTTTAATTCCCCACAGTGAAGCGATGATCGCAAAGATGGGACTATGTGTCTTGGATGAAGGGGCCGTGATCGGTATGTTCTTGCTGAATTGTTAGCTTCCAACCGGGGCGGGGCGAAGAGGAAGGATATCGGGCCCTGTCCTGAATTGATGGCGAGTTAGGCTGGGAGAAACCCCGGTAATTGTCCGGAAGTGCCGAGCTAGGTGACTTTGGTCCGTGAAACCTGCCACAATCGCAATTTCCGAAAGTGGAAGGTCGGTGTTTCGTAGCAGCTGCTGTGCATGCTCGACCCGTCTTTGCACTATGTAGTTGTGCGGCGGTATCCCGAGCGTTTGGCGGAACGCGCGGGCAAAATGATGAACCGACAATTGTGCAATTTCGGCGAGCACTTCCAGGGCGATGTTTTCCTGCAGATGCGAGTTTATGTATTCGCATACGCGATTGGCGCGTGCGGGTGCCAGGCCCCCGCGATTCGTAGGCGGATCCACAGAGAGTGGCAGGTGCGCGAGCATGCCCAATCGCGGCCGTGAGTGAAGCAGGGCGTCCGTCGGAGAACACAAGCCACTCATCCCACAAACTGGGGGAGTGATCAAGGCATTCCATGGCTCATCAGTTCCTGACCGAAGCAGACGAGCTGCCACATCTTGCATCCGCTTGCAACGAAAGAACGAGGAATCACACTCAAAGATCGTGGCCAGGGCCAGGCCCCGGTTCAGCACGGCGTCATTGAGACGGAAGACCCGGCGAGCGATGTGGTCTGCGCCCAGAATTCGTTGATCATTGTCGACCGCGAGCAGAACTGCTACGTCACTATCTCCGCAGGAAGCGGCTGCGATGCTCCACGCGTGCCGGAAATACTCGCGGAATATACGCTCCTCAATACCACGGGCAGATACTTTTGTTGCAGCCATAGCCAATGAGAGGGACTGCTCTGTGGTTTGCGGATTCATCGATGAAGTATCGAGCACCGCAGCCAATCGACCAACGGGGTCGAAAATCGGAGTGCCCGCACAGCTCAAGTTGGAATGGCGCGTGCGAAAATGCTGGCCTCGAAGCACCATCGTGGCTCGTTGGTCAGTGACGCAGGTCCCGATTCCGTTGGTACCTTCAATTTGCTCCGACCAGACTCCACCTAGCCAGATCCCGCGTTCTTTATAAGCGTCCGCCATTGACTCATTCCCGCGGTGGTGAATGGCAACCCCATCCCTATCGCATAGCAGAATCACGTACTGTTGCGGCCCGACGATGGCATACAAACGATCGAGTTCCTCCTGGGCATGCAAAATGACATTGCGTAAGGGCTCGCGGGAGTCTTTTATTTCCCTCTCTGTGATGATGTGCGGTGCGGCCTGAATCTCCGGATCGAGGTGATGTGCAGTTAGACAACGCCGCCAGGAGGCCGCCATTTCCTCGACCCCTGTGACTCGCGTGCCTTTGCGGACTACGAGGTCGATGCAATCGACGTGAGTCAATCTATCGATTGAACGATGCGTACGGTTTTTGATTGCGGCAGCCAACCCAGTTTCCCCAGGGGCCGATTAGTCAACTTTCGCCACGACACTGGCTTCGTGCCATGACCGTTAATATAACAAGAGTGAGAGACACGTCGAAACGCGTTCAGACTCGTGAACCATCCTGTGAATCTTACTCCGATGTGGGACCGGTTGCTACCGAGCTCGGATACGACTTTTTGGCCAAGAGCGCCGTTAACGAGGGTGCGATGGACAGTCCGGATTATGTGCGCTGTTGCGAACGCGTGAAGCACGACATTCCGCGTCATTTTCGCAGTGAAAACGCGGCGGGACAGAAAACTGACGGCGTCCACTAGACCGGAGACCACCGTCAGTCCGAGCAGGGCGTGAGGTATAACCTTTCGACTGTGCCGTTCCACGATCCCCTAAAACTTGTAGCCAACCCATAGAGCCCAGTAGTTGAGGTTCCGCCCTGGTTGCGTCTCCTTCAAGAACTTACCGGCATAGAAAATTCCGTAATCGGCCTGGGCCCAGATGTGGCGATCCACCTGCCATCGCGCCTCTATACCTGGCCGTTGGCCCACGAATCGAGCATTGCTATTTCCAGAAGCCCTGATCAGAGTCCCGGGTACGGAATAGACGCCGTCCTGAAGGCTCTGTCGCCAATAGAAAATCCAGTCGGTCGAGACAGTCACCCCGTGCCCCCATTCCGTCAACACGCGCGGGTGAATGTCTCTGAAGTTCACCGGACCAGGGCCAGTATCGGCAAGAACGCCAAAGTAGTTCCCAATAGGGAATATTGGATTAAATGTTCCCAGAGTGTTTGTCTTCGGGTTATCCCCGCTGGAGACATCGGCCTTGAGGCTAAACCTCGGCTTTAGCCGCCAGGTTGGAATCGTGTAGCCGGTGTCCGATGCAAGTGTCCATGCGCGGATGTTTGCTGAGCCAAAGCTGCCAAATTGCCACACCCCTTCGTAGTCGAAATCCCATCCAGGTTCCTTCTCTGCGACTGGGTGCCACAGCCTTATGCCGACGGTTTGCCGCACTTCGTGGGCTGTGCCCCGCTCGTATGTAGCCTCTTTTCGATCAAGACCCAGGTAATATGCGTCAAGAGAAACGCCCTTGGATAAAGGACGCCAGGAATACACGCCCCAAAATTCGACTTGGCTATTGGGCACGTTATCGAAGAAGCCAAAGTTGTCTACGTCAGGACGAACCGCGAATCCGTCGGCGTGCCACGATCCCACTTTGCTCAGTATTCTGAAGCCAGTGAAGCTCAGGCGAACGTTTGGGCCTTCCCGCACATCAATCAGACGCCCATCGCCGTACTCCAGCTCCTGTCTCCCGACTCGCAACCTGATCCAGTTCTGTTCGCCAGACGTTGCAACGTCTAAGAATGCATTCTGGAAATCCAGCTTCTTCTCGTCGATCGGCCTCGGGCCGCCTATTCTGAAAGACTCAAGACCGCTCTTAAATTGAACGAAAGTTCGAAGATGCTTGCCATAATGCGCGTCGATGCCCAACATATAACGCTCAAGAAAAAAGCTATTCCAGAATGGCTGTTGCCCCCAGTTGTTGTTGCCGGTTTGCTCCCACACTTCTCGCGCTTCTCCGCTGAACGTCAAATACCAATCGGGGGAGTTGCGACGCAGCGGGATGTATTTGATGGGGTCCCAGAAGTCCTGCCGGAGGCTTCTGTCGCGCAGAAAACTCCAGTCCTCATCCTCCCTCAGCAGCTTGTAGCTCCGATCTTGGATTACAGATGGGTCTGTTCCCACTGCCTGGGCGTTGGAGGTCGGCACTCCTATAAAGAGGGCCGCCGCCAGGATTAGAACAATTCTCATCAGACACACTTTCTCAACGAGGCGGACTGTATTTACTTGCGGACGAGTGGATCTCGGCAATATACCCGCCGGGAAATTGCACCAGGGCTGCGGCGCGCTGGTCGGCAGTGTAGGGAGGAACCAGTACCTGGACTCCCGCCGCCTTGGCCTTGGTAAGCGTCTCCGCGAGATTCGTCACCTCATATCCCGTCACCTCCCGGCCGTAGGGATATGGAAGGTGACCGTCAGTAACGAAAGCAGTCAACTTCCCGAACTTTGATTCGATCCTTACTCGCCGGTAGGTTTCCGCGGGCCTTCCGATTTCAACGCCCGGCGCGCGCGCATCATCAGATACGACACTCCCGTGGGAGAAGGCAAGAAAGCTGCGCACGAAATGCATCCACTCGTCCGGTGAGACATAGACCCGATTCTCCGGGACCGTCTGGAGCGGGGCATAGGACGGCGCGGTGGTGTGCCAGTACAGTTGCGTGTTCACGCCACCCGGCCATTGAATGATCGCGTCTCGACCGATCGGATCGTTGAAAGGAGCGACTAAAACGTCTGCGCCAGTTGCCTTGGCGGCGCGCGATCGCCTCGTCCATATCCGTGACCAGATAGCCTGTGCGTTCCAACCCGAATGGATACGGGATCGGCGTCGTGAAGCCGAACACGGACACCGTAGCCCACCGGCGTCAGGACCAGCTGCGACATAGTGCTGCTCGGGGTCGGAGTTACTGTGAAGACTCCCTGCTTGGTCGTTGTGCCGCCAAATGTCGCGATCAAACTCGCGACGAAGCGATCGAAATCTTCCGGAGCCACGTAGACATGTGTCGTGTCGTACTGCGGCCCTACAGGCGCCGCTTACGGTTCTGCTTGTCTGCGCACTTTGCGCAAAAGTGGCGACGTGCGGAGATCCAACCGCGAGACCGAACGTCAGAACTAGCGCAACGCAGGTTCCAACGGTAATTTTGTTAAAGCGCATTCGTCTCCTCCTAAATTGACAATCACTTAATTTGCTCGACAACCTCGGGCTCTGACACTGCAAAAGCGTTTCGGGCGGATGCCGCCGAATTGTAGGACTCGCCGACAAGGCAGACGGCCGCAGCACGCGGAACATCGAGCTTCTTCGTTTGAATCCATATCCCCAACTGTTCACCAAGCACCATTCCCAAGAGGCCGAGTAAGGCGACGATGGGCGGCGCCGGACTCTTGACTCGGATGAGCCCGTAGAGGACACCCACTCCGAGACCAACGACGAAAGATAAGAACAACACCTTCATCTCCATCCCTCCTCCATCGCCCGAATTAGAATGCAAAGCAGTCGCAACCCAGCCCCCAAAGGCCGAGGTCGCCCAGCACTTGCAAGTGCGATTTTGCCCGGCCAGTTGCGGAGGTCTCGATATGCGAACAGGAAGCGGAGTGGGACGCGCCAACTACCTCGGGCTGTCCCTTTGCGTAACCTCCATACTCTTTGACAGGAGACCAGCTTGGACTCACCGGCAGTGCTGGCGGCGCGAGTTTTGAAAATTCTTCAGTGGCATAAACGACCTTCCCACCGACGATCGTGAGCACGGATTCGAGGTGCTTGATCTCCTCATCCGGAATCGAAAAATAATCCGCGGAAAGAACGGCCAGGTCCGCCAGCTGCCCAGGAGCCAGCGCTCCCTTCTTACCGTCTTCTGTTGAAAACCAACTGCTGCCCATCGTGTAGAGCTTGAGTGCTTCCTCCCGATCGAGCCGATTTTCTTGTGGATAGAGGCTGCGACCGCCGATGGTCTTGCCAGTGATAAGCCAATAGAGGGAAAGGTACGGGTTGTAGCTTGAGACACGCGTTGCGTCTGTGCCAGCTCCAACCGGGACGCCGGTCTCGAGCATTCTCCGAATGGGTGGTGTGCGTTTGGCTTGCAGCGCCCCGTATCTCTCGACAAAATACTCCCCTTGGAAGGCCATGCGGTTCTGCACCGCGATACCGCCGCCCAGAGCCTTCACACGCTCGATATTGCGATCGCTAATGGTTTCGCAGTGATCGAAGAACCAGTGCAGGCCGTCAAACGGAATCTCTCGATCCACTTCCTCGTAAACGTTCAGTGCTCGCTCGATCGTCTCGTTGTATGTCGCGTGCAAGCGAAACGGCCAGCGATTCTCTACGAGATGCCGGATCACCGCTTTCAGCTCGCTTTCCATCACGGGAACCAAGTCCGGCCGCGGGACCAGAAAGTCTTCGAAATCTGCGGCGGAAAACACGAGCATTTCTCCAGCGCCGTTGACACGATAGAAATCATCGCCTTCCCCGGGCTTTGTCATTTTGGTCCAGCTCTGGAAGTCGCCCAGTTCCTGTTTCGGTTTCTGCGTAAAGAGGTTGTAAGCAAGTCGGAGGGAAAGTTCTCCATTTCGGTGCAGTTCGTTCACAACGCCGTAATCGTCAGGATAGTTTTGAAATCCGCCACCAGCATCAATGACACTGGTGATTCCAAAACGGTTCAGTTCTCGGAAAAACTGCCTTGAGGAATTAAGCTGATCCTCGCGTGAAAGTTTCGGCCCCTTGGCCAGGGTCGAGTAGAGAATGTTTGCGTTTGGCTTCGCGATGAGAAGACCTGTGGGATTTCCGTGACGGTCGCGTTGAACCACCCCTGCCGGAAACCCGGGAGTATTCTTGTCATAGCCCAGAGCACGAAGCGCCGCTCCGTTCAACAATGCTCTGTCGTACAAATGCATCACGAAGACGGGTGTGTCCGGCGATACTGCGTTGATCTCATCGAGCGTTGGCATTCGGCGCTCTGCGAACTGAAACTCTGTCCATCCTCCGATAACTCGCACCCACTGCGGAGCTGGCGTCCGTGCCGCCTGCTCTTTCAGCATGCGCAGAGCATCGGCGAGCGAAGGTACACCATCCCAGCGCAACTCAAGGTTGTAGTTAAGCCCGCCGCGGATGGGATGCATATGCGAATCATTTAGTCCGGGAATGACGGTGCGCCCCCGGCCGTCGATGACGGGGGTCGCTGGCCCGCGTAGACGCAGAATCTCTTCATTTCTACCGGTGGCAGTTACTTTTCCATCAGAAATAGCGATCGCCTCGACAAATGAGGGCACCCCATTCGTGGCGATCCTGGCATTGTGCACGATGAGTTCAGCCGACACACTAATCTCCTTTTCGGTTTTCATCGTCTGTGAGAAGGGCGGAAGCAAGCTTCCGCCCCTGTGGTTTACTTGTGCGCTGCGACAGCGGTTGGAACTTCGTATTCGGCAAACTTCGTTGCTGGCAAACCATGCACCATGGTGTAGGCGTACTCGACCCCGATGCCGTAGGCTCCGAGATGGGTCCTCACAATGTCCATGACCGCGTCGTACGTTTCACGGTTGGCCCAATCGCGTTGCCATTCGAGCATCGTCGAGAGAGCCGTCACCGGTTTTGCTCCCGCCTGGATAACTCGCTTCATCGCGTTCTCATGATTGAGTTGGCTCACGTCGCCGCAGCAGTCTTCCGCCACATAGATTTCGTAGCCGTCGTGGATCGCCTGCACCGTAGGAAACGCAACGCAAATCTCCGTCCACAGCCCCGCAAGCACGATCTTCTTGCGTCCTGTCTTTTCAATGGCCGCTACGAAGTTCTTGTCGTCCCAGGAGTTCATCGAAGAACGCTCTATCGGCTCCTGGCCCGGGAATACAGCTCGGAGTTGAGGCCACATGTGGCCGCTAAAGGAATTGGTTTCGACTGTGGTGAGCACCACCGGTACATCGAACACCCTTGAGGCTTTGGCAAGAGCGACGGTGTTGTTAATGATGCTCTGTCGGTCGAAGTTCGATATTCCAAAGAGCATCTGTGGCTGATGGTCAATGAACGCGACAACACAGTTATCAGGCGTGAGAAGTCCCTTCTCGCTGAGCTTGGGACGATTTCCGTTTGATGAATAACTCATGCATTTCTCCTTCTTGTATTGGCGATACCAGCGGTCCTAAGTTGATCGCAAGGTTCGCGACCTGAAGCGAGAGTTGCGGAGTGGTTGGTCCGAGCACCGTTTCTTCGCAGCTAGGCTGCGCGGTGGCTCTGCGCATCCAACGTGCCGAAATTTACTCTGCCCCTTCGCTCGCGAACATTGCGGCTGCACGAGGAGGGCCAAAATAGAACGGTCGCTCTGAACGCGCAACTCTCACGAGATACGAGGGTGTGAACGTGCAGATTGCCTTGAGTGAAGCGTGAAGAAGTGTCACGTCATAAGTCGTGTCATGAAATGACACTGACATCAGACAACTTGAGTCGGTTTCACGAGCAGAAAGCAACCATACCTTCAGGTGCGCCGCAGCCGATGACAAGCAACTCTGGTTTCCGTTTCGATCGCACGCAAAGGCAAATGAATTGTTTATTGAACAGTAGGCGTGAAGTTCGCGCGGAATGCCAGGATACAGCCGGGAACGCTCAAAAGCGTAGGAGTGCGTCCATTGCAAACATGAACTGATCTTTTCGCTGGCCATTGTCCCAGGGCCTTGCACTGAAGGCATGCTCGTACCTCACCTCAGGCCGTACCGATACAAGCTCGTTAAAACGGTGGGTCACCCCGGCTGTCCAGCTGGCCATGGTGGTTGCAAACCCTGACCGCTCTCCTTTGAAATCGACGATGTAGTCGACAGGACGAAGCGAAAGAAAATCCTTCTTCGATAGCTTCAATTCTGTGTAGTTGACCACTCCGAACGCAGGAGCATTGCCCGGAATCGGCGCACCCGCACCAACGGCAAACCATGTGTGAGGCGGGCCGTTCGCAATTTATTGCGAGTCGTGGGCCGCCAAACGATCCCCAGACTGGGTCGATGTCGAGCCTCATTTCGAAATTCGAACTGCGAGCGTGTTGAAGCCGAAAGTAATATGGGCTCCGTTTGTATATGCGCCGCCCGCACATAACTGAAATGTGTTTACGCCTTGCACCAACCCATCGGCGGAAAACACGACCCACTCATGGGAGGTGCCTGCCCACTGGTTAGTTACCTTGAACACTGGAAAGGACCCAGAGCCGTAGAAGGAGCACGGACCTCCATTCAAACTGAGGCCCGAAAGGATCCACTCGTTGCTGTTTTGGTAGTCGGTGCTCCACGTTACAACCACGGGGACCACCGTCGACGGCTCAGTCACCCGCACTGACGCACCAAAAAGGACGCAACACTTGCCTGTGATAGTTTGGTTCGTCAGGACGCGTGCCACCTGGCTGGCAGGAACGGCAAACGCCGACACCGACCCCGCTATCAGCACACCAGCTATAACCGCTACGTACACCATGTTCCGCTTGTTCGCTTTCGAAAATGCTTTCATGCCACTTCTCCTTCGATGGTTTGGATTGTTTTGAGATCGAATTGTCTTGCAAGCGACCCAACCTTGCGGCTAGGCGACCAGCAGAGAAATATCCGACATGCTTTCTTGTGTTTCACGGCCGCTACTTTGCCGTTAAGCTGAACCGCGGTCAATCGAGCCCGTGTCAAGGTTGAGTCAAGGTTCGGTTAAACGGTAACCGCAAGCAAAGACAGGCGTTTTGAGGTCATGCGTCGCTCGGACGTATACTTCCTAAACATTGGGGTGAGACGATGCCAGCCGCTTTCCAGTTTTCCGACTTCGTCCTGGACCCGCGCCGATTCGAGCTGCGTCGCGGCGAGCGGATCCTGAAGTTGGAGAAAATCCCCATGGAATTGCTCATACTGCTGGTGGAACGAGAAGGGGAACTTGTCAGTCGTGAGGAGATCGTAGAAAGGCTGTGGGGCAAGGACGTATTTTTCGAAGCCGATCGCGGAATCAATACTGCCATGAGCAAGATTCGCCTTGCTCTAAGAGACGATTCCGAGCGCCCACGCTACGTTCAAACCGTGGTGGGCAAGGGATACCGGTTCATCGCGTCCGTAAGCCAGTGGCAATCTCCAGACGTCCAGACCGTGCAAGAGTCGACTGGAGCGGCGACGGTCCCTACAACACCGCTGGCTTCAGTTCAGCGCGTATCGGTTCCCGGCCGACGAAGCGTGGTTTTAACCTCAGCCCTTCTGGTATTGGTTGTGTTAGCGGTGGGCTATTACGTTCTTCAGTCCCGAGCTGTCCAATCACTCCAGACACTTGCGGTCCTTCCGTTCAAACCGCTAAGCAGCGGCGCTAGCGACGAGTACCTGGAGCTTGGAATGGCTGACGCGTTGATCACGAAGTTGAGCAGGTCTAGTCGGCTCATCGTGCGTCCCACGAGCGCAATCAGGAGGTACACCGGACCAGACGCCGACGCTCTGGCTGCCGGGCGCGCGTTGCAGGTCGAAGCCGTGCTGGAAGGCAATATTCAGCGTTTGGAAGACCGCTTGCGCGTTTCCATTCGCCTCCTGCGTGTGCGTGATGGAACCAGCCTCTGGTCGGACAGTTACGACACGAGGTTTAGGGACGTCTTTCAGGTGCAGGACACCGTTTCCGAACGAGTGGCCGAGGCATTGGCTTTACGACTTTCTACTCCCGAGAAGGCGGGTTTGACGAAACGAGATACCGCCAACGTTGAAGCCTATGAACAGTACATGAGAGGAATCTTTTTCTGGAATAAACGCAGTGAGAATGGCCTCAAGAAAGCTGTGTCCTGTTTCGAACAGGCGATCGCCCTGGATGACAATTACGCTCTTGCCTATGCGGGCTTGGCTGCGGCGCTTTCCCCGACGGGCTACCGGGGCTACAGTGCGCCGGGGGAGGTCCACGCAAAGATGCGTGCTGCTGCTACGCGAGCCGTGACCCTCGATCCAAAACTGCCGGAAGCACACGTCGCGCTTGGCGCGGTCCTCGCTTTTTATGAATGGAATTGGTCAGAAGGCGAGAAAGAATTTCAGCGAGCGCTTGAGCTGAACCCCAACTTGCCTCTGGCTCACCATTGGTACGGCCAACTCCTCGATGGCCTCGGTCGATACGAGGAAGCTCTAAAGCACCGGCAGCGCGCACAGGAACTTGATCCGATCACTCCGATCGTCATTTATGCGCTGGGTCAAACTCGATTTCTGCTTGGGGACAACGAGCGGGCCTTAGCCGAGTTTCGTAAGGCTCTGGAATTGGACAATTCTTTGGATCGGGCTCATATCGGCATCGGCCAAGTGTACGCGCAGCGCAAGGACTACGACCGTGCCATTCACGAGTACAGGCTTGCCGACGAGTACTCACCAGGAAGCCGCGTTGCGAAGGCGGCGCTCGGATACGCACTCGCGCGCGCGGGCGCCACGTCGGATGCGAGACAGATCCTGAATGAATGGACCAGTTCTTCGAATGCTCAATACGTCTCCCGCGTTCATCTCGCCATGATTTACGTTGGGCTTGGAGAGAACGAAACGGCCTTGAATTGTCTCGAGAGAGCATACGATCTTGGTGACCCGGCTCTTTCCGGGATCCTGATAGACCCGGAGTTCCAGACGCTGCGCACGCTTCCTCGTTTTAGGAGATTGCTGCAGAGGATGGGGCTCGCTTCTTAATGAAATTGACAATTGTGTTTCGGGATTTTCATCAATCATCACGACATGTTGTCGCGTCCCGAGGAACTTTCCGGCGAGTATTTGTCCCGTTCCTTTCTCTCTTGTGCCAAGGACTCATCTCCCATCTGAGTTATCACGGGCAAATCGGAAGTATTCTGCCCCGAAGTCGGCTTCGAGGAAATCTCCCAGGGGCCGGTAATTTGATCCCCTTAAACGGTAGGGGCGTGCCGTTGTGTGTTTGCCGTCAACTTCCGAAGAAACGCTCGCTCTTACTTGCGAATCAGAAAAAGCGTGAGAAGGAAACCCAGGATGCCGACCGCGACAAAGAAAACGTGCGGAAACATCACTTGCGGCCATAAGAATACAGAGCGCCAGCGGTGGTGACGGATATTGAGAGCAGACTCCTCACCGAACGCACCGAGGACGCGGGGCGATTGAGGCTTTGATGCGGCTGCGTCCGGATCAGACAAGTATCGTTCGAGTTCTGTTGCGCGCAAAGTGTGGCCGAGTTGGAGGAGTTTGAAACAAACTTCTGTGGTCCAAAACCCGACAGCAAGGACACACACGAGGAGAAATGCAGAGGATGATTTCTGGGAGACGCTTAAAGCAATCGCTGCACCTGAGACGGTGACTCCCCAGTTCTTGATCGTGAGGAAGTACGGGTCATAACTTTGCAGAATGTCCACGACCTTGAAGTACTCTTCCAGCAGCTCGCCGCGCGGGGTGCCGTGTGTGGCTTCGGCCATTCGTTTCTCCCCTAAGTACTCCGGCGTTGAGGCAAGGGCAATGGTGGGTGCCGGCCCTCAGCGAACGGGTTGCTTTCCAGTATTCCTAACGAGTATCGACGTGGTGGAACCGCCAGAGAAACCTCGCGTATTATAAAGCCCCAGGTTCTGCTGGTTCCACTGCCAGTTGCCGAATAGCGAGCAAACGAGAAAGCCCTTCGTTCTGCACCCTGAAATCGCGTCGGCATTGCGGCCAGTCCGAAACTGTTACGGTCCAGAAGTCGGCTTGCGGGACATGATGCGCGATTTTGGATAAGTTGGGATGAAGGACGTTATCATTCGCTATCGTTCGGTTATAGCCGGATGCAACCCGAGGAACGTCGTCGAGCTTTCCGCGCGCGGCGAGTGTTGCGAGAACACCCCCGCCCGAAATTATTCTGGGGCTTCGCCTTATGAACAAGAGGGCTTTTATCAAACTCTTCGCCGCCGCGCTCGCATCTGCTCCGGTCATGCGCATTCTGGCTTGGGCGGGACAGGAGAAACTCAGAAACTGGGCCGGCAATATCGAGTACAGCACTAACCGGGTTCAGACTTCCACTTCGCTCGCGCAGGTGCAGGAATACGTCAAGACCCAACCCAAGCTGAAAGTGCTTGGCACGCGGCATTGCTTCAACAACATTGCCGACAGTAAAGATGGATTCCTGTCGCTGAAGCCGATGGACGAAGTGATTTCTCTCGATCCCGCGAAGCGCACCGTCACTGTCGCCGCGGGCATCACGTATGGACAGTTGTGCCCCTATCTTGACGGCAAGGGCTTTGCCCTTCACAACCTCGCCTCGCTACCTCATATCTCCGTGGCGGGCGCGTGCAGCACAGCGACCCATGGATCCGGTCAGAAAAACGGCAACCTGGCTACAGCAGCCTCTGGACTGGAAATAGTGATTGCGGACGGCACAGTCGTAAACCTGTCGCGCGAACGAGACGGCGAAACATTTAACGGGGCAGTGGTAGGACTCGGCGCTCTCGGCGTAATCACAAAGGTGACTCTCGACATTCAGCCCAGTTTCATGATGCGCCAGTATGTGTATGAAGACCTTTCCCTCGACGAGTTGAAAGAACACTTTGATGCCATCGAATCCAGCGGCTACAGCGTGAGCCTGTTCACCGACTGGCAAAAGCAGCGCATCAACGAACTGTGGATCAAGAGTCGCATCGAAGAAGGGCAGGAATTTCACGCGAGCCCCGAATTTTACGGGGCGAAGCTTGCTACCCGCAACCTGCACCCGATTGCGGCGCTGTCAGCGGAAAACTGCACCGAGCAGATGGGCGTGCCCGGCCCGTGGTATGAGCGCCTGCCCCACTTTCGCATGGGTTTCACGCCCAGTGCCGGCAAAGAATTGCAATCGGAATACTTCGTGCCTCGGAGACATGCGGTGGAAGCAATCTTGGCAGTAGAGAGGCTGCACGACCAGGTGAGCCCATCTCTCCTAATTACCGAAATCCGCACCATCGCCGCCGACCATTTATGGATGAGTCCTTGCTACGACGAAGACTGCGTGACCATCCACTTCACCTGGAAACCAGATTGGCCTGCCGTCAGCAAACTGTTGCCGGTTATCGAGAAGGAACTCGCTCCATTCAACGCGCGCCCACACTGGGGAAAGTTATTCACAACTTCGTCAACGGAACTCAAGAGCATTTACAAGAAGATGCCCGAGTTCGTTGAACTGAGCACGCGCTCCGATCCCCGAGGCAAGTTTCGCAACGAGTATCTGAACCGGATCATCTTCGCTACTTAGCTTTGCAAATGCTCGAAGCGAACGCTCCGACCATGCGTGCCAAGAGACTCGCATGTTCCCTTCCTCGCTAGCGTTTGAGAATGTTCGGTTGGCCAGAAGTCGGCATCTGGGAAGTTTGGAAATTGTTCACAGTCTGGCTGTCAGCGACTTACCGAAAGTCAGCCGACTCTGTTACAGGTTCTTGCCGGGCAAAGTGTGCGGGTGCGTATCCCTTTTTCTCACTTGCTTTCGGACTTGCTCACTCCATGCTCGCTGCCCCCCGAAAAGTAGTCCAGCGGAAATGTGACTTCTCCATTTACGATGGCCGGCTCAGGGCCAGAGAGGAGGAGTCGTGCGCAAGAGTCGCTTTAACGAAGAACAGATCATCGCCATCCTGAAGGAGGCGGAGGCGGGGATAGCCCCCGACGAACTGTGTCGGCGGCACGGGATCACACGCGGGAGCCTGTACCGGTGGAAGGCGAAGTACGGCGGGATGGAAGTGAGCGAGGCGCGGCGACTGCGACAGCTGGAGGAGGAAAACCGGCAGCTGAAGCACGCCGTGGCCGAGCTGCTGCTGGACAAACGAGCGTTGCAGGCGGTGGTCACAAAAAAGTGGTAGGCCCGCAGATGCAGAGGCAGGCGGTGGGAGTGATGCGCTCGGAAGCTGTGGTTTCGGAGCGACGCGCCTGCGGGCTAGTGAAGGCACATCGGGCGACATGCCGGTATCGGCGGCGCAGGGTGGAAGATCTGCGTTTGCGGGAGCGGTTGCGCGAGCTGGCTGCGAGCCGGCGACGGTTTGGCTATCGGCGGCTCAAGATCCTGCTGAAGCGCGAGGGCTTCGCCGTGAACCATAAACGGGTGTACCGACTATACGTGGAGGAGAAGCTGGGACTGCGGCGGAAGCGAGGACGGCGGAGGATGCCGACGGCCGCCGCACGCGTGCCCCTGCAGCTACCGGTGCGCCCCGACCAGGTCTGGACCATGGACTTCACCCAGGATGCGTTCGCCAGTGGACGCAAGTTCCGAACTCTGAACCTGATGGACGGCTTCACGCGCTACGCGCCACGCATCGAGGTGGACACCTCGTTGCCGGGTCAGCGCGTGGTGCGGGTGCTGGAAGAACTGAAGCGAAGAGGCCGCAAGCCGGAGGCGATCGTGATCGACAACGGGAGCGAGTTTACCAGTCAGGTGATGGATCAATGGGCTTACGAGAATCAGGTGCAGCTGCACTTCATCACGCCGGGACGGCCCATGGAGAACGGCTTCATCGAGAGCTTCAACGGCAAGTTCCGCGACGAGTGTCTGAACGAGAACTGGTTCCTCGATCTGGCCGACGCGCGGGAGAAGATCGAGACCTGGCGGTGCGACTACAACCAGGTGCGGCCACACTCGGCGCTCGGCTATCTCACACCAGCGGAGTTTGCGCAGAGGAGCGCGGCTCCGTCCGGCTGCGCTCGCATGGCTCCGCCGGACGGAGCCGCTGGTGAGAGCGTGATTGCAGGTGTAGTGTTGGAAAACCCAAAACCGGAGAAAGTCCCATTATCCCTGGACTAAAGATGGGGGGCAGGTCAGTGCAAGCATCTGGTCCATAGCCGAGACCGACACTCAACTTCGTGCACGCGATCAAGATGCTTGATTTCGGATACTTAGCAAGCTGAGCTTGAAATTGCTCTTTCGTGATGCGCGGGCCGTTCGTTAGCTCCGACCACGTCATCCAGACCCTCATTTGCACAGGTGGCACGAACTTCTCCATTCAACGAAAACGGATCTCAATCAATTTTCAGACCTGGGAATTTGGCTCTCACTAGTTTCAGTTTATCTCTGGCATTTGGTGTTTGCTCGCTCTTCACCGCGTCGAGCGTTTCACGTTCCCGTCATGAGATTCCGGCTCTGCCTGCTAGCGCCCGGAATTGGGCACACAATTCGCGCACGGTAACCTGACAATGAAAGGGCCTCTGGCTAGTTCTAACAAATAATTGACCGTTGGAATGTCAGTCAGAATTGCTTCCCATAAGAGGACGTCTGGCCCGGAACAATTGTCGGAATCTGAGTTGTGCCTTCGTCGTTGGCCTCTGCGATGATTTGGGCGGTGTGGGCGCCATCCACGATATCTGCGTCGGTCAAGGGGGACTGGGTTTATGCGGCTCCTGTTTGGAAGGACGTGCTCTTGCTCACCAAATTCACTTGCTGCCGTCTGATAAAATTGCCTCCTCCTCTTGATAATCTAGAGTAGAACGCGTAGGATTCCTCTTGATTAACTAGAGGAGATAGGAGATCCGTCGATGGCCGGAAAGAACAGCGATTTGGTGCAGGGCACGCTGGATATGTTGATCCTAAAAACCCTGGCGCTGGAGCCCATGCACGGCTATGGCATTGCAATCAGGATCGAGCAGATCAGCAAAGGTGTGTTCCAGGTGAATCCCGGTTCCCTGTTCCCGGCCTTTCGCCGGCTGGAGCGGTCCGGTTGGATCAAGAGCGAGTGGCGGGCCACGGAAAACCATCGCCGCGCCAAGTACTACATCCTTACGGATGCGGGACGCAGAAAGCTGAAAACCGAGACCCAGGAATGGGGCCGGCAAATCGCCGCCATTACCAGAATCCTCGAAGCGTGAAAGGGTCAGTTATGGCATTGTTCCGAAAAGTCGCACTTGGAGTCGGCGCGCTGCTCTGGAAAAAGCGCGTGGCGGATGAGCTGGAGGAGGAACTGAACAGCTTCATCGAGGCCGCTGTTGAGCAAAAAATGCGATCGGGAATGACTCGCGAAGAAGCTCTGCGGGCTGCGCGAGTTGAGGTAGGCAGCGTGGCAGCGATCAGGGACAACGTCCACGACGCAGGCTGGGAATCGTTCGTCGAATGCTTCTGGCAGGATATTCGTTATGCACTGCGATGGTTGCGCAAGAGTCCCGGCTTTACCGCAGTCGCCATTCTTACGTTGGCGCTGGGAGTCGGCGCCAATACCGCGATTTTCAGCATCGTGAATGCAGTATTGCTGCGCCCGCTTCCGTTCCGCGAACCCGATCGTCTGGTGCGAATCTTCTTTAACGAACCAGGCGTGGGATTGCGGGACATTACGTTTTCCAAGCCCGAACTGGACGATCTCACAACCCGAGCCGGTGTATTTGAGAGTGTGAGCCCGATCGCTGGCGGTAGTGCCAACTTGACTGGCGTCAAACAACCCGAGCGCATAGAGTTCGTTCTCATCGGCTTCGATTACTTCTCCATGCTGGGGGCAACCCCGCAAATTGGGCGGCTGTACGGCCCGCAGGACTACGCGCTGGGTTTCTCGCCGAATGTCGTGATCAGTGATGCCTTATGGCACCGCGACTTTGGTGCCGATCCGAACGTTCTCGGCCGTACCTTCCGGTTCGACGGCGATCCCGCCACCATCGTTGGTGTCCTTCCTCCGGGATTTCGCCATCCTGGCCCGACGGTGTCCGGCGACGTGCAAGTCTGGGCTGCCGCTGGGTTCAGCGCCGATCCATTCCCCAAGGCAATCCGGAGCAACCGCACGCTCAACGCGGGAACTATCGGGCGACTGAAGCCGGGACTAACGCTGGCCGAAGCTCAATCGCGGCTCACAGCCATGGCTGCCGACCTTCGCAAAGATTTCCCCACTGACTATCCTTCGCAAGCCCAGTGGACAATTGAGATTCAACCGCTACAGGAAGTTCTGGTAGGCACCGTTCGACCAATGCTGCTGGTCACGCTCGGTGCGGTGATCCTGATCATTTTCATCGTGTCGTTGAATATTGCCAATCTCCTGTTAGCGCGCGCTTCCGGACGGCAACAAGAGATGGCGGTGCGCTCTGCGCTAGGGGCGAGCCGTGGGCGGGTGATACGCCAGATGTTGACCGAGTCCCTGCTGCTGTCATCGATCGGTGGTTTGGCTGGTGTGGCAACGGCATTCAGCACTTTGGGCTTCATCCTGCGCTTTGTGCCTTCGAACATACCCCGCCTCAACGAAGTAAGAATCGATTGGATGGTGCTGGGTTTTGCGCTTCTCGTTTCGATTTTTACCGGCTTGCTTTTTGGGCTCATCCCGGCACTTCACTCCGCGAAAGTTACGCTGTCCGCGGCAATTCGGGAAGGCGGCCGAGGTTCCGGCTACAGCAATAGGACTGGCCGCTTGCGGGACGTCCTGATCATCTCTGAACTGGCATTTGCCGTTGTCCTGATGGTGGGAGCCGGCTTGCTGCTGCGTACTCTGCGTGATCTACTACGGGAAAATCCCGGCTTCAATCCGACCCAGGTCGTCGCCGCCAATATTTGGCTACCGATTCCGGACGATCCGAAAGACGATCCGTACCGCGGCATCGCTCCCAAGGTTTCTTTTGATCGAGAGTTGCTGCGTCGCCTGAAGGCGATTTCGGGAGTCGAGCTGGCCGCCATCACCACAGATCTGCCGACCACCAATCACAGCCTCAATGATCCCATTGGGAATTACGCCTTAGTGATTGAAGACCGTCCCCTCGAGTCTTCACAGGATCTGCGCGCCGAGAGAGTCCGGATCAGCCCCGACTATTTCAAGCTGATGCAGGCGCCACTGGTGCGCGGCCGTTCCTTTTTCGAAGGAGACGAAGACGGCAAGCAACCCGTGGCCGTCGTTGATGAGACTACCGCTCGTAAATATTGGCCCGGCCGTGATCCGCTGGGCCGCCGAATTCGATTCGGCCAGGATCCCACCCGGCCATGGATGACCATCGTCGGTATTGTGAAAGACATCAAGAGTGATGGGCTCGATATCGATGGTGTCCCCCATATCTACGTGTCCATTTATCAGGACCCCTGGAGAGCACACAGCGTTGTCTTGCGAACCTCTTTGCCGGCGAGCACCCTGGAGTCGCAGATTCGACACGCGGTTCAGAGCATTGATCCCGGCCTGCCGGTATATGGCGTTTCTTCGATGAACGAAGTGCTCGACCGTTCGCTGGCTTCGCGCCGCTTCTCCGCCGATCTTGTCGGTGGATTTGCCGCGCTGGCGCTTCTTCTCGCCGCAATCGGAATTTACGGCTTGCTGGCCTACATGGTCGGTCAAAGGTCGCGCGAGATTGGTCTCCGCATGGCCTTGGGCGCCAGCCGCGCCGATGTCCTGAAGCTCTTTCTCCAAAAGGGTGTCGCTCTGGCTGGCATGGGAATTCTGGCTGGCATGATCTTTGCCGTGTCCACCGCCTCGATGATGGCGAGCGTGCTCTATGGGGTTCGTCCCCGCGATCCGACCGTCTTTGTGGTCGTGCCTTTGGGCCTATTCGTCGTCGCTGTGTTGGCCAGCTACCTTCCCGCCCGGCGAGCCACGAAGGTGGACCCAATGTTCGCCCTTCGCGAGGCATGAACTCTAATGTGGTAGGACTTTCCGATCGTCAGGAGGATCGGGTCACATGCGCAAGTTACTCACGCTGTGGGCGTCACTATTCTTGCGTTCTGTTTTCAGTCGGGCAGCTTTCCGCCCAATCGCCTGCTCTGACGACACTAGTACGAGCTGGCCGCCTGCTCGACCCGCGGACGGGGAATGTACTGTCGCCCGCTGCCGTGCTGATTGAAGGCGGCAAGATCAAGGAACTAGGAGCGCCTACGCAAGTGCAAGCGCATGTGCCGGCTGGCGCCAAGACCATTGATTTGGGCACCGCGACGCTCCTTCCCGGGCTGATCGACAGTCACACACACTTGCTCATGGACGTAATTGTGCCGCCAGAAGCGGAGAGAGCGCGCCGTTGGAATGGCGGCTTTGCTCCGGGGCAATTGCTGGCGATCGTCGAGTCGCCCAGTAAACGCGTGTTGCTGGGCGCGCAGATGGCTCGTGAAGACCTGGAAAGTGGTTTCACCACGGTACGCAATCTTGGGCACTCTGGAATTGACGGCGACACAGCGCTGCGCGATGCGATCAACGTCGGCCGCGTCCCTGGCCCGAGAATTCTGGCGTCTGGACGTAAGCTTATCGCGCTGGGTTCCTACGTCCAGAGTCTCAATCCCGCAATTGCCGAGGCAATCGTACAACAGGAATTTCTACCGATAAACAGCCCAGATGAAGCTCGGCGGGCAGTACGACAGAACGCGTTCTATAACGTCGATGTTATCAAGGTCACGATCGGCGACGATATCTCAACCCCCGAATTGAAGGCGGTTGTCGAAGAAGCTCACCGCCAGCACCTGAGAGTTGCCGTCCACGCCGTCGATGCAGTCAGCATTCAAACTGCGATTGACGGAGGCGCGGATTCTATCGAGCACGGCAACGAGGCAACCGACGAGCAACTCAAGCAGATGCGGGACAAAGGGATGTTTTTCGATTTCACACCCACTTCTTATGGCGACTTTCTTACTAGGATTTTCGAGGGAACGATAGCGATGTCTTTAACGCTGCGACCTGAGCGTCTCGATGCCGATCAGCGTACCCGGCAGCGGTACAACGACCTGGCTCAGCTTTTGAAGTCCGGAGCGAGGTTTCCCGATGAGTCCGACGAACGGGAGAACCAGCGATACAACAGTCTGGTCCAGCGAGTTCTGAAGTCAGGAGTGAAGTTTGCGGCTGGGTCTGACAGTAGCTGGTTCTATCCGGGAAAAACTCGTGGGCAAACCTCGGTGTCAAGGTTTCCGACTTTACATGAGGCGGGAATGCCATCGCTCGATGTGATTCGTGCAATCACAACCAACGCCGCGGAAATGCTGGGCTGGCAGGACCGCGTGGGTGCAGTAGAAGCCGGGAAGTTCGCTGATCTCGTTGCCGTTGCCGGCGATCCGATCGCCGACATTAGCGAACTGGAACGAGTTCGATTTGTGATGAAGGATGGCCACGTGGTCCGAAACGACCTTGCGTCGCATTGACGCGCAAGCTCTAGTTGCCAAGCGATTTCAGAAGGTGGACCAATCTATAAGGAGAACTATTGAGATGAAGCGGTCTTCGCTTGTGCTCGCTGTCGTTAGTCTGATTGGCGGCGTCGGGATGAGCCTTTGCAGCCACGCTCAATCACAGAATGAGCCTCCTCGCCCTGCACCCTCCCGCACCGACGAGATGCTGGATATGTGGAACGGGATCGGGAACAAACTTATCGCCATGGCACAGGATTTTCCCGAAGACAAGTACGATTTCAAGCTGCAAAAAGACGAGCGCACCTTTGCACTAAATCTTCTCCACGCCGCCGCACTGGATTTCGTACTGATGCGGAGGATTTCCGGAACAGACGTCGGGCCTGACTTCGGCGAGGGCGACAATCCCACGCGCGACCAGTTCAAGACCAAAGCCGAAGTCGTCAAATTCGTGCAGGAGGCCGTCGCCGACGGAGCGAAAGTGATTCAAGAGCAAGGCGACGCAGGGCTGGACAAAACAACGAGATTTTTCGGCAACCGACTGGCCCACAACTCCTACATCTGGGCAGTCGCCATCGAGCACAGCGCTGAGCATTATGGACAGCTTGTGGTTTACTACCGCGCGAACAATCTGATTCCTCCAGACAGCCGGCGTAACGCGCAAGCTTCCCTTCCTGCGTCCGGCGGGCGTGTGGTCGATCTGAAATCCGCTGACGGCACACTGCTGAAGGCCACCTACTTTGCCGCGGATAAGCCAGGGCCTGGCGTGTTGCTGCTGCATCAGGGCAACCGAACGCGCCAGTCGTGGCATGATTTGGCCGGTCAACTGGCAGCGGCTGGAATCAACACGCTGACTGTTGACATGCGCGGATACGGCGAAAGCGGCGGCCAGCATCAACGCTGGCCGCGCGAAGATTCACCCGTAAAGAAGACTTGGGCGGATGACATTGATACGGCGTGGCAATATTTAGTTTCGCAACCTGGAGTCAACCGACACGTCATCGGGCTGGGCGGCGCCGGGCTAGTGGGGGTCGACAACGCGGTCTTGACGGCGCGCCGCCATGCCACCGAAGTAAAGTCCCTGGTGTTGCTGTCCGGCGAAACCTTTCTCCCTGGCCAACAATTCCTGCGACAGGCGTCGCAACTGCCCGGCCTGTTCGTCGTATCCGACGATGATGAAGGCCCTCCCACTGAAGAAGTGATGGAATGGATCTACGGCATCAGCTCCAACCCGGGCAAGCAGTTCGTACACTACCCCGGTAAGAAGGCTCCCTGGAATGGTTTCGAAGACACGCAAATTCCCGCCGTTGGAACCCACGGAACCGATTTGTTCAAGAGTCATCCCGAGTTGACCGGCATTGTCGTCGATTGGTTTGTGACCACCCTGATCACGAAACCAGGTCACGCTCCAGCGCAGACTTTGGCATCTGCGTCGATCCTCGAGCAACTCGAGCTGCCCGGAGGTATAGCGCGGGTCACACAGCAACTCGAAGATGCGCGAAGCAGGGATCCCAAGGCGCAGTTGTTCCCGGAGGTTGTCGTAACCATCCTGGGCTACGACCATTTAGCCGCGGGCGAGAAGAAGTTAGCAGTCGAGATCATGAAACTCGTCGTCACTGCTTACCCGGACTCGGCCGACGCATACGATAGCCTCTCCGACGCGTATTTGGCGGATGGTCAGAAAGATTTGGCGCGGCAGACTGCCGAAAAGGCATTGGCCCTGCTGGATGCTTATACGGCGCCGGCGTCGTCATGGTCCGATACGGAGGCACGGCGCAAATTGATTCGTGACAGCGCGCAGCAGAACCTCAAGCAACTCGGGGCGGCGCGCTGACAGGGATGTTGAAAGCCCATATCTTTAAATGTCAAACAGATTGAGGAGAGTTACTCGAATGAAACAAATCCAAATGTTCTTGCTGTAAGAGTGTCCATCTCCGAAGAAAGGTAAATCATCTACCACTGTGCTTCAGTGTCTTCTTCGTTGTCCAGAATCGGGCTTCTGCGAACTGTGCGAGTCGTAGAGACTGCTCCTAAGCTTCGAGAGAGCTGCAAACGGCCTGCACACTGTGCGGGCCACAAAGGCAAGTATTTATCGGTGGATGGAGGAAAGATGGCTTATCGGCCGTTAGCCGGCCTGAAGGCGTTCTCGATTACAATCGCCACTACATCAATGACTTGCCGACTACCAGCCCGCACGGAAGTGACGCCAACACCCTTCGAGAATTGTTAGAGTTGGACCGATTCGAACGGTGCGCGTGGCACAGCAGGGCCACACCCAGAGAGGAGTCAGTATCCTCGAAAGTTTCGTGCGTTCGTTTGCTGAATGGATAGGTCGACGCAACACCAGCCTGAGTCTACTCGTAGGCGTTTCAAAGACTAAACGTGTTCTTCAGTCTTGTGTCGGCCTGCCGTTGTGCCTGTGCGTCATACGCGCACAGTAGCGGCCCCGGCTTTCTGGTTCATCCGATCGCTTTCCAGCTTCGCTCGAAGGGGCCCTGGTATTGCATATGAATGCGAACAGCGGTGGCCTCGGTGTCCGCCGGAATCTGACGCGACCCCCGCATCTGGCGCAGCATCGGATCGCGCTTGACCGTGTCGGTCCTCACGGTTGCGCGCTCAACCGTAGGTGCAGCCGGCTTGAGGCGTGAAACTCCAACTGAGACTGCGGCCACGCCTAAGATTTCCGCCGCCAGGATAAACAGCTCGCGGCACGTTTCCGGGTCTTGACCTCGGGCCCGGACGATGTCCATTCGATTGCAGTCTCTTTCTAGTATTAGCTAACTGACGATCCCTACTATCACAGACCTAGTTGTTTGCAAAGTCCTAATCCTGCTGTTTCAACTCTCGCGCAAGGCGACGATGGGATTCACTTTCGTCGCGCAGCGTGCTGGGAGATAGCTCGCC
>CAWGBX010000018.1:0-169924 GCA_963820925.1 uncultured Acidobacteriota bacterium
AACGCATAGCCTGATCACTCTGCTCAGGAGGGGTAGGCCTATGAATTGAGTAGTTTGAAGGTTCAATGAATCGGTGCTGAACAATTGCACCACGTTTTCTGCTGAAACCGCAGATACCCTTGTCGAAATCGAGGCAAATCTCGGCAAGCTCAGATTTGGCTCCATTTTGGCTCCAACAAAAGGGGCAGAATCCGGCAGGATTTCCGAGCTATGCCTTGCAGAATCAATAGATAGCTTTGGGTGACTACGGCACTGAAAAGGCTGCGCTCTACCGGTCCTCAACGCAGCGTGGTATCGACCAATGAACCTATTTTTTTCTCAAATGAGAGCGCAAACAGCCTTGGCAGGTGCACGATATCCCATTGTGTTGACTGGGCAATCGCATTGAGTGAACCGGGACAAGGACTCAGGCGGCGGTCGACGCACCCGTACGACAATTGGGACGCGAAGGAAAACCGAGCTCCTCGCGAGCTGATGCCACCACGCAATTTCAAGAATGGGGGAGGCTCACGCCATGTCAGCAACTCTTTTAGAGCGCTCAGCCATTCCGCATCGGGCGGTTCTCGGCAAGACAGCTTCCTTGCCGACTAAAGGTCGAAAAGTCGGTTGAACGCGGGATGCCACCTGAGACGCACCTGAGGCGACCGTGAGGCGACCGTGAATACGCACCTTGGCAGGACCGTGAGAGGACGCTGGTTGGAGAATATAGCCATAAAACCGGCCCAAAGCCTACAGCCTATTGAATCAACGTTAGTTAGTAGCAATTTAAGAATATTATTGTGAAGATACGGTAAGAACCGTTAGTCTAGCCGAGGTGAGGAGCCCGACTAACCAGTGCGTTGTCAATTGGTTGCAACCAATGACGCCGATTGAGCAAATGCAAGCAATTACCCTATAAGACATTGATAAAAAGTAAGTTGCCTCTAATAAGAGATTCGACTTAGCGGGCAACTGCTTGCAGAAGCCGTTTTCCTGGGGAATCGCACAGGAGAGGCCTTTGGGGGCGGCCCGCAGGTTTTCGAGAAAGCGCAGAGGTGCGAGGACTCCTGGCGACGGGATCAGGAAAGAAAAACGAGGCTCGGGAACGTATTATGTACGCGCTCACCTGTGCTCTTCGGGGAGCGGCCGTGCTGCCGTGCGGGTTCTGCTTCACTCCCTCACTTCTGATCGCAGGGCCGCGATGCCATCCTTCTCCCTCACACCCAGGCGGCAGAAATTTGGCCGCACTCGACGCTGCACCCGTGGGCGGCCCGCAGGTTTTCGAGAAAGCGCAGAGGTGCAGGACTCCTGGCGACGGGATCAGGAAAGAAAACGAGGCTCGGGAACGTATTATGTACGCGCTCACCTGTGCTCTTCGGGGAGCGGCCGTGCTGCCGTGCGGGTTCTGCTTCACTCCCTCACTTCTGATCGCAGGGCCGCGATGCCATCCTTCTCCCTCACACCCAGGCGGCAGAAATTTGGCCGCGCGCGGCAGTCGGGGCACCCGTGGGTGTTCCAGCAAAGGATGCAGGGACAAGTCAGCGGTGATCGCGAAACCGCAGATTCGGTGCTGTCGATTCTTGCAACGTCTTAGGAGACATGGTCAATGCATCGGGACGGTCCAGGAAACAAGGTGATACCGTTGTCCTTGATGTTAAGGGGATCGACCGTGCGAGACAAAGTGAGGGTACTGATACAATTTCGGCCCATATGAAACAGGCGCGTCTGGAGCGTTCGCAGGCCAAGGCCGCAGGCGGAATGGCACACTCGCAACCAGGGAGGAGAAGACTTCGGCCGAGAATCTTGCGACGCAGCACCACTGGCGTCCTGCAGAGATTGCGAAGAGAAGGGCAGTAAGCGTCAGGACTGTACGCTGATGATTCGCAGACATGCCATGCGTACTGAAGATTGGGAAACGGGGAACTCCAAGGCACTCTATATTCCGGCAAGCGTCATGCGCGCGAGGACTAGAGCCTCACGAGTAGATTCCTTGCTTGCCTGTCGTCGAAGCGTCCACGAATGGTCAGGGAATTTTGTTTTTGTTTATGCGCGTACAGATTGCGCCCAAATCGGAGCCGCAGTCTGGTTCATCTTTTTCAACGGTGATGCCAGAGCATGCTCTTTCGCTACCGTCTGCATCATTGCGGCCATGTTGACGTAGATCATGAGAGCGTCCAGCGTCTTGTGACCTGTGATCTTTTGTAAGGAAGCGATTGATCCTCCGTTGATCAAAAAATGAGTACAGAAAAAATGTCTGATCGTATGGCACGAGATGGTGTTGTCGCCCAGCTCCTTGTCCAGACCCGTCCGCTTGAGATTGTCAGAGAACGCTTGCGCGAAAGTATTCGGGATCGTCGCGCCACCGTACCGCGAGACGAAGACTTTGTTGCAGCCCTCGTGGACGTACTTCTTGCGGATGTTCATCCAGATCGCGAGCGCCTGTCCGGCCTCTTCACTGAATGGAACGAGCCGCTTCCCAGTTTTGCCGTCAAGATTGATCAGAGAATTGTCCCAGTGGATGTCCTCCGGTTCCAGGTTGCAGACCTCTCCGACGCGAGCGCCCGTGTCCAGCATCAGCGTCAGAACCGTCCAGTCCCGAATGCCCCAGACGACCGTCTTGTCGAAACCGTTGCGGAAGATATCCATCTGCGCCTGCGATGGAATGAACTCGCGCCGGACTTCCTTGCCGATCCGTGGCAGGTTAGTGAAGAAGGATTCCATCTTCGCGGCCTTGCAATCGGGATCGAGAGTGACCCATCGAAAGTACGCTTTGAGCGAGATGAGATATTTCCGCTGTGTTGCCTTGCTCCACCCGCCATTGCCACGCTCAGGGCTCTGTATGAACTCCAAGAATGCGTTGATGGTTTTGTCCGTCAGTTCCGCGTAGCACGTCAGCCCAAGTCCCTTGACGAAGTCAAAAAAGACTTTCAGATCCCCCTTGTATTCGAGTAGCGTCCGGTCCTTGACGGCGTGGTTCGCTCCGTTGATTCCCAGACGGCGTGACTGGAGGAACTTCTCCATCGTCTCATCGAACGTCATCCCTGGATTCGTGATCGTCCATCGTCCCTTTCCCTTCTTCAGCGCTTTCTCAATTCCTTTTGCTACTCTTGTGGTTGCGACCATCTTGTTATTCCCCTTTGTCGGCGTTGATTTCGACCCGATTCCAGACAACCTTGTTTTCCAAGTTCGCGTTTAAATGCACCTAACTCGCCTTTGGGAGCACCTTGTTTGGTGATCACATTTTAGCGGTCAGGTACCTAAGTCCCTTTGAACTCAAGTACATGCACTTAAGTTTTAATGGGTTGGATGTGGGCTGGTCCCGAACCAGGTGCTCTACCAGGCTGAGCCACTCCCCGACGAACTCGCAGTCTGCGCGAGAGGAAGGAAAACGCAGGCGCACAGGCTTCGAAGTACCGCAAATAGAATGCAATTATAACATTCGGCATATGCCGCCCGCTGCAAGCCAGATCGGCGCCGGTGCAAGTTCAGCACTGCAATCAAAAACAACCGCGACACCCGGAAATGTCGTATAACTGGATATGATTTTTCCGAGCACTGCCCAGGCGGTTGGGCTCTGGCGAACAAATCTCCCTTAAGATTAACGTTTCAATAGATGATCGCCTTCACCGCAAATTGCTTGTATACGCCCCTTGAGCGCGTGGAGCAGCCGCTGCTCCTGGTCGAAGATCACGCGATCGTCGAGGCTAGCTCGCGAGTCGCGCGTCCGATTCCCCCGGGAGTCCGCGTAGTGGACTTTGGCGATGGCATCCTGGCTCCGGGGTTCGTGGACATTCATATTCACGGAGGTGCGGGGTACGATTTGATGGAGGTTGATGCATCCGGTCTTTGTGCGGTAGAGCAACTGCTTTTCAAACATGGCGTGACCAGTTATTTTCCGACGACCGTGACTGCCCCTCTTGATCAAACCTGGTCCGCCCTCGACCGGCTGGCGGATGCGATTGAGAGCGCATCGCGCGACGATAACTCGCGCAGGGAGCGAGCCCGGCCGCTCGGCATTCATTTGGAAGGACCTTTTCTCAGCCATGTCCGCCGCGGGGCGCATCCGCCGGCGAACCTTCTGTCGCCCACCTTGCCTGCGTTCGACCGGTTCTGGCAGGCGGCGCGCGGCCATATTCGCGTCATGACCATTGCGCCCGAACTGGAAGGCGCGCGGGAAGTAATTGCAGAAGCCGCGCGACGGGGCGTCTGCGTCAGCCTGGGACATTCAGATGGCGATCTGAATTCGACCCGCGCCGCCGTGGCTGCGGGAGCGCGGCACGCCACCCATACATTTAATGCGATGCGGCCGCTGGATCACCGCGATCCAGGAATTATCGGCGAAGTGCTCACCGACGCGCGGCTCTCGGCCGATATCATCGCCGATGGAATTCATCTCGATCCCGCGATTGTCCAGCTGTTTCTGAAAGCCAAGGGAGCCGATGCGGCAGTGCTGATCACCGACGCAATTTCCGCCACCGGCATGCCGGAGGGACGTTATCGCCTGGGAACGTTCGAAGTCGAAGTGAAGGATGGCCGCTGCCTCGTGGGCGGCAAATTGGCGGGGAGCGTGTTGACCATGGATCGCGCGGTTCGCAACGTGATGCAGTTTGCTCACTGGGATCTCCAACAGGCGCTCCGTCTTGCCACACTCAATCCGGCGCGGGTGGCTGGATTGGCGAATCGAGGCAAGCTTGAGGCCGGTGCTCAAGCCGACTTTGTCGTGTTGAGCCCCGCTGGCGAAGTGAGAAGCACAATCAGTCGTGGCGAAGTATCGGAAGCTGTAAGCGGGAACTGAGGAGAGGCGATGGCAGACAAGGGCGGATTCCCCCATCACATGCTGAAGGAAATTTTCGAGCAGCCGCAGGGTTTGCGCGATACCATCGCGCCCCGCGTTTCACTCGAAGATGGTCTGGTGCGGCTAGACGACGTGCGCATCACGGTGGACGAACTGCGTTCATTGCAACGGATCAACATTGTGGCTTCGGGAACCAGTCGTCACGCTGGTATGGCGGGCCAGTTCATGATTCAGGATCTGGCCAACGTTCCGGTGGACGTGGATTACGCCAGCGAGTTTGAATATCGAAATCCGTTGATCTGCCGCGAACGAACTGACCATCGTGATCACGCAATCCGGGGAAACTGCCGATACCACTGCGGCGCAGCGTGAGGCCAAAGCCAAGGGTTCGCGCACCATCGCAATTTCTAACGTGATGGATTCCACTATCGCGCGCGAGGCGGATGGCGTGCTTTACACGCATGCCGGGCCTGAGATCAGCATCGCTTCCACGAAGGCATTTACGGCGCAGATGGCGGTGTTGTTTCTGTTCGCGGTCTATCTTGGCCAGGTGCGCGGCAAGCTCACGAAAGAGCAGGTGCGGTGCTATATCCGCGAACTGCTTGAGCTTCCTGCCAAAACGGAAGCTGTGCTTGATTGCGCGCCTGATTGCAAAGCACTCGCCGACCAGTATCACCAAGTGGGAGATTTTCTGTTCCTCGGGCGGGCTATTCACTATCCGGTGGCCATGGACGGCGCCCTCAAATTAAAGGAGGTTTCCTACATCCACGCCGAAGGCTACCCCACCGGAGAAACCAAGCACGGTCCGAACGCGATGATCGACGAAAACCTCCCCGTAGTCATTATTGCCACCTGCGACCGCAACGATGCTGGATCGGTGCTGCGTTACGAGAAGAACGTCGCCAATATCAAAGGGTTCAAGGGGCAATTCGCGCAGGTGATCGCGATTGCATCCGAGGGTGACGAAGACATGCGCAAGCTCGCGGATCACACGGTTTTTGTTCCGCAGGCCTCGGAACTGCTGTCGCCCATCCTGGAAATTGTGCCGCTGCAACTGTTCGCCTACTACATGGCAGTGCGAAAAGGCCTGGATGTGGATCGCCCGCGCAACCTGGTGAAGTCGGTGACCCTGGAGTGATGCCGCAGCTTTCTTACGATACTCCAGACCTCCTGTGGAAAAAGAATCATGCGCAATTTCTCTCAGGTTGACCTAGGTATGGATCTATTGGGGCGCCCGCGCCTGCATTGTTAATGAGCGAACGAGAAATTCAGTCCGGTGGTCAGGACAATGTCATTCTTCTTCGTGAGCGGAGGCGGATTGGTGACGTAGATATCACCGAAAGCAATCTGCCAGCCCAGCCACTTGCTGATCTTGGTCACCGTGCCAAGATTGAAAGTCGTGCGATACTCCCCAGGAGTTCCGGTAAGGTCGGGGAAGAAGTAGAACTTTTCAGTAAGCAGCGTCGATGCCCCCAACTGGCGGCTCAGTTCCTCCCCGAGCGTAAACGCCATGAAGCTGTTCGTATAAGTAGTGTAATTCTCTCGCGTATAGTTCGGGCCAGCCAGGAGGTCCAGCGTGGTTTTGTCAGTCTTGATGGCGTGGAATCCCAGACCGCCTCCAAGGACAGATCGAAGATTCAGCTCCTGCAGTGCGTCCGTTTGGAAATCGGCGCCTCCATAGGCAAATAGCCGGGAGGTGAGATTCCGGGAATACCGGGCCCCGGCCTGAATCGTGTTGGCGGTCGTACTCGGGACCGCCCCGGGAGCATTGTTGGTCGAGTATATCGAGTTTGCATAAAGCGCGATCTCATCGGTCAGTGTCTTACGATCGGCGGTAAAGGCTAAGGCCAGGTTTTCGGTTTCACTGTTCCCCGCGGTGAGAGCAAATCCGACGTTTGCGCCTCCCGCCCAACCTTGCAGGAGTCCGGGATGGAGCGACTTGTCATATGCCGTTTGCTCCGCGTCGCTGCGCAACGCCGTCACATCAGCTTTCGCCACGGTTACGGTCCCGCTCGCCGGGGTGGCTACGGCCAGACTGCCGTCTGTCGTCGTAACCGGGCCGACCACGGTCTTCCCGCTTGACAGCGCGACATGCAGCGGCTGTGTGGAGGTCACTTCCTGGACGGCCGGCCATTGAACCGTAACGTCGCCCGCGAACTCGGTCGTAATCAGCAAGGTTTTATCGTCTGATTTTGTGATAGTCCCGGTCAGCCGATCCCCATTCTTCAACACCACTTGATCGGCGAAAAGTGCGGAACACAACGCGAATACTGACAAGGCTGCCCAGAGATGTACCTTACGCATGAGATTTCTCCATCATGAATTTTAGACTTTCGTTTGCGAGGCCCGGTGGATGACAACAAACAACGAAGAGATTAACTTACCGCAGATGCAGCAATCCCGCCATAGGGGAAACCCCGGGAAGGTCGTTGTCTGATGTAAGAACGAGGAGAAAGAACAGAAATACGGATGACGGCGAGCCTTGCAGGAATGTTTGGACAGCTTGGCGAGCTTAACTTTTAGTTCGGTTACTCTGCACTTCCGTCTCCGCACTCTTCGGCGGTTCGGCAGGCGAGTCCTTCATACCCTCTTTCAAAGCGCGGATGCCCTCTCCAATCCCTTTGCCGAGCTCTGGAAGTTTCTTGGGTCCGAACACCAGCAGCGCGATAAAAAAAATAACTAGAAGGTGCATCGGTTGAAAAAGACCTTCAAACATACAAAATCCTCCCGCACATACAACTACCCTTCTTAACCTTACTGAAGCTGGGTTATTCCGTCAACCTCAGCAATTTTCTTAAATTTTCTTCAGGTCTGTGCGAGCGCTGACAAGCCCGCGCCGACAGGAAGGGTCACTTGAAACATGTCGCAAGCGGTTCCGAATTGGTCTCACTTTGAAAGGACGGTGAGTCGGCTTGTCGCGAAAAAAGACGTGGCCCTTCTTGTAAGTTATTCATTTTAAGTGTTCTTGTTTGGTCGGACAACTGCAATGGAAGGGCTAGGCAGCCATTTAGACATGAACTTCCGTGCCGTCGAAAGAAGGTGCGGACGCTCCTAGAATGGCGAAGTCCCAAGTTTTAAGCACGGCCGTTCAACGGCCTGGAGTTTTTACCATGACTTCCACCCCCACCACGCCGGTCGGAATTAAGAAACCAGTTTCTCCAGCAGTCCTCCCATCCACCAGCGACACCCAAACTATCGAGCGACCGGCGAAAGCAAATCCGCCGATCGCCGCTCCGATCGTCCCCAAACAAACCGGATACGGCATGCCTTGCGCAAATTGCAAGACCTATTACGCCGCCGATCTGAAAGCGTGTCCGGTGTGCAAAGGAGGGGAGCGCATTTCACCGACCGCAGTTGCGGTGCGTTCCACGATTTCTGCCAGCGAACTGTGCCCTGATCCTATCGCTCTGGAAGAAGAACGCGAACGTTTTTTGCGCGACTTCAAGGCGCAAGTTTTCGCCTCCCAGTTGCCGATCGCCCCAACCGGAAATCTGCCTTGCGCCCACGACGAAAACCACCCCGGCGGACTCGAACCGGCTACCGTCTGCCAAGGCTGTTACGATCATCTGCAGGAACGCGTGGATGTGTTGGAAGCCGCGCTGCACATGGACTTGAAAGATGCGGCGCAGATCGTTTACGACGCGGTATGGGCGGATCCGTCGGATGCCACCAAGACTTACGAAAACGCCGCTCATGCGCTGCTCGCCGAACTGCGGAGACGCTCGGGAGTCACGCAGGTATTCGGGCTGTTGCAGCCTCTGTCGGACTAAACTCTTTCCACCGAACCTGCGGAAGAACAGCTACTGTATCTTCAGGCTGACCCATTTCTTGCCCGCGTAGAGCCGGTATGAGCCTTGGTCGGCCACGATCGTCAAGGGGACTGGACGATGCAGGTTCTCATCGAGGTGCGCCGCAACGCTGAACAGGTCGTTGGCCCCCACGTCCATCACCAGGAACTTGCCATCTTTGCTAAATCCGAAACCATATTCGCCTGGCGATAGCTGGGATCCTTCAATGTTGAGGTTCACCTCCGTGATCAGGAAGCCCTGATACTTCTCCGCTACATCAGTTGAATAACCAGAGGTGTCCACGAAACCGGCCAACACCAACTTGCCGTCAGCAGTTCGGAATCCTGCTGAATTGCGAAGCTGCACGGACGCGCTCTGACCACGAAAAAAGTAGCTTGGCGGAACGACCCGCTTAACATCTTCCACGCTCAACACGCCGGGACTTGGCTCGGTAGCTGAGAGCAAAAGAGAAACCACCAAGCAGAATGAAAAGATCGCGATGTGCACACCTTTCCGGTGCATGATTCCTCCGTCAATTTTGAACATAGTCGATCATAACTGTCCGCTGGTTCAACGCGGGGCACCAACCATGAATCAGTTTGCCGGCCCTCCAGCGAACCGCAACTTGCCGAAAGCTTTAGGGACATGGAAATTCGGCTGCGGAGTGTTAGTGGGCTGCCACGCCAGATAAGCTCGCGGTTCCATCTTGCCTTCGACTCGGTAAAAGTTGGCCCGCCAAATCAGAGCCGGGTCAAAGTTTGTAGTCAGGGACGTCATTGGAATCGCCAGCTCAGCGGTCCATACCTGTGATTTTTCATCCCGAACCACCGAGCGCTGCAAGCCGCTTTTCAAATCCGCCAGCCCGCCGGGAAAAATATCGAGATCCACCCACATCCCATTCGGGCTAATTTCAAATTCCCGGTAGAAGCGTTCGCGCGACGGATCAGGCTGCAGAAATGCCTCCGCCACATCGCGGTCCCACAAATGGTCGCGCCGGCCATTCGGATCGGAGTCCTCGAAGACAAAAAGCTCGCGATAGTGACACTCGAATCTCAGATACAGGTAGTGGCGCGACCACAAGACTCGCACCTGGGTTTCGCGCCGAGGATCTGCATTCTTGCCCTGCCAGTCAGAAGAAAAAGTAACGGGACTGGCATTCCGCCATTCGTTTGCCAGATTCGAATCCCCAAGCCTGAGTTCGTGATCAATATATGTAGCCACGATCTCGGACGAAGGCGCACCAGGGGTATTGTCTTTGCTCATCAACATGGCTGAGAACTTGTTACCGAAAGCTGGGAGCCGATTTGAATGCTGTGCCTCGACCGCACCAGCATAGCGCAGAAAAGTTGCTTTGACCGCAAGATCCGGATGGTCCACCAAAGGCGACCGTCGTAAGCTTTCAACATTATGACAACCAATGAGATACTCAACCAGACTGAAGCCACGGAAATGACCCCCAGCAATCAGAGCCACGAGGAAGACAATCAGAGCCTGTATTGGCAGGCGGTTGTGGCGCGTGACGCCAGCCGGGATGGTCAGTTCGTTTTTGCCGTGTCTTCGACTGGCGTGTATTGCCGACCTTCCTGCCCGTCCCGGCGGCCCCGCCGCGAAAACGTCGCCTTCTTCGGCAAACCGGAACAGGCGGAAAATGCTGGCTATCGCGCCTGCTTGCGCTGCCGTCCCAAGGCGGCAAGCGGCAACCGCACGACGGAAACGGTAAAAGCCATGTGCCGCTACATCGAGCAGCACCTGGACGAACCGCTTACGCTGGCCCGACTCGGATCCGAATTTCACCAGAGTCCATTCCATCTGCAGCGAACTTTCAAGAGCGTCCTGGGCATCACGCCGCGAGCCTACGCCGACTCCTGCCGCATGAACCAACTCAAGGATAATCTTCGCGCGGGACATTCGGTAACCCGATCCATGTACGACGCGGGTTACAGTTCCAGCAGCCGTCTTTATGAGCGAACCGCGTCGCAACTTGGCATGACGCCTGACAAATACCGCCGCGGCGCGATCGCGGCGCCCATCCGCTATACCTTCGCCGACTCTCCCCTGGGACGCATGTTAATCGCGGCCACGGATAAGGGGATTTGCGCCATCCAATTCGCGAATTCCGACGACGAGCTCGAGCAGGGACTGAGACATGAATTCCCCTTCGCCATCCGGAGGCGCGACGACGAAGCCATGAAAGCCTGGAAAGAAAATTTGCTTCGCCAGATGCGTGGCCAGCGTTTGAATTCCGCGCTTCCTTTGGATATTCAGGCAACCGCGTTTCAACGGCGCGTGTGGTCGCATCTGCAATCCATTCCTTTCGGGGCAACGCGCTCTTATGCGGCGGTTGCGAAGGCGATCGGTCAGCCCACAGCCACACGAGCCGTGGCCCGAGCCTGCGCAACCAACCCGGTGGCAGTCGTCATCCCGTGCCATCGCGTAGTCCGGAAGAGTGGAGACATGGGCGGCTACCGCTGGGGCATGGAGAGGAAGAAAACGCTACTCGACTTGGAATCGGGGCAGGCCGCCGTGTAGAGTGGACACTCTTGTCCGCTACGGTTGAGCTTGCGATCGTATTCGGCGTACAGGAGTATCTGCCCTGCGTCACTTCCCCAAGCCGACGTAAGTCCCACGGGCGCGGTTCAAAAGATCCAACACGGAGGTCTTCTCCGCCTCCGTGTTCCAATCCCGATTCGATTTCGCGTCTTGAATCATGCGGTCAATCCAGGCAATGAAGTAAGCAGCATCCTCGACGGGTTTCGTGGAGGAGCCCGCGACCGTTATATAGATCGGGCTGGTTGTCGCATAAGGATACGCGTCCAGCACGGGATGCTCAGCCTTGTCGCTCCATGCACGCAGTAGGCACCATCCGCTTTGGGAGATCGGGATCGTATCTTCGACCTCGGCAGTTTCTCGATCGTCGCTTAGCTTCAGCTCACGTACCACGTGGCCGTTACAAATCACATCAAGATGATCGACAGGAACTATTGAACCAAGCCAAGCGGTAAATTTTATTTTGCTCTCGCCAGCTGGCAGGTGCAGCTCATCGCCGAGTCCACGGCCGCCCAGCCTAAAGCCCAGGAGAGGCCCGTTGGTCGCGAAGGTGTGGCCTTGCTTCAGCGATTTCAGCCATGCCTCGATGTTGAGAGGGCCTTGGGGAACATTTGCATACACTCGATTGAGACCGACCGGTCCACGTAGAGAAGCGAAGTTCGCCATGGCATCCGTACCTGCCGCCGCCGGCAGGCGAAAGCCACAGTTGAGCAGCCGATACCACACTGCCGCCGTGGATTTGTGGTCGCTGAAGCCCAGCACCTCGATGTAGTCCACCTTGCCCAGCGCAACGTCAACCGGAAGCTCATGGGTGAGCGTGGAATCTTTGGCGGGATCGGGGAACGTATCGTAGGGATGAACGTAGCCCACCAGCGCAAGCTGTTGATGCGCCATGTCAGCCACGGTCGCGTTCGCTGGAAAAAGGCTGGCTGCGGCAGTGTTGGGATAGGCCGCGTAGCCAGGAATAAGGAAATGTTGAGTCAGGTTGAGCAAGCCAAGATGTCCCCAATAACTCGTGTGAAATTCCTGACCATGAAGCAACAGATTAGCAGCCGTCGACGCAGGATCCGGTTCGGTACTGAAGTAGGCGATATCGGGGACGCGTTGCTCCTTGTTGACGATCAAATCCTCCACGATGGAAAGATTTTCTGCTGCGGCCTGTGCGACGAGATGCTTCGGCGTGTTGCGATAGGCACCCCCGTAATTCATGTGCACGTGAACGTCGCCGCTGACCCAGTGAGAATCTGCCTGCTGAGGCAGGTTGAGCGGTCGCATCTGAACGGTGAGGTTCATGGTCTGATCGGCCACAACCTGGATGGTCTTTTTTTCGATGTGATATTCGAAGCCCTTCATAATTTCGATGTCGACGCGCCCCGCTGGAACGGTTAGCTCGTCATTGCCAGAAGTGTGGAAATAATGTGCTTCGAACGAACCCTCGGCGCGGACAAAGTTGTCATCGGCATGCATCCAGGCGTCATCGGGCGCGTATGCGCGCCCGTCCTCGCCGGTGACAAAGATGCGCGCCGGCGTAGGTTGTCCTGATGAATTGAGTATTCGGATCGTCAGACGACCCACTGGCCGGAGGTAATGCTTGTCCCTGGGAATGATCCGGCTTTGCTCACCGCCTGGAATTCCCTGCGTCCAGAGAGAAGTGTTTCCGTCTCGGTTCGAGATGAAGGCGATTTTCGTCCCATCCGGCGACCAGCGGGGCTCAACGTTGTCGAAGTCTCCATACGAAAGCGGAAATGGATCGCCGCCCGCCGCAGGCATTACCCACAGCTGGTGCCACTGTTGACCCAAATACGACGCGTAAACGATTCGCTTGCCGTCAGGAGAAAAGTCCGGCCGAGCCTTCCACGCCGTTTCTTCGTAGTGAATCTCATGTGCCTCCGAGCCGGGTTCTGCCTTCATCCGCCAGAAACCACCGGTTCCATAGATATGACCACGATTCGAGACGAAGATCAGCTCGGTTCCATCGGGCGACCACGCAGGACTGATCTCGTGATCGAGCTGGCTGTAGTAATAGCGCGGCAGCTCGCTCCGGGTTTCCCCAGTCAGTCGCTTTATATCGGTGAGCTCACCGTTCGCGAACTGAGCAACGAAAATGTGAAAGTGTTTCTGATAGGACGTAGACACGAACGCGATGCGCTTGCCGTCGGGCGAGAATCGCGGCTCCACATTCACCGCGCCGCCCGAGGTGAGTTGCCGGGATTGCCGAGTATTAAGATTCAACGCCCAGAGTTCGATGGCATCCTTGGCGTAAGAGGCGTACACGATCCAGTGGCCGTTCGGCGAGCAATCGGGCTGGTAGTCGTAACCGGGGCCAGCGCTGAGCTGATCGGCAGACGGGGAATCCAAACTCTGTTTCCAGAGTGAGCCTGCCATGGAGTACACGAGGGCCCGCGAATCGGGCGACCAGGCCACAGAGCTTGGCCCGGAAGTGAGCTGAGGCAGGTACATCTCGCGATAGTAATACGGATGCGGCAGATCGATCTGTTTGAGCACGGGCTCGCGCTGCGCGATAAGCGGCAGGGACGTGAGACACAGAACTAACAGTAGATTGATTTGATATCGGCTCGACAAGTACACCCCCGGGACCGAAGGCGGATTATATCGAAGGCTGGGGACAAGAGTTTCCGCGCCACGCAACTTTCGCGACTACAAAGAAATCAGCGCAGTCGAAGCACGAGCAGCACGACAGTAAGGGCAACAATCAAAACGGTCCCTATCGTGTAGATGTGGGACCCGAGCCAACCCTGTTCTTTTCGGGTTTCGAACTTCGAAAGGAAGGCTGGAGCCTGGCTGCTGGCGAGAGGCGCAGGGCTTTCGCCCGAAAGTCGCGCGCCCTCGCAATCCAGGCAGAGAGTGCGGCCTTCGGAAACCGGGAATCCGCAGGCTTCGCATTTTCCAATCTTGTCGAGCTCTCGTGGCTGAGCCGGCTCAGACCGAGTGGCTTCGGGGATCGCGATTTTTTCAGGGGTCGTGGAATGGATGCTCGCAACCGCCGGGGCAGTGTTTTTCTCGATCTCCGCCGGCACCGGTGCCGGTTCGGATGACTTCACCTCAGATGCATTCGGCTCCGCCCCAGCCTGATCGCTCTTCGCTGCAATCTCCTTTAGCGCGCGCTCGGCTGCATCCGCATGCTCCAGCCCAGTCTGCACCATCTCGGCCAGCCGCTCTAATGCCGTAACATCGCGTTCCTCGAAAGCGTTGGCTCGGTCCGCCAACAGTTCGAACACGCCGATCACTTCCTTTTCGCGAATCAGCGGCACCACCATTACCGACTTGATGCCAAGAGCGCGGCAACTCTCGCGATTGACGCGCGAATCGGTTTCGGCGTCGTCGCAGCGCAGAACTTGCCGGGTGCGTACGCTTTCGCCAGTGAGGCCCGACTTTATCTGCACCTCCGCTCCGAGTTCGGGCGCCGAATGGCCTGCGCTAGCCCGGCAAATCATTTCGCTGCCCTCAAGCAGCGCGATCGCCGCGCCCGATGCGCCAGTAATGTATTGCGCCCGCTCCGCCAACAACTGCAGCGCCGCTTCCAGATCGCGCCGGGCCATCTCGGTAAGGGACTTGCCGCCGTCATCCGCAGGAAAACGCGGAGGCAGGGGTGGAATGGATGCTTGCTTTAGATCGGATGACGGTGGAGGGACTCCCGGCGCCCTGCTGGAGGCAGTCTGATCGAGTATCGAGTAGCGGTCCACGGGCTTCTAGGTATTATCGCCGGAGTTTAGCCGGATGCAAGCAGAGTTTTGCAGCCCAAGGTTGCTGACGAGGGTCTAACCCCAAAAACGCTGGCAGGAGCAAAGATGCG
Organism: uncultured Acidobacteriota bacterium; assembly: GCA_963820925.1. Lineage (GTDB taxonomy): Bacteria > Acidobacteriota > Terriglobia > Terriglobales > Acidobacteriaceae > JABDBE01. The sequence goes on from CAWGBX010000018.1 coordinate 14,924, forward strand.
TTTTTCCGTAGCCTGTTCTGCCGCTGCACATGCTGTTTGCGAAGGTGCCTTCGTCAGCAAGGTCGAACTTCACCCGTTATTTCTTGCATCCCCTCAGCTCCCTAAGCTCGACGAAGCCCGCTCGGTTTTCAATTGTCGCAAAAGCACCCGCACCAGCATTCCGTCATAGCGGATACCACTCAACCGTTCCAGTTCCGCTAAAGCCTGCCCGCTGCTCTTGGCCGGAGCAAACGAACGTTCGGTGATCATGTTGACGTAGGCGTCCGCCACCGCCACAATCCGCGCTCCTAAGGGAATCTGCTCGCCCTGAAGGCCGCCCGGGTACCCGCTCCCGTCGAAGCATTCGTGGTGATGCTCCACCGCTTTTTGCAGCAACTCGCTGGCCGGCAGGGTGGCGACGATTTCTCCCCCTACCCGAGCGTGCATTTTCACCAGGTAGAACTCCTCGTCGGTAAGTGGGCCGGTCTTGTTGAGAACCCGTTCCGGAACGAAGATTTTCCCCACGTCGTGCACCCGCGCGGCATAGGCGAGGTCATCCACTTCTTCCGGAGACAAGCCGAGAGCGCGTGCCATGAGTTCGGAGTTGCGAGCGACCATTTCGCCATGTCCAGCCCCGTTCACTTCGCGCGATTCCGCGGCACGGGTCAGCGCCTCAATCGCTTCCCGCAGTATCTGCACGCTGCCTTCTTCGTCCTCGCTCTCCTCGTTGCTTATCTTCCTGAGCGTGCCGAGCAGTTCATCAAGGTGCTCGGGTCCGGTGTGCTCGCGATGCAGAAAGCCTTCGATGTAACCGGAGATCAACTGTCGCTGCACCGCGCCGGTCTCGCCGTCGGCAGATTGGTCGGTCGTAGACACCCGATCTCCCCCTGCATGTTTCGAAACATACATTCCGGCGTCGGCGACTCGAATGATCTCTTCCGCAGTGAAGCCATGCACGGGAAAGCTGGCCACGCCGAAGCTGCCCGTGATGAGATGCTCCTGCAGCATGGGGTCGGTCGAAAGCCAGAGGCGCAGACGTTCCGCCAGTGCCTGGGCCTGCTCCACGCCGGTTTCCGGCATGAGAATGATAAATTCGTCACCCCCATAGCGGGCCACAACATTCGACTGCCGGCATTTCTGCTCCAGTAACCTGCCCACCCGCGCCAGGACCAGATCTCCCTCGAGATGGCCCAGCGTGTCGTTCACTTCTTTGAATTTGTCGAGGTCGATCAGCACCACTGAAAAAGGACGTCCGGAACGGGAAGCTCGCTTCCACTCCGAACTGAGAGCTTCCCAGAAAAAACGCCGCGTCTTGATGCCGGTAAGGCCGTCGGTGATAGCCGTCTGTTGCAGTTTCTGAAATACGAACGAATTGTGCAGCGCTGTAGCCAGCAGGTCGGCCAGCGTGTTCATGATCAGCACATCTTCAGGCGAAAACGCATCCTCTTGCCGGCTCTCCACGTTGAGCACACCCAGCAAGGTCTCGCCATAAGTGATAGGAATGCACAGCACGGATCGCGAATCGTGCAGCACTCCTTGTAACGGCTCCTCCCGGGTCGTCTGTACCAGCGCCCATTCCCCGGTTCGTGCCACCCGGCCGAGGATGCCCACGCCGAGCGGAATCCGCATGCCCAGAGCTTTGGCCGTTACCCCGGCTTCCGCCTTGATTTCGATGTCTTTGCGAACATAGTCAAAAATGCCGATACCGATGTGATCAAAGCGGAAAGTCTTCTGGATATGACCCACAATCTCCAGCAGCATCTGTTCCGCATCTTCGCTGGAGATGGCAGTCTTGGAAATACTATTCAGAAACCCGAATTGGCGCGACCGGCGCTGCTCCTCGGCAAATAGCCGCGCGTTCTCTACGGCCACCGACACCTGCCCCGCCGCCGTTTGCATCACTTCCAGGTCGCGCTGCTCGAAGACATATTCACGCTCCGCACTCATGACCGCCATAACTCCTGCAGGTCTGCCGCCTTGCAGAATGGGCGCACCACAGAAGCATTTGGACGGTCGCGTCGGAATGTAGGTAGTGCCCAGGCGTTCGCGAGCCTTCTCCAGATCGGCGCGGATAAGCAGCGGTTGCCCGGTGCGGAGAATATATTCGGTCAGACCATTGTCCACCTTGCGCGAACGCTTGGGCAGAACCTGGCCTTTTTCAACTTCGAACTCGAAGCGGATGTGCTCGCCTTCTTGAAAAGCCACGTAGAAATCGCCAGTGTCAAAGATTTGTCCAAGCTCTTTGTAAACCGTGCGCAAGATCTCGTCTTGATCGAGGCGCGAACTGATGGCTTGGCCAATCTGGGTCAGCAGCTCATATTCCTTAGTGCGGCGCTGGGCGTCGTGCATGACCACATAGTTTTCCAGGGTCAGCCCAATCTGCAACGCCAGCCCAATCAATAGGCGCAGGTTCGAAGCCCCGAACACGCGCCGCTCCGCGTGCGGGAAAATGATGACGCCGAAGTTGTGCTCTCGAGTCTGTAGGCTGACGGCGGTGATGTTCCGAATATTTTCTTCCGCCACTACCTGCCGAAACTGCTCAAAGCGGGCGCCCGGAAACGCTGGCAGTGGCTCCGACATCTCGGCGATGTTGTGGAAGGTCACGAATCCGCCGCGCCGGTACGCCAGTTCGGCAACGTATTCCCCGGCGCCGCGTTTCTCCATCTTGCTGACCAACTCGGGCGAAAATCCTTGTTGCACCGAGGGCAGAATGGCGCGCCAGCGCTCCGAAACGTAAATCATTGCCCGGCCCGTCGGCAAAGGCGCCACCAGCCGGTCCAGGATGCTTTGCAGGCTTGGCACCAACTCCTCAGCCGAAAGCAGCCGCATGGGATCCACGCCGAGGGTAGAGAAAGCCAGCGCGTTTTCCTGTACTGCATTGCGCTCATTCTCAAACAGCACCATCACCATGGCGATGCCCAGCAACATCTGCGGGATCGGGCCCAGGAAATGCCCTGCGACGCCGATTACGTCAACAAACTGATTGTGGAGCTCGCCGAAAACCATCAGGACAGCCCACAACGCCAACGACATTGCCAGAAATGTAAAGGCCAGCGAATTCTCGCGATGGGCGTAACGATAGAAATAAAAAGAACAATACAGAAGCACTACGCCCAAGCCAATGTCTAACGGTAGATGTGGATTGGCAAGGGACTCGGGACCAAATACACTCCCCACAATCTGCAGCCGCAAATTCCACCCGGCCAGCACCACGCCCCCAACGCCGACGACCACGTCATACCATCGCAGACTGAATTTCTGACGTCCCATCAATCGTGTCGAGATGAAGATGCAAAGCGCCATCGCCATCAGCAACAGGGAACTGAAAAATGAAACCACCGCCGGGGGGTGACGGAGCGCAACCCATGCATCCAAGGCATAATGCAATGTATAAGCCGCCCACGCCAGTTGCCACGCGCGAAAGTATTGGTGCCGGCTCTGCTCATAGAGGTAGGTGAACAGCAAAAAGAGCAGCAGGGCCACGAGCCCCGGCAGAATGTCCACCGTGATGGCGAATCTATCCATAGTTCTGGGAAGGCCTTTTGGGAACAGTTCTCCACTGCTCCCCGCAACCGCTTATATTAAAGACTCCTGCGACCCCAATGTTTTCACACCATCCTAGACAAAACAATAGTCTTTAGATGAGCGTAAAGCGGCCCGCAACCACCTCAAGGTAACCCCCCGACGGTTACCAACGATACTTGATGGTCCACCTGCGAGCGCCAACGAGGTCGCGAATGTACGCTGGGCGTCCGCGCCCGTGCCGGAGCGCCAACGAACCAACGCGCTCGTAGCCCCGGACGCCCCGTCCGGGCAGGTTTTCGTAATATTATGACCGGCCATCGAGGTACCGATGAAACCAGCAAAAAATGAGGCCCTTCCAGCTCCTGCCCCTCACGGGTATGCGAGCCGTTTCTCCAATGGTTTATAGTGTTGGTTCCACCTGAGACTTGCCCACGAAAGCTATGACTGCCTCGAATCCCCAGACCGAAGCCTCCGCCCACGCCCCCGCCGAGTCTCGTCCTACGAACTTCATACGCGAAATCATCCTCGACGATCTGAAAACCAACAAATATGCCGGCCGTGTGCAAACCCGCTTCCCTCCCGAGCCCAACGGATATCTGCACATCGGCCATGCCAAGGCGATCTGCCTCGATTTCGGCTTGGCCAACGAATTTGGCGGCCACACCAATCTCCGCTTCGACGACACCAATCCCGAGAAAGAAGAAACCGAGTACGTCGACTCCATCAAAGAAGACGTTAAGTGGCTAGGCTTCCAGTGGGACGGTCTCTTCTATGCCTCCGACTATTTCGACCAGCTCTACGCGTGGGCGGTGCAACTCATCAAGGCAGGGAAGGCGTACGTCGACGATCTAAGCGCTGATGAGATCCGCAAATACCGCGGCACCCTGACCGAGCCCGGCAAAGACAGCCCATTCCGCAATCGCTCGGCAGAAGAGAACCTCGCTCTGTTCGAACGCATGCGCGCCGGCGAATTTCCCGACGGCACTCGAGTTCTGCGCGCCAAAATCGATATGGCCTCGCCCAACTTCAACCTGCGCGATCCGGTCATGTACCGTATTCTCCACGCGGACCACCATCGCACCGGCAGCAAGTGGCCGATCTACCCCATGTACGATTTTGCGCATGGGCAGTCTGATTCGCTCGAGCGGGTCACGCATTCCATGTGCACGCTCGAGTTCGAGGATCATCGCCCGCTCTACAATTGGTTTATCGAGCAGCTGGGGATCTTTCCTTCGCAGCAGATTGAGTTCGACCGGCTTAACCTGACCTACACTTTGTTGAGCAAGCGCAAGCTCCTTCAGCTTGTACGGGAAGGCCGGGTGAGCGGTTGGGACGATCCGCGTATGCCCACCCTTTGTGGCATCCGCCGTCGCGGCTACACTCCTGAGGCGATTCGGAATTTCTGCGGAGCCATTGGCGTGTCGAAGACCACCGGCTCGATCGAGCTCGCCATGCTGGAACACTTTGTTCGTGAAGATCTGAACAAACGCGCTCCGCGTGCCATGGGTGTACTGCGCCCGTTGAAAGTCGTGATCGACAATTATCCGGAGAATCAAACCGAAGAAATGGACGCGGTCAACAATCCCGAAGATCCCAGCGCAGGTACCCGCACAGTACCGTTCTCCCGCATTCTCTACATCGAGCAGGATGACTTCCGCGAGGACCCGCCCAAGCAGTATTTCCGGCTGTCCCCGGGACGCGAAGTGCGCCTGCGCTACGGCTACTTCGTCACTTGCAAGAACGTCGTAAAGAACGAAAATGGCGAAGTGATCGAAGTGCACTGCACCTACGATCCCGCAACCCGAGGCGGAAACAATCCTCCGGACGGCCGCAAGGTGAAGTCCACCATACACTGGGTCTCCGCCGCCCATGCCGTGAATGCCGAGGTGAGGATCTACGAGAATCTCTTCGGCAAAGAAGATCCCAATCAAATGGAGGAGGGCCAGGATTTCACCGCGAATCTCAATCCGAGTTCGCTCGAAGTGCTGACCGACTGCAAGCTCGAACCGTCGCTAGCCAACCCGACAGTCGGAAGCCGTTACCAGTTCGAGCGCCTGGGATATTTCTGCGTCGATCCCGACTCCACCCCCGGGAAGCCAGTGTTCAACCGCACGGTGGCGCTAAAAGATACCTGGGCAAAAATCGAAAAGAAGAAATAACTCGTGAGCGCACTTCTGCCCCTCCGCCGGTCGCTACTTCTGCCTACAGCCAAGGCACATTTTGCCTAAAGAAGGGCAGTAGTCGCACAGAGACAACGTGACAATCCCATCTCTGGGCTTGCCGTCGCGGCAGCAAGATTCTGCTACTATTATATCAATCCAAAATAGGTAAATGAGCCATGTTTTCTGACTTTATTTCCCCTTTTAGATCCAAGGAGTTAACTCCGATCGTGTAACTCTCGCCTATTGACAAGATTTTTGGCAGAAGGCCAGATAGCTTATTCTTGCTTCCCAAGTTCCCGTCCAGGCTTGTGCTTCGGCGGGGCACCCTCTGGAGTAAACGAACGCGAATGTCTGGGCTGGCCTTCTATTTGGTTGCGGTTTGCGGGGCTGGCATGGCTTTAAGTTCTTTGCCCAGGAATGCGCGCGGGAAGAGCATGGCGTTGAACTCTGCTCCTACCAGGACGACAAGCGAGATCAGGTACATCCAAATGAGCAGGGCGATGGCGGCGCCCAGCGAGCCGTAGATGATGCTGTAATCCGCGTAGTTCTGCAAATACCAGCCAAACAGTGCTGTCGAGAGGAACCACATTACCGTGGCTAGCGTAGCGCCGGGCAAAACGCTGTGCCAGGGCTGGGTGCGGGGGACGGCGTTGTGGTAGATGAGCGCGATTACCGCGATGCTGGTGAGGGTGGCGATGAGCCAGCGGATCGCGGTCCACATCAGCAGGATATAAAGCCCGAACTCCTGATTCAGGTGGAACAGGACATTGCGTTCGATGCGGCTTCCGGAGGCCACCAGAATGGTTGCAAACGTCAGCGGAGTCCCGGCGAGAATGACCAGCGAGAAGGCAATCATCCGCTCTTTCACCAGGCCCCAGATCTTGGGCAGTTCGTAGCAACGGCGAAAACCTTCCATCCAGGAAATCATGACGCCGGAGGCTGTCCACAAGGTGATGAGGGAAGCGGTAATCAGGAGCCCGACCGAGCGCGGTGAACTTCCTTTCAGGTAAGAGATGGCCGTGCCGCTTCCAGCGGGAAGAATTCTGTCCAGGGCGTAGGTAATTTCGCGCAGGTAAGCGGCGGTCTTGTGAGAGTTGGCCAGTAGCGATCCGACCACCAGCAGCGCGGGGAAGAACGTAAGAATCGAAGAGTAGGCGGACGCTTTCGCGATGGCGAACGCGTCATGCTGAAACGCGCGCCAGAAGGCAAGCCGTAGCAGCCTCAAGAATCGCAGGATCACTGGCCAAAGAGTAGCGCCCTCGGGAGCCTCGTACAACAGAGAAATCTCGTAGCGTTCCCGATCGTGCAATCGTTGTGGATTTGCGGCCATGGGGATGGACAGTAACGCGAAAAAGAGAAAGGGCGGCTCACACCGCCCCTTCCGCTGTTCTCACAATTACTCTGCCGTCAGTTCCTCGGTCTCGCCTTCGTGCCGCATCAGCTCGAGCGCTCGCTCGGCTTCCTCGTACGCTTGCGAGACTTCTTCCTGCACCTTCGCGGCCGCTTCTTCCATTTCTGGCGAGAGGCGAACGTTGCGGTAATACTCCATGCCGGTGCCTGCAGGAATGAGACGTCCGACGATGACGTTCTCCTTTAGGCCACGCAGGTGATCCACGGCGCCTTGAATAGATGCTTCTGTAAGCACCCGGGTGGTCTCCTGGAAGGAAGCCGCGGAGATAAACGAGTCGGTCGAGAGCGAGGCTTTGGTGATGCCCAGCAGCAGCGGCCGGCCCGTAGCCGGACGTCCGCCCTGCGCAATCACGCGCTCGTTCTCCTCGGCGAAGCGGAATTTGTCGACTTGCTGTTCCAGCAGGAACTGGGTGTCGCCGACGTCTTCCACCTTGCGCCAGCGCATCATCTGGCGAACGATGACCTCGATGTGCTTGTCGCTGATGTTCACGCCTTGCAGCCGATAGACTTCCTGGATTTCGTTCACCAGGTATGACTGCAGTTCCTTCTCGCCGAGCACGGCCAGGATGTCGTGCGGGTTGAGCGGGCCGTCCATGAGCGGTTCGCCCGCCTTGACGCGCTCGCCTTCCTGCACGTTGATGTGGACGCCGCGCGGAACCGAGTATTCCTTTTCGGTGCCGTTGTCGGCGATCACATACATCTTGCGCTGGCCCTTCGAGACTTCACCGAACTTGACCGTGCCATCGATTTCGCTGATGACGGCGGTCTCATGCGGCTTGCGGGCTTCGAACAACTCGACCACGCGGGGGAGACCACCGGTAATGTCTTTCGTCTTGGTAGTCTCGCGCGGGATCTTGGCCAACACGTCACCGGGGTGAGCCGTATCGCCGTCTTGCACCATGAGATGGGCGCGCGAGGGCATGAGGTAACGCTTGCTGGTCTTGCCCTTGATCACGATTGCGGGCTGCCGCTTCTCGTCGGGCGAATCGGCCACGACGTGACGCGACAATCCGGTGACTTCGTCCACTTCTTCGTGAAGGGTGACGCCTTCCTGCAGGTCCTTGAACTGGATGGTACCGCCGATTTCGGTCAGGACCGAGAAGGTGTACGGATCCCACTCGACCATGACTTTGCCGAGTTGAACAGGATCGCCTTCGTTGACTTTCACCTTGGCGCCGTAGACGACCGCATAGCGTTCGCGCTCGCGGCCCTTTTCGTCGACGACCGCGATCGAGCCCTGGCGATTCATGACTACCAGGTCGCCAGACTTGGCTTTCACGGTCTGGAGACCCACGAAGCGCACGATGCCCGTGGTCTTGGCTTCCAAACGCGATTGCTCGGAAACTCGCGATGCCGTACCGCCGATGTGGAAGGTACGCATGGTGAGCTGGGTTCCAGGTTCGCCGATGGACTGGGCTGCGATGACTCCGGTAGCTTCGCCGAGTTCGACGAGGCGGCCCGAAGCCAGGTTGCGGCCGTAGCACATGACGCAGACACCACGCTTGGACTCGCAGGTGAGCACGGAACGGATTTTCACCCGCTCGATACCGGCAGCCTGAACGGTGCCAGCCAGCTCTTCGGTGATCTCCTGGTTGATGTCCACGACCACATTGCCGTCGTAGTCTTTGAGTTTTTCGAGCGACACGCGGCCCACAATGCGGTCGCGCAATGGCTCGATGACTTCGCCGGCTTCGACGATACCCGCGACGTAGATGCCGTCGACCGTACCGCAGTCGTATTCGCTGATGATTACGTCTTGCGCCACGTCGACGAGACGACGGGTCAGATAGCCGGAGTCGGCGGTCTTTAGCGCCGTATCAGCCAAACCTTTACGCGCGCCGTGGGTTGAGATGAAGTACTCCAGCACGGTCAACCCTTCGCGGAAGTTGGCCGTAATCGGAGACTCGATGATTTCGCCGGATGGTTTGGCCATCAATCCACGCATGCCGGAGAGCTGGCGGATCTGCTGTTTCGATCCTCGAGCGCCGGAGTCGGCCATGACGTAAATCGGATTAATGAAACCTTCTTTGTCGCGCTGCTGCATCTGGCCGAACATTTCGTCCGCGACTTTCTCGGTGATGCCGGACCAGATTTCAATGACTTTGTTGTAACGTTCGCCGTTGGTGATGGCGCCGTCGAGATACTGCTGCTGGACTTGGACCGCTTGCTTCTCGCCGTCTTTCACCAGGCTCTTTTTGTTGTCCGGGATGACCATGTCGTCGATCCCGATCGAGAGGCCAGCTCGGGTGGCAAACCGGAAGCCCAGATCCTTGACCTCGTCGAGCATCTTGACCGTCACTTCAAGGCCGAAGCGGAGATAGCCGTAGCTGACCAGCTGGCCGATGCCCTTCTTCTTCAGCAGGCCGTTGATGAACGGCATGCCTACGGGAAGGTGATCGTTCAGAATGGCGCGGCCCACGGTCGTGTTCAGGAAGCTCCGCTCGTACTGCACCGGCTCGGTGTGGGTAATGTCCTGATCGTCGTAGGTAGCAGTCAGGTCGATCACTTCACCGGTATAGCGCAGACGAATAGGAGTCAAGGTTTCGACTTCGCCGGATTCGAGCGCCATCAATACTTCCTCGATGTTGGCGAACGAACGGCCTTCTCCCTTTGCGCCCGGCTTGGCTTTGGTCAGGTAATAGAGACCCAACACCATGTCTTGCGTAGGAACGGTAATCGGGTGACCCGATGCGGGCGACAGGATGTTGTGCGATGACAGCATCAGGACACTGGCTTCGACCTGGGCTTCCGGAGACAGCGGAATGTGTACCGCCATCTGATCGCCATCGAAGTCGGCATTGAACGCCGTGCAGACCAGCGGGTGAATCTTGATGGCCTTGCCTTCGACCAGCACCGGCTCAAATGCTTGAATACCGAGACGGTGAAGAGTCGGGGCACGGTTCAAGAGCACTGGGTGATCTTTAATGACTTCTTCGAGGATGTCCCAGACAATCGGTTCCTGCTGCTCCACCATTTCCTTGGCTTGCTTGATGGTGGTGCAATGCCCGGTCTGCTCGAGACGGTGGTAGATGAATGGCTTGAAGAGCTCGAGCGCCATCTTCTTGGGCAGACCGCACTGGTGCAGCTTGAGTTCCGGTCCAACTACGATGACGGAGCGGCCCGAATAGTCAACGCGCTTGCCCAACAGGTTCTGGCGGAAGCGGCCCTGCTTGCCCTTCAGGGTGTCGGAGAGCGACTTCAACGGCCGGTTGTTGGCGCCGCGCAGTACGCGTCCGCGGCGTCCGTTATCGAACAGCGCGTCCACAGCTTCCTGCAGCATGCGCTTTTCGTTGCGTACGATGACTTCGGGGGCGTGCAGGTCCATCAGCTTCTTCAACCGGTTATTGCGGTTGATGACGCGGCGATACAAATCGTTCAGATCGGAGGTGGCAAAGCGACCGCCGTCCAGAGGCACGAGCGGGCGAAGCTCGGGTGGAATGACCGGGATCACGTCCAGGATCATCCAGTTCGGTTTGTTGCCGCTCTTGCGGAAAGCCTCGACAACTTTCAGGCGTTTGGCATACTTGAGCCGCTTCTGCAGAGAATTCTCGTGCTTCATCTTCTCGCGCAGTTCAGTGGAGAGTCCTTCGATGTCCACGCGCTTGAGAAGTTCCTTGATAGCCTCGGCGCCCATCATCGCCTTGAAGCCGGTGGGCCGGAACTGTTGGTCCAGTTCGCGGTACTTGGTCTCGTCCTTGATGACTTCGTGGTCTTTGACCGTGGCTTCACCTGGTTCGACCACCACGTAGGCTTCGAAATAAAGCACGGACTCGAGATCGCGCAAGGAGATATCGAGGAGGTGGCCGATGCGGCTGGGTAGTCCTTTGAAGAACCAGACATGTGAGCAGGGCGACGCCAGCTCGATGTGTCCCAGGCGCTCGCGCCGAACTTTCGAAAGAGTGACTTCCACACCGCACTTGTCGCAAATGACGCCGCGGTGCTTCATGCGCTTGTACTTGCCGCAGAGACACTCCCAATCGGTTACCGGCCCGAAGATGCGCGCGCAGAACAGGCCGTCGCGCTCCGGCTTGAAGGTGCGATAGTTGATGGTCTCCGGTTTAGTGACTTCGCCGTGCGACCAGCTCCGGATTTTCTCCGGAGAAGCGAGGCTGATGCGAATGGCATCGAAATCGGCGATAGGGTTTGCCAGGTCAAAGGGGCTCGAACGAAACAAGGTAATCCTCGGCTTCCTGCGGTCTTACGCCACCGCGGGCGGCTCCTGAAATCGGTCGCTAGTCTTTGATGCTTCGTCGCTAGCGAGATCTTTTGATCCACAGTTTCAAGAGCGAGCACCGTGGATCGTGTTCCAAAATTTAATCTCGGTTGACCGCGCTGGCCGCTAACGGCTGACGGCCAACGGCCAACGATTAATCTGCTGCGGCCAAAGCTGCCGGCTTCTTTTCGCTGGCCTTGATGAGTTCCACATCCAGGCACAGTGACTGCAATTCGCGAATCAGCACGTTGAACGATTCGGGCACACCCGGCTCCATGGCAGCTTCACCCTTGACGATGGCCTCGTAAATCTTGGTACGGCCATAGACGTCGTCAGATTTCGCCGTCAGCAGCTCCTGCAGGATGAACGCCGCTCCATACGCTTCGAGCGCCCAGACTTCCATTTCTCCAAAGCGCTGGCCTCCGAACTGCGCTTTGCCCCCCAGCGGCTGCTGAGTGATGAGCGAGTACGGACCGATCGAACGCGCGTGGATTTTGTCGTCCACCAGGTGCGAGAGTTTGAGCATGTAAATGTATCCGACCGTGATCGGCTGCTCGAACTTGTTTCCGGTCATGCCGTCGTACAGATAGGTCTTGCCGGACTCCGGCAGACCTGCCTGCCTGAGCAAGGCCTTGATCTCGCTTTCGCGGGAGCCGTCAAACACCGGCGAACCGGTGAAGACGCCGCGGGTGAGAGTCGGGGCCACGGCCATCAATTCCTCATCGCTGAGGTCAGCGATGGTGTCGGCCAAAACCGTATCCTTGAAAAGGGCCTTGAGCTCGCGCCGGATTGCATCTTCGCGAGTGTTCTCAGCCAGCATTTGTGTGATCTTCTTTCCCAGTTCATGTCCCGCCCATCCAAGGTGGGTTTCAAGAATCTGTCCCACGTTCATACGGGAAGGAACACCCAGCGGATTGAGCACGATCTCCACTGGTGTGCCGTTGTCGAGGTAAGGCATGTCCTCTTCCGGCAAGATTCTGGCAATCACACCTTTGTTTCCGTGACGGCCGGCCATTTTGTCTCCAACGCTCAGCTTGCGCTTCATCGCGATGTAGACCTTGACCAACTTGATCACGCCCGGCGGCAGTTCGTCGCCCTTGGTCAGCTTGTCTTTTCTCTCATTGACGATCTTCTTGAGCACGTCGATCTGACGCGAGGTCATCTCCTCGATCTCGTCGATCTGCTCGTTGACCCGCGGATCTTTATCGGCGTACTTGATACGCTTCAGGTTGCGAGTGGAAATGCGCTCGATGGTGTCGCGATCGAGAACTGTGTCCTTGGTGAGCAGGCGCTTGTTGGTGCGCTCGTCGTGCAGGTCGGCCTGCACCACTTTGCCGCCCAGGATGTTGTCCAACCGCTTCAGGCGCTCGTCGGTCAGAATCCGGATTTCGTCCGAAAGGTTTCGCTCCAACTTGCCAATCTGCGCGGCCTCGATCGACTTAGCGCGTTCATCCTTCTCCTGGCCCTTGCGGGAGAAGATCTTCACGTCGACGATTACGCCCTCGATCCCAGGAGGACAGTAAAGCGAAGCATCGCGGACATCGCCGGCTTTTTCACCGAAGATGGCGCGCAACAGCTTCTCTTCCGGAGTGAGCTGAGTTTCACCCTTGGGCGTTACCTTGCCCACCAGAATGTCGCCCTGCTTGATGCTGGCGCCGATGCGAATCACGCCCGCCTCATCCAGATTGCGAAGCATGGACTCGCTGACGTTGGGAATGTCACGCGTCACTTCCTCCGGCCCCAGCTTGGTGTCGCGCGATTCCAGTTCGTACTCCTCGATGTGTACCGAGGTGTAGTAGTCGTCTTTGACCAGTTTTTCGGAGACCAGGATTGCGTCTTCGAAGTTGTATCCGCGCCATGCCATGAAGGCGACTAGTACGTTGCGGCCAAGAGCCAACTCACCATGATCAGTGCAGGGACCGTCCGCGATCACCTGTCCTTTAGTTACTCGCTGACCTTTTATAACAATCGGCTTCTGATTGATGCAGGTGTTCTGGTTGGAGCGCTTGAACTTCATAAGTTGGTAGATGTCGCTGCCAACTTCGCGGGAGAGCTGTCCGGGATGGTGCTCACCCTCGACGCGCACGATGATGCGTTCCGAGTCTACCGAGTCAATAATGCCGTTACGTTTTGCGAGAATGACAGCGCCGGAATCGCGCGCCGTGACTCCTTCCATTCCCGTACCGACGATGGGAGCTTCGGCACGCAGTAGTGGAACCGACTGGCGTTGCATGTTCGCGCCCATCAGCGCGCGGTTGGCATCGTCGTGCTCGAGGAAAGGCACCAGCGATGCCGCAACCGAAACCAACTGCTTCGGACTGACGTCGATGTAGTCGACTTCATCACGGCTGACCAGCACAAAGTTGCCGGCCTTACGGGCATTGACCAGATCGCCGACGATGCGGCCCTTGTCGTCCAATTCAACGTTGGCCTGGGCAATCACGTGGCGGTCTTCTTCCCAAGCTGAGAGGTAGAAGGAAAATGGCTCGATCTCGGCTGGCTTTTTACGGCGATCCTTGATCTCGGCGTTCACCTTCTCGATTTCGTGCTTCTCCACGTGGTCGCCGACCTTATGGTCGCTGTCGCCAGCATTTACCACGCTGACGTAATCGACCACACGGCCGTTCTTGACGCGGCGGTAAGGCGACTCGATGAAGCCGTAGTCATTGATTCGGGCGTAGCAGCTCAATGACGAGATCAGTCCGATGTTCGGACCTTCCGGAGTCTCAATCGGGCAGATACGTCCGTAGTGCGTGGGATGAACGTCCCGGACTTCGAATCCAGCACGTTCCCGCGACAGACCGCCCGGCCCAAGAGCCGAGAGACGCCGCTTGTGAGTGATTTCCGAAAGCGGATTGGTCTGGTCCATAAACTGCGAGAGCTGCGAGGACCCGAAGAATTCGCGGATGGCTGCCATTACCGGCTTGGCGTTGACCAAGTCGTGCGGCATCGCCGTGGACATTTCCTGGTAAACGCTCATCTTTTCCTTGATGGCGCGTTCCATGCGGACCAGGCCGATGCGGAACTGGTTTTCCATCAACTCGCCGACCGCGCGCACGCGGCGATTGCCGAGGTGATCGATGTCATCCACGGAGCCGATGTTCTTGCGCAGCTTGAGCAGATATCCGATCGTGCCGTAGAAGTCTTGCGGCTCGAGCGTGCGGTTCTCCAGCTTGGTAGCATCCTGGTTTTCGAACAGCTTGATATTGAATTTCAGACGGCCAACGCGCGAGAAATCGTACTTGCGCGGATCGAAGAACATCCCGTGAAACAACGCCGTCGCCGTATCGAGCGTCGGCGGATCGCCAGGGCGGAGCTTGCGGTAGATTTCGATGAGCGCTTCCTGCGGTGTCTTCACCGAGTCGCGCTTCAGGGTCTGGCTGATCACCGTGCCAACGTCGTCGCGCTCGGGGAAGAACAAGCTGAGCTCGACCACGCCGGAATCGAGGATCTTGGCAAGTTTGTCGGGCGCAAGCTCCGAATTGGTCTCAAGCAGCACTTCGCCGGTCGTAGTGTCCACGACGTCCGCGGCGACCCACGCGCCTTCGAGGTCGGAGATGTCGACCTCGATTTCGCTGATCTTTGCCTTTTGGATTTCTTTCAGAGTCGCAGCATTCAGTTTGCGTCCAGAGTGCGCGATCTCGTCGCCGGCCTTGTTCTTAATGCTGTGCGCCAGTTTCATGCCCAACAGGTTGGTGGCCTTTTCGCTGTTTGGATCGAGCGTCCAGAAGAGTTTCTTGTCGCGAATCACCAGCCGATCCACGGTGTAGAAGGTTCGCAGAATGTCTTCGCCGGAACGCAGGCCGAGGGCACGCAAGAAGATCGTTCCCAGGAACTTGCGCTTGCGATCAATACGCACGTAGAGCACGTTCTTCTGGTCGTACTCGAACTCGACCCACGAACCACGGTAAGGAATAATCTTGCCGAGGAAGTAGGTGCGGTTGTTCGCGGTCTCGAAGAAGACTCCCGGCGAACGATGCAACTGGCTGACGATGACACGTTCGGTGCCATTAATGATGAAGGTGCCGTTCTGCGTCATCAGCGGAACGTCGCCAAAAAACACTTCCTGTTCCTTGATGTCGCGAATGGAACGGTTGCCAGTCTCCGCATCCTTATCGAAGATGGTGAGACGCATGGTGACTTTAAGCGGCGCAGAGTAGGTCATGCCTCGCTCTTCGCACTCGCTCACGTCGTATTTCAGCTGCAACCCAACCGGGTCGCCGCACTTGTTGCAGAAATCCGGCGTGTTGGCGTTGTACGTGCCGCACTTGCTGCAGAGCACGTCGCCAGGATGGAACGGATCGGTAACGATGGTGTTGCCGCAGTTCTTGCACGTGGAGCGCAGGTGATGCAAGCCCTTCAGGTGGCCGCACTTGCATTCCCAGTTGCCGATGGCGTAGTCCACAAACTCCAACTGCGAGACGTTGCGGAAATCCGTGATGGGAAATACTGACTGAAAAACCGCCTGCAATCCACCGTCGTCGCGCTCGCTGGGCAAACGATCCATCTGCAGGAAGCGATCGTAGGATCGCTTCTGCACTTCGATCAGGTTCGGAATCTGGATGGTTGCTGGAATCTTGGAAAAATCAAAACGTGTGCGGAATCCATTGCTCTTTGACATTCGGAAACTCCAAACTTTCATGCGCAGCATTGGCTGCGACAAAACCGCGGAATGTGAGGGCGCGTCAGCCGCGCCGCGATGCTCTTAAGAACCGGTAAAATGGCAAAGACAGGTATGCGCCCGCAGGGACATGACTCCCCGTAGGCGCCGATTGCAGCGCTTGGCCTCTGTTGAAATGTGTCGTTTCCGCGCCAGTCTTTAAAGGCCTGTTCCTGTCCCGCCCTGCCCGCGGAACAGTCTGCCAACTCGTGTCAGCGACCACGCCCCCGCTTCCTGGGCTCGTTACATCGGATGGTCGCAGTCACTCTATGAAGCAGGAAGCGGCGTTATTGATATAGATGATACCACCGTCCCGAAAGCTTCACCAGAGACAAAAATGGAGGCCGGGCATACCTGCCCGGTTGGACGGGCGAGACGCCCGTCCTCCATTCGTCAACTCTACTTCACCTCGACCGTAGCTCCGGCTTCTGTGAACTTCTTCTTAATGGTTTCCGCCTCTTCCTTGGAAACGCCCTCTTTGATCGCCTTCGGGGCGCCGTCGACCAGGTCCTTGGCTTCCTTCAAGCCCAGACTGGTGACTTCGCGGACAGCCTTGATTACATTGATTTTATTGGCGCCCACTTCCTTCAGCACGACGCTAAACTCGGTCTTCTCTTCCGCCGGAGCCGCCGCCGCCGCTCCTCCTCCGCCGGCCATCATCACTGGGGCCGCGGCTGCCGCCGAGACGCCGAGTTTCTCTTCCAATCTCTTTACGAGCTGCGCTGCATCGAGCAGCGACAGTCCGACTATTTGCTCTTCCAACTGCTGCAGATCCGCCATGTTATTTCTCCAATTTTCATGGTAGAGGCGTGGCCCCTACGAGTATCAGTTACTGATTTCGTCATCTGCAGTCAAAGTTTCCAGTGCGACTAGGCTTCCGAACCACCACGCCAGACAACGCAGCAGAATCGAAAGCGCGCAACCCTCGACTACCGATAACTAAATCCTTTCGGACGGCTCTCGCCATCCCGAAACCTTGTATCGCCTACGCCCCAGCAGGTGCGTCGGCCTTGAATTTGTTCTTCTCAACGCCCTGGTTGATCACGACCGCGATGTCGCGGCCCACAGCATTCATCACCGTCACCAGTCGTTGCGCCGGTGCATTCATCAGGAACAGGAGCTTGGAGTAGATCTCCTCTTTTGACGGCATCGTGGCCAACGCCTGGATCTGATTAATCGAGATCACGCGGCCTTCGACCACGCCGGACTTGAAACTGAACTCCGGATTGTCCTTGGCATACTTGGAAAGAGCCTTGGCCAGCGCCACCGGATCGCCCTGAGTGTAAGCAATCGAAGTCACGCCCGAGAGGTTTTTCAGGACCTCTTCGACCTTGGTACCCTTGGCCGCGCGTTCCGCCAAAGTGTTCTTCACCACCAGGTACTTTGCGCCAGAAGTTCGCAGCGTCTTGCGCAGCTCGTAGTCCTGGGCCACGGTGAGCTTGCTGTATGTGGTCACGATCAAGCTGGAGACGTTCTGCAACTCCTTGCCCAGCTTCTCAACCTGCTCGGTTTTCTTTGCTCTGGTAACAGCCATGTTGTTAATCCCTCATCAATCACGTGGGGACAGCCGCCCTCGGCTGTCCGGCCGACCGAAGACCGGCAGTTAAGCTTTCGCCGCCGCTTCTACGGCACTGGTATCAATCGAAATTCCCGGGCCCATGCTGGAGCTCAGATAGCAGCCCTTTACATATTTCCCCTTGGCCACCGTCGGCTTGGCCTTCACGACGCTGGTAATCACAGTGGTTGCATTGTCGACCAACTTTTCGGGGGGAAACGAAATCTTGCCCACGGGTACGTGGACCAGCGCCGTTTTGTCGGTGCGGAATTCTACCTTGCCTGCCTTGACTTCCTGCACTGCTTTGCCCACGTCGAAAGTGACCGTGCCAGTCTTCGGATTGGGCATCAGACCCTTGGGGCCAAGAACTTTACCCAGCCGGCCCACCGATTTCATCACGTCGGGCGTTGCGATCAGCGCGTCGAAGTCGGTCCAATTCTCTTTGTTGATCTTCTCGACCATTTCTTCGCCGCCGAAGAAATCTGCTCCCGCCTGTTCAGCTTCTTTCAACTTGTCCCCGGTGGCGATGACCAGCACACGCTTCGACTTCCCCAAACCGTGAGGCAGCACGACTGTACCGCGCACCATCTGGTCGGCATGTTTGGGATCGACTCCGAGACGCATCGTGATTTCGACCGTCTCATCAAACTTCGCGTATTTCACCTTCTGCAGAAGCGTGACCGCTTCCTGCATCGGGTAGGGGCGTTTCTCGACTGCCTGGCGCGCCTTGGTGATGTTCTTCCCAGACTTCTTCATCTAGTTTTTCCTCGTCTCCCACCGCCTGCCGCTACCCTGACAAGCCGTAGTGTCTTCGACTTCGTGTGGCGCGAGCGCCCTCGCCCGCGACCTCTGCGATAATCTCTAACAAAAATCCTGCGGAGCTTTGCTCCGCCCGGACGAGCGAGGGCGCCCGTCCCTACACGAACTAAACTAACCAACCACTTCAATACCCATCGACCGCGCCGTACCACGAATGCTCTTGATCGCGTTTTCCACCGACGCCGCATTCAAGTCCGGCATCTTTTGCTTAGCGATGTCTTCCACCTGCCGGGCCGTCACCTTGCCCACTTTGTCCTTGTTCGGAGTCCCCGATCCCTTGGCGATGCCCGCAGCCCGCTTGAGCAGAATCGAAGCCGGTGGCGTCTTGGTAATAAAGGTGAAGGTGCGGTCGCTATAAACCGTCACTACCACCGGGATGATGAGTCCCTCGAGTTCTTTCGCGCTGGTGCGCGCATTGAACTGCTTGCAGAACTCCATGATGTTGATCTGCGCCTGACCCAGAGCAGGACCCACCGGAGGCGCGGGCGTAGCCTTGCCCGCCGCAATCTGGAGCTTTACCGAACCTGTTGCCTTCTTCGCCATAATTTCTTTGCCTTCTGACTACGCCACTTTCTCTACTTGATTGAACTCCAACTCAACCGGCGTCGATCGGCCGAAGATCGTGACCATCACCTTCAACGTCTCCCGGTCCTCATTGACCTCGTCCACGATGCCAGTGAAGCTGGCGAACGGTCCCTCGGTGATGCGCACCGATTCATTCTTCTCGAACTTGACCTTGAGCTTGGGCTTGTCTCTCGACTCTCCCACGCGATACACAATGTGCTGAACTTCCTCTTCCGAAAGCGGCGTGGGTTGCTGGCCGGTACCGACAAAGCCGGTTACTCGGGGCGTGGACTTCACCACATGCCACACGTGATCGTCCATATCCATTTCGACCAGCACGTAGCCGGGATAGAACATGCGCTCACTGGTGTACTTCTTGCCGCCGCGCACCTCGGTGACCGACTCGGTGGGAATCAGCACCTTGCCGATTCTTTCCTGCAGCCCGAATGCCTGGATGCGCGACTCCAGCGACTCCTTCACCTTGCGCTCGAATCCCGAATACGAGTGGATGATGTACCACTTCATGTTGGGATTGCGCGGAGCCTCCGCCGCCACATTAGCGCCGTCAGCAATTGTCTCTGCACCAGCTTGCACGGTCGGATCCTTTTCTTCTTCCTGCATAGCGTGCTGTAAGATTTCAGCTTCCTTCCATGGCATCAACGATGGGTCAAATACTTGAACAGGTAGTTGATGCCGCTGCCGATAGTGTTGTCCACGATCCAGAAGTAGATACCGAACAAGAAAACCGTGATAATAACCACGGCGGTCGTGGCCTGTACGTCCTTGAACGACGGCGCGGTGACCTTCTTCATTTCGGAGCGCACGTCGTTGTAGAAGGTCTTGACTCGCTCCGGCCAAGCCATGACTCGGCCACTCAGGCTTCGTTCATCCGCGCTCGCTGCTGTAATTGACTTTGCCATCTTCTTTATCTCAACCCCGCCACTCCGACTGCTGTTTCGCGCTTCGATCTCTGGCAGGGGCGGAGGGATTCGAACCCCCAAGTTCGGTTTTGGAGACCGACAGTTTAACCGTTGAGCTTACGCCCCTGTGCCTGTGCGGCGCGGACGCCCCCGCCCGCGTTCACTATTTCACTTCTTTATGCGGCGTATGCTTCCGGCAACGCTTGCAGAATTTCTTCAATTCCAGCCGGTCCGGAGTCGTTTTCCGGTTCTTGGTACTCGAATAGTTCCGCTCTTTGCAATCACCGCACTGCATCGTAATAATTTCTCGGGGCATAAAAAAACCGCTCCTCAGCTTCTAGCTCTTAGCTTCTAGCTCAAAACAAGTTCGAATCAGATTACGTCTTCGCGTGATTTGTACCTCTTGCCGCGTTCTTTCTGTATCCAGTCGTATATAGATCCCCAAGGTGCAACACCGACCGCAAAAACCAAGAGGAAACCGAGGACCCAAATTGCGTCTCGCAAAAATCCTCCCTGGCGTCCCTTGCCAACGGCCAACGACGAAAGACCAACGACGCCTTACTGCTGCACAATCTCGCTGATCGTGCCCGCGCCTACGGTATGTCCGCCTTCGCGGATCGCGAAGCGCAACCCTTTCTCCATCGCCACCGGCGTGATCAACTCGATTACCAGGCTGACGTTGTCGCCCGGCATCACCATTTCTGTCGCCGGCGGCAACTCCGCTACGCCTGTCACGTCCGTCGTCCGCAAGTAAAACTGGGGACGGTATCCTTTGAAGAACGGCGTGTGCCGTCCGCCTTCTTCTTTTGTCAGAATGTAAACTTCCGCCTTGAACTTGGTGTGCGGAGTGATCGATCCACCCTTCGCCAGCACCATGCCGCGCTCCACATCGTCCTTGCCAATGCCGCGCAGCAGGAGGCCGGCGTTGTCTCCTGCCAGGCCTTCGTCCAATTGCTTCTTGAACATTTCGACGCCGGTCACCACCGTCTTGCGGGTGTCGCGGAAGCCCACAATTTCCACTTCCTCGCCGACTTTCACTTTGCCGCGCTCGATCCGTCCCGTCACCACCGTGCCCCGTCCCGAGATCGAGAAAATATCTTCAATCGGCATCAGGAACGGTTTGTCCAGCTCACGCGCCGGCTGCGGTATGCTCTTGTCTACCGCTTCCATCAACGCATCAACCTGCTTTTCCCACTTCTCTTCGCCATTCAAAGCTCCCAACGCCGACAGCCGTACTACCGGCACATCGTCGCCCGGGAACTTGTAGCTCTTCAGCAACTCGCGCACTTCCAGTTCCACCAGATCCAGCAACTCCGGATCGTCCACGGCGTCACACTTATTGAGCGCCACCACGATATACGGCACGCCCACCTGGCGCGCCAACAGCACGTGCTCGCGCGTCTGCGGCATCGGACCATCCGTCGCCGCTACAACTAAGATCGCGCCATCCATCTGCGCCGCGCCCGTGATCATGTTCTTGATGTAATCCGCGTGGCCCGGGCAGTCGACGTGCGCGTAGTGCCGGTTCGCCGTCTCGTACTCGACGTGCGCCGTCGCAATCGTAATCCCGCGAGCCTTTTCTTCCGGCGCGTTATCAATGCTGTCAAATGACCGGAACACGATCTTCGGGTTGTGCTTCTGCAACACCTTGGTGATGGCCGCCGTCAGCGTGGTCTTGCCATGATCAATGTGACCAATTGTTCCCACGTTGCAGTGCGGCTTATTACGATCAAATTTCTCTTTCGCCATTGCTAGCTCTCTCCGTAAACGCCTAACGGCGCAGCAACCTACGTCGCGACTACCAAATTCTGGAGCGGGAGACGGGAATCGAACCCGCGACCAACAGCTTGGAAGGCTGTGACTCTACCACTGAGTTACTCCCGCCCTAAACCAGCCATCAGCTATCAGCCGTCAGCTCTGAGCAAAAAGGAGCCCGGCTCGCCGATCTCCACCACCCAATTCCTGGAGCCGATGATCAGGATTGAACTGATGACCTCTCCCTTACCAAGGGAGTGCTCTACCAACTGAGCTACATCGGCCAACCACGTAGCAAGCTACGTCTCTACATCGTTCTTATCCGGGTGCAATACATCTTTCCTACGCACCCAGGTCTTCAGCGCAAACATCGCCAGCACAGCCAGCGTCGCCAAGCGAATTCGCTGGTCGCTGATCGTGTTCCAGGACAAAACTCCCAAGGCAGCGAACGCGGCCAGCGCAATGATCAAACGCTTCACCAGATCCCTCGCTTCGCTCGGGATTTTGGTTGCGGGCTCCCGCTGCGCTCACGCCCGCAAATCACCGCAAGTTCCTGGTGCACAGGGAAGGATTCGAACCTTCGTACCTCGCAAGGAGGGACAGATTTACAGTCTGTTGGCTTTAACCACTCACCCACCTGTGCAAACTTCCGGGCCTTCCCGGCCACAAACCGTAACTCCCGAAACCAGCCACGGCCTTTGCGCTGCGCGCGGAGGATGTTGCTACGGCGGGCAATGACCCAATAGAAAAACAGAGTGCGCGCGAAAATCCTCTCGCACGCAAACACCACACTTGGAAAAATTCCTTATGGAGTGCCGTTGGGAAAAATCTGTTACGCCGCCGAGCCGCGCAAAATGTTCTGTGTTCCGGAACCAGCCGCTCGAATCAATACTGAGTCAGTCGAATGCTGACCAATCAAATGCTGGAGCTGGCGAAGGGATTTGAACCCCCGACCCTCTGATTACAAATCAGATGCTCTACCAACTGAGCTACGCCAGCAGTTGGAGACAAAGGCCCTCGCGGGCGCATATATCCCTCTGATCCCTTCCAGATGTCCGGGACAATTCTAAAAGGTACCATAACGGTAATCTGGGCGCAACCTAGCGGTCTCATCCCCTCGATAGAACGGGTAATTCGAACAATCTCATCGATGAGTTGCTCAGCCGTGCTGGTGGAACCCAGTTTATATCAGGCCGCCTGCCCGGGATTCTCCGCCGCCCTGTCCACCAATTCGGTTCGGGTCCAGGTGTAGCGGATACGATGGATTACCGTGATTGTGGACAGCACAGCGATGATCCACAGCACCGGCGCCATGCGGTTGAACAGCGCTCCGATGATGACCAGAACCAGGCGCTCCGGGCGCTCCATGAAACCTACGCGGCAGGAACCGATGAGCGATTCGGCACGGGCGCGAGTGTAGCTGACCATGATCGCGCTGATCATGACAATGGCGGTGAGCACGACATAGAAGAAACGGTCGCCACGCGCGTAAAAAACCAGCAATCCGAGGAACTGTGAGGCGTCGCTGTAGCGATCAACTACGGAGTCGAAAAAGCCGCCGAAGCGGGTCACCCGGTTACTGGCTCGCGCTACGGCGCCATCCACCAGGTCGAAGAAACCGGAGCCGATGATGACCAGTCCCGCGTATCGAAACATGCGAGCCTGATTGTCGCCGTTGGCATAGCCGAACAGAAAAGCTGCGATGATGTTAACCACCAAGCCAAGGAAGGTGAGTACGTTGGGATTGACGCGCGCCAGCGCCAGCCAGCGCACGATGGCATCCAGCAAAACGCCGCAGGCTCGTCCGAAGGCGCTGGTCCAGGTTCGGTTAGCGCTGGTCACCCCGCCGTGGCCTCGTCGTGAATCGTGCTCAAGCGCAGGATTTCCATTTCGCGCTTGCCGTTGGGGGTGACCACGATGGCGGTGTCGCCGACTTTCTTGTTCAGCAGCGCGCGGCCGATCGGCGAGCTGGTCGAAATCTTTCCCGAAGGGAAGTCGGATTCTTCGCTGGTCACCAGCTTGTACTCGACTTCTTCGTTCTTGTCGTTGTCGTAAACCCGGACGGTCGATCCCAGCCCTACCTTGTCTCGGGGAATGTTGTCCATGTTGATGAGGGAAAGGTCGGCGATGCGTTTGCCCAGTTGGCGCAGGCGCGCCTTGACAAATTCCTGCCGCTGCTTCGCCATGTGATACTCAGCATTTTCGCTAAGGTCTCCCAGCGCAGCGGCTTTCTTGATTTCTTTGGGGAGATCGTGCACCAGCTCATGTTCGAGCTGATTCATCTCATCCTGCAGCTTCCTCTTGATTTGCTCGGTCATGCTTCACCGGATTATAAACCTACCGTCAGCGATCAAACTGCTCTCGCAGCCGACTTTTAATGGATTGGGAATTGAGCAGCGCTCCGAAAAGCGGGGCTATGCTTGGAATTCCGAGGCTTCCGGGAATCGCAGGTTTGACTTGGATAAAGCTTTCGTCAGCAACTCCTCGACGTGCGGCTCTTCGCAGTTTTTCGCCATCGCCAACTCGCTGACCAGCAGGTAACGGGCGCGTTCCAGCATCTTTTTCTCCCGGAAGGAGAGCGACTTGGACTGGTTCAGGACCAGGAGCGCCTTGAGGACGTTAGCGACTTCTAACAACGAGCCGGTTCGCATCCGCTCGGAGTTTTCCTTGAAACGGTATTTCCAGTCGGCGTTGTTGTCGCACGCTCCATCTTCAAGAAAATCCACGATTTTCTGGATTTCCCCGTTCTTCACCACCCGGCGCAGACCCACGGTGCCGACGTTATGGAAGGGCACCATGACTTTCAGGCTACTGGACTTAATTTTGAGCAGGTAGAAATTTTCCACAGTCTGGCCAATGGTCCGACTGCTGATCTGCTCAATAATGCCAACACCGTGATTGGGGTAGACGACCTTGTCGCCTATGTGGAAATTGCCGTCGCCATTTAACATGAAAAACCACCCACGAACGGAGGGAACGAGAGGAACAACACTTGTTTATTTTACCCGAATCGGAACAGAAAGGCAATTTGCAGAGGGTTCCCTTGCGGTCGTGCGGTGCTGCGAACTGGACGTTGGGACCATTTTCATGTGCAACCGCCTGCGGCAGAAGAACTAACCAGCTATTCCCCAAGCCACGCCCCGTAAGGTTTCAAGGTCTCTACGTGGGCAAAGATGATTCTGATCGCTGCCGTAATCGGAATCGCGAGCAGCAGGCCCATGGCTCCCCACAGCGCTCCCCAGACTAAGAGTGCCATGGTTACTGCTAAAGGATTGAGCTGCAGGCGCTTGCCGAGGAATCGAGGATACAGGAGGTTGAGCGCAATAAGGTGCAGCCCGGCCACCGTGGCGACGATGATGAAGATGTCCTGGGAATCCGTATGCCCGAGCCCCACAAAAATCGGTGGCACCAGGGCCAGCAGCAACCCCATATAAGGGATCAGGCTCAGAAAACCGCTGGCGAACCCAGCGAAGTAGAAGAATGGCAAGTGAATCATCCAGAAGATGACTGTGCTCACCGCCCCCACGAATAAACCAATCAGCAGGTTTCCCACCATGAAACTGCGAACCATAGCCGAAATCTGGCCCAGGGTGACATACGCCGTGTGCCGGTTCTCCAAGGGAAATAACATGACCGTGGCCGAGCGCACGTGCTGTTGCCAGGTCAACATGAAAAACACGAGAAAGGGTACGAACG
This sequence comes from uncultured Acidobacteriota bacterium, assembly GCA_963820925.1. Classification (GTDB taxonomy): domain Bacteria; phylum Acidobacteriota; class Terriglobia; order Terriglobales; family Acidobacteriaceae; genus JABDBE01. The sequence continues at coordinate 40,182 of CAWGBX010000018.1, forward strand.
ATACCGCCAAGATCGCCGCACTTGCGGAACCGAAGCCACGAGTCAGAATATCGGTCCAGTCGGTCGCCGTGCGGACACTCACCACGCCCTTCTCGTGCTCCGGAGGCAGAACCTCCAGGCGTTCCGCACTCTTGCGGAAGCGCAGAGCCTCGTCGCGAACCTTGGTGGTGTACTTCGGCAGATCCTGAAGCAGCGTGGTCGCCTGATTGTACGAATAATAAACGATGCCAACCAACGCCCCCAGCATCAGCAGAATGGCAATCGCAGCCGCCAAACTGCGCGGCAAACGAAGATAGGTCAGCAGGTCAACAATTGGCGCCAGGATGAATGCCAGCAGCACCGAAACCAGCATCACCGCCAACACCGATTCGCCGAAATAGCAGAGTGTGAGGATTCCCGCGATGCCGATGATGTTCATCGACCAATGGGGGCGCACTTTGGCCTTGGGTGCGGCCAAAGTCGGAACTGGCGTCGTCTGGGTCGGGGCTTCGCCGGTGGCCATTCCTGCATCGTAATCCTTTTTTTTGTTTTTCCGGAGGGACTTATAATCCCCACGTGCCCTCGGAACCAACCCTGTCCCACAAATCGTCGCACGCGCGTAGTCTCGGCCGAGTGCTAGGTTTAGACGTCGGTTCCAAGAGGATTGGTCTGGCCGTCTCCGACCTGCTCGGTATCACCGCCCAGGGAATCGAAACCGTCCATCGCCAGAACAAGCGCCTCGATTTCGAACAGCTGGAAAAGGTGATCCGCGACTACGAGATAACCGAGATCGTTGTGGGCTACCCCCTGCGCATGAGCGGTGCCGAGGGCATCCAGGCCGAGAAGATGCAGCGTTTTGCGGAAGAACTGCGTCAGCGATTTTCGTTGCCAGTCTATCTCTGGGACGAACGGCTGAGTTCAGCCCAAGCCAACCGCCTGCTGCGTGAAACCGATATGTCAATCAAGCGCCGGGGGCAGGTCGTCGACCAGATGGCCGCAGTCCTGATCCTGCAAAGCTGGATGGATGCGCGGGGCAGCACATAGCACTTGATACTGGCAGCTGGCCCTTTGCTTTCAAGATGACCAACGGCTAACGACCAATGGCCAACGAGCAACGACCTGCACTCATCTAAACTGTCTCTAAGGTGCGTACGCTTTTCATACTTCTTCTGCTTGCTGTCCTCGCCTGCGGGGGATGGCTGGCTTGGGTGCTGACGCAGCCGGTGATGCCGGCGGGGCAGACGTTTGTGCTTCTGCATCCGGGCTATTCCACTCGACGGATCGCGACCGAACTGCAGACGGCGGGCGTGATTCGCAGCGCGGATGCCTTTGTTCTATGGCACTACCTTCATCACAAACACTCGTTGAAAGCTGGGGAATATCTCTTCGAGAAAAGTGCGAGCTCGCTCGATGTCCACCGGCGACTGGTGCGTGGCGATGTTTACTTCCACACGGTTGTGATTCCTGAGGGCTTCAATATGTTCGACATCGCGCAAGCCATCCAGAACGCGGGCCTGGGTTCGAGCGAGGAGTTCCTGAAAGTCGCGACCTCTGACACTGCCCTTATTGCCGACCTCGCTCCGGGCGCCAAGACTCTGGAGGGTTATCTCTTTCCGAATACCTATGAGTTCACCCGCATGCAAACCATGCAAGAAATGGCGGCGGCGATGGTGAAACAGTTCCGCCAAGTTGCGAGAGAGATCGGGTTGACCACGGATGTGACGATGACGGATGTCAGGAATACAGATGCGCCAGCCAACGACGTGCAGCAGACCGTCATCCTGGCCTCCATTATCGAGAAGGAAACGGCGGCGCCAGAGGAGCGGCCCCTCGTAGCCAGTGTTTATTACAACCGCATGGCGCACCACGGAGCTCTGCAGGCGGACCCCAGCGTGATCTATGCCGAACTTCTGCAGGGAGCGTACAGCGGCGCGCTCCACCACGCCGATATGCAGTTCAACTCCTCCTACAACACCTACACGCATGTGGGACTTCCGCCCGGGCCCATCGGGAATCCAGGAAGGAGCTCTCTGGAAGCCGCGATTCACCCAGCCGATACCGACTACTTTTACTTCGTCAGCAATGGTAATGGCCATCACCGCTTCGCCCACAGCCTGGAAGAGCACAACAAGAATGTGGCGGCTTACCGCAAAGTGATGAACGGGAAATAGTGGGACAGGCTTCAGGCTAGAAGCCCGATACCCGACCCTGAATCCCCGGCTTGGGTATACTCATCTGTTTGGCACTGAATCAAAACCGTCTGATGTCTTTTTTCTTCCGATATCGTGCTGGGTTCGTCCTACTGGCAATTCTGCCGCTGACGGGTTGTTTGTTCCGCTCGCATAAGGTCGAGCCGCCCATTACCTCGGTACAACTGAAGACTGCGACGCAGCAGGAACTCATCGACTACATCAATACTCAAGCGGCAGCGATTCAGTCCATGCAGGCTACGGTTGATATTGACACGACCGTGGGAGGGGTTAAGAAGGGTAAGGTCACGGATTACGAGGAGATCCGCGGGTACGTGCTGGTACGCAAACCCGCGATGCTGCGGATGATCGGTCTGATGCCGATTGTGCGCAACAAGGCGTTCGACATGGTCAGCGACGGCCAGGGGTTCAAACTCTGGATTCCGACGAAGAACCGCTTCGTGGTGGGCCGAAATGACGTCGAAACCCACAATCCGACACAGCCACTTGAGAACCTGCGCCCTCAACATATCTACGATGCGCTGTTGCTGCGGCATGTCGACCCCCAAAATGAAATTGCGGTGATGGAAAACGATACCGAACTGGTGACCGACGCCAAAAGTCACAAGGTGTCACGGGCGGATTATGTAGTTGATGTGATTAGCAAGAACGACCACGGCTGGGCGCTTTCCCGGAAGGTCATTTTCAGTCGTACCGACCTGCTACCTCATCGCCAACTGCTTTACGACACCAAGGGAAATGTCACGACCAACGCGCTTTATTACAACTATAAGAATGACAATGGCATAGAATTCCCCTGGCAAATCGAGATCGCGCGGCCGCAGGAGGAGTACGACATTACCCTGAACATCGTGAAACTCGACTTGAACCAACCGCTTCCAGATGACAAATTCATACTCGATCAACCACCGGGGGCTGAGTTGGTCCACCTGGACAAACCTTCAGCGGAGTCGTCGTCCGCCGCTCACCGTGAGAACAACAGGTAGAATCAGCAGCTAGCAATTGGCACTTGGTCCCTTGCGCTTTGGCCAATTCCTGACGGACTAAATGCGAATTGCCAAGTGCTCAACGCTCATTATGATGAACAAGATGATTATCGCAAACCTGGTACACCGGCCGCTCCGCTCGCTGATCAGCATCGTAGCGATTGCGTTGGAGGTGACGCTGATTCTGCTCATTGTGGGGCTATCGTTGGGTATGCTGAACGATTCCCGAGCGCGGCAGGCGGGTATTGGAGCGGACGTGATTGTGATGCCGCCGGGCTCATCGTTTATCGTCGGGCTAACGGGTGCTCCGATGTCGATCAGAGTCGGCGACATTCTGGCGAAGTTGCCGCACGTAGTCGCCGTGGCGCCGGTGGTGACCCATGTCTCCGCGAGCGGAACTCTGGAGGTGATCGCGGGCATCGATTTGGACAGTTATGAGCGGCTTTCCGGGCCGTTTCACTACCTCGAGGGTGGCCCATTCCAAGGGCCCAACGACGTGCTGGTGGATGATCTGTTTGCCCGGTCCAAGCACGTGAAGGTCGGCGACACGATTGAAGTCCTCAACAATAATTTCCGCGTGGCCGGGATTGTCGGGACAAGGAAAAGGGGCGCGAAAGTTTCTGCGGATCGGGGTTCTGCAGGATTTGATCGGCGCCCAGGGCAAGGCCTCGATTTTTTACCTGAAGCTCGACAATCCCAACAATGCCGACGCGGTGGTGGATGAGATCAAGAAAGTTCCGGGGATGGAGAGCTACGTCGCGACTTCCATGGCCTACTATCTGTCGATGATGACCCCAAGCAACTATCCGGGCGTGTCGACGTTTATCAACGTGGTGATCGGGATTTCTGTGATCATCGGGTTCATTGTTATTTTCCAGGCCATGTATACGGCGGTGATGGAGCGCACGCGCGAGATTGGAATTCTGAAGTCAATGGGCGCGTCGAAGGTCTACATCGTGAATGTGATTCTGCGGGAGACGGTGCTGCTGGCCATCGGCGGCATCGTGGTGGGGATTATTTTCAGCCTGGTGGCTCGGATGGGGATCGTTCACCGGTTACCGACGCTTGCGCAGTGGTGGTGACCGGGGGCTGGATGCTGCGTACTGCGATAATCGCCATTGTGGGGGCGATTGCCGGGGCGTTGTATCCTGCGTACAAGGCGGCGCAGAAAGATCCGATTGATGCGCTGGCGTATGAATGATTTGGCCTCTCAACAGAGAGGCAGAAGCTACGAGTTTCCTGCGCGTTCATCACCGTTCTTGGTTGCGTAACGCGGATAAGGCTCACCACGACAACGACTTCGTTGACAATATCCTCTTGGCCTACGTTATCTTTAAGTCTTTAGCAGTCCTGCGGTTGCCCGCCTGATAGCCCTGCGCCTTCGGCGCTTGCGATGGGTACTCAGCGGTCTTCTTTGCGTTTTTTATTTTCTGGGAGATTTTGCATGTCAACCTATTTCCCCAAAGCGGGGGAAATTGTGCGCAAGTGGTACGTCGTGGATGCTTCCGGGCAGACGCTCGGCACGGCTGGCGTCGCAGGTCGCCCGCATTTTGATGGGCAAGGAAAACCCGCAATACACGCCTTTCTCGATACTGGCGATCATGTAATCGTGATCAACGCCGAGAAGGTGAAGACCACCGGCATGAAGTCGGAGCAGAAGGTGTATCAGCATTACACCGGCTATCCCGGCGGATTGCGTACGGAAGAATTCCGCAAGCGGTTTGCGCGCAAGCCTGAGTCGATCATCGAAGCTGCCGTGCTGCGCATGCTGCCCAAGTCGAAACTGGGCCGGCAGATGATCAGCAAGCTGAACGTCTATCGTGGCGAGAAGCATCCGCACGAGGCGCAGAAGCCGGAAGCGAAGGCGCTGGAAGTAAGAGCATAGAGTTTGGTTGTACACGCGGGATCCTTCACCGGCTCACGCCGGTTCAGGATGACGCCAAGAACTTTGGGACGGCATAAAATTTGAAAGGTTGCACCCAGGCGGTTTGGCTAAGTGCCAATTGCTAAGTGCTAAAGGCTAAGAATGGCAGAGCTAGTTCAATATTACGGAACGGGACGCCGCAAGTCGGCGATCGCGCGCGTCTATCTGCGTCCGGGCAGCGGTGAATTCAAGGTTAACGGGCGCGCTTTTGAGGAGTATTTCGTGACCCGGTCGCAGCGATCGAGCGCGAAGCAGCCGCTGCTCTCGACCGAGACGGCAGCCACATTCAACGTGGTCGCCCGGGTTTCCGGCGGCGGCGTGAATGGCCAGGCTGACGCCGTGAAACTGGGTATCGCTCGCGCTCTCATGTTGTTCAATGTTGAGCTGCGCAAGAAGCTCAAGGCTGAAGGCATGGTCACTCGCGATTCGCGCGGCAAGGAACGCAAGAAGTACGGTCAGAAGGGCGCGCGCAAGCGGTTCCAGTACAGCAAGCGGTAAGGGTTTGGCTAAGAGCTGGAAGCGGTTTAAGGTGTTCAATTCTTCCCGTGCCTCGCGGCGGGGACGGGAATGGCAATCCGGGGTAGCCCAGGGCAGCGCCGGATGCAGACCAAATGAGGAGGTTGATTGGCTAATATCACCATGAAGGAGTTGCTCGAAGCGGGCGTCCACTTCGGGCACCAGACCAAGCGCTGGAATCCCAAGATGAAGGAATACATCTTCGGAGAGCGCAACGGGATTTACATCATCGACCTGCAGAAGACGCTGAAGATGTTCAAAGAGGCGTCGAAGTTCGTGCAGGAGCTGGCCAGCGAAGGGAAGATCATTCTCTTTGTCGGAACCAAGCGCCAGGCCCAGGACGCGATTGCCGAGGAGGCAACGCGCTGCGGCGGATTCTACGTGAACCAGCGCTGGCTAGGCGGCCTGCTCACCAATTGGGTGACGGTGCAGAAGTCGGTAAAGCGGCTGAAAGAACTCGACGAAATGGCCACGGATGGCCGCTACGAGTTGCTGCCCAAGAAAGAAGTCATCAAGCTGGAGCGCGAGCGCAAGCATCTTCAGGCCAACCTGGCGGGCATCAAGAACATGAGCCGACTGCCGGACGCGATCTTCGTCATCGACTCGAACAAAGAGCAGATCGCGGTGCGCGAGGCGCGCAAGCTGGGCATTCCGGTGGTGGCGGTAGTGGACACGAACTGCGATCCCAGCGAAGTGGATTATGTGATCCCGGGCAACGACGACGCGCTGCGGGCGATCCGCCTGTTCGCCTCCAAGATCGCCGATTCTGTGGCCGAAGGCGCCCAGCTTATGACCGACAAACAAGTCGCCGACCTGGCAGCCGCCGCGGGCGCAGCGCAACAGGCGGAACTAGCCGCGGCCGCAAGCGCGGCTCAGGGCGGAATCGATATCAGCGCCGCGGAAGATGCTGGGTCCGAGGACATCAGCATGGAAGACGTGCTGGGCGCGGGTACGCGCAAGCAGCCCGCTGCGGCGAAGGACACTGCCGACGATGTGGTGCCGCAGGTCGAAACCCAGACGTATTAAATCAGTCGTTGGCCGTTGGTCGACTGGGAGGGCATGGCTTCAGCCATGCCGTAAATGGACACTAGATTACGGGCTTTAGCCCCTGAGGGATTCAGACCCGCGCGGGTCGTCCGGCGCGGGTCGAAGTTTGTAGAAGCAAAATACGTTTCTAGAGTAAGGATTTCATAGCAATGAGCACATCTACCGTGAATATTTCAGCAACGCAAGTGAAAGAGCTCCGGGAAAAAACCGGGGCGCCAATGATGGACTGCAAACAGGCCCTGACCGAAGCCAAAGGCGACATGGAACAAGCTGTTGTAGTTTTGCGCAAGAAGGGCGTTTCCGTCGCGGCGAAGAAGGCTACCCGCGTGACCAGCGAAGGTTCGGTGGCCAGCTACATTCACGCCGGCGGCAAGATTGGCGTGCTGGTGGAAGTTAACTGCGAGAGCGATTTCGTGGCCCGTACCGAGGACTTCAAGGAGTTGGTGCACGATATTGCCATGCACATTGCGGCCAGCGATCCGAAGTTTGTTCGGAAGGAAGACGTCACACCCGAAGCTTACGATCGGGAGAAAGACATCTATCGCGCCCAGGCGATCGCCAGCGGGAAGCCCGCGAACATCGCGGAGAAAATGGTCGAAGGCAAGATGGCGAAGTTTTACGAAGAGGTCTGCCTGCTGGAGCAGCCCTTCATCAAGGATCAGACGGTCAGCATCGCGCAATTGATCGCCACCAAGATCGGCAAACTGGGTGAGAATATTGCGGTGCGACGATTCGCCCGCTTCAAGGTAGGCGAGGCCGGCGAGACCATCGCGATTACCAGGCCGGAACAGAAAGCTGAGTAGCTCAGGGGCGCCTCTGGCGCCCTTTTTTTGTGCCCTTGTGGGGGCGGGACGCCCCCACGACAGCCGGCGGGGACACCGGCGCTACAAAATGACAACTCCTGTGTTTAAACGCATTCTGCTCAAACTCTCGGGCGAGGCCCTGGCCGCGACCCAGGGTTTTGGGGTTGACCCTTTTCGCATCCACGAAATCGCTGCTGAACTGGGGGACGTGCGATCACTCGGGATTGAGATCGCCATCGTGGTGGGCGGAGGGAATTTTTTCCGCGGCGTAGCCGAGCAGGCGAAAGAGATGGACCGGGTTTCCGCCGATCACATGGGCATGCTCGCGACCGTGATCAATGCGCTGGCCTTGCAGGATGCGCTGGAAAAACAAGGCGTCTATACCAGAGTACAGTCGGCGATTGAGATGAACCAGGTTGCCGAGCCTTTCATCCGCCGACGTGCCATTCGTCATCTGGAAAAAGGCCGGGTAGTGATCTTTGCCGGAGGGACTGGCAATCCGTACTTCTCCACGGATACAGCGGCATCTCTGCGTGCCATGGAAATCAAGGCAGACGTCATCATCAAGGCCACGAAAGTGGATGGCATCTACGACGCCGACCCGGTGCTGGTAAAAGACGCCAAGAAATTCACCGAGATCACTTACCTGGACGTGCTGAAGAAAGGCCTGAAGGTGATGGATTCCACCGCCATCTCGCTCTGCAAGGACAACAATCTGCCGATCATCATTTTCAATCTCAATCAGCAGGGAAACATACGCAAGGTCGTAACTGGCGAGAAGATCGGATCGCTGGTAAGCGCATAAAAGCTGGCCACGGATTTCCACGGATTGCTCGTTCTGAGTCCACTGTCACTTTCAAAGGTTTATAATTCACAGTTTTGGTAACTCATCTTCAGGGGAGCTGACCATGGCTCAAGCTGGTATGGCCGCGATTCCCGGCCTTAAAGACACCTACATTCAACTCAAGACCCGCATGGACAAGGCGGTGGAGGACTTCCGCAAGGCCATGACTGCCACGCGCACCGGGCGCGCCAATGTCCACATGCTCGATACGGTCAACGTGGATTACTATGGTACTCCTACGCCTCTGAACCAGGTTGCCACGGTTCACGCCGAGGCCCAGTTGCTCACCGTGCAGGCCTGCGACGCGTCTCAGTTGCAGGCCGTCGAGAAAGCGATCCGTTCTGCGGAACTCGGACTGAATCCGATGAACGATGGCAAGATCATCCGCGTGCCGGTGCCTCCGCTTACGGAGGAGCGCCGCAAGGATATGGTAAAGCATCTCCACAAGATGCTCGAGGAGCATCGGACCGCGGTACGCAACATCCGGCGCGATGGCAACGATGCCATCAAGAAGGCGATGAAAGACAAGAAGATCACTGAGGACGATGAGAAACGGGCCATGGATGAGATCCAGAAACTCACCGATGACGAAATCAAGAAGATGGAAGAGATGAGCAAGGGAAAAGAAAAAGAAGTGATGGAGATTAAGTGACAGGGTCCGACGCGCCTTCTCACGGCCCGGACCGTCTTTGTTTAATCGGCGGCTTGCTCGGGGTTGGTTTGCTGTGTCTTGCAACTGTCCTCGCCGTGACCACCGCCCCTACGGGAGCAACAATGGAACCAAAAGTAGTGGAACAGCCAGAGTTCTCCGTAGTCGGAATTCAAGTTCGGACCAACAATGCTAAAGAAACGACAGCCGGTGGCGCCATTCCCGGGCAATGGGAAAGGTTTTTTAAGGAAGGAATCGCAGACAAGATTCCGAACAAAGTGGATCGTGCCATCTGCGCCGTCTATACCGGTTACACGGGCGACCGCAACAGCGAATACGATTTCATCATTGGAATGAAAGTGAGCGATGTATCCACCGTTCCGACGGGGATGATTACGAAGAAGGTGCCCGCCGGGAGATATGCGGTGGTTACAAGCGAGAAGGGGCCCGTCGCGCAAGTGGTTCCGCAGGCATGGCAACGGGTCTACAGCCTGGAAGATAGCAAACAGCTCGGCGGGGCTCGTGCCTACAGAGCAGACTTCGAGCTTTATGACCAACGAAGCCAGAATCCGCAGGACTCCCAAGTCGACCTTTACATTGGGCTTAAGTAAACAGGGCGCTGGCTTTTCTTTTGTCTGCCCGGAATTTCTTTTGGGTGAGTCAACTTCCTGAGCTTAACCACAAAGGACACGAAGTATCACAAAGGAAACCACTAAAACCTTTGTGATATTTCGTGTCCTTGTGGTTTATTGATTTTTCATTGGGCATAGCACTCTATAATTAGAAAGTCATGAAGCAAGTCGTTCACGCCGCCTGTCAGCACGATTGCCCCGACGCTTGTGGAGTCCTGATTACGGTGGAGGACGGACGCGCGACCAAAATCAAGGGTGATCCTGCGCATCCCGTAACCCGTGGTTTCTTGTGCGCGAAGGTGGCGAAGTATCTGGATCGGGTGTATTCGCCGGACCGGGTTCTATACCCGATGCGCCGAGTGGGACCGAAGGGACCGCGGGTCGCAGGCGAGGGCGCCCGCGCTACACAGACATTCGAGCGTATCACCTGGGACGAAGCTCTCGAGGAAATCTCCTCTCACTTCAGGAAGGTCGCGGCGGAATTTGGCAGTGAAGCCATCCTCCCTTACTCCTATGGTGGAACACTGGGAGTTCTGAACGGCGCATCCATGGACCGCCGATTTTTTCATCGCCTGGGCGCGTCTCAGTTGGCTCGCAATATCTGCTCGGCGGCGGGCGAGGCGGGACTGAAATCGGTGATTGGGGCGAAACTGGGCACCGAGCCGGAACAGTTTCGCCATTCGCGCTACATCATTGCCTGGGCGGCGAACATCCACGGCAACAATGTGCATTTGTGGCCCTTCATCGAGGAGGCGCGCCGCCAGGGCGCGAAACTGGTGGTGATCGACCCTTATCGCACGCGCACAGCGGCTTGCGCGGACTGGTATTTGCCAATCAATCCCGGCACCGACGCCGCGTTGGCGCTGGGGATGATGCATGTGATCATCGGCGAAAAGCTCCACGATGCGGATTATGTTGAGCGTTACACCCTGGGATTCGAACTGCTTCGCAACAAAGTGCAGGAGTACACGCCGGAACGAGTGGCGAAGTGGACGGGAATCGCGGCGTCTGACATTGTGAAACTGGCCCGGGAGTACGCGACCACGCGACCAGCCGTCATCCGGCTCAATTACGGCGTGCAGCGCTCCGAAGGTGGCGGCATGGCGACCCGTGCTGTCACTATGTTGCCCTGTATTACCGGCTCATGGAAAGAGGTAGGAGGAGGGTTGCAGCTATCTACCAGCGGTGCCTTTGCCCCGATTCGGGCGGGGGGCGGGTTGGAGCGACCGGACTTGATGCTCAAAGCTCTGGGGCGGCCCGCACGCATCGTCAATATGGTGGAGTTGGGCAAGGCGCTGAATACGCTCGATCACCCGCCCATCCAGGCGCTATTCGTTTACAACTCCAATCCGGCAGCGGTGTGTCCGAATCACAATGAAGTCATTCGCGGATTGCGGCGGACCGATCTGTTCACGGTTGTGCACGAGCAGTTCTTTACCGACACCACCGACTACGCAGACATGGTTCTGCCTGCGACGACCTTTTTCGAGCACAAGGAACTACAGACCGCCTACGGGCATTACTTTTTGCAGGTATCAGATCAGGCCATCGAGCCATTGGGCGAATGCCGTTCGAATGTGGACGTCTTCCGAACACTCGCTGAGCGAATGGGCTTCGAAGACGATTGTTTCCGCGACTCCGTCGACCAGATGATCGACGCAGCGTTGGACTCAGATCATCCATGGCTGCAGGGGATTAACCGGGAGCGGCTGCAACGGGAAGGTCAAGTGAGGCTCAGTTTTGAAAAGCAGTTCTCAGATTTCTTCCTGCCCTTTGCTCAGGGCAATTTCGCGACCGCCAGTGGGAAGGCCGAACTGTACAGCGACTCTCTCAAAGCTTTGGGGTTAGATCCCGTCGTGCACTTCGAACCGCCGAGCGAATCGCGGCACAGCGATCAAGCGAAAGCCTTTCCTCTGGAACTGCTGGCGCGCAAAGCGGATAACTTCCTCAATTCGACGTTTTCAAATTTGCCCACCATCCAGGAGATGGAAGAGGTGGGCCTGCTCGAAATGAATCAGTCCGATGCCCAATCGCGGGGAATCACGGATGGCGACCGGGTGCGCGTCTTCAATCCACGCGGCGATATACTTCTTAGAGCGAGGGTAGACGGCGCAGTGCAGCCCGGTGTGGTTTGTGCGCGGCTCTCGTGGGCGAAGCTCGCTCCCCAGGGGCGGAACATTAACGTGCTTACTTCAGAAAAACTTACGGACTTGGGCAACTCCGCCACCTTTTATTCCGTCTTGGTTGAAGTAGAGCTTTTCCAAACGGCATCCTGAGGGTGATTTAGGAGCAAGTGCTTGGACGGTGTCCACTGCTCTACCGTATAATTGCGGTTTTCCACACTCCCATAAGCTGAGGTAGTGGCGATTCATCGCACTCATCAGGATAGCCCTGCGATCACCGAGGGCAGGCACGGCCGCGCACGGCGAACTCCGGTTATCTCTCCGGGGGCATCCCCTTCATTTATAAGGTGTTGCGAAGTTTGGCGACGTCCGCTTTTGACCTTCCTGCTGACTTTTTTCCTGCTCTGCTCCTGGGCCGCAGGGCAGCAGGACGTGATTACCGAGGTGAATGTTTTCGGCAACCGCCGCATTCCAGCCGAAACCATTAAAGCCCGAATCTTTACCCACCCTGGGGACGTCTACGACCAGGCGGCGCTTGAGCGCGACTACAACTCGTTGTGGAATACCGGGTATTTCGAAGACATCACCTTCACGCGGTCGCAGACTGCCAAGGGATGGGCACTAAATATCTACGTCAAAGAACGGCCCACCATCCGCGAGATCGACTACGTCGGCCTGAGCTCGGTCTCGAAAAGCGACGTGCTGGACCGTTTCAAGGAGGCCAAAGTCGGATTGTCGGTCGAAAGCCAATACGATCCCACCAAAGTAAAGAAGGCTGAGGTAACCATCAAGCAACTCCTGTCCGAGCATGGGAGGCAGTTCTCCACCATTCGCACAGAGATTCACCCCATTCCACCAAACGCTGTGAGCATCACGTTTGTGATCAAGGAAGGGCCGAAAGTCAAGGTGGGCAAAATTACGTTCGAAGGAAACAAGCACGTCCCCAGCCGTATTTTGCGGAGTGCGATGAAGAACCTGAAGCCGATCGGGATCCCGCACTCTATCTTCCTGGAAAATATCTTCGCGAAGACTTACGATGCCACCAAACTCGATGAGGACACCGAGCGGGTTCGCGCCGAGTACCAGAATCGTGGTTACTTCAAGGTGCTGGTGCAGGAGCCGAAGACCCAGATCCACGACACCGGGCATCAGGGATTTCACATCCCGTTGATCCAAAAAGGTGCGGGAAAGGCCGTGGATATCACTATGCCCATCGAGGAAGGGGACAAATACAGCTTGGGCGGAATCACGTTCAAGAACAATAAAGCGGTGGTGAACACCGCTGCTCTGCGGCGCCTGTTTCTGATAAAAGATGGCGATACCTTCGACCGGAGTAAAATCGCAAAAGGCTTGGAAAACCTCCAGAAGGCTTACGGCCAACTGGGATACATCAACTTCACGTCCATTCCAAACACGACCTTCGATGAGCAGAAGAAGCTCGTCTTTCTCGACATAGACGTGGACGAAGGCAAGCAGTTTAGCGTGCGACGCATCGAGTTCCAGGGAAATACTACGACTCGAGACAAGGTGATCCGACGCGAGATCGTCCTGGAGGAAGGGCAGGTTTACAACCAGCAACTATGGGAGCTCAGCATCCAGCGACTGAACCAGTTGGGCTTTTTCGACAATTTGAAAGCCGATGACCCCAACGTCACCGAACGTCACTTGAACGAAAAGGACGGTACAGTAGATCTCACGCTCAAGGTCAAGGAGAAAGGGAAAAACAGCATTGGGTTGAGCGGCGGGGTTAGCGGTCTGTCGGGCTCATTCGTCGGGCTCAGCTATAGCACCAACAACTTTCTCGGGCTGGGCGAGACTCTGAGCGTGCAGGCGAATATCGGCAATCTTCAACGTAACGTTTCATTCAGCTTTACCGAGCCTTATTTATTCGATCGTCCATTGCAGTTCGGGTTTACGGTGTACTTCACCAAGTTCACGTACGATCAGGCAAGGCAAGCGGCAATCCTCAGCGGTCAGCAGATCAACCTGCCAGAGCAATTGCAGCAGAACCTTCAGAACTACACCCAGTCCAGCAGGGGCTTTGCGGTGAACCTGGCTTATCCTCTGCATCGCTCATTCAAGCGGGTTGGTATCAGTTACTCGTACGACGACTCTTCTATCGTGGCGCTCACCACGGCGTCGCAGACGCTCTTCGATTCCCTAGCATTCAGCGGAATCAGTGGTCCCAACGCGCTGAACGGGATCATCACCAGCAAGATTGTTCCCAGCTTCACCATAAACTCGTTGGACCGGGCGCTCTATCCCCACAAGGGCAATAGCATTTACCTGGGGGTTGAAGTTGCTGGCTTGGGCGGGACAGTCAGGTCGGTTCGTCCGGTCGCGAAATACACGCATTGGAAGCCGATGCAGAAGGGGCGCAATGCACTGGGTTTCAATTTCCAAACTTCTTTCCTGACAGGCTATGGCGGGGTAGTGCCTCCACCGTTTCAGCGATTCTACGATGGCGGGGAAAATGACTTGCGTGGCTTTGATATACGCTCGATCTCGCCCGTCTCTTTTTTGCCGAACACTACCTCGATCCAATTGCGCAACCCGGATGGTTCGATTGTGCCCAAGAATCCCGCCAATCCCCTCCAAGGGGCTTACACCATCCCGGTTCCACTGGATCAGATTGTGTTCCCCGGCGGCGACTTCAGCGCGATCACTAATGTGGAATACCGGATCACTATCGCCGGCCCGGTCTCTTTGGCGCCATTCATGGACTTCGGCGTGGAACCGATTCTCAGAGATTCACAGCTGAAAATCAACAATGGACAATTCGAACTGATCAACAGCACCGTTTATGGCTGCCCAGCGTTGGACGTTGGCCTGAACTGCGTGGGAGGATCCACGCAGAAGTTCTCGCAGTATCTGAGCCCGGTGGCCGGTACGAACTGGACGCCCCGAATGTCCACGGGACTGGAGTTGCAGGTGTTCTTGCCAGTGGTTAACGCACCCTTCCGTATCTACTGGGCGTATAATCCATTGCGCTTGGATACGACGGTGAACGCGCCGGTTCCGATCACCCGCGGCATGTTCCCGCCCGGCGCGGCCGGAGATTATACGTATGTGCTGGCTCGGAATGCTTTTTCTCCCCCGTATCAACTGAGGGAGCCGCGTAAGACATTCCGCTTTACTGTGGCGACAACATTCTGAGGTATTCTGAGAATGAACCCGGGTCAGGAAGTTTGACGCTGGGCGGCAGTGTTCCTATAATGAATGCTACAGCACCCTGAAAATCGAATGGTACGGGGTGGTCATCACGCTCGAGGATTTGGCGTGAGACGCTGGGTGTTGGGGTCTGCCTTCCCCGTTTGAGTGCGCGGCCTCATTGGCTGCGGGGCAGGGCCTGGCACGGTCCGAGATAAGGGCCTGAAGCGAAGAGTCCCGATACAATTTCCAAGGAGTTCAAGCAACCCCATGACAAGAAAGTTTCCGCGATTTCTCCTGGCCACTGTGTTCGTCATATCGGTGACCGCCCTGGCTCAAACCGCTAGCGCGGGCCCCGCATTACCCGCAGCTCCCAGCGCCGCCGCATCCACGCCCGACACCACCGTGGCGGGCACGGGTACGGGAAGCAAGATAGGCACGATCAACATCGAGCAGGCAATCTTCGCCAGCAATGAAGGCCAGCGCGACTTCGAGGCCCTCAGCAAGAAGCTCGAGCCGAAACAGACCGAGCTGAAGAGTATGAACGACGAAGTGGAGAGCCTGAAGAAGCAGCTAAGCGCGCAAGGCGAGAAGCTCAACGACGATTCTCGCGGTGCCTTAGTCAAGCAGGTCGAGGATAAGCAGAAGAGGCTTGAGCGCTCCGTTCAGGATGCCCGGGACGATGCCCAGGCACAGCAAAACGAAATCGCGCAGCGCATTCTGCAAAAGATGGCCCCGATCATCGTGAAGTATGCTGGCGACAAAGGGTTCGGCCTGATCATGGACACTTCCAATCCATGGCCGCAAGGACCCGTGCTGTGGGCCGGGCCTTCCGTAGATATCACAAAGGCGATCGTCGATGCCTACAATGCGCAGTCAGGTGTTCCCGCGCCGGCCAGGCCGGTAACGACCAAACCGGCGGGCACGACTGGCGCAAGGCCGATAGCACCAACGGGAGGGACCAAACCCGCCACCACCACTACACCTCCTAAGTAAGCGCCGTGACACCTTAAACATCACGAAAGTTCCCGAAAGGCCGCTCAAAGAGCGGCCTTTTATTTTTGCAGGACGACAGCTGCGAGAGCGCACCTCGGTGTCCTTAAAGGGAGCACCAAAACTCAGGAGGACACCATGTTTGCTGATTCGCTGCTTGACTCTCCTTGGGCCGACCGTTCTCGCCGCGGTTGGACAACTCTGGTTTCGTTTGCGGCCCAGGCCGTTGCCGCAGGTGTTTTGCTCTTGTTGCCGCTGTTCCACACCCAGGTTCTGCCACAGTTTCAATTGACGGCCCGGCTGGTGGCGCCAACTCCGCCACCGGCGCCGCCCGTTCCCGAGTCTGCGCGGAACATGCGCGCGAACACCAGCAACTTATCGCCGGACGGCCACGTGATCGCGCCACGTTTCGTGCCGAGTGAAATCGTGCCCGTTGACGAATCGATTGCTCCGCCGCCGGTTGATATTGGTGGACTTAGTGTGCTCGCCAGCACCGGCAATTCGACGCCCAGGAATGGTGTATTTGGCTCGATTGGGGATCGGCTTAATGTGATTGCTCCCCCGACTCCTTCGACTCCGTCGGCTCATCAGCCTCGTGTCTCCCGCGTGATGGAAGGGAATCTCATCTATCGGGTACAGCCGCAATACCCGCCCTTGGCGCGGCAGGCGCGGATCCAGGGCGTCGTAGTGCTGCGCGCCATGATCTCCCGGGAGGGGAAGATTGAAAACCTGCAGGTAATCACCGGCCATCCCCTGCTGGTGAAATCCGCCATCGATGCTGTTCTGCAGTGGCGCTATCGTCCGTATTACTTGAACAGCGAAGCGGTAGAAGTGGAAACCCAGGTGACGGTGAACTTCACCCTTTCGGGTGGATAATCTTTACTACCTCGGGAATTAAAACCCTTATTCATTCGAGGGCGGTCATCGCAGCGCTGGAAGCGCTGCGCCACCCAAAATCGGAGTTTTTCCGCAGTTTATTCAGGCATGCCGCAACAGGCCCCTCCAACGACGCCTTTAGGCGCTGAGGCCAAGTGCGGCTCAGAAGATATTTTCGGGGGACTCTCACATTCGTGCCGGAAATCATCCGGGAGTAGTACGGCAGTAACCTGGGGCAACCGCTGTGGCCGCTATAATCTAAAGCAAGTGGCTACCATCGAGATTGCCAAGCGAACCGCGACTCGGCCGACTTGGGCTGAAGTATCGCTGGGAACCTTGCGGCGCAACTTTCGCGCGGTGCAGCAGCATATAAGCACTGCCGTGACGGTTTGCGCCATCGTGAAAGCTGATGCCTACGGGCACGGTGCAGTCGAGTGTGCGCGGGCACTTGAGCAGGAGGGAGCGAGTTGGTTCGGCGTTACCTCGCTTGACGAGGCGATCCCCCTCCGCGAAGCCGGCGTCCGTGGACGCATCCTGCTGATGACCGGGTTCTGGCGCGGTGAAGAAGAAGAAATTGTTCGCCTGGGGCTGACTCCGACGGTCTGGGAGACGGGGCAAATCGAACTATTCCAAAAGGCCGCCACTGCCCTTGGCGTTCCCGAACATCCCATCCATCTGAAAGTGGACACCGGCATGGGACGTCTGGGAGCCGCGCCCGAGGATTTACCACGCATTTGTTCCGTATTGAGATCTTCGTCGCATTTGGTGCTCGAGGGATTGTCCACGCACCTGGCTTCTTCCGAGGTCCTCGACCAGCCATCCGTTGCGGCGCAGTTGAAGTCGTTCGATGAAGTGCGCGACTTTCTGCGCAACGAAGGATTCGATCCGCCACTGATTCACGCGGCCAATACGGGAGCTGTGATCTCGCGTCCGGAATCGTGGAACACGATGGTGCGGCCGGGGATTGCGCTGTATGGCTATTACCTTCCTTTCGAGCGCGCTGGTCGAGAGGTCAGTGGCAGCGGGTTGCGCCTTCCGGTGAAACCTGTTTTGACCTGGAAGACCCGCATTCTCTCCTTGAGAGACATGCGGGCGAACCAGGCGCTGGGGTATGGCGGAATCTATGTCACCAAAGCTCCTGCGCGCATCGCAGTGCTTCCGGTGGGATACGCGGACGGCTTGAACCGCAGGCTTTCTTCCCAGGGCCGCGTGATAGTGGGTGAACACTACGCTCCCATCGTAGGGCGGATTTCCATGGATTTAACTCTGGCCGACGTGACTGGACTGCCCGGAGTTTCGGTTGGAGACGAAGTGGTGCTGCTCGGCGCCGAAGATGGTCTGAGTGTCGACGCCAGAGAACATGCTGCGCTTTCGGAGACCGTGCCTTACGAGATTCTCTGTGGAATCTCCAAGCGTGTCCCTCGAAGACCTGTTGACTGAGATTACTGGTCTGATCGGAGCTTCGCCAGTTCGCTATACGACTCGCGAATCCGTGCCACGATTTGGTCGAGCTTCTCACGTTCCGCCGGCGTCAATCCTACCAACGCCTCCCGCTTCGTCAGTTCGATCTGTTGTTGAAACAGATCGGCCAACTCAGCACTGATTTGCTGGACCTTGTCCTGGCTCGAAGAAGTTGGAGTTTGGCGTGTCATTTACAAAAATCCGAAGATGCCAGCAGCCTCAACATATCTTTCACTCTGGAGGCGTAGCATGCTCGTCTTAGCTTGTCATGTTCATGCTCACCTTCCGAGACAGAGCGGTTGTCAGAAGGCTGTCAAAAGATTGCTACTTCTTTCGGGCTTTCCCAAACGGGACTGGCCGCCTCCGGAATCTAGTCAACTTACAGATCGCATCGAAAGATCACCCTACCGCTTGGAGACCGAATGCTCAGCCCTGAATGCTGATTGGCGCAGTTCGCTGCGGTGGTCCTGACCTTCTTCGCGCCTTTTGCTATGCTGGATTATTCATGGCCTCACGCTACGCACAGTGGATGTATGACTGGGAGACCCGGCTCACCTCCGTGGACAATAATCGCGTGGTGCGTCCGCTGGAATGGGGCGTGGAGTGGGCCCGGAATTGGCCCTGCCGCAACGGGTATGCCCCCGGGCATATTCCAGAAGACAGTGAAAGTTACCTGCGCGAATACAACCGGCGAATCATCGCGTCGAGCGATGAATTCTTTTCTTACATCAAGCCGGCGGATTTCCGTTTGGAGCGGCGAGAGGTCAAAGTTTACAGCACACGGGCTGTGCCCGATCAAAGATTAGAGGCGAAAGTCGGCGGCACCTACGCTGATTTCCTGCGCTTCACCTCGCCCGTGCGCACGCCGTTCCCGGAGAACAACCTGGTGAACGCCCGCTGGTTTCCAGCGCGAGGCAAGCGAGCAATTGTGCTCTTGCCGCATTGGAACTCTGATGCGCTGGCTTATACCAGCTTGTGCCAGGTCTTGAATCTTCTTGGAATTTCAGTTTTGCGATTGACCATGCCGTACCACGACATTCGAACGCCTCCCGAGATCCTGCGCGCCGACTACGCCGTTTCCGCGAACATTGGGCGCACGCTCGATGCCTGCCGCCAAGCGGTGATCGATGTTCGTTGCTGTCTGGATTGGCTCGAATCTGAAGGGCATCGCCGTCTTGGCATTCTGGGTACGAGCCTCGGCTCCTGTTACGCCTTTCTAGCTGCTGCCCACGACCCGCGTATTCAAGTGGCAGCTTTCAATCACGCCGCGACGTATGTCGCCGATGTTGTGTGGCATGGACAATCCACCCGTCACATCCGGGAAGGGCTGGAACCACAAATCGATCTCGAACGTTTGCGGGTTCTGTGGAGTGCCGTGAGCCCGATTTCCTACTTCGAGCAATTCGCGCGCTGGCGCAAGAAGTCGCTCATTGTCTACGCGAAGTACGATCTGACGTTCCTGCCGGAGTTTTCCCGCAGCGCTGTGGATGAGTTCGCACGACACACTCTCAATCACAAAGTGGTAGTCCTGCCTTGCGGACATTACACCACCGGAGAAACACCCTATAAATACATCGACGGTTGGAATCTGGCTTCGTTCATGCGAACAGCGTTTGACGGCTAACCCTTAGCGCTTGGCAATTAGCACTTGACCTCCTGAAATTATTTTTTCCTGCTGCTCGGCTCATCAAGATGTCCGCAGTCTCGATGTGGCCAAATGCCAAGTGCTAATTGCCAAGTGCTTGTTTAGAATGGTAGACGATAGTCGTATCAACAAGCTGGCCATTTAGGACGCATGACCCAGGAACTTTTCCGGAGACTGACTGAGATGAAAAACGCCAACATGTCGCGCCCGCTCTACGAAGCCGATCCCGAGGTAGCCGCCGCCATCGACAATGAAGTTCGCCGCGAGCACGAGGGATTGGAGCTGATCGCTTCGGAAAACTTCGTCAGCGAAGCCGTGCTTGAGGCGATGGGCTCAGTCTTCACCAATAAGTACGCTGAGGGTTATCCCGGCAAGCGTTACTACGGAGGCTGTGAGTTCGCCGACATCGTGGAG
This sequence comes from uncultured Acidobacteriota bacterium, assembly GCA_963820925.1. Lineage (GTDB taxonomy): Bacteria > Acidobacteriota > Terriglobia > Terriglobales > Acidobacteriaceae > JABDBE01. The sequence continues at coordinate 60,434 of CAWGBX010000018.1, forward strand.
AACCTGGCGCGTGAACGCGCCAAGCAACTTTTCGGAGCAGAACACGCCAACGTCCAACCCCACGCGGGATCACAAGCCAACATGGAGGCCTACTCCGCGGTGCTGCAACCGGGCGATACTATTCTGGGTCTGAACCTGGCGCACGGCGGACACCTTACGCACGGGCACCATCTTAACTTTTCTGGAAAGACGTATCGCATCGTCCCCTACGGCGTGACCAAAGAGACTGAGACCATCGACTACGACGATCTTGAGAAGCTTGCGGAGAAAGAACGTCCGAAGATGATTATCGGCGGCGGCAGCGCCTATCCCCGCATCATTGATTTCGCGCGCATGCGGCAAATCGCCGACAAAATCGGCGCGCTCTACCTGGTGGACATGGCGCACTTCGCCGGCCTGGTCGCGGGCGGCGTACATCCTTCGCCGGTTCCGCACGCGCACATTGTGACTTCAACCACGCACAAAACACTGCGGGGACCACGTGCGGGAATGATCTTGTGCAAGCAGGACTTTGCCGCCGCGATCGACAAAGTAGTTTTCCCGGGCATGCAGGGCGGGCCGCTAGTACATATTATCGCGGCCAAGGCAGTGTGCTTCCGAGAAGCCATGCAGCCTGATTTCCGCGATTACGCCCGGCAGGTCGTGGCTAACGCCAAAGTGTTGGCTGACACGCTGGCGGCCGAAGGTTTTCGCATCATTTCCGGTGGCACGGATACGCACCTCATGCTGGTCGATGTGTTTTCCAAAGGCATGCTGGGCAGTGAGGCGGAGAAGGCGCTGGATCAGGCTGGCATCACGGTCAATAAGAACGCCATTCCCTTCGACACCAACCCACCTATGAAACCCAGCGGCATCCGGATTGGTACACCAGCCTTGACTACCCGCGGCATGAAAGAAGCCGAAATGCGGCAAGTTGGCCGGTGGCTCTCCGAGGCGCTGCATAGCCGCACGGATGCTCCCGCTCTGGCAAAAATCCGTAAGCAGGTGCTCGACCTGGCTGACACGTTCCCGTTATACCCGGAGCGCAGAGCGCGGGCGCAGGCTGAAGTGCGGGCGTAAGGCGTTGGAGTTATCCCTCAAAATCCCGAATTCCTTCGCGAAAGCGATGTAGGCGCGGGCGTCCCCGCCCGTGCAGAACGACCCAAAAACTCAAACGTTGCATGGTCAGTTTCAACGAGCGAGAATCCTGCGATCTGCTCGCCAACAATCATTCCCCCTTCAGCAACGGAGTTCCCGGCGAAACTAGCCCCTGGCGATGCAGTTTCGCGCGAAAGCGGGCACGATCGGTTTCTGATGAAGCCGACGCAAGGCTCTTGCGCAGCTTAAGGATTTTCTCTTTGCGAGTACGGCGACGGCGGATCTCGGGACGACGGCTGGGTGCGGACATGAATTGCACTCCTGGTTTATGATTCGAAAAACTAAGGTGGCCGCGACCTCTAAGCCGAATTCGCCGGGACACGTTCCACCCACTTAGTCATTGAATCGGAGACTGCGGGAACTGTCAATGCGGGCCGCCTCGGTTCGGGCCGCGTATCACGGTGTGATTGGCATGACAGACCAAGGGGTCTGTAATGGGAAAACTTCATTGTATTAACTCGAATCAGCTACATCTAATCCCGGGGGGACAAAACTGACTATGAAGATTGCAAACGACGTCACGGACCTGATCGGGAACACGCCACTGGTCCGGCTCAACAAGGTGACTGAAGGCTGCGCTGCCCAAGTGGTGGCGAAACTCGAGAGTTCGAATCCTTGCGCCAGCGTAAAGGATCGCATTGGCGTCAGTATGATCACCGAGGCTGAGCGGGCGGGGAAGATTCAGCCCGGCAAAACCGTGCTCATCGAACCCACCAGCGGCAACACGGGCATCGGCCTGGCGTTCGTGGCGGCTGTGCGCGGGTACAAACTCATCCTGACCATGCCAGAAACCATGAGCCTGGAGCGGCGCGTCCTGCTGCTCGCCTTCGGTGCAGAAATCATTCTCACTCCAGGTCCAAACGGGATGAAGGGCGCTATCGCCAAGGCAATGGAACTCCTGGCCGCAACCCCAAACGGTTTCATGCCACAGCAATTCGATAACCCCGCCAATCCCAAGATTCACCTGGAAACCACCGGGCCCGAGATTTGGAATGACACGGATGGAAGCGTCGATATCCTCATCTCCGGCGTTGGCACCGGTGGCACGATCACTGGGGTTTGCCAATACATCAAGCCGAAGAAGCCTGCTTTTAAAGCCGTTGCCGTCGAACCCGCGGACAGCCCAGTACTCTCGGGCGGTAAGCCTTCACCACACAAGATACAAGGCATCGGCGCCGGATTTGTGCCCAGCATTTTGCGTCGAGACTACATCGATGAAGTAGTGACGGTCACGAACGACGACGCGATCGACATGGCTCGCCGCTTGGCAAAAGAAGAGGGTCTTCTGGTTGGGATTTCGTCGGGGGCTGCCGTGGTCGCGGCTCTTAAAGTCGCAAGCCGCGAAGAAAACGCGGGCAAGCTGGTCGTGGTTGTTCTGCCGGATTTCGGCGAACGCTACCTGACGAGTATTCTGTTTGATGCGCTCCGGAACCAGGCGCTGCAGCTTCCAACATCGGCGCTCGCGGCCTGATGCATGTCCCACTTCGTCGCCTCAATTCGTGAGGACGTCGCCACAGTGCGAGAGCGCGATCCTGCAGCCAAGTCGCACTTGGAAGTTTTCCTCTGCTACGCGGGGCTGCACGCAGTCTGGTTCCACCGCATCAATCATTGGCTGTGGAACCATGGCTTCTGGCTGCTGGCGCGGTGGCTCTCGCAGGTGGCGCGATTCCTTACCGGAATCGAGATCCATCCTGGAGCCAGGATCGGCAGACGGCTGTTCATTGATCATGGACTTGGGGTAGTCATCGGCGAGACCGCGATCGTCGGAGACGACGTGACTTTGTATCAGGGCGTGACTCTTGGCGGTACTGGCAAAGAGCACGGCAAGCGTCATCCCACTATCGAGGACAATGTGGTGATCGGCGGTGGCGCGAAGGTTCTGGGTAATATCACCGTGGGCCAGAACTGCCGGATCGGCGCCGGTTCGGTCGTACTGCGAAACGTGCCGGAGCATTCCACCGTGGTCGGAGTTCCGGGCCATATCATCTTTCGCAACGGCGAACGAGTGGTGATTACCGATCCCAAGCAGATCAACGATCCGCTCTCCGAGGCGCTGGCCGCGGTGGCGACCGAGGTGAACAAGTTACGCGATCGGGTGAACAACTCGAAGGCCCAGAGGCTCAACGGGAACCGCTCTCTGCATCCATGCAGAGGATTATGGAGGACATCGATTATCAGATTTAGCCTTGCGAAAGCCAATTGCCCGCGCAGAACTACTCGGAAGATCGCTCGGACAGACCACGCGTGGTGGATGAAGTGAAGGTCGTCACGGTGGAGTAAAACCGCTACTACTCGGAAAGGGAGCTCCATTGTATGGAGAGACGAAATGACGACCGGCCGCAAAGCCCTGAGCCCACGCTGACTCGCATCACCCGCCGCAATCTATTAAAATCCGTGGCTGCGGTTGCATCCGCCGCCATCTTTCCCTCTGGACTTGCGAGTACTGCACTCCATGGGCAGAGCACATCCGCGAATCAATCTACCTCGAAATCTACGCCGCCCGTGAGGAACCCGCCCTGGTACGGTTTTAATCTGCTCGAGTACTTCTCCACCGATCCCGACTGGATGAAATATTTCCCCTACAAGAATGATGGGATGTTCCTCGAAGACGACTTCCGCTGGATTCGCGACTGGGGGTTCAACTGGGTGCGCCTGCCGATGGATTATCGTTTTTGGACCGCTCCTGATCTCTTCACCATCAACGAAAAACAGGTCGAACCGGTAGACCGAGCCATTCGGCTGGGAGAAAAATACGGAATCCATGTAAACGTTTGCCTCCACCGTGCGCCGGGCCTATGCATTCTCGACACCATGGACGTAAAACTCACGGGCATTGAGGTCACCAAAGAAAAGACCGATGTCTTCACCGATCAGCGCACGTTCGACGCCTTCGTTCACCAATGGACTTTTTTTGCCGATCGCTATAAGGGCATTCCAAGCCAACGGCTCAGCTTCAACCTGGTAAACGAGCCCATAGTCCTGCCGAATGCGGCTGAGCTTGCGCAACTGCAGCAGCATGGTCCGGTTAAGACCGCTGACCTGTTCAGCCCCGAGCGGCTTCAACGGCATGCCCAGGACTACACTCGTCTTGCAAAAGCGACGGCGGACGCGATTCGCGTGCACGACCCCGCGCGATTGGTCGTAACCGATGGGTACCCAGGAGGAGGCTCGCCGATTCCGGATCTCTTCGGCACTGGCATGCTGCAAAGCTGCCACACCTACAATCCAATTCAAGTTACTCATCACAACTGCGAGTGGGCGCGTGGCATCCTTACTGGCTCAGAGCCAGTGCCAACGTGGCCTCTCAAGGACGAGAAGGGAAAAGTCACTTGCGACCGCCAAACGCTCGAAACGACGTTTCATCCCTGGGCCGGTCTTCCAGCCCAGGGGGTTCCCATTCACTTCGGCGAGATGGGCTGTTACAAGCACACTCCACCTGACGTTGTGCTGGCGTGGTTTGCCGACACACTCGACGTGTTGGCCGAATTGAATTCCGGATGGGCTTTGTGGAATTTCCGCGGGCCCTTTGGCGTGCTCGACACCGAACGTCCGGGGACTAAGCCCGAAAACTGGCAGGGACACCCGCTCGATCGACCGCTACTCACTGTTCTACAAAAGAAGATGAAAACGTAACAAACCTCCCGCAACGCGTGGGTGCTGGCAATAAATAAATTTGTGGCAGCCGGACCTGTAAGCCGAATTCTGTCTGCGGGATTGCTCCTGCAGGACGGTCATTCCTCTGGGCCACGCATTACTGCGAGGCTCAAGCGACCTACCCGGAGGTTGTGACGCGCCGAGCCGGCACGTTCTCCTGGGCGAAGCTTTCGCTCCGAACCAGGTCCCTCCCTATTTGGTCTTGCTCCGTGTGGGGTTTGCCCTGCCCGCTGCATTACTGCAACGGCGGTGCGCTCTTACCGCACCTTTTCACCCTTACCCCGTTGCCGGGGCGGTATGTTTTCTGTGGCACTAGCCGTCAACCGGGCTTGAACCCGGCTTCCCGGACGTTATCCGGCACACTGCTCTACGGAGTTCGGACTTTCCTCCCTCGCCGCCCGAAAGCGCCGAGAGCGACCGTCCGGTCCAGCTGCCTACAGCATCATTATATGCGATGTGGAGACGCAACCCTTCTTGAAGAAATAGCCGTTATGCAGAAACCCTTTGTTCGCAAACGCGTCAAAACTCAGGGCGGTCTTGCTCAAACCGAACTCATTATTTATCAGCGGCCGCCATTGATAAACGGCGCAATTGGGGAAGGTCCTGCAAACTCTTTCATCTTGACAAACGTCCATGCCGGACGAGAATTGCAAGCGCACGTACCACCACGGCAAAAAGGAGGAAAAAATGATTTCCAAACTGGTCCGCATAGCTGTCTTGAATTTGTTCACGGTTATGCTAAACACTTTTCTCTGGGCACAGCCCATGCGTCCTGCAGCTTGCTCGAATGCCAGTCTGACTGGGAACTACGGATTCGCAATCAACGGCACGGCGAACGGCAATGCAATCACCGCCGTGGGTCAGATCGCGACGAACGGGAGCGGAAATCTTGACGGAATCGAGACCATCAGCGAAAACGGTGCGTTAGTTAATTTGCTCGAGGTGCTGGGCAAGTACTCGATCAAGACGAACTGCACTGGCACGATGACGATTCAGGCAGCGGGTCGCGCGAAACAGAATTTCAATGTAACTGTCATCTCCGATGGTAAGCAGATCGACATGGTCCAGACTGACAGCGGCACCACCGAGTTGGGAACTGCCCAAGCACAAGGTTCGAAGTCCTGCTCTCTAGCCGGAGTCAAGGGTGCTTTCGGCTTGCAGGGCGGGGGTACCGAAATTGGCGCAGGGCCGCTGGCCTTCGCGGGGCAAATTACCTTGCACGGAGATGGAACTCTTAACGGAACCGAGACCGTGAGCGTCAACGGTTCAATCGCTGCGAAACAAAAAATTTCGGGCGCCTACAAGGTCGGCCACCGATGCCAGGGTGCCGCGGTAATTCAGGTCGGCAACCAGGGGCCAATCCACCTGAATCTGGTGGTGGTGAACGGCGGACGCGGAATCCTTTTTATTCAGGCAGACGCGAGCACCCTGGTATCTGGCTCCTTGCAGCAGTAGCTCGGGCTGGTGGTGCGGGCCTTTGATAGACTGAAATTCGAATGCGTTGTAAACGGTTATACGGACCTGGCAGCTCGAAGCCTGACTCATGACCATTATCGAGGCAAGCGGGTTCAAACCATTCATGGTTCACCAGGCCACCAAGATCATTGAAACTTTAACCGTGGCTGGCGCAGTCTCCAGCATCGCTTATTACGTCCTCTGCCTGTGGAGCGCGGTGCGGTTTCTGAACAAGCGAAAAGCGGCGGGCGATGGCGCCCGCCCTACACAAGCTGTCTCCATCCTCAAGCCGCTCCGAGGCACCGATCCGGAAATGTACGAAAGCTTCCGCAGTCATTGTGTGCAAGACTACCCGGAATACGAGATCGTCTTCGGGGTCGACGATGCGAACGATCCCGCAATTCAACTGGTCGAGCAACTGAAAGCAGAGTTTCCGCAACGCGCGATCCGCCTGATGGTTTGCCGTGAGAACCTGGGCGCGAATACCAAGGTGAGCAATCTGGCTCAGATGGTGCGCGAGACTTGCCACGAATACCTTATTGTGAATGACAGCGACATCCGGGTTGAGCCTGATTACCTCCACCGAGTGCTGGCCCCGTTGACCGATCCCAAAATTGGGTTGGTCACTTGCCTGTACCGCGGCATTGCCAATTCGACTCTGGGCTCGCGCCTGGAAGCGCTCGGCATCAGCACCGACTTCTGCGCCGGCGTACTGGTCGCGCAAAGCGTCGAGAACGAAGCCCGCTTCGGACTGGGGTCCACGCTCGCGTTTCGCCGCCGCGATCTACAAGCCATCGGAGGGTTCGAGGCCATCGTGGACTATCTGGCTGATGACTATCAAGTCGGTAGCCGCATCGCTGCACTGGGGCTGAAAGTAAAGTTATCCGACGTCGTGGTCGAAACATTTCTGCCTCGTTATACGCTCAGTGATTTCATCGCGCACCAATTGCGCTGGGCACGTACGGTTCGCGATTCCCGTTTCTGGGGATACGTCGGACTCGGGCTGACGTTCGGCCTGCCGTGGGCGGCACTGGCCTTGATTTTTGCTCAGGGCGCGGCTTGGGCCTGGGTATTAATGGTATTTACTGCGGCGATGCGCACAACAGTAGCCGTCGTAGTTGGCAAGTCAGTGCTGCGCGATCGCCAGGTTCTGAGTTCGCTGATCCTGATCCCCGTGCGCGATCTAGTCGCGCTATTGGTCTGGATGGTCAGCTTTGCTGGTCATAAGATTGTGTGGCGAGGAGATTGCTTCAGATTGCAAAACGGTAAGCTGAAAAGGATCTCTGATAAGCCAATGTAGGCGCGCGCGTCCCCGCCCGTGCCCCGCCAATTTGAATTTACACTCAGTCTGAGTTTCCGTAGGCGCGAGAAGTTGCGGTCAAGGCACTGCCTCGCCTGCTTCCAAGACCTCGCGGACTTTTCTCGCCAGCGTCTTCAAAGAGAAGGGCTTCTGCAGGAACCGAGTAGTCACGTCGATTTTTCCGTGCCGCAGGACAGTGTTTTCGGCATAGCCCGAGACGAACAGCACCTTCATGTCTGGCCGCTCATCCGCCAACCGCTCCGCAAGTCTCGGTCCGCCCATTCTCGGCATCACCACATCCGTAACCATCAGGTGAATTGGTCCACGGTGGTCCCGCGACGTGCGCATCGCGTCTTCTCCATCGGCTGCTTCCAGCACGGTGTAACCACTTCGAGTGAGAAATTGCAGCGAGGCTTGGCGCACGGACGCTTCATCTTCCACTAGTAGTAGAGTCTCGCAGCCGCGAGGAGAGTGTTCGGCCGGCTTGGTAACTCGGACCTCGCTATCCGGTGCCTGCACCCGCGGCAAATAGACTTTGAAAGTAGTTCCAAGCCCTGGCTCGCTGTACACCCAGACAAAGCCGCCGTTCTGCTTCACAATGCCATAGACGGTCGCCAGCCCCAACCCTGTTCCCTTGCCCGCCTCCTTCGTGGTGTAAAAGGGCTCGAAGATGTGAGCCATGTGTTCCGCGGCAATGCCTTGACCTGTGTCGGTAACCGTGAGCAACACGTAGTCGCCTGCGGGGACGATGGAATGTCGTTGCAGGTAGGATTCGTCGACTCGCACGGTCGCGGTTTCGATGGTGAGCGTACCGCCGCCAGGCATAGCGTCCCGCGCGTTCGCTGCCAGGTTCATGACCACCTGCTCGATTTGAACAGGGTCCGCTCTTACTTTTCCCAGGTCTTCGCCGCGAGAAAACACCAGCTCAATATCTTCACCGATCAGGCGCGGCAGCATGGTCGTGATCTCACCGATGACTGTATTCAGATCGAGGACCTGCAACAATTGCATCTGCTTACGGCCAAACGCCAGCAACTGGCGAGTCAAGTCGGCCGCGCGGCGGGACGCGGCGATAATCTCAGCCACGTTTCGCCGCAGCGGATCATTTTCGGCTAACGAGTCGAGCATGAGTTCGGCATAAGCGCTGATGACCAAAAGCAAGTTGTTGAAGTCGTGCGCGACTCCGCCGGCCAGTCTGCCGATGGCGTCCATTCTCTGTGCCTGTTGCAGTTCCGATTCCAGCTTACGTCGCTCGGTGATATCCCTGCCAGTGGAGATAAAATGCGTGATCTCTCCACTGCCGTCGCGGAGAGGCGTCAGGGTTTTTTCCAGAATTAAGGTCTCTCCATTGTTCTTCCGGTTCATCACGATTCCGCGGAACACGTTGCCCGAGAGGACTGTTTTCCACATCTCCTCGTAGAGTTCGCCTGCCTGTTGATCCGACTTGAGTATTCCCAGAGTCTGTCCTATCGCTTCCTGCCGCGAGTATCCGGTAAGCGCCTCAAACGCTGGATTCACGTACTCCATGACGCCGGATCGATTCATAATGATCAGCATATCCGCCGATTGCTCGACCGAGCGCCAAAGCTTGCGCAGTGTCTCCTCGGAGTCCAAGCGTTGGCGCTCCGCGACGTGCACATCAAAGGCGTTGTCAACCGTGTTCGATTCCGGAGGATGGTTCTGAGCCTCACGGGGAAAACCCCTCGCTTGAATCGCAGCTTCGATCACACCTTGGTTTGCTGGATCACTTAGAAAAAGGAGCGGAACGCCAGAATAATGTTGGCGCACCTGGCGTAACAGCTGAAACGCAGCGTTGTCAGTCGATTGGTGACTGCAGAGTAGAAGGTCATAGCGTCCTTTCTCGAACTGATTGAACACCTCCTCAGGCGAGGCAGCGTGTTTGAGATGTAGTCGTCCGTTGTTCCGTCCCCCGAGCAACCGCCGCAGATCGGCGAAGTCCTGCTCGCTACCTCCCACTAAGAGCAATTGCAATTGCCGCTTGCCAGCGTCGGAAGTTCTTGGTTTTGTCATTTTCCGGTAACACATCCCGCTAGCTGTTACATCGGACGCTGACCTCCAGAGCATCTCTGCCAAAGGGTCAGCTCCGAACGGATGAGTTGAGGTGAAGTTCCAATTCAGGAAGGACCAATGCAGGCAAGGGCAGCCAAGTCCGTGCCGGACGGATCCGAACTCTTAGTGAGCGCTGCCCTAAAAAATGAAACAAAGGTGATTCCATGTCCGTACTACTTCAAGTCGTTCAACCCGGAGCTAGAGTCCGAGCCCATCGATGCCCACGCGGGCCAGGGCGCCCCGTCCGGGCGGTTGAGCAAAACTCGGTAGGATTGGATCCAGGGTGCAGTCTTAAAACCGATGTGCGTCAGAAAAAAACTAAGGAGACTCATGTTCCAACGCTTGACTTCGTCCGTCTTCTGTCTAGTTCTGCTCACGCTCAAACCAGCGCTAGCCCAGGAAAACAAATTTATCGACCGCTTGCTCCAGAACCGTTACCAATTCGACTTTCAGGAGGGGCGATTGACGGGCACCGGTCTGCCGGTCCTGCAAAATGCGCTCGCGAACGTGCAGTTCGTACTCATTGGTGAAGATCACGGCATCTCGCAAATCCCCGAGTTTGCGGGTGCAGTCTGCGACCTCATAGGCCCGCAGGGCTTCCATACCATGGCCATTGAAACCGGTCCGCTGGCCGCCAGCGAACTTCAGCAGTGGGTCACTCGCGATTCCGGTCGCGCCGACCTGGCCTCGTTCGAAAAGAAATTTTCCGAATCCATCGCCTTTTACAACTTTCAAGAGGAGTTCGACTTGTTATCACACTGTAGCCACTCCGCGCGTGGGGGCAAGTTCCAGTTATGGGGACTTGATCAGGAGTTGATGGGCTCGTCCGGCGTCATCCTGACCCGGATCCTCGAAACTCATCCCGGCAAACAAGCTGCGGACGAAACCCAACTCCTGCTGCAGAAGAACGATGTGGCACACGCGGCCGCTGTGAAAAGCGGCAGTCCCAGCGACATTTTCATGATGACCGTTTCTGACAGCGAACTCAACAATCTCAGGGATCTGCTTCGCAAAGAAGGAAATCCGACCAGTCAGGCCCTCATCGATGCGCTGATCAAGAGCCGGGACATCTACCAGAAGAACATGAACGGCTCGGGTTACGACTCCAATCGTGAGCGCGCGCTATTGATGAAATCGAACTTCGCGAATGACTATGGGCAAGCCACGAGGGCGGAGGGGGCGCCCCCCAAAGTGCTGCTGAAAACCGGCGCCTGGCACATGTACAAGGGTATAAACCCGCTGCGCAACAATGACATGGGGAACTTTGTCGCCGAATTGGCCGATGGCCAGGGCACGACGTCTCTTCACATCATGATCCTGGGGGTGAAAGGCTCTCAACTTCGTTTCGCTGGAATCGGACACCCGTATCAAGCGGGGAACTTCAACCTGGCCGAAGACAAGGACTCCGATTTCTTGTTTCTCAAACCCCTGTTCGGCAACCTCGAAAGCCCGGGGTGGACCATGTTTGACCTGCGCGGGCTGCGTAAAGGATTCCGCTCGTTCGATCCGGTGGACAAAGAAATGGAACGGCTCATATTCGGATACGATCTGTTGGTCCTGATTCCAAACGCGACGCCTTCAAAGCAAATCCAGTAGCTGGGGCCCCGGTCTCGAATCACCACACCCCCTTTCCACAACCTGCCCGGTTGGAGGACAATAGACAAAGAGCTTCGGGTGAGGTGACTTATGCGGCATAGTTTTTCTAAACTCCTCTGCGTTGCGCTTTTGGCTCTTCCTGCATCGGCTCTCGGCCAGCAAGTTCGCGGCGACTACATCGAGACTCGAAGCGCCGACGTCTATACCGGACAGTGTTTTGCCAATGGTGAAGTAAACCTCGTCGGCGACGAGGCCATCCTGGCATGGCATATCCAGAGCGGAAGCTGGGATGGGGTTCGGCTGGACGGCTTGACGGTTGCCGCCGCCGTTCATGCCCACGCAACTCTGGGTGATCCGTACGCGAATCCCTATCCTGCTCAGGCCGTCCTCCTCGTGGACGACCAGGCGACTTCACAGCAGAGCTCGGCATTGATCGCCTTCGCACACCAAGTGGGTGGTGAACTTCTGCGTCACGCGCATCAAGTAATTTCTGCTCCCATGGAACTCGTGGTCAATCCCCAACATCACGGCGTAGCAGTGCTGCGAGCCGGACAGTTCGCAACCGTGAAGACCCGCCCCGTCAACGACGAAGATCATCTCTGCGGCAACGAGGTGACGTTTTATCCCCCGCTCACGCAACTGACCCATTCCATGCCGGCGGTTGCCCTGACCGATTCCTATCGCGGACCGGGCCTCGACGTAGATTGGGAATCGCACGGCCGGCGCAGCGCTTTCGTAGGCACGTTCGTACGCTAGTCCTCGTTTTTCAGAGTCGAGGACAATCCGCGAGGTCTCCAGTTGCGTACTAAAATGTGCCGATAACGACGGGGGGCTATGGACGTGAAGAAGCAAAGCGTATTCGTCACCGGCGGGACGGGATACCTCGGACGCCCTCTAATCTCGGAATTGATACAACGAGGGCATGAAGTGCGGGCGCTCGCTCGTTCTGGTTCGGAACCCAAACTCCCCGCAGGTTGTCAGGCGGTGCTTGGAAACGCTCTCGATGGCAGTTCGTACCGCGAGCACATTCCTCCAGCCGATACATTTGTGCAACTGGTAGGAGTGTCCCATCCTAGTCCTTCGAAGGCGGCTCAGTTTCGCAGTGTGGATTTTGCCTCAGCGACCGGGGCTGTGAAGGCCGCGATTGAGGCCGGAGTACAACATTTCGTCTACCTCAGCGTGGCCCACCCGGCTCCGGTGATGAGGGCCTACATCGAGGTGAGGACTATGTGCGAGCCATGATTCGCGAAAGCGGAATGAACGCCACGATCCTGCGGCCCTGGTACGTCCTCGGCCCCGGGCACCGCTGGCCCTACGCCCTTTTACCCATGTATTGGCTCATGGAGCTTCTCCCTCCTACACGCGCCGGCGCCCGGCGCCTTGGACTCGTGACTCTTGAGCAGATGAAACGTGCGCTGGTCCATGCAGTCGAGAACCCATGCCGTGGAGTACGCATCGTGGAAGTGCCTGAAATACGCTGTTCCAGCGGGTTTCCGGTCGCGGATCTGGGACATCCTGTCGCCAGTTGATGTTAACCGATCGCTCCTCATACCAAGGTAATGGTGAATTACCAAAGCGCATGCACGTGGGACATCTGTTAGTCCGTGGTCGCGGGTGAGATGTTGAGGTTGTATTTCTCGATCGAGAAAGCCGGCGACCCATGGAAAGAGGTGATTTTCTGGACGAGGTTCATGTTCGAATCCTGCGGGTGACCGAAGACCTGCGGGCAATTCAGCAGACCCTGAATTGCGCAGCCATGCAAGCTCCCGGAGATCCGGAGTTGATGGAAGCGCTCTGTCAGTTGCCCGAGATCGAGTCCCTTCATGTGCTGAAATCAGCACTTGACCAGATGCGCCACTTCCTCTGGTTCTACATGCAAGTGATGACCAACGAATCCGAGGACGGCGACCGTCTACGGCAGAGCCTTGGCCAGAAACCAGCCGAGGAGGGCATGGTCAGCCCCAGAGTGGCGGCCGCAGAGAAGTTCAAACGGGCCGCCGACACCGCGCTGCTCCAGTATCTATCCGACGGCAAGGTTCGCAAACCGAACTAAGCTCGCCTCCACGGCATTGTTTGAATGCTACCCTTGGATTACTCCCAAGCGAAACCTTCGTGTGCGGTCTCCTGTTTGCACGACCGCAGCGTGATTTCTAAGGAAGACCTATGCCATCCGCGTCTTTTGTTTCCTTCAACATATATCCCTGATGCGATACAAATCTTTACAAAACTCTGCATCTCTGGCCGACAGTAAAAATCCAATGGAATAATGATGATCCGGGGTCGCCCCGCCGGACGAAATGGGAACCGTTGCCGCGTCGGTCGCAGTGCTTCGTTCTCGTTAATCTAGTGGATTGACTCCTGCTTGAATTTGAGGGCAAGAGTCAGAGTGCAGCGCACTCACGACGATTGCTAGATTGCTTACGGGGCCGAAGCTGTAGAGCCTTGAGGAAATTATGTGGATTGTCCGACTAGCATTGCGGCGGCCTTATACCTTTGTGGTGGTCGCGTCTGTTGCTGCTGATCCTGGGCCCGATCGTCATTCTTCGCACGCCCACCGATATTTTCCCCAATATCGATATTCCCGTGGTCAGCATCGTCTGGAACTACACCGGGCCTCAATGCCAGATGACATGTCCAACCGCATCGTCTTCCAGACGGAACGGGCGCTTACGACGCTGGTGGACGATATCGCGCACATCGAGTCGCAGTCACTGAACGGTGTTGCGGTGGTGAAAGTGTTCTTTCAGCCGAACGCGGATATAACCAAGGCGATCGCGCAGGTGACCGCGATCTCCCAAACCCAGCTGAGGCAGTTGCCACCGGGCACCACACCACCGCTGGTTATCACTTATAGCGCGTCCAGCGTGCCGATCATCCAGCTGGCTCTCTCGGGGCAGAAACTTTCGGAGCAGCAACTCTTCGACTACGGCGTGAATTTCATTCGTACCCGTCTGATCACCATGCCCGGATGTGCCATTCCTTAGCCCTACGGCGGCAAGCAGCGCCAGGTGCAGGTCGACCTGGACACCAACGCGCTGCAGTCCAAAGGGCTGTCGCCGCTGGATGTGGTGAATGCGATCAGCGCGCAGAATCTGATTCTGCCCTCGGGCACCTCCAAAATCGGGGCTTTTGAATATGCCGTCGATATCAACAGCAGTCCCACGGAACGGTCGCAGAACTGAATCAATTGCCCATCAAGACGGCGGGTAGCACGACCATCTACATCCGCGATGTGGCGTACGTGCGCGACGGCTTTCCGCCCCAGACCAATATCGTGCGTGTGAATGGACAGCGCTCCGTTCTGATTACGGTGTCTGAAGTCTGGCCAAGCGTCCACGCTGAACATCATTGCGGGCATCAAGTCTCTGCTTGCCGCAAATTCAAGCGGGGTTGCCGCCGGAATTGCACATTCACCCGCTGGCAGACCAGTCGCTGTTCGTTCGCGCGTCGATTGACGGCGTGCTGAAGGAAGCCACGATCGCCGCCTGCCTGACTGGCCTGATGATTCTGCTGTTCCTGGGCAACTGGCGCAGCACGGTCATCATCGCGGTTTCGATCCCGCTCTCGATCTTGACTTCGATTGTCGTTCTCAGCGCTCTGGGCGAGACCATCAACATCATGACGCTGGGAGGTCTGGCGCTGGCGGTCGGCATCCTGGTGGACGACGCTACGGTCGAGATCGAGAACATCAACCGCAACCTGGCGCAAGGGAAAGAGGTTGAGCACGCCATTCTGGACGGCGCTCAGCAGATCGCGGTGCCGGCATTCGTTTCGACGCTCGCCATCTGCATCGTGTTCGTGCCCATGTTCTTCCTGACGGGCGTGGCGCGATATCTGTTCGTGCCGCTCGCGGAAGCAGTCGTGTTCGCCATGTTGGCGTCTTATCTGCTTTCGCGGACGTTGGTGCCCACCATGGCCAAGTACCTTGTTGCGAGGCCATGAAGCGGAGACTCCAGGCGGCGGCTCAAAGCCGGCAATCCGCTGGTTGCCATGCAGATCAGGTTCGAAGAGGCCTTCGAGCGTTTCCGCGAGGGCTACCACGGGCTGTTGGAACGTTGCCTTCACCACCAGCGGGCTTTCCTGCTGATCTTTCTCGGCGGGTGTTTGGCTTCGCTGGTGTTTCTGATTCCCTGGCTGGGCCAGGATTTCTTTCCCATCGGTGGACGCCGGTCAGTTCAAGTTGCACCTGCGCGCGCGCACCGGAACGCGAATTGAAGAGACTGCGCGACTTTCCGATCTGGTGGAGCAGTCGATTCGCGAGCAGATCCCGCCGCAGGAGATCGATAGCATCATCGACAACATCGGTCTGCCTTATAGCGGCATCAATCTTTCTTACAGTAACTCCGCACCCATCGGGTCCGGCCGATGCCGACATTCTGGTCAGTTTGAAGAAGGACCACCGGCCTACAGCGCAATACATTCACGATTTGCGGTTGAGACTTCCGCAAGAGTTTCCCGGAGTCACCTTTTCGTTCCTGCCGGCCGACATCGTGAGCC
This sequence comes from uncultured Acidobacteriota bacterium, assembly GCA_963820925.1. Taxonomy (GTDB): domain Bacteria; phylum Acidobacteriota; class Terriglobia; order Terriglobales; family Acidobacteriaceae; genus JABDBE01. The sequence goes on from CAWGBX010000018.1 coordinate 76,143, forward strand.
AGATTTTGAACTTCGGCCTTCCTGCTCCCATTGACGTCCAGGTGGTCGGCTACGACCTGCAGGCGAACCGGGCATTTGCCGACAAGCTGCTGGAGCGGAGTCCGGCAGGTTCCTGGGACTGTCGATCTTCACATCCAGCAACCCTTTGATCAGCCCTATCTGCATGTCGATGTCGATCGGACCAAGGCGCAACAGAGTCGGCTTTACGCAGCGGGACGTGGCCAATAACCTGCTGGTTTCGTTGAGCGGCAGTTTTCAGACGACTCCTGAGTTTTGGCTTAATCCAAAGACCGGCGTGAGCTATTCCATCGCCACCCAGACTCCGCAGTACCGCGTCGATTCCTTGCAAAGCCTGGAGAATATTCCGGTCACCGGTCCGAGTGGCGCTCACTCGGGGATTCTCGCCAGCCTGGCTTCCATCCGTCGCGGCGCCGGAATGGCCGTGGTCTCGCACTACGACATCCAGCCGCTGATTGATATTTACGGTTCGGTGCAGGGCCGGGACTTGGGTGGAGTGGCACGCGACCTCAATAAAATCGTGCAGGACAGCAAGAAGGAGCTGCCGCGCGGTTCGCAGGTGATCATTCGCGGGCAGATTCAAACCATGCGTTCTTCGTATGACGGGACTGCTGTGCGGCCTGGTGTTCTCGATTGTGCTGGTGTACCTGCTGATCGTGGTGAATTTCCAGTCCTGGCTCGATCCTTTCATCATTATTTCAGCCCTGCCTGCAGCGCTTGCGGGAATCGTGTGGTTTCTGTTCGTCACCCACACCACGCTCAGCGTTCCGGCACTCACCGGTTCGATCATGTGCGTTGGGGTTGCGACAGCCAACAGCATCCTGGTTGTCAGCTTTGCCAAGGAACAATTGGCGGAAGGCAAAGACGCGATTGTCGCCGCGCTGAATGCCGGGTTCACGCGTTTCCGCCCGGTGCTGATGACGGCTCTTGCCATGATGATCGGAATGGTGCCAATGGCGATAGGATTAGGCGAGGGTGGTGAACAGAACGCTCCGCTCGGCCGGGCGGTCATCGGTGGTCTGCTGTTCGCCACAGTGGCAACGCTGTTTTTCGTGCCGGTTTTCTTCAGTCTCCTGCATGGGCGCAGGCAACGATTGGCCAGGGCGGAAGCCAGACATTAATCTAGTTCATAATCGGTGTGGCTCGTAGAGTTCACGGAGTCTTTTCATGAAGGTTGAATCGCAAAACGAAGCGGAGAAGCCAGTGACGGTCGAGGTGCGGGAACTGGCGAACCATCGTCAGCAAGGTAATCCTGCACGCCGTTGGTGGATTGCCGTTCTTGCCTTTGTTGTCGTTGTGGCGATTGTCGTTTCTGGAATTCTGCCTCGAATCAACGCCCGGGCAGCTCTCGACAAGGAGACCGCAGAGATGGCGATTCCAACGGTCTCCGTGGTTCAGCCCAAGCGTGGCGCGCCGGCCCAGGAGGTTGTGCTGCCGGCGAATGTGCAGGCCTATATTGACGCTCCTATCTATGCGCGCACCAATGGATACCTGAAGCATTGGTACGCGGACATCGGAGCGCATGTGAAGGCTGGTCAATTGCTGGCGGACATCGAAACTCCGGAAGTCGACCAGCAATTGCGGCAAGCGCGCGCGGATTTGGCTACCGCGGAAGCCAATCTGAATCTTTCGCAGATTACGGCGAACCGATATGCGGATTTGTTGAAGACGGATTCCGTATCCAAACAGGAAACGGACAATGCTGCCGGGGACTACGCGGCCAAACAGGCCACGGTCCAGTCCGCGCAAGCCAACGTAAGACGACTGGAAGAATTGCAGGCCTTTGAGAAGATTTACGCGCCGTTCGATGGTGTGATTACGGCGCGAAATACTGACATTGGCGCGTTGATTGACTCGGGAGCAGCGGTGGGGCAAGGACAGAACTCTTTCATATTGCGCAGCCGGACAGGTTGCGGGTCTACGTCAACGTGCCGGAGGCCTACTCGCAGGCGGCGAAGCCCGGGACTCACGGCTGATCTGGTGCTTTCGGAATTTCCCGGGCCGGCTTTTCCCGGGAACGCTGGTCCGCACGGCCGATGCTATCGACCAGTCCACGCGAACCCTGCTGGTAGAAATTCGGGTGAACAATCCGACCGGTACGCTGCTCAGCGGAGCCTATGCTGAGGTTCATCTGAAGCTGCCGACCGCGACTTCGGCGTTCATTCTTCCGGTGAATACCTTGCTGTTTCGATCGGAAGGGCTTCGGGTGGCGGCGGTGACCGACGACCAGCACGCCGAACTTAAGCCGGTTACGCTTGGCCATGATTTCGGCTCAGAGGTCGAGGTGGTCGCCGGGCTAACCGGGAATGAGTCCGTCATCGTCAATCCGCCAGATTCGATCGTGTCGGGAGAAGCAGTTCGCATCGCACAGCCGACGGCGGCTTCGGGAGCGTCTCAACAGTGATCGGCTTGCGACATACACCTTGGACTTCCAGAAAACCGACGCCAGCTCTCGGAGGGGCACTCTTCGCGGCTCTGCTGCTTCTGGCCGGGTGCGCTGTGGGTCCACGTTATTCGCGGCCTTCTGCGCCCGTCCCCACGGATTACAAGGAAACGCCGCAGAACTGGAAACTCGCGCAGCCGTCCGATCAGACATTAAAAGGAAAATGGTGGGAGATCTATCAGGACCCACAACTCAACGCGCTCGAAGAGAAAATCAATGTTTCGAACCAGAGCCTGAAGGCCGCCCAGGCTCAGTTTGAGCAGGCACGAGCTACGGTGCGCTACAATCGCGCCGACTACTATCCGACCATCACAGCAGGCGTGTCGGCTTCGCGTGAGCGTCTTTCCCAGAATCGTCCGTTGGCCCAGGTTACCGGTGTTACAACCACGAATGACCTCATCATTCCGGTGGACATGTCCTACGAACCTGATGTGTGGGGAAGGGTACGACGCACAGTTGAAGCGGCCCGCGCGAATGCTCAAGCCACTTTGGCTGACCTCGAGTCGGTGAGCCTGAGCATACATGCTGAGTTGGCGATGGATTACTTCTCAAGCGCGGGAGTTGGATGCCGAGGCGCAGTTGCTCGATTCCACTGTCGCCAGTTACGTTAAGCAGTTGGAGCTGACGGAGAATCGTTATAAGGGTGGGGTTGCGTCGCAAGTCGACGTGGCGCAGGCTCAGACCCAACTGGAGACGGCACGCGCGCAGGCCATTGATGTAAGAGAACAGCGGACCCAGTTTGAACATGCGATCGCAATTCTTATCGGCGAACCGGCCTCGACTTTCACTCTGCCGGTTGCGGTGCTGAGCGCTGACCCCGCCGGTAATTCCTCCGGGATTGCCGTCTGAGTTGCTGGAGCGCCGGCCCGACATCGCATCCAATGAACGCCAGATGGTGGCGGCGAACGCCAAGATTGGAGTGGCAAAAGCCGCGTATTTTCCTTTGTTCAACCTGTTCCCCAGCGCCGGGTTCGAAAGCACGACGATCGTGAACTGGCTTTCCGGCCCGAGTGCGTTCGCCGTCGTGGGAGCTTCAGCGGTGGTGACTGCGTTCGACGCCGGACGCCGTCGCGCGGCCAGCGATCAGGCTCGCGCCGCTTACGATCAAACGGTGGGCAATTACCGTCAAGACGTGCTCATCGCTTATCAGGAAGTGGAAGATAATCTTGCGGCTTTGCGGCTGCTGGAAGAAGAATCCAACACTCAAACGGCGGCGGTGGCGGCGGCGGAACATTCGCTGGCTCTTTCTAACAATCGTTATAGAGGGGGGGTGACGACCTATCTGGAGGTCATCACGGCTCAGACTACAGCACTGGGCAACGAGCGCACGGCAGTCCAGATTTCAGGGCGCCGCATGGTTGACAGTGTGTTGTTGATCAAGGCTTTGGGCGGCGGCTGGAATGCGGCCAGTTTGTCGACGGTGAAGATGGAGTCGCGTACTCCAATTCCACCCGGCCAATGAATCGCTGCGCTTGAGCGTCACATTCTGGATCTCTTCCGCTGACCCGCTTTCTTCTTCTTCTTCATACTTCGACGCCGAAAAGCCTTCGCTCGCCTGGCCAACTCTTCTTCTGAATACATGCTTCCACGACAATTACGAGCACCACAGGAACATGGCGACGGGTCATCCAGATCGCCGTCGTACAAGTTGTAGTCGTAGGTAAGTTCCTCCCCGGCCGCAATATCCCGGCTCGCAATAATCCACACTCGCCCCTTGATTTCATCCGCCTCGCAATTGGGATCGCAGGAGTGATTGATGAACGCGGCGACACCTTCGCCGTCAATCACGTGTTTGCCATCTATGAGCCCGAACAGATAGGTCCGGGGATGGTCGTCATAGAGCGCGTCGGCTTCTTTGATTGTGATGCGCGGCCCGGTGTACTCCACGACGAAAGTGCCTTTCTTGATCGGTGCCGTTGTGTGACAACCCTCAGAATCAATTTTGGACTGGCCGATGACCAGATGCAGCGGACCCGTGTGTTTTCTTCTCGCGTCACGGTCGAACTTGCGCGGTGTCGGTTGAAGCATGGGTATTAGCGGAGATCGTTGCGGTATTTCTGGATTAAGAAAACAGAATAGCGTCTATGACGAAACCCTGGCAAGCAATGCTGCGAAAGGAGGGGAGGAGAATTTACACGTTATTCATCTTGCGGTCACCTTAGCGTAACAAAGTACGGCTTAAACTACGACACAAACAAGATAGGTCGGTATATCTGCGAGAAAGTCTGCCTTCACGTCGTGCGAGCTCAAGTTTCAGTCTGGATTGCGGTGGGGTTGCACTTTGTCCATGCGACTTGCATTGCGGCAGCTTATCGCGGGTCCTTTTCTGAAAGTCTTCTGGCAACACGTATGCGCGGAGTAGCGCCCGGAGGTTTAGTGGGGACGCGTTCATGAAGCAGCTCATTTTTGTGGTGGAAGATGAGACCGAGGTATGTGAACTGGCGCAGCAGTGTCTCGAGGAGGCTGGCTATGCAGTGCGTACGTTTTCCACGGCCAACGTGATTCCGGAAGCGGAAGACATGGATCCTTCCTTAATACTGCTCACCATGGTGATGCCAGACGGCAATGGGCTAGACCTGTGCCGCTGCATCCGCGAGAACCACGCTCTGGCAAGAACACCAATAGTGTTTCTCATTCCGGAGGCCGCTGAGGAGCACCGTGCTTTGGCCTTGGAGTCTGGCGGAGATGACTGCATCGTGAAACCTTTCAGCCCCCGCGAATTGGTGGCCCGGGTACAAGCGGTCCTTCGTCGCTTCGCGCCCGCGAACGGGCGCTCTCAAATGCAATCAGCAGATCTGGTCATCGATAGTTTAGCCATGAAGCTTTCTGTCCGTGGAAGCGAAGTGCCCACTACGAGCTTGGAGTTTCGCCTGATCGAGTATCTTGCCCGCCATCGGGGGCAAGTGTTTACGCGCGATCTCCTCCTGGACGCGGTGTGGGGGGACATGCAATTCGTGACGCCGCGGAGTGTGGACGCCTGTATCCGCCGAATCCGTGAAAAGATTGAGCCTGACCGGACGAGTCCGACTTACCTGAAGACTATTCGTGGAGTCGGTTATCGCTTGGATGCTGTCGCCGTCTGGCAACTGACGCCTAACGACGGATGTACTTGTCTGGCTTGCGCGACGATGGTAGGGCCGTCCAGAGTAGTTCATCCGACGGAGCGGCGCAGAAGAACCTCATAGTAAGACCAGATTCTTCCAATTCTTCGACCACGCCATCAGCTGCCGCTCCTCGACAATCGCCAGCCTCAGATGGCAATGCCACCTTAGAGCCCGTGCCGGGCCCTTGCCTAATTAAAGCTGATAATTTGACGCCCGGCCCCCCGATCGAGGTCTTCGGCCGCTAACAAATCCCGATTGGCATCGTCTAAGTGCCTTCGAGGGATAGTGCGTAGCTCGACTGGCGGAGGCTTGGCCGGGTATCCTTAGTCAGCGACGTCTTTCAACGGTGCATTCCCCTTGGTTCTCCCTCGATTCGCGCGACGACGCGCGAGCATCTAAATGCAGCATGTGCCTAGCTTTGAAGGGCGCCTCTGGCTGCTGCGCCCTTGACGGTGAGGTTGAACTTCGAAACGATGGACTGCGTACAATACGACGAGTGGATTGTGCTTTTCCGACTTGGCTCTCCACGCAGCGCCAAAACTAGTATGAGGACAACATGAAACGAACTTTTTGGCTGTTTACCTATGTCTTGTTGCTGGCCTCCGTGGCCGGGGCGCAGCGGCTGCCCCAGATCGCTGTTCCTGAAAACTACAAGCTGACCTTTGCGCCGGACCTCAACAAGGGCAATTTTGCCGGTGAGGAAACGATTGAGGTAAAGCTATTGAAGCCGACGTCGCAGATTGTGCTGAACTCGGCCGACATCGATGTTCAAGATGCCGCGATTACCAGCGCCGGAGCGACCCAGAAGGCCACGGTCACCTTCGACAAAGAAAAGGAAATGGTGACGCTGGCGGTGGAGCATCCGTTGGCATCGGGTCTCGCAGCCGTCCATATTCGGTACACCGGAATCTTGAACAGCGAGATGCGTGGCTTCTACATGGGAAAAGATGACCAAGCGCGGAAGTATGCGGCCACACAGTTTGAGTCGACCGATGCGCGCCGCGCTTTCCCATCGTTTGACGAGCCGGCTTATAAGGCTACCTTCGACATCACGGTAATTGCCAACAGCGAGCATACTGTGATTTCAAACACCAAAGTGATTTCGGATACGCCTGGACCGGACACCAACAAACACACCGTGCGCTTCTCGACTTCACCCCGGATGTCCTCCTATCTCGCCGCAATTGCGGTCGGTCAGTTCGAATACATTGAAGGCTCGGCTGACGGTATTCCCATCCGGATCTATAGCACCCCCGGCAAGAAACAGCTCGATACGTTCGCCCTGGAAGCAACCGAGAACTTCGTGCGTTATTTCGACCAATATTTTGGAATCAAGTATCCATACGGAAAGCTAGACCTCATCGGGCTGCCGGATTTTTCAGCGGGCGCGATGGAGAACATCGCTCTCATCACATCCCGCGAAGCGCTCTTGCAACTGGATGATCAGCAGGCCTCGTTGGGACAGCGGAAAGCCGTGGCCATCACCATCTCGCACGAGATCGCCCACCAGTGGTTTGGCGATCTGGTCACTATGCAATGGTGGGACGACATCTGGCTGAACGAGGGCTTCGCCACGTGGATGGAAGGGAAGCCGGTTGACGCCTGGAAGCCAGAATGGAACGCAGGCCTGGACGAGGTGAGTGCTGGCAACATACTCACGACGCTGGGTGCCCTCAATGTAGACTCTCTGGCCACCACGCGGGCCATCCAACAGCCCGCAGAGACGCCCGACCAGATCCAGGAACTGTTTGACGGCATTGCTTACGGCAAGACGGCTGCGGTGCTGCGCATGCTTGAAGCCTACCTGGGACCGGAAAACTTCCGAGCCGGGGTGAATGAATACTTGAAAGAGCATGCCTATGGCAACTCTACCGCCGATGATTTTTGGAGCACACTGGCGAGAGTTTCGAAGAAGCCAGTGGATACGATCATGCCCACATTCGTAAAACAGCCGGGCGTGCCCATGCTCAGCGTCAATGCGCAATGCGCTGGGAATTCTACGACGGTCTCATTGGCACAGCAGCGATACTTCTTCGATCGAGCAAAGTTTAATGCAGGTAGTGACCAATTGTGGCAGGTTCCGGTTTGCATGAGGACATCGCAGGCGAGTGGCGGGGAAAAATGCGAGCTATTGACCAAGAAAGAGGATAGCTTCACGCTGCCGGGCTGCCCGTCTTGGGTGCTGGCGAATGCTGGCGGGAACGGATATTACCGCAGCGGCTACCGAGCTACTGCTGTCCGTGCGCTGGCGCGGGATGCGGAGAGTGCGTTGACCCCGATGGAACGCATTATCCTGCTCACCGACACATGGGCAGCCGTGCGCGTCGGACGTCAGCCCGTGGGAGACTATCTCATTCTCGCGGAAGGTCTTCAATCTGATCGCACGGACGCTGTTCTGGGACTCCTGTTCAATCAGTTGACCTTTATTGGCAAATACCTCGTCAATGAGAACGACAGCGAGACCTATCAGGCTTGGGTGCGTAGCTTGCTTGCGCCCATCACCAAGGAAGTGGGCTGGGAGCCAAAGCCCGGTGAAAGCGATAGCCAGAAGGATTTGCGGGCAAACCTCCTACAAGTCTTGGGCAGTACGGGTCGTGATCCCGAGACGATGGCCGAGGCGCACAAACTGACGGAACGGGCGCTCGAGAATCCAGCGTCGGTTGAAAGCGGCTTAGCCGGCGCAGCCTTCGGTCTGGCAGCCGAGAAGGGCGATTCAGCCTTTTACGACAAATTAATGGTGGAAATGAAAAACGCCAAGACACCCGAGCAGTATTACCTTTATTTCTTTACTCTTTCCAGCTTCAGCAATCCCCAACTTCTGCAGCGGACATTGAACTACGCAATTTCGCCGGACGTGCGATCGCAGGACAGCCTGGGCCTGATTGGTGCCGTCATGGTGAATTCCGCTGGTCAAAAACTGGCGTGGGATTTTGTGCGGACGCATTGGACGGAGGTCGAGAAAGCCGGCGGTCCGTTCGCCAGCGCACAGGTGGTGACCAGTGCAGGTTCGTTCTGCGATGCTGGGCTACGGGACGAAGTAAAAGACTTCTTTTCCGCGCACAAAGTCGCTGCTGCCGAACGCAGCTTCGGGCAGTCCATGGAGCGCATCAACAACTGCGTGGATTTGAGATCGCAACAGTCCAGCCAACTTGCGTCCTGGTTGGAAAACCAGGGCGGTGGCGCTGCTGCGGGGAGCAGTATTCGATAGCGGCATCGGCGATGCGCGGAGATTTGCGACTGCGAGCTTAGGCGGCGCTACAGCTCTGATCTGTGCGTCACGCAGCGTTCACTCGGCAGGCTGGGACGTCCCAATTGTGCGTTGAGGGAGCAGTCGTGCCAGTACAAGCAGTTCCGGCAGCTCGGTTTGATGGCGCGACGCACGACGACCACGCCAAAGACAGTGTAAAACGAACCTAAGAAGCACAGCACCAAGAGGGGGAATGTCATGACGGCTTCTCCTGCCACACCTGCATGATTCTCCCAGCCGCCCCTGGCGTCTGTGACAAGAGTCACTTCACGCTGTGCTTTTTGTCACGCGCAGCACACCGCGCCGAACCAGGACGCCAATCTGTTCGTATGGTTTAGCCCATCGGGAGCTGCAGTCAGCCGGCCAGAGACTCAATCGCCTGCACTGCATCTGGTGAGAGTTCGAGGTCAGTGCTGACGATATCCTGCTTCATGTGCTCAACGTTGGACGTGCCGGTCAGCGGCAACATCCCGACGGCGCGCGCGAAGGCGAATACAATCTGGGCTGGTGTGGCGCTAGCGCGAGTGGCCAGGCCGTTGACCAGGGGATGGCTCAGGACTTCCGGGTTCGCAGTGAGAAGCGAGAAGCCTTGATAGATGATTTCTCGCTCACGGCAGAACAGCCGCACATCGCGGTCCCAACCGAAGCGGGCGTAACAGCGGTTCTGCACGAATGCGGGGGCCTCGAGGTGGGCAGCCGCCAGCTGCTCAAGATGCCGCAGGGAAACATTGCTCACACCCAGGAGACGCGCCCGGCCGGCATCGCGCTCCTTCATCATTGCTTTCCAAACCTCATTGTCGGCCTCGGTCCAACCGTACCCGGAAGCGGGCCCGTGCAGCACGTAGCTATCGACGTAGTCAGTCTCGAGATGCTCAAGCGAACTAGCCATCGATTGCGAGACCTGAACGGAAAGGCTGGCTGAGGGATCGTAAGGCAGCCGGTGATCCTGCCCCGGCCGGTAAGTGAATTTGGTCTGCAGAAAAAGATCTGCTCGCGCCACCACTCCTGCGCGATACGCGGCGGCCAGCCCTTGACCTACGCCGGCTTCGAAATAATGTCGTCGCTGGTTGGCCGTGTCGATTCCCCGAAAGCCCATCCGCAGCGCGAGCTCGGTGAGCCCCGGCGTGCGGTCTTCTTTCCACGCAGTACCATAGAGGAAATCGGGAAGGGCTGAATAGTCCTTGGTTGGCATCGCGTTATTCTCCCACGATCAGGTGGGATTAGTCCGATTCAAAGGGAGTAGCGGGAGGTTTCTCGAATACAATGTGTGGGCCTGAGGTTCGGGAACTGCAGAATGTATTTCCTGGGAATTGACGTAGGTACTGGAGGTACACGCGCGCTCATCATCGACGAGCGGGGGCAACCGATTGCCTCGGCTACGGAGGAGCACCAATCCTTTGCGTCCCCGCGAATCGGCTGGGCGGAACAAGATCCCGACGACTGGTGGCGCGCTTGCGGTGTGGCTGTACGCCAGGCGCTCGCGCAGCGTCATTTGCGGGGCGAACAGATTACTTGCGTTGGCTTATCCGGACAAATGCACGGGGCAGTCCTGCTGGACGAACAAGGGTGCGTTGCCCGTCCGGCACTCATCTGGTGTGATGTCAGGACGGAAGAGCAGAGCCAAAAATTGACCGCTGAAATCGGAACCGATCGCTTGATCCAGCTTACCTGCAATCCTGCACTCACCAACTTCACGCTAACCAAATGCCTGTGGGTCCGCGAGAACGAACCTGAGACGTGGGGCAGGGTGCGATCACTGATGCTGCCCAAGGACTATCTCCGATTTAAGCTGACGGGCGAGCGGGCGACCGACGTATCCGACGCCTCGGGCACCCTGCTGCTCGACGTAGCCCATCGCTGCTGGTCGAATGAGATGTTAGAACTAGCGCAAATGGATAAATCGCTGCTGCCCAATTTGCACGAGTCTCCGGAAATCTGTGGGCAGATTTCGGCTGCGGGAGGTGCTGCTACTGGCCTGCAAGCCGGAACACCAGTCGTAGCCGGCGCGGGAGATCAGGCTGCCGGTGCGATTGGCATGGGTGTGGTTTCATCCGGAACTGTCAGCGCAACCATCGGAACCTCGGGAGTCGTTCTCGCTGCAACGAGTGGTCCAGCACTTGACCCGAAAGGGCGACTGCACACGTTTTGCCATGCCGTTCCCGGTCGCTGGATGGTGATGGGTGTGACCCAGGCTGCCGGTTTGTCACTTCGCTGGTTCCGCGATCAGTTTGGAGCAGGGAGGAATGGCCACAGCGACTCTTATGAGACCCTCACTGCAGATGCCGCGCATGCCCCTTCGGGATGTGATGGTTTGTTGTGGGCTCCTTATCTTATGGGCGAGCGCACGCCCTACCTCGACCCGGGGGCCCGGGGTATTCTGGTTGGTCTCACGGCGTCACATACGCGAGCTCACGTAATCCGGGCGATCCTGGAAGGAGTTGCTTTCAGCTTGCGCGACACATTCACTATCTTTCACGAGATTAAAGTCCCGGTGAAAACCATTCGCTTGGGCGGAGGTGGCGCCAGATCGCCGCTCTGGCGCCAGATTCAGGCCGATGTCTACGGGCAACGAGTTGACATCGTTGAGGCGGAAGAAGGCGCTGCGTACGGAGCAGCAATCCTCGCAGGAGTTGGCGCAAAAGCATGGCCCACGGTCGATGCTGCCTGCGGTGCTGTGGTTCGTGTTGCCGAGCATGTGGATCGGAACGCCAAAGACTCGCTTGTTTTGGATAAGGCATATGCGATGTACCGACGCATCTATCCGGCAATGAAGTCGATCCTAAATTGACAACCACTGCGGCGTGGAGAACAGATGACGACAAATACTGACAAATACCAGCCTCGTCCTGAGCACAAATTCTCCTTCGGTTTGTGGACCGTCGGCAACCGCGGGCGTGATCCGTTTGGAGATTTTGTGCGACCTCCGATTTCGCCCAACGAGATTATCTCCATGCTCGCGGAAGTCGGCGCCTGGGGCGTCAACTTGCACGACAACGATCTGGTGCCAATCGATGCCACCGCCGCTGAACGCGACTGCATCGTTCGCTCGTTCAAGAAGGCCTGCGATGCCAATGGGATTGTAGTTCCCATGGCGACCGTTTCGCTGTTCTTCCACCCGGTGTTTCGTGACGGAGCTTTTACCGCAAACGATCCCGAGGTTCGTGCGTACGCTCTTCAGAAGACGATGAGAGCAATGGATATTGGCGCGGAGCTCGGCGCGAAGATTTTTGTTTTGTGGGGTGGCCGGGAAGGCGTCGAGACCGACGCGTGCCGCCGCGCTGATGAGGCCATCAAGCGATTGCGCGAGGCGATCAACTATCTTTGCGAATACAACCTCGACCACCGGTATGGCTTGAAGTTTGCGTTGGAAGCCAAACCGAATGAGCCGCGAGCTGATATCTACATGGCCACAACCGGCAATTACTTGGGCTTCATTCCCACCCTTGATCATCCAGAAATGGTTGGCGTAAATCCCGAAGTCGCGCACGAGCAAATGGCAGGGCTCAACTTCATGCATGCGGTGGCTCAGGCGTGGGACGCAGGTAAGCTCTTTCACATTGATCTGAATGATCAAATGTCTGGTCGCTTCGATCAGGATCTTCGTTTTGGGTCGTCCAACTTGAAGTCAGCGTTCTGGCTGGTAAAGTTTCTTGAGGACGTTGGCTACGCAGGGCCGCGTCACTTCGACGCGCACGCCTACCGGACCGAAGACTACGAAGGAGTGAAAGACTTCGCTCGTGGCTGCATGCGAACTTATCTGATTCTCAAGGAAAAGGCTTGTCGCTGGAATTCCGACGCAGAAATACAGGGGGTCCTTAGTGCACTTTCAGCCAGCGGAAACGGTACGTTCAACGCGGATCGCTACTCGAAAGAGAGCGCTTCCTTGTTGCTGACTCACGCTTTTGACAAGGAAGACATCCTCAAGAAGCGTTTGCCGTACGAGCGCCTCGATCAACTGACGGTTGACCTGCTGCTGGGTGTGAGGTAGGTAGCCGTCAGCCCCGTCAACGGTCTTTGCGGTCCCGATTCATAGCCACACTAGGTCCAGCGGTAAGTCGTCGGAGCACTGCACAATAAAGATTGGAGACAGGCGAGGGATAACTAACAATGACGATGCCAGCGACCTTTGTCGTGACCCGGCTTGTGCATTTGTCCGCGGTGGATGTGGTCATCGTTGCCTTCTACTTCGTTTTGGTATTGGGAATTGGCTTCTATTTGCGAGGCCGCGCGAGGACAGGCGAAGACTTTTTCATGGCCGGACGCGAGATGACGGCCTGGGTTGCCGGCCTCAGCTTTCTTTCCGCGAATTTAGGAGCACTCGAACTGATGGGGTGGGCCGCCGCCGCCTATCAGTACGGCATTCTTGCCGTGCACTGGTATTGGATTGGCGCCATTCCTGCCATGCTGTTCCTCGCCATCGTGATGATGCCGTTTTACTACATCTCCAAGACCCATTCCGTGCCCGGCTACTTGAAATTACGTTTTGGAGAGGCCAGCCGGACGTTATCCTCGGTTTCCTTCGCCTTTATGACGGTTTTGATGAGCGGCATCAATATGTACTCGATGGCCCTCGTCATGAAGGTCGTATTGGGGTGGGACATCAACTTCAGTATCTGGGTATCCTCGCTGACGGTCGCGGTTTACGTTGCGCTGGGCGGATTGCGCTCCGCCATTTTCAACGAAGTGTTGCAGTTCATTCTGATCTGGGCCGGTGCATTGCTGATCCCCATCCTCGGCCTCGTCGAGGCCGGAGGATGGGCGAACCTGAAGCTGCAGATTGCGCACAACGCCTCCGCCGAATACACCCATGCGTGGGCCACCCTGGGTTCGTTCAATGGCAATCCGATGGGCATTCATTGGACCGGCATCGTCTTCGGCTTGGGATTTGTGGTTTCGTTCGGTTACTGGACGACGGACTTCCTGGTAGTGCAGCGGGTTCTGGCGGCCAAGGATTTGCGCGCCGCAAAAATGGCTCCAATCATTGGAGCCGCGTTCAAGATGATGGTTCCGTTCATCGTGATACTGCCGGGCCTCCTGGCTCTCGCGGTTCTGCCGACCAAGTTGACGGGAGAGACAGCGGCGGTGGCCTCCGGAGGACACAGTTATAACGAAGTGTTGCCCCTGATGCTGGCTCGCTACTGCGGCCCGGGCCTGCTGGGGTTGGGAGTAACAGCGCTGATCGCCGGGTTCATGTCCGGCATGGCGGGCAACGTTAGCGCATTTACCACAGTGTGGACCTATGACATTTATCGCGCCCTCATCAACAAAAACGCGAGCGATCACCACTACGTGAACATGGGCCGCTGGTGCACCGTCCTGGGCGTCTTGATCAGCGTGGGCACGGCGTATCTGGTGATGTCGTTTGCCAGCATTATGGATTACGTGCAGGCTCTGTTCAGCTTCTTCATTGCACCGCTGTTCGGGACCGTCGTGCTGGGCATGCTGTGGAAGCGGGCGACTTCGGCGGGCGGCTTCTGGGGCTTGCTGGCCGGAACGCTTTCGTCGATCGCCATGTGGGCCTGGGTGAAAGTCGACCCGAGCGCCCTGCGATACGTAGCACTCTCGCCGAACGCGCGCGATATGGCTGAAAACATGTATCGCGGTTTGTGGTCGTGGATTGTATGCGTCCTGGTGACGGTCGCAGTCAGCTACATGACGAAGCCGAAACCGGACAGCGAGCTGAACGGTTTGGTGTATGGAGTGACCGCGATTCCACACGAGGCCGCTGTGCCTCTGTATGAACGGCCGGCGTTTTGGGCAGTAATTGTGGCGGCGGTTTTTGTAGTACTGAACATTTTATTCTGGTAGCCGGAGTCGGGGGACGATATGCGTGAGAGCGGCATCTCAATCTGGTTTTTCATCGGCATTTCGCTGCTAGTGAACGGGATTCTTATCACGGGTGCCGGAGTCTGGGAAGTATTCAATCCGCCCGCAAATCCGGTCGTGCTCTTCTCGCTGCATGCCAACGTCTGGTGGGGCGCGGCGCTGATGGTATTCGGTCTCATTTATTGTTTTCGATTCGCGCCCGGACGGCAGTCGTAAAACGGGCTGCTTTTTCATGGCCATCGAACCGCAATAACCCACGCTTCTTTTTGAGTCTCCTGCGTCAGCAAAGCCCGCCTGAAAACGACCGAGTCCTTTAGCGCAGATTTGGCGAAGAATTACCTGCGTGCATAAGGCAACCTCTAGTTGTTTGCGTAGTTGTTTGGGTAGCCGTGTCTGTGACATTCTCTTGTCTTTGGCTTTTCGACGTCAATCGGGTATCGCTGGTCGGAATCGATCCGGGGCAGCTCGGGTTAAGGTGCTGGAGGATGGCACATGTCACGGCGAGGAGTATGGAGAATTGTCGCGGTTGTGCTTCTACTGTCCGGGATGGTCGAAAGCTGTGGAGCGCAGACGAGCCCACCCGGAGCTCCAGTACAGCCGCTTCGGTTGACCCTGAAGCAGGCAGTGCAACTGGCACTGAAGCAAAATCCCCAGGTGATGGTGGCGCGGTTGCTCACGATGGAAAGCGGCCGGCAACGGGAGATTGCGCGCGCCGCGCTGTTGCCGCAAGCCAGTCTGACCGGCGCCACCGCACTGGAACAATACAACTTTCAGTCAGTGGAGCACGACGTGAAGCCAAGAGCTGCGGGCCCTTACCAGTGGATCGAGGCGGGCCCGGCGTTTTCGCAGAGCGTTCTGGATCTGCCCCTGATTCGCAACTACCAGATTGGGCGCGAAGGAGTGCAGGAGTCGCGTGCGCAGGAGCGGGTAACGCGCGAGGATATTACGGCGTCAGTGGTCCTGCAGTATCACCTGGTGCTGCGGGCGATCGCGATCCGGGATGCAGCGAAAGCGCGGGTAGCGCTGGCGGAACGGCTTTCGAACCTCGCGACCCATCAGCAAAAGACCGGCGTCGGGCTATCGATTGATGCCACCCGGGCGCAGGTCGAATTGCAGAACGAACGGCAGACCTTGATTGACGCCGAAACCCAGGTGCACACAACCCTGTACGTGCTGGCGGAGTTGCTCGACTTACCTCCCAACGATGAAGTCGAGGCGGCGGACGCGCTGGAATTTTACGAGTTGCCGACCTATGACGCTGCGGCCACCATCACGAAGGCGCTGGCAACGCGTCCGGAGATGCGGTCGATCGAGTCCCAGCAGAATATTGCCGCACTGTCGCGTAAGTCGGCGAGCGAGCAACGCCTGCCGCAACTGGAGTTCTCGGGACACTGGCTGTACCAGGGAGAACACTTCAGCGACGCGATTCCGGCGTACAGCTACCTGCTGGGGCTGGAGATTCCGCTGTTTACCGGAGGAAGAATCCGGGCCGAGATAGCGCAAGCGGATTTGCAGCAGAAGCAAATTGAGGAGAAGAAGAAGGCGCTCGAGGCACGGATCGTGCGCGAAGTGAAATCGGCAATTGAAGAATTGGAGTCGGCTCGCAGTGCCGTGCAGGTCGCGAACCTCGGACTGCAGCTGGCCAACGAGGAAGTAGCTCAGGCTCAGCGTCGATTCGCGGCGGGGGTCACCACAAACGTGGAAGTCGTGCAGGCGCAGGATGCGCTCGCACGCGCGAACTCGAATCAGATTGATGCGCTTTACCGCTTCAACCAGTCGCGGGCAAATCTGGCGCGCGCCATGGGGGAAGTGGAGAACACGTATTCGAAATAAAGGTAAAGAGATCGGATGAGCACTCCCTCCATACCAGCTGCTTCGCCGCCGGATCCGGCGGCGAACTCTGTTTCGTTGCAGGACCGCGTTCGTCACTTGCCTCGGTGGACGAAGTACGTTGCCGGCGTGGTGGCGATCCTTCTGCTGATTGCCTTCTACCGCTGGCTGGGCTGGGTTACGACGGACGACGCCGAGGTGGATTCGCATATCACAGCGGTCGCATCACAGGTCTCGGGGTACGTCGTCCAACTAATAATCAACGACAACGTGGAGGTGAAAGACGGCGACCTGTTGGTGCAGATTGATCCTCGGGAATACCGGGCTCAGGTAGACCAGGCAAAGGCGGCTCTGGAGTTGGCCCAGGCTGAGGCCCAGTCGGCGAAATTGCAGGTCGGCTTGATGCGGGGAACGACGACCCACAGCACCGGCGGCGCGCAGGCCCAGCGGGAATCGGATGCGGCGGATTACACCAGTGCACAGGCACAGCTGGAACGATCGGCGACGGCGAACCTTATGCAGGCGAAGGCGGATGTAACCGCGAAACAAGCCACCAACGAACGCGCGCAGTCGGATCTGGAACGGTATCGTCCTCTGCTGGCGACCGGCGATGTATCAAAGTTTCAGTTCGACGCCGTGGACGCGGCAGCGCGCGTCGCCAAGAGCGAACTCGAAGCGGCGCAAGAACAACTCGCAGCCGCCCAGCAGACCGTCGAGATCGCCCGGGCGAATGCCAACTCGTCGAAGGCCCGGCTGTCGCGATCACAGTCCCTTCTGCTCGAGACAAAGGCGCGGGAGCAGCAGATTCCAATCAGCGAGGCGGCATACAAATCGGCGCTGGCGAATGTCGATCGAGCGAAGGCAACGCTCGAGCAGGCAGAACTGAACCTGGCCTACGCTTCCATCAAGGCGCCGATCAGCGGCCAAGTCACGCAAAAGACGGTCAACCTCGGGCAGTACGTCACCCCCGGACAGCTGCTGTTTACGCTGGTTCCGTTGCGTGAGGTATACGTGACGGCGAACTTCAAAGAAACTCAGTTGGCCCATGTGCGGCCGGGACAGAGAGCGCAAATCCACGTGGACGCGTACAACCGCAGTTTCGAGGGCGTAGTCGATTCTATCGCGGCTGCTTCGGGGTCGCGGCAGGCGCTGCTGCCGCCGCAGAACGCGTCAGGGAATTTCATCAAAGTGGTGCAGCGCATCCCGGTGAAGATCCTGGTAAGGCTAAGCAACGATTCTCATTTTGTACTTCGTCCGGGGATGAACGTCGAAGCCACTATTTATACGCGCTGACGTGCACAAGAACCCATGAGCTATCTTGGCGGCAATCGCCCCGGCGAACTGGAAGAATGGGAGCGGGAATATGGCACCCGCCTCGGCGCATCGCTGGCGGAACTGTCACAATCGCGGAGGCTCGCGATCCTCCTCAGCGTGGGACTTGTCACCGCCATCGAAATCTCCAACCGCATCTCGATCAACGTTCTGCTTCCCGACATGCAGGGAAATGTCGCCGCCAGCACCGACGAAATCAGTTGGGTCATAATTCTTTATAACCTCGGGTTCCTGTGCTCGCTGGCGTTGAGTTCGTGGATGACCTTCGTGCTGGGGGCGCGCCGGCACTTGTTGTACAGCATCCTGTTTTACTCCGTGGGAGGAGTGGGCTGCGCGCTCAGCGCGCACAGCCTGAGACTGCTGCTGATTTCGCGCGTCATCATGGGATTCGGGGGCGGTGCGTTCCTGGTCCGGGCCGTGATCCTCGCGGGGCTGATGTTTCCGGGGAAGGCACGAATTTTCGCGGTCACGCGCCTGTACCTGGTGCTGTTCGCGTTTCAGATTACCTATCCCATTGCCATGGGGTGGATCACCGACACGCTGCACTGGAACTACGCGTTCTGTCTGGATTTTCCTTTTCTGATTGTGGGCGCGATCCTGATCTGGAAACTGGTACCTCCCGGATACCTGTACCTGCGCCGTGCCGGCCGCTATGTGGACAAATGGGGCGCCGCACTCCTGGTCGCGTCGCTGATGGCGTTGCAAGTGGGCATGAGCCGTGGGGAGCGAGACTTGTGGCTGGAGTCTCCGCTGATTGCGGGATCGCTCGTTATCGCGGCCGTATGCTTCGCGGCATTCTTGTGGTGGGATAGCCGCGCAGAAAATCCATCGCCAGTTCTGCACTTGCGGACCGTCTGGCGGGAAGCGGAGTTGCGCGCGTCGGTGTTCCTGGTGATGGCGGTGGGCGCGATCCTCGGGTGCGGACTGTTCGTGCTGCCGCAGTATCTGCGCTACGTGCAGGACTACAGTGCAACCCAGACCGGAGAATTCATCGTGATGTACACGAGCGGGCTCGGCTCCGGGCTGCTGCTCACATTGCGAGTGATCCAGCCCCGGCTCGGCGGACCGCGTACCGCAGCCCTCGGTTTCGTGCTGCTGATCGGAACCTTCTCGACCTTTCTCTATATATGGACGCCGACCACGCCGGGGATTGTGCTGGCGCCGGCGATTTTCCTGCAGGGGTTCGCGCTGGCGCCGATTCTGATTTCAGCGGCCAATATCGCGACCGGACAAGCGGCTGTGGCTGATCTCAACGACATTTCTACGACGTACTTCTTCGTTCGCCAGCTGGGTAACACGTTCGGGGTTACGGCGGCGACAGTCATTTTCGATCACCGCATGACGTTGCACTCGTCGCGGCTTCTGGACGTGGCGAACCGGCTGGATCCGACGGTGCAATCCACGCTGTCGGCCTACAGCGGCTTGATCGCACGCAACGGCGGCGCGGGAAGCAATCCTGCGTTGGGGGCGCTGCAGCTTTTTCAGGCGAACGTGGTTACGCAGAGCCGGCTGCTTTCGTACATTGATATTTACCTGGGGCTAGCCGTACTGAGCGGCCTGGCTGTGGTGCTGTTGGCCATGGCGCGGTTGAGGCCGGGGACAGGCATCCCGCACTGGCATTTGTGGTGAGAGGGCACAAGCAAGGGAAAAGCAGAGTGCGCGAAGCCTGAAGCCCGTATACCTGTTGCCAAGGGGAGTTCCCTTCTGCGCAGCAGCGCAGGGCACGGTACATCGCTCCACCCTGGACGGGTTGAGTCCCGATTCCTAGCAGCCCCAAAACGGGCGACGAGTTCGCCGTCTTGGTTGGAAGTTGACTGACTCGTAGCGAACCAGAAACGAACTTAGATTTGCCTTTCAATTCGCCCAACTTCGATTAAAGCACGCACAATCACGCGCTGAACACGGGCAGAAGATTCTGGGATTTGTTTGAATGGTAGGCCCGAATGGACTCGAACCATCGACCTCTTCCGTGTCAAGGAAGCGCTCTAACCAGACTGAGCTACGGGCCTACATGCGGAGGCAATGGCTGGTTTCAATTCTAGCGGGCAGCGGCTATTCCGGCAACGTTTAGAGAAAATTAAAGCCTAGAGACTGAGACTCGAGTATTCAGATCACGGGCTGGAGAATTCTTGGTGTTCTCACTAAGGGTTGCATTTGGACTGGAGTTGCAAAGTGGCCATCTCCCGGCGACAATCGCTGTGGTGGAGAATGTGACCCAGAGTGACGGCGCTGCGCCTGCAGGCAGCAATCCATTTCGGCCTGGCATCATGGTGCTGGTTACGCTCGGCAATCCCAGGGAGAAGCTTTGGGGGGCCATCCTTTCTCTTACTGCGGAAGGGTTGAGTCTCTGCGGGGTTGAACTGGCTTCGTTCGATGACCTGGTGTCTCTGGTGAAGGACGGCGAGCCGTTTTCTCCCGGCGTGGTCTTTGTCCCAATGCATCGCGTAGAACGCATGGAGCTCGATCTGCCTGACGGTAGCATCCCTTCACTGTCACAACGCTTCACCAGCAAGACGGGCCTTGATCCTGCTTCGGTGCTCATGCGCCACATTGCAGTCAACCCACAAATGTCTGGGGAGCAGAAGTGAAGCTCTCGCAACTTCTGACTGCTCCCAATCAGCTCACCCTTTTGCGGATGATGTTCTTGCCCTTCATTGTGATCAAGTTGGTCGAAGGGCATTATTCCCTGGCCCTGACTTTATTTGTTTTGGCGGGACTGAGTGACGGGCTCGACGGCCTGCTGGCCCGCGTTCTCAAACAACAAACCATGTTGGGACAGTATCTCGATCCCATCGCTGACAAGTTGCTGCTCAGCACCATGTTTATGGTGCTGTCGATCCTGCACAAGATTCCGTGGAAATTTACCGTCGTGGTTTTCAGCCGGGACATTTCGATCCTGTTTGCGAGTGCAGTGCTTTACGCGATCGCCGGACTCCGGGACTTTCGTCCCAGCATCTTTGGCAAGGCGAACACTTTCGCCCAGGTTGCGGCCGTCTTCTTTGTGCTGCTGTTCGAAATAAATAGATCGCGATGGGTTGCCATCGCGCGGCTCTCGTTTTTGCGCGCGACCTTTACCTTCACCATCCTCTCTGGAATTCACTACGTACTCGTCGTCGGACAGCGCCTGCGAGCCGCTCACCAGGTTTCAAGCGCGCCCTCGGGCAGCGGCAGGACTTAACCATGATCAGGTAGAGGCGATTTACCCGGTTGGTAAGTGCTTCCAACAAGAACGGGGCTGAGAATCGCTGGTGCTCACTCACAGAGGCCATCGCTATTTTCCCGTAATGGGAAGGAGTTTACTCTTTAGTACCGGGTACCCCCTCCCCCCCTCCCGTCTGCAAAATCTAGAAAACAAGCCATTTAACTTTTGACTATGTGCTAGATCTTTGAGTTCTAAGGAGTTACACGCAAAATCTAGAGAACATGGGAGTTGCGGCTCGGCGCCTGGCGGCTAGTCCCTTGGATCGGGGGAACGGAACATGGTACCCTTTCGCGTGGGTCGGGGGAACGGGACATGGTCCCCTTTCGCGTGGGTAGGATGCTTTGAGGCGACTCTGCATTGGGGCGCAGCCGAGACCTTGCCCGATCGCACGGGCCGGATTGTCAAAGATCTATATCATCTTATAGATAATAGAGTGTACATTTAGGTTATCTGATGCAAGGTATTCCGTCAATCAAAAAACTGGTCAGGCCCTTGGTCGAGAGCCTCGCACCCACCCTCGCAAAAAAACGCGAGGATGGGGCAACCGCTTTCTGGGCGGAGCGGAGATGTGTGGGCCAGCCCCCTTTCTTTGCATACAACGGCGCTGGTTTCCGGGTAGAGCAGGGTGTGGGTAGCAGTGACAGCGTCGAATACCTGTATGACTTGAGCGGCAACGAGATGTCAGCACTGGTGCCTGGCACGAGCAATTTGTATACTTCCGAACTCTTCGACAACGGCAGGCATTGGGTCACGTTTAACGGTGCGGCACAATTCTTACACACCGACTGGCTCGGGACCTTGCGGGCAGTTACCAACCTGAGCGGTGCTACCAACCAGCAATGTACCGTCCTGCCCTTTGGCGATGACCTCAGCTGCACTAGCAGCATCACGAATTACCAGGGCATTAGCGGTAGTTTCCTGGACAGCTACGTTAGTCTTGACCACTTCCTGTATCGCCAGTACACAGGTAACGAGGGCCGATGGGCGACGCCCGATCCGGCGGGACTGAGTGTGGCTGACCCGAGCAATCCGCAGACCTGGAACCGCTATGCCTACGTGCTCAATAATCCGGTGAGCTTCACCGATCCGACCGGGCTCGTTTGTGAGCCCTTCTGCGACGATGGAAGCATGGATGACGACAGCGGCTGGACCGGGCAAAACTTCGATACAGGAGCCGGTTGCGACCCGACCCGTGACTCGTTCTGTATCTTTAACCCCAGGACTCCGTTCCCAAGGACCTCGGGCGGGCAAAGCGGGTTCTCGTTCGGCTTCGGTTCCTCGTTCGATGGAAGCTCACTCCTCTGCGGCGAGTCGGTCGGCTTGCCTTGCGGCTTGCCAATTGATACAAGCATTTGGAATGTCTTGGGAATAACGGCTCCGCAGATGAACTGCATGCCGGTTTGCGACGCAACTAACGCCGCAAACAACGGGCCTGATCCTGGTGCCGTCCTCAACTCAATGAAGCAGTACGTCAAGGCGCAGACGCAAAACTGTTACAACGGCTTCCATCAGACGACCACCGGAAAGATCGTACAAGCGTTCAGCGCTCTAGCGCTGTTCCCGGTCGCGAGCAACTACCAAAGCAACGATCTGGCACTCGGCGCTGAGTTTCTAGGTAAGTTCTCTGTGGCATTCGGGTCCAAGAGCGCAGGGAACGTGTTTGCGCCGCTGCTAGGAGAGTTCACGTCGACAGTCACGACTCCCCTATATGCTCTGGGCACCGGAGCTGACGCGGGAGCACTTTTGCTTTGTGGCGCTGGCGCTGCAACGAGCATTCACCCGTAGCAAGGAGCGCTGTCGAAAATGGCACTTGGGATCGTCCTAATCACGAAGTTTGAAGACTGGCCTCTGTGGCTGCAGGTGTTGGTGGGTGCACCGCACGCCATTCTCGGGGGAGTTCTCGTTTGGGTCTGGACGCCGAAAAGCAACAAAGGCTGGTACTGGGCAGTGGGCTTGTTCGCCTACCTGTGCCTGTTCTATCTGGTTTTCGTGCGTAAATGAGCCGCCCGGAACGCTCGCTTGCATCCTGGGTGATAGTCGGGGCACTGCTCGCTTTGAATGTTTGGTACGACTACCACCATC
Source organism: uncultured Acidobacteriota bacterium (assembly GCA_963820925.1). Taxonomy (GTDB): domain Bacteria; phylum Acidobacteriota; class Terriglobia; order Terriglobales; family Acidobacteriaceae; genus JABDBE01. The sequence goes on from CAWGBX010000018.1 coordinate 99,227, forward strand.
CGCTCGGCATCATGTTTGATGTCGTTTTGGCGGTGGTTCTGCTCATCTGGTATCTCAACAAATCGAAGCCCTTGTAATGGGTCAGGTCGCCCGGAGAGGGTTTTTCCTTTAGCCGCCGACCCTGACCCTAGGTGTGGCGATCCTGCCACGGTGAGGGTGCCGTTCTGGAGGTTTCGGGCGTCCGATTCGCGGGTTTACTGTGCGGTATCGGGGAAGATCAAAGTCGCGCCGCCTGCGGCGTCGGGTGTAAGGGGGACACGTCACCCCGGAACGGGTGCTGCACAGCAACCTACGGTTGCTGTCGGTGAACCTGTTGAAAGCAGAGCGGCTAAGAGAAAAATCCGTAGGACTGATTCCTGAAGGTGGTGCTGCTGCGGCAGCGTTTAGCCTTTTCCACGGTGCCGCAGGAGTTTCCAACGGAACAAATATTCTTGGAAGAGTCGCACTAGGCGGAGCACTCATCTCCACTGCCGCCTCGGTGTCCGATGTCTCAGGACCAAACGGTGGTGCTGGTTCGTTTGCGGCGTTTCAAACGGGTGTTAACGCTCTAGGAATCGGGAAGTCTCTTTTTGAAGCCATACCGGTTGCGGGGCAAGCTATTGCTGGAGCGTCAGTTGTTTTAGACCTCGTCGGTACTGGACTGGAGATTGCAGAGTGCCGGTAATAACAGCAGAAGATAGAAAAATGCGCTTATCGTGGCGGGGAATTCTGTGCGTCATGTTCGGCACTCTGCTCCTAGCGCTTCCGTTTGTATATTTCAGGAGATTTGATCTCGCGCGCCCTTCGATTATGTCGGCTTTGATGGTTGCCATCGCTATTGCGTTAAGGTGGAAGCTGAGACGGTATGTATGGTTTTGGGCTACCATGACCCTTCTCGCAGCGCTTCACCTTCCGTTGATTTTGTTTGTTCCCTGGACGACCAGATGGATCCCCGCCGTTGTGATTGCGCCCGTCGGCATCGCGGATTTATACGCAATGCTCTGGGTTCTTTCTGTTGTCGGGAGGTTCATGGAAGAGCCGAAGCCATCGAATGATGGGCATTCTTCCTCTGGCGATACGACGACTGCTTCGCGGTAGGCAGAGAGCGCGGGTACATGTACGATGCAACTCACTGCTAGTACGTTTAACGCCGCAAACAACGGGAGTTATGCTTGGACGTTCACGAAAGCATTCTTTAAGAACTTCAGCCTCAGCGCCGTCTACCACAGCTTCGGGGAGGGAGGCTGCGACCGGCTCATGGCGGAAACCTTCGCCGATGCTTTCAATCCCCTTCCTGGCAACGGTGTCGGCCCCGGTGACGTTGCTGAGATAGGGCCTAAAGCGGTGGCCGGAGCGGGCCAAGCGGCTGCCTCCGCGTACAGCGTTTATCAAGGACTGTCTGTCCCACTTAGGTCAAGCATATATCGTGGTCTGCAATCCAGCACCTACGGCTCCGCGGGAGCTCTGGAAGAGGCCGCGCCCTATGCGGTCGTTGTGTACGCTGGGGGAAACGCTCTTTATACCGCTGGATCGGCGGCGTACAACGGGGAGTGCCATTGAGCGAGATGACTTTGGGAAAGATCGTTCAGCGGTTCTTCCTGTATGTTGGGATCGCGTTAGTAGTTTTGGCGGTGTTCGCCGCTGTTATTGTTCTTAGCAAAGGTGCGAAGCTCCCGTCAGCATGGCTAGCGCTGGGGGTGTTCACTTCTTGTCTCTTCTGGATAACCATCAGGCAGTCGAGAGCATATTGGGGCCGTCCGGGCTTTTGGCTCGCGACTACCGGTCTGTTGGTGGTTCACCTGCTGCTGTTCATTGCTGTTCTGCGCGGGTATCCTCAGTGGCGCGGAATATGGTTTGTGCCCGTCATCATTGCTGAGGGTGGATTGTTCGGGGCGATACTGTACCTGCTATTCGGGGAGCGCAAACGTCAGTAGCCGCAAACAACGGCACGCCGCAAATACCCTCGAAAGTACAGGAACGGCTAACGGTGCACTAGAGGGTTTCTTTGGGGGGCACGCTTTCGGCTGGGTCGCCACGGCAGCCTGCCAGAAGGCGGGCCAGTACGGTCCACAATCCTAGAAGGTTGGCGTATGGCGGATTTAATTGCGATACTCGCACTCGGGCTACAGTATTCCTTGATTGTTTTTGTCATCAATCTGTGGCTTCGCACCACGCTTCCGTTCAGTGCAGTTGTGATCACTTTTCTGATCTTAGCGAGCATTGGCGTCGTACTTTGGCGTCGAGAGAAACTCGCCCAAACAGCGAAGCAATGGGGGAGGCTCGCCGTGCGCTCAGTCGTCTTGGGGATCGCGTTCTTCGGAGTCGATTTCCTGATAGGTCTGTTGAACGGTCAAACTAATCCCCTGCGTTTTCCCGGCGGACTGTTGGGGCTTCCCCTGACCTTCCTCATCTGTCCGGGCGGCACAATCATGTGCGTGGCTGGTCTCCTCAGGGCCCTTTATATTACCGGAAGGGCAGCCGAGCATCCGCCCACTGAGCAGAGTGCGCGCCTTTAGCGTCACCTGGATTCCGATCCACAACCGTGTCGCCACAGACAGGGGGTGCAACTTTGGATCGCTCTAGCTCCTATCCCACCCCGGATTTGACCCTGTTTCTTTTGTGCCCCTAGAATGAACGGTTCTGCTTTCTGTTCCGGCTCTCACTATGGCGCTTCATCTTTACAACACACTTTCCGGCAAGGTGGAAGATTTTCGGCCGATCGAAGACGGCGAGGTTCGCATGTATGCTTGCGGGCCCACGGTTTATGACTACGGCCACATCGGCAACCTGCGGACATTCGTTGCGGTGGACATTCTGCATCGGTTTTTTCGCCAGAGCGGCTACAACATCCGCCATGTGATGAACATCACCGACGTTGATGACAAGATCATCCGCAATTCAGCTCGTGATGGCGTGAGCGTCCAGCAATACACGGCAAAATATGAGAAGGCGTTTCTCGAAGACATCTCCGCATTGAATATAGAGCAGCCGATCCTGGTGCGCGCCACAGATCACATCCCGGAGATGGCGGAATTTATCGCTGAACTGGAGAAAAAAGGATTCGCTTACCGGACCGAGGATGGGTCTTACTATTTCAGGATTGCGAAGTTTCCTGCTTACGGGCAACTCTCCAAGAAAGATTTCGCTGGAATGGAAGACGGGGCGCGCGTGGATGTGGACGAATACGAGAAAGACAGCGCGCGCGACTTTGCATTGTGGAAGGCGCCGAAACCCGGCGAGACTTCGTGGGAGACAGCGATTGGGCCGGGGCGGCCGGGCTGGCACATCGAGTGTTCGGTGATGGCAATGGAGGAATTAGGCGAGACCTTCGATCTGCACGCGGGCGGCGAAGACCTGATCTTTCCTCACCACGAAAATGAAATCGCGCAGTCCGAGGCGCTTACCGGGAAGCCATTTGCCCACTTCTGGTTTCATGTGCGATTTCTGCTGGTCGAGGGCGAGAAGATGTCCAAGAGCCTGGGTAACTTCTTCACGCTTCGCGACCTGGTGCTCAAGGGACACAAGCCATCGTCGATCCGGTTTCTGCTGGCGTCGGTTCCTTATCGCAACCAGCTGAACTTTACTTTCGATGGACTGAAGCAGGCCGCCGTGTCGGTGGAGCGGCTGCGGAACTTTCAGCTTCGTTTGACCGCCGCGCAGTTCCCGGCGGGTGCAACTCAGAGCATGGCCGAACTGGCGCGCGAAACCGCCGAACGAATGCGGGCAGGCATGGACGACGATCTGAATACGGCACAGGCTCAGGCCGCGATTTTCGACATGGTGCGGAAAGCCAATGCGGCGATGGACGCAGGACAATTCAAGAAGGACGACATTCCTCCCCTGCTTGCGGTGCTTCAGAGCTTTGACGAACTGTTTGCGGTGCTGAAAGACGACGATGCGCCGAAGATTCTCAGCATTGTGGACTGGGCGAAAGCAGAAGGCCGCGAGAGCGAGATTAGCAAAGGCCTGCTCGAAACCGTTGGAGCACAGCAGTTCTCCGACGCCGAGATTGAAAAGAAAGTCGCAGAGATGGAAGGGGCGCGGCGAGCCCGCAATTTCAAGGTCTCGGACGCGATCCGAGGCGAGCTCGGCGGCTTCGGGATCATTGTAGAAATCACGAAGGACGGGGCGCGCTGGAAACGAAAATAACAAAAGAGCCTCTACCTGCACATCCTTTGTGGGAGGCAGGTAGAGGAGCTTGCAGACTGGTTATCTGACCAGGCAGCCCGCGGTACCGAAGTTCAACGCAGAGTTAATCGCTGGCCCGCACACCTGCTGATTCCACTGCTTCTTCAAGTCACTCGCTTTGGGAATGGCAATTTGCTGGCGAGTCACTTTTGCCGCCACGAGTTGCGTCGAGGTTTGCGGGATCAGCGTGGCGAAGCTGGCGACCGTGGTCAGGATCAGGTTGACTCCCGCGGTGACTCGGGCCGACAGAACCGGATCACCGATGTGCGCCGCCTGCAAGAGCGCTGGCAGGCTCTGGTCGATGTCCGCGATGACGCTCTGGATCTTTTGCAGGGCGCTCGCATTCGGGTTCGCTTTGTAGTCGTTGTAGAGCGTTGCCAGCAGATTCAGATCCTTGCTGGCTTGTGCCGAGATGTTCTGGATGGCAGCGGCCTCGGCAGCGCTGATCTGCTGGCCGGACTCGAAGGTGGTAATGATCGTACCGATGTTCAGGGCCATCTGGATTAGCACTGGTAAATCGGCGAGAGCGATGCTGAGCCATTGAGCGCTGCAGCCGGTTGCCAGCAGCGAAATCGATAGAACAATCGCGAGCACCGTTTTAGATTTCGAGCCTAGGATTGGTTTTGAACTTGACTTCATGATGAAATTTCTCCTTAGTTTGGTTGGTGTTGGTTTTGAGTTCTGACTCTTTGCCGGTTCGCGGACTACAATGCAATGCAGCCGGCAACTGGCAACTAACAGCTGAAATGAAATCTTTCGACGAATATCTCCGCGAGGCGGAACAGGCGCATGGCCACCTCTGCGCCGGTCAGGTTCTCGGCGTCCGTCTGGCTATGCTCGGCCTGACCAAGCTGGGCATTGAGGATCCTCGCGGGAAGGATCGAAAGCGCCTGGTAACCTTTGTGGAAATCGATCGTTGCGCGACGGATGCCGTTGCTGTGGTTACAGGCTGCCGCCTCGGCAAGCGGGCGCTGAAGTTCCGTGACTGGGGCAAAATGGCTGCGACCTTCGTCGACGTGAACAGCGGCAAAGCCGTGCGCATCGCGGCCAAAGAATCATCCAAGGCCCTGGCCCGGCAGATGTATCCCGAACTCGAAAATAAAAATAGCCAGCAGATGCTGGCTTATCGAGAAATGCCGGAGGATGATCTATTCACCACTCAATGGGTGAAAGTCGACCTGCCTCCGGAAGAATTTCCCGGATACAAGGGTGATCGTATTGTTTGCGAAGTCTGTGGCGAAGGTATTAATTTTCGCCGTGAAGTGAATCGTGACGGAAAATTGCTCTGTCGCGCCTGTTCCGGGGAACGATATTACGAACCGCTATAGACGGGCACCGCAGCTTACGCCGCCTGCTCGCAGGCCTGCGCCACCCGCAAGATTGTAGCCTCGTCGAAGTGCTTGCCCAGAATCTGCAGTCCGATGGGCAGATTCTCTTTGGTCTTTCCGCAGGGAACGGAAATTCCGGGAATGCCTGCCAAGTCCGCCGTGACCGTGAAGATATCGGCTAAATACATGGACAGGGGGTCATCGACCTTCTCGCCCAGCTTGAATGCGGCGGTGGGACTAGTCGGAGTCACAATCGCATCCACTTCCTTGAACGCTTCCTCGAAGTCGCGGACGAGCAAGGTCCGTACTTTCTGTGCTTTCAGGTAGTAGGCGTCGTAGTATCCGGCGCTCAAGGCGTACGTGCCCAACATGATACGACGCTTCACCTCGGCGCCAAACCCCTGGTCGCGGCTGCGGCGGTACATTTCGGAGAGCGTGCGCGCATCCCCAGCCCGGTAACCATAGCGGACGCCATCGAAACGGGCTAGATTCGACGATGCTTCTGCTGTGGCCACAATGTAGTAAGTCGGAATCGCATAATCCGTGTGCGGCAGCGAGACTGGAACAATCTCGCAGCCTGATTCTGCCAGCTTCTGAATTGCCGCTTCTACTGATTTTCGAACTTCGGCGTCCAGTCCTTCTCCAAAATACTCTTTTGCGACGCCAAGCCTGAGCCCGCGCACCGGCTTCTCCAGTTCGGCAACGAAGTCGGGAACCGGTACCTCGGCGGAAGTGGAATCCATCGGATCGCGGCCTGCGATGGTCTGAAGCACGGTGGCCGCGTCCTTCACGGTTTTCGTGAGCGGTCCGATGCGATCGAGCGACGACGCGAACGCGATGAGCCCATAGCGCGACACCCGGCCGTACGTCGGCATCAGGCCAACCACTCCGCAAAAAGACGCGGGCTGGCGAATCGACCCTCCAGTGTCTGATCCCAGCGTGGCCACGGCCATATCCGCTGCCACCGCTGCCGCTGATCCTCCCGAGGAACCTCCGGGCACGCGAGTCAGATCGCGGGGATTGTGCACTGGATGCCATGCCGAGTTCTCGTTCGACGATCCCATGGCAAATTCGTCGCAGTTGAGCTTGCCGAGCACAACCGCACCCGCAGCTTCCAGCCGAGCCACTGCCGTGCAGTCATACGGTGGAATATAGTTGCGCAGAATCTTCGAGCCTGCCGTGGTACGAACTCCCCGCGTCACGATCACATCCTTGATGCCAACCGGCACACCACCCAGAGGCGGCAACTGCTCGCCTTTTGTAGCCAGCGAATCCATCCGCCCAGCCTGTTCCAGAGCGCGATCCTTCGAGAGTGTGAGGTACGCGCCAATCTGCGGATCATCTTTTTCGATCTTGGAGTAAAAGGCTTCTGCCAGCGACGTTGCCGTGGTCGTGCGATCTTGCACGGCGGAGCGGGCGGCATCGATAGTGAGTGAATGCAAGTCCATAAGAGATTAGGGATTAGCGATTAGTGCTTCGTGGTCTGTTGGAAACTAGCTAGTGTCCGTTGGCCACTGATCTACCGCTCGATCACTTTGGGCACTTTGAAGAATGTTCCGTCCGAGTCGGGAGCGTTTTGCAACGCAACCTCATGTGGCAGTGATTTTCGGAGACCTTCGAGAACGTCTTCACGGCTGGCGGAAGCGAAGCGCGCACTCCCGGTTTTTGACTGATCAATTCCGTACCGGTCCGACACCTGCGCCATCGACGGGACATCAGTCGTGTCCAATTGGTTCAAGCGATCGATGTAATCGAGAATCGAGTTCAGATCGCGCAGCAGCAACCCGCGTTCGTCTTCCGTCAGCTCCAGATTTGCCAGGTCCGCGACGTAGGCGACGTCCTTTTCGGTGACTTTCATCTCGTGTGGCGTGGACACTCCTGTCCGCGTTTTCTCGCCAGTTTGAGCACTTTTCCCCTATTTTTAGGATAGCAGGTTGGACAGGGTAAATAGGACATGCTTTCGAACAATATATTCGCATTAGTTTCATGGACTTAAGCAAATTTAGGGTCTCGTGGGGGCTTGACAAGATTTCGGCAGAAACCGACTTTTGCACCTTTTTTGGTGCAATTTTGCGACCGGGGTTGGCTTCTAAGCCCTTTAGCTCAGAGCCTACTCGAGGTTCGGAAACTCGCTCCGTACAAACGCCAAAGCTTCTTCCCTACTGTGCAGGCGCCCTTCCAGTTGTCCATCTTCCGCGGCCGACAGAATTTTCTTGAACCGCGGCCCGGGTGGGTAGCCGGCTGCGATCAAGTCGTCACCGCTGATCAGCGGAGCTGGCCGCTGATCGCTGCCAGTGGCATGGTCAGCCATCTTCTGGCGCGTGAAATTGTAGGAGGTTAGATCTCCGTGGCTGGACTCGCAATCCAACCGGTGCAACTGCAGGTGTTCATCAAAGCGCGGCATCCGCACAAATCTCTTGAACGTGGATTCCTTCATCTGCTGCACGTGGGCGAAACGCATGTGGTTGTCGACAAGCGCGAGAATCTGGTCGGTGTCCTCATTGGAAAAGCGTAGGCGATGGCAGATGTCTTCGGCCATTCTGACTCCAACGTCGACATGCCCATCAAAACGGATGCGGTCGGGAGCAACCCGAAATGTCGCGGGCTTGCCAACATCATGCAGCAACGCACCCCAAGCCAGAGTGATCGGAGAGGGATGTGGCAACTTGTCCAGCAAAAGCAGGGTGTGTACAAACACGTCGCCTTCAGGATGGAACTGCGGTGGCTGCTCAACACCTTTCATCGCTTCGATCTCGGGCAGGACTTCGTGCAGCAAGCCGGTTTCGTCGAGAAGAAGAAAAGCCTGGCGGGCATGGCCCTCCGTCAACATCTTGTTAAGCTCCTCTCGAACCCGTTCCCGCGACACCTGATTAATCTGCGGTGCCAGTTGTTGAATCGCCCGAAATGTCTCGAGCTCAATTGTGTACCCAAATCGCGCCGCAAAGCGGACGGCGCGGAGCATCCGAAGCTTGTCCTCAGCGAAGCGCCGCTGCGGATCACCAATGGTTCGAATGATCGCGGCTTCGAGGTCATTGCGTCCGCCGACGAAATCTAGAACCTGGTTCGTGACCGGATCGAGCAGCAATCCGTTAATCGTGAAATCGCGGCGCTCCACATCTTCTCGCGGATCCTCGCTGAAACGAACCTGGTCCGGATGGCGGCCATCGCTGTATCCGATGTCGCTGCGAAAAGTGGCAACCTCAACTGCATCGTTCTCGTCCTTGCTGACCAAGCTTTTCGGGAGCGGCACCAGCACGACTCCGAACTGCGCGCCGACCGCGTAGGTGTCGGGGAAAATGCGCATGACCTGATCGGGCGTGGCGTCGGTAGTAACGTCGTAATCGGCAGGCTCGCGGCCTAGCAGCAGATCGCGCACGCATCCTCCAACGAGGTAGGCTTTGTAGCCGTGCTCCCGGAGAGTGCGGACGATCGAGATGGCAAAGTCTTTTAGCATGGCAGCCACGACGGGCTCTAGCAGATAATATATGGCCTATGGCTGACGCTTACATCCTCGGGATCGAAAGCTCGTGTGACGAGACCGCGGCGGCCGTGGTGCGCTCGGGTGAGCAGATCGTTTCCAACGTTGTGTTCTCGCAAATCGCCACGCACCAGCCTTACGGCGGAGTCGTGCCCGAATTGGCGTCTCGGGAGCATCTGCGCGCGATCGTGCCGGTCGTTCGCAAGGCGCTGGCCGATGCTGGGCAGACTTACCAATCCGTCGACGCCCTGGCCGTCACTCAAGGGCCCGGACTCGCCGGCGCACTCCTCGTCGGCATCAGCTATGCCAAGGCTCTTGCGTTCGCTCTGGACAAGCCGCTCATCGCGGTGAACCATCTCGAAGGTCACATTCATGCTGTCCTGCTCGAGGAACGTCGGAAGGGAAATCACGGGTTACGTTTCCCCGTGTTGGCATTGGTCGTGTCCGGCGGCCACACTCATCTGTATTTGGCAAAGCGGGAAAATAATAGTTGGTCCTATCAAAACATCGGACACACCCGCGATGACGCTGCCGGAGAAGCTTTCGACAAAGTCGCAAAGTTGCTGGGTTTGGGATATCCCGGCGGCCCTATCGTCGATAAGCTTTCTGTTCACGGCGATCCCCATGCCGTGAAGTTTCCCCCATCGCAGCTCAAGCACCGAGATCGCAACGACCGAATTGGCGCGCGGACTCATGACGGCCCACGCTTCGATTTTTCCTATAGCGGAATCAAGACCGCCGTCCTGCGCTACGTCGAAACTCACAACATGCAAGGGTCGATTGCCGCGCGGCGCGGGGTGCTCTCGACGATCCCGCAGCCCACGCTCGAAGACTATCTATCCCATTGCGACAAACAGACGCTCGACCTTGTGGCTTCCTTCCAGCGAGCTTTGGTAGAGGATCTGGCGGGAAAGACTCTGGCTGCGGCGCGGGCCTACGAGGTCGCTACCCTGTTCGTCACCGGGGGTGTCGCTGCCAATCAGGAATTACGTCAGCAATTTGAGAAGGACGCGGCCAGAGCAGGCCTGTCTGTGTATTTCCCTTCGCGTCCGCTGTCGACCGACAACGCTGCCATGATTGCAGCTGCAGCCTATCCCAAGTTTCTGGCTCGTGATTTTGCGCCCATGGATTTCTCAGCGGAAGCGGGAATGGTGTTGAAGTGAAGTGCCACTCAGCATTCAGCACTCAGCCAAGGCACGGGTCAGCCGAGAACCTAAGGGGCCAAATGCTAATTGCTAACTGCTAATTGCTCCCTTTCGCCGCCTGCGCTTTGGAGCCCAAGACCACCTGCAGCACCTTGGCCAGTTGATCCTCGATATCGATGTCTTTGAATATTGTGAAGTCGGCGCGCTTCTCTGTTTGCTCGAAGCCACTCTGTCTGCCGGCTACGATCACGATCGGAATACCTTCGAGAGTAGGTTCCTTCTTCACTGCCGTGATGAGTTCACTGCCGTTCATCTTGGGCATCTGGATATCGGTGATGATGATGTCCGGCCGCACGCTCTTCAGCGCTTCGAGCGCCTCTTGCCCGTTGGTGGCAGACTCCACGGTAAAGCCGCGCTCCTCAAGGAAGCGGCACACGGTGTGCCGGATGAGCATGGAGTCATCGACAACCAAAGCCACCACTGACATGATCTCTCCACGGGCAATCGTACCCAGGCTGACACTAACAAACCGCAAATAGTCCAAACAAGGGAAAGGTCCGAGGGAAGATTACCTTCGTCACTGATTCCGCAAACCAGGAGAGGAGTGCCTTCAGGACTCATTCTTGAGCCGGGTGTCTTCGATCATCATGTCTTTAAACTCGCTCGACTCGAAGATGTCGCCGCATTCGACGCATTCGACGAATTCGGCGTCTTCCTCGCGGGCCACAATCCGGACACGAGGGTGCTTACACTCATTCATGGTGATGCTCTTCTCGGGGGGTTGCGACGGCGGGATTGAAGTCATAAGCCCGGACGATCACGTTTGCCCTGGCGAGGCTGAGGTGAGGTTTGCCGGAAATTGGCGGTATTTTAGCCTGACTGGACGGCTTGTCAAGCCTTTTTCGTGGAGAATTCAGTTCGGACCTGACGCCGATAGTTTGGGCAGTACTTCACAAATGCTTCCCCATTCTCGTCTGCAGAGCCCCATTCACCTACAAATGCGACCGAAAAGATCGCCATCCCATAAACCGCTAAGGACAATATAGTTACCATTAGAATACGAATCCCGCCATTCCCTGCAGACAGTTGCAATTCGAGCCCGTCCCCTTTACACTAATCATATCCGACTGAAAAGGTCGTATTTGCCAATCGGACTCAGATGCTGAAGCTAACCAAGAAAGCGGACTATGGTTTGATGGCAATGAAGCACCTCGCCGAGCATGCACCTCACAGTGCATGCAGCGCCAAAGATGTTGCCGACGCCTACGGTATTCCGCAGGAAGCCCTGGCAAAGATTCTGCAGCGGCTGGTCAAAGCCGGGTTGCTGCACTCGCAGCATGGCATGAATGGCGGTTACACGCTGGCGCGCGATCCGGGAACGATCAGCGCGTTTGAGGTGATTCGGGCCATTGACGGTCCGCTCTTCATCACTTCATGCATCACGGTGCGAGGCGAATGTGATCAGACCGATCGCTGTACGATCCGCGAACCACTGCGCCGAGTCAACGAGAGCATCGAACAGGTATTGCGGCGCATCAGTATCTCGGAGATGAAAGAAGAGACCCATTCCCACGAAGAAGCCGATCCCAGGAAACCGGCTGAGCTGGTGACGATTACCTAAAGGTAGGAGAGCAATCATGAGCACAGATGTAAAGACGATCCCCCAGGCAGAACACGCAGCACCGAACGGAGTCAAGCTGCCTGTTTACATGGACAACCACGCCACCACGCCCATGGATCCCCGGGTGCTGGAAGAGATGCTGCCTTATTTCATGGAGAAGTTCGGCAACGCCGCCAGCCGCAATCATTCGTTTGGCTGGGCCGGCGAAGAAGGCGTGGAAACAGCGCGCGAACGGGTTGCCAAACTGGTCGGCGCAACCACCAAGGAAATCATCTTCACTTCGGGCGCGACCGAAAGCGACAACCTCGCCATCAAGGGCGTGGCCGAGATGTACAAGGAGAAGGGAAATCACATCATCACCGCGGTGACCGAGCATAAGGCCGTACTCGACACCTGTAAGCGCCTCGAAAAGTACGGCTATCGAGTGACTTATCTGCCTGTCCAGAAAGACGGCCTGGTCGATCTTGACGATCTTAAGCGCGCCATGGACGACAAAACGATCCTGGTTTCGATCATGTGGGCTAACAATGAGATTGGCGTGCTGCAGCCGGTTGCTGAGATTGGCAAGCTGTGTCGCGAACGCGGCATAATCTTTCACACCGACGCCACCCAGGCGGTAGGCAAGATCCCGGTCGACGTGAACAAAAACAACATCGACGTAATGTCGATCTCGGCCCATAAAATGTACGGCCCCAAGGGTGTCGGCGCATTGTATGTCCGGCGCAAGAATCCCCGAGTGCAGATTTCCGCCATTATCGACGGCGGCGGCCACGAGCGCGGCATGCGTTCGGGGACACTAAACGTGCCTGGGATTGTCGGTCTGGGCAAGGCCTGCGCGATCGCGTCCGAAGAAATGGCCAAGGAATCCTGCAAGCTCGCAGGCCTCCGCAACCGGCTTCGCGACAAAATCATGGGCGGCCTTGACGAGGTCTACATCAACGGCTCGTGGGAGCATCGCCTGCCCGGCAATCTGAATATCAGCTTCGCCTACGTCGAAGGCGAGTCGTTGCTCATGGGCATCAACGACATCGCGGTGTCTAGCGGTTCGGCCTGCACCTCGGCGACGCTGGAGCCATCTTATGTATTGAAGGCTCTCGGCACCGGGGATGACTTGGCGCACAGCTCGATTCGTTTCGGACTGGGCCGGTTCAACACCGAAGCGGAAGTCGACTACGTAGCCGATCGCGTGGTCGAGACAGTATCGCGTTTGCGCGAACTCTCGCCGCTCTATGAGATGGCGAAAGAGGGCGTGGATTTGAAGAGCGTGAAGTGGGCAGCAGAGTAATTAACTGAAAAAGTTCAAGGAGAAAGCAAATCATGGCATACAGCGATAAGGTTCTAGACCATTATTCGAACCCGCGGAACGTGGGATCGTTGGACAAGAACAGCTCCGAAGTGGGGACCGGCCTGGTCGGCGCACCGGAATGCGGCGACGTAATGAAACTGCAGATCAAGGTCAACCCGCAAACCAATGTCATCGAAGACGCGAAATTCAAGACCTTCGGATGCGGCTCGGCCATCGCCTCATCGTCCTTGGCTACCGAGTGGGTGAAGGGCAAGACTGTGGACGAAGCCCTGCAAATCAAGAACACCGAGATCGTAAAGGAACTCTCGCTCCCGCCAGTGAAGATTCACTGCTCGGTGCTCGCGGAAGACGCGATCCGCGCGGCCATCCACGACTGGAAGAAGAAGCAGGACGTAGCGAAGCCAGCGGTGGTGGCGGCTCAATAGTCCTGGTTGGGGACGACGGGCGTCACGCCCGCCGCCTCGCCTTGGGAGATCATGATCGAAACAGAAACCAAAACGGCGGCTGCAAAAGCTCCGGCCAAAGGCGTCCAGGTAACGGACAAAGCGTTGGTGAAAATCCGCACCGCCATCGTGAAGGAAGGCATCTCGCCCGAGCAGGGCGGATTGCGTCTCGGCGTACAAGGCGGCGGATGCTCCGGGCTGAGCTACAACATTCGCTTCGACACCCAGCCCCGGGAACGCGACCGCATCTTCCAATTCGGTGATGTGCGAGTCTTCGTCGATCCGAAATCGTTCATCTACCTGCACGGCATGACTCTGGATTACCAGGAGACGCTCATGCAGCAAGGCTTCGTATTCGTGAACCCAAATTCCTCGAAGTCCTGCGGATGCGGCACGTCGTTCTCGGGCTGATGGTGTGGCGCGGGCGCCCTCGCCCGCGCCTGCGATGTCTCTCAAGTCGCCGCTCTTGTAGCCGAACCAAGCCCACACGAAAAAGGCAAACGAATGACGATGGAATCCAACGCGAGTTCTTCTCTGATCATGCCGGGCGAAGCGACCGCCATCTGCTGGTCGTGCGGCACCATGCGCGCCGTCCACTTTTGCAGTTCGTGCGGCAAGGTGCAGCCTCCAAGGCCGGTAGATTACTTCACGTTTTTCGCTCTACCCCGGAAGCTGAACCTCGACGTTGCGCTTCTGGAGCGGGAGTTTTACGAGCTTAGCCGGAAGCTTCATCCCGACCTCTGCGCCCGAGCTGATAAACGGGAGCAGGAATGGAGCCTGGAGCAGAGTTCGCTCCTTAACGACGCCTATCGCACCTTGAAAGATCCGATCAAACGCACGGAGTATTTGCTGCGCCTGGAAGGGGTGGAACTCGAGGAGCAGTCGAAGACAGCAACAGAACAGGCGCGCGCCACCGGGGAGATCAAAAAGCAGGTTGTGCCTGCGGACCTGCTGGAGGAAGTGTTTGAACTCAATATGCAGCTCGAAGAGCTTCGCGCGCAGAAAAAACTCGGCGAAGATGACCCGGCCCTGATCGAAGAAATAGGCAGACAAAAGCTGGAACTGGAAGAGAAGTACGAGTCGCTGTCCGAGGAATTAAGAGCATATTGGCACGATTGGGACCGTCTTCCCGACGACGCTTCTGAAGAAGGTCGCCGCAAGGTCCGTGACAAGATGGTCGACCTGTTGAATCGCCGCTCGTACATCAGGAATTTGGTTCGTGATGTAAGTGAAGTACTGGAAAGCGGCAGTTAGCAATTAGCACATGGCATTTAGCCCCAACTTTCCGGGGGATTCGAAGAATGGTCGCTGGCTAAATGCTAATTGCCAAATGCTAGGTGCTGACGCTCGAACATAGAGTTACAACAAAAAATGTCATCTGACCGCATCGTCGGCATCGATCTCGGAACCACGAATTCTCTCGTGGCTTTCATGCAGGGGGATAGCCCCGTCGTAATTCCCGGCGAGGACGGCCTGAATCTTGTTCCCTCGGTCGTCGCGCTGGATGAGCGCGATCAGATCATCGTCGGCAATGCCGCGCGCAAGTATCTGATCGAGACCCCGGAACGTGCTGTCTACTCCGTAAAACGCCTGATGGGTCGTGGCCTCGAAGATATTCGCGAAGAACTGAAACTGTTTCCCTTTCGCCTGGCGGAAGATCTGCAAACGGGAGAAGTTCTGCGGATCGCGCTGGGTGAGAAGACCTTCACCCCGCCGGAGATTTCCGCGTTCATTCTGCGCCAGCTCAAGCGAAACGCAGAGCGCTTTTTCAACGCCCCAGTCACCAAGGCTGTGATTACGGTGCCAGCCTATTTCAACGACGCTCAGAGGCAAGCCACAAAAGATGCAGGCCGCATCGCTGGCCTTGAAGTGCTGCGCCTGGTAAATGAACCGACAGCCGCGTCCCTCGCCTATGGCCTGGACAAGAAGCAGAACGGCATAGTCGCAGTTTATGACCTGGGCGGCGGAACCTTCGACATTTCCATCTTGAAACTGCACGATGGGATCTTCGAAGTCATCGCGACCAACGGAGATACGCACCTCGGTGGCGACGACATCGACAATCTGCTGATCAAAATTGCCATCGACGACATTCGCGGCGACCTGGACCTGGATGTTTCGCGAAATGGCGAAGTTGTGGCAACGATCCGCAAGGCGGTCATCGAAGCCAAGATTGCCTTGTCCTCGCAACCCTCGACCAAGTTGGACATTGATTTGCTGAACATGGAGTTGCCGCAAGGCCGACGCTACCAGCGCGAGATCACTCAATCCCAATTCGAGCAATTGATCCAGCCGATCATTGATCGCACGATCGGACCTTGCAAACAGGCTCTGAAAGACTCAGGACTGAAGCCGCAGCAGATTGACGAAGTCGTGCTCGTCGGCGGCTCCACGCGCATTCCCAAAGTACGCGCGCTGGTCGAGGAATTGTTCCAGCGCAAGCCGCACACTGACCTCAATCCCGATGAAGTAGTGGCTCTCGGTGCGGCGGTGCAGGCGAACATTCTGGGCGGCGGCTCTGAAGCCACCGAGAACATGCTCCTGCTCGACGTCACACCGCTGTCGCTGGGCATCGAAGTCGCGGGCGGCGTGACCGACAAGATTATTCTGCGCAACTCGACCATTCCGGCATCGGCCACGCAGTATTACACCACGCAGATCGACGGTCAGGCCAATGTTGCCATTCACGTCCTGCAGGGCGAGCGCGAATTGGCCAAGGACTGCCGGTCTCTGGCCCGCTTTGATCTGAAGGGAATTCCGCCGATGACCGCCGGCATGCCGCGCATCGAAGTCAAGTTCCTCATTGACGCCAACGGCATCCTGCACGTTTCCGCGCGTGAGCAACGCAGCGGTAAGGAATCCGAGATCGAAGTGCAACCCAGCTACGGACTAACGGATGACCAGGTTGAGAGCATGATTCTCGATTCCTTCGATTATGCCGAAGAAGACTTCCGCCAGCGGCAAGTGATCGAGGCGCGCAACGAAGCCGATACGATTCTGGCCGCGCTCGAGAAAGGCAAGAAAAGTCCTGCGTGGGGCCAACTCACTGGCGACGAGAAGAAAAAGGTCGCTAAATTGCAGAAAGCATTGATCCAGGTCAAAGCTGAAGATGACCATCAGGCAATCCGGAAAGCGATTGACCTCTTGAACCAGGGCACAATGCGCCTCGCAGAACTGATGATGGACACCGCCGTAACCACCGCCCTCAAGGGCAAGACCATGGACGAAGCGGACATGGGTGCGGGATCAGAGACAGGTCATCCCGTAGCAAGGGCAGATTTTGAATAGGCCGATGCCCACGTAGGCCCGGACGCCTTCGTCCGGGCGGCCGAGCAAAGCTCGGCAGGTTGTGGAAATAGCATCAAGGAGCTTTCATGGCAGACGAGAAAACAAAAGGATCAGGCACAGCAACCGTGGACTCACCCGGCGAAAACACGGTCCAGCTAACTTTCTTGCCCGAAGGCAAGATGGTCGAGTTCGAGCATGACAAACTTCCCTACAAAGACCACGGCAAGGAGCAGTCGATCCTCGACGTAGCGTTAAACTACGGCGTCCGCCTGGACCACGCGTGTGGTGGTAACTGCGCCTGCACCACGTGCCATGTTTGGGTAAAGGAAGGCGCGGAGAATCTCTCCGAAATGGACGACGACGAAGCTGATCGTCTGGACATGGCTGCCGATTTACAGTTAAACTCTCGTCTCGGCTGTCAGGCCGTGATCACCAAGCCCGGCAAAGTCGTGGTCGAGATCCCGTCGTGGAATCGCAACTATGTGTCAGAAGAACACTAGGGTGTTGTGAGATGCCCCGTGCTGTCTACTCAGGTGTTGTCATCCCGAGCGAAGCGAGGGACCTGCAGTTTGCGCCGGAAGAAAGTGGACTCTTCGGAATGACAGCTCCGACTCACTTGAGGATCCAAAATGCCCAAAGACCTAACCTGGGATGACGCGGAAGATATCGGCATCCTACTCTCCGAGAAGCATCCCCAAATCGAGCCTCTGAACGTGCGGTTCACAGACCTGCACCGTTATGTGACCGACCTGCCTGAGTTCAAAGACGATCCCCAAAAATCAACCGAGGGCAAGCTTGAAGCCATTCAAATGGCTTGGCACGACGAGTTCCTGGACAGAACCCAGGCATAAATCCCCTAATTTCTCTCGAAGAGCCCGCCGGTGACACCCTTTTTACTTTATTGTGACAACCTCCAATTTGCATTGTCCTACGCTTTAAACTCCTCCTGAGTTTTCGCTGGAATGGAGATTACGACAATCTTCTCTCCCCATGTGAAAAGGGCACGGCGCCTGCCGTGCCCCATTTTTCATCTGACAAAACATAATCCCGCGCCAGATCAGGCCACGCCCGTCCGGCTCTACCCTACGGTCGCCGGCACCGGCTCTTCCACGCTGGCTTCACGCAGGAATTTCGCAGCTTCCTCCGGCGGAGTTGGATTGATATAAAATCCCGTACCCCACTCGAATCCTGCCGTCTTGGTCAGCTTCGGCATAAACTCGATGTGCCAGTGGTAGTGATCGTTGGTCGGATCCTGCACCGGCGAAGTGTGAATGACCAGGTTGTACGGCGGATTATCCAGCACCCGGTCCGCCTTCAACAGTAAGGTCTTAATCGCCTTCGCCAGATTCTCAAACAACTGCGACGAAGAATTCTCAAACGCCGACTCATGCTGCTTCGGCAAGATCCAGGTCTCGAACGGAAAGCGGGGGGCGTACGGAGCCAAAGTGAGGAAGTCCGGATTCTCGGCGACCACGCGAATGCCAGTTTCGGTTTCCTGTCGAATCACGTCGCAGAATACGCAACGCTCTTTATAAATGTAGTACTGCTTCGCCCCTTGCAACTCCTCGACCACGTAGATAGGAAGAATCGGCAATGCAATCAACTGCGAGTGCGCATGCTCCAGCGAAGCACCAGCAGCCTCCCCATGATTCTTGAAGATCAGAATGTACTTGAACCGCCGATCTTTCTTGAGGTCAAGAATGCGGTCGCGGAAAGTCCAAAGTACATCTTCGATTCTTTTGGGAGGCAGAGTGGCAAGGCTGGCACTGTGATCTGGAGTTTCAATGATGACTTCGTGCGCCCCGACTCCATTCATCCGGTCGAACATGCCCTCGGCCTGTCGGTTCAGACCACCCTCGATACCGAGGGCTGGGAACTTGTTAGGAACCACCCGCACCGTCCATCCCGGCGAGTCGCGCTGCGGCGGAGGCCCCCCGTTCGGGTTCGGACGGTACGCCTGAATCTCCGGAGGCGTCTTGCTCTCGTTCCCATAACAGAACGGGCAAAAGCCCCCTTTCAATTTCACTCCGTCGCGGGCAAAGTCAGTTGGACGCTTGGCGCGGTCCGTCGAAATAATTACCCACCGGCCTACAATCGGGTCTTTTCTAAGCTCAGGCAAGCACTAAATCCTTTCAATAAGGGCGTATCAACCTGTGTCAAGCCAATCCGGGTCAAAGCCAAACTTGCATTTTACGCCACGGGGAAGGCATTGCGAAACAACTCGATCAGTGGCTGGCTGGACTGACGTTCATAATACACGGTCACCACATCGAAGCGCCACCGGCACGAAGGTGCCGTATGACGAAGGTACTCGTCGGCCACCGCTGCTAATCCCCGCTGCTTGTCGCGGTCGACCGCCGCTTGGGCGGGCTTAACGTCGTGCGTGGTGCGCGTCTTGACTTCGATAAAACACAACACATTCTTGTCCCAGCCGATCAGGTCGATCTCTCCCCGCCGCCGCGACGAGCGAAAGTTGCGCGCCACCATCACATACCCCAGGCGTCGCAGATAGAAGTAGGCAGCTTCTTCCCCGCGCCGCCCCGTCCGCTGATGGACGGGAGCATCGTCGGGCTCAAGTGTACGCTTCGCCACCCAGTCGAGCGCGCGAACCGTGGCCTGGGTGAGCCGCCCGGAAAACCCTGACAACGAAAACTGTGACAACATGATTGGCCCAATTGAACAATCCTAGGAGCGGGGAAAAATAATAGATGTGATGCGCATCACACAGCCGGTCACACTATGTTCCATATGGAACACTTTCCAAGTCTTTGCTTAGGGCATGGCCCAAGAAGGATGGGCGGGTCAAGATGGATGACCCGCCCAAAGCAGCCGGCACAGGGAAGTGATCCGGTCTGGCTATTAAGCGCCTTGACTTACGATCGAAATGGATTCCTCGAGCACATCCATAGCGACATCAGCTTCCTCTTTGGTCACGATGAGTGGCGGGGCAATGCGGATGGTGCTGGGGCCACAGCCCAGGAAGAGAATTCCATGCTCGAAGGCCAGTTGGATGATGCGGTCGCGTTCGGCGGCGGCATGCTCCTTGGTCTTCTTGTCTTTAACAATCTCGACCCCAATCATCAGCCCGCGCCCGCGAACGTCCCCGACCAGCTTGTGCTTGCTGGGCCACCCCGCCATGCGCTTCAACATATGGTTGCCAACTTCGGTTGCGTTCTGCAGCAAGCCATCGCGCTCGATTACATCCAGCGTGGCCATAGCTGCCGCGTTGCACACGGGGTTGCCTCCAAACGTGGAAGCATGCGAGCCGGGAACCCAGTCCATGACTTCGGCTTTGCTGATGGTTACGCCCAGAGGCATGCCGGAGGCAATGCCTTTTGCTGAGCAAACGATGTCGGGCTGTACGCCAGTGTGCTCGATGGCCCACCATTTACCGGTGCGTCCGATTCCGCTCTGGACTTCGTCCGCCACCAGCAGGATGCCATGGCGATCGCAGATGCGGCGGAGTTCCTGCATGAAGACGGTGGGAGCGATTACGTATCCGCCTTCGCCTTGCACGGGTTCGACGAAGATCGCGGCCACTTCCTCGGGGGCAAGCGTGGTTTTGAAGAGCTTGTCTTCGATGAAGCGGGCGCAGCCCAACGCAAAAGCTTCGGCATCCTGTGGCCCACCTTCGCATCCGCGGTAGACGTCGGGATAGCGAATGTGGGTTACCCCAGGCACCGACGGGCCGAAACGCCGCTTCTGCTGCGGCT
Organism: uncultured Acidobacteriota bacterium; assembly: GCA_963820925.1. Classification (GTDB taxonomy): domain Bacteria; phylum Acidobacteriota; class Terriglobia; order Terriglobales; family Acidobacteriaceae; genus JABDBE01. The sequence goes on from CAWGBX010000018.1 coordinate 119,716, forward strand.
TCGAGGCGGTCAGCGAAAGCGCTCCCATGGTGCGTCCGTGGAACGCGCCGAAGAATGCGATCACGTTTTGCCGCTTGGTGTGATAGCGGGCGAGTTTGAGAGCGCACTCGACGGCCTCAGCGCCCGAGTTGCCATAGTAAATTTTGTGCGGTCCAGGCATGGGCGCAATCTTCGACAGGCGCTCGGCCAGCGTCACCATGTTTTCGTAATAGAAGTCGGTGCCGGACATGTGGATGAGTTCGGCGGCCTGCTTTTGAATGGCGGCGACCACATGAGGATGGCAGTGGCCGGTCGAGGTGACGGCGATGCCGGCTGAGAAATCAAAAAATTCATTTCCGTCCACGTCCGTGACCACGATGCCGCGGCCCTGCTTGGCGACCATGGGATAAGACCGGGTGTAGGACGGCGAAATGTATTGGCTATCGCCCGCGAGGACGCGCTTGGCATTCGGGCCAGGCAAAGCGGTCGTGATCTTGGGGCCGATAAGAGTTTGAGTAGGCATGGGATCCTCCAAAATGGTCGTTGGTCGTTCGTCTTTGGTCGTTGGCTTCGAGAATGCCGCTGTATGAGCGGACTTAACCCTAAAGCCAGAATCGGACGAGGAGGATGGAAGAGTTAGTCGCTACCGAATAGGCTGGGACGCGCCTGCGACGGCAACACTGCCAGATAGCGGCGCGGGCAAACCAGGAAGTGGAGCCAGCACGCGGGCAGGTGCGAATTGGGATTCTGGCGGCGCATCGGAAATCATTCCAGTTTTATTATAACGCGCCGCGAGTCGGTCCGTAACCCCCTTTCGGTCCATGGTCGTTGGTCATACGGGAATTTGGTTCCGGCATAGCCCTTCGAAACATTCCGGCATAGTTTGGAAAAATCCAGCATCGCGGGCTGCCTTGGGAGTGTCTGATACTTATCGATTTGTTGACGAGGGCCTAATCAAAAAGCACCGGTTGAAACCGGGCTAATCTGAGGGCACTTACGATATGGCTGAGGCCGTATCCTGATACGAATCGTGGGTTTGTCAGCATCCTGACTTACCAGTTCAGAATTGATCGAAACGATCTCATGACCAATGCCCAGCGCCAGAGCCGGTTTGCCGTAATGCTTGCCTTCGGGCTGGTTTATTTCTTCTGGGGATCGACCTATCTGGCGATTGACATTGCGGTAGAGCGCATCCCTCCGGCGCTCATGTGCGGGGTGCGCTTTCTGATTGCTGGAGTTTTCATGCTGGCATTCTGCGGGTTGCGGGGGCGAACCATCTGGTTTAGCCCCCGGCGATTGGGGCAGATGGCAACGGTTGGCGTGCTCTTGCTGATGGGCGGCAATCTCACGCTTTCCTATGCAGAAAAATATGTGGCGTCAGGTTTGGCTGCCTTGATCATTGCGGTTACGCCGCTATGGTTCCTGGTGCTGGATACGCTCTTGCTGGGCGATCATCATGTTTCGACGCGCGGGAAGGCCGGGCTTGCTCTGGGCGTTGCCGGGCTGGTCGTATTGTTGTGGCCTGACCTGACCACAACGACTTCGTTCGGGCGGGTTCAGTTGTGGGCCTCGATCAGCCTCTTGGGCGGCTCATTCAGCTGGGCTTTGGGGTCGGTGCTGGCCAAGCGCTGGAAGTCGGCGGACGTAGATCCGTTCTCGGCCACGGCCTGGCAGATGATCGCGGCGGGCATGGCGAATCTGCTGTTTGCCATTGCCGCTGGAGATTTCTCACGAGTCGCATGGACGCCGCGCGGGATCGGCGCCACGCTGTATCTAGTAGTTTGCGGATCATGGATCGGATACACGGCGTACATATGGCTGCTGAACCATGTGCCTACCGCCAAGGTTTCCACCTACGCCTATGTAAATCCCGTGGTAGCAGTTTTTCTGGGATGGCTGGTGCTGCATGAGCGGGTGGATGGTTACATCCTCGCGGGCAGTGCGATCGTGGTAGCTTCGGTCATTCTGGTGACCAGCGCGCAGGTGACGAAGAAGCCGGCGGTGGAAGAAATGGCGATGGTGGAGACGACAGGGGATTGAGGGAATAGCACTTGGCAATTGGCATTTGGCATTTAGTCACCGGCGGCCTTTCCGCAGGCTTCATGAGAAAGCCTTTCCAGGCTCTTCTGTTAGTGTGTTTGGGACCACTTAATTGAGGAGAGATCCGAAGGGCACCGGCTGGCTGCTAAATGCTTATGGTAAATAAACAACCCATCACAACGACTTTGGTTGGCATGAACGTTGCCGTGTACGTGGTCATGGTGCTGACGGGGGTCGCTCCGGTTACGCCCGCGATTCCCCAGCTATTGAAGTGGGGAGCGAACTGGGGGCCGCTCTCACTGGGCGCGGAGCCGTGGCGCATGCTGGCTTCAAACTACGTTCATGGTGGGATCATCCACATCGCGCTCAACATGTGGTGTCTGTGGAACCTTGGGTTTCTGGCGGAGCGAATCTTCGATCCCTGGACGTACGTGCTCACTTACACTGCGTGTGGACTCGCTGGCAGCCTCGCTAGCCTCTGGTGGCATCCGTTAGCGGTCGGTGTGGGCGCTTCCGGAGCAATTTTCGGGTTGGCTGGAGCTTTGATCGCGGCTCTTTATCTTGGCCATTTACCGATTTCCAAGCAGGCGATTCAGGGCACCCTAAAAAGCTTGCTCCTGTTTGCTGGGTACAATTTGTTCTTTGGTGCGGCTGTCCCCGGAATCGATAACTCGGCTCATATTGGCGGCCTGGTGGCTGGATTGGCGCTTGGCGCGGTCTTGGCAAAACATCTCATGGAACCACCGGAAGTCCGCGATGGGTGGCGTCGCGGAGTTTTCCTGGCGACTGCAGTTGTGCTGGTTTTGGTGTTCGTCCTGGTGAAGCATGTGAGTGGGAACCTGGTGGCACAGTAGCCCGTGGCTTCATGGTTGCACGAGCGTGGACGCTCGCGTCTACATCGACAGGTTGCGGCGAAAGACGCGGACAAGAGTGTCCGCGCCACACGATTACTGCGTTCCTTCCGTCGATCCTCAAACTGAATGTGGAGGCTCCAATGAAATCCAGGCAATTCGTGCTGGCCGTGTTGGCTCTGACTGGTCTTCTGGCGGGAGCCTCGAATGCGGCAGCATCTCCGGAACTTCCCACCGGCGGCTTGCCAGCCGAGGCCGACAGCTACGTACAGGCGGAGATGAAAAACCGTCACATCCCCGGCGTTGCCGTGGCCGTCGTGCGCGACGGCCGCATCGTCGCCACTCAGGCTTACGGGTTCGCGAACCTCGAGCTGAACGTTCCCGTTACGCTCGACACGGTATTTCCGATCGCCTCCCTGGACAAACAGCTCACCGCGTCGGGCATCATGCTATTGGTCCAAGAAGGCAAGGTTCATCTCGACGACGAGATCAGCCGCTACTTTGCGGATCCACCGGCGTCCTGGAAAGGCATTCGCGTGGCCCATTTGCTCTCGCATGCTTCGGGCCTGCCCGACGTCGTGGAAGAAGAGGTGGAGGGACGACCGTTGATCTCCTACTCCACTGACCAGCTGCTTTCTAACGTTAAGAGGAAGGCGCTTTTATTCCCACCGGGCACGGGATACCACTACTCCGACGCAGGGCTCTTCCTCAGCCAGTTGATTACGGAGAAGGCCAGCGGCATGCCGTGGTGGCGCTTTGTGACTGAGCGGCTGTTCACACCGGCGGGAATGAATTCGATCGCCTACATGGACCCGGTTGCGATCATCAAAAACCGGGTCTCCGGGCACGAACTCACCGCGGGCGGCGAGATCATCTCAAACCGGCGTACTGCGGTCGACCTGGGACCGCTTTACAACGACGTGGGTGCAAATATTGGTGACTTCGCCCGATGGGCCGCTGCACTCGAAACCGACCGGGTCGTTCCCCCGGCGCTGCGGGACCAGATGTGGACGCCCAAGTCGCGAGCCAATGACATTCTTTACTGGCGCGACTACGGCTTTGGCTGGGGCCTGGATCGCTATCGCGGAGTGCGGGTCGTGCTGCATTCCGGCTACACGGGCGTGGGGATCGTGGTGCTGCCGGAGCAGCGAATCTCGGTGATCGTGTTTACGAATCTCGACAACCGCTTCGGCACCGACGCCGTGGGACTCGCTCTTGGCATCACCGGTATTTATGTTCCCGAAGTCTCCCTGGTCGCGATGCCGCCCAAGGCCGATCCCGATCCGGGTCGGGCTAAGCGGGTTCAGGACGCACTCGTTCGATTGACAAGGGGAGAGCCGGACTATGACCAGTACGCACGTTCGCTCTTCCCCGGGATCCAGGAGGGTGTGATTGACTTCGCGACCAGGGCCCCTCACCTCGGCACCCTCCAGTCGTTTTCCTTTCTAGAGCAACGCGACGACGAAAAGCTCGTCTACTACCGCGCGGATTTCGCGAACGCGCGGCTCTTCGTAAGGGTTGGTTTCGACAGCGAAGGGAAGATTGTTTGCTTTCAGGTTATCCACGTCTGAAGCCAACCTTAGGGGTGTAAAGCGTCCCTACAGGGCCTCTGCCAGAGCAAGCCCCTGTAGTAGTCCGTCCGCCAAATCGGATCGTCTCCCAGCTGAATGCACATGATTGAGGCCCGTTCGCGCCTGCACATCGCGACTGGGCCGCGAAAGACGGGGACAAGAGTGTCCGCGCCACACGATTACTGCGTTCCTTCTTCGGGGTCGTCATCGGTCACCACCTCCACAGCGTGACCGCGGACTGCGACGGTGAGCTTTTGATCTGCTTTAGAGACGAAGCTTACCCGGGTTGGGGAACGTTGCCAGCCCGGCGGTGCGCATTCAGGGTTGGATGTTTCATCGCCAGCGGCCTCGCCCAGGGGCTTTTTCAGGATCGGCTTGCGGCGGCCCAGTTCCATCACGATAGCGGAGAGCTTGCGGCCATCGTCCGAGACCCCGCAGTAGGCAACGTAGTCGCGGTACCAACTGGCTGAAGAGAAGTCTGGATCAAACTCAGGCAGGCTGGTTGGCGCGATATGTCCGGTGACGCGGTTGACTACGAGCCACCCTCCCTGCTCCCAGGTCCAGCGCGTTGTCGACGTTTCCTGGGGCAAAGTGTCGTTCACGCGCACAACGCGTCGCACCACGAAGAGTTGCTCCGTAACTTCATGGGGAAGGCCGAACGTAGATTCTTTCAACCGGCCATCCACGTACAGCGCTCTGACTTTTAAGTCCTGTGGCCGGGTTTCATCGCGACCGATGGACGATTTAACCGCAGTCCATTTACCGAAAGTAATCACGTGCGGTTTGGAAGCAGCCAGTGCCGTCACGACTGCAAGAACAAAATAGACAGCGGTACGAAAAAGAAAGCGCATGCTGTCAGGCTATGCAACCGATGGGGCTCAGGCAAGGTTAGATCGCACATTGAAGATCGAGATTTCCGCAAATGGGACACCCTTTGTGTCCTTCACCTTCACGAGTTTTAGCATTTCCACTTCATTAACCAGAAAGGACACAAAGGTACACGAATGAGGGACAGCCAATGCGTAAGCCTTCACTTCATTGGCCAGATCATTCAGGGAAAGCTGTGGACTGTCCAAAAATTGGACAGGTATTTGCGGGGACAACAAGGCGAAACTGTGAGCAGCCATTTAAATCCGATACAATACAAAAGCGTGCGCTCAATCGCGGTTATGAGCCCTCCCCATAAATTCCGGACATCTCCTGCCAGCCATTCTTCGTCTTACAAAGAGATGGGGGGACTTTCGCCGCGTAGGGCTCCACGGGTGCTGGTGGTCGACGATAATCCGGACACCATGGTGCTGATGCGCGAACTGCTGGCCACCCGAGGGTATGAAGTGATTGCGGTCCCGGACGCCGCCCGGGCAGAGAGCGAGATTCGCCGCGAGCTTCCCGATCTGATTCTTTCGGATGTGGTCATGCCCGGCAAGTCGGGTTATGAGCTGTGCCGCGAAGTCAAGGACGACCCTGCTACCCGGCTGATTCCGTTTGTGCTGATTACCGGGCTGAGTGATCGTGAGGACAAGCTACGGGGAATCGAAGCCGGGGCTGACGACTTCCTCAACAAACCAATTTTTTCGGAAGAATTGTTTGCCCGGGTCAAGTCGCTGCTCAAACTCAAGGAGTTTACCGACGAACTGGAGACGGCAGAGTCGGTGCTTTGCACTCTGGGATTGAGCGTGGAGAGCCGTGATCCCTATACCGAGGGTCATTGTGAAAGGTTGGCGGAGAACGCCAGCAGCCTGGGGCGTCATCTGGGCTTGAGTGAGGAATCGATTGTTGCGTTGCGGCGGGGCGGCTACTTGCACGACCTGGGAAAGATTGCGGTTCCCGACGACATTTTGAAGAAGGGAACGAATCTGACCGAGGAAGAATGGGCCGTCATGAAGCAGCACCCGGTGACCGGGGAAAACATCTGCCGGCCACTGAAGTCGCTGCGGCTGGTGCTGCCCATTATCCGCAATCATCATGAGCACTCGGACGGCAGCGGCTATCCGGACGGACTGCAGAAAGTCGAAATTCCCCTGCTTCCGCGAGTCCTGCAGGTGGTGGATGTATATGATGCCTTGCGCACCGCGCGACCCTACAAGCCGGCGATAAGCCATGAGAATGCTGCTTTCACGATGCGCCAGGAAGCAGGCGGTGGGCTGTGGGATGAAGAACTGGTGTCGGAGTTTTTGTCCATGCTGGAGAAGCAGCGGCGAGTGGCGTAAGAAGCTATTTAGGTCCAAGCTTCTGGCTCCTCGCGTTTGGCTTAGCAATCCGTTTCTAGATTCCACGAGTTTGACTCCGAAGCGGCAATCCTTGAGACTATGCGTCTCATAGCTGAAAGCTCTGGCTGACGGTTGAGATCTGGATTTGGAACCTGCCACCTACAGCATTATTCTCCCGGCCTACAACGAGAGCGCGCGCATCGCGGCCACGCTGGACAAAATTCTCAATCACGCTACGGAGCGTTGCTGGAACGTCGAAGTCATCGTAGTCAATGACGGATCGAGTGACGGAACCGCGGCGATCGTTCGCGAGTATGCGAGCAACCACGCAGTGTTGAGGCTGCTGGAGAACCCTGGAAACCGGGGCAAGGGATACAGCGTGCGCAACGGGATGCTGCACGCGACCGGCGACATCTTGCTGTTCAGCGATGCCGACCTTTCTTCGCCGATTGAGGAGGCGGACAAACTCTTTGCGGCAATCGCGAAGGGCGCGGATATTGCCATCGGCTCGCGCTGGATGGATCGTCGATTGCAGATTCGGAGACAACCGCTGCATCGCCGGCTCTTCGGACGAATCTTCAATCTGGCGTTGCGCATCATTCTAGGCTTGCAGTTCAAGGATACCCAGTGCGGCTTTAAGGCTTTCACTCGGCGCAGCGTGGAAGCTATTTTCCCGCTGCAGAAGATCGAGCGCTGGGGATTTGATCCGGAACTGCTGTACCTGGCTCGGAAGTTCGGGTTTGCCGTCACCGAGGTCCCGGTCGCATGGTCCCATCGTGAAGGAACGCGCATCCATCCGCTGCGCGATGGCATCCGTATGTTTGGTGAACTCCTGAAGGTCCGCTGGTACGCGCTGAGGGGGAACTACGCTCCCTCTGCCGCCGTTTCCCAGCCGCTGTAGCCGGAACGCGGGGTTCGGGGAAGTACGGAGCCATGGAACGGCGGGACTTTTTAAAGAATGCGGGAATCGTCGTCGCGAGCCTGGCTTCCGCGGGTGTTAAACCCGAGCAGACTCGCCAGCAACCAAAACACTAGGCGGCATGAACCGCAGTTCTGGTTTTTGCGACATTGCGCTGGAATGAAAGCAAAGCATCATCCAGTGTGAGATGAACATCGAAAACCGAGAGCAGGTTGGTAAGCTCCAGTAACTGTTGAATCCGACGGTTGGCGCCAGCCAGTTTCAGCGAGCATCCACTCGCTTTAACCCACATGTGCACGACTACCAACTCGCCGAGGCCGGCGCTGTCGATGATCTCCAATCCACTGAGTTCGACTACGATCTGACGGGCATTGGGTAGAAGCTCGGCTATTTTCCGGGAGAATGCCGTGGCTTCATCGCGATAGGTAAAGCGGCCTCTGCAGTAGAGAACGGTGACGTCGTCGATTGCGCGGGTTTCCAGATCTAACTTCAAATTGCACTCCTATCCGGCCTGAGAGAGCCGCATGCCGCGGACTCATTGTGATGTTTTGGTTGTGACCTTAATGATACCGATTAGACGTCTGTGGGTGGGTAGAGCGACTGTGAAAATCTAGTTAAATGTTTGAGGCCTCCGAACCGGCAACATGCAGAATAATGTTGGGATCTCGTACGATTTATTCTTAGGGAAGACAAGCAGCACCGAGTGACGGAGGTAAAGCAGTTGTCTTAGGCCTGCCAATATTTGTGGTCGCGCAAGAAATGACTTTGGTTCCAGAAATTCAACGCCGTAAAAAGGAAGAGCCAGATCACGCGAAAGCGTCCCATTTTTTGAAATCGCCGGTTCGTGGTATATACGCCTCCCCGGACGATGCTGAATTTGCTTCTCGCCACCTGCTTGCTTAAAAGGTAGTCTTCTGCAAAATGTACCTCTTCGTGAAAACCCTCTAGCTCATCAAAGCGCCGCTTATTGAAAAGCATGAACATGCCAGTGCTGAAGGGTTGATGCAGCCGTGACAGGTGCTGGAAGAAGTCGTTGCCGAGATAAATGGCTTTGTCGAACCAGTTGCCCTCGCGGCAGATGATGTTCGTGGTAACGCAATGGAGGTGCTTGCTCTGCGCCAATTCAACTGCTCGTCTGATCAAAGAATTCGAAGTGGGTTCGACATCGGCGTCGATGAAGAGTATGTACTGGGTATCGGCCAGGGCCGCGCCGGCATTGCGGCCGACAGAGGGTAAGCCGCCAGGAATCACTTCGACTTTCAGGCGATCACGAAATCCCATCACGATCTCGGTCGTACCATCGGTCGAGCCGGCGTCAGCGACCAATATTTTCGTATTCGGCATCTTCGGGTAATCCTGATTCACCAGCGAACTCAGCAGCCGGGGGATCAGTTCCGCCTCGTTCTTCGCTGGAATCACGACTGTCAGTTCGGTGTTGGTATTCATGAATCCGTACTCCTTCCTCGTCGATCGTGATGAAGGTGGGCTTGGAATCGATCCAGCCACCGGCGTTGTAATATTGCAGCCCATCCCGCTCCTGCTGCATAGCGACGTGGGTGTGGCCGCAAAAAATGCGGTCGGCCCTATGCTGGCGCGCGTGAAACAACGCGCCGGAAGCCACTTTGGCCGACATCCGGAGCCAGCGCGTGTTCAAGCGATCAAAAAAGCGTGCCACCGGCTTGCCTTTCAGATCGAGTTTCTCCAACTGCAAATAGAGCAAAGTCCCTAGATAGTTGAGCCGCAGATTGTTGGCGACGAGGCGGTCGAACTGATGCCCATGAATGGCCAGGTGGCGCATCCCGGCAAAGTGCCAGACATACTGCTGGTACACTCGCACGCCGACCAGGTGCGACATAATGTCGGTGAGACCCTGGTCGTGGTTTCCTTCGACCCAGATCACCTCTACGTTGCGCTTGGGGTTCGAAAGTTTGCGAATGTAACCGAGAAATTTCCAGTGTTCCTTGGTGAGTCGGCCGAAGTTGAGGTCCGCGAAAATGTCACCCAGAAGGATCAACCGCCGGAAACTATTGTCCTTCAACACCTGAGTCGCGTCGCGGGCGCGGCTGCACTCCGAGCCCAGATGGACGTCGGAAAGGATCAGCGTATCGTAGACGGGCGGATCCATACCTCATTTCTAGTGCGGAAATGTTACGGGATGATGAAATGCAGGTAACAATACGGTAAACAGTATCCACCAAGGTAACTATTGTCTGGTTACCGTATGCAGCGCAATGCGTGATTTGATCAACAAGCGGATATACGGACGGCTATTTCTGAGCGGGCGGCACATACTCCTTCGGTGGGGCAGCACCTTCGCCGAAGAAATATTGCTCCATCTGCTTCACGATGGCCTCTTGGTCTTCGCGGCGAGCCGGGTTCAAGCGATACTCGTTGAGCAGCATTTTGCAGAATTCTGTCCAACCCTGCCAGGCTTGCTGTGAGACGTTTTCGTAAATCTTCTTCCCGAATTCCGTGTCAAAGGGGGGCTCATCCAGGCCAGGAAGTTCCTTGTGCAACTTGACACAGAATACTGTGCGCTCAGCCATAGTTTTCCTCAAGACTCGTTCTAAAAAATTATCTCATACGGACGAGGGTCAACTTCACGAGCCAGCGAGTTAAGAGTCTTCAATGCAGGAACACGACCAGAACCCTTCCATCCGAGTGGTAACCGTCACCGGTGGCGTTCTTCGCGTCCTGCACCGGATTGGGCGGCAAATAGTAGGACATGCTTTTCGTCTTGCCCGTTTTCTGCAAGCTCCCGCCTACGTTGTCGCGTTCGCCGTCCACGTTGGGATCAATCTTGTGTGTGACACTGCCATTGCGTTTGTCTTTAGCGAAACCGATGTCATGAGTCCCGGCCCCCACCCACACGGTTTGTCCGTTCCACGTAAACGGCGCCTTCCACAGACGGAAGTGATGCCGGCTTGCGACCATGGCGATCGGCTCAGCTTGTTCATAGCCGAAATCCTGAGGACGGTTGTACAGATAAAGCGTGCTCATCGGCATCGCTAGGTAGTCCTTATTTTCATAGGTCAGCATAGCGGCTTCGACCACTGCCTTCTTGTTGTCCGTGTCGGCCACGTGCCAGTCAGCGGCATCGAGGGTGCTCTGCACCTGCTGTTGCGACCCGATGATAACGAAATTCACCATGTCTCCGAGATTTTTGAACTGGTCATTCACGCGGCGCGGCAGACCATCGAGGTCCTTGCGAAGTCCCGAATCCAGAGCAGCGCTGGAGATTTTCAGGGACGGAGCAGTTGCGTTCGCCGAACCGATGCCTAACTGGCCAGCCAGGAAGATCTCGGCAGCGGTTCCCAACTGCTGCTTGAGCACATCTCCACGGCTCGACGCCGCTTGCGCCTGGCGATGAACTTTGACCGCAAAGCTTCCCTTGCAGGGTGGTTTGTCCCCCGCGTTGATCCCAAGAAACAGATGGCCGGGTGCATCGACTTTAACTTCCTTGCTGCTTCCGATCAGAACCGGAATGCCTTGCGCCTGCAGTTTCGCGATCAACGCTCCTGGGAGCGCGCTTGCCACGGGAAGACTCTCGGCGGAAGCACCACTTACGCCTAGAGGATCACAGCTCTGTGTACCACCAGCGGTGATACTGAGAACATTGCCGGTTTGAAGCTCCACGCCGGTATCCGTCCACGGCTGAGTAGTCGAGACATTGAAGGAGTAGTCGTTAACCGCCGGCGGAGTGGCGGCTGGCGCAGCTTGCGCGATACCCCGGGAGACAACGAGAGACACGATAACACCAACGTTGAGCGCCCGCATCAAGCGCTTCATCACCCACCCCCCACCACGAATGCGGACCGTCGGGGACGAAGGCCCAGCTTTCTTCATATTATGCACCAGCGGGATGGCACGTTGCACAAGCAGCTATTGGCCGAGAATCTATCCACATTTACCCGTGCCGTGACATTTTCGACGAGAAGATGAGCAGTTACCCGGCTCCGCCAACTTGCCGTCGGGCCCAATGCAGGTCTGGGTATGGATGCACCAGAACAAGCCTTCATTCGAACGAGGCACGGTCGGATCGGGCTCGGCGAGGATGAATTGTGCCTTCCACCGCAGAGCCGAGCATAGGTCGGGATGATTTGTATTGAAGCGATCGGACTCCTTAAGGGATGATTGTCGGATCACGCGGCACCTCCCGAAGCGGCTTTCAAGATGGCTCGTTTCACCGCAACTTTCGCGAGTTGAATCTTGTAGGCATTGTGGCTCAGTGGCGTTGCGCCTTGCAGCGCGGCATCGGCGGCTGCTTTGGCCGCGTCCTCGGAGACATTTTTCCCTGCCAGCACGCGCTCGGCTGCGGCGGAGCGCCACGGTATGGGCGCAACATATCCAATCACGACTCGTGCGGATTGGACCGACGGGCCATTCATAGTCAACCCCACGGCGGCCAGGGCAAGCGGCCAGTCGAAAGCCTGCTTCTGTCGAATCTCATAGTGAGCGACCTTCATTTCGAGCGGCGGAGGCAGGATCACTTCCGCAAGTATTTCGTTCGGCTTAAGGTCATGCTCGCGCTCAGCTTCGGTTTTCGGGATCACATAAAACCGCTCCAACGGAAGTTCTCGCGAGCCCTTGGAACCAATCAGCCGAATCGAAGCGCCGTACGCGACCAGCACCGGGACGATGGTTGAGGGGCTGACGAACTTGGCGGGTCCGTCGTTACCGAGGATCGCATGGTAACGGTTTTCGCCTTCCGTGACGAGGTCTTTGCCCGATTCGCTTTTGGGCAGTAGTCCAAAGCCGCCGCGAAAATACCAGCAACGCGGACGCTGGCAGAGATTGCCGCCGAGTGTAGCCATGTTGCGAATTTGCGGACTGGCCGCGTCGTTGATTGCCTCCGCCAGCGCCGGATAGTCCTTGACTACATTCACATTGTCGGCCAGTTCGCCCAGCGTAGTGAGCGAGCCGATCCGAAGTCCCGGCGAGGCGACCGTAACTCCACTCATTTCCTTGATCTGCTTGATGTTCACGAGGCGCTTGGGATGCACTACATCATCCTTCATCAAGGCCAGCAGATCGGTCCCACCGGCAAGCACTTCAGCTTGCCCCCAGGCGGTTCCTAGGAGTCCCACAGCTTGCTCCTTGGTAGTCGGACTGGCGTATTCAAATGGTCGCATTATGCACCTGCCTTGTGAGCCGTATTTTGTTGGCTCAGGGCCGCGAGAACTTTGTCCGGCGTGAGCGGCAAGAACGAAACCCGCACTCCGATCGCATTCGCAACGGCATTTGCGATCGCGGCTCCGGGAGAAATTACCGGGGGCTCGCCCAATCCGATCACACCGCGCTCGTCATAACCCTTGCCGGTCATCATGTGGACCACCAGCTCGGGAACGTCATTAAGCCCCGCGAGCCGGTAGAACTCCATATTCGCGTTCAGCATGCGACCGGTCTCCTGGTCCATCACCTTCTCTTCGAAGAGCGCATAGCTGATCCCCATGGCAAGCGCGCCATAACAACTGCTCTCGGCTGTCTTGAGATCGATGATGAGGCCGCAGTCCTGCACCGACACCATCTTCTTCACTCTTACGATGCCAGTCTCGGTATCCACTTCAACGTCGGCCATTCCTACTCCGCCAACGCCGCTGTTGGTCAGATCGGGGAGCTTGCTCTTGTCGGGATTCTTGCCACGAATCGTAAGCGGCATGGCACCGATCTTCGAGCAAGCCTGTTTCCAGTTCAACGAACGGCTCGGGTCACTCTTCACCCGCACCGTACTATTCAGGCATTCCAGATCCGCAGGCTGCGCGTTGAGAGCCGGGGCAACTTTAGCGAACAGGGCTTCGCGGGCATCCACAGCAGCGCGTCGAGTCGAGGAGCTAACTCCGCCCGGAGTGGTCGAACCGCCGGAACCGCCCGAAGGAGGATACAGAGTGTCTCCGATGTAAAGATTGATCGCTTCGATCGGAATGCCCAGGGTCTCGGCCGCTACGATTACGATCGTGGTGCGAGTTCCAGTGCCGAGATCCTGCGTTCCCATTTTTATATCTACTGAGCCATCCGGATGGATGGTGAGATCGCAATCGCTCTCGTGGCCGCGGCCTCCCCAGGTATGAATCGAAAGCCCCAGGCCGCGAGCAATATTTCCGGAAACATTCTGACCTCGCGGGCGCCATTTCTGTTTCCAACCCATCAGGTCGGCAGCGATTGCCAGTTCCTCTCGATAGACATCGCGTCGCGGCCCGGCAATCTCAAGATTCTTCAGCCATAAATCGAGAGGATCCATGTTGAGTTTCGCTGCCAGATCATCGAGGGCTCCCATGGTAATGACCGCTGCCTGTGGATGATTGGGAGCGCGCCAAGCGCGAGCCGGACCGATGTTGTTGCGAATGGCGGTATGTTCCTTGTGCTGACTGGGAATGGCGAAAACATACGGAATCGGCGGCATGCCGCCTCCACCGGGGCCTCCGGTTCCCCAGGATTGCGACTGCCATCCCGTGATAGTGCCATCTTTTTTCGCTGCCACTTTCACGCGGGCGTAAGCCGAAGGCCGGGCGCCGGCGACTTCCAACTCTGAGTCGCGCTCCAACATGATCCGCACCGGCATTCCGCCCGCTTTCTTGGAGAGCCGGGCGGCGGTTATGTCCCACCGGTCAGCGGCGAACTTGCTGCCAAAGCCGCCACCGATGTTGTCCTGGTGAATCCGAATGTTGGCTGCAGAGACCCCCATCGGTTCCGCCATTTGCGCGGCGATGCCAGAAACATTTTGCGTGGAGATGTGAGTGAACAGATGGTCCTTGTCGGGCCACTCCGAAACCGAACCGTGCGGTTCCAGGCAGCAATGAGCGATCACCGCGGCGCCGTAAAGACCTTCCGAGACGACCTCGGCCTCGGCAAAAGCTTTGTCGGGATCTCCGCTGGTTTGTGCCGCAGTTTTCTGATAGGCAGAGTGGCCGCTACTCTTCACCTCGTGATAAGTAGCTTGCCGGATCGCTGTAAGAACAGCGTCGGACGCGCCCTCGCCCTTCATGTCCTTCAGGAAGTCATCGTCAACTTTAAAGGAGACGCCGTGCTCCTGAAGATATTGAGTGAGCTGTGCGTCGGGCATTTGGTTGCTGATGGCATCGTCGATGTCGTCCTCGCTCATCGGGCCTGCGGCCTCCCCCGCGCCGGCAGGGGGCTCGGCGTCGCTCACCAGGTAGGACATCGGTTGATAGCTGACCTTGATCAGGCGAACCGCGTCTTCCGCTGTGGACTTCATCGACTGCAGCGACAGCGACGATTTCATCTCCCGCCCACTGAGCGGTAGTTCCGGCCTTCTGAATGATCTCGACAGCTTTTACGCCAGGCATTTTTTCCGCCGCGCTGGTGTCGATGCTGACGATCTTCGCTTTCGCGTACGGCGAGCGTAGAACTTTGCCGAAAAGCATGTTCGCGCCGTGATAGTCGTAGGTGTACTTGGCGCGGCCGGAAACTTTGACCGGTGAATCCACGCGCGAAATGCGTTTGCCGATCAGAGTGCGATGTTCTGCATCAGGCCAGTTGTAGTCCGGCATGGCTCACGCTCCTTTCTGCGCCATCTGCGCAATGGCAAGGTGGATTCCGTGGTAAGTGCCGCATCGACAGACATTTCCCGTGAGACCGTGACGGATCTCTTCGGGAGTCGCGTTAGGGTTCTTGTCGAGGACCGCCTTGAAGGCTACGACGAACCCAGGCGTGCAGAAACCGCATTGCGAAGCGTCGTTGTCGACGAACGCCTGCTGGACGGGGTGGAGGTCTTCGCCCTGCATCAGGGACTCGATCGTAGTGATAGCGTTTGCCCTGCGCTTCGATGGCCAGAACCGAGCACGCATAAACAGTGCGGTTGTCCATGAGTACAGTGCAGGCGCCGCACTCGGCGCGATCGCACACTCGCTTGGCGCCGGTGATCTCAAGCTGATCGCGGAGCGCGTCGAGCAGGGTCACACGGGGCTCAAGCTGCAAAGTGCGTTTCTGGCCGTTGATGGTGAGCTCGACCGGCACTTTGCCTGGACCGTAAACCTTTACCGGTTCACCAGCCGCCTGCACCACCTTGGTCCCGAGAATCGGAACGGCTGCCGCCGAAATCGTGGAAATCTTCAGGAAGTCGCGGCGGGAAACTCCGGAGTTGTCGTCAAGTTTTTCTTTGGGCTCGTCTTTCAGTGGATCGTAGTCTTGCATTCATTAATCTCCGAGCGGTATATGTAGTCCGAAAGAAGAATTAGACAAGATGAGACTGCATTAGGTTAACGGAGTTAGATGTGCTTCTCGACTCTCAGTTTGCCTCTCCGCATTCAGAGAAGTATACAACTGCCATGACTCTCGTGGGGACAGCCGCCCTCGGCTGTCCCCACGTGACTATTGCCGTCGACTACCATCGGACATAATGCGAATTCTCTTCATTCTCCGGCCCACGCGCAGCACCATGTCCTGATTAAGTGGCACCCTCACTACCAAATCTTGCTTTGTGTCGATGTTCGCGCCGGCGATGCTAACCAAACTGACCGCTCCCTGTTTTTGCTTTCCGGCGGCCTCCGTGTTCGAGGTTGCAAGTCCCGCTAAGCGAATCAGCTTGTCTATCCGGATGCGTCCTGCTCCTTCTGGTTGTTCGATTTCGCCGATGACGCGTACTGCGCCTCCCCCGCTTTGGGGGACTACATCCGCGAGTCGGATCTCGACGACTTCTAGACTATCGGGCACCTCGTCCTTTTGAAACTGTTTGGCCCAATCCTCACCGGCCTTCGTCGCAGCGTCGGCCGAATGAAAATCCGCCACGATCCGCTGGGCCAGGTCTTTCTTGGCCTGCATCGGATGCGTCTCGCGCTTCATCTGCTCGATTTCAGTCATCTGACACATCCGTCAGCAACTCGTAGTACCGCCACATCATCTCGTCGGAGATCGACATGATCTTGCCGTACATTTCGAGCGGCGGCTCGTGGATGCCGATTGCATTGCCCAGCGACTTCGACATCTTCTGCACACCGTCGAGGCCTTCGAGAATCGGCGTGGTCAGCACGACCTGCGGTTCCTGGCCATAAGCGCGCTGCAGTTCGCGTCCCACCAGGAGGTTGAATTTCTGGTCCGTGCCGCCGAGTTCGACGTCGGCTTCGAGGGCTACCGAGTCGTAGCCCTGAGCCAGCGGATAGAGCAGTTCGTGTACGGCGATTGGCTTTTCTTCGACGAAACGTTTGTGGAAGTCCTCGCGCTCGAGCATCTGCGAGACCGTGTACTTGGCCGCGAGGCGGATGAAGTCGTCGGCGGTGAACTTCGAGAACCAGCGGCGGTTGAAATCGATGACGGTCTTTTGCGGATCAAGAATCTTGAAGACCTGGGCCTTGTAGGTTTCAGCGTTCTGCGCGATCTGCTCGCTCGAGAGCGGTGGGCGCGTGGCGGAGCGGCCGGTGGGATCGCCGATCATCCCGGTGAAATCGCCGATCAGGAATATGACGGTGTGACCGAGATCCTGAAAATGCTTGAGCTTGCGCAGCACGACCGTGTGGCCGAGATGCAGGTCGGGCGCGGTGGGGTCCATGCCGAGTTTCACCCGCAGAGGTTTGCCGGTGGCGCGGGATTTCTCCAGCTTCGAGCGCAGTTCGCTCTCGCGAATTATTTCGGCACTACCTTTTTTTATATAAGCTAACTGCTCGTCAACCGAGGCGAAGTTTGGCATGCAGTTTCGATTATAAGCAATCAGCGTGTGCGCCCCTCCGTTTCTATGTGGATTTCGCCGTGATCGTTACCAGCTTTCGACCCACGAAATCAAACTTTCCCGCCAGCACAAGATTGATCGCCTCGGAGTACGTGATGTGCTCCTGCTCAAGGATACGGGCGGCGAGGCTGTGTTCGTCGTCGGTGTCGAGTACCGGGACCGCCTTTTGCAAAATGATGGCGCCGTGGTCGAGTTCTTCGTCCACGAAATGCACGGTACAGCCGGAAACCTTCACACCGTAGGCGAAGGCCTGCTCCTGAGCCTCGAGGCCGGGGAAAGCCGGCAACAAGGACGGATGAATGTTGAGAATGCGCCGAGGAAACTGTTGCACGAACCAAGGCGAGAGCAGCCGCATGTAACCCGCAAGGCAGACCAGATCAACCTCGTACTCCCGCAGCGAAGCCACGACTCGGCGATCATGCTCCGCCCGCTCCTGGCCTTTCGACGGAATTACCAGCGCAGTAAGTCCAAGACGGCGAGCGGTTTCGATGCCGTCAGCGTCCGCCCGATTGGAAATAACCACAACAATACGAGCGTCGGAAATGTGCCCAGCGGCGACGTTCTTGGCTATGGCTTCGAAGTTCGAACCGCGTCCGGATAGGAGAATGCCGAGATTCTTCATGGGGGGATTCTGAGCCGTCAGCCGTCAGCGTTCAGCCAGCATTCATCATAATTCAAGTTGAAAAGCCGCTCGACAGTTTGCTCCCGTCCCGACTGGTTCGATATAGTTTTAGGTTGGCATGTACAAAGACTTTCATACTGTGGACCGCTGGACCAAGAGGGACGTGCACTGCATCTATCAGGCGCTGATCGTGGCCATTGCCACCCGGCACGCGGATGCGGTGGACATCAAATTTCTGGTCGACGGCCGCCCAGTCTGGATTGCGCTGCCCCACCCCGCGTGGGTTGAATATCAGAAGCGCACTGGAAAGTTGATCACCGATGCGCTCGCCGTAGAGATTGCCGGACACTATCTCAAGAACGCGCTGGAATCCGGCGAAGGGGTGGGCCAGGAAATGTACTCGCTGACCGTCGCTCAGACTCTTGAACATCTGGATGCGGCGGTAGAGGAGAAAGTTGGGCCTCAACCCGTCGGTTAGCGCACACTTCCACGCCTTCCGCCCTCTTCACATGGGTTCAGCGCGTGGTACTGCAATCCGCAGTTCGTAAGCATCGGAGACATCGTCATGGCCAGTACAACGATCGAAGTTGAGACCGCCGCACGCCCTCGCAAACATCCCAAGCTGGAGCGGTGGGTGGAAGAAGTCACGCAGTTGTGCAAACCCGATCGGGTGCACTGGTGCGACGGCTCGCCCGCGGAGTATCAGGCGATGCTGCGGCGGATGATCCTCACGGGCACGGCGATCCCTCTGGATCCGGCGAAGCGTCCGAACAGCGTGCTGGTGCGGTCGGATCCGGCCGACGTGGCCCGGGTCGAGGATCGGACTTTTATCTGCTCGCGAACCAAGGAAGAGGCTGGCCCGACCAACAACTGGGAAGATCCTGCCAGGATGAAGCAGAAGCTGAGCGGACTTTTCACCGGCTGCATGGTCGGCCGCACAATGTACGTTGTGCCGTACAGCATGGGTCCGATCGGATCGCCGATTGCAAAGATCGGGGTGGAGATCACCGACTCGGCGTACGTGGTGGCCAGCATGCATCTGATGTCGCGCGTAGGGAAGCGGCGTGCTGGAGGCTCTCGGGGACGACGGCGATTTCGTGCGCGGACTGCACTCGGTGGGTTCGCCGCTCGGTCCTAATCAGCCAGACACGACCTGGCGCTGCAATGCGGAGCACAAGTACATCTGTCATTTTCCGGAGACGCGGGAGATCTGGTCGTATGGTTCGGGCTATGGTGGCAACGCCTTGCTGGGCAAGAAGTGTCACGCGCTGCGCATCGCGTCGGTGCAGGCGCGGGATGAGGGGTGGCTGGCCGAGCACATGCTCATCCTCAAGCTGATCAGCCCGGCGGGTCAGGTCAAATATTTCACGGGCGCATTTCCCTCGGCCTGCGGCAAGACCAATCTGGCGATGCTGATTCCGACCATACCCGGCTGGAAGGTGGAGACCATCGGCGATGATATCGCATGGATGAAATTCGGCGCGGATGGCCGGCTCTACGCTATCAATCCAGAGTACGGTTTTTTTGGCGTGGCGCCGGGGACTGGGGTGAAATCGAATCCGAACGCGATGCTCACGATCGCGCACGATTCGATCTTCACCAATTGCGCGATGACGCTCGATGGTGATGTATGGTGGGAGGGGATGACGCAGGAGAAGCCCACCGAGTTGGTGGACTGGCTGCGGCGGCCGTGGACGCCGGATTCGGGCCGGCCGGCGGCGCATCCGAATGCCCGGTTTACGGCTGCCGCGAAGCAGTGTCCGGTGATCGCTCCGGAGTGGGAGGATCCGAAAGGCGTGCCCATTGATGCGATTCTGTTCGGCGGGCGGCGCGCCGGAATTGTTCCGCTGGTCGCGGAAGCGTTCAACTGGCAGCATGGCACTTTCCTGGGCGCCACCGCCAGCAGCGAGACCACCGCGGCGATCACGGGAAGGGTGGGCCAGTTGCGACGTGATCCCATGGCGATGCTGCCGTTTTGCGGTTACCACATGGGCGATTACTTTGCGCACTGGCTGAAGATCGGCGCCAGTTCGGACGCCTCCAAACTGCCGAGGATTTACTACGTGAACTGGTTTCGCCAGGACAAGAACCACAAATACCTGTGGCCGGGCTACGGCGAAAACAGCCGCGTGCTGAAATGGATCTTTGAACGCTGCGACAGCAAGGTGCACGCGAAAGATACGCCCATCGGACGGATTCCCGACGTGGCCGATCTCGACACGACGGGGCTCGACATCAAGGGTACTCATGTGGACGAACTGCTGAGCGTCGATATCGAGGGCTGGCTGGCCGAGGTGCCATCGATCAAAGAACACTTCGCCAAGTTCGGCAGCCATTTGCCGAAAGAGCTGCAGGACGAGGTCGCGGGACTCGAACAGCGGCTTCAAAAGGCCAAGACCTAGCTGGGCACCGGGCTTTCTTGATAGATCAAACAAATTGCGATCAGGCTGCACGATCCAGTGGCTTTTGCTTAGGGTTTGATGCCAGCAATTCCCATCATTCGTCCAGTAACTCCCTTCTCCGCTCGATATGAAAAGAGCAGGTCCGGACGGCAACCCGAACACAGCGGCGATGCGGTGATGTTTTTCGGAGAAACTCCGGCGTCAATGAGCTGACGCCGATTGGCTTCGACGAGGTCTAGGAAGATCTTCGTTGGTAGCTCACTGTGACCCGGAGCCCGGGCCGTCAAAAACAGCAGCGGGTACTTTTCGCGAACGGGGTCCGATTCTTTGGTCTCACGAAACAAGTCGTCGGCGTAGGCAAATTGCGATTCGAATTGCTGGCGCACTTCAGGTCCGACAGCGTAGCAGCAGGCGTGGACTCCAGGACCAATCGCCGCTTTGATATTTCTGGGCAGCGTACCGAACCAGCGGTGCATTTCTCCCACTCCTTTTTCAACAATGCGTTTGACCGTACCGCGCCAACCCGCATGAAAGACTCCTACGGCTCTCTGTTTGGTATCCACTAAAATAATCGGCAGACAATCAGCCGTTTGGATCGCGAGAAGAACACCAGGCATGCAGGTGATGAGGCCATCGCCAACCAACGATTCCTTCGGTAGCTCAGCGACGCAATGGATGAGATCGGAATGAATCTGGCGTAGGGTGACGAGCGGCCACCGCTTCTTACCGCGAGTGGCGGCGAGTTGCTGCAGGAAGACAGCTCGGTTGCGCTCGACTGCGCTGCGCGAATCCTGCTTGGTGAATCCGAGGTTCAGAGTTTGGCCGCCATAAGCGCGGGAGAATCCCCCGAGTCTCGTGCTGAATCCATGAATCAGCCACGGAATGCGAGCGAGCGTTTCGGAACGAAGGATGGTCAGTCGAGCCTTGTTAATACTCTGTTGCACTAGAACATACTAGAACTCAGCCCTTGAACAAGGCCAGTCAGTCCCACGCGCTCCCCAAGTCCACGCTTCATTGTGCATGCGGCAATGGTGTCCCATCGGCCACAGCGTCTCCCGCACACCACGCTCTTGCCGAACCGAACCTCCTCTAACTCTTATGGAATCAACCCATGTCCGAGCGGCTGCGAGCTTGCTTCTATGGCTCCCGACTGGGGGAACCAGCACAGGAGGCCAATATGGCGCATTTCACGGAACTCGGATTATCAGGAAGTCCAGACAAGAAACCAGAACCAAAACCACTTGGAAACGGCACGTCGGAAGAACAACGTCTACACTCAAACCCAACGAAGGCCGCCGGCAAACAAAAACTCGCCGTACTCGTGGGCTCGCTGATCACGAGCTCGCTGCTGGGAGTCTTTCTGTTGGAAAGCGCCTGCTCAGAGGGATCGGTCAAAACGTCGGCCATTGTCACGCCAAATCAAACCGTGGCCAGTCAGCCGTCCACGCCGATCGCGACCGTACCGGCATCAGCATCCACCGCGGTGGCAAGCCAGCCGCCCGCGAGAAAGAAGTCACGTCAGCGAAAGTTGTACGCTTCTACTTACACCAATCCGACCTACGGAGTGTCGTTCCGCTATCCCAAGTACGGCAGCCTCAAGGAAGGTGACAAGGCGACTCTGAATTTAGATGGGCTGGGACCATTCGAAATGAACTTCATCCAGCCCGGTGGAACTACCGTCAGTGCGGTACAACTGCCCAGCAAACTCCAGGCCGGCACAGACTTCAACACTGCGTTCTTCAACGTTAGCATGAATTCTAAAATGACTTCTGAGGAATGCCAGCAATTCGCATTTCCAGAGACGGCCGATCCCGAAAGTGATCCAGTCACGGTGTCAAAGACAAAAGTTGGCGCCACCGAGTTTCATATGGTGGAAGGCTTCGCCGAAGCAGAGAACAACCAGGCCGACGTGAAGTACTATCACGTCTTCCAGAACGGAAGCTGCTACGAATTCGCCCTGGGCCTGGAAACCGCCAGGGAAACGACTCCGGATGAGATCAAAACGGCCGTCAAACCCGTAGATCGCAACGAAGTTTTTCGGCAGCTGAATTGGATTCTCTCCACCGTGAAAATTCAGCCCGTCGATCTGCCAGCAAAAACCATCCCGGAAGTGGCCGCTGATGCGTCGACCGCTCCAACCAACGCAGCCGTCACAGAAGCACATTAAGAACGGAAAAGGCCACGCTCAACTCGGAACGTGGCCTTCTCCTGCAGTCGCGCTACAAAACGACATTGATTAAAATCTGAACTCCAGGATGTACCGGGCTAATCAGGTAATATCCTCCTTCGACGTAATCGACATACACAACGTCGGTATAGGCCCACCCTACTGGCCACGGCTGAGCGATTACGAACCAATAGCCGCCATAGTGGAATCGTGGTGCTCCTTCGACAATCACCGGACGGCCAATGTGGAAAGTGTGCTCGCGGCCAAAATTGGCCCGAAAACGATCGTCAGGAATATGCCCGCCGGGCTTGCCTTCGCGCCGCTCTCCCTGCGGTTCGGCTCGCTCATCCTGATGCGCTGATTTCTCTTCCTGTTCGGCGTGCTTGTTTTCTTTCTCTTTGTCGACCTGTTTGCCTTCTTTGTCTTTGTCTATCTGTTTATCTTCTTGGTTTTTGTCGACTTGGTTTTTGTACACCTGTCTATCTTCTTGTTGCTTATCTTGATCGTGGGCTGCCTTCTCATCCGGCTGCGCACGCTTCTCCTCCTGCGGATGCGGCTCGTCCTGCTGCGCATAGACGGGCACGGAAATTCCCAGAAGTACAGCCAGTGCGGTTGTGCTGAAAACTGCAAGTAGCTTCATAGTGTTGCCTCCATTTCGTTTTACTGACAGATGGGCCAGCTTCGAAATCAAGACGGCGGCAAATCTTCGCGACCAATCCGCGAGTACGTCGCAAACCGGTGCAGAGAAACCTATGCCGTGACCTAAGCGGCACAGCGCCCATTTGCGGCGCGACACCTTAGTTGCTGAAATTCGCCTGAGGGTAGCCTGAGGACAGATGGGCAGCATTACCAGAGTAAGGCGATCCCTGTAGAAACCGCGATTCCAGCCAGTAAGGATCCAGGTTCCGCATCGTAGCCACCAGACTCTGCACTCTCCCGGGCATCTAGTGTTCCCATTCGACAAGGGAGCGGCCCCAAGTGATCCACACGCACCGTCCGATGCATCCCGACGATGTCATTCTTGGATTTCGAGATCGATCTCAACACGGTGGACAAGAGGCTCCGCTCCACAGTGGAAGCAGACTTCCTGGTCCGGATAAACTCAGGCATGCAGATTCGAACCTTGGTCGAGCAGGACGCGGAAATATTCTGGCAACTAAGACTCGAGGCTCTCGAAACCGAGCCGCTGGCTTTTTCCTCGTCCGCCGCAGTCCACCGAATGACGACACCCGACTCTGCGGCCGCCCGCCTCGGCTCCGGTTCCGACGAAAGTTTCGTGCTGGGAGCATTCGTTGACGGCCCGCTTGTCGGAATGACGGGATTCTTCCGCTCTCCGGAAGAGAAGACCAGGCACAAGGGGCGTATCTGGGGTGTATATGTCAAACCCGGGCACCGTGGGAAAGGTGTCGGGAGGGCGCTGATGGAGGAGGTCCTGCGAAGGGTTCGATCGCAACCGGAACTCGAGCAGGTGACTCTAGCCGTCGCCAGTGGGCAAGCAGCAGCCAGAAAGCTTTATTTGCAACTCGGATTTCAAGTCTACGGCCGCGAGCCGCAGGCGATAAAGGTAGGACAAAGTTACGCCGACGAAGACCTTATGACCCTGCTGCTTCACAAAACCTGAAGCAGTTAGGGAAACTATAATCGGTGGTTGAATATGGATACGATTGCACAGATTGAGATTCGCCCCGCCCGTCTCGACGATGCAACCGCTATCCTGAAATGTCTCGGAGGGGCTTTTGCTCCTTATCGAACGCAATATACACCGGCTGCGTTTGCCGACACCGTTTTAAGTGAGGAAACGCTGCCTCTCCGTCTGCAACAAATGTATGTCCTGGTCGCCACCATGGCCGGAAATGTTGTGGGCACAATCGCAGGCACCGACAAAGGTCATCTGCGCGGAATGGCAGTTCTACCCGAGTACCACGGTCGAGGTGTCGCCGCCAAGTTGCTGGCCGCAATCGAAAACCATCTACGTTCCCAAGGGTGCAAGCGAATCACCCTAAACACGACCTTGCCACTCGAACCTGCTATGAGGTTCTACCAGAAAAACGGCTATCACCGTTCAGGAAACATCTCAGATTTGTTCGGAATGCCGCTGATCGAGCACATCAAGTACCTCTAGGCGTCTTCGTTCACAGTCCAAGCTTAGGCCGCCATCTCGATCCGCCGAATCAGATCCTGCTGCTCGGCTTTGCTTTCAGCCCCGATCGTGAACGCATCCAGAAGCCCCAACGATAGTGCATACTTCAAGGCGTCATCTTGTCGCGCCCGCAAATCGCCCTGCCCCAAAATCTTCATACCGACAATCCCTTTTCCGGCAGCCCGCATTTCCCGCAGCACGTCGGCCACGGTTTTGGGATCGGCATCCATGTGCGAGCCAATTGGGTTCATGCGCACCAGATCGACTTCCACCCAGCTTGACTTAGCCGCCGCTCGTAGCGCTTCTATGCTGTGACACGAACACCCGTGCGCCCGAATTATTCCTTTCTCCTTAGCCTCGGAGAGAACGTCCATCACTCCCTTGTAGCGCTCGGTCCAGTCGCCCTCCGTCAGGCAATGCATCAGGCAAATGTCGAGATAATCGGTGCCCAGCTCACGACGGAAGCGATCCAAGTCCGCGCGGGTCGACTTCGGATCGCGCGCGAAGGTCTTGGTCAGCACGGTGACTTTGTCGCGAGGCAATTGCTTGAGCGCTTCGGCCACATGCGGATGGCTTCCGTAAGCATCGGCCGCATCAAAGAATCGCAACCCCTGGTCGTAACCATTGAGCAGCAACTCAGAAAGCCCTTTGAGTCCCAGCGCAGTTTGATTCGAATGATGGCCGAATCCAATCGTGCCAGTCCCCATGGCAAGGCGGCTGGTCTTGATCCCGGTTTGCCCCAGTGTCACGGTATCCGAGGCGCTAAACTTCGTCGCCAAAGCCGGCGCAGAAGAAGCCCAAGCCGCCAGACCACGAGACCCGACCCAAGCGGCTCCCAACCCGTAAAGTGTATGAACAATGAAATCTCGACGCTTCATGGTCACCTCCTGAACAACCACCTTCCCAATAATTATGGACTTTCCAACGAGGATTTGGTCACCAGCGGGCTTTACGCGGTGGGTGTGTGCTCAAAGGGAAGTTTCATATAGCGTGCCTTGTCGACTTCGATAATCAGAGCCACTCGATCTTCGTAAGCGCGCATCGGGAACGGCTTGCCAACGTACCGCATCGAGATCGCGTCCATCAGTTTCAACTCAGGGTCGGGACGCTGCTCAACCACCCGTCCACGAAGCTGTACCTCACGGTAGGGATCGTGGAAGTCCACCATGGAGAGTGCCACTCGAGGATCACGGTGAGTGTTGCGCACCTTGAGCGACTTCGCCCCCGTGCCGACGATGATTCGATCTCCCTCTCGGCCCACCCACACCGGAGTGCTGTGCGGCGAGCCATCCTCCATCAGCGTGGCCAGGTGAGCAAAATTGGCGCGATCCAGCAGTTGTTTGACGTTGTCGGCGAGTGCAATTGCCATACAAAGTTCCTCCGCGGTCAAAAAATCATAGTACCCCACAGGTGTAGGGCGGACACTTTTGTCCGCCGCCCTTGACTGGATTTCAGTGGCCGATTTCAAGAACCAAGGTCAAAAAGCGGACAAGATTGTCCGCTCTACGCGCCGCCGCACCGACCTACTCGAACTCAACCTTCTCGAATCCCAAACCCTGCAACAGACTGGTGATCGTCGCACCCGCATTCTGCTGGGCGGTTTGCAAAATGCCATCGGCCAGAGCGGCAGCTTGCAGTTCACGTTCCGCTTCCTGGCGCACTTCAGTCTCCAAATTCGGATCGGTGGGCACCAGCAACCCGGTCTGCCTGGAATACACTCGCGTCTTCGCGCTGTCGAGGCGTGTGCTGAAAACCTGCGACGCGGGCAGATGCAAGTGAACTTGCTTCCCCTCCAGTCTGACATCGCCCGGCTTCAGATTAGAGAAATCAATCCCCGCGACAACCTCCCCGTGCACCAGCATCAAGAGCCGGTCCCCGGCCAGAAAATCTGGGAAGATAGGACTCTCTTTCGCCCCCGTCACCAGTTTGTCCATGGTGTAAACCACGGTCTCCAGCCGCTGCAGCCGCTGAATGCGATCGACCACGGTGGGCTGGCTGACATCAATGCCAAGCGTTCTGCCCGTCACCGCCGACCACACTCGACTCACCAACCCCCGCCCGGAACTTCGCGACAGCACCGACCATTCAATCACTCCGACAGCCACTATCCCGAGCAGCAACCCGACAACGAGCGCCAACACAACCGAGGATCGACGAGAACTAAGAGGCATTCCGCAAGATTATCACCGTGTAGGGCGGACACTCCTGCCCGCCGCCGTTGACGTTGGTTGGATTGACCTAAGAATCGAAAAAAGCGGACAAGAGTGTCCGCTCTAAACGTATCCATACCACCCCGGATCGCCGACCCCCTTACGAGCATCTAGCAATGATGGAATTTCGACAGCTCGGCTATTCCGGATTGAAAGTTCCCGTTCTCAGCTTCGGCACCGGCACCTTTGGTGGTCGCGGCGACTTCTTCCAGGCATGGGGCAGCAGCGACGTAAAGGAAGCCACGCGCCTGGTCGACATCTGCCTCGAAGCTGGAGTAAATTTCTTCGACACCGCCGACGTATATTCTCAGGGGGCCTCCGAAGAAATCCTGGGTAAGGCAATCGCCGGCCGCCGCAACACGGTTCTAATTTCCACCAAAGCCACATTCGCCATGGGCGACGGTCCGAACGACCTCGGCTCCTCCCGCCATCATTTGATTCAGGCCTGCGAGGCCAGCCTGCGCCGCCTCAACACCGATTACATTGACGTCTACCATCTGCACGGCTTCGACGCGGTGACCCCGGTAGAAGAATCCATCAAGACGCTGGACACGCTGGTCCAGAGCGGCAAAGTGCGCTACATCGCCTGCTCGAATTTCTCCGGATGGCATCTGATGAAGTCCCTGGCCGTCTCCAGGCAATACGGTTGGGCGCGTTACGTAGCCCATCAAGCCTACTATTCGCTCGTAGGCCGCGATTTCGAATGGGAGCTGATGCCGCTTGGCCTGGACCAGAAAGTAGCAACTATAGTGTGGAGTCCTTTAGGATGGGGCAGGCTTACGGGAAAAATCCGCCGCGGCAAACCGCTCCCGGAAGTAAGCAGACTCCACAGCACCTCAGAGCAAGGCCCCCCGGTTCCTGACGAATATCTCTACAAAGTGGTAGACGCCCTGGAAGAAATCTCCCGCGAAACCGGCAAGAGCATCCCCCAAATCGCCCTGAACTGGCTTTTGCAAAGACCCACGGTAGCAAACGTAATAATCGGAGCCCGCAACGAAGAACAGCTGCGCCAGAATCTGGCCGCAGTTGGATGGAACCTGACCCCCGAACAAGTGGCCCGCCTGGACGCCGCCAGCGAAATAACCCCGTCATACCCGTACTGGCACCAACGCCAATTCACAAGAAATCCGAAACCAGTGTGACCGTTGCGGCGCGGCGCGCTCAGCCCGCGTCTGCGCGATCCGAGCCAAGTTGCCGCAGTATGCACGGGGTGTACACGAGATACTCAGATTGGGGAAAGACGCGGAGTCCCTGACAATTAGCACGCCTGAGAAGATCTGGTGGCGGCGGGAGGACTCGAACCTCCGACCTACGGATTATGAGAACACGGCAGGGATCTGTCGCGTTATGAAAAATTTCTGCTCTATTTGATTCTTCTACGACTTACAACCCCTCCGTTGTTGTCCATGTTGTACTCGATTTGACGCGTTCTGATCCTTCAATCATTACAATTTCATTACAGTCGTGAAAGTGTCGGCCCGTTGTGATAGTTGGCAGATTCGGGAAAGAATATATAAGTGCACCGAGAGCGGCAACATTACGGTCGCGCAGCGAAAGCGCGTCGCAGTTGGCAAAGTTCACTCGTCTTGCCTTAGCGACTCGATGCACAGCGGTCCGCATTCTTGATATTCTCCTCCGTGGCAGACGTTTCGTGTGTGCGCCGTCTGAAACGCGGAATCCGTCGAATCTAGCGAAACAGCTAGGCCAGGTATAGAATCGGCTGAGCTGGTCGAGCATGCCGTACGCTAGCAGATCAACCGTCGTCGCATTCAAGAACGCAAAAGCCGGTGCTCTCTACTGCGAGCATGTGGTGCCCTTGCAGTTTTCGGAGCTCATCCCCATCCGAGGCTCCGGCGAACCAGAACTTTTCGATATTCTGCAAAAGGTTTTCCCGCCCAGCTTAGTTGATACAAGGGCTCCGCGTTCCGTACATCCTGGGGTCGTCGACTACTTATCAGAGTACTTAGTAGCTTTTCCTCAGTCGCTCGGAATCACGAGCCTGCCAGATGCGGAGACCCTAGAAGATCGCGCCAAACGCCGCTTGCCCGGATTGCAGGCTAAGATGGCTCAAGTGCTAGCATCTGTTGCCGAACCCATCAGCGGTGTGCTTGAAATAGATCCGCTTGGAGAAGAGTCAGAGGCTACACAGGATGTTGCGTGCCAACTGGCGGGACTCAACATCGTAGATATTGACCGTGTCAGCTGGAGGCATCTCCTAGAATTCCGTGAGGACGCCGAGTCGCTTCGGAAGCTGCAGAATCTTCGCCTGTTTTTCCACGAGAAGTTTGACGGAAAATCGAAAGAGTACGTTAGAGATGCTCTGCTCTTAGCTATCGAAAAGCACGATGACACTGTCAAGAATTGGGGCTTCGAAACAGTTGCCGGCGCCCTAGAGTGCGTCTTCTCTTCTAAGTCCCTAGCTGCGCTGGGGGCGGGCACAATCACCATTGCCTTAGGAGCGCCGTTAGCAGTCGGTGCTACCCTCGCTGTCGTGTTTGAGATTGGAGCGGCGACGATCAAGATCGCCACCAAGCGACGGGCCCTTTCGGAGTTTCGCAAGTTTGATCCTGTCTCTTATTTAATCGCTGCGCGGAACTTGCCCACAACCTAATCAACTGCTGAGCAGGCCTTGTTTATCCACCGCTTGCAGTCGACAGTTTGGCCTCTGTCAGTAGATGGGGTCGGTAGGTTCGAAATTCGTTGGCGGTCGGCAGGATAGAGGTCGTATGATTCGTTGTATCCCTTAGTTCATCGAGAATGCTGCGGATATTTCTTCAAATCGCGGTATTTGAGTTGCGGGGCGCTGGGCCAGATTCCCCCGTATTTAGCCACGCCCAAGCTCTCAAAACGCGGTAAAACGCGCGGTAACGCAAGGGCGCACCATCGTACAAGTCCCGCGCAAGCTGTTTTGGCTAAATGTCTATGTTTCTTAAACTTACAGACACTCGACGCCTCATTTTCGACGACAGTAAGCGTAGAGAGATGATAGTTGAATGCGCGGGCAACATAAGAGATGCCGCCCTTCGGTTTTGAAGATCACCTAGTGTGTTCTGATCCGTTATGAAAATTCTCTACTCTACATGATTCTTCAATCGCTTACCAGTCGACGCTTATGATCCGTTCTGATCGGTTTTGACCCATTCTGAACATGGAACTATCACGTTTTTATCACAGCACCAGTTCAGAGCAGTTGGAAAACAGTCCCTGACCCTTGGCGCCCGACAGAGGTTTCCGGGTGCTCCACGCTCTGATGTTGGGGGGATCTGAAAGTGACCTTCTCGCACACTGGTTTCGTCAAGTGAAGCTATCCTTCAGCGTTGTCGTTAGGCTTAATCAATCAGGAGAGGCTCGGCAAGCGTTCGGGCGAGGGTTGTACTTAGCGCGTTCGAACTGCCCAACCGAGCATCAGGAGACCGCTGGCTGCGATCCAGCTTCCAGCGACGCGCACGGCAATTCGAGCCCAGTGCGCACGTAGCCGAACTACGAACGCTGCAGCGAGAGCGATCAGGACAAATACGGCGAACCCCAAACCGAGAAGTGCGACCGCGGCGGTGTCGAACTGCCCCATGCCGATTCCATTCAAGTATCCGTGATAGACACCCACTAGAGCGGACAGAGCAGTAGTCACGCGTAAAGAAACTTTCGCGGCGGCTGCCAGCAATCCTCCGAGCAAAAGAAACCAAGCCGACGCGATAAATGGGTGGGGCTTCGCGGTTATTGCGCTTAGTCCGAATAGACCGCCGAGCAACCATGCAACGGGAAGAGTAAACAGTGCCCGCCGCCCGTAACTGGCGCCGCGCAATCCAGCCAGCAGCGCGAGGGCGAGCACCGGAACGATGTCCTCGGGGCTCATCAGAAAGTGAATCAGTCCGTCGTAGAACGGCCCCATGCCGGTGGAATTGAGGTGGGCCTCGGCTGGGAGCGCGCACATGAAAAATGCGAAAGCTACAAAGGCGTACAAGGGCACACGAGATTGGGTCGCGTCTTTCATGCGACCGCCTTCCACATAAAGAATGCACCACCCATAGCTACCAGCCCTCCGGCGACGCGGAGCAGCCTCTGTCCCCACGCCCATCGGTGGACCGTGCCGATGCCGATCCCCAACGCGTGCAAGCATCCAGTCGCAATGACGAAGCCCATGCTATAAAGCAGCGCACTTTGTCCGGGCGGCAATTCGGTTCCGTGCGCATGCCCGTGGAATATGGCGAACAAGCCAACCAACGCCGCGGCAACACCCAAAGGCGGGCGCACCTCCAACATTACCGCAGCACCAAGGAGGATTGCGGAGAGAGCGATTCCATATTCGATTCCCGGCAGCGGCACTCCCATCAGTCCCAGCATCCCGCCGAAAGCCATCACCATGGGAAACGCGACCGGCAGAACCCAGATCGCGGGTGAACCCAGCTGCGCGCCCCACAGACCGACCGCAACCATCGCCAGCACGTGATCGAGTCCCGAGATGGGGTGGCGAAAGCCTGTGAGGAATCCAACGGCTTCGCCTTTCTGCGGATGGGCAAAGGCCGTTTGAACACACAGGAACACAAACCCAGCCAGTGCCATTCCTCGGGCCAAAGGATTTTGTCGCGGCGCGTTCATCGCGCGCCTCCGAAAAGCAGTGCCAGTCTTTGTACCGTCCAGAATGCGCCAAGAGAACCAACCGTGTATCCGGGGAGCGCCTGCACCCATCGCGGCCAGCGGACTTCGAGTATGCGGAACGACCGTTCGAGTGCCAGAATCAGTGCGATAAAACCGAGCTGCCCGAGTTCTACACCGACGTTGAAGCTTACTAAGGCAAGTGGCAGCTCATGTCGCGGAAGCCCTGCGCTGGTCAGTGCGCTGGCGAAGCCGAATCCGTGCAGAAGCCCAAACACAAATGCCACCACCCAAGGATGGCGAATGGTGAAGCTGGTCTCGCCCCGCCATGAGCGCACAATTTCCGGGCCGAGGAAGAGAATGCTGAGAGCAATGGCGGCATTCAAGGGAGGAACCGGAACCTCGGCATAGCCGAGAGTTGCAATCGCCAGCGTGATGCTGTGGGCTACGGTAAACGCAGTCACGGTCTTCAAGAGCATCCAGCGGTCCTTGACGATCAGCAGAAGACCAAGCACGAAGAGCATGTGATCGGTGCCGAAAAGAATATGCCGGATGCCCTGCACGATGTAGGTGCCGGCTACGCCCATCCAGGTTTGCGAAGCAGCAACTTCCACCCAGGGTTGCGGCGGATGCACGATGGTCGTCAACTTCCTGCCGTCAAGCAGCTCAACGCGCACCAGCACATCGGTGATGGTCAATTGCAGCCCGGGGAACTCGATGCGCTTGCCCGCCAGGCCGGTTGGTCCTGCATCAATCCACCGTCGCTCCACGATGGAATCCGCCAGTTCCTGTACGTTGGGCTCACGCAAATTCTTCACATCGTCAGGCAGCTTGAGCACTATCGGAAGGCGCATCCCTGCGAGGACCGGCGTACGCCAGAGCACGCTGAACTGTCCGGGTGCAGTCTCTTTGAGCTCAAGATAGGCAGGACGAGCCTCATGCGCCGACACGACAGAAACTGCAAGCAGCAAACAAACAACAACTCCCGCAAGACGGAAATACATGCGACTCACAGCGGCCCCTCGCCGGATGGAGCCGGAACTTGTTTCGTCGGAGGAGGAACCGGCGCAGCGGCTTCCTTGTCGGAAGGAGCTGGCAATAGCACGCTGTATTTGCCGCGCATTTCCGCGTAGGCCTTCTGCCACGCAGTCGCCTTTTGCTCGCCGAGCCAGACGGTTTTCACATCCGGTTCCATCTCCTCAAACGCCGGGATACGTCCGGGTATGACGGTGTCGACGAACACCAGATGCCACCCGTAGCCGGATTCAATCGGGCCCTGCCACGAGCCGGGTTTGAGCTTCTCGAGGGCAACCACGAATTGCGGACCGAATTCCTTGGCCAATGCCTCCGGAGCGCGGTCGCCATAGTAGTCCTGGAACATGAATGGATCGGCGAGAGAAACGGCGAGCTTGGAGTCCTCCGGTTGGCCAGCGATTTTGACCAATGTCTTGGCGGCGTCTTCCTGAGCATTCTTGCCACGCTTGTCAGGAGAGAAGTAGAGATGGCGGAAGCTGTAGCGGCTGGGCAAGGCGAACTTGTTGCTGTTTTTCTCGAACCAGGCCTTGAGCTCCGCGGTGGAGGGCTCGTGAGCGGCGGCTACATCTTCGGCGAGAAACTGCATCTTCTGCGCCATGCGACGCTTCACGATGGTGTCGTCTTTATCGAGGCCCATGGCCAGCGCCTCGCGGTACAGCACCTCTTCGCGAACCTTGTCTTCCACCATTGCTTGAAACTCAGCAGGAGTCGGCTGGCGATGCCATTGCGACTCGAAGTACATATCCATCTGTGCAAGTTCATCGAGGCTCAGTGTGATCTGCCGCGACGATTCGAACCCGCCGCGACCACGGTGCATATAGGAGTACGCACCAAACAGCGCGATTCCGATTAACAGGAAGTGCAGCAGCGGCTCGCGGAGCCAGCGCTTGAGAGCAGGAGAGTTGGGATTCTTGAGTCCGGATTGCGGGACTGAATCCTGCTCATCCGGGATGACTCCTGCAGAAACTTCACTCATTCAAGAAAACTCCTATGGCTTCGCCGGCGCGTACCAAATGGGCGATGTCCAGGCGCGCTGCTGAACGCTGGCTGCGACGTTTGGGTTCGGCGGCAAGTTCAGCTTGGCAGCCCAATACGTGGACCAACGCGGCGTGGGAATCTCAAGCACGCGGGCATAGTAGGTTGCGTGCGCACTGGAATCGAATGAAGGGTCGGTCCACTCACCGATCAACTCAGTCGCGCCGATTGAGTTCGTGTAGGTCGCGGACTTCACGTCAACCGTATTGCCAACCGCGGGGACCTTCCCGGTTTTCGGATCAGCCTGGCGGTCTCCGCTCCACACAACGTCGTAAACGTTTTCCTTGCTCTTACCGTTCTTGGTCGAAATCTTGATGATCTGAACGCGATCGAGATTGCCGCTGTCGGGGTCTTTGATGGCGTGAACGACGAAGGTGGGAGCGTCTGTTCCCGACGGGGCGGCAAGGTCGCCGCCCATGGACGCGCCGCCATCGTAGGCGGTCTTGACCCAATTTGGCTGCTTGGTGATGTCCTTGGGATAGTTCCAACCAGCAAACATGCGGACTTTGATACGGGTTCCAGAAGTGCCGAATGTCTCCTTGCGCTTAAGGGCAGAAAAAATGGATTCGCGGGTGTTCTCCTCGGCCCACACTCCGGTGAGTCCGCCGGAACTGAGAGCGGTCGGAGGTTCGCCACCGACGGAAGTCGTGGCGGTGATCACAGTCTTAGGATCGTTGTCCTGGTTGCCGTGCGAGCCCGGGAAATTGCTCGGTTCGGTGGATGTAATGCCGGAATGGAAGTCGGTACCCGCTTCAATGCCAAACTTGAACGGATTGACGCCCAGCTTGGCCTGCTGTTCTTGACCCACGCCGTAAGCTTGACGCAGATAGCTTCCGGTTGCGGAGTTTGCTTTCTTGTCCGATCCAATCAGATAGAGCCACATCTCGAAATTGGCAAACTCGTCGGTGGGCGAAAGGGCTGGACTGGTGTCGCTCTGGCCTTTGGCCTGAATTATCTCGGCCAGAGGTTCGTTGGCCATGCGGCGTTCAGCGTAATCGCGGGTGATCGGTTTACCCGACATATCGCGGGTGCTGAACATGAGGCCGTTGCTGGCGTTGCCGTTGTGGGGAACGGCGATCACCTCAAGCCCCTGTTTGCGCTGTGCTTCCAGGTAGCGCCACAGATCTTCAGGGTCCAGGGAATCGAACGCCGTGTACGGCATGGCCGGGCCTTTGTCGGCGAAGATCACGCAGCGATGGAGGTTCTGAAATTGTGGCGCCGATGTCCACTCAAATCCCACAAATGTTGTGAACGTCCCCGGCTTGTTGTACTTGTCGGAGATGGCCGCGTATTTCTCCCAGGCCGAGCGCAGCAGTTTTGGATCGTTGAATTCAGGCAGCGGCTTGTTGGTAATCGTGGAACCGATGAGCTTGCGGAACGCGGTAGCCGAAACCGCGGGATCAGGATTGGTCATCACGGTGTACCACTCGGACTTTGCGAATGGGCCGTTAGGATCAATCGTGTCGCGCACTGCTCCCAGATACTCAGCGTGGTCGGTTACCGCAAGAAAGTCGAGCGCCGCAATGCGCTTTTGTGGCTTTCCCATGTATTCCACCGTCTCGCCCATCGCATATCTGTAGGAATCCTCGGGCGTAGTCCGGGTTCCGAAGGCAAACGCATCCATAGAGTAGCCGCTGTGCAGATGCAGGTCGCCAAAATAGGCATTGCGCAACGGATTGCGTGAAGGCTTGGCGTCGGTTGATGTTGCCGAGGCTGCGTTCGCAGGTTCGTCTGATCTGCCTGGTTTAGTCTCGCTGCGGCTGCAGCCAATCTGCAAGGCAACAAGAACGACTATGCATCCTACTGAACCGGCAACACGGTGCAACCGCGAATGCCCGATCGCTGGCTGCGCCTTCGCAACTGTGGACACTTCCTTCATCAACTGCCTCCGATTATGCAATGGCAAATTGCCAGTTCAGGCTCTTATGCCGCCGGCGTCTTTTTTTCTTCGGAGCGCGCCGACGAGAAGAACGACAAGGATCGCATGGACCGCGACTGCCGGCCACAATAGCAGCCCAACGACTTCTCCGTGAACACCGATCCCGACAAGATACAGCATTGCTAGCCCGCTGTAGGTCACCATGCCGTTCAATGGCCACCGAGTGTCGGTGCCCGGCCAGCAGGCGACACCCAATCCGATCAGAGCAATGCCTGCGAGGCGACTCATGGTAACACCCGCACCGACGATCTCGGCGTCAAACAGCAACCGGACGACGATTGGCGGATAGGCGAGCAGAAGCAGTCCCGTGCCTGCCTCTGCCAACGCCGCAAGCATGAGGATCTTTTTCATTGGACCTTCTTGCTCTACAGCTCCTGCTTCATTTCGCTTTCCGCCTTCTGCAGCACCTGGCTCGACATCTTCTCGATCAACTCACGCCGGTGCTCTTCGCGTATCGCCTGGAACTTCTGCTGTTGCTGCTGATCCAGAAGAGGATTGACTTTGGCATCGACTTCGTCGGCGATTTGCTTCAACTGCTCCAGCTTCTCCACTGGTTTGAGCGACGTGTTCTTCTTCAGCGCTCCCAGTTTCGTCGCCTCCTCCTTGAGGAAGGGGAGAATCTGCTGGCGCTGCTGTTCCGTCAACCCTAGCTCGATAGAGAACTGGTTGAGCATTGCGGTCAAGGGGTTCTGGACAAACTGCGGGTAGGGGATGATCTCGTAATTGGCGTAGCCGAACTCGTTACTCCGCGCACCATAGTAGGTGTCGCCCACCTTGTAAACAGTGACGGAGTACGGGTCCTGCGCGACCTTGGTAATTACTTTGCCTCCCTCGATCTTGTAGGGAGTGGTGGCGCCCTCATAGCCGTTGCGAACCGGATTGCCGACGTAGCTCTGGAGCGTAGAACTGGTGCCGATGTGCCACGCGTTGGTGTCGCCGTCGGGTGTGTAGCTGACGCTAAAGCTCTCCCCCGTCACGTTGTTGCGCACCCAAAAGGCCTTGCCCACGATCAGCGCCTTCAGTTGGGCATCACCCAAGGACGGCTGCCCCTTTGGCTTTGAGGTCCGTCACCTTCATTCCGGCGGTAGCATTCTTGCGGGCCTCAGCGCTGGGCGTGTACCAGATCGGCGAACTCCAGGCGCGTTCCTGTCCGGTGAGCGGAACCACGTCGGGCGGTGGGATCCCGGCTTTGACCGCCTGGATGAGCGTCCAGCGCGGCGTGGGGATTTCCAGCACGCGCGCGTAGTAGAACGCATGCAGGCTGGAGTCGAATTCAGGATCGGTCCAGACAGTTTTCAGTTCCGTCGAACCGACGGTGTTGGTGTAGGTGGCTTTCTCCAGATCTACAGTACTCTGGATTGCCGGTACCCTGCCCGACCACTTATCAGCCTTGCGGTCACCGGACCAAGCGACGTCGAAAATCTTCTCGAAGCTCTGGCCGTCCTTGGTCCAGCCCTTTATGATCTGAATGCGGTCGAGATTGCCAGAGGCTGGGTCCTTCACCGCCCAGACCAGGAACGTCGGAGCCGTGCCCTTCATTGGAGGCAGGTCGGCACCCATGGGGACACCGTTCGCATAGGACTGATGTACCCAGTCTTTGGCGTTCAAGACATCTTTGTTGTATCCCCAACCGCCGAAGAAGCGGACCTTGATGTGCGGGCCGCTGACGCCAAAGGTTTCCTTGCGATACATGGCGTCGAAGATCGAGGCGCGCGTGTTCTCCTCAGCCCAGACTCCAGTTAGCCCACCGGGATTCTCATAGCGCACATCCAGAGTGCCAAAGGCCAGGACTCCGGCGAGGCGCCGGTCAACTGTGCCATCAATCTGCGCGTGACCACCGTAGAAATTGTCCTGCCGATAAGGGCTGCCGGTATTGTGCGAGTCTGAGCCACCGGCCATGCCGAATTTGTAGGGGTTGTAGCCCCGCACATCCTGCATGGTAATGCCATCCTTCAGTGCCTGCCGTCCAAAGCTGCCCTGAATGTGATCGATACGGCCGCCGTCCGGCTTCTGACCGAGGAGGCCGCCTTGGGACAATTCGTAACTGGCAAACTCGTCGTTCGGAGAAAGCATAGGGTGAGTTTCCGACTGTCCCTTGATCTGCTTGATCTCCACAAGGCGCTCGTTGCGGTCGCGGGAGGTTGCCCAGGCGGCGTCAATGGGGCGTCCGAAGCTGTCGAGATCGACGGGATACATCCAGCCGTCGCTCAGGTTGGCATTGTGGGAGATCGCCAGCAATTCGTTGCCGCCCTTGCGCTGCGCGTCCATCCAGTTCCAGAGATCTTCAGGATGCGTGGAGTCCAGCGCACTGTAGGGCATTTCCGGCACTTTGGAACAGTCGCGGAAGAAGATGTTGCGGTGCAGGTTGCGGTAGTTCGGCATGGAAGTCCACTCGTAAGAACAGAACGCAGTGAACTTTCCGGGATGATTATTCTCGTCGGCGATCTTGACGTTTTCTTTCCAGATGGAGCCCGCCACCGCGGGAGCCATCAAGGCTTTCACTGGAGATCCGGCCATCAGGTTGACCAGATACGTGAAGGTCTTCTGAACGTCAGCCTGGTTATTCGGGTCCTTGAGAATGAGCGGCTGCGCCTGAGGAATCTTGCTCACGGCCGACCCCGGGGTGTTTGCTTCCTTGGTGACGCCCACGTACTCCGAGTGGTCGGTTACACCCATGAAGTCCATTGGGGTGTCGATCTTGATGTCGTAACCCAGCGGGTGCTTGATGGTTTGGCCCTGCGCATACTTCAATGCGTCATCGGGTCCGGTAAGGCGGTTGCCCATCAGCCAGGCGTCCACCGACCAACTGGTGTGGATGTGTTCCTCGCCGAAGTAGGCGTTGCGGTCGGGATTGGGCTTGGGCGGTTGCTCGGCATTCGAGGTCGGGATATTCTGGCCCGTCGATTGTTCCACTTGTGGGTTTTCAGATTTGTTGCAAGATACCAGGGCGCCGATGCTGAGAAGGACCAATGCCAAAGCCGCCGTTACTGCAGCTCTCGTTTTCATAAATGCCTCCGTCTTTCTGAGTGGCACAACCGCGATCCTGCGCAGGTGAAGCGCACACGGGCGTCTTACCCATAAACAAAGCTGAGGACTCGTACCCATCATCTCGACCTGTGATGCGGTTGCCGAGTATCCAGGCCACTGGCCAGCTGGTGACAGCTTAAGGGTCAGCCTACGACTGCACTACTGGCAAAAGTGACAGTGGGGCTCAGGTCTGTGATCAAAGTCACAAGTCTTCGCCGGAGCATACGCAACGCCGGTATCGTCACCGACATTAAGGCTCTTGCCCCATGCTCAGGCGGCAATTACGTAGTTCTTGATTGCGTATTTCACCAGGTCGGAATCGTTCCTCGCGTGCAAGGCTTCCTTGATCCGGAGCTTATGAAAGGCAACCGTGGAAGTGGAAACGTTCAAGATGTGTGCGACTTCCTTCATCGACTTGCCTTCCGTTAGTAACTGCAATACTTCGCGCTGTCGCTCGGTGAGCCATTCTCCTTCATCGATAAATTCCTTGTCCTGGTGCAATAAGCAATCGACTGCTTCTTTGGCGACCGCCGGTGAGAGATAGGATCTGCCCCGGAGAACCTCCCGGACGGCGGCGATCAACTCGGCAGCCGTTCCAGTCTTCAGGAGATAGCCAGAAGCTCCACGCCGGAACGCCTCTGCGGCCAGAGAGGGATCCGTATTCATGGTCAGGAATAGCAACTTTACCGAGCCCAGCAGTTCCTTCACTTGGCAGCCGGCGTCGAGTCCATTCAACAGTGGCATGCCGATGTCAACGATGACGACCTGTGGTTTCAGGTTAGCAGCGACGCGCACCAGAGCGCGTCCGTCACCCACCGTAGCGACGACGTCGAATTCGGGTTCGAGCAGGTTCTTGCAGGCGTCGGCCACAAAGGTGTGGTCGTCAGCAATCATGATCGTTGGTCGGATTCTCTCCAAGACTATCTCCCTCCGTGTTCATTTCTGCATTCGCCACGATCGCATCCGCCAGGATGGCTCACCATGAACGGGAGAGAATAGCAACGCGTTTAGACGCGGGTCTGTGACATAGATCACGCGTTCTGGTGCGGAAAGCGGCATCCTCACTTCAGGTTGATGTTGCTCAGCCTGCTCATATCCCCGTCCTTCTCCTTGCCAGCCGGTAAATCTGTTTCCATTCGTCCTTTCCGGTAATCGACTTCAAGACGCGAGCGCAGGGCTCACTGCTACACCCAAAGAAACAAAAGATGTCAGCACCCAAACCGCCTGCTTACGATAAACGAAGTCTCCGAATGGACAGGTTTGGCAGTTGGAACGCTGTATAGATTTTCGAGCGAGAAAAGAATTCCGGTCGTCCGTCTATCGAAGCGCTGCATTCGGTTTCGTTACTCAGACCTCATCGATTGGATCGAGAGATTTACACAATGCACACCTTAATTTTAGGAGGTAATCATGAATTTGTATGTTGCGAACTTCGATCAAACCGTCACAAAAGAAGACTTGAAGAAACTCTTTGCACGACACGGTGAGGTTGTGAATTCCATTGTCTACATCAACTTTGAAACAGGGAAGTCAAGGGGTCTTGGCTTTGTGAAAATGAAAGAGGATCGGGAGGCAGAGCGAGCGATCAGAAAACTAAATGGCAAATGTTGGCGCGGTAGACGCCTGATGGTTCGCCGAGCATATAAAGAGGGTTAAGGAAGACCCTCGGCGGACGCCAGAGTATCACTAGTGCGAACGTGGAGACGCGATAGTCATAACCAAGAACAGAAGCGGGCGCGGAACTAAGAGTGAAAAAACGCAGACACACACGTCGAACACCACGATTACTTGCAGAACAATGTAGAAAACGGATGGCCTTTGCCCGAGGATGCAGAAATGCGTACTTGGCCAACAATGGAGACAGGGCATCAAAAATTTTGGGTAAGTTGTGACTTTTCATTGTGAGTCGGGGCGTACGGACTCCGTTTCATGAACGCTTGAAGAATGGCAGAAATGCAGTAACGATACGGAAATCATGTTGGTCTCACACGATACGCCCGTTGATTTGGATTGCATTTGGTGCTGGCAGCTTCTTTAATGGCGCCTTTGGGAGGTACAAATGAAGTCCAAACGAGTAGCAATCTATGCTCGGGTTTCTACCACGGGCAGGCAGGAAGCGGTAAATCAACTTACCCAACTTCGAGAATTCTGCCGACGGCAAGGTTGGCTAGTGGTCGCTGAGTACATTGACCAGGAGACCGGTTCTGTCTCCACGCGTGCCGACTTTCAAAAGATGCTCCTCCATGCGTCCCAGCGAAGATTTGATGTGCTGCTGTTCTGGGGTCTCGATCGTCTGACGCGCGAAGGGACTCTTGCCACGTTGCAATATCTCGAGCGCCTGACTTCTTACCATGTGGGCTATAAAAGCTTCACCGAGCCGTACCTGGATTCCTGCGGCACTTTCAAAGACGTGGTGATTTCCCTGCTGGCGACCATGGCTAAGCAGGAAAGAATTCGCATGGGCGAACGCGTAAGAGCAGGACTCCAACACGCCCGCAGTCAAGGCAAGAAACTGGGTCGTCCTCCCCTCCGGCAGCTAAAAGCCGCGGAGGTCGCAAAGCTGCGGAAGGAACGAACTCGAACGAATGCGCCCTTCAGGATTCTGGCCCAGAAGTATAGGCTGTCCGTCTGGACAGTGCACAGAATCTGCAACAAGCATGGACAGAGTTCGCTATCAGAAGACACCCCGGAATCTACAAGCGCGGAGACATCTATTGGATTACATACAGATGGCAAGGACAGCAGTATTTCGAGTCCTCGCATTCGTCTGATATTAACGATGCCAAAGCCCTACTCCACAGGAAGAAAACGGAACTTATAGCAGGTCGCAAACCAGCGAGACGTTCGGAAACTCTCACTGTAGACGAGCTCTTGGATTCCTATATTGCGCAGGTCGAGCATCCGGCCACCCGAAAGCGTTATCGACTACCGCAGGGAGCCTTATCGCCCCTTTGCGGAAAATGTCGGATCACCGATGTGGACGCTTTCACATTCGATCACTTCAAAGAGTCCAGAATAAAAGACGGTGTCAGCCCCGCGGGTGTAAACCGAGATTTGGCCTTGCCTCGTGCAGCGTTCAATTTCGCCGTTGAACGGAGGATGCTCGTCCACAGTCCACTTGATGGAGTGAAGCTATTCAACGAAGCCAAACAGCGAAAGCCTCCACGGATAGTGTCCTTCGCCGAGGAACAGAGAATCCTGATGTGCTGCGACATCAGACTGCGCACGATAGTTATTACGCTTCTCGATACGGGAATGCGAGTTGGAATCGAGGCTCTTAGACTCAAGTGGTCGGATATTGATTTCGAAGAATCGATAGTGACGGTTGCGCAAAGCAAAACGGCAGCCGGCCTACGGACTGTGCCGATGACAGCATATGTGAGATCTCAACTCCAAAAATGGCGCACAGTCACGAGTGGGATATCAGAGTACGTCTTTTTCAACCCGCAGCAGCCGAGTACACACATCCGCAGCGTGAAAACTGCTTGGCACAACGCTCTCAGGCTGGCTGGGCTTCCGCGATTTCCCATCTACCAGTGCCGCCACTCCTACGCGACTCGTCTGGCAGCAGCGGGGGTATCGGACACGATCATCGACCAACTGCTCGGACATTCCCGCCGAGACGTCCTCCGCTTCTATACGGCACGAGTCCCCGAATATCTCCGAGACGCGATCAATCTGCTGGACAAACTGCGAAGTGCCAAAACAGACATACCCGGAGGATCGAAAATCGAAGAGATCGAGGAGCTCTCCCAAAAAGGCCCAACCCTAATAAATTAGCGCTCTTCCGGTGCAGATAATTTTCCCAAAACTGGGCACAATAATTACATTTCATTACAATTTCAATTACAGTGCACCAGGATTGGTTCCCATCACATTGAGGGCCGGTATTCTACCCTATTGAAAACAAAACTCAAAATTTGGTGGCGGCGGGAGGACTCGAACCTCCGACCTACGGATTATGAGACCGTCGCTCTAACCACCTGAGCTACACCGCCACGGTGTATGGACTTTTGAGGGAACGGGAGTGAGACAAGCTTTCCGCTTGATCGGTTTCCCATACGGACCAAGGACCGAATACCGACTTGGGCCTGTTGACTTGATTCTAAGAGGCGGTGCGAAAGAGTGTCAAACTTTTCACTTGACTGCTGGAGAAAAGCGCACCGGCTCCTCTATTGCAACTGATAAGCAGAAAATTGACACTGATGGCATGAAAATCATCGCGGTTATTCCGGCTCGGCTGGCGTCTACGCGCCTGCCGCGAAAAATGCTGCGCCTGATTGCCGGTCAACCCTTGCTTGGCCGTGTGTACGAAGGCCTCCGGTCCTCGCCGTTGTTGGATGAAGTCATCGTTGCCACGGACTCGGACGAGATCATACAGGTTTGCCGTCAGCATGGATGGAATGCGCGAATGACTTCGGCGGCACACCGCAGCGGCACGGAACGCGTACACGAGGTTTCAGATTCGGTGGCGGCGGACGTCTACCTTAACATTCAGGGAGACGAACCGCTGACCCGAGCCGAGCACGTTACTGTGCTGCTTGACCTGATGAAAGATGCGAATGTTCAGGTCGGAACCTTAAAGACTCCGGCTTCAGCGGAGGACGTCGATAATCCCAACGCAGTCAAGGTTGTCACCGATGCTGCCGGGAGAGCGCTCTATTTTTCACGTTCCACCATCCCTTTTGACCGTGACACATCGGGCCCGAGCTATTTCAAGCATCTCGGTTTTTATGCCTATCGCAAGGCGGCCCTCGACCGTTTCTGCGAGCTACCCGAATCGTCGTTGGAACGCAGCGAGCGGCTCGAGCAGCTACGTTTCCTGGAAAACGGAATTCCGATTCACCTGGCGGAAACTCCATACGACACGGTTGGAGTGGATACCGAGGAAGATCTGCGCAGAGTGGAGGAGATTCTCAAGCGACGCGACAGGTAGCAGTTAAGTCCTACCGAGCGATCGTCAGCAGTTTCTACTTCCGCGAGGCGGCCGTCTGCAGCTTGGCCCATGCCTCCGCGGCGGCGACCCGCCCTGAAATTGCGGGGTGCGATTGGAAAAACCATTCCACCCATCGCGCAGGAGATCTCTCGGCCAGATTCTGGTCCGCGAGCTTGTTCATGGACGAAATGAACGGATCTACGCTGGCGATGGACTGAAATGCGTAGCGGTCGGCCTGGCGTTCGTTGTAGCGGGAATACGCATTCAAAGCCGGCAGCAAGAGGAACGACAGCACCGTCGAAACCAGCACCAGCAATGGCAGATTGGCGAAATCGGACACGGTCTCAAACATGTGAGTGCGTTCCACCGCATAGTGCAGTACCCAGTTTGCGGCCCAGAACCCAAGCAGAGTAATCCCGGCCTGCACGGCGATGCTTTTCGGAATATGCCGATGAACGTGATGCCCCAACTCGTGTGCCAGCACGGCTTCGATCTCGTCCGCGGAATATTGTTCGAGGAGAGTGTCGGCGAGGATAATCCGCCGCGTACTGCCGAGCCCAGTTAACGCTGCATTAGCCTTCTTGCTCTTCTCCGAGAGATTCCATTTATAGACGCCGCGCACCCGGGTTCCGGCGCGCTCACTCAGTCCTACGAGTCGGGACTTGAGTTCGGCATTGTCGAGCGGCTCGAATTTATAGAAGATGGGGAACAGAACCACCGGAGCAAGTTGTGCCATCAACACAAACAATCCCAGAAAAGCGGCCCAGGCGATCAACCACCAATACTGCGGGAACTCGCGAATGATGAAGTAGAGCATTTCGACGACAATCACCGCCAGCGCTGTGCCGACGAGAAATCCCTTGGTTTCGTCCCATATCCACGCCCGCAGCCGTTGGTTAGAAAGATTGTAGCGATGCTCCACCCGGAATCCGTAATAGTCGAGCCCCAGTCCGACCAGCTTGCCGATGAGCATAAGCATCAGGACATAGAGAGCGACCGCGAAGGTGTAGTGCTCGTAAGCGCCGTGCATGGCGAAGTCGCGCAGGGCGCCGTTCCATCCTGTTGCCAGCAACACGACAAGCAACGCCACGCCAAAGACAAAATCGGCGACACCAAGCCATCTCCGAATACGGTTATAGCGGCGCGTTTCGGGCGAATCCGTCGAATTAGGTACTGTAGTGGCTGCACTGCTCATCTTTAATTGATTATCGTACGCGGTGGCTGCAAATGCGACACTCAAAGGTCCAGTGAACGGTGGGCATTCTATCCACTGCTGACAAATTTCTCAGCGCTAGACAAGATTTCGTTCACCAATTC
The DNA here is from genome assembly GCA_963820925.1 of uncultured Acidobacteriota bacterium. Taxonomy (GTDB): domain Bacteria; phylum Acidobacteriota; class Terriglobia; order Terriglobales; family Acidobacteriaceae; genus JABDBE01. The sequence continues at coordinate 164,388 of CAWGBX010000018.1, forward strand.
GGGCGATGCAGACTCCGCGTACACACGTAGTAGCGGCTCGGTACCTGAGGCGCGAAACAGGACCCACGCCTCGGCGCCGTTACCGTTAGTGGGCGCATCGAGGAAAAACTTTATCCCATCGAGGCCCTCTTTCCTTAAGACGGCGTAATTGCCCAAACGTTTGGTTCCGTCCGATCGCGCTCGCAGGATTGCCTGTTGCTTAATATCCTCGGGGATGTGAAGATCGCGCCGCCCGTAGTAGTGCGGACCGTACTCGCGCTGCAGATCGGCTACCAATTGGCCCAGTGGCTTGCGTTCGTCAGCCATGACATTGGCCAGCAGCAACGAATTCAGGAGACCGTCGCGCTCCGGCAGAAATCGCGAATACCCGATCCCGCCAGACTCCTCGCCCCCGATGACAATTTCGCGCTCCATCATCAGATCAGCGGCGTACTTGAATCCGATCGGGCACTCGTTCATTTTGCGGCCATGCTTGGCCGCAATGCGATCGACCATGCGCGTGGTGTTGAAGGCACGCACAACTTCTCCGGGCCATTTCTTTCTTACCAGCAGCCACTGCAAGAGAACGGAAAAAATCTTGTGAGAATCCACAAAGCTGCCGTCCTCGGCCACCGCGCCGATACGATCGGCGTCGCCGTCGGTCGCAAGTCCAGCGTCGCAGCCCTCCTTCACTACGGTTTGTTGCAGCATCGCTACGTGGGGCAGGATCGGTTCAGGATTAATGTCCGGGAACAGTGGGTTCAACTCCTGGCGGATTGCAATGTGTCGAATGCCATGATCGTTGAAAATTCCGGTGAGCACACCGCGTCCGGAGCCGTACATCGAATCTACCGCGAACCTGAAATTCGCCTTTGCAATCGCCGCGAGGTCGGCGAAACGGCTGATGGCTTCAACGTATGCTCGCTTCAAGTCAATTTCTTCAATCGCAGCTTTTCGACCGCTGGGCATTGCGCCAGCCCCCAACTCGTCTTCGATCGCCTTCATGATCGCCGGCGTGCCCGAGCCGCCAAACTTGCCTTTGAACTTCACTCCATTCCAGTCCCACGGGTTATGACTCGATGTGATAACCACGCCGCCAGCGGCGCCGAGTTGCTTTACCGCAAAAGAAATCGCGGGGGTCGGGGTGTAGTCATTGGCCAGCTTGACCGGAATCCCGGCTTCAGCCAGGACTTCCGCCGCGATCCGGGCTATGCGCTGCGAAAGAAAACGCGTGTCGTAGCCGACAATCAATCCGCGGCCGGGGTCTTCGTGCTTGAGAACGTAGGCGGCAATGGCGCCCGCCACGCGGCGCACGTTGTCGAAGGTGAAATCATCAGCGATGATGCCTCGCCAGCCGTCGGTGCCGAATTTGATGGGAACGGTCATTGGTCATTAATCGTTGGTCGTCAGTCGTTGGCCTTGGTCTTTGGCAGGATACCTTGGCGTTTTGCGAACGGCCAAGGACGAACGGATAACGACGATTTTCCGCTACACCAATTTATGCAGTTTTTTCTCATCCAGATGCTTCACAATTTTGCCCACATCCTGCGCTTGCTCGCGGGTGGTGATCAGCAGGGCGTCGTCGGTCTCTACGATTACCAGATTGCTTACACCGACCGCCGCGACAAACTTGCCCGGCGCGTGAATGTAATTCCCCGCTGCATTCAAGGTGAATGCACCTTTGCTGTAAATCAGGTTCTCATCGCGCGATTGGCCCTTGGCGACGTGGTGCTCGTGCAGAGCGGTCCATGACCCCAGATCACTCCACCCAAAATCTGCTGGCAGACAGAAGATGTTGGAACTCTGCTCTCCTTTGGATGAGCGCGGCTCAAGCACAGCGTAATCAATGCTGATGTTTCCGCACTGCGGGTACAGCCTGCGAAACGCTCCCGGAAACTTGGGTGTTCCGAACGTGTTCGCAATCTGTTCGAGTAATGACGCGGTTCCAGGCAGATGCTCGCGCAAAGCGTTTGCCAGCGTTCGTGCACTCCAAAGAAACATGCCGCTGTTCCATAAATAGTTCCCCTCGGCCACGAATCTGGCTGCGCGCTCAGCGTCGGGTTTCTCGGTAAATCGGCGCACCCGGAATGCTTCCCCCTCTGTCGGCGCGCTGATTTCGATGTAACCATATCCGGTTTCAGCGCGGGTCGGACGAATTCCCAGCACCACGATGTTTTCGCCAGCAGCGGCGATCTCGATGCCTCTCTCCAAGACCCGGCGAAAGCGCGGTTCGTCTCCGATGACGTTATCCGAAGGGAACATTCCGATCACCGCGTGCGGATCGCTTCGAAGCAGAATAAAAGCGGCCAAGCCGATGGCCGGCGCCGTATTTCTTCCGACCGGTTCAGCAACGATCTGCTGTTTGTTAAGCCGAGGAATCTGGCGCGCGATTTCGCGCTGCGAGTCTTGGTTCGTGATCACCCAAAACCGTTTCGCCGGAGCAAGCGGCAGCAGGCGCGAGACGGTTTGCTGAATCATGGTCTGCTTGCCGTCGAGCGCCAGCAACTGCTTGGCCCGGCGCCTCCGGCTCAGGGGCCAAAACCGGGTGCCACGCCCGCCAGCGAGAATCACAGGATAGAAATTCGAAGTCGTTTTCACCACTGATGCACGGCCTATTGTATCGCCCGTCATATCCGGGTTGCGGGTTCTGGCACTGCCCTACCCGGCAACGCGGCCCTGAGGAATTCTACCGTCCACTGGGGGCGCACGTGAAAATCGCCCATCGACGCTGGCACCACGACTGCATCTCCTTTTGCCAGCGTGACCGGTTCGGCGCCTATCGCTTCAATCATGCCGCAGCCCTCGACCGCAACCAGGATTTGAACCGAACTTTTACCCGCTTCTTCTTTCGTTTTGAAATCCTGGGGCTCTTTCAATTCGAACATTTCGACGACGAAATAGGGCGCGGCCACGAGCGGCGACCGGCGGTTCTTCGTCCCATTTATAGTCGCCGGCGCAGGTCGAATAACTTTCCCCGAGGCCACTTTCTCTTTCACAGCCGCCAGACCTTCTTTCAGATGCAATTCGCGCGGACGGCCATAGTCGTATAGACGATAAGTTGTGTCCGACTGCTGTTGGGTCTCCACGATGACCGAGCCCGGACCGAGCGTATGCACAGTTCCGCCAGCAACATAAATCATTTCGCCGGCAAAGACATTGATCCAATTCAGCAACTCCTCTGCGCGCTCCTGGTGAATGGCCTGCTCAAATTGCGCTCGTGTGACCCGCGGTTTCAGGCCTAAAGCAATCTGCGCCCCAGGCTTGGCGTGCGCCACGTACCAGCACTCGGTCTTACCGCAAGGTTGACCAGCTTGCCGCGCCGCTTCGTCATCGGGATGGACTTGTACCGAAAGCTTCTCATGGGGGAAAAGAAACTTTGTGAGCAACGGAAACCGATTGGGATCATTAGCAGCTTCCCCCACTAAAGCCCGGCCATATTCGGTGCTTAACTCGGCAAGCGACTTTCCTCGCAAAGGTCCGTTTGCTACTTTACCGTCATCTCCCGTCAGCCATGCCTCTCCGATCTTTTCCTCGAAACGATGATTGGGATAGATGGGAGATAAGTCGGTCGCGCCCCAGGGGCGCGGGTCGAAGGCTGGCGACATTAAGAGTGGGTAGAGATCGCTCATGTGGTGAATTTAAGATGTGGCTCGCGGAATGAGGCCCGAGTAACGCCGGCATCTTGCCCTCGGAGGGTGGGGGTAGAGGACGCCCCCGCTGACACACGGAACGAAGGTCCTCACAATGCTGCGAGGAACTTTCGCAGTCGTTCCAACCCACGGTCCAGTTCCGCCACCGAGGTTGCGTAGGAAACACGAATATGGTCGCGCGTTCCGAAGCCCTCGCCCGGCACCGTGGCCACATGGGCTTCACGCAATAGTTTTCCCGCCAGGTCCGAAGCCGACTTTACGCCGCTGCGACCAAAGAACCCCGACACATTCGGATAGGTATAGAACGCGCCCTCTGGTAGCGTGCACTTTACTCCGGGAATCGACCGCAACCCGTTGACCACGTGATCACGCAAGTTGATGTATTCCGCCCGCATGTCGGTCACGCACTGCTGTGGGCCTTTCAGCGCCGCCACCGCCGCTTTCTGCACAATCGATGTCGGGTTCGACGTGGATTGGCTCTGCAGCTTGTTCATCGCGCCGACCACCGCGCTGGGAGCGAGCGCGTAACCCAACCTCCAACCCGTCATTGAATAGGTCTTGGAGAGCGACCCGATAATCACCATTCGTTCGCGGTAGTCGCGCAGCGATCCGACCGAGAATCGCTTTACGGTGTAATTCAGGTACACGTAACACTCATCCGAAATCACCCAAATGCCGCGCTCGTGCGCCAGACGCACAACTTCGGTCAGATCTTCCGGCGACATTACCGCGCCCGAAGGATTCGACGGCGAGTTCAGGATGATGAGCTTGGTCCGAGGAGTGATCAGGCGCTCGATCATTTCCGCGGTAACTCGAAAGCCCTGGCTCTCGTCGGTTTCGAGCAATACACAATTTCCTCCCGCATAGCGCACGATGTCTTTGAAAGAAACCCAGTAAGGAACCGGGAGGATGACTTCGTCCCCGTGATCGACCAGAACCTGCACCGCGTTAAACAAGGCATGCTTGCCACCCGTTGAAGCAATCACCTCTTCGCGCCGGTAATCCGAATCAAAATCAACGGCATGGCGATGCGCAATGGCATCGCGCAGTTCGGTTGTGCCACTCACGGCTGTGTACTTCGTGAAGTTGCCCTGAATCGCGGCGATGCCGGCGTCCTTGATGTGCTGGGGCGTGGCAAAGTGCGGCTCGCCCGCTCCGAAATCCACTACATCAATCCCCTGCTGGCGCAGCTTGTCGGCCTCGGCCACGACCGCCATTGTGGCCGAAGGCTCGATGCGGTTGATTCTTTCAGTGAGTCTTAGCGCGAGAGTTGCTTCCGTAACTGGGGTCATCCTCGTTTCCTCGACTTCGGGTTTCTGGCATTGGCCAGTTTGATCGCAGGGTCCAACTTTTCTCTTAGTCTTTGCACGACCAAATCCGGCACCAGATCTTTGACCGAGCCACCCAATTGAGCGATCTCCCGCACCAGCCGGGAACTCAGGTAAGAATACTGCTCTGCCGGCATCATAAATACGGTTTCCAAGTCAGGCTGCAATTTGCGGTTCATTAAAGCCATCTGCAATTCGTATTCATAGTCACTGATAGCGCGAATCCCGCGAAGCACCGCGCTGGCCTTGACCTTGGCCGCGTATTCGACCATGAGTCCGTCGAAGGTCTCCACGCGCACGTTCTTGAAGTCCGCGGTCATGGCCTCGAGCATAAGCAGCCTCTCGGATAAGCTGAAAAGCGGCGCCTTCTCCGCGTTACGCAGGATCGCCACTACCAGTTCATCGAAGATCTTGCTGCCTCGCTCGATCAAATCCAGGTGCCCGTTGGTCGGTGGATCGAACGACCCGGGATACATAGCGATGACTTTCTTCAAGGAGCCTCTTTCAATCAGCCGCGCGCGAAGCTTAGTCCCGACGAGCCGGATTCAGCTTGGGTAACAGAGGATTCTATGCGCCCGGC
>CAWGBX010000019.1:0-188210 GCA_963820925.1 uncultured Acidobacteriota bacterium
AGTCGGACGCAGAAATCATAGGGGTGCTGCTCAACTCCCATTGGCCGAACGATTCGCTGCTCGTCAACTCAGAAGTGGTCGAAGGGCTGAAGACAGACCCCTCCGGTCGCTCCGTGACAGGGGTGGTCGTCCAGCGTGACGGCGAGGAGGAGGTCTACTCGGCCGACATCGTCGCTGTGTGTGCGGGGGCATCCAACAGTGCCAAGATCTCGCTGTACGTGCAACGACAACCATCCCAACGGTCTGGCCAACGGTTCGGACCAGGTCGGTCGCAACTACATGTTCCACAACTGCAAGGCCGTGGCGGCCATGGGCAAGGAACTCGACCCACTGTCTTCGAAAAAACCTTGGGCATAAACGACTTCTACGGCGCTGGCAACGGGCGCCAGTGGCCACTCGGCAATATACAGATGATCGGCAAGTCCAATGCCGGCGCCATGAAGGGCGAGGAGCCGAAGCTCACCATGCTCGCCCCGCACTGGAGCCTCGACGACGTGGCCGAGCACTCAGTCGACTGGTGGCTCTACAACGGAGGACAGATTTCCCCGATACCGGATAACCGGGTGACTCGGTGGACAAGGACGGTGACGTCCACCTGGCTTACAAATCGCCAACGACAAGGAGGCCGATGGCCTGTACGAGGAGTTGAAGAAGCTTCTCAACCATGTCGGTCTGGCCCAGCATCATGTGCTGGACAAGAACTTTTACATGTCGATGACGTTCCATCGCTGGCGTGGCTCACCAGGCGGGCACGTGCCGTTTCGGGACTGACCCGGCCACGTCCGTGCTCGACGTCAACTGCAAAGCTCACGAGGTCGACAACCTTTATGTGGTTGACACGAGCTTTTTCCCCAGCATTGGCGCCGTAAACCCGGCCCTGACCGCAATTGCGAACGCCATGAGGGTGGGCGAGCACTGACGGGAGCGGCTCGAGTGAGCAACAACGGAGCTAGCACAGATAAAACTGGCCGTCACCGTGTCGTCATCATTGGCGGTGGTTTCGGCCTTCCGGCCACCCGTTACCTGGCCCGCAAGCGCGTGGACGTCACAGTAATAGACAGGCGCAACCACCACCTGTTCCAGCCGCTCCTGTACCAGGTAGCGACGGGCCTTCTGCCGGCCGGCCAGATCGCTCCCCCGATCCGGCATATAGTCCGCAAGCACAAGAACGTCCGCGTCGAGCTGGCCGAAGTCTCCAGCATCGACCTCGAACGCAAAGTGGTCCACGCCGCCGACGTGCTTGGCGACACACTGGACGTACCCTACGACAGCCTGATCGTTGCCGCGTGGGGTCAACCAGTCCTATTCGGCCATGACGAGTTTTCCCTGTATGCGCCGGGGATGAAGACGGTCGACGACGCTCTCGAGCTGCGCCGGCGCATTTTTGGGGCTTTCGAGATGGCCGAGATGACCTCCGACCCGGTCGAAAAGCAACGGTGGTTGACGGTGGCAGTGGTGGGCGCCGGGCCAACCGGGGTCGAGCTAGCCCGCCAGGTCCGGGAACTGGCCTGCCGTAGCCTCCAGGGGGAGTTCCGAACCTTTGAACCGTCGTCTGTCAGGGTGGTATTGCTTGACGGGGGCAAGGAACCCCTGGCCACTTTCGGGGACAAGTTGTCAGAGAAAGCGACCAAGGAGCTCCAGCGCCTGGGAATCGAGCTCAGGATGGAGCGCGCGCTGAGGAGTCACGGCAAGGGAGTCGACGTTGTCGACCACACCGGGGAGCCCAGCAGGTTGGACGCCCACGTTGTCCTGTGGGTGGTGGGGGGCGTCGAAGCTTCCTTTGGCCAAAAACCTGGCTGATGGGTGCGGCCTCGAGGTGGACAGAGCGGGCCGCATCCCCGTACTGCCGGATTGTTCGCTCCCCGGGCACCCCGAGGTGTTCGCGGTGGGCGACATGATGGCGCTCAACAGCCTCCCCGGCGTAGCAGAGGTGGCCATGCAAGGGGGCCTGCACGCGGCCAACACGATCTTGCGCCGGATGAAAGGTGAGCCTGCGCTCCCGTTCAAGTACCGGGACCTCGGGGAGGGTCGCCGCGACCATCGGGCGGTTCAGGGCCATCGTGAGCGTCCGCGGGGTACATCTTTCCGGTTTCCCGGGCTGGGTTGTCTGGGCTTTTGTCCACCTGGCTTTCCTTACCGGGTTCGGCAACCGGTTGACCACGGTACTGAAATGGACCCGTTCCAACATCGGCCGGGGCCGGCCCGAGCGTGTCTTCAGCGTTCGCCACACCGGCGGCGATCTGAGTACGCCCGAGGTCGTTCGCGCCGTTATCCAGCCCATCTGCTGCCGGCTTACAACCCGCTGACCAAGCCGATGGCCGGCAACCGCCGGCCGGGGCCGTTCCAGCCTGACGCTGCTGGGGCACCTGAAGGAGGCACAGCCATGAGGTCGTTTCAACCGGACCAGAAAGTGGAATTCGAGGCAGGCCCGTTCCTAATCGGGACCGTTTCTGCACCGGTGGGCTTCGCCCACCACGACGGTCGATAAAATGGCCTATCCCCCCATTGCGGACCACGGCCTGATCGGGGACCTGCAAACGGCCGCCCTCGTAGCGACGGACGGCACCATCGATTTCTACTGTTACCCCCGTTTCGATTCGCCGACCGTCTTCGCCTCGCTCCTAGACGACAAGCGCGGGCGGCCGCTTTGCCCTGGCGCCGTGTGGGCCTCATGTGGCCAAGCAGATGTACCTGCCCAACACCGCGTGCCGTCCTGGTTACCCGCTTCTTGTCGTCGGAGGGGGTGGCCGAGGAGTGGATTTCCTCCCCATCGAGAACCCGAAAATTGCTACCGATCGCCATCGCCTGGTCAGGATGGTCCGGGACATCAGGGGCCACGTCGAGCTCGAGGCATCCGTCGAACCAAGGCCCGATTACGCTCGTGGCTCTGCCAAGGCCCGCGTCAACGGGACCTCGGCAGTGTTCGAGGGCGGCTGCCCCTACACCTCCACCTGTTGAGCACCTGGCCTCTCGAGGCTCACGACGGCGACGTCCGTGCCAGGTTTGCCGTCGATGCCGGAGACACAGGAGCGTTGGTACTGGGAATCGGTAATCGTTAACTGGCGCGGGAGAAGTCCGGCGGGACGAGCTGCAGCGATTATTAGAGCAGACCACCCGTTACTGGCAGGACTGGTTGGCTAACGGTTCTTACCGGGGCCGTTGGCGGAAGCCGTGGAGCGCTCGGCCATCACCCTGAAACTCATGACGTACGCTCCGACTGGCGCCATGGTGGCGGCCCCCACCACCGGGCTGCCCGAGCAGGCCGGCGGTGAGCGCAATTGGGACTACCGCTATACGTGGATCGGGACGCCTCGTTCTCCAACCGTCCGCACTACTCCATTTGGGCTTCATTGACGAAGCGGTCGGGCTATCGACGTGGATTCGAGACCGTATCGAGGAGCGGGCCGGACGGGACGGGCCGCCGTTATCCATCATGTACCGCGTCGACGGGAGCTCGGATTCGAAGGAAGAGAGCCTCGACCACCTGGACGGGTACATGGGCTCCCGACCGGTGCGTATCGGCAACGGTGCTGCCGACCAATTGCAGCTGGACATTTACGGCGAAGCGATCGATAGCATCCAGGCGCTCGACAAGATCGTCCCGTGCATCGGCGACCGCGGTTGGCGTGACCTGGCCCGCATGATCGATTGGCTGTGGACAACTGGGAGCAGCCAGACGAAGGCGTCTGGGAAACACGGGGTGGCTGCTGTCCGTTCACCTACGCCCGCCTGATGTCCTGGGTGGCCTTCGATCGCGCCATCCGCCTATCGGTGGACCGTGCTCGGCCCGTGGACCTGGCCAAGTGGACCTCGGCCCGCGACCAGGTTTACAGGGCCATTATGGACAAGGACTGGAACGACAGTTTGAACGCGTTCGTCCAATACGAAGGGGGGGACGTGCTCGACGCTGTCCAACCTGCTCATGCCGGTGGTGGGGTTCATTGCGCCTACGGATGGGAAGTGGCTATCGACGCTGTCGGCCATGGACCGCACTTTGGTATCGGACAGCCTGGTGTACCGCTACGACCCGAAGGCATCGCCCGATGGCCTAGAGGGTCCGAGGGGACGTTCTCGCTGTGCACGTTCTTCTACGTCCAGGTCTCTCACGCGAACTGGGCGCTTGCAGGAGGCGCTTCTGACGTTTGAGAAAATGCTGACTTACGCCAACCACGTGGGGTTGTTTTCGGAAGAGATCGGCCTCAGTGGCGAGCAGCTCGGCAATTTCCCCCAGCTTTTACCCATTTGTCCTTGATCAACGCCGCCGTCGAGCTAAACGCCGCCCTCGACAACCCCACCGATCGCAACCGCTTGACGGCGCCCGCCGATAGGCGCCATGGGCCAGTGAGCTGGCCGGTCCATCTCGTTCACCGCCACCACGCCATTTCCAGGCCAGTCGAATAGTGTCTGACGCCAAACCACCGGGGCCCCGAAACGCCGGGGCCGGTCCCTGACGTCCTTGCGCTGCTTCGCTCGCGGAATTACCTGGCCCTGCTCGTCATGGTCGCCATTCTCGGAGTCGCGGTGGCGGCAGCTGCGTATTGGTTCCTCGACCTCGTGGGCAACCTCCAGAAATGGATTTTCAACCCGGCGTACCTGCCAAAGGCACTCGGGTTCCACGGAGAGCCGGTGTGGTGGCCGCTCCCAACGGTTTGCTTGGCCGGCATCCTCGTAGGCTTGATGTTCCGCCACCTTCCCGGGCGGGGTGGGCATTCGCCGGCGGACGGTTTCGCCATGCACGGCCCGCCGGCCAGGATCGAGTTGCCCGGGGTGGTGCTGGCCGCCTTGGCCGGCCTGGCTCTCGGCGCAGAAACTGGTCCCGAGGCGCCCCTTATTGCCATAGGCGGTGGGTTGGCCGCTGGGCTGCCATCCTAACCCTGAAAAAGGATTTGCCTGAGCAGAGCCTCAGGGTGGTGGCGGCAGCCGGAAGCTTCTCCGCCATCAGTACTCTGCTCGGTTCCCCTCTGAGCGGCGCCTTTTTGCTGATGGAGGCGTCGGGGCTGAGCGGGCCAATGCTCGGCGTGGTGCTGGTACCCGGTCTTTTAGCCGCAGGTATTGGTTCCCTGATTTTCCTGGGTTTCGACGTGTGGACGGGCCACGGGACCTTCTCCCTGGCCATTCCCGGCCTCCCCCATATTGCGCACCCAACGGGCGCGGAGTTCGGCTGGGCGCTGGTTATCGGGATTGCCGCCGTTATTCTCGGCGGCGGAATCCGATGGCTGGCACTGTGGCTCAAGCCGCGGTGTCGAGCCTCGCATCGTGGTACTGTGCCCCCTCGTCGGGTTGGCGGTAGGCGGCCTCGCGGTGGCATACGCAGAAGGAAGCGGAACTCGTCCTCCGACGTCCTGTTCTCTGGGCAAAGCGCCCTGCCTTCACTGGTAACCAACAGCGCCGCCTACTCGGTGGGGGCGCTTTTGCTCCTCATCGCATGCAAGGGGTTGGCTTACGGATTTCGGCGCCTTCCGGGGCGGCCCGATCTTCCCTTCCATGTTTATCGGGGGCGCCGGCGGCATACTCATGTCACACCTGCCGGGGTTGCCCCTGGTCGCCGGGGTAGCCATGGGCATTGGTGCCATGATGACCGTGATGCTCGGCTTGCCCTTGACCGCTGTCCTCATTACAACGCTCATCCTGGGCTCGGCCGGGATCAGCGTGATGCCTCTGGTCATCGTGGCCGTAGTCGTCACATACGTGGGCCGCGCCCATTTTTCGCCTCGCCCTCGGCCACGCTTCTTGAGCAGTTTCTCCGAGAAAGACGCTACCAACCTAACATATCACCGTCCACCGTTTCATGGTACAGCCACGCCTGACTCGCTTTCTTACCCGTGCTTCTTGATCTTGTCATGGTGTTGGCCTCTCCCAGCGCTCGGCCACCATGCCCTGAGGCTGTTCGTCCAGCGAAGATTCCCGCCGTTATCCTCCAAGTCACCTACCACTTGATTTCACAGCCTATAAGTTCACTTATACCATCCAAATAAAAAGGTCTTGCTCAACTGCGAAGGTGCCGAACCGCGCTGGGTATTATGGACTTGCCAGACGCAAAGGCCGAGGCAAAAAATCCGAGCTTGTCATGCGGCGGGCTACCGGCCCCGCGGGCATCGTGGTTCTTGTCCCGGCGGTAAAGGCGCGGCGCTCTGTTATGACGAACTGCCGGACGCTTCTGTGGCGGACCTAGGGACTCTCTGAATAAGTAAGTTTCTGACTGCGCAAGTGTAGTACCTCAGCAATGGTGGGTTGATGACCTAGCCTTCCACTTGGATTTCTTGCCTCCGCCTTCGCCCATCGAACCGGCTTTCATCTACGCGCTCGCTGTCAGCAGCTTCTGACGACTGAGAAACAGATTGACCAACCCGCAGATCACGAACAGCTGATGCGCGTTCTTCTTCAGTCCTCGGTAACGCAGCTTCACAAATCCAAATTTCAACTTCATCACCTGAAATACGTGCTCGACCTTTGACCGCACGCTCGATTTCGTCCGATTCTTCGCCCGCTCCTCTTCGTCAATCCCGTTCTTATAGCGGTAGCGACGGTGCGTGTGGTCCTGCGCCCGGGGTGCGCACTCCTGGATCACCTCAGTTTGTCCGCGATAAGCCTGATCACCCCATACCCGGGTTTCTTCCCCGTGCAACAGATCGGGCAGCACCCTCGAGTCGGCCACATGGGCCGGCGTGGCTACCGCCGTATGGATGATCTTGGTCTTGCTGTCCACTCCTACATGGGCCTTCATCCCGAAAAGGCGAGTCGGCCGAGGGAACCTCCCCCTCAGCCGCTCTCAGATCCGTACGTGACACTCTCGCGTCATACGGCTCCCATTATCCAACCAGTTCCCCAACTACACGCCAGTGATGAAACAAGTGCGGATCGGCGCCCTTCATCTTGCGCAGCCACTGCCCACTGGCCCGCTTTCGTCCCGATAGGGCCTTGTACTTGCGTCGGGCCCACCGTTCCAGCGCGCGGTCAATGTGCTGGTAGACTTGGAGCATGGCTGTCTGATAGAACGCCCCGTAGTAGTTCCACCAACCCTGGATGATTGGGTTGTATTGCCTCGCTAGTGCAGCAAGTGTCTCATGGGTCTGTCGATTCAGTTTCCACCCACGCACTGTCTGTCGCATCCGCTTCAAGGCATCCTTGCTTACACCCGGCAGGAAACTGGTGAAAATCCGGCGTTGTTGGCTCAGTGCCTTCCTCGGTTGAAAGGTGAAGCCGAGGAATGTGAAGTACACATGCGGATACCGTTGGGTGCGATTGCTGTCCTTGCAGTACACGATCTTTGACTTCTCTGGATGCATCGTCAATCCGCATTCCGCCAGTCGCGATGCGATCGATTGCATCACTTCTTTCGCCTGCTCCTGAGTATGGCAGTGAACCACACCATCATCGGCATAGCGGGAGAACCGGCATGGTGGATGAGTACGCTCCATCCAGATATCGAAAGCATAATGCATGAACAGGTTCATCAAAATTGGGCTTACCACTCCGCCTTGTGGCGTACCGCGTTCCCGCGGCAGTCGCTCGCCCTCGGCAGTCTCGAACGGCGCAGTCAACCATCGTTCGATGTAGAGCAGTATCCAGCCTTCTTTGATGTGAGCGCGCACCGCCTTTAGCAAGAGGCCATGATCGATTTGATCGAAGGCCGCTTTGATGTCAAACTCAACCACCCAGTCATATCGCCAGCACCGTTTTCTGGTGATGCCGATAGCCTGTTTTGCCGATCGGCCCGGCCGATATCCGAAGGAATCTGGATGAAAGATCGGCTCGAGCGTCGGCTCGATGAGGAGCTTGACGACGGTCTGCGCAATACGATCAGACACAGTGGGAATACCCAGCTTTCTTGTGCCCCCCTTTGTCTTCGGAATTTCTACTTGCTTGACCGGCGGCGGGAAGTACGACCCCGACGACATCCGGTTCCACAGCCTGTATAAGTTCCTCGACAGGTTCTGCTCGAACATCTTGATGCTCTCATCGTCGATGCCGGCAGCACCCCGGTTGGCCTTTACTTGCTGGTATGCTTCCCATACCGTGCGTTTCGCGATGCAATAAGGTTTTGTCGATTTCATGTCACTCATCCCCGCCTGACGGGTTGGCGACGCTCGTCGACAGGATAACGCTGCCCCTTCGCTCCGCCCTCGTTACAAGGGTTTCATTGCTACTGTGGACAGCTCCGTCTCTCGTCCTGGCATCGGTATTCTTTCTCATGGTGTTTGCCATTTGTCATTTCCCTTATCATCCTGAACGAGGTTCTCACGTTCCATACCAAAGCCTGTATTGAGTTCATGCCGCCTTTACACCGACTGCCATCGAGACCGTAAACAGGTTTTCGTCTCGACTATTCCTGGAGCCAATGGTCATCCCCAGTTTTGACAGTACCTTGAGGTAATAACGATGCGTCATCGGACGGTTCGCTTTCGCTCATCTCCTCAATACTCACCTGACACCGTTTGTCGATGCCTTTTCCTCGGTCGCTCACTACCACGCCTTTTGAACGCAGCAGCACCGGGCGGTTTGAAGTCTGCTCCTGTACGCCGACTCCGGGAGGCCGTCTCCCATCTTCAGTACAGCATCACGAGCTTGCGCTCGCGTTCGTGACACACACCACTGCTTGCCTTTCTTGGTCTGGTGCATCTCCGGATCGCGCTGCTGCTCTCGGTTCTTGGTCGACGTGGGCGCGTGCAGGATGGTTGCGTCCACGATCGTGCCGGTGGTGATGCGCACTCCCCGGGCTTGCAAGTGCAGATTGACCGTGCCCAGAATCTTTTCCCCAAGTCGATGTTCTTCCAGCAAATGCCGAAACTTGCACACCGTGGTTTCGTCCGGCGCCGGCTCCTGCCCAGATCGATCCCCACGAACTGCCGCATCACCGGCGAGTCATACAGGGCCTCTTCCACCGCCGGGTCCGACAGGTTAAACCACTGCTGCAGAAAATAAATCCGCAGCATCCGCTCCACTCCCACCGGCGGGCGCCCATTCCCCGGCTTGGGATAATGGGGTTCGATTAGCGCGCACAACTCTCGCCACGGGACAACTTGTTCCATTTCTTCCAAAAACACCTGCCGTCGTGTCTTTTTCGTGTACCGCTCAAAACCATTCATCGTCGCCAGACTCCTCTGTTGTTTGTTCGTCGATCTCATCTGGCGCAACTTACTCTATATTCCTGTGGAAAGGGGAGACCTTATTCAGAGTCTCCTTAGGTGAAAAGACGGTCACGACAGAAAAGGAGATGGCTATGAAACCTCGTCGCGCATCCTCGTTTGGACTCTGCTGTGGGTTAGCAGTGATACTCGGATTTAGTATTGTGCCCGCTGCCACCTTGGCAGCCGATGCTCCTCCCATCGTTGGAGATTGGACGGGAACTCTCAATCCAGGAGCGCAGCCCAAGAAGCAAGTTTTAGTGCACATTTCGGTAGGACAAGACGGAACTCTGAGTGGCACGATCGATTACCCTGACCAAAATACGTCGGGCATCCTGATCACGGCCATTACTTACAAGGCACCCGCCCTGCACTTCGAAAGCAGCTCAAGTCTGACTTCATATTGGGACCATGAACAAGGCCAATTCAGAGATTGCGGGCACCTGGACGCAAGGCGGCGCGCCCCTGAGCCTCATTCTTAAGCGGACGCCGTAAGGCGCCGGGCGCCTTACACCGCAACACCGCTGTTAGCCGGGCTGTATAGCGAAAGGGAGAAATGGAGGGAGACAAATAAAAGGGGCGAAACTATTCCGTCCCGCCGGGGTTCGACTCTGTATCGCGAACTCGACCTTGGCTCTCATGACGATCAAAGCCCATTCCCGGTACTGCCGAAGGGTAGGGTGTCTTCTTGTGCTGGGATCGGTTTTTTCACATGCTTCGGCAGAGCAACAGAACACTGAAAGTTCCAAAGCTGATCACAGAACAATTCGCGGATCTTCCGAGGCCATTGCACCCCGGCTTGTGAACCCAGACCAGGGGCTAGCGATCATTGGCGCCGCACTAGAATCCCGCAAGCCCACGGATTCTAACGCCGACTGCTCAAACCTGGTACACGCAATCTATGAACGGGCCGGCCTTACGTACTCCTACGCGAACTCGTCCGAGCTTTACCGAGGGGTCAAAGAGTTTCGGCGGATACTACATCCGCAACCGGGTGATTTGGTGGTATGGCGCGGACATGTCGGAATCGTGATTAGTCCGGTGCAGCACTCCTTCTTCAGTGCGATGCGTTCGGGGCGTGGCGTCGAATTCTATGATTCACCTCATTGGCAGGCCCGTGGACAGCCGCGTTTCTTTCGTTATTTGAGAGCAGCTTCGCGAACTCAGCTCTCCGCTTCAACCCGAAACGCAAACTTGCAGCCCAGAAGTTCGAGCAACGCTGAATCGCATGGCCCGGTTCCCGCGAACGAAGAGTTCGCTCTAGCGGACGTTTCCAGCGCAGGACAGGCCACCGACACACGCATGCCTGGGCACAAGGGGGATGAGGCCGCGAGTGGCTCCGTACAATCGGCGACGGTCACCTCCGCGGGGGTCAGCAAAGCGGAGCCGCTGGCAGCGTTACATGAGATTCAGGGACCGCAAGCAGCATTGCTTCATAAGTCAGAAAGCCAGACGACAAGCGATGCGCAGAGCGCGATGGATCGGAATAAGCCGACGCCAGCGAGCAACAAGATACAAGGTCTGGGGGATGGTGTTTGGGTAAAGTCGACGACCAAACCTTCTCCGGAAATTCCCTTCGACTCTGTGGTTACGCCCACGCGGCCCAACGAGCCTCGGCCTCTGCAGGGTTTCAGGACGTCGAACATTACCGCGACGACCCGTCACGCAAGCGCAAGACCATCTTCTGCGGGCGGACCGCTGGTGAATGAGCTGAGGCCTGAAGCCGTTCAGTGGGCGATGAGCCGCGTACGTGCCGCGTCCGCCGTGGAGTTCACGCAGCGGAGGAACTTCAGAGCCTTCAGTTCCTCGCCCGCCCGCAAGACGGGTTCCGCAGACATCTTCGGCGTACTAAGGTGGCAAGTTCGGCAGTGTCTCGCGTCCGACCGGGTAACATCGACACCATCTTTTGCCACATTGATACCACCGCGAGTTCTTAACTGGGCATCCCTCAATCTGTTGTCATAAAAACGTGTGGGCAGGAGTTGATTTGCGCACCGTGCAATAGTGGCTAGGCCACTCGGACATGGAAAGTACGATGCGTTATCTAAAGCCGTCGCGGAAGTGAGCGGGTTACGGCGGCTTTGTTGGACTCGTATTGTGCCAAGGCAGAGCGCCAGTCTTCAGCGGTGTTGTAGAACATCCAACCCATCATGTCCGGCACTGAGAAGAGGCGCGCGATTCTTGGTAACTGATGCGCCTAGGTAGGGTGGTGTCATCTTTCACGAGACCTGGCTCTACTTCCCTTCTTTGATCGAAGTTATTGTGCGCAAACGGTACACCGTGTCGATCAGAAACATGAGACAACCCACGATTAGAAACATGTCCCCAATGCTGAAACGGTACAACGCTGCTTGGTCTGCAAGCGTCAGCCATTGTCCTTTGCCGGAAACACTCCAAATCGGAGCCGCAGGCTGGAACGTAGCGGGAATTCCAACTGATGGCATAACACCTTTATTCAATGATGTAACTAAAGCGTTGCAAGTGATTCCCAGCAAAACAAAGTTCGCCTTTCACCTTGGCACGGATTATGTAGCGTACTACCCACGCAAGCGTTGTGATCCAGAACAAATAGCAGAAAGCCATATTCGCTGTCGTCCGCCAGAGCGCCCCTATGCACAGAACGCAAACGAGCTTGATATAAACCTTCACCGTTGACTCCTTGAGATTTGAACGGGGCTCCGACCACTCACGGGACTAAACTCATGTCGTCAAACTCGAATTTGCGGGTCCCCACTCAAAGCTCAGCTCGTGGCTGGACTTTGCAGAGGTTCATCGATGAAAGTCCATGTACTCAGCGACATCCTTGGCCTTCTTCGTGCGACCACAGCACATGCCTCTAGGTATCAATCATGTTCCTTCCAACGTAGGAATTCTCCATTAAGTTTGCGGGCGTGAGCCGCGGCTGCGACAATAGCCACTTCGTGCCCCTTACCCCGGTAATGTCACTGAAACCTCGCGGTTCCTGCTGCGGGGAACGCATATTGTCCTTTGGATCATGCACTTCCGGCTGCTGGCGACAATAAATGATGCGCGAGCCGTAACAAGGCCGCGAAGTGGCGATGGTTACTTCTGTGCAGGAAACGGTGGACACCAACGGAGGTGGTCACCGCATGGAGCGCTTCGGAGAGCAGCTGCCGACCTTGAATATCACTGGCAATCAATGGAACGGAACGGTCCTGCTGGGAGCGTCCATCCCGATCTTCGATGCTCACCGGCGAGCCAATGCAATTCAGCAAGCGAAGAATGACGAGGACAAGGCAGCAGCCGCTCTCGATGAAATTCGGCTTAACGCAGTACGAGAGATTGTGTCGGCGCAAATCTCATTGCGGACCAGTTTGGCGGCGAACGATGCAACAGCCGTATTACGAGCTACCGCGCAGACCTCCTACGATGCGACGCTGGATTCGTACAAGCAAGGGGTGGGTACAGTAACGGCGGCCGTCGAAGCGGAGATTCAATTGTTCCAGGCACGGCTAGCCGAAGCCGATGCGTATACCTCTGCTCTGTCTGCTGCAGCTACGCTCGCTTATGCGACGGGACGATTGGGATCAGCACCTCGATAAACATCTCGATTACGCTCAAAACCTCCTCCCGGTTTCCAGAACATCAACGGTAGAAACCGTTGAGCGAAGGCGCAAGTTGACGCGCGCTAGGTCTGCGTGACGGCAACCTGCGCTTTTCCGGGAGCATGCTCGGGCAGGGGTTTCCGTTCGCCTAGCTTATGCCAGATGATCCGCAGGGCGGCCACCACGGGGATTGAAAGATAGATGCCCACGATCCCACCGACGGCACCACCCACCATGACTGTGAAGATAGCTAGCAAAGGATGAAGCTCCAGCTCGTGTCCAACGACCCGCGGAGCGATCCAGTAGTCGATCAAGAGCCGCCAGAGCCCGTACAGGCCAGCAGCGCGGATCCAGTGAGCTTGCGTGAGAATCCCCACTGTAACCGCCGTGGCCAGGGACGTCATCCAGCCGGCTACAGGAATGAATTCCAGTATCCCTGCCAGAAGTCCCAATGCCACTGCGTTCGGGAAACGCAAGATCAGCAATACTGCTGAACAATACGCGAACGAAAAGCCTCCGAGAGTGACCTTCGCCCGGATGTAGTGCTGCAGCATCACGTGCATGTTGAACGAGGGTTGGGAGGTCATGACGGAAAAAACCCCCCATTCCGGCAATAGCGAGGATTTCGGCCTTTCGCCAAACGCGATGCCATCACTATCTCTTTTCGAAAACCTAGCTGATTCCTACTGATTCCTCCCGGCTAGAGAACTGGTGGCCGAACGCATGACACCCTGGCCAGGGTTGCAATTGGAGGGTTTACATTACGCCCAAACTGGCGTGATTCAGCAAGACTGAGACGGTTGAAGCACCACTCAAATGATTGAATAACAACAACGTCAGCTCCGCGCCCCCAAGTTCGGGACCAGGGGGTCGGAGGTTCAAATCCTCTCTCCCCGACCAATCTTTTTCAAGCGGTTCTGCGGTTCCACTTTAGGGGATCGGCGAGGGCCCGCATGTTTGACCTCACGGCCTCGGAGCGGCCCGCCGTCCACGGCGATTGGCTGGGTGTTTTGCCCCGCCGCGCGTTGTTACGTGACAAATCCCACCACTCAGAGGGAAAGGAATTGGGCCCAACAAATCACAACTGGGCGACTCGGTTTAGCTCGCCGCTTCCTTGATGTCGGGGAAATCTTCTTCCCAATACTCGCTGGGGCGGCGGCCTTTGCCGGGCTGCAATTCGATGCCGCGCAACTGCACCCGCCGAATCTTGCCGGAGATAGTCTTGGGCAGTTCGGAAAATTCGATGCGGCGGATGCGCTTGTAGGGGCCGAGACGGGCACGGATGAATTTGAAAAGGTCGCGGGCCATATTCGCCGAAGGCTCAAAACCGGGCTTCAAGGTAATGAAGGCTTTGGGCACATTCCAACGGATGACGTCCGGACTGGGCACGACCGCGGCTTCGGCGACGCAGGCATGCTCGATCAGTGCGCTCTCCAGTTCGAACGGGCTAAGACGATAATCGGAGCTCTTGAAGACGTCGTCGTCGCGGCCGATGTAGGTGAAGTAACCACCGGCATCGCGGTGAGCCACGTCGCCGGTGCGGTAGTAACCTCCGGCAAAGCATCTTGCGGTGCGCTCTTCATCGTCCACGTAACCGTCCATCAGGCTGATAGGTTTGGGATCGGACTGGACAGAGATCTCGCCGTCATCGGACTCGTTGCTCTCAGAATCGAGCAGAACGACGCGGTGCCCAGGCGAGGGCTTGCCGACGGCGCCTGGCTTCACGATCTGTCCGGGAAAATTGCCCAACAGCAGGACGGTTTCGGTCTGGCCGAAACCGTCGCGGATGGTGATATTCCAAGCCGCTCGCACCTGTTCGATCACTTCCGGGTTGAGCGGTTCGCCGGCACTTACCAATTCTTTAAGCTTCACTGGGAACGACTTCAAATCCTCGAGAATGAACAGACGCCAAACGGTCGGTGGCGCGCACATCGAGGTGACGCCGCAGCGCGCGACTACCTCGAGGGTACGCTTGGCGCTGAAGCGATCGTAGTGGTTCACGAAGATGGTAGCGCCTGCGTTCCACGGCGCGAAGAAACTGCTCCATGCGTGCTTGCCCCATCCGGGAGTGCTGATGTTCAAGTGGACATCATCGGGGCGGATGCCAATCCAGTACATGGTGGCGAGGTGGCCGACGGGATAGCTTTGGTGAGTATGCAGCACCAGCTTGGGCAGAGCGGTCGTGCCCGAAGTGAAATACAGCATGAACGGATCGGTTGCGTTGGTCTCGCCGTCCGGAGTGAAGTCGGGGCTTTGTTCGTAGGCTCGCGCGTATGGTATCCAGCCTTCTTCCGCTCCGCTGATGAGTATGCGAGTGTAATCGCCGCCGAGGCCGGCAAATTTGTCGATCAGGCCAGGGATGGTGATTACGTGCCGGGCTTTGCCGCGATCGAGGCGGTCGCGCAAATCGCTTACGGTAAGCAGCGTCGTAGCAGGAATAACGACGGCGCCCAGTTTGAGAGCCGCGAGCATGATTTCCCAAATAGCGACCATATTGGGAAGCTGGACGATGAGACGGTCACCGCGCCGAACTCCCTGCTGGCGGAGGAAGTTCGCAACCTGGTTGGAGCGCCGCGACATCTCGGCAAAGCTCAGCTTTACCTCGGGGCCGTTTTCGTCCACGATCCAAAGCGCCGTCTTATGGTTGCCACTTGCGAAGGTATCGAAGTAATCGAGCGCCCAGTTGAACTTATTGAGCTGAGGCCAGCGGAAATCGCGGTAGGCGGTCCCGTAGTCTTCACGGTGGGTGAGCAGGAAATCGCGCGCAGCTAGAAAAGCCATGAGCCCATCAAGCTGATGCCCGTTCGGCGTTTCACTAGGGCGAACCATCATAACCAACTCCCGGAGAGCAAATTGTTCGGGGCCGAGGAGACGCGCAATTCTCCTTCTCTACGTAACACTATAGATCTTGGGGGCTGACCCGGCTATTGTCCGCTCGCCAACAAAAGTATGGGGGTGGCCTGGTCCACGGTGTTTGTTGTTTTAGGCAGGTCGAGAATCATATTCATTTTGGACGCGCCAACAGCCCAAATCAAGAAACAAAATCAACTTCAAAGGGCAGCGGACAAGAGTGTCCGCTCTACACGCGGCGCGCCCTGGACAGCTGCAATACATTGCACTCTTTGAATAAAGAGTTGGGTTTGCGGAATAAAAACGAGACGTACGAGTTATCTACTCCGAAAGCGACCACTCTTCAGCGGCAACCGAGGAAGTGAAGATCGATAACTTCAGTTTTGGACCGCAGACGCTCACGGTACCGGTTGGAGCGACAGTGACCTGGACCAACCGCGATGACATTCCTCATACCGTGGTCAGCACAGACGGCGTGTTCAGGTCCAAGGTGCGCGATACGGACGAAAAATTCTCCTACACCTTTGCCAAGGCGGGAACGTATCCCTACTACTGCTCGATCCACCCGAAGATGACCGGCACGGTCGTGGTGCACTGAGACTCGACTGGCAACTGCTGTGACAATTTTCTTCGAAGCGGTATGAAATCACAGCTGAGCACAGACGGCTTTGGTTTCCGTGTACAACTCCAGCGCGTCGTGACCCATCTCGCGGCCCCAGCCGGATTGCTTGTATCCGCCAAATGGAAGTGCGGGGTCGAACACGTTGTAGCAGTTGATCCAGACGGTGCCGGCGCGGAGCTTGGCAGCGACCTTATGGGCCTTGCTGATGTCGCGGGTCCAGACCGCCGCAGCGAGACCGTAAACCGTGTGGTTTGCAGACTTGACTACTTCCCCTGGGTCGCTGAAGGGAATAGCGGTCACGACTGGCCCGAAGATTTCTTCCCTGACGACGTTCATATCGGGCTTCACATTAACCAGCACCGTAGGTTCGACGAAGTATCCGCTGCCACCGCGCTTGTGTCCGCCAACCACGGCCTTTGCGCCGTCCTTGATCCCGGTCTCGAGGTATCCGCAAACCCGATCAAGTTGTTCTTTCGACACGACCGGTCCCAGATTCGTAGAAGGATCCAGACCGGGTCCGATAGTAAAACTCTTGGCGACTCGAGCCACTCCGTCCACTACTTCATCGAAGATGCTCTGGTGAACGAATAGACGGGAGCCGGCGGTGCAACACTGCCCCTGATTAAAGAAGATGGCGTTGGCAGCTCCGGGTATGGCCGCTTGCAAATCCGCATCCGGGAAAACGATGTTAGGAGACTTGCCGCCCAGCTCCAGCGAAACTTTCTTCAAGTTTCCGGCGGCGGCTCCGAGGATCAGCTTGCCCACTTCGGTCGAGCCCGTGAACGCGACTTTGTCCACATCAGGGTGTGCAGCGAGAGCTGCTCCCGCAGTTTCGCCAAAGCCAGTCACAATATTGAGAACTCCGTCGGGGAATCCCGCTTCCAGAGCCAGTTCCCCGAGGCGTAACGCAGTGAGAGGCGTCTGTTCGGCGGGCTTCAAAACCACCGTGCATCCCACGGCAAGTGCAGGAGCTAATTTCCATGACGCCATGATCATGGGAAAGTTCCAGGGAATGATCTGTCCTACAACTCCCACCGGCTCTCGCAGTGTGTAAGCGAAGTACTGACCACCGTGCGCTGAGATTGGAATCGTGCTGCCCTCGACCTTAGTCGCCCACCCAGACATGTATCGGAGGACATCTATGGCGCTGGGGATGTCGACGATACGCGAAAAGAACACCGGCTTGCCATTGTCCAGTGTTTCCAGTTCGGCGAATTCTTCGAGATGACTTTCCAGCAGGTCAGCGAGCTTTGACAGAAGGCGTCCCCTTTGCGATGGCGACATTTCCGGCCACGGTCCGCTTTCAAAGGCTCTGCGCGCCGCTTTGACGGCGCGGTCAATGTCCTCGCGATCGCCCTCGGCGACCCGAGCCAGGACTTCGCCAGTCGCCGGATTGTAGGTTTCGAATGTCTTGCCCGAAGCGGCTTCAACCCACTTGCCATCTATAAGCATCTTCCTGGGTTTGCTGAGAAATTCCGTGACACTCTTTTGCAGATTAGGCAGTGCTGTTGTGATCGCCATCTTGCTCCCTTCAGCTCACCGCGGGAAATTATCTGAGGATCGATATGATGGATTCCGCGTTGCTCTCGGGCAATTCTAGGCGAAAGTTCCGTTATGGCTAGTAGGCACTTCCAGGTAACTTGGTACCGGAGGCAGCCGCGCCAAGCGCGGTCGCAGCCGCGATACTGGGTTACAGAAAGGTGCCTACTAGCAATAAAGATACTTTTGCCTAGAATCGGTTGTGGCCACCACGGAACCGCGGAACTTCGAGCCGGCGTGACGAGTAAATAATCCGCCGTCGAGGCGTTCCGGCCTCCCCCGGAGCTGCCGGACCATTGCGATCTCATAACCGCGGGTGATCGCATATTGAGGGGTAGGTTCGGCAGCATTAAGCCTCTGGTCGCTTTCGGGAACAGGTGACGCAATCCGTGTCACATAAGAGGAAGCTGATGGACAGCAAGCGGTCAGTGGTTCTGTACGGAGCCAATGGCTTTTCCGGACGCCTGGTCGCCGAGTTTCTACGCGAGTACAACGTTCCTTTTATCGCTGCCGGCCGGAACCGCGCCAGGATTCAGGAGGTGATGAACCACGTCCCGGGCATCGAAACCGCGAACTACGAGATTGTCGAAGTTGGCGGCTCGGTGGATGAGCTGCGCACACTGTTCACCGGGGCTAAGGTCGTCTGCAACACCGTTGGCCCATTCATCTACAACGGCCCACGAGTGCTTGAAGCCAGCTTGAAAGCGGGATGCCACTACCTCGATATCAGCGGCGAGCAGGCATGGATACGGGAGGTCGCGGAGAAGTGGGGCGCGAAGTTTGCGGCCAAAGGACTGCTTGCCGCGCCGGGAACGGCATTTATGTCGGCGGTCAGTGACGCAGCTGCTCGCCTTTGTGTAGAGTCGGGAGCGATTGACACACTCGAGACTCTCACTATGTTCAAGGGCATTCCCACCTTCGGGTCTACACAGACCATCTTCGCGGTCATCCAAACCGACGGTTGTTATCTGGAGCAGAACCAGTACAAGCCCTGGCCTCGCGCCACTCGCTATGACGCGGCCGTACCAGGCTACATTCAAACTCAGCTTGCGCTTGCCTGGGGTGGATTTCCCCAACCCGTCTGGTTCAAGGATCACCCTCAGGTGGCAAATGTCCGATCGATTGGCGGGCTTCTCGATCGGCAGATCATGGAAGGGGTGGCGGCGACCGAAAAAATGTTCGAAGAGCAGATTCGCCCGCTACCCAAAACTGAGCAAGAGCGCAAGCTTGCCGAAATGGCCAGTTCCGTTCAAGGCAGCACTCCGCCACGAGAGAACCCACGCGAACAACGTACGATTGACGTTGTCGTCGGACGTGGCATGACCGACTTCGTTCAGTGCGTCATCTTCGGGACCTGTTGCTACCGGCAGACTGGCTTGATTCAGGCGTTCGCCGCGCACAATTTGGTTCACATGCCGCCTCGAAAAGTGGGCTTCGCTTCAGCGGCGGAAGCGTTTGGACATCGCGAACTGCTTAAGGTTGTCGAGAGCCATGGACTGGCCAAGGCGAAGATTTCCTCGTAATCGCCGGCACAAGAGTGTTTCGACATGAGAGCGATCGACTACTTCGACAAAGGCGCGAATGCCAATCCCAACAGAGCCGCCATCGTGGACGGCAGCGCTCGTTATTCCTATCGGGAAACACAGGCCATCACGCACCAGATCGCGCGATCCATGTGGGCTGCCGGCCTGCGCGGCGAAGAGTGTGCCGCAATCTACTCGCACAACGATGCGGGAGTTCTGTTCTGCATGTTAGGGATCATGCGGGCCGGAGCGGTGTGGGTTCCAATCAACTACCGGAACGCTATCGACGCCAATGTGGAGTACATGAACTACGCGAAGACAGCGTGGCTTTTTTATCACAGCAATTTCAGGGAGAGTGTCGAGGAGCTTCGCGCGCGTGTCCCGTCCTTACGTCACTTGGTCTGCATCGATCGCGAGGACGGCGACGCTCCGTCGTTAGAGGCCTTCTTGCAACAGGGAACGGAGGCGGACGAAATCGACTGGGCTGATGCTTATGGCAACCTGGATCGCCTCGTCGGTCTGGTTCCCACTGGTGGCACGACCGGACCCGCAAAGGGCGTGCGAGTGACGAGTCTGGCTTGGGGAACCATGACGGAGATGGCTTCTCATTACTGGAGGTCTGACGACATCGATCCGGTTTGCCTCAACGTTGCGCCACTTTCGCATGCGGCGGGAGTGGTTGCCTTTACGATGTCTACGCTGGGAGTGACCAACATCATTCTGCCGAAGTTCGATGCGTTGGAGGTGTTGCGCAATATCGAACGCTTCCGGTGCACGCATTTGTTTCTGCCGCCGACCGCCTTCTACGCCTTGCTTGCTCATCCGGAGGTTGGCAAGTTCGACTATTCGAGTTTGCGTGTGTTTCTGCTGGCAGGTTCGCCGGTATCACCGGACAAACTCAAGCAGGGCATCGAAATCTTTGGCCCCTGCATGTGTCAATCGTACGGGCAGACGGAAGCGCCCATGCTGCTGACTTGGCTGGACGCCAAGACCCTTGCAGCCGCGGCTGCCGGAGATCATCCCGAGCGCTTACGAAGTTGCGGCAAACCCACATCGGCGGTTCGCCTCGCGATCATGGATGATCGTGGACATCTCCTTCCGCTCAACGCGTGCGGCGAAATCGTGGCGCGCGGCACCCTGGTTACTGCTGGCTATCACAACATGCCCGAGGCTACGGCGGAAATACGCGCTTATGGCTGGCACCATACCGGAGACATAGGCTGCATAGACGAGGATGGCTACGTCTATATCGTCGACCGCAAGCGGGATATGATCATCACCGGCGGCTTCAACGTGTATTCTGCGGAGGTCGAATCCGGAATCATGGCGCTGCCTCAAGTCCACGAATGTGCGGTGATCGGAGTTCCCCACGACGCCTGGGGAGAGGCGGTCAAAGCCATCGTCGTGCTCAGAGATGGCGAATCGCTGACCGAAGACGCGGTCCTCGCTCACTGCAAGGCAAAACTTGGGGGTGTGAAGGCGCCGAAGTCGGTCGAGTTCCGGCCAGAAATTCCGAAAACTCCCGCAGGTAAGACTGACAGGAAGTCCCTCCGCGCCCCTTATTGGGCTCACGCTGACCGGGGCGTTCATTGAGTTGCTGGAGATCGAGTCGCTGGAGATCGAGGATTTTCACCACGGACATTGGAGGAATCTTGGGCCGCGCGACGATGCTGCTTCTTGTCAGTGTTGTCTTGCTCGTCCCCTGCGGCTGCCGCCGGAAAGACCAGGAGCAACAAGCGACTGGCAAGCCCGCGGACGTGAACGGCGCTCGCATCATCGCTGCCGATGGTGAACCGGGAAATTGGTTGGTCCACGGACGCACCTACAGCGAACAACGATTCAGTCCGCTGAAACAGATCAACGATCAAAATATTCCCCAGCTGAGGCTGGCATGGTTCTACGACCTGGACACGAACCGCGGCCAGGAGGCCACACCGGTGGTCGTCGATGGCGTTATGTATTTCACCAGCGCCTGGAGCAAAGTTTTCGCGCTGAATGCTGTAACGGGCGCCCTCCTGTGGTCTTATGATCCGAAAGTTCCAGGCGAGTGGGGAGTGAATGCCTGTTGCGATGTAGTCAATCGCGGTGCGGCGGTTTGGAACGGGAAGGTTTTCGTTGGAACCCTGGATGGCCGCCTTATCGCGCTGGACGCCGCCACTGGTAAGCCCGTTTGGGAAACGATTACCATCGACAGCAATTTTCGTTACTCCATAACCGGCGCTCCCCGGGTTGTGAAGGGCAAAGTGATCATCGGTAACGGAGGCGGAGAGTTCGGCGTTCGCGGTTATGTGTCAGCATACGACGCCGAGACCGGTAAACTGGTCTGGCGTTTTTACACCGTGCCAGGTAATCCTTCGAAGCCATTCGAGAGCCCAATTCTGGCGCAAGCAGCCAAGACCTGGAGTGGCGATTGGTGGAAGTCTGGCGGGGGTGGCACTGTCTGGGATGCCATTGTCTATGATCCTGAGCTCGACCTTCTCTACATCGGGACCGGCAACGGAGGACCGTGGAGTGAGAAGTATCGAAGTCCGAAAGGTGGCGATAATCTTTTTACGTGCTCCATCGTTGCCCTCAGGCCGGAGACTGGCGAGTACGTCTGGCATTATCAGCAGGACGCCGGCGACGACTGGGACTACGATTCCTCGGAGCAGATGATCCTGGCTGACGCGTCGATCGAAGGCCAACCGCGCAAACTCCTGCTGCAAGCGCCCAAGAACGGATTTTTTTATGTCATCGATCGCACCAATGGGACGCTGATTTCTGCCAAGCCTTTCACCTACATCAACTGGGCCACCGGCGTCGACCTGAAAACCGGACGGCCGATCGAGACAGCACTGGCACGGTACCCAGGAAGTAATCCGGCCCCGATCGTTCCGGGACCTCTAGGCGCGCATAGTTGGCAGCCAATGTCTTACAGCCCCCTAACCGGTCTGGTCTACATTCCAGTGAACGACGTAGGCTTCAAATACAAGTCCGCGGAAAATTTTGAGTCTAAGAAGCTGGCTGCGAACTACGGAATCGACGTTGTCGCCGCCGGAATGCCGCAGGATCCGGAGGTCAAGAAGGCGATTCTCGGGACGGTGAAAGGAAAACTTGTGGCCTGGGATCCTCTGCAACAAAAACAGGTCTGGATCGTGGAGCGGCCCGGGCCGTGGAATGGTGGAACACTTTCGACCGCAGGAAATCTGGTGTTCGAGGGCACTGCTGGTGGCGATTTTGAAGCTTATCGGGCAAGTTCCGGCGAGAAGCTCTGGTCCTTTGCCGCACAGACCGGCGTGATGGCAGGACCGGTAACTTACGCCGTCAATGGCGAACAATACGTTGCCGTTCTTGCAGGCTGGGGCGGGGTGTTTCCGTTGGCTGCCGGAGAGGTTTCGTTCAAGTCTGGCCGGGTGAGGAACATCAGCCGCATGCTGGTTTTCAAATTGGAAGGCGCCGCGAACCTACCGCCGCTTGAGCCGCGGGAGGAACCCCCCTTGTCTCCCTTGCCGAGCCGCGCCAGCGACGCAACGATCCACAAGGGCGAACAGCTGTTTCAGCGTTACTGCGCCGCATGCCATGGCGATGTCGCCGTCAGCGGCGGAGTGCTGCCGGATCTGCGTTACTCGGACACTCTGGACAACGATGAGTGGTTTTCTGATGTGCTGGGAGGAACGTTCGAGTCCGAGGGTATGGTCTCATTCGCCAAGGAGTTGTCACGTGACGATGCGGCTTCGATCCGCGCTTACGTGATTTTCCGCAGGAACCAGAGCGTGGGCGCAGAAAAACACTGCCGCGGCCAAGAATAATTGAGGCTGCACGATCCTTCGACACGTAGCGTTTGTCATTCCGACACTCAACGATTGCCATTCCCAGCGTAGCGAGGAATCTGCTTTTTCGCCTGCCCAAACAAACTGCGGATTCCTCGCTACGCTCGGAATGACAAGACTGATTGAACAACGTCACAAATCATGGTCCTTCTCAACAGGGACCGCAGGACCGCTACGCCAAGGCGTACCAATCATCAAGGCAGCGGGCTCGTGGTGGTGAAGAAGTTGACACTGACAGTGGCCAACT
Source organism: uncultured Acidobacteriota bacterium (assembly GCA_963820925.1). Lineage (GTDB taxonomy): Bacteria > Acidobacteriota > Terriglobia > Terriglobales > Acidobacteriaceae > JABDBE01. The sequence goes on from CAWGBX010000019.1 coordinate 23,282, forward strand.
CCGACGGCGGAAACTTGTGCTGAAATCGAGAGTCGGCGTGCAGGCCGGCCTCGCGGGCACAGTCCAGGAAAATCGGCAACTCGACCAGGTATTGATCGGAGAAGCCGTGCGTGCCGTCGTAGGCAACAGCCGGAGTCTTCTCCAGATTTGCGGCCGTCAGCGCCGGCGGCAAGGTGTGCAGTTCAAGCACCAGCAGACCAAATCGCCCGACATAAGGGGCCCACCGACGCAAATGTCGAACCAGATTTTCTTCCAGTTCGTCGGCGAGGATTTCCTCACCGAAGTGAGCGAACGCGCCAGTGGAGCGTCCCTCCCGGCTCCGCCTGGCATAGTTCGCAAGCGGAACGTAGGGGCGATTGTGATCGAGAAAGGAACGGACGTGCAGCAAGTCGTGGATATCGAGTCCGAGCTCCTCGAGATCGCTCGCCAACTGCGCAGGACGATTGATGTCCCCACCAATCACGTGGAAAGTCGGAATGCCCGCCTTTCGCAGAGTCTGCTTGGCGACGCGGCGCGCCACTTTGTTGAAATCGGCGCCCACTAGAATTAGCGGATGCCGGTCCAGCACCTCGCCGCGCGCGGTGCGGTTCTTGACCACGAAATAGAGATGTTCCAGGAAGCTCCCGTCGCCGCAGCCCATGTCGCAGATGCCTTGCGGTTGCTGGTTTAGCGGGCGGTTGAAGATCTCCACGATGATCTCGTCGACTTTCTTGAAATACGTTTTGTGCGCGCCGCCGCTCCCCCAGACATTCATGCCCCGGTTGACCAGGAGTTCGACGCCGTTGTCATCGAGGCGCGGAATGCGGGGGTTGCCGAACAACAGAGTGCTGTACGACGTTGAAGGTCGGGAAGATAAGAAACGGTGACTCCATAGGAGGTCGCGATTTGCGCCGCGTACTGTCCGCAAGCGGTCAGCCGCACCCGGTTGTGCTCGCGCGCGATCCAACCCTGCGTGGCGAGGAGATCGAAGATGCAGGCGAGGCTGCCCTGGTTTGCGGCGATGGAGCCGAAGTCCACGGCCCCTGCTCCAGTTGGGCCAGCACATCCCGCCGCGAGCCAGCGCCACCATGGCCGGTCCGACCAGCATGCCGTCCAGGTGGCTGCGAATCTGCTCGTGAACTTTCGCAGTCGACGGGATCTTCATGGCGCACCCAGGCCCCACCGCGCCTGGGCGCGCAGAGACCAGTTCGCGAAGAGAAGGACGAACCGGCTCATCGGAGGTGCCGAAGAGAAAATCCTCCAGAAAAATCGCTTTGGGAATGAATGAGACGACCTCCTCGTACAAGGGAGGCGCAACACTCGTGGGCAATTCTTCCTGCGCGCGTCAACGCGTAGGATCGGTGAGCCCTCCGTTGTTGGTCTGTTCCTCCAGCCAGCCGGCGGACAACAAGAGCCGCAGCGCAACACGCAAGTAACCACGATTGCCATGCGTGTGCTCCACAACCTTGATCGAGGTCACCCAGGTGAGGGACCGCTGAAAGAGGTCGAATACTTTCCGGTCCCAGAGTGCCTCTGACGGTGGGGGCCAGGACGATTCCGGCCAGATGACTGAAGACCAGTGTTCGAACACTGGCTTTTTCGTCATCTGCAGGTGATCTGCCAACCATCAACGAGTCGGTGCCCGTCGAACAAACTGACTATTCGCGTCCTTCGAACAAATTTCTGCCCTCGACCAGCGCGCGCATCTTGCGGTCCACCACACTGCGCTGCAGCATCCAGAATCCGCAGTCGGGATGAACATAACGAAGCCGCTCCGGCCCCAGGATTTTCACCGCGTGTCTCGATGCGCGAAGCGATCAGTTCGGGGGTCTCCACTTCGTTGTCCTTGATGTCGATCAGGCCGATCCCCAGATCGATCTTGGGATCGAGGTCGGTGAACACCGCCAGTTCGTCATAGCCGCGGCGGGCAAACTCCAGCACCAGGTGATCGGTGCGCAGCGAATTCAAGAAAGGGAATCAAATCGCGCCAGAAGCCCCGCAACTGGGCTGTCCGCCGTAGTTGCCGAAGCAGATATGCACCGCTTTTTCATTCAGCACTCCGTCGAGCACATGATTGATGGCCTCCGCCGCCCAGGGTGCGTCCTCCGGATAAGCCCGCGATGCAGGCTTCGTCGAGCTGAACCGTGTCGGCTTCGATGAGTTCCAGCTGGCGGCGCAGCACGCCGGCAATGTCCATCGCGAGATCGGCGACATTCTTGTAAAAGCAATTGGTCAACACCCGCGCCAGCATGTGCGGACCGGTGCAGGTGAACTTCAGCGGCAGCTTGGTCAGCGGGCTTACGAATTCGTAGTCGCGCGGCAGGTTCAGCGTACCGTCCTGAATCTTGGCCGACCACCATTCCCGCGGTCAGCAGGCGGTATCCGGAGGCGCGGTCGGAGCGGAAGCGGTCGAAATCGGAAAGCGAAAAATGCTTGCGAATGCCGTCCATCCGCGAGACGAAATAGTCCACCATGCCGTTCGTCTCAGGATGGCTGGGGTCAAAGCGCATCAGCTCGCCGTCGGTCAACGAGATCCAAGCCCGCCAGTTCCTGCGTCTTCAGCACGGCCATGACGGCGTCGCGCAACACCAGGACGCGAAGTATTTCCTACCAGCCAGGAGGGGACCGGATAGCTGCCAACCACGGTTGTCTTGATGCGTGGCGCTCATGCTGTTCTTCTTCCGAGTTCCGCAACCGCTGCAGGGAGAGAACATCATACTCCCGGCGGCAAGCAGTGCTTTCGTGCCGTGCCGACAAAATATCTTTGTCGGTGCACCAACGCAAGAAAATTCTTGCGCGTAACTGCCTCATCCGAAATGGCTAAGCGTCCAATTTCGCAATGTGCTGTTCGAATTTCCAGTTTCAGATTTCGCCTTGTGGAGGCAATCTCTCTGCAGCTAATCTGATGCGCGTTCGCGCTACGGCGATGGCGAAAGGCAGTCTCGGCGATGCGCGGGCAGTTGCGAGCACGTGGAAGGCGATGAGGAGGCTCTGGTGTATCGAAGCGATGTGGTTGGAAGTCTCTTGCGCCCGCCGTATTTGAAAGAGGCTCGTGAGCGTCACGAAGCCGGCAAACTGACGGAAGCGGAGTTCAAGCAAATCGAAGATCGCGCCGTGGACGAAGCGATCGCATGCAAATCCGCGCCGGCGTCGAGGTCATCACCGACGGCGAAATGCGCCGTTACGCTTTTTCGGTCACCTGATTGACGCCGTCGAAGGCTTCGACAAGTTCGGCGGCTGGGCCATTCCGTTCCGTAATGAAAAGGGAGAGGAACTGGTTCTGTCCCGGCCGGTAGTCGTTTCCAAGCTGCGGCGCAAGCGTCCGATGTGCGCCGAGGAATTCACCTACGTGCGGGCGCGCACCAATCATCCTGCCAAGACCACCCTGATCAGCGCACAGCAGGCGGCGGCTTACTACGACAGCAAGAAATCCACCGGCGCCTATCCGACAGATCGATGCTACCTTGCCGATCTGGTCGACATCCTGCGCTGAGAAGTGCAGGAGTTGATTCGCCTGGGCTGCACGTACATTCAGATCGATTCGCCGCAATACACCGCGTTGCTTGATCCGCAGTTGCGGGAGGGGTACCGGCAACGCGGCAATGATCCCGACCGCTTGCTCGATCTCTCGATCGAGATGGACAATGCGGTGATCGGCGACCATCCCGGAATTATCTTTGGATTGCATCTCTGCCGCGGAAACAATCAGAGCAAGTTCTACGCCGCGGGAGACTACGGCCCGATCACCAAGGTCTTTCGCAATACGCGCTTCCAGCGCTTCCTGCTCGAGTACGACGACGAGCGCTCCGGCGGCTTCGAACCGCTGCGCCAGGTGACCAGAGGATCGGACCGTCGTTCTGGGCTTGGTTAGTTCGAAGAAGGCAGCGCTCGAAAGCAAGGACGAGTTGAAGCAGCGCATCGAGCAGGCCTCGGCCTTCATTCCGCTGGAGCGGCTCGCGCTGAGCCCGCAATGCGGGTTTGCCTCAACCATGGAGGGCAATCTGTTGACGGTGGCGGACCAGGAAGCAAAGCTTCGCCTGGTGGCGGAGACCGCGCAAGGAGGTTTGGGGAAAACCCGCGGTTGCGACACGCCTGCGGGCGTGAGGCTGCCGGGAAATCGGTTCGAGAGATAGCGGCTGCGTTCCGAAGGTAACGTTCGCGGCGAGCTAACGCTCGGGAAGACGCTCAGGCAACCTGGCGGCAAGTCGATATTTGTCTTGACACAGACCGATCTTGTGCAAAATAATGCAGGTTAGAGGAATTAGGTGAACGGACGTTCGATAGGAGTGTATCGGATCATACTGGATTCCGTGTAGGTTCCCAGCAGCGCTGAGGGTTCATCAGTCGATCATTGCTTTGCAGAGTTCTGGCACTGGTCATTCCCGGGAAGACGTCATTCTGCTTGCCCGGTTATTAGAACGGACGTTCGCTCAAGAAAGGGAGTCTATGAGACCACGCTGGGTTTGACTGCTGGTTGCTCTGTTGCGTGACGATTGCTCGTTTTGGCGCCCGTCTGCGTTCCCCCAGGCCACCATCAGCTTCGCTCAACTGAACGGGACGGTGCTGGACACCAGGGACGTACGGTCGTCGAAGGCCACAGTCACCCTGCGCAGAAGTGGACACGAATCAGTACCTACACGGCGACTACCACTGACGATGGCTTTTACGTGATCCCAAGTCTTCCGCCCGGACGATACGACCTGACCGCGTCGTCCAGCGGGTTCTGGAAGTACACCGCAGACCGGGATCGTGCTAGCGGTGGGCCAAACCGCGACCGTCAACGTCGACCTTGAAAGTCGCAGCGGTCGGAGAGATCGGTTACGGTTACTACCGAGGCTCCGGTGGTGGAGCCTACCCGCACCGAAATCAGCCAGGTCATCGACACCCAGCAGATTCAGACTCTGCCGATCAGCGGCAGACTGTTCACCGATTTCGCTCTGTCTGACGCCCGGCGTGGCCACGAGCCGGACCAGCCTGGGCACCACGTTCACGGAGTTCGAGATCACGCAGATCTCCTTTGGCGGCATGCGCTCGTTCAGCAATGAGATCACCGTCGACGGCGCCGACTTCGTCAACTCGAACAGCGGTGTGCAGCGCGCCACGCCTCCGCAAGAGTCGGTGCAGCGAATTCCGCGTGGTGAACAACAGTTTCGGCGTCGGAATATGGCCGGGCGCTCGGGCGGGATCGTCAACGTCGTCACCAAGTCGGGAACCAACAGATCTCCACGGCTCGGTTTACGACTATTTGCAGAACAGCGCTACCGACTCGCGCTCGCTGCTGCAGCCGCGCGCCGCTGCCACTTCGCTCTGCGGCAAAATCAATTCGGCGGCACACTCGGTGGACCGATCCTCAAGGACAAGACTGTTCTTCTTCCTGAACTACGAGGGCAGCGGCGTGCCGAGTCTCCCACCTACGCCCGACTTTACAACAACATTGCGACCATCGATCAGGCCAAGGCTTACCTGGGACTCTCGCCCGAAGGCTGCAATCTTCCTCCGGCGCAATGCACTCGGCTCGCCCTCTCCAATATCTCCAGTCGGTTCTGAAGACCGTAAACAACGACTACGGGTTCGCCAGACTCGATCATCAGATCAACAACAACAACCGCCTGGCGATCCGCTACATCGTGGAGGATGCCCGCGATACTGGGTGAATTGGTCGGCAACACCGAAGATGGTGGCGGCATCGGCACTCCGAGCGGCGGCACGCAATCTCTTCATTCGCGATCAGTCGCTGGTGGGCTACGCTGAATTCCCTGCTCAAGCCCAACCTGGTCAACACCGCCCTGGTGCAGTACGCCCGGCGCCACTACAACTTTCCCGGCGCGACCGGCGAACCCGATCTGAGCGTCGTCAACGACTTGGAATTCGGCCACAACTTCGGCACCTACGATGCGATCTACGAGAGCCGCGTCCAGTTTTCCGATTCGGTGTCCTGGGTCAAAGGCAACCACGTCGCCAAGTTCGGATTCGACGGGAACTACGTTTGGAGTTACAACAACTATCCCGGGTTCACGCCCGAGCGGATACTGTTTCCGAACCTCGATTGCGTGTACGCGTTTGCCAATGCAGTGAGCCTCTTGACGACCGGCAGTTATGGAACCGTTCCCGGAGCGTCGGACTGCCCGCTTGCGCCGCAGGCGGACGGCGTAGCCTTCCTCTATTGGGGAGTGGCGTTGCCTAGAACTGGTTTTACCAATGGTTACGTTCCTTCCCCCGCGACCGGCGGTGGCTTTGGCAGCGGCTGGCCGAATGCATTTCCGACCGATCAGTATTCCAATTACGCTTACAAGTTGAACCACGGCTACTGGGGCTTTTTTGCGCAGGATCAATGGCGCATCACTCACAACTTCACCTTGAACTATGGATTGCGGTGGGATTTCGAATCGGGTTTGGGAAGCACGGTCGACCCTGATTATCGCGCTTTTCAGCCGCGAGTTGGATTTGCCTGGTCGCCCAATCCGAAGACCGTCATCCGCGCCGGGTCGGGGCTGTTCTTCGATCGCAACAACCTCACTTTCTTCTTCACCACGGGAAACCAGAAGACGCTTCCCGGATACTTCTGCCAGCCTCCGACCGCCGGTTGCGGTGGACTCACGCCCATCACGGTTCCCATGATTCACAACGGGGCCGCGAACGGCGGCTGGCAACTGTCTGCAAACCCGGGATACCCGGGCACGCCGTCTCTCCCCTGCGTAGCTTTGGGTATACCCAATAGTATTTGCGCGAGCGCTCCTGGCAACACCCTAAGCGTCGCAGCTCTGCAGGCGCTTAGCATCCTCGGCGATGGCCCCAATGCTTACCCACCCGTGTCTCTAACCGGGCCGTGCACTGCTGACCCCATAACAGGAGCACCCACCGGGGCCTGTGGCGTTGGTTCCGGTGGTATCCAGCGCAACGGCCGGCTTCCGTATGCGGAGCAAGCGAGCCTCGAAATTGATCGTCAGATCGGCAGAGGGCTCACCCTCGAGGTGGGGTATCTTTTCGTTGGAGCGCACAAACTTGTCCGGGGCAATAACATTAACGTCCCCTGCCCACTTGGCACCAGCAAGCCGGGGAATCCCGCGGATGCTCAAGGAATACTCGATCCCAGCGGCAGCCTGACGCCCTGCCAGGGAACGCCGACGCTTGGGCCATTCGGTTTGGGTCCATTTTTCGGTTCGCTAGGCAATCCTGCAGGATTGGAATTTGGAGTGCCCAATCCCGCCGTCCCCGCGACCATCAGCGGCGGCCTTCTCGACTACAACAACAACGTAGCCGATGCCAACTACAATGGCCTGACTGTGACCGTGCTTGAGCGCCTCGGACAGTTGTTCAACCTCACAGCTAACTACACCTATTCTCACACCATTGACAACGGCAATTTCACCACCTTCATCAATCTACCGCCCAACCAATTCGATTATGCTTCGGAGCGTGCCAACTCAAACCAGGATATTCGCAACAATCTGGTAGTGAACTTCACGGCGCAGGGACCCCAGCACAGTTTTGTCCGGAACTTCCAGTTCAGCAGCATTGTCACTCTGCAGTCCGGCCGACCGTTCACGTTATTCGCCGGACAAAACACCTTTGGCGACGTGGCTGGTCTCAGCACCGACCGAGTCGGAGGCGCTCCCATACAAAGTGCCTGCCCTACCGTGACCAATTGCGCCACTACCATCGGGCGGAACACCTATGTTGGCGATTCTTTGTATTCCTGGGATCTGCGTCTGTCGCGCTATTTCCAAGTGGGTGAGCGCTTGCGGATAGATTTCTCGGTGGATGCATTCAACGTGCTCAACCGGCCGAACGTGGACGAAGTGAATTCCATCTACGGCTCGCCCATATTCTGCGGGAACATTCCACAGCACTACAGAGACGCCACGACGCTCGCCATTCAGAGCGGGGCGGGCTCCGTGGGTTGCCCGGCAGCACCGCCGCCGGTTTGGCTGGCCGATGGACTTTTGCCGGTAACGGTTCCCGGGACTCCGAACGCTACCTTCGGACAGCCGCGAACGATGCTCAACCCGCGCCAGTTTCAATTTGCCTTGAAGTTTTCATTTTAGCGCCGCATCTTGAAAGTTCTGGCCGCCCGATTGTGACGGCCAATTACTTGTTTGCGGGTGCTGATGTATATTCTGTGAGACCGAATTCAGGAGGAACACGTTTTCGAACAGGAGAAAATCATGAACGTTTGCCGCATGCTATGCCTGGTCTTATTTTGTGTTTCAGTTGCGATGTTTGCCCAGGACCAGAAGCCGGTAATCAAACACACCTCAACACCAGTCACATCAGCCGCTTCGGGAAAAGAGATGTTCAATGCTTACTGTGCCTCATGTCACGGGACAGATGCCAAGGGCGATGGTCCCGCAGCGCCCGCCCTCAAGAATGCGCCGGCTGACTTAACCATGCTTGCCAAGAATAACGGGGGCAAGTATCCGTCCAACAAAGTGACCGCTGTACTCCGCGGGCAGACGACGCTGGTTGCACACGGCACCCAGGAAATGCCGGTCTGGGGACCCGTGTTCTGGAAGATGAGCCAGGGTCACGAGAGCGAGATGCAACAGCGTATCGCCAACCTGAATTCCTACATCGAGTCACTCCAGGCAAAGTGAGATCCGCCGTCCGACGGTCGTGCCCCGGCACGAGCTGAGCTATTTCTACGCCTGCTTGAAACAGGAAAAAGCCAGCAACCACTCGGCTAGTTTCCCAGAGCTTCGAGAACGTCGGAAAGTGATCGCATTCCAGGCTGAATGCCTGCCTTCAATCGGACGCCGTGTACATTCGGCGCTGAATGGCCGGTGGGGGTTTCCTATGCACATTTTGTGGTGCAGAATATTGCTCAAAAAAAACTCTCTATTCCGTGTAAAATATAGAAAACAAAGAGGCGGGAATTTTTCTGCCTTCTAGATCTATGGTTCTTAAGGTAGTTACGGGCAAAATCTAGAAAACATGGAAGTTATGGTGACGTTCGGCTGCCTGCGGTTCCATTTTGGAACCGGGGGTTAGGGCTGTGCGCGCCCGGAAGCTGCGCTCATGGTCAGGTTGTCAAAGATCGTAGATTATCTTCTAGATAACCTATGCAGCCATATGTTATCGCGTCTGAAAGAGTGAGGTCAAGCAGAAAGTGGATGGGCTGCGGACCCGGTTCCAAATTGGGACTAGCCCACACCCCTTTTGCAAACGAACGCGGAGAGGATGGATGGCCCGGAGAGTAGTCTGAGGCTTCTTGGATTTAGGAGCTAACAGGAAGGCTGCTTTGCGACGCCGCCGGCACCCGCCCTTTCGCACAGAACGCGAAAGAACGGGGCACCCCAAACCTAACTTATCAATGGTTATAAAGGATGGGCCACCTGCATGGACAACGCGTCGTCGTGAGCAACTTGACGTGTATCCTGTGGTGTGCCGCCGCGATGTCAGCTGAAAGCCCCGCCCTCTCGCAAAGAACGCGAGAAGGGCAGGGCACCCGCTTTTGTGTGTATGAAAGTATCGGCCAGCCGCATCAGCGGTCCCACTTCCAATCCTGGTAGCGACGTCGCAGCTCCGCTTTGAGAAGTTTCCCTGTGGATGTGTGTGGCAACTGATCAACGAATACGAAGGCGTCGGGCAGTTGCCACTTGGCAAATTTGCCGGTGAGGAACTCGCGCAGGTTTTCAGAGGACATTGTGACTCCTTCTCTGGGGACAACTACAGCCAGCGGCCGCTCCTGCCATTTGGGATGCGGCACAGCGATGACCGCTGCTTCGCGTACGTCCGGGTGGGCCACCAAAGCGTTCTCGAGGTCGACGGAGCTGATCCATTCGCCGCCTGACTTGATCAGGTCTTTCGTCCGGTCCACGATCGTCAAATACCCCTCCGGATCAACCGTGCCGACATCGCCCGTGCGGAACCAGCCATCCTCGGTCCATTTGTCTTTTTCTTCCGGCAACTCGTAGTAAGAGGCAGCCACCCAAGGTCCGCGAAGCTGCACCTCGCCCATTGTCGTGCCGTCGCGTGGAACCTCGCCGGATGCGTGGACCACTCTTAAATCAACGAGCGGAACCGCAATGCCCGCCCTGGATTGAAGCTCCTGCTTCCTCTCGTTGGGCCAATCTCTCATGTGTACCTTCAGCTGGTTGGTCGTCGCCTGCGGACTGCTCTCCGTGAGGCCCCAACCCTGCTGGACTTTTAGGCCATATCGTTCCAGCTTGCGAATCAGCGCTAACGGCGGCGCCGCACCGCCCATGATGACCCGCATCCGAGGCAGTTTCCAGCGACTGGGGTGCCTTTCCAGACAGTCCAGGACGCTCAGCCAAATTGTGGGCACCCCGGCTGCGGCCGTGGTGTTCTCTTTTTCAAACAGCTCCAGGAGACTCTCCGCATCCAGATAAGGGCCAGGGAGCACGAGCTTGCATCCCACCATGGCCGCTGCATAGGGAAATCCCCAGCCATTAACGTGGAACATCGAGACTACCGGCAAGACAACGTCCGCATGGCTGACGGCGAAATTATCCGCCGTAGTCAGAAGGAACGTGTGCAGGAAGACGGAGCGATGCGTATACGCAACGCCCTTGGGAACGCCTGTTGTGCCTGAGGTGTAGCACAAGCACGCAGCATCGTTTTCCTCGATCTGCGGATACTGGAAATGCCCGCCGGCTGTGCTGAGAAAATCCTCGTAGTTTTCGGTGCCCGGTGGAACCTCATTCTTGCTCAGAGCCACCACAAATACCCGCTCAAACCGGGTCGACAGCCGGATTTGTTCATACAATGGCAAGAGCGAGTCATCCACAATAAGAAAGCGGCTCCCCGCATGATTGGCGATGTAGGCGATCTCCCTAGGCGCCAACCGCAGATTCAACGTATGCATTACCCCGCCTGACACTGGAATGCCCAGGTACGCTTCGACATGCGCGTAGTGGTTCCACATCAATGTAGCCACGCGGTCTCCGCGCTTGAGGCCGGCTCTCTGCAAAGCTTCCGCCAAGCGGCGGGCCCGGCGGTAAATGTCGGCATAGGTGCAACGATGCAAAGAATGATCCGGCAGGCGCGACACGATCTCTTGTTCCGGGAAGATCCGGCCGGCGCGCTCAAGAATGTGGGTGAGCGTCAACGGGTAGTGCATCATCGTGCCTTGCATCAAGATCCTTTTCCGGCCATGGCAAATGATCGCCGCAAATAATTAAGGATGAACAGCGACTTTCGACTTGCAAATTATAACGGACGTTCGATAGTGTGTTACCGTTTGAATCCAAGGGTGAACCCCTGTACATGGCTAGGAGAATCGGGACCTCGCCACGAAACACTTGCTCGTACGGGTCGGTTTTAGCTATGATGAACGAACGTTCGATAGATGAATAGTGGCCCTGTCATCCCCGTCCACGCCACCTCGCGTCCCGCTACGCGCTTTGATCGTAGACTGTCCAAGATCCTCGACCATGCCACCGCCGTGTTTTACGAAAAGGGTTACGAGGGCGCCTCAATGCGCGACTTGTCGCGAGTCACCGGTCTTTCGCTGGCGGGCCTGTATTACTACTTCGAATCCAAAGAAGAGCTGCTCTATCTGATTCAGAAACACTACTTCACAGTAGTTGTAGAGCGGCTGCAAGAACGTCTGGAAAACGTAAGTGATCCCGAGGCACGGGTGCGCGCCTTCATCCTGAACCACTTTGACTATTTCCTCGCCGAAAACTACAAGGCGACGAAGGTGCTTTCCAAGGAAGATGACGTGCTCGCGGGCAATCTCGGTACCGAGGTGACGGCACTCAAGCGTCGCTACTACCGCAGCTGCGCGGACCTGGTGGAGGCGCTGAAGCAGGAGAAAGGATTAGAGTTTAATACGCGTGTTGCCGTACTCAGTCTGTTCGGGATGATGAACTGGATCTACACCTGGTACAAGCCGCAGGTTGATCCCGAGGCGGGTGCGCTGGCCCGCCAGGTGGGCGACATCTTTCTTGCGGGCATTAAGTCCTCGGTGAAACGACACTGAACGAAAACCTGTATGCGTTGAGTTGGGAGCAGGTATTGCGTTCCTGAATCTTCTGCTCAGAGCTGACGACGAACTTGATCACCGACTGCCACATCCACATTGCGCCGATGGAGATGTTCCATCCTCATGCTCTGGAACTGATCCGCCGAAAGCGGCACAATTACGAACAGATCGCCGAGTTCTGCCGCTCGCCCAAGTCGTTCCTCAAACACATGGATGCAGCGGGCATCGATCGCGCCGTGCTCATCAACTACGTGGCGCCGGAAGTCATTGGCTTTACCGCTGGGGTCAATCAGTGGATCGCCGATTACGTGAAGGAAAATCCAAAGCGGTTGCTCTCTTGCGGCGGTCTGCACCCCCGTCACAGTCAGAACATTTTGGCCGACGTCGAACAACTCCTGCGGCTCAAGATCCGCATGATCAAAATTCACCCTCCCCACCAGCTTCTGTTTCCCAACGATTATCAGAATGGTGTAACCGAGCTGGAAGTGATCTATCGAGCTGCCGAAGCTAACGGAATTCCAGTCATGTTCCACACCGGCACGTCGATCTTTCACGGTGCCCGCAACCGCTACGGCGATCCAATTTTCATCGACGATGTCGCCGTCGATTTTCCGAAGATGAAAATCCTACTCGCCCACGGCGGCCGCCCGCTGTGGATGCACACCGCTTTCTTCCTGCTCCGCCGCCATCCCAACGTATACCTCGACATCAGCGGCATCCCGCCCAAATCCTTGCTGAAGTATTTCCCCCGTCTGGAAGAAATCGCACCCAAGACGCTATTCGGCACGGACTGGCCCGGCCCCGGAGTTCCAGACATCAAGAAGAATCTTGATGATTTTCGTGCCCTCCCACTGAAAGAAGAAATCAAGCAGCAGATTCTCAGCAAGACGGCATTGAGTATCTGGCCGGCGTAAGATTCTGCCGTGCGCTCTCTGCCGTACGCTGATCAGCATTAGGCAGCCCGAATCCCCAACCGACCATGGAATCGGCTTTCGACTCCGAACACACACCATGCGGAGGGACTAGTATAGGAACTGCGAGAGAGCGTGAACATCGCGGGAACTATTAGTTCTTACAGTTCTTGCAGGGTCGGATAGGGAGCACAATTGCCCAGACTGTGGAGAGAAGAAATGATCAGGACCTTCACGAAACAACTATTGTCAACGGCGTTATCTTTCCTGCTGGTCATCACTGCCGTGCCCTTTGAAGCGGCCGGTCAGGAACCGGCGCCAGCGGGATCGACCGGATATTCGGGACAAGGCGCACCCCTGTCTGCGGATGAGTTGCAACAACTGGTGGCACCCATCGCGCTGTACCCGGACGCCCTGGTTGCCCAGATTCTGGGAGCCGCGACTTTTCCCGACCAGGTGGCTGCCGCCGACGGCTGGCTTCAGCAGAACAAGAATCTCACCGGAACGGCTCTCATGCAGGCCGTTGATACCCAGCCGTGGGACCCGAGCGTGAAGGCGCTCACACAATTTCCCTCGGTCCTCGACAACCTGGCGAAGAACCTCAGTTGGACCTCCTCATTGGGCGAGGCGTATCACACTCCAGGCTGCTGATGTCATGACGGCTGTCCAGACGTTGCGCGCCAAAGCGCAAGGCCGCGGGCAATCTGAAATCGGGCTCACAGATTACGGTGGTGCAGCAGTCGCCGCAAGTGATCGTGATTCAGCCCACCAATCCACAGGTGGTGTACGTCCCGCAGTACAACCCCACGGTTGTCTATGGCACACCGTATGTGACGCCGGGGTACAGCACTGCAGCGGTGGTAACGACCGGCTTGCTTGCATTTGGAGTTGGCATCGCGGTGGGCGCAGCGATGAGCAACTTGTTGCGGATGGGGTTACAGCTACTGGAACTGCAACTGGCACGGCGGCGCCGTCGTCTACCGGAGCAACGTCTACTACGGAAACAGCGCCTGGCACGGCGGCTACTACGGGTCCAGCGCGTCACGGCCTATGGTCCGTCGACAGGGACGTGCGCGAGGCGCCTGCGCACTGCCGTATGGCACCGAAGTGCCGTCAAGCTACAACCCGGACACCGGCACTACGCGCGAGGCGCGTCAGCCTCGAACGCCTACGGCAGCACAGCAGTCGGCCAAGCCTACAACCCGAACACCGGAGCCTATGCCGCCACCCATCAAACCTCCAACGCCTACGGAAGCTACGGAAGCTCGGTCGTCTCAAAGAACGGCAACACTGCGTACACCCAGCATCAAACGACCGCGCAGGGATCTGTGGGATCGGTACAGACTTCTTCGGGCGGCAAGGGCGTTGCCGCGTCCGGCGCATACGGGAACAGGCTGCCGCGGGCCAAACCGCAAATGGCAACAAGTACGCTGCCTGCAAACGGCAATGTCTACAAGAACACCGGGAGCGGTTGGCAGCAAACTCAGGGAACTCCGAAATCCACCTCAAGTTACTCGGGAAGCAGTTCCGCTGCGGCAAAGGGATAGGGAGGGCAGGAAAAGAGCAGCGGGTCATCGGCCTTTGGCGGAGGCGGCGGAGGCGGTTGGCAATCCAGGGAGGCCAGTGCTCGTGGTTCGGCAAGCCGCGGTGGCGGTGGCGGCTGGGGCGGCCGCAGATGAAGCGCACACTTTTGTGAGCAGTGTTGATAAAGAGTGTTACAGCCGAAGTTTTGGAGGAAGTGATGTCGCACAAACCCCGCAGAATTGTATTTACGACCCGGCTACTGCTTCTCGCGCTGATCATTGCCCTTCGCCGCTTGCAGCAAACCCGAAAAACCTTCGACCAGAGTGTTTGCTTCGCCTGACGACGCGAGTAATGCGCTGCTGACGGCGGTAAAGTCGGGCGATCAAGACGCGCTGCTGGCAATTTTCGGTCCGGATTCGAAAGAGATTATCTTCTCTGGCGATGCCGTGCAGGACAAGAACATCGCCGCAACTTATTCGCGGCCGAGGTATGACGTGATGCATCGCTGGCGCAGGATGCCGGATGGCGCCCAGATCCTGCTGGTCGGAGCTGACAATTTCCCCTTCCCGATCCCGCTGAAAAAGAATGCCGGCGGGCAGTGGTTCTTCGATACGGCTGCGGGAAAAGATGAGATTCTGAATCGCCGTATCGGCCGGAATGAACTGGCAATCATCGACGTTTGTGGAGCGGTGGCGGACGCTCAGGCCGAGTACTTCTCCCAGCCTCACGATGGCGAGACCACGAAACAATACGCTGTGAAGTTCATCAGCGACCCAGGCAAGCAGAACGGCTTGTACTGGAAGTCGCCGGACGGCCAGCCCGAGAGCCCGCTCGGGCCGCTGGCGGCGTTCGCAACCTCCGAAGGATATAGCGCAAAGCCCGATGCGCACACCGCATTCCACGGCTACTACTTCCACATGCTGAAGGGGCAGAGCAACAACGCGCCGGGCGGCGCGAAGGACTACGTGGTCGATGGAAAAATGGTCGGCGGATTCGCCTTCGTCGCCTATCCCGCGGAATACGGCAACTCG
The DNA here is from genome assembly GCA_963820925.1 of uncultured Acidobacteriota bacterium. Taxonomy (GTDB): domain Bacteria; phylum Acidobacteriota; class Terriglobia; order Terriglobales; family Acidobacteriaceae; genus JABDBE01. The sequence continues at coordinate 38,674 of CAWGBX010000019.1, forward strand.
GGCGTGATGACCTTCATCATCAACCAGGACGGCGTGCTGCTGCAAAAGGATTTGGGCAAGACCACGACAGAAATCGCAACCGCAATGACCGAGTTCGATCCCGACGCCAGCTGGAGCCCCGTAGAGGAATGAGCGGTTTCCCTCCGAGTGTGGGCCCAACCTTTCTGTCTGATCGATAACGAAGGTTCGGGTGCCCCATTCTTTCCGCGTTCTTTGCGGAAAGGGTGGGAGGCAACACTCTCAACCAGAAAACACTGCTGCCGACTTCACTTCGCGTTGCCAGTGTTAGAAGAAGGCGTCATTTCCCCCTGCCCTTCAGTGATGGTGGAGGCATTTTCGACCAACAGTGCTATTCCCTGGCCTCCGCCGATGCAGGCTGAAGCGATTCCGTACCGCCCGTTCGAGCGCTTCAGTTCGCGAGCCAGCGTGATCGCCAGGCGCACGCCCGTTGCCGCCAGCGGATGGCCGATGGCAATGGCTCCGCCATTGACGTTGAGCTTTGCATGATCCAAGCCAAGTTCGCGTTCACAGGCTAGAGTTTGGGCCGCGAATGCCTCATTGATCTCGAAACGATCGATCTGATCCAGGCGCAGCCCGCTGATTTCGAGAACCGCTTGAATCGCCGGAACCGGCCCGATCCCCATGATCTCCGGAGGAACGCCGACAACCGCCCCCGCGATTACCTTCGCCAAAGGCGCCTTGCGGTGTTTACGGACGAATTCGTGGGATGCGACCAAGGTCGCGGCCGCGCCGTCGACAATGCCAGAGCTGTTCCCACCGGTTTGCACGCCGCCGAATGCGGGAGGAAGCTTGGCCAGCACTTCAAGAGGCGAAGACCGAACGTGACTGTCCTGGCTGAAGGATTCGATTCTCTTCGGAAGCCGGATGCCGCGCGGATTGTATCCCGCACATTCGAAGGTTTCATTGACTACCGGGACAATTTCTCCGCTGAGAAAGCAGCTCTTTTGAGCGGCAATCGCGCGGCTGAAACTTTCCGCCGCAAACTGATCTGCTTCTTCCCGCGAAATCTTGTACCGCTTGGCCAGCGTTTCCGCCGAGCCTCCCATCGTCACCCCAGGACAGGGATCGAGCAGGGCTTCCCACAAGAAGTCCTTGAATTCCACCTGTCCCATGCGGAACCCGCTGCGGTGCGTGTAAGCGGCAATGGGATTCCTCGACATAGATTCAGTTCCCACGACCAGAGCCAACTCCGTCTTGCCCAGCTTGATGGAATCCGCAGCTTGCAGAATCGCTTCGATTCCGGTTCCGCAAACTCGCTGCACCAAATGCGCAGGTACTTCGATGGGGACTCCGGAATAAATACCAATGTGGCGCGGCAATACGTAGGCATCGAAGCAGGCCTGTGCCATGTTCCCAGCCACGACGGAACCAACCGACTCTGGTGAAACGCCGGAACGTCGAAAGATTTCCCGTGCGACCTTAATCCCCAGATCAATCGGAGAGACCAGCCCAAGCGTCGTGTTGTACTCCGCAAAAGGTGTGCGGACGCCATCCACGAGCCAGACGTCGTCGTACGGCGACATCAGCCCTTTAGCTGCAGTGTTCATGCGAGTCCTTCGCTGTGCGTCTGGTAACTTCTTTAGTAAAACAAATCAGCCGGCAAGCACTTCCTCTACCGATGACGGCAACCGCTTGATGGTCGCGGAAGTCTTCGGAGCACGGGTTAGAGTCTTGGGGATTCCGTAGCGAACGCGATGCCTCGTACCCCACGCCGACATCAACTTGAGAATCGGTTTCAGACTCTCACCGTGGCGAGTCAACGAATACTCCACCTTGGGAGGCACGACGGCATACACCTTGCGGTGAACGACCTGGTCGCGCTCCAACTCCCTGAGATGTTGTGTGAGCATTTTCTTGGTGAGACCGGGGATGAGCTTCCGCAGTTCGCCAAAACGCTTCGTTCCGCCCTCCAGATAAAACACAATCGACGGCTTCCATTTGCCGCCGATGACGTCAGCGGTCAACTTCACCGGGCAATAGAATTCCTCCATCCCGAGCCTCCCGAAGTTGCCAGGTTACAAAAAGGTGCCTACTGGCAATAAAGATACTTTAGCCTAAAATCGCCTCCTGGGCCTAGAGCCTGGCTTTGCCTGGGCTCGGACTGTCGGATGGTCGCAACGACAGAGCGTGGCGCCACTGTCCCCGGCGGAGGTTCCGGGTGCGCCGCAGCTTCCGCCGGTGAGGGCAAGATGCCCGCGCTGCAAAGGCGTCAATGACCAATCTGATGACTGTTGTAGTGCCGAAATCCGGCGGCGTCACCAGCACCAAGGCCACCGTGTCACGCTGGCTCAAGAAGCGAAGGCGACAAGATCAAGCTGGGCGATCCGCTGGTGGAACTGGAGACCGAGAAAATCAGCTACGAACTGGAATCACCCTACGCGGGCGTCGTTGCTGAAGATTCTCGCCAGGAAACCGCCGAAGTGCCGGTGGGCGATCCGCTGTGCCAGATCGGCGAACCCGGCGATCGTGCACCGAAGCGCAAGACGAAGGAGTGATGATGGCGAAAAAGCAAACAGCTCGGGAAAGACCGGCTGACCTGGATGTACACGCAGATGGTGCGCATCCGCGAGTTCGAAGAAGCGGTAAAGCGCGCTTTCATCGAACATCCCGGAGTGATTCGCGGCCACGCCCACCTCGGCGACGGCGCTGAGGCCAGCATCGTGGGAACTCTTGTCCACGCGCAACAAGACCGATCATCGTGATGCCGAGCTACCGCTGCCATGGCTATCCGATCGTGCTGGGCACGTCCCTGCGCAAAATGATGGCGGAAGTCTTCGGCCGCAAAGATGGCCTGTGCAAAGGCTTCGGCGGCTCCATGCACCTGGCCGATCCCGCCACACCATTTTCCCGGCACCTCCGGAATCATCGGACAGAGCATCGCGCACGCCACCGGCGCCGCGCTGACGGCGCAGGTGAAGAAGACCGGCCAGGTGGTTTACTGCTTCTTCGGTGACGGAGCTTCCAAGCAGGGAGCGTTTTTCGAATCGGTGAATATGGCTGCGGTCTGGAAGCTACCGATTGTTTACGTTCTCGAAAACAATCAGTATCAGGCCTACACCCACTACAGCCTCGAGGACGCGAACGCCATCGCCGGCGATCCGCTTTCCCAGAAGGCAGCCGCGTTCAGCATTCCGGGCGTGACGGTCGACGGCACCGACCCGGTCGCGGTGCACAAGGCCGTCGAGCAAGGCGGCAGACCGCGCCCGCGCCGGCAAGGGACCAAGCTTGTCGAATCGAAGTTCTACCGCCTGAGCGCTCACGGCAACGTCATCACCGTGCCGCCGCTGCCCACGCAGTTCCCGGAACACGAAGCCATCGCTGTCTACGGCAACAAGAAAGAGTTCGAGCAGTGCGAAGGCCAAAGATCCGGTCGCCAAGTTCCGCGCCCGAAATTGATCAAGACCCGTGTGCTGACCGAGGCCGCCGCCAAAGCGCATCGAGGACGCCGCCCGCGCCGAAGTCAAAGACGCGGTGCAGTTCGCGCTGGCCAGCCCGTTGCCAGCGCCCGAAGAAGCGCTCGAACTACGTGTACGCATAGGAGGAAGTATGGCGCGCGAAATGATGTATGGCGACGCGATTGCCGCAGCCATCATCGAAGAAATGCAGCGTGACCCGAATGTCGTCTTCTACGGCCAGAACATGGCCATGACCGAGCGCGATCCCATGCTCAAGAAGTTCGGCAAGGACCGCGTGCGCCTTGCGCCGATTTCCGAGACTGCCGAAATCGGCATCGGCATCGGCGCGGCCATGACCGGCCTGCGCCCGATCGTCGAACTATGGATGAGCGAGTTCATGCTGGTCGCCTTCGACCAGGTCTCAATGAAGCGCCCCGGATTCACTACATGTCGGGAGGCCAGGTGAAAGTGCCGGTGGTGTTGAAAGCGGGCTTCGGTTTCTGCGCCGGCTGGGCAGGCCAGCATTCCAATTGCATTTATCACACCATGATGGGCATTCCCGGCTTGAAGGTGGTGGTGCCGTCCACTCCCGCCGACGCCAAGGGTCTGATGACCGCGGCCATTCGCGACGACAATCCGGTCGTCTATCTGCATCACTACATGCTGACTCTCGACAAGGGCGAGGTGCCGGAAGGCGAGTTCGTCGTTCCTCTCGGGCGTCGCCGACATCAAGCGCGCAGGGACCGACGTCACGATCGTCGCCGTCGGCTGGATGGTGAAGAAGGCCATGGCTGCAGCCGAGCAATTGGCCAAGGAGGGCATCAGCGCGGAAGTCGTGGATCCGCGCACGCTGGCGCCGCTGGACGTGAAGACCATCCTCGAACTCGGTGAAGAAAACCGGACGGCTGGTGCTGGTCGATCAGGCGCCACGCCATTCCTCAGCCGCCGTCGTGATCGCCGGCGAAGTCGCCGAGCACGGGCTTGAGTACCTGCACGCGCCGGTCAAGATGGTGACCGCGCTCGATACGTCGGTTCCCTACAGCGAGCCGCTGGAAAATTACGTCGTGCCCGAACGAAGAACAAGATCATGCAGGCAGTCAAGTCAGTGCTGGCGCACCGGCGAGCCGCCTGAGGAACTTCATGAAGAACAACGTCGAACTGCTGGCTTCCTACTGGACGATTTCCGGCAGGTGTGCCACACACCGACCGCGAGTACAGCCCGTTCGACTTCAAAGACCGCGTGGAATCCGCTGCCAAAGCCGGGTTTCAAGGGTTTTGGAATCTGGCACTCCGACTTGGATCACGTCCTCGAGAAACGCAGCCTCAAGGAAATGAAGCAGATTCTCGATGACAACGGTCATCAAGCACATCGAGATCGAATTCCTGACCGATTGGTTTCTCGACGGCGAGCGAAAAAAGAAATCAGACATCCAAAGAGGCAAGGCTGCTGAAGGCCGCCGAAGTGCTGCAAGCCCGACACGTAAAAGTCGGCGACTTCTTCAAAGAGAAAACGCCCATGCCTCGCCTGATCGAATCCTTCCGCGCAGTTGTGCGCCGACGCCGCGGAACACGGCACCAGGGTCGGCTTTGAGCTGATGCCCTTCGCCATGATCGATACGCTCAAGGAAACTCTGGAGATGGTCGAAGGCGCGGGCGCAAAGAACGGTGGGGATTTGCCTCGATCTGTGGCACATCGTGAAGCTGGGCATTCCCTACGAGGAAGTGGCCCGAGTTCCGCAGAAGTATGTCGTCAGCATCGAGATCAACGATGGTACTTTCAAATGCCCGTGGAGCCTGCACGAGGACACCATCAACCACCGCCGGCTGTGTGGCGAAGGCGAGTTCGACGTGAAGGGTTTTGTCGACTCATGCGCAAGGCCGGATACGCAGGCCCTTGGGGGATCGAGGTGCTGTCGGAAGAATTGCGCAAGAAGCCGCTCGCTGAATTGACTACGCGGTCTTTCAAAACTACTTTGGCGCAATTTTGACGACGTATCCTCGTGTGCGCAATGTCCTCGACTGGACGTGAGAACTGCTCTTTCGCGCCGCTGGGGCTTGTCCGTTGCCCATCTTTTCCCACGGCTCACGCCCCGGGCTGCATGCTTAAGCCGTTTCGCGGCCAAAAACTTGAAGCTTCGTTCTACCTGAAGTATCGTGTTTGCTCACGTTTTTTTCACTTCATCTTTGGATTGCGAAGCTGAGCCGCGCATCGGCAAGGGTCTAACCGTCGCTTAGGCGGCTGTCTGTCTGCTCGCCGAGCCTGCCAGGGCGGTCAACAATTGTGCAACAGCGTCCGCGTCGATGACGCTTGTGTTCGCAAGCTTATGTTGCGTCTGGAAGTCGGCAAACGCGGACAGGGTGAGCGTGCCTGCGACGCCGTCAATCGGGCCCGGGTGAAAACCAAGATACGTGAGATAGAGCTGTGCGGCCCGTATGTTGAGATCGGGAATGCCGCTGGCGGAATACTTTTGGAATTCGCCGTTCAAGCGAATGTCATAGCGATTGATGGCGTAATTGCGGCCATTGTAGCCAAGGGCGAAGGAGGACCAATCGTGCGCCAGCAACGGAACATTCAGGCGACGGCTAACCAGGAAATTCGCCATGGCGACGAGTTGTTGATCTTCGGACGCCGACATGGCCGCGACCATTTGTTCCACGTCTGCGAATCCGGCCAGGGCATAATTCTCGCCCATGATCTGGCCGATGCCCCAGGAACAGCTCTGCAGTGCAGCCGTCCGGTCGTGCGCGATGGCGAGCGCCAGCCGATTATATTGGTGCGCTCCTGACGGGCCGTATCCCCCGGGGGTTGGGTCGCTGATATTGCCGTCGTCGTATTTGCCCTGCGTCAGGCGGTGGAAGATGTGGCGCTCGTAGAGGATTTGTGGCCGGAGGTCGGGCAGGTATCCGCAGCCAGAAGTTTCGACGGCCAGTACGGTCCAAATTTCAGGCGCGTGCACGCCCAGCTTCTGGCTGACGGCGCCGAGCCCATCGGTGGAAAGCGCCTCGGCGGTCCCTTGAAACGGAAGTAGCGGCATACTCATTCTCCTCCCCAGGCGGTGCCCATCAATTTACCGCTGGGGGTGCTTATGGTCCAGTTCTGGTTTTCGGAAATTGACTCGGGCGTTCTCTCACCCCATGCGCTTTGCTCGTGCTATCCACGAATCGGAGTCAAGGGTATATACCTCAATAAATGCGTTTTCCTTCTAAATCTATGAATCGATTGGCGTAGAAAAATAGATACCCACGCAAAATATCCCTTCTAAAGGACTTACCTGAGGGATACCAGACCAAGCAGCAAATCGCGGCCATGTTGGAGGACCCTTTTTCTTTTTTGGTCTATATATCTATGATAGCTGTTCGCATAGGATAAATACGCACACTTTGCAAAAATATATTTGCTTTAAATACAGCAGGTTGCGAGGATTCGACTCGTTTAGGGGGCTTGACAAGAATCTGGGTGCACGGGCGCGAGGGGCCCGTGTCAGAACTGACGTATACCGGCTTTGACCGCCGCACAAGGTCGCGGCGGTTGACAGACTGCTTGCTTGACGGGCTGGGAGGAGGCCAACGCGCTTCTCCGCATCAAATGCAGTCCTGCCGGGCTTCGCTCCGGCCGCTCGGACGGGACGTCCGGGGCTACGTGTGTGTGCGTCGCGAGAGCTCGAGCGCAGCAATTGTTCGACCTCAGTTTTCGATTTGCTCCACAATCATTGAAATCTTGTCCTCCTTCAAACCATTCGTGAAACTGGCTCGATGCGTCCAATCGAAGTACAAAGATCCTTCGCGGTGCTCAGGATGACGGCGCTCAGCTGGCAGGGCGCGATTGGCGCGAAACACTAGACGACTTGTTCTGAAATTGCTCTTGGGGGCTCCTCGGCCGGGTATGCCTCACGCGCAGCGGTTCGGTCGGTCAATTCTACATATGAGTGTCCGATCTCGGCTGCGATTCGCGGCCATAGATAGCGCTCCCGCACTCGCGCTTGTGCATTTCGTCCCGCCGCCGTTCTGCTCTGCGCGTCGGAGAGAAGAAACCGTAACATGCGCGCGAGATCGGCTGCGTCTCCCGGTTGGAAGGTGAAGCCAGTGCCCTCGATCACTTCGCAGTTTTCAGGGATATTGCTGGTGAGCACGCAGACGGCGGCTCCCATGGCGTCCAACAGCGCTAATGAAAGACCTTCCAGATCGGAAGGCAGCACAAACAGCGCGGCATTGGTCAGCAATTCATCCAGGGCGGGGCCGTAAACCCAGTCGAGGAAGACGACCTGCTCGCTCTGATGCTTACGCAATTCGTCGACATATGCATTCGTGTAGCTCGAGCCTCCAGCCAGCACCAGCTTGGCGCGCGTGTCGAGCCTTTCGTATGCCTCGATCAGCAAGTGACAGTTTTTCTCGGGAGAGAATCTGCCTAGAAACAGAATGTAATTATCCGGTTCGAGTCCCCACTGCGGAATTTGCGATGGAGCCACCCGTTTGCGGATTATTGAGCCGTTGGGCACGTATGTGGTCTCGACCCCGTAGGCTCTCTGGTAGTGGCACTGAAGGGTTTGGGACACGACCATGGTGCGGTTCGGCAGTCGCGCGGAAGCGAGTTCTCCCAGCCGGAGGGTGAACGAGGCAAAGCGCCCCCACTTTTTTCGCTGCCAATCCTGCCCCTGAACCGTGACGAGCGTCTTTTTCCCGACCAGGCGTGGAAAAAACGAAAACAGTGCCGGACCCTGAGCATGGTAGTGCACTATGTCGCAACCGCTGAACATTACATGGAGCGTGCTCAACCAAGTGTGTACGAAGGTCTCAAGGTGCTTTGACCGAAACGTGGGCAGGCGCACCAACCGCATCCCTTCGTACTTGGGTAGGGCAGGAGTAAAGTAACTGCGGCAATAAACGGTGACATCGTGGCCCATTTCCACCAGCCGTTTGCCAACTTCTTCATAATATGTCTCAATTCCGCTGTACTTTGAAACCATGCCGCGTCCGCCGATAAACGCGACGCGCAGCGGCGGCACAGTCGTGGGCAAGATGGCAGTTTTTTTGGATTTGCGCGGCCATGGCCTCATTTGGGTATAGAGGCGCATCAATGCATGGTAGTGAGCCTCGGGCGCGTGCTGGGTTTCCACGAATCTGCGTCCGGCCACGCCCATTTGGGCTGTCAATTCTGGCCGCTGCACAAGAAAGGAGATGGCTTTGCCCAGTTGTTCCACATTGCCTGGCGGATACAGAAGTCCGGTCTCACCCTGGTCAACCAGTTCGCGCCGTGAACCGAGGTCTGACGCTACCACCGGACGTCCCCATGCGTAAGATTCGAGGATGGTCTTCCCCAGAGTTTCGTAAGCGCGTGAGGGCAGCACGGTGAAGCGAGCCGAAGCGATCATGTAGTCCAAGACTTTACCGCCCACGTGGCCGGTAAATTCCACGTTGGTCAGGCATAGCTCACGAGCCAGGCTCTCCAGTTCAGATCTTTGCGGTCCATCGCCCGCGATCTGGAGTTGTAACTGCGGCAGATGTTTCATAGCCCGCAGGAGGTCGGCGACTCCTTTTTCGGGCGAAAGACGGCCGAAATAGAGGATGGGCGCGTTTGGTCCGGCAATTGGTGGAGTTTGCGCCGGCAGCTTCTGAAAATGGGGAAGCACGGTAATCTTTTGAGGGTTGAACCCATTCTGTATAAGTTTTTTCTTGGCGAAACGGCTGGGGGTCAGGAACTGATCAACGCATTTCCGGTACGTTCCCAACCAGCGATGGAAATAGGCTTCGGCCATCAGCAACCATGCCGAACCCGGTGGCCCGGCGTAACAGCCTTCGGTGAGAACATGCCTGAACCGTCCGCCACGACAACGCTCGCAGGCTTGTCCTTTCGCGACCATGTTGTAGCTCGGGCAAAGCAGCTTGAAATCGTTCAAGTGATAGAGCACGGGCACGCCTTGCGCTTTCAGCTCCCAAAGAATCGACGGAGATAAGTGGTGATAAATGTTGCGCACGTGGGCGACGTCGGGATGAAATGCAGCGATGACCTGCCGCAGTCGCCGCCGGGCCTCAGTGGAATAGATCGCATGGGCTGCGAGTTTGGCACGCACAAACAATCCATGGGCAGGGCTTTTGAAATCGATGTTGGGCAGGAAGTACTGGTCATAGAGGGTGGGCAAACCACGAGGATCCGCCATCGAAAAGAGCGCGACTTCGTGACCCTGAGCTCTCATCAAATCCATGAGCTCGAACATGTAAACCTCGGTGCCACTGAATGGAAAATTGTATTTATTGCAGTAGAGGATTCTCATAAGATTGGTGCTCCACAGTTCGGTTGATGTGGGTAAGAAGGAGATTGCAGAAGGCCGCAAGGTTCTTTTCGCGGTTGAAATGCTGAAGTACGTGCTGGCGGGCTGCTCGGCAAAGCGGCCCGAGAGCGGATTCGGAGTCGTGAACCAACTCCACTCGTGCCACAAAGTCTTCCAGCGAACCGGGATGGTAGAGGAAACCATTCTTGCCGTCTAACACGAGTTCCGGAATACCAGTGATCGCGGGAGCAAGCACGGTCTTACCGCGTGCCATCGCTTCCATGAGAACGAGTGGAATACCTTCACTGCGGCTGGTGAGCACCAACAGATCGGCACAGGTGTAACAGGCGTCGAGCTGTTGACGCGACAAGTGGCCGAGCAGCCGGATCTCGCCTTGGAGATCCAAATCATGAATCAACGCTTCGATGGATGTGCGCTCCGGACCTTCGCCTGCGATCGCGCAATCGAAGGGGATACCTCGATTTTTCAGCAGGCGACATGCCTGAACCAGGAAGGCGTGGTCCTTGACCGGGTGCAAGCGTCCTACTGCAAGCATGCTCAGCTGGCGGCTTTCGCGAGGAAGTTGAGCAGCAGAAAGATTGCTTGAGCCGGGATCAACTCCCATCCGCCGAACTAAGATTTTGGCTGGTTGAATCTTGGGGTATCGTTCGAGAATGTGGCGCCGGTTGAATTCAGAAATGGTCACGCAAAACTTGCAGTGTTTCAGTTTTGTATCGAGATAGGCGGGGTGTAGCAGCAGATCCGATCCGTGCAAGGTCATGCTGAAGTCGATTCCGAGGAGGCGGGACGCCACCATTGCGATCCACGATGCGAAATATCCGTGGTGCACGTGGATGTGATCCACGCCAGATCTTTCGATCAAGAGCGCGTAGTAGACTCCGAGCCAGATGTGCGCAAGAGCACGCAGCCGCCGCTTGACAGGCTCGCTTCCCTGCAACAGTGCGCGACGAAAGAACTCCTTCAGCAGGGGGAATTTCAGGAAGCACAAGAACGCGGCATGGATCAATAGCTTGAGCCGGAGCGGTTGGAGGCACATCGTTTCTGCAGCATAGGTTTTCAAGTCAGAATCAAGAGTCGTCATGGCCGGGCGCGCGCTGCATGGGATCACTGTCACTCCACGTCTGCGGAGTTCCTGAATTTCGTCCGCTACGTAGGGCTCAACCGGGGAGGGAAATTGATTCGCGAGGTAAGCGATGGTCGGCATCAGATTGCGAAGGCGTTGGGTTCGACTCGTGCGTTGCGACGGTTTTGTGCAGCCAACAAGCCCGCCACCGTGAACAGGAATCCATTTACGAACTGGTAATTCATGACCACGAATGTGCCATTCAGCAGATACACTGCCAGCAGCAACGGCCACAGTGACCGGAACTCTTGATCCAGGAAACTGCCATCTGTGGGAGAGCTGGGTCGGTTGCTGCGCCGGCCTAGCTTGAATAGATCCACCACAATCCACAGGTAGAGCAGCAGGCCGACAAGCCCGTATTGGACGACGATCTCGAGATAGGTGTTGTGGAAGAAGAATTGCTGCTGGTGAAAATCGCTGATCCTTTTTGAGAGTTCCGTCTGCATGTCGGTCGCGCCCCATCCGGCTAGCGGCTTTTCCAAAAACATTTCCCAGCCGGCCTGATAGACAGCCATTCGGAACATTACCGGTCCGCGTTCTTCCAGTCGATCGGATAGCGAAGTATTGCGATCCGCAAAAGTGATGATGGCGGCAAGTGCCATGCTGCCCGCGAGTGCGAGGCACAGGCAGGCGCGCCGCAGCCGCCGGCTGGGGGAAAAGAAAAGCAACGCGAGAATCGACAAGGCAAAGGATAGCCAGACGGCGCGGGTCTTGGTGGCGACGATGGCCAATGGAAGTGCGATCAGGAAGAGGAGCGCCAGCAGTCCCCGCAGTCGCCGGCGCCGGAATGAATTCAGAGCAACCAGGCCAAGCAAATTCAGCGCGACGCCGTTGGCCACCGCCTGCAGAAATGGTCCGCGCGCGCGGTCAGCGTGATACCCCAAACCTTCATCCAGAATGTAGCGGGGAAAGATGAACTGCTTGGCATCGATCATGAAGAATATGGCGGTAAGACTGAGATATGCCAGCACGATCAATGAGAACGTCTCGAACCTGCGCAAAGATTGAGCATCATTGAAGATGTAGGCTGCTAACTGATAAAGCGTGAAGGGTATGAGCCACTTGGCCCCAAACAGGCTCCAGGTCTCGGTGTCGTTGGGTTGCGAAACCACGCCATAGAACGCCAGCAGAAGCAGGGCAAGCATGGGCCACGTAACCGGAGCGCGGAATTCCAGCGGTCTCCTCAGCAGACATGCGCGCAATAGCACCACAAGAATCAACAACCCAAACGCGAGTCGATCGATGGAATGGAAATTGAAGTCGGGCGGATGAAAAAGCATTAATGTTAGGGTAGCTAAGAAAAGCAGCGACGGCGCCACGATCAACGCGTGCAAGGGTCGAAACGAACTGCCGATTGCCCATGGAACGATATTACTGCCACGGATTGGAGCTGCCGGATATGCGGTAGAGGGCATGCCTATACGCCACTTCCATGCAGAACCACGGAAACCGTCTTGTAAAGAATCTGGAAGTCCCTCCATAGGGTCCAGCTTCTTATGTATTCCAGATCTAGAGCCAGGCCGCGCTCGAACGATGGGTCGCGGCGTGCTGTCACTTGCCACAACCCAGTGAGCCCGGGCGGCACGTCCAAACGCTGCAGATCACCCAGGTCGTAACGCTCGAAATCGTCGAGCGGATGGGGTCGCGGTCCCACCAGGCTCATCTCGCCGCGCACCACATTCCAGAGTTGAGGCAGCTCATCAAGGCTGTAGCGGCGGAGCCATCGCCCGGCACGCGTGATCCGGGGGTCGTCGGTTATCTTGAAGCATGGTCCCTGGCGCTCGTTATGCGCCCGCAGGTGCTCTTTTAGCTTGTCCGCATCGACGCTCATAGTACGGAACTTGTAGCAACGGAAACGTCTTCCCTTTAAGCCCACTCGTTGTGCTTGATAGAGCGCCGGCCCTCGTGATTCCAACTTGATCACCAGCGCAATAATGGTCATCAACGGAGCGGCGAATGCCAGGACGACAGCGGCGGTAATCGTATCGACTGTGCGCTTGAGAAACAGGCAAAAGGTTGGCAGCCGTTCTTCGCGCAAGGTCAGGACGGTAAAGTTGCCGACCTTCTCGAAAACCAGGGGATCGTCTGGCTCAAATCCGAAGAGATCGGGAACCACTTTGACATCGATCTGATTGCGCCGCGCCTCCCGAATAACCCGCTGCGCTACCCCGGGCTGCTGGGGAGCGGCGAGGATAATTTCATCCACGAAATCCGTTCGCACAATGCGGGAGAGATCCTCTACTCGACCCTTTACGTCGCCGCCGACGGGTTCGTCTTGGTCAAGAAAACCCATCAGCACATGCCTGCCCGTAAGGTCCTGACTCAGGTGAGCGGCTAGTTCACGGCCGATCTTTCCTGCTCCTATGATCAGTACGTTGCGGACGTCGCGGCCGCCCTGGGCCTGTTGTGCGGCTATGCGTCGCCAGTGGTTCCTCCACGCGAGCATGATCAGGAAATTCAGGGGTGCGCTGGCGGCCACGGTGGTGAGGGAAATCAGGTGAGGTCCTGACCATCGAACCGCCATGACAACCAGTGCCGCTGACCAAAAGACAACTTTGCCCAGGACCAATTGTTCCCGCTGCGGTGCTTGAACGGTTTCGGGGTGATAGAGGCGTTCGGAAAAACCCAGCAGGGTAAAAAGGGCTCCGTAGAGCAACAGCAATCCCGGCCCGGCGGTGGGAAAGGGTTCGGGACGCAGCAACGCCGCCGGGTCGTGGTGGATTGCGAACTCAAGAAGCACGATCAGATGACCAACCGCAGCAAAGCCGAAGATGATCAGGAAAAAGTCCGCGCTTACTTGCCGGGTAAGATTCCAGCGCAGGCCGTGAACCGAAAGTCTCGGGAAGAGAGCTTCTGCGAGGACTTCAGAGAGACGGCGCTTCTTCGGTTCCCCCAGGCCTTCGTGATCCTGCCATCCCCAGAATTGCCCGTCCACGGTGGTCGAGGATTTCTTCCGAGGAACCCCGCCGGTCGATGCTTGCGCACCGGGAATCAGGCGGGAGGGAGGCGCAAATCCGCCTGTTGAAGTTATCGGCTTGATTGTTACAGGGGAATGCACTTCAGACGATTTCCAGTTCGTATCCTTCTATCGTGATAGCAACGGCGCGCTGGATAGGATCAATGGAGATCACGAGGTTCTTTTCGCCACGTTGTTCCAGAATTCCTTCCAGACCATCCAGGCAGCCGCCTCGAATCCTCACCTTTTGTCCAACCTTCAGGAAAGCGTGGAGGGCGCATGGCACCTTGTGGGATAGCAGCTTTTGCAGATCGTCAATTTGTTTGGCTGGAATCGGAATGGCTACTCCTCGAAAAGTGATCAATCCGATGACCCCTTCGGTGTGGAGGAGTTCAACTCTCAATCCAGCGGACAGATCAAAACGCGCGAACGTGTATCCCGAGAACAGCGGAACATGGATGGGCTGGCGGCGATCGCTCCAGCGGTGGAATTCTTCGAGCAACGGGAGGAACATCTGTAGACCCTTATGTTGGAGTTGAGCCGTTACTTTTCTTTCGAAGCGATACCGGGTTTGAATCGAGTACCACTGTTCTCCTTGCAGGCTGAGGGGTATAGAAAGGTTGGGTGCAGCTGTCATCAAGACGATTCTTGGAACGCGGCTCCGCTAATTGAGTCCCGGCTGATTTTTGGTCTGTTTTGCACGACGTTTCTAAATTCCCTCCGACCAGAATCTTTACTTCACGCTCTTTGTGTTAAACGATCATGGAGCTTTGCCATGACTCCGCATACCCGGTCACGCCGAGATTTCTACAACTTCCTATAAATCGTCTCCGGGATGGGGAATGTGCGCTCACTGAGCACCACTCCCAACAGACGAGCATTGGCCGCGTGCAACTTTTCCTTCACCTTTTGCGCAGCCAGGCGCCGCGTGGAGTTTGCCTCGACTACGAGAACCATGCCGTCACAAAGTCTAGCCAGTAATGCTGCCTCGCTACCAGTTCCGGCGGGCGGCCCGTAGAGCACCGTGTAGTCGAATGTCTGGCGCAGTTCGGCGAGTTGGTCTCGCAGCCAAGCGCCGGACAAGCCGTTTTCGTTTTCGCCTAGAAAGACTCTCCTGGGGAGGAGCCACAGCTGGTTCGAGAGCTGGCTGCACGGGTGTCGAAAAGCGGAGCTTTTCTGATTCGCAATCAAATCGTGACCGTTTCTCTGGACAACATCTTCTAATCCCGGGCTGTTCAGATTTGTCTCTACCAGGCAAGTAGTACCCAGGACTTGTGCCGATAGCGCGAGGCCTACCTGCATGCAGATCGCGCTGATATCAGTGTCGGAGTCCACAGGACTGAAAACAACCTGGTGTGCCGGTTTCGGCCATCCTGGAAGGAAGACCTGCCGCACCAAGCCGCGGATCTGCTCTTCCGCGAAAGAGTCCGGGTCCCAGCCTGCGACTTCGGACTGGCGGTATTCTTCTCGCTCGGCTTCGATAGTTCCTGGTTCACAGGTATCGTCTAGTGTCTGCGGCAACAGATCGACAAAAGTGCTCATTGGGCCCTTTCCTCACACGAACATTTCGTTTCGGCAACTCCCCATTTTGCCAAGGCACGATGTAACGGGGACTAATCAAGACCCAGGACCAAGGTGCATGTAGAACCACTAAGGGCTGCAGTTACCTTGGCCTATGGATGCAAAGTCAACTTTGACACTCCAGTGCATGCGGTCTTAACTGATCGAAGATCCGCACTTTCTCTATCCGTCCCTTCGTGGCAATGAAGCCAGCACGGGACTACCCAGATAGGCAACGATTTCGTCTGGAGTTCGAAACGCGGGGTTCAGGTAATCGGCAACGAAAGCCAGCGTGATGCTTAACGTACTTGCGCACACCAAGCCCATGAATCCGTAACTGAGTGCGGAAAGCTGAGGCAGGGCCGGGACCGTGGCTTTCTCGGCAATGGTTACATTGAGAATGCCGCCCTGGTCCAGAGCATCTCCAATTCGGGCCTCTTCCCGCTTGTTGAGGTACAGCAAATATTTTTCCTCAGTCGCCTTCAAATCATGCAGCAGTTGCTCCTGCTCGATAGCGTGGTCGCCGAGCTGACTTGCTGCTTCCCGATAGTGAGCCAGTAAAGCATTTTCGGCGGTGGCGTGGGCGCCCAGTGCGTTCAGTTCGACCTGGGTCTTTAGCAACTCCCCCTTTGCCCATTCGTGATCTGGGTCCTGGTCGCTGGTGCGTTCTCGGATCGGCGCTTTATACTCAACGGCGATAGCAGCCCTGGTCTCCGCAATCTCCTGGTCGATTTCCTGAACCGGGCGATAGGAAGGCTCGTACTTGGTAAGCAGTTCGGTCCGTTTCAGTTGCAGCTCGAGCAGCCGCGCTTTCATCTTTTCCATGAGCTGCGGGTTGTCGGAGTCACGAATTTGCGTGGTGATCCGCTCGGGCAACGAGATCAGCTTCTTCTCCAGAACCCGAGCCCGTTCCGAGGTTGCGGCGATGGATACCTGGGTCTCGCGAGCGTTGGCATCCGCTTCGCTCAACTTTTGAAGCGCCATGTCGCGCTCGAGAGCGGCTGACGTCACTCCTTGGTCGGCGCCGAACTTCATCAATTGCAACTCTGCATCCTCGAGAGCGCTGCGCGCCTGGATGACTTGCTGATCAAAGAATTTGAACTCTCCTGAGGGGCGGTGCAAGTGCTCGTGACGTTCGAGATACGCGGTAGCTATGGAATGGAGCACGTTGGCCGCCTGCGCCGGGTCAGAGGATATGTAACTCACAGTGATTAGCGTCGCCTTTCGCACGGGCTCCACGGTAAGCCGCTTATCGATCCGGCGCACCGCCCGAGCCAATTGTCTATCTTCGTTGTCGCCGACCAGGCTCCAGAACCACGAGCGTCCTTCAGAAATCAGGCCGGAATTCCGCACCACCGTCCGCAAGATTTCGCCGTCGTGCAGCAATTCCACTTCTGAGTTCAGCTCTTCCTCGGTCACACCCTGGTGTTCGAATTCAGCCTGGCTCGGCGTGGATGTAACCACAGGATCGACACGGCCCCGCCGCACTAAAACTTTCATTTCTGCCTGGTAGTGAGGTGCAATCAACCCATAGAGAACAATCGCGAGAAAGATGCCAACAAACGAGATCAGCGCCAGACGGCGTTGCCGGAACACAACTGCCAGAACGTCACGCAAGGTGGGGGGAGGCACGCGCGCCGATCTCGGGATGAGTCTAAGTTCCTCCGGCATATGAAAGTCCAAATGGTCATTTCTGTTTCTGTTGCTTCGTGATTGCAGGGGACTTGTCCCCATTGTTGCGCACAGTTCCTCCTAGAACTGTGTCGGACTCGCGTACATGCTCAGGCTGGAAGTAGGCAAGTACTGCTTGATTTTGGAAATCAAATTCTGCGGTACAAATAAGAAGTCGCCGGGCTTGAGGTGAATATCTTCCGCCAAAGTTCGTGATTTCATCATCGCCTTCACGTCCAGCAGGTGGGACTCAACGAGGTCGTCGGAGACTCGTCGAAACAGCACGATTTGGGAGTGTTTGGCTTTCGGCGTCAGACCTCCTGCAATGGCGACAGCCTCGGTGACGCTGAGGTCGGAGCGCAATTCGTATTTGGCCGGATGATTCACCTCGCCGCCCACAATGAAATACGGCTTATCGAAGTCCTGAAGCACGATCGTCACCTCCGGATCATGCAACACGCCGGCGTATGCCTGGGTGATGGCTGCTTGCAACTCCGGAACGGTCACGCCTTCGGCAGTCAACTGCGTCACGCCCTTCAAAGCAATGTAGCCGTCCGGCTGCACACTCGCGGTTTGATTGAATTCTGGCGAGAAGGAAAAGGAAATCGCCACCACATCACTCTTGCAAAGCCGGTAGAGCGGACGGCGTACCCCCGTCAGGGCTGGACTCGCAATTTGGGTTGTCCCAGCGCCGTCCGCCACACCGGATTTCGTGGTTACCGCTGGCCCGGTCTGTTCAACAACCACGCTTGGCTGCTGCTCTTGAGCCACGGCTACCATCAACCCCTGCTGCGTGAGGCAGCAGGTGAGAGCGAGAACGCAATAGGCCACCCTACGGTTAGTCTTCATTTTCCGTTCCGGCCTCGACTCGCTACCGAGGAACTGCAACCTTTCTGTAGAAGTATCGAACTTCTTGAAACCTATCGCGGTGGGCTAGAAGTGACAAGACATGGGAAGTGCCGTCTCCAAAGGTATCCAGTCGGAGGCGGCTAAATATCGCATTGCGCAGGTCTCCGCCAGGAAAGCGGAAACCGTCTCTTGACGGGCTTACGGAACATAAGAGGTTAGGTTCTCCTCGTTGTTGGCGGTTGAGCGGATGCTACTTTGGTTGTACCCACAGAAGTGGACTTGACGAAGGTTTACTGATTCGTTCGTAAACGAGGCGATTTCTTTAACCACGCGGCAATGGCCTGCGGTTGCTATCGACTGCGCCGAGTGCAGAATCGGGAAGCCGATATCTCGACGTTCCTTTGCTGGAAGTTTTCCACACAAATAAGTCTGGCCAGCCCGGCGCGATGTCACAGCGTTCGATCGCTCCAGCTTCTATCATTAACGAAACGGTTATAACGTTCATGTGAATCTTATGGAATCTGGACGCACAGCCACTTCGAGTACGATCGGCGTTCTGGTTGCCGACTCCAATCAGATGCAGTGTCAGCTGTTGGTGGGCGCGCTGCGCCGCCGCCCGGAATTCCGGGTGCATTCTTGCGGCGTGGATATGAACGTCATCTTGAGTACAATCGCAGACTTTCCCGTTGATGTGATCGTCATGAATGCCGATCATCCTAAACTCGCCGGTCAGGATATGGCCAACGTTCGGCGCCTGCATCTGGCTCACCCGCGCATCGCCAAGGTTCTGGTACTGGGCGAATCGAATCATGACTCGGTGGTCAATGCCTTTCGCTCCGGGGTTAAAGGGCTGTTCTGCTTTGCCGACTACCCGTTCCGGTTGCTATGCAAATGCATTCAGAGTGTTCATCAGGGGCAAGTGTGGGCCAACAGTGAGCAATTGCAATACCTGCTCGAGACCGTAACCCAGGTACCTTCTTTGCGCATGGTGAACGCTCTGGGGATTCGGTTGCTGACGCCCCGCGAGGAGCAAGTCGTGGCCCTGGTTGCCGATGGACTCAGCAATCGCGAAGTAGCCTGTGAACTCGGACTCAGCGAGCACACCGTGAAAAAATATCTGTTTCACATCTTCGATAAGCTGGGGATTTCCACCCGAGTTGAACTCACCCTCTACGCGGTGAGCCACGGCGGCGTCCGGCAGGCGGAGTGGGTCGCGGGCGGAGGAGGATAGAAAACTCGACAAGTTCGGGAGACTCGCGTCGGCGCAAGGTCTCGTCGGCACGGGCCGGTGGCCGGGCCTTCCCCCTGTCTTACAGGCTTAGGGGTTTGAAACTGGCGCTGAACCCCTGTATAAATGCGGGGAACCAATCTCGTGCCCGACAGCCGATCCAACTCTCGCCGCTGGAGCGTGATTGCCTCCGCCTTACTGTGCGGCGGACTGGGTGTGGTTGTGATTTACACCAAGCACAACGCCTTTTTCAGCCCCCTCGCGGTCGTCGTTGTCGCCGCCATCGGATTGGCCGCGGTGCTTCTGCAACTCCGCTATTACAATCGCGAGCATAGCGCTGCCGTGCAGGCGCCGGTGTGGCTGAATATCCTCGGAGTCTTGTTCGCCCTGGCCGCGCTCTTTGGGGATTTCCTGGGTTTGAGTTGGCAGATGGCTCAGGTGATGGCCTTGGGAGCTGTGGGCAGTTTTGCGATCAGCAGTGCCATGATTCTGCATGCTTTTCGGAAGCACCGGATATCGTCCAAGTGAGCGGCGGAGCAGTTGTCAATTTCCCCGAAAGTCCACGGCCAGCCTAGTCCTCGCTTGCACCGCGTGACCGTCTACTAAATAAGGCTGGAAGCGCCACCACTTCACCGCATCCAGGGCCGCGGCGGTGAGTTCGTCCGGGCCGCTGATGGCACGCAAGTCGACGACAGTACCGTCTGTCCCGATGACTGCGTCAAGTATCACGATGCCTTGTATATTGGCTTGTCTTGCGGACTCGGGATAAATCGGCTCGATCTTGTGGGTTAATAATCGTTCCATGACCTCCGCCGGAACATAGGCTGGCAATGATTGCGACGGCGCCTTGCTTTCCGGAATTTGCGATTCCAGTTCGCCCCATGCCTGATGCCAATGCCACCAAGCGAGGGCACCTAGCAGAAGCATTCCGGCAATGGCTGACCAGGTCGCGCGCCAGAGCATCGCCCGGGGACTCTTTTGGCCAGTGATTTGACGGGATGACGCAATCGGCGGCGGCAATGCGGCCGCCGGTGGCGGAGCGGAGGATCGAGTACCGGCAACGGGCGGCGACACGATTGGATTGGCGGCGGACTTCTTTCGCGTCCAGTGTTCGATGAGCGTCTGTTGTTCTGACGTGAGACTTACGAACTCAAGACCACAATGCAGCAGCGCCTGATACCGGACGATCGCCTTTAAGCGGAACGGCCCCCCGGCATCGGGCAAGCGAAACTCAATGCCCACGGAATCGCCGGGATGCAGTTCGCCGGCTAGAACCAGGCCTACGCCGCGTTCCCCCAGGGTGACCGAACGCCCGGGAATTGAGTAGGGAATTCCCGATCGCAAGACGGTGACATCCGCCGGAACGGCCAATGGGAAACGAGGCACGCGGCGAGTGTTGGTGAACACTCGAGCTGGTGCCTGCGTCGCTGCGGCACTCATGGCTTAACCTTTGCCTGCACGGGCACACCACCCCTGGCTCGTCTTGAGAAGGCGCAAATCAGAATAATGCTTCGGCCAGAGTTGTTGGGTGGAGTATAGCACTGCTCTGCGGCAGAATTTCCTCAACACTACCGAAAACCGATTACCAGAAAAGGGACACGAGTTTACATAAAGGAAATCAGGAGTGCTCACAAACCCCGACTTCCTTCGTGTCCTTTGTATCCTTTGTGGTTATTGCCCTTGGCCGTGCGGGTGAAGCGACAATGCCAACCGACTTTACGGCCAGCGCTTGGCCGTGTCTTCCCATCCCGCTGCGCGCGCTGTTTGCGGGCTTGCATTGACTGCAGCCTGCGGAATACGGATGGGCTGCTGCGCGGTTGCGGGACTGGCTAATGTCGGCTTGTTGGTGGCTTCCAGCATCGACTCTTTATCGTCGGACAGCAAGGGAGCTGCTACGCGCAGCGCTTCGACTTCCTTCTCCAACCGCGCCAGTTCGAGTTCCTTCTGCCTCAGAACCTCATAAACATTCTTCATACCTGGGTCCCTTCCTCAAATGTTCTCAGGTGAAGCATTTGGCCGCACTCTAACAGGAAAGTTACTTTTGTCAAGGAAGAACACGCGGAAAACGGCGACTCAGGTTGCAGAGGCCGCTTCACTTTCGCTTTTATCCTTGCTTCTGGTGCGTGGTGCCGGTACATCCTCTTGCTGCCATTTTCGCGCCAACTGGTCCAGTTCACCCAGCACCTTCTGAATATCGTTCATACGTTTCGTAATGCCATAGGTCACGGACGGCGGGATCGTTGGTTCGTAGTCACGATAGATGAACCCCTTCAGCTTGAGAAGCCGCAGCCGCTCGGTCAAGACGCGGGACGAAATGCCGTCGATCTGGCGGCGAAGAGCCCCGAACCGGGTAGGTCCGTTTGTAGATAAGGCCCACAGAATGTGCATGGTCCAAGGTCGTGTGAGCACTTCGAGTAATCCGGCCATGGGGCAGGGGGTGGGCGATTGGGCATAGCGTCGCACGCGGTCACCTCACTTGGTTACTTTAAAGTTCCTACTTTACAAACACAAGTAGTTATTTAAAGTAACTTTTGGCGCCCGCGCGCCATCTACTCTGCAGAAGTAAGGCGTTCGGCCACACCATTTTCAAGGAGGCCTGAGATGGCCAGTAACTCAATCTTGACTTCATCGCAAGACTCGCAAACCGCCCGAGTATTGAACACCACGAAATCGAATGAGCGGACATCTGCGGGCTCTCTCATCACCCTTGCGGGACGAATCTTGTTCTCCGCCATTTTCATCATGTCGGGATTCCTCCACTTTTCTCAGCAAGAGATCGCTTACGCCGGACAAGCCGGTGTGCCCATGGCTGCTTTCTTGGTTCCGGCATCTGGAGTTCTCGCGCTGGCAGGAGGGCTCAGCATTCTACTCGGATACCGAGCCAAAATCGGGGCGTGGCTGGTAGTGCTCTTTCTGGTCCCGGTCACGCTTATGATGCACAACTTCTGGGCTGTGAAAGACCCCTTGATGGCTCAGATGCAGATGGCCATGTTTTTGAAGAACGTGACCATGCTTGGAGGAGCACTGCTCATTTCCCAATTTGGAGCGGGCGCGCTGAGTCTCGATGCGCGGAGAAATTCTGCGCGCTGACGAGAGTCGGCACTTAGAGCACTCAGCATTTGGTCATGCCGAAGTTATTGGCAAGGACATCTGACGGCTAAGCGCCAAGTGCTGAAGTGTTCATTTGCGGACACGATTGCGCGCCCGCGCATAGCCTTCGTCCTCACCGGAGCGGTATTGGTCAGCGCTTTCGGACTGCTTGTCACATTCTTGTAAAATGCCTCACCTTTCCTGAGTCGTAACGTCCAACTAACCAATCAGTTTCGTTGTTGGACGGATCGCGATCTCGTCCCGGAAA
Organism: uncultured Acidobacteriota bacterium; assembly: GCA_963820925.1. Taxonomy (GTDB): domain Bacteria; phylum Acidobacteriota; class Terriglobia; order Terriglobales; family Acidobacteriaceae; genus JABDBE01. The sequence continues at coordinate 61,122 of CAWGBX010000019.1, forward strand.
CGAACACATGTACCACGCGCACGATAAGAATTGTTTCCGATGGAACGAGTGAGCGCGCCTTTGCGTATCTAGGCCCAGGCATGGGGTGCAAGGGCTAAAGGCAACGTGGCACGAACACTGGTCAGCGAGTTCGGAGGTGGGGGTCATGCAGCAAGGAGTGAATGGCAGTAACGGTACGGGCAATGGAACCCTTCTACATAACGGGGATCCTCATGTCCACGAAGTGGTCAAAACAGCCCATGAAGAACTGCGGCAGCTGATGCGGCAGCGTGCTGAAATCATGAAACGCATTGGCACCCTGAAACAAACAATCTCGGGGCTGGCCAATTTGTTTGGCGACGAAATCCTGGGAGAAGACTTGCTGGAGTTGGTCGACCGCAAAACCGGAGGACGCCAGCCAGGTTTTACCAAAGCCTGCCGCATGGTTTTGATGGAAGCAGGACGGCCTCTGGCGGTGCGGGAGGTCTGCGAGCAAATTCAGCAGCGCCTTCCAACCGTCTTGATTCGCCACAAAGATCCGCTGGCTTCGGTGACCACGGTGCTCAACCGGCTGGTGGAATACGGCGAAGCGCTAAGTGTGGTTCGAGAAAACGGCCGGCGCGCATGGCAGTGGGTTGCCGATCCAGTTGCGGTAGAGCCACGCAACCCGTCGAGTGCGCCGTTTTCTCAACTGTAGAGATGCGGCTTGCTGCGTCTTCGCGAGCAATGACTCTACAGCCATGGGTCTGTCTGTTACGCCGGCAGCAGCATTCCTTTTTCCAGGTGCCGCGTGACGTGCGCGTACGAAGCTGCGTGGGGATCGTGCGTCACCATCACAATAGTCTTGTGGAAGTCTTCATTCAGCCGCTTCAGGATTTCCAGCACTTCTGTGGCGGAATGGCTGTCGAGGTCGCCGGTTGGCTCATCGGCAAGCAGCAGCGTGGGATCGCTGACGATAGCCCGCGCAATCGCTACTCTTTGTTCCTGCCCGCCTGAAAGCTGTTTCGGAAGATGGTTCACTCTATCCTCTAAACCAACCAGTTTCAGGGCCGTCATCACGTGATCGCGCCGCTGCTGGGCATTCAGCTTGGTGAGCAGCAAGGGGAGTTCGACATTCTCGAACGCCGTGAGCACGGGGATCAGGTTGAACGTCTGGAACACGTATCCGATATGCACGTTGCGCCAGTGGGCAGACTGGGAATCGCTGAAGCGGAAAACATTCTCGCCCAGCACCAGCAGTTCTCCTGACGTGGGCCGGTCAATCGCCGCTATCATATTCAGCAGCGTCGTCTTGCCCGAGCCGGATGGGCCCATGAGAGCCATGAATTCTCCGCCCGCGATCTCGATGGAAACATCGTCGAGCGCCTTGACCTCGAACGCATCGCGCTTGAACACCTTGCTGACGTTGCGTACCTGCACAACTTTGGTTTGCGTAGCAGTATTGGATAAAGTAGCAGTGCTCATGATTGTCCCTTAATCTTGATTTTGTCGCCGTCTTTCAGATTCTGTGGACCGGCAGTAACCACGTTCTCGCCTCCCACCAGGCCTTTTACGATCAAGCCGCCGCTCCGTTGCGAGACGACTTGAACCTCACGCTTCAGCGCCTTGCCGTTGAACGCGATCAAGACAATTTTCTTGCCGTTATCATCGCGGACCGCCGTGGTAGGCACAAAGACTCCGGATGGCTCGGAACTCGTGTTCTTTTTTTCGTCGGCCAGGAACTTCACCGTGGCGTTCATCTCCGGCCGCAAATAGTCGTCCGGATTCAGGATCTGCACCTTCACCTGAACCGTTGCCTTTTGCCGGTTGGCCTCGGGCGAAATCTGCGCGATCACGCCTTCATACTTACGGTCGGGATAAGCATCCACGGTGACGATGCCTTTCTGGTTTGGTCCGAGCTTGGCAAAATCGTCCTGCGCGATGTCGAGCTCGACCTGAATGTCTTTGAGATCGGCGAGGGCCACGACGGATCCCTGCGGACCACCTTCCGCGTTGCTCGCAAACCCCGAGGTAATCAGTTCGCCCTTTTCTGCCGTGCGCTCGAGAATCGTGCCGGTGACAGGCGCTCGGATGACTGTGGCATCAAGCTGCGACTTGGCGTAGGCTTGCTGACCCTCCGCTTGCAGTTGCGCGCCTTTGGCGCGAGCAATCTCTTCCTGACGTGGCCCGATCTTCATCAACTGGAAGGCCTTCTCCAGGGAATTCACCCGCTGCTGGTCGGAATCGAACTTGGCGGTGGCGTCGTCGAGGTTTTGCTTGGATACCACGCCCCCGGCTGCCAGTTCGCGCGAGCGATCCAGCGTAAGTTTGTCATTAACCAGCGTGGCGCGGGCCTCGTCCAGATTGTGCTGCGCCTGCTGAATCTCTTCAGGGCGTGACCCATTCTGCAGTTCCTGGAGATAGGCCCGGGCGTTGTCGGCGGCACCCTTGGCCTGCTCATACTGGGCGCGGAATTCGTCGTCTTCCAAACGGACCAGCACCTGGCCTTCTTTCACTTTGTCGCCCTTTTCCACTCCGATCCACGCCACCCGACCCGTAACCTTCGTGTTCACGTTGATCTTGTGATGAGCGACGATATAACCAGTGGCGGACAGAACGATCCCGCCTACGTCGCTGCTTTCAGCGGCGGCGCGAGTTACTTGGACTTCCGGAACGTCGGGCGCAAGCAGACGGTAGGCCAGGACAACCACGCTCAGCAGCGCCACAACGGCGATCCCGCCGATGATGTAACGGCGGGCCCAGGTGGGAGGTTCGCCTCGGTGCGCTGAGCGGTCTATTCGCAGGCTTCGCAAGTCTTCGTGTTTGGCGTCAATCGGCATGTCTTTATCAGAGCACCTGTCTTCTATCGAGATTCAGATTTGCTTCTACGCGATTAATCACGCAACGCTCCGAGGATATCCCTGCGGGCAGCGTGCCAGGCCGGCGCCATCCCTCCGAATAGTCCCATGATGATGGCGAAAGCAATCGCGACGCCGACCACCACCGGCGTCATGCGCAAGCTGAAGACGATTTCGCTGAAGGTCACGGAGTTGGATGTTCCGGTCGTCATGCCATTAAACGGCAGCATGAGGACAATCCCAACCGCAGCCCCGAGCAACGACAATAGTACAGATTCAAATACAAAAGAAGTCAGAATGCTGGGCCGCGAAAAACCGATCACGCGCAAGGTTGCAATCTCGCGGGAACGGTAGGCAACTGCGGCGTACATGGTGTTCATGGCAGCGAAACTCGAACCGATTGCCATGATGATCGCCACCACCCAGCCAATAACTTGATGGGAGCGCCGGAACTCGTCTGCTTGGCGTAATAATCGGTCTCCAGCATGCCTTCAGCTTGAGACGCTGGTCGTCGCTCACGCGATTCTTGAGCGCGTCGGCGGAGACGGGATCGGTGGCCCGCAGGTAGGCAGACGCAAATCCACCCTGACGGTCGAAATCAGAGGACATCTGGTTCACGTCTCCCCAGATTTCCGATTCGTACGCGGAGCCGCCCGCATCGAACACTCCCACCACGGTCCACGGACCTTTGCCGAATTGCAAAGTGTCGCCGATATTAGCGTGCGCAAAACGCTTCTTGATGGACTCGCTGACCACCACTTCCCGCTGCCCCTGGTTGAACCAACGCCCTTCAATGATCTTTACTTTCGGACGAAGTCAAGTCCATCTGGCATCATGCCCCGCACCGTGACGTTCACCTCTCCGGTGCCATCCGCGCGCGGCAGACACAATTACCACGACCCACTTCGCCCGAGGCCATAGGCTCGCCGTGGCTGTCCTTCGCGATCCCGGGCAGAGTCTTGAGCGTCGGGAACAGGGATGGCGTCAAAGCCGCCGGAGAGTTCGGCTTGCGAACCTTTGCGCATGACCAGAACATTCTGCGCGTCCCCGCTGGTCACGAATGCGCGGTCGAGTCCCGCCAGCAGAGCCATGAGAAAGATCGCCGTCGTGACCGTGAGTGCAATGCCCAGCGAGGTCATGATCGTGAGACCCTTGCGCAGTTTCAGGTTCCGGATGTTGTAGCGAATCGGTATAGCCATAGTTTTGAACTTTCAGCTCAGCCCTCTCAGCTCAACCAATGTGACGCAGTCCTTCCACGATATTCAGACGCGAAGCATTGTAGGCTGGCAAGCAGGCGCTAAAAAATCCTACCGACGCTGCGACTATCAGAGCTACAGCCATCGTCGGTACCGTGACTTTCAAGCCACTTGAGATTCCAATGCCCACTGGAGAGTGCGTAAAAAGCTGAATTACTCCGGCCGCCGCCAGAATTCCCAGCGTTCCGCCAGCGAGTGACAAAGCAACGGCCTCCCCGACGAAAAGCGAGAGCACATTGCTGCCGGTAAATCCCAAAGTCTTAAGCACAGCAACTTCGCGGGTTCGTCCGCGAATCGACATGGCCATGGTGTTGGCTGAGACCAAAAGAATCGCGAACACCACCGCCGCACAGATGCTGAGGATGAACGCTTTCACATTGCCCAACATGGCCACAAACGAAAGTTTGAAAGCGTGTTCACTCTCGGTCTTCGTCGGTTCCGGCGAATTGCGAAACAGATCATCAATCGCAGCCGTAACATTCGGGACGTCGTCAGCGGAGGAAACTCTGATGTCGAAAAAGCCTGCCTGTCCCTTGAACCACGGAATCGCCTCTTCGAGGTACGCGCTATGGAAGTAGATCGTTCGCGGAGGCGGATCCATGGTATAGATGGCGCGAACAGTGAGCTCCGGGTTGGCCGGAAAAAAGGTGCCGGTTAAATGAATCCGGTCGCCTATTTTCCAGGCGAATCTCTTGGCCAACTCGATGTCCACCAGCGCGCCCGCTCGATCGCGTTGCCAGGCCAAAACCTGATCGGGCGGCACAACTTTATCCGAGGCCACTTTCAGATATTCGCTGGGATCGGTGGCAAACTGGGCAAAGAATTCTCCGGCCGGTCGTCCTTGTACTTGCCTCCGAAAAATGTCATGGGTACGACCGCGACGACTCCCGGCAGGCTGCGAATCTTGTCCCGGTAATACGTGGGCAGCAGGAATGTCAGCGAGACGCGATGGCGAGTGATGACGCGTTTGGCTGAATTCGGTGCGCCCTGATCATATAAAAACTCCGCCAGATCGTCATCATGAAGGTCAGCAGCAGCAGCGAAAAGCCGATGCTCAGCATGGTGAAGATACTGCGGCGTTTGTTACGAAACGAATTTCTCACGACAAAACTGATCTTGGTCATAAAGACCTACTTGAATCATCCGGCTTGTACTTAACCAATGTGGCGAAGGCCATCCACAATATTCACCTGCGACGCGTGATAGGAAGGGACAGCCGCGCTCAGCAAACCGACTAGTCCGGCCACAATTATCGCCACGACTACCGTCACCGGTGAGACCGACAAAATGGTGAAGAACCCGACCGCCTGCTTCGAGTGCGTAATGAGTGTCACTAGTCCATAAGCACCCAACGCTCCAAGAAGGCCGCCTATCAGAGAAAGCGCAACCGCCTCGCCGACGAACAAACCAAGCACTGCCTGACGGGTGAAGCCCAACGTCTTGAGCACCGCAACTTCGCGCGTTCGCTCGCGAATCGACATCGCCATGGTGTTGGCGGAAACCAGCAGCGTTGCGAAAACCACTGCCGAACAAATGCTCAGGATGAAAGCTTTCACGTTCCCCAGCATGGCGACGAATTCAAGGCCGAACGCCTTTTCGCTCTCCGTCTTGGTGGGTTCCGGTGCGTTGCGGAAGGTGTCATCCACCGCCGCGGCTACCTTGCTCACATCCTCCGGAGAATCGGCCAGAATGCCGAAGGTGCCTGCTTTCCCTTTGAACCACGAAACCGATTCTTCTACATACTTCGCGTTGAAATAGACCGATTGATCATCCGGAACCGAGTGGAAAATACCGCGAATGTAGAGTTCGAGATCGACGGGGTAAATTGTGCCTTTCAGCACAATGCGATCCCCCAACTTCCATCCGTACTTCTTGGCGAGCGTATCGTCAACCATCACTCCCTGGCGATCATGTTGCCAATCCGCCACTTCTTTCGGCGTGATGGTGATGTCGCGGTATACCTTGAAAAACTCCTCGGGATCGGTACCGAACTGGGCGAAGAAATTCTCCGGCTTGTCGTCCTTGTAAAGCCCGCCAAACCATGAAGTTGGCACCACTGCCACTACTCCGGGGATCGAACGAATCTTCTCGCGGTAATAGCCTGGCAGGTTAAAAGTCAGTGAGACCTTGTGCCGCGTGATCAGCCGCAAGTTAGATTCGGCGCTGCCATTGTCCATATAGAAGCTGCGCCACAAAGTCATCATCAGCGTCAGCAGCAAGAGGGAGAAGGCAATGCTCAAGACCGTCAAGATGCTGCGGCGCTTGTTGCGGAATGCGTTCTTGCTGACAAAACGGGTTAGGGTCATGATCGAACTCCGGGAGAAAACCTGGCTTGCTTTACTTACGCCGCACCAATACGCTAAGCATAGCCGAAGGGTACGGACCCGGACAACCTTGTGCGCCCCTCAGTCACAGCATCGCCGACTGAGATTCCCGACGCCAGTGGAGATCGTCACCGGGATTGAGTGACAAATGTCATCCTGCCCGCGGCGGGCTCATGCGTGCTGCTTAGCAATAACGACTGCAGCCCACGACAGGTTACGGCTCGACTCTCGGTCAGGTGGAGGACGGGCTCCTCGCCGGTCCGGGCTCGATTTCGGTGTAGCTCTGATTTTTGCTTACCTTAATCGCTTACCTTAATCGCTGGATCCACCGCAGTCCCGCAAAAAACGGAATTCGTCTGACCGCTCCAGACCGATTGAGTGAGCCTGAGCCGGAAACAATGGCGCTCCAAGCACTGCCAGAAAGGCCCAGCGAGGTTCTTTACAACCTGGTAGGCGAAAAGGTTAGCTCGGACGACGACGAGACTTCGGGCGGGTAAACTGAGGTTCGTTCCTGTCATCTTCCCTGCGAATGTCGGCTGTGGCACAATTTGCATCAGACAACTTATGGATGAATTTTCCAGAACGTCCCCTCCTGACTGGTCTGCCGCGGATACTGGCAAATGGATAGGCCGTGTGGTGATTGCCGTGATCCTGGCGGAAGGGATCTGGGGATTCATTGCTTCGGTCACCAACAACCTGATTCTGCCTTTGCTGGCGAGAACCATGGGCGGCGATGTGCAGTCGCCGCTTTATCTTGGCAAGGGGGACTTCAATGTTCCGGCCTTGTTTACCTCGGTGCTTGAGCTTTGCTTTGCGGGGATTGCGGCTGTGGTCCTGAACTCGTGGAGTCAACGAAAACCCCGGCTGACTCGCAGCAAGCCGGTGAGGGTGAGCCCAATTCCGGCGCAGCCAGTCGTTGCGTCGCCTCCGCCTCGGCTTGTGCCCGCCGTGGCTTCGGCGCCGCTACCAATCACCGCGCCGGTCGCGCCGCCGGTAGTGGTGTCATCTGCGGCGCCCTCTCCCGTTGAACCGTCAACTTCGCCAGGCCAGTTCTGGTCGCCGCCTGAACCCTCTCCGCAGCCGAAGGCAGCGGCACCTCCTCCGTCTCCGACGGCTAAGCCGGCAAAACCGAAGCCGCCAAAAGAGGTGTACTACAACATCGTGGGGGAACCCATCAACCCGACGGAAGACGATTAAAAGCCACGAGTTGGGTCCCTCACTCCCCTGCCTTGCCCCGGACTGCTCCCTCCGCGTATGATGCAGCGTTCATGACTCCGCGAACGTCACCCCGCCAGCCCAACCTGCAAGAGAAAGCGCAATTGATGTCTGCGTCAGAAATCGAACGCACGCTGGTGCGGCTGGTCCACGAAATCATCGAGAAAAATAACGGCGCGACCGACCTGGGTCTGGTCGGAATCCGCCGCCGCGGAGTATTCCTGGCGCAGCGCCTGGGACAGATGATCGGGCGGATCGAAAAGACTCAAGTGCCCGTCGGCACCCTCGATATCACTTTGTATCGCGACGATCTCTCGACCGTGGGAGCCATGCCGGTAGTGCAGAAAACCGAGATGGAATTCCCCATCACCGGCAAGAATATCGTCCTGGTGGATGACGTCCTTTACACTGGGCGCACCGTGCGCGCCGCCATGGACGCGCTCTTCAAGCAAGGGCGTCCCCGGCAAGTCCAGCTCTGCGTGCTGATCGATCGGGGTCATCGCGAGCTACCCATCGAAGCAAGCTTCGTGGGCCGCAAAGTGCAAACCACGTACCAGGAGATCATTGAAGTTCAGCTACGCGAAATCGATGAAGCAGAAAAAGTTCTGCTCGTGGAAAAGCCAATACATACGTAGACCCCGTCCGAGCCGCCGAGCGGAGCTCCGCAGGATGTTTGTGCCGGGCATCGCTTCAGTAGGCGGTTTACCAGAAACGACTTCGGCCCCTCTGGGCCTGAGATTCCAGGGCAAGCATGAATAAAGCCGCAAGCGGTTCCCTGCTCGGCATAGAACATCTCGATGCAAAAGAGATCCTGAGCCTGCTCACGCTGGCGCGGCGCATGAATCCGCTGAAGCCGCGTCCTTTGCTCCGGGGCAAGCGCGTCCTCCTGCTCTTTTACGAGCCCTCCACCCGAACCCGTGCTTCCTTCGAGATCGCAGCCAAGTCAATGGGAGCCATGACCACGCTTGTGCTCTCCAGCGGGTCGAGCATCGAAAAGGGCGAGTCGTTGCTGGACACCGGATACACCTTGCGTGCGGTAGGCGCGGATGTCATGGTCATTCGTCACCCGCACGCTGGCGCGCCGTTGTTGATGGCGACTCATCTCGATGTTCCAGTCATCAACGCCGGCGACGGGATGCACGAGCACCCCACGCAAGCTCTGCTCGACGCCTACACCATCCTGCGCCACAAGAAGACGTTAAAGGGGCTGCAGATGGCGATCATTGGCGACATCTACCATAGCCGGGTGGCTCGCTCCGCAATTCACCTGCTCAGCAAATTTGGTGCCCGCATCACTCTCTGCGGACCGCCGGAGTTCTTGCCCGAAGTGGCAACCAGTCTGGCGCCGGGACTACACATTACCCGAACCGTGGAAGAGGCCGTGCGTGGGCGCCGACGCGGTCATGGTCTTGCGGGTACAAAAAGAACGCCTGGCGGGAACGAAACTGCGCCTGCAGGATTACATCTCCAGATACCAGATGACCACGGCTCGCTTGAAGCTGGCCAAGCGCGACGCGATCCTGATGCATCCCGGGCCAATCATCCGCGGGCTTGAACTCACATGGGAAGTCGCGGATTGCCCGCAATCGGTCATCGTTGAAGAAGTCCACAACGGAGTGCCCGTGCGAATGGCGATCCTGGCCAAGGCACTGGGCAGGGTGCGGTGACGTTGACCGTTGCTGCCGCAACCAGGAGGACGAACTATTTCTTCAGCGCCCGTGCAGCAATGTCTTTACGATAGTACGCGCCCCCAAAGCTGATTTTCCCCACCGCCTCATAAGCGCGGTCCACTGCCGCCTGCAGGCTGGCCGCCCGGGCAGTGATGCCGAGCACGCGCCCGCCTGCGGTAAAGAACGACATCGTGCTTCGTCGTGCCGGCGTGAAAGACTTTCACGCCCTCGACTTTTTCCGCGTCTTCGAGTCCGGTGATGCGTCTGGCCCGCTTCGAACGCGCCGGGATACCCGCCGGATGCCATCACGACGCACACCGAAGCATCCGGTGACCAGCGGAAATCACCATCGCTGACCCGGCCTTCGATCGAGGCTTCGAGTGCTTCCACCAAATCGCTTTCCAGGCGCATCAGGATCGGCTGAGTTTCGGGATCGCCAAAGCGGCAGTTGAACTCGAGCACCATCGGGCCGCGCGCGGTCATCATCAGGCCACAGTAAAGAACGCCCTTGTATTCCGCGCCTTCCGCCTTCATCCCGTCCACTACCGGACGGGCAACGTGCTGGATGCAGCCAGTTTTGCATTTGCTCGTCGACCATGGCTCGGTGCGAGTAAGCGCCCATGCCGCCAGTATTCGGGCCAGTGTCGCCCTCGCCCACTCGCTTGTGGTCCTGCGCCGCCAGCCAGCGGCGCCACACGTTCGCCGTCGCTCAGCACGAGAAAAGAAAGTTCCTCGCCTTTCAGGCATTCTTCCAGCACCACTCGCGCGCCGGCCTCGCCCAGCATCTTGCCGCTGAGCATCTCGGCCGCGACTCGCCGGCCTCGTCTTGCTTTTGCAGATCACCACACCCTTGCCCGCGGCCAGGCCGTCGGCCTTGACCACGACTGGGCATGTGGAAAGTGTGGCAGAGCGTCGCGGAATCTGTCGGCGAATCGCAAATGGCATAATGCGCCGTGGGAATGTGGTGCGCTGCATGAATTCCTTGGCGAAGCTTTTGCTCGACTCCAGTTGCGCCGCGGTTTTCGTCGGGCCGAATGTCTTCCATCCCTGGCGGGTGAATTCATCCACCACGCCGAGGGCAGCGGCAATTCAGGACCAACAACGGTCAGATCAGGCTTGATCTGCTCCGGCAAGCGCCAGTAGAGCGAGGCACATTCTTCATGTCAGCCGGCAGACATTCCGCCTGCGGCTGCGATGCCCGCCGTTACCCGGGGCGCAGTAGACTTTGCGAGACGCGCGGCGACTGGCGCAGTTTCCACACTAGCGCATGCTCGCGTCCGCCGCTTCCGATGACGAGAATCTTCATAAGCTTGGGAGCATTAAGGTTAGGTGCGGTCGGAGAGATGATGTCAAACCGGAGTTGGCGAACCCCACTTCCAGAGGCACAGATCTGCAGAGCAAAACGGTATCCAGTTTGGAAATTGGCAGATCGCAGATTTCCTCTTGACACTGTGTCTCTGTAGTGGGTTCACGTTTAACCATGCTTAACTGCGTATAATCTCCCCCAGATGATCACCGGCTCCAAGGAAGATTATCTCAAGGCAATTCTGGAGGCCGAGAGCGAAGGCGAGACCGTCATCTCCGCTACGCTCGCCCACTGGCTGGCCGTCTCTCCGCCCGCGGTCACCATGGCCCTGCGCCGCCTGAAGAAAGATGGCCTGGTGCGAGTGCAGGCCGACGGCCATGTTGCACTGACTCCCGCCGGACGCAAGATCGCCCGCAAGCTCACGCTTCGCCACCACCTTATCGAGCGCATGCTGGCCGAGATGTTCGGCATGGAGTGGTATCAAGGTGCACGATGAAGCCGAGCGCCTGGAACATGCGGTTTCGCCCGATTTCGAAGCCAAACTGCTGGCGCGACTAGGACGCGGTGGCGCCTGTCCGCACGGCAATCTCAGCGAACTGGAGAGCCCTGCCAGCCGCCGCCGCCGCGGACTGCTGCTGCTCGCCCAGGCGGAAGCCGGAAAACACTATGTGGTCAGCGGCATCTATGAACGCGACCGCCACCTGCTGGAATTCCTCGAAGGCCCGGGGCGTGCGTCCCGGCGCCCGGCTGCATGTTTCCGGACGAAATTACGATCAAACTCTGACTCTCGCCACCGATGCCGGCACGGTCGCCCTGGGCCGCTCGGCGGCGGAGCGGGTCTGGGTCAACGGCAATGCCAGCGGCGCCAAACGCGCGCCGAATCTAGCCGTTTCTTCGGCGTTGCTCTCGTAACCGCTCCAAGAGTAATTAACCGTAGTTTACCTTTTGATGTATACTCACGCTAACTAACTTCGACCATGAGCGTAGGTTCACAATCTCCCCCAAATCTCGCAGCCCGGATTGCCAAGGGCGACGAAGCCGTCGTCATCACTCACGAAGACGTAGATCGGGCGCATGATCGCGTCCGTGTGTCGGCCGCGCGCGCCCGGCATGGCTTTTCCTCTCGGGCGAAGCTGTTGTGGTTGCTGGTCGGGCCGGGTGTTCTGGTCATGCTGGGGGAGAATGACGGACCCAGCATGCTGTCCTACGCGGCCACGGGCGCGAAGTTCGGAATCGGATTCTTCATTCCGTTCGTTGCCCTGACCTTTTGCATGGCGATTGTGGTGCAGGAGATGACCGTGCGTCTGGGCGCTGCAACCCATCGCGGTCACGCTGAGCTGATCTTCGAGCGCTTCGGGCCGTTCTGGGGCTGGTTTTCGATGATCGACCTGGGCATCGGAAACTTCCTCACTCTCATCACCGAATTCATTGCCATTCGCGCGGGCCTGGGTTTCTTTGGCGTTCCTCCGTGGATGGCAATTCTGATTGCACTCGTCATCCTCTACGGCGCGCTGGTCAGCCATCGTTACTGGACCTGGGAACGGATCACTCTCGCCGCCGCCGCATTCAACCTGGTTTTCATTCCAGTTGCGCTCATGACCCACCCGAGTTGGCATACGGTCGGCCATGCATTCATCACCTGGCAACCGCTTCCCGGCTTCAATAAAGACACTCTGCTGATCGTGCTCGCCGACATCGGCGCGACGGTCACTCCCTGGATGCTTTTCTTCCAGCAGAGCGCAACGGTCGATAAGGGAATGACCACGAAAGACATTCGCTTCGGCCGCATTGACACGGTGCTGGGAGCCGCCCTGGCAACTGCCGCTGCAGTGGCCACCATCCTGGCGACGGCACCGTTGTTCGCCCATCAGATGACCGCCGACAACTTCCAGGCGGCCGAGTTTGCGCAAGCTCTCCAGCCGATGATTGGCCGTTTTGGCGCGTCACTCTTTGCCCTCGGCATGGTTGAGGCCGGAATCGTAGCCTCGATCACGATTTCGACTTCTTCGGCGTACGCCTTCGGTGAGGTTACCCACAAGCCGCACAGTCTTAATCTTCCCATGGGACAAGGCAAGTCCTTTTACTCGGTGCTGACGCTGTGCGCCGTGGCGGCTGCGGCCATCGTTCTCATCCCGGGCCTGCCGCTGGTGTACGTGGTTCTGATCGTAAACGTGGTCGCGGTTCTGGCCATGCCGCCAGCGCTGGTGTTTTTGTTCATGCTGGTGAATGACAAGGAGATTATGGGCGATCTTGTCAGTCCGGTTTGGGCGAACATACTGTCCACGGGCGTGGTATTTGTTTTGACCGCTGCGGGGGTGCTTTTCGGAATCAGTGTGATTGCGCCCAACATTTTTGCGGCGTTGGGCGGAAAGTAGGAGTCCTATGGTGAGAAAAGAAGCGCAGGTCTCGAGCTCCAGTCCAGATCAAGCTGGTTCGGATCAAAGCTGGGTTTTAACGTCGCTTGAACACGATCAGCTGGTTCGGGCGAAGAAACATCTTATCCCGCGGCGGCATCTCAAAGGTCCCGAACTCATGGTGCTCTGGGCGCTTCGCGTTTATCTCCTGTTCATGATGGCCGTCGTGGTTTATCAAGTATGGGTTGCGGCGCACTAACCTCGTTCTTTCCAAGCTGACGTCTCGCACTTCCTCCTAGTTACAGGCCTTCGGCACTGCGGTCAGCCCAGCCGGAGCGAAGCCGTTCTTCACCACATGGAACGGGGAACCAGCCACTTCCTTCAAGCTATCGCCATTCGTCGCCAAAACGCCGATCGCCTCCGGGTTGTTCTGCTCGGACACGAAAAGATCAACACCGCTTGTTCCCGTGGCCAGACCCAGTGCAAGCTGGCCGGGCGTTTTCAGCTTAACCGTGCTTTCGTAGGTCAAAGCTCCGTTCGAACCCACGGAAAGAGTCGTGATCTGGTTTGACATCGTGTTACTGACGTAGAGGTGCTTCCCGTCAACGCTGAGGATTATGTTGTTGGAACTCTCGCCATTCTTGTTGGTGAAGTTATTCAGCTCTTTGAGGTCTCCACTCGAGTTGATGCTGAACGCTTCTACCTGCGTGTTGGACGCGGCATCGCCAAAGTATGCAGTCGTGCCATCGCAACTGATATCCACGCCCGCGGCAGACCCCTTAGGCGTGAACGGACCGAGCTCGGTCAGATCCCCGGTGGTAGGGTCGATTTTGAAAGAATCGACTTGCCCGATGTAGGCCACGATCAGGTAGTCTCCATTCGGTGTGACCTTCATACCCGCCGGCGGACCGCCACGATCGGTGACCACATTTAGAACTTTCAGCGAACAGTTGGAGTCGATTCGTAATACTGAGATGCTGTTGTTGCTGGTGTTGCCCGCGAACAGAAGGTGGCTGCTCGCCGCCAGCCCCACGCCAGAGTGCTGTGCACCGGTGACTCCATCCGGGAAAGGAGAGCCGTGAACGGCCGTCAGAGTTCCTTGGAACAGATTCATCTGGAACGCGGCGATGGTACTGTCTCCGCCATTCGAAACAAACAAGCAAGTCCCGAGCCTGGTTTTGGCAGATGTTATCGGGGAAAGCGCGAAATAGCCGCCACCTGCGCTCATCCCACCTGTCGGGTAGGTCTTGAGTAGCTTCACCACACCCTTTCCGTTCACGCTCAGGGCGGTCGTGCTGTTACCACTGTTGGCTACATTATCGTTGGTGAAAATATACTGTTGGGCGAGCGCGTTGCCGGTACACAACGCGAAGACACCGGCCAGAGAAAGTACCCACGACGGTCTTGGCAAACTCTTCATTTTTCCCCCCTCGAACGCGTTCTGATTCTCGCTTTCGGGCGATGTGGGCGCGGATGTCCTCGCCCCTGCTCTATTGCAAATGGACTCATACCCGAACGGAACACAAATAGTCTTCAGCTCCACGGGCTAAACAGGCGGGGCGTTGGAAAAGGGGGAGGGCAACGCACCACACAAACGCCAAATGAATCAGAACGTATTACAGACGGACAGCCCTGTCAATGGTGCCGTGTTACGGGAGAAGAAAGTCCTGCTGAAACAAAGGGCGGCTCGGGTTAGCCGCCCGTTCTCCGGAAATTTGTAAGTGGTTTATGCCGGCTTGACGTTCTCGGCTTGCCACCCCTTGGGGCCCTTTACAACATCGAACTGTACTTGCTGGCCTTCTTGCAGGCTGCGGAATCCGCCCGCCTGAATCGCGGAGAAGTGCACGAACACATCCTCACCGCTCTGACGGCTGATGAAACCATAGCCCTTGGCATCGTTAAACCACTTTACTGTTCCTGTTTCCATGGTGTTGCTCGATTCCTTTTTGTTAGATATGCGCTGTGTCCATCGCAGAACTTCTTCGGCAGGTCACGCTGCTGTCGCGGGAGTTGCTGAAAACTGCAAAGATCAAACGCAGCAGGATTGTACCTCAGATGTTCCGGACATTGCCACGCCCTTTCACTATATGCAGAATAAATGCCAATTTATCAATGGTTTACATGGGTTCTTGGATCGGGCGCCGTGTCTGCTGGAAACTTTCCCGACTTCGCGGCATCATGGAGACATGAGTTTCCGCCATTTTACGATTCTGCTCCTGCTCTCGTCCCTCGCGTTCGCCGACATTGTCGAAGACGTTCGCACCGCGCTGGCCCAGAGGAATTTCTCCCTGGCTAATTCCGAACTGCAAACCTACCGGGCCCAGCATGGGGTCGATCCAGAGTACCTTGAAGCCCTCTCCTGGATGGCGCGCGAAGAGTTGGCTGCCAACCAACTCGACCAGGCTGACGCCGCGGCCAAGCAGGTCGAGACGCTCGCCCGCCAGATGCTGCAGAAGCGATCTTTCGACGCCGAACCGCACCTGCCCATCGCGCTGGGCGCTGCTCTGGAAGTCCAGGCCCAGGTGCTAGCCGCTCGTGGTCAAAACGCCCGGGCCGCCGCTCTGCTGCGGCACGCTCTGGTCTCTTACGGAAATACTTCGATCAGCCCGCGCCTGCACAAGAACCTCAACTTGCTCAGCCTCACCGCACAGGCTGCTCCGCCGCTCAATACCTCGGAGTATCTGGGTTCACGCCCAGTTCCTCTAAGCCAGCTCAAAGGTTCCCCGGTCCTTCTATTTTTCTGGGCGCACTGGTGCGGCGACTGCAAGTATGAGGGTCCGATCATCACCCGGCTCAGTTCTGAGTTCTCGCAGAAGGGGCTGACGGTTCTCGCTCCCACGCAGCTCTACGGGTACGCTGCCAAAGGAGAAGATGCGAAGCCTAAAGAAGAGATTGCCTACATCGGGCAGGTCTGGCAGCACTTCTATCCCGGACTGCAGAGTGTTCCCGTTCCCATCAGTAAAACCAACTTCACCAACTACGGCGCCAGCACCACGCCAACGCTGGTTCTGGTCGACCGCAAGGGTCGCGTTGCGCTATACCACCCCGGCCTGATGCAATACGACGACCTCCGCGGCGCTATCGAGAAGACGTTGTCTAACTAGCGATTGTTTGAAATGTGTGGGGACGGGTCCTCGACCCGTCCCGGCGGAGCGAGGCTCCCGAGCCCGCCAGTCTTGCCGAGCCTCTATCCACTCCCCGGACGAGGCGTCCGGGGCTACGTGCGCCCGGCCTGGCACTCGCAGTTCAACGGAACACGTAAAGGACGCCGAAATCCGCGACCGCACTCACATGGTGGGAGGGGCTCGCCTCATTTGGGTTGCGGTACGCGTAAATGCCAACCCGTTCGCGGACATAAAATCTTCCTTTCAAGTGCATCCGCATGTCGAACAAGGGCCCGGTCAGGCTGTAGTCGGTAGTGGTGGGTATCAGATACTGTGCATTGAGGCGAAACCAGTCCTGCTCAAACATGGCTCCCACGGTAGGCCATGTAGAGTGATTGTCGTACTTGGACGAAAGCAGCTCGCTAAAGTGAAACCCGCCTCCCAGGCGCCAGTGTTGGGTGGCCCGCCACATCAATACTCCTTGGGCACGAACGGTGGTGCCATCTTTGAGGCCGGTTGGATTTGCAGTATCTGCCCCGGCTTCGGCTTCGACGAATATGGGATGAAGGCTTCCCCAATCGACGCCAACGTCGGCATCGTAGTAGGGTGATTGAAAGCTCAGGCCGTTGACCCCTATTCCAGCGTCTGCGTATGGCGCCACCTGCGCGCTACCTATGGCGCCCAAGAAGAGCACGGCTGCAATAAGCTTTGGAAGGGCTCTCATTTTCAGCGTGGGGTTCGCAATCGCGTTCCGTGATTGAGAGCCTCTCGTCTTCGGCAAGTGTACCTATTTGAGACAGCGCGGCTATTTACCAATGCAGAACGTGCTGAACCCGCGTCAGGCGGCTTGAATGTGGTTTGGGTGTGAATTACTTGTTGGGTTCAGAGAAGCGTTTTAGACCGGACTTTCCGCCAGCGGAAGCCACACTTGAAAGCGCGTGTCCCCCGGTTTGGAATTGACCTGAATGTTCCCTCTGTGCTTCCTCACAATTCGCTGGACGGTGTCGAGGCCGAGCCCGGTTCCTTCTCCGACTCCCTTGGTGGTGAAGAAGGGTTCAAAGATGTGGGGCTTGACTTCAGGCGAAATCCCCGGACCGTTGTCGCCAATCTCAACCACGACACAAGTATCGTCGCGATAAGTTCGAACCCGAAGCTCGCCCTTGCCGCCCATCGCGTCGATCGCATTGTCGATGATGTTAGTCCAAACCTGATTGAGCTCGCTGCCGAACGAATTCACCAGGAGAGGAACTCGCTCGTAGTCGCGCTGCACCGCCACTCCGCGTTTGAGCTTGTGGTTCAGGATGGTAAGCGTAGTTTCCAGGCTCTTCACGATATCGACGTTTTGCACGGGCGCCTGGTCCATGTAGGTGTATTCCTTGATCGCGCGGACCAGGTCGGAGATTCGCGATGTGCTGCTCTCGATTTCGTTCAGCAGGTTCGCGACCTCGACCGAAGCAGCGATCCTCACCAGCGCGGCTCGGGCCGTGTCCGCATCGAGGGTGGCGAACAATGATTCCAGCACTTCCGGCTTGACGTTTTTTCGTGCCAGATCGGCCGCCAGTTGCCATAAGTCGTTCTGCCCGTGACTGCGCAACAAAGAATCAATCTGCTCTTCGAGGTCGCTGATGGTCAGTGCATCGGGTGGAGGTTCGTCTCGTTGGATGAACGACGCTTCCAACTTTTCGATCTCCGCTTTCTGGGCCGGAGTGAGATCGCGCCTTCCCAGTTCGTGACTCGCGTCCTTGATTTTCTTCAGAATGTCGCGCAGTTGGCTGGTGGCGCGTTTGGCGGCAGAGGCGGGATTGTTGAGTTCATGAGCGAGGCCTGCGGAAAGCTTTCCTAGAGAAGCCAAGCGGTCGCGTTGTTGCTCCATCCGCGTGGTTTCACGGATGCGGTCGGACATCAGGCCCACGAGACGCTGGGTCAGTTCCGGCATTTTCTGTACCAGATCTGGAAAGAGCGAGGCAGGAAATCGCAGGACGCGGCTGTCCGTGACTCGGCCCGCCCGCTCACCGTAAACTGCTTCATTCTCGAAAATGGCAGCACTCCGGTCACGTCGCCTTGCGCTATGGTGAAGATACGACGGTTTCGCCGCCAAATTCGCCGCGTCGCCTGAAGCTGTCCCTCGAGGAGGACGAACATTGCGTCCGCGGGATCGCCTTGCCGGGCAGTAACGTTTCACCCGCCTTGAGATGCAGCTCTTCCGACTGGCTGAGGAACCAGGCGATCTGATCGTCAGGCAGGTCGGCGAACGCCGGGACGCGAAGTAGTTCCGATTTGTCGACCATTTAGACCTTGCTCAAGTATTGATGGATGAACTGCACCGCAACCGATCCTTCGCCGACTCCGGAAGCTACCCGCTTCACCGAACCGTGGCGCACGTCGCCGACGGCAAAGAGACCGGGAACATTGGTCTCCAGCAGGAAGGGATCGCGGTCGAGCGCCCATCCTTTGGGGCGCTGCCCGTCTCGAATGAGATCGGGGCCTGTCAGGAGGAAACCGCGCTCGTCGCGCTCGACCAGAGTCCGCCAGCCAATCGGTTCGCGGCAGGGCTCCAATGAAGATGAACATCGCGTTCGCCGGGACCCGCTCTATCTTGTTCGGTATCCGAGCAAAGCACCGAAATCTCTTCCAGATGGGTGTCGCCATGCGCCTCGGCCACGCTGGCGTGCGCCCACAGTTGAATGTTGGGCGTTTCCTTGATCTGGTCAATCAGATACTGCGACATGGTGCTGGAGAGAGAGTCCCCTCGCACCAGGATGACGACGCGCTCTGCGTACTTGGCGAAGTTCATCGCTGCCTGGCCCGCTGAATTCGCGCCGCCCACGACGTAAATGATCTCGCCCTTGCAAGACAAGCGCTTCCGTGGCGCCACCGCCGTAGTAGACGCCCGCGCCCTGCAACCGATCGATTCCCGGAGCTTCAAGACGCCGCCACTGTACTCCGCTCGCGATCATCAGAGCGTGGCAGGAAATCTCATTTCCGTCGGCCAACTTGATGATGCGATAAGAACCTTCAGTGCGGACGCCGACCGCTTCCTGCGGGGAAAGAATTTCCACGCCAAAACGCTGGGCCTGCACCACCGCGCGGCGGGCCAGATCGTCACCACTGAGTCCCGTCGGGAAATCCCAAGATAGTTCTCTATGCGCGAACTCATTCCCGCCTGACCGCCCGGTGCTTCGCGCTCAATCATCACCGTGTGCAGACCTTCCGACGCGCCATAGACAGCGGCCGCCAGACCCGCTGGCCCACCACCCACGATTGCCAGATCGTAAAAGTCGGTTTGCGCGCGTGTCCGCAATCCAACCTTTTGCGCAACTTCCGATGGAATGCTCTCCAGAAGTTTCGTTCCATCCGGGAAGAGCACGACCGGGAGGCTGGCCGCTTCCGGACCTAGAGCCTCCAGGAGCCGCTTGGTTTCCGGGTCGTTGGCGGAAAGCTCAACGTCGATCCATTGATAGGGAACACGATTGCGCGCCAGGAAGTCCCGCAGCTCGTACGATCGAGGCGACCAGCGCGTACCCAATACCCGGATTCCCTCGAAGGCCGGACGGTAGGAAGCTTGCCAATCGTCGAGCAAGTCATCCAATTGCGGATAGAGGTGTTCGGCGGGTGGATCCCACGGCTTCAAGAAAAAATAGTTGATGTTGGCCTGATTGATGGCGCTGATTGCAGCGCTGGTGTCGGCGTAGGCAGTAAGCAGCGCACGCTTGGCGTCGGGGAAAATACGCATTGCTTCCTGCAGAAATTCGATGCCGTCCATGTGGGGCATGCGCTGGTCGGCAAGCAGCAGGGCCACGCTGTCGTTCCGCACTTTCAGCTGCTTTAACAGGTCCAAGCGCCCCTTCGGGAGAATCGCTTCCTATTACCCGGTATTCAGCCCCGTATTGCGACCGCAGATCGCGTTCAATCGCCCGCAGAACATCGGAGTCGTCATCTACGCTCAGCAAAATTGGTTTCGCCATGGCCGGTCTCAGGTTCGTGAAGAAGACGACTTCCGACTTCCGCACTAACGAATAAACTCATTAGATACCAAAAATTGCATTTGGTCGCGGAATTGATGGTGGTTTTCGTGTGCGTGTGAAGTGGGAAACAAAATTCTACTTACCGATGCAAAACGTGCTGAAGATAAGATTGAGGATGTCGTCGGTGGTTGTGGCTCCCGTGATCTCATCGAGGGGCCGGAGGGCGTTGTACAGATCGAGCAGAAGCATCTCGTGGGGAACTTTATTTTCGACCGCAGCGCTCGCGGCCAGCAGCGCCGTGACTGATTCCCGTACGCGCTCCTGATGGCGCAGGTTGGTAAGGAATCCAGTCTCGGTCTGCGCGTTGGATTCTCCTCCGATGTGACGCAGAATTTCATTTCGCAGCTCGGGAATTCCCTCTCCCGTGATCGCGGAGGTTCGAACTCGAGCCGGTCCATTCTTGACATGGATGCGGTCTTGATACTCCCCATCTGCGGAGCCGTTTGCAGCTCGACGGCCAAGGGAGGCGGTCTCTACGTGGTTTGAGTGCTTGGCAGCGAGGTCGCATTTGTTTTCCACTGCGATCGCAGGCCGGCTGGCTACCTGGCTTAGTAGTTGGTTGTCTTCATCCGCAAGCGGCTGCGAAGAATCGAACACGACCAGGACGAGGTCGGCGTCGGCAAGCGCTTCCATGGATTTTCGAATCCCGATGCTTTCCGCCTCATCGAGGGCGCGACGAATGCCGGCAGTGTCGACGAGTTTGACCGGGATGCCGCCGATAGCAACAGTCTCGCTGACCAAGTCACGCGTGGTACCGGGCGTCGCGGTTACGATGGCGCGCTCGCGCTCGACCAAGCGGTTAAACAGACTAGATTTCCCAACGTTGGGCCGCCCCATGATCGCCAGCGTCAGACCTTCGTGAACGATCTTTCCGTAGGTGAACGAGGCCGCAAGTTCTTCAAGAGGCGCGCGGATGGCCGCGATACGCTGAAGAATCTGATCGGCGGGGAGAACCGAGATGTCATCCTCGGCGAAGTCGATCCCGGCTTCGAGGGTTGCAATCAGCTCAACCAGCTTCTGTTTGATCGGTTGCAGGCGGCGCGAGAGCGCACCTTCGAGCTGCTGGGCAGCGATCTTGGCCTGATACAGAGTTTGCGACTCGATGAGATCGCGGACGGCTTCAGCCTGAGTGAGATCGATTCGCCCATTCAGGAAAGCGCGCATGGTGAATTCGCCCGGCTCGGCGAGACGCGCCCCGCGAGCCATGGCAAGCTCGACCACATGTCGCAGGATTACGGGTGATCCGTGGGCCGAGATCTCGACGATGTCGTCGGTGGTGTAAGAATGCGGTTTGGCGAAGTAAGTGACCACGACTTCATCGATGCGCCCAGCCGGGTTTTGCTCGGCTCGGACGGGAGAGAGAGACATCTCCGTACAAGCATCGGCGGGTTCGATAAGCTCTCCGAATACGGCGTGGCCGGGATCGAGATCGCGTTTGAGTCGGAGCATTGGCAGAGCAATTTTCTTGGCTTCGGGACCGGCGAGACGGACTACGCCGATGCCTCCTCGACCGGGAGGCGTGGCGATGGCCACGATAGTGTCGTCGAGGTTCACCGGAAGATTGTAGCGGTTTCATTTCACAGAACGGTTACGGCAAAAGTCGGTTTACGGGAGACTCCGCGGCGCGGACTTGCTTGCGGGCTTGTAGTTCTTCGGGTAAACCACGAGGCAACGACGGCCACCTTCACCCTGGCTCTCGGTGTGCAGGTCGGCGTGATCGCGCAGGGCCAGGTGCACGATGCGACGCTCGCGCGAAGACATGGGGGCGAATTCATACGGCATATTTGTCTTGCGAACTCTCTCCGCAGCCACGCCAGCGGCCAAACGAAGCTCTTCCAGCCGCATCGCACGCTGATTCATGCAGTCGAACGAAACCTTCTCATGCTCGTTGCCGGGCAGCCGGAGCATCTCAATCGCCAGCGTTTCAATGGCACGCAGCAATTCGCCACCCCGTTCTAGGACTAAAGGCGAGTCGGGGCCGGAAAGCTCCACCAGAATTTCTGGCCGCTCCCAATCGCGCTCCTCCGGAAGCGGCGGATCCACGGTAATGCGGTACTTGAGGTGGAGACCTCCGTGGGTGACGACGCCGCGCAAAAGCGCGTCGATTTTCTTTGCGGCTGCGATTTTGTCAGGAATAGGCATGGGCTAGCTCTCAGCTTTTAGCCCTCAGCCCAACGCATCGCTGAGAGCTGGTTGCTTCATTTCTCTTTCTTCCTTGCCCGCTTCGCCGCGATCTCGCGCATTTCACGGCCCAGGCTGGTGCGGTTCATGACCGCCTGCTGTGCGATGGCGATCAAGTTGCCCTCCGACCAGTACAGACACAAGCCGGAAGCAAAATTCCAACTGAGGAACCCCATCATCACCGGCATCATCACGTTCATCATTTTCTGTTGGGACGGATCCATCCCCGCCTGCGGCGTCATGCGCTGCGTAATCAGCATAGTGATGAAGATGCCGATGGGCAAGATATGCCAGGGATCCGGCGACGATAAGTCGTGGATCCACAACCAGGATGCGTGCCGCAGGTCAAGAGCCGAGCCTAACATGCTGTAATAGGCGATGAGGAACGGCATCTGGATGGCCAAAGGCAGGCAGCCGCCTACGGGGCTGACGCCTTCCCGCTTCATCAACTCGCCGATTTCCGTGTTCATCTCTTGCCGGCGCGGATCGCGCATGCCGTACTTCTTGTATTTCTCTTTGATCGAGTTCATCTGCGGCTGAATCTTCTGCATCTTCAGCGCGGATTTCATGCTGGAGATGCGCAGCGGCATTAGCGCCAGATTGATGATCAGGGTTTGGATGCAAATCGCCCAGCCCCAGTTTCCTACAATGCGTTCGATCCACCGGAGCCAGATGAAAAGCGGGCGAGCAATCACGCCCCAGAAGCCGAAGTTTATAAGTCCACGCAGGTCCGGGTCTGCGCCCACCATGGTTGGCACGGGGACGGATTCCAATGTCGCCAACGCTTTGGGTCCGACGTACATCCGCGCCACCGTTGGGCCACTGGGGCTGCCGACAGCCGCTCCCAGCACTTCCACGGGAGCCGTATCTTGCGGGTTTGGGTTTTTCGGATTCTTGGGAACGTTGAGCGAGTTACGGAGAGTGACCAGGGCGAAATTCTGCGAGTCGTCCGGAAGAAAAACAGCTGCAAAGTACTGATCAGTCACGCCCGCCCAGTTGAACGGCACGTGAAGCGTATTGCCACCGCTGATTTTTTTTATGGCGAGCCGTTCTATGGTGCTGTTGTACTGGTACTCAACTTGACTCGTGTGGTAAGACGCGAGAGAGGCTTCGTCTCCGAAGCCTGCAGGCCACGCGGGGTAAGCCGCGAGTTGACTTCCCTTCGACACAACCGAGGTTTCGACGTGCACCACGTACGTATTATCGAAGCTGAAGCTCTTGCGCACTGCCACATCGCCGTCCGCGTATTCAAACGTGACAGTGGCTGGGGCTTTCACGGCGCTCGAATTGGAAGCCAAGTAGAGGGCGGAATTCAGTTTATTGCGTTCGGTCTCGTCGTACGTCCACAACGACAGGGGATAGCCGTACTTTTCCGCGGCGAGGCTGTTGACCAGATCCAGAGGCTGTTCTTTGTCGTCGGTAAATTTCTTCAAGATCCAGGACTTGACTTGCCCCCCGCGATTGGTGAACGTGATGCGGTATAAATCGTTCTCAACTATGGTTTCCGATTCAGACGCCGCCAGTTTGGTAGCACTTGCATTTAGTACCGGAACTGCCGGACGCGCCGCCGGGGCTTGATTGGCGGCCGCCGCCTGCGGGACGGTCTGAGCCTGGCCCTGGGGTTGCGGCGCGGCAGCAGGTGCATTTGCCTGTGGAAGGTACTTCTTGAGTATCGGCTGGAACAATACGATGACCAGGAAGGTCAAGGCGAAGACAAGGAGCAGTCGGCGCTCCATGCCGGGTTCTTGCTGAGGATTTTGGAATTCTGCCAAATTTACTTTCTCATTGACTGCAAAGCGAGGTTTTGTGACGGCACTGAACCGGTTCGCTGGAACTTATCTCGACAATTTTCGTTTTGACCACGGGATCAAACCCACCCCTCGCAAGAGGGTGGCATCGCAGCAGTCGCCAGATTGCCGCCAGACTCCCACGCGCCACTCCGTAGCGATCTACAGCTTCCATCGCGTAATCGGAGCAAGAGGGCACGTACCGGCACGCGGGCAAGAACATAGGAGAGACTGTCCACTTGTATGCTCTGAGCAAGAGCAACACCACGGTTTTGGGAAACTGGTTCATCTATTTTTCCGCAAAGGTCAGTGTGGTCGAAACCTGCCGAGCGTTGCTCCGCTGGACAACCGGGGGCGGCTGTCCCCACGCGCCCCTATTTTCTTTTCTCCAGCGACTTTTGAATTACTTCAAACGCCCGGCTGATCTCGTTCCCCAACTCCGAAAACTCAACTTTGAGCACCGACTTCTTCGGATTAACCACCACATCCACCGGAACCCGACTGCCCGGCCAATGCAAACGGACCGACTCTCGCAATCGTCGTTTCATCCGATTGCGCTCGACCGCACCACCCAGCACCCGTCCCACGGTGAATCCGATGCGGAGCCCTTCGCCTTGCTCGCGCAGCAGATAAAACACGGTCAGGTGAGCGGCGAAGTGACGGCGGCCCTGTTTGTACACTCGCTCGAAGTCGGCATGCCGGAGCAGGCGCATGCTGCCCGTAAATCTAGCCCGCTTGCGAGGGCCGGGCAGGTTAGGACCACGGTTCGGAGCGAGACCGCTCACACAATTCACGATCCAGACTCGGGTTGCGGAATTGCCGTCAATTCCGGAAAAGGAAGTCGACTACTCACGGAAGCCGGGCTTCACCGACACTCGCTTGCGTCCCTTGGCGCGCCGGCGCGAGATCACCGCTTGGCCGCTCTTGGTCTTCATCCGGGTACGAAATCCGTGCGTCTTCGAGCGGTGACGTCGGTTAGGTTGGAATGTGCGCTTAGGCATGAAACTTAGCTGCTCCTGATTCAGTTAGTCGGTGCAATAATGGCTTAGGGCGAATGAGAAGTATAAATGACCCAAGGCAGACGGGCAAACCGGCGTGAGTGCGACAGCCGGGCCGGAGTATCACTGCACCAGCAAAGGTTCACTGTCGCGCGATGGTCGAACGATTCGGATTCTCCGATTCCTGCACCATGACTGCAGCAGTTACAAAGTCGCTACTTGACAGAATTTTCTCTTCGCGTTTTGAATCGTGGAGGTCGAAGAAATCTTTGTCGAAGATTTCCACAAAGACATTTTTTTTGTGCTAGTATGCGGACCGTTCCTGCTCATTGAAAATTTTTCTCACTCCAGCGAAGCTGCCCCGCAGTGCGGAGTTTGCTGCTCTGGAAAATGAGCGCTTTCTTATTGCAATCATTTAATTTCAGGCCGCTGACGTACGTAGCGCCACCAAGAATTTCTTATGTCAGTTTCAAGTCCAACTCTAGCTCCCAATCCGTGGTTGCGCATCCTTGACGCGCTGGAAAAAAAGATCAACCGGCATTCCTACGACACCTGGCTGAAGCCCACCCGCTACAGTCACTCCAGCGGAGGCACGCTTTTCGTGTGGGTGCCCAAGGCTGAGTTCTGCCAGGTAGGCGACAAATATGCCGACCTGATCCAGGAGGCCCTCGACAATCTTGGCCTCGAGTATCAGGAAGTAAAATTCGTTCCGCCGGGGGATGACCCAGCTGCTACTCCCGTTCGCCACGACGGTGGCCTCTCTCCCTACTCCGCGCCTGCAACTCACCCGTCGCAGTCACGCTTCGACTGGGACGGAGCGGCGCAACTCAACCCACGCTACACCTTCGACGCCTTCGTTATCGGCAGTGGAAATCAGTTTGCCCACGCTGCTTGCCAGGCGGTCGCGGAACGTCCGTCGAAAGCTTATAACCCGCTCTTCCTCTATGGCGGCGTCGGTATGGGCAAGACTCACCTGATGCAGGCGATTGGGCACGAGGTGAGCAAGCGCCAACCGCAGTTGGCCATCTGCTACGTATCCAGCGAGAAGTTCACCAACGAGATGATCAACTCGCTGCGTTACGACAAGATGACCAGCTTCCGCGACAAATTCCGCAACGTCGACGTGCTACTGGTGGACGACATCCAGTTCCTGGCTCAGAAAGAGCGCACCCAGGAAGAATTCTTCCACACCTTCAATGCGCTTCACGAGTCGATGAAGCAGATCGTGATTGCCAGTGATCGCTCGCCGAAAGAACTGGCCGAGATCGAAGACCGGCTGCGCAGCCGTTTTGAGTGGGGCTTGATCGCCGATATCCAGCCGCCCGATTTGGAGACCAAAGTGGCCATCCTGCAGAAGAAATCGGAGCAGGAAAAGGTCACCCTTCCTACGGACGTGGCTCTATATATCGCGTCCAACATTCGCTCGAACGTTCGCGAACTGGAAGGAGCGCTCATCCGGCTGGTGGCGCATTCTTCGCTCATCGGCGCCGAGATTACTCTTCCTTACACCCAGCAGGTGCTTAAGAATTTCATCGACTCTCAAGCTCGCAAGGTCACCATTGAGTCGATCCAGAAATCCGTTGCGGAGCAGTTTGGATTGCGCCTGGTGGAGATCAAGGCGAAGAATAACTCACGCGCCATCGTCTATCCCCGGCAGATCGCGATGTACCTGGCCAAGCACCTGACCGAAGCATCGCTACCCGAGATTGGACGTCAGTTTGGCGGCAAGCACCATACGACCGTATTACACTCGGTTGAAAAGATCGACGGCGTACGCAAGACCGACAAGGATTTGAACCGGTTGCTCAATAAATTAACGGAACAGTTGGGCGGATGAATCGCGGGACGGGGGCTGGGTCCAACTTTTCCCTGTGTCCACCGTAAATGCTGGTTTTATGGGTTTTTATTTTGATATAAGGGAAGTGTTCAAAGTAGCGCCATTTGGCGGGGGACTCAGGTTATGCCGGTAGAAGCCATAGCGTCAGCGGCCGGAACTACCACCATGGAGATTACGGTCAGCAAGTTTGAACTCTTGCGAGAGCTCACGGCGACCCAGGGTGTGGTCGAGCGCAAGACCACTATTCCCATCCTGTCGAATTATTTATTTGAAGCTGCCGGCGACAAGCTCTCGCTCACGGCCACTGACCTGGATCTCAGTCTGCGTACGTCGTGCGTGGCCAAGGTGAAAAAAGAGGGCGCTTGTACGATTCCTGCGCGCAAGCTGCACGACTATGTGAAACTCCTGCCTGACGCGGACATTACTATTAAACTGCTCGAGAATCATTGGGTGAGCATCCGCTGCGGGCGGTCCAACACAAAGATGGTTGGTATGGCGCGATCGAACTTTCCCAGCCTGCCTACATTCCCAACCGCTGGAGTTGTGAAAATCCCGGCACAGGTTCTACGGTCGATGATTGCCAAGACCGGCTTCGCCATTGCCAGTGAAGAATCGCGCTACACGCTGAACGGGGCGTTGATGGTGCTGAAGCCAGAATCGATCACCATGGTCGCCACCGACGGACACCGGCTGTCGCACATCGAACGGACCGGCGGGAAGTTTGAAGGCATTTCCGGCGAACAGAAAACGCTCATTCCCAAGAAAGCAATGGACGAGCTGAAGTCATTGCTCGATTCAACCGACGCCGAGGAAATTGAGTTTGCGAAAGACGACTCCACATTATTTTTCCGCATCGGGCAAAGGTTTCTGACCTCGCGCCAGTTGACCGGCCAGTTCCCCAACTTCGAAGCCGTGTTGCCGAAAGACAACAACAAGAGCATCACGGTTCATGGCGAAGATCTCTCTGCGGCGATCTCGCGCGTAGCCCAGTTTGCCGACGAGCGTTCACGAGCCGTAAAGATGCGTCTGGAAAAGGGCGAGCTCAAACTCTCGGCTTCCTCGACCGAAACCGGCGAATCGGAAGACTCGATTGAAATCGACTACAACGGCGACGCCATCGCGATCGGCTTCAACGCACAATATCTTCTGGATTTCCTCAAGGCGACCGGCAGCGGAGACGTGAAACTGGAGTTCAAGGATTCTCAGTCCGCTGGACAGATGCGCCCCGCCGAAGGCGAGGAATACAAGTATCGCTACATCGTGATGCCGATGCGGATCTGAGGATGGAGGACGGGCGTCCTCGCCCGTCCCACCGAGCCGCGCAGGCTTGACGTCTACGGCCATCCGCCGTAAAGTTGCCGCCATCCGTTCTTAGGAAGGAACCCTTCATGCTCAGCGGATTCAAGCAGTTCATTCTTCGTGGCAACGTAATCGATATGGCAGTCGGTGTGGTGATTGGCGCGGCCTTCGGCGGCGTGGTCACTGCTCTCACCAAAGACCTGCTGACGCCACTGATCGCGGCCCTGGTAGGCAAGCCGGATTTTCTCGTCGATCAGCTTTACCGTCGGCAGCACGGTGTTTCCCGTGGGCGACTTCATCAACACTGTGGTTTCGTTTCTGCTGATTGCGGCAGCCGTCTATTTCTTTGTAGTGACCCCGATCAACGCCCTGGTCACTCGCATGCGCAAGGCCCCAGCGCCCGCTGATCCGACCACCAAGAAGTGTCCCGAGTGCCTGAGCGAAATTCCCATCGATGCCAAGCGCTGTGCGCACTGTGCGCAACCCGTCCCGATGGGCAGAGCGGCCTAACCAGTTCTGTAGAAACCTAAGAGCCAAATCTCCGAGGAAGGCCGCGTGAAAAATTATCAACTCAGCATCAGGCTACTGGAAATTGAGCCACCCATTTGGCGACGGCTTGTTGTGCCAGGAACTGTGAGCCTGGCAAGGCTGCACAGCATTTTCCAAAAAGTGATGGGCTGGGGAAATTACCACATCTATCTGTTCACTGTTGGCACGTCAACAGTACGGCGAAGGTGTGTCTGAATGGGCCGAAGTCGCGCAAAGAGTCGTCAACGCAAAGCGCGTGGTGCTGGAGGACATTGCTGTGCGGAAAGGTATGCGCTTCACCTACACCTACGACATGGGTGATGGATGGGAACACGAAATATGGGTGGAAGAAATCCACGAGGGGCCGCTCCAACAGGTTCGCTGCCTTGAAGGAGCGCGCGGTTGCCCTCCGGAGGATTGTGGTGGGCCGTACGGGTACGAGGAATTGCTGGAAATTATCTTCGACCCAAAGCATCGGGAATATCAGGAACGACGGGACTGGTTGGGCGAGGGCTTTGACCCGGAACGATTTAATGTGGAGATAGTCAACCGCAGACTCAAACGTCTGAAGGTTGGAAGGGAAGCCGCATAATTTACATTCATTCATGCCGGGGCGTGTAGCATAAAAGTAGATGAGATTCCGTGGGTACGTGGCCTCGTGCCTCTTTGTCGTCGTTCTCTTGAGGTTCCCGTTGCTTGCCCAGCAGCCGAAGCAATCCACAGTGCCGGGCAAGTCCTCCTCGAACGCAAGGGCCGCAACCCTTGATACCGGCACCATCTCTGGCGAAGCATACCGCAACACCTCTCTCGGGTTCACTTACAGGATCCCATTCGGATGGGTGGATCGCACCAAGGAGATGAGCGAAGATTCGGACTTAGATTCGAACGCCACAAAGAAATCAATTCTGCTTCTTGCCGTGTTTGAGCGTCCTCCCGAGGCGACCGGTGACTCGGTGAATTCCGCGGTCGTGATCGCAGCGGAACCCGCAGCTTCCTACCCCGGATTGGAAAATGCCGGGCAGTATTTCGGTCCGCTCACCGAACTGACCAAGTCTAAAGGCATGAAAGTCGTGGACGAACCTTACAGTTACTCCGTGGGTGCCAGGCAACTGGTTCGTGGCGACTTCAGCAAACCGCTCGGCAATCTGACCATGCACCAGAGCACCCTAGTGATGATGGAGAAGGGTTACGTAGTCTCGTTCACGTTCATTGGCGGCAATGAAGACGAAGTTGACAGGCTTGTGGAGGGCGTAAGTTTTGGCAGGAAAGAAGCGCCTGCTCCGCACCAGTGACTCTGTGAATGGCGACCATGGTCCGCAGCGATGCGAGGCTGCGTTTGGGATCGGTGCTTGTGGCTGTGAGCTGCGGAAACTCAGGCTGGGTGTCTACGCTGACTCCCTCCGTCGTCTGTCTCTCGTTAGCATTCGCTGGTTTGGTGTTGGCTAAACGATCCAGACGAAATGGCGAAATCGGTCCTAAATCCGGCGTCATGCCCGGCCCGTCGGACGGCGTCCCTAAATGGCACAAGAAGCACGGTTTACCGGCTCGATTCCGGGTCCAGGAACGGCTTGCACTGTGGTATAATTTGGTATAAATCCTGCTGTCATAAGTGTTAATAATTTCAGTCATTTGACCTCAGTTTAGGGCACAGGAAACTCGCGCCGGCCAGAGCTCAAATCTGGCATTCTCACCCGGAGCTGAATGGCAACAAAAGAAATCGATACCACGGCCATCGTTGACACCAAGAATAGAGCCGGAGGTCCCAACCCCATCAATGGTGGCAACGGCGACTACACCGCCGATTCCATCAAAGTGTTGGGCGGCATGGAGGCCGTCCGCAAGCGTCCGGCCATGTACATCGGCTCGACCGGTGAAATTGGGCTTCATCATCTAGTGTATGAAGTCGTCGACAATTCCGTCGACGAGGCCCTTGCCGGATACGCCGACAAGATCGAAGTTGCGATTCATCTCGACAACTCCATCACCGTAGTGGACAACGGCCGCGGCATTCCCGTCGATTCCATGGACATCGATGGCGAAAAAGTTCCCGCCGCGCAGGTGGTCATGACCACGCTCCACGCGGGTGGAAAGTTCGACGCATCGTCATACAAAGTTTCCGGTGGATTGCACGGCGTCGGCGTTTCGTGCGTGAACGCGCTGAGCGAAGAACTTGACCTGGAGATTTGGCGCGATGGCTTCACCTGGGAGCAGACCTACTCCAAGGGTGAGCCCACCAGCAAGCTGAAAAAAGCGGGCGCGACCAAGAAGCGTGGAACCAAAGTCCACTTCCTGCCCGACAAAAGCATCCTCACCGTAACCGAATATAACTTCGATACCCTGGCCCAGCGCCTGCGTGAACTTGCGTTTCTGAACAAGGGACTGCTGATCACGCTCACCGATGAGCGCACCACGGATCCGAAAACTGGCGAGCCCAAGACCGCGGAATTCAAGTACAACGGCGGTATCGCAGAATTCATCAAGCACCTCAATCGCGGCAAGCAGACGCTGCACGACAAGCCGATCTACATGGAAGCCACCCGCGACGGCGTAGAGATGGAGATTGGCTTGCAATACAACGACGCCTACTCCGAAACCGTTTTCAGTTTTGCGAACAACATCAACACCGTCGACGGTGGCACGCATCTCTCCGGCTTCCGCACTTCCTTGACCCGCACCATCAACTACGCGGGACAGCAGATGGGTCTGTTCAAAGACGTAAAAGAAAATCTGACCGGCGATGACGTCCGCGAGGGCCTGGTTGCCGTGATCAGCGTCAAGCTGCCGCAGCCCCAATTTGAAGGCCAGACCAAGGGCAAGCTCAACTCTGACATTGCAGGCGTAGTGCAGGCTTTCGTTAACGAGCGTCTGGGCGCATACCTCGAACAGAACCCGACCGTTGGGCGAAAGATCATCAACAAAGCTATCGATGCCGCCCGTGCTCGCGAAGCCGCGAGAAAGGCTCGCGATCTCACCCGCCGCAAGGGCGCACTCGACGGCGGCGGCCTGCCCGGCAAACTGGCGGATTGCTCAGAGAAGCAACCGGAGCGTTGCGAACTGTTCCTGGTCGAAGGCGAGTCCGCAGGCGGGACCGCGAAGCAAGGCCGCGACCGGCGTTTCCAGGCCATCCTGCCGCTGAAAGGCAAAATCCTCAACGTCGAAAAAGCCCGCTACGACAAGATGCTGGCGCACGAGGAAATTCGCGCCATGATTACGGCGCTGGGCACCGGCATCTCGAAAGAAGATTTCGACGCCAGCAAATTGCGTTACGGCAAGATCATTCTGATGACCGACGCCGACGTGGATGGAAGCCACATCCGCACCCTGTTGCTCACATTCTTCTTCCGCCACATGCAGGAGCTCATCAAGCGCGGCAATGTGTTCATCGCTCAGCCGCCCCTGTACTCGATCAAGAAGGGCAAGTCGCAGCAGTACATCAAGGACGACCGCGAGTACGTGAAAGTCCTGGTCAAGCGCGCATCAGATGGTCTGATCGTGCGTTATGGCGAGGGCGCCGCCAAGCTCGAAGGCACGAATCTGTCGCGCTTCATGAACGTGCTGGACGAGTATCTCAAGCTGTTCGACAAAGTCGACAAACGATTGCGCGACGAGCAGGTAACCGAAATCCTGCCCAAGCTCGATCTCTCGAAGAGAGTAGATTTTGAGGGCGACAAGAAGACCGCACCCCGGAAAATCGAGAAGTTGGAGAAGGAACTGAAGAAGCTGCAAAAAGAGCGCAGCTTCAAGGAAGTCGGCAGCCGCTTCGACGAAGAACACAATCTGTGGGAAGTCCGCTACGTAAACTCGCAGGGCGCCGAACACTTGATCAATTGGGAGCTGGCTTCCACCGCCGAGTACCGGCAGCTGCTCTCGAAGTTCAAACAGATCGAGCCTTACATGGAGCCGCCGTTTGTGGTCGAGACCGTCGCCAAAGGCGCTCCGGCAAACGGCAACGCGGAAGAACTCGCCGGCGAGCTTGAGGACGGCGAGAAGACCCAGAAGAAAGCCGCACCGGAAGTGCCCGCAAAGGCGGTCGTGAAGAAGAAGTCCGCCGAACCTCAGCTAGTCGAGAAGTCCACAGCGCGCGATCTCTTCGACTACGTGCTGGCAGAAGGCCGCAAGGATTACATCGTGCAGCGCTACAAGGGACTGGGCGAAATGACCTCGCAGCAACTTTGGGAAACCACCATGGACCCCGAGCGCCGCACATTGTTATCCGTGAAGCTCGAAGACATCGCCGAGTGCGAGACCATCTTCACCACGCTGATGGGCGAGGACGTAGAAGCCCGCCGCAAATTCATCGAAGACAACGCCCTCGACGTAAAGAACCTGGATATCTGATCCGTTCGTGTAGGGCGGACACTCTTGTCCGCCGCTTTTGCTCGTGGAGCGCGGGCGTCGGCACCTATCCCAGCCAGCTTAATGGCTCTTGGTCTGGCACCACTCGATGTGACGGGCCAACCCGTCAAGGCCATCTTTGAACGATGATTCGACGAGTCCAGAGAGTGCCGCAATGGTTGTGACTGACTGATATCCTCCACTCGTGGCGCGGCGAAGACTCTACCCTCCCCTGAGTTGCGCCGCATGCCAAATCGTGCTGACAGTAACGCGCTGGCCCTGCACGCGATACAAGACAATGTACGGAGTGCCTCCGATCACCAGCTCCCGAATCCCAGGCTCTGCTCCGACACGGCCCAGGTGGCGATGATTTCTCAAAGCTTCGATCATGGCAACAATCCGCATGGCTAGCCGCTCTGCTGCCTCCGGTTTGTCTCGGGCCCCGTAAGCGCGAATTTCTCGCAGCCGGTTTCGTGCCAACGCAGACCAGACAATTTCTACTGGCACAGCGTCTCGTCATCGTGTTCCTTGCCGCACACGCACTTTGGAACCGGCAACTCATGTTCAGTTCCCCATGACAAGAGCCACGCCTTCATGTCTTCGTTCTTGACGTAGTGTCCCGATTTGACCTGGCGATCCGCCTGACGAACCTCCGCCAGCATTTTTTCTTGATCGGAGACGTAGGCTTCCACGGCGTCGGCGATAAGAAAGTTCGAACTGCGCCCCGAGGCCTTCGCCAGCTTTGCCAGGCGTTTCTTGGTTTCGGGCTTCAGCCGTACGCTAAGGGTTGCGCTGCGTGTGTTTGCCATGAACACATTTTACCAGAGCCCCAATCGGAGCCCCGAAACCTACTCAGGCTTCGTACTTGACCTCGGGATACACGCGATCAAACGCCACTGCCGTCAGCGCGAGGACCATAAACACAAGCATGCTGCCTTCCGGCCCGACCGAGCCGCCCGTGAGCCAGCGCGAGCCGTGGAAGGACGAATGCATCAGGTGCCCGGTGACCATCCCGCCGCTGTCAGGTACAGAGTACAGATAGCTTTCGCCCCAATCCCATGAAGCGTGAAAGCCGACGGCGAACCATAAGTTCCCAGTACGGCGAAGAGTCAGGCAGAAAAAAAGTCCGATAGCCGCGACCGCGACCAACCCAACCCAAGTTTCCCCGGGATTGCCAATATGCAAGGCCGCGAAGAAAGTCGAAAGCATCAGTGCAGCGGGCCAGAAACCCATGCCCCGGGTCAACGTGAACTGGGTATAGCCACGCAGCAGGAATTCTTCGAACAAGCCCACGATGACAAAAAACCCGCTCCAGAAAGCTGCGAATTTCAAGATGCGCCGTCCGTGAAGGGCGAGCCCACCGAGAGAAAAATCACCAACGCCGCCTATGGCGAGCATTAGAGCTGTGATCGCGACAATGCCCCAAAACATGCCCACCCAGAACGATTTTCCGAAAGCATGACGCCCCGGCAAGCCATAATCGCCGACGGAACGTTTCTCAATCACCGCCATCACCAATGCGGGCAGGAAGGCGGATGCAAGAAACTCCAACTCCCCAATCAAATCCTGCCAAATCCCATGCACTCCGTGCGGCTGCACATATGGCACCAGGGCGCGGAGTAAAACGAAGAACACCCTCCACATTCCAACGTAAAGGAGAAATCGCCAGCCCGCGCGCAACCCTTGAGGACCGGCAAAAATCGTGTGCATCGGCTCAAGAAATGGCTGCTGCAGCGGGACAATCGACGCCGGCTCAGGCTGACTGATCTGTGGTTCTGGCGGGACGGCATTCGCAGGTGGCGAGCCCTCTCCTACTTCGTCCATGGCGGAAGTTTCCCCAATTGTCCCCGGACATGGTAAAACACTCGCCGTCCCCCAATGGCTAAATTTCTCACCCGCGAGCGTTTCGGTCGACCCCAGGTTCTGGCCGGATTCCTCCTGTTGGGGTTCATGGCCCAGTGCGTCTGGTTGCTCGTCCGGGGCACCCAGCCACTGGAGATAGACGATTCCCAGCTCTTTCGGGTAGTCGAAGGACTACAGCAGTGGAGCGGACAGTCGGTTGCAGGAACGCCCACGGTCGAGCGTATGGAAGCCGGAACCCCGACTCCGCCCGAAGTCGATCACAACCAGGGCTACGATCCCAATCACTCACCTCTGTGGTATCTGTTGGCTTCCGTCCCCCTGCTCGGCTGGACGGGCGCGTCGGAGACCGGATCTTTCCACTACTGGGGGTGGCTCGCGCGCGCACCCTACTTGACCTTTGGCGTGCTACTCGGCGCATCCTTGTGGTACGTGGCACGGAGGCTGTACGGAAATGCGGGCGGCTACGTTGCCCTCGCGCTCTACTGCTTCTCCCCGGCAATTCTCCGCAGCAGCACGCTATATTCCGCGCAACCGGAAATGGGTGCTGCCTGGGGCGCATTCGGCGCCATATTCACCGCCATTGCCGTGGCCCACACTTTGTATGCGCCGCGCGAGGTCATTGTGTGGAACTGGCGGCGCATTTTGCTACTGGGACTCTCCCTGGCATTAGCCATCGGCTCTCAGTTTTCGTTGATTATTCTGCTCCCCGTCGCACTCGGGTTCATGCTGTATCTGGCCCCGACCCGGCGACCAGCAGCAGTTGCGATTTGGGCGGCAGCAAGCGGAGTGGCGCTCCTGCTTTTGTTCGCTTCGTATCTGCTCCGCCCCGGCGTCTTCTGGCAGGGCATGGGCCACGCCAGGTTTTTCGGAATCACATGGCAGGCATTCCTCATGCCCGGAACCTATGTGCGGCTCCTCGCGCAACTTGGTCAGAGTGGCCCAGCGCTTTTGCTCGCGATCCCGGTGGCTCTGACCGCATATTTCGCCTGGCGGCGGCCTAGGTATTTTGGCAACACGGCGCCCTTGATGATCGCAGCATTATTCCTTTTCTTTAGCCTGGGTACGCCACATTATCCCGGTTTCGGATTTCAACTCATGGCAACGCCATTCCTGTTTGTGTTTGTCGCAGGAATCACTGCCGATCTGCTGGAGACCCGGCAGCGCGATCTGGTAATGGCCTGCGTGTGGGGACTCTTGCTGGCAAATGCACTCTGGAACTTGGCCGAACTGGCCAGGGTGGGGAGGGCCGTTATAGCGCCGTGACGTCAGAGAGCAGTCGAACCAATGGGGTGGGCCCCCATAAGCGCTAACTTAAGGTGTTTGGGCTTGAGACGATTCCAACTTCCCAGGAGGGGTCAAGGTTTACAGCGGCGCTCCGCTCGGGCAAACTTTGGAAGCTCAGGCCGGCATAGGACCTGCACGATCTGATCGTTCCTGGTTCAGATCGCCCGACACTAGGACACGCTGGACCCATGCAATGGCAGGGCTCTTATTGCTCGAGATAGATGCGGAAGAGGTTGGCCTTTGCCGAACGGCGCGTACTGACGTAGTAGTTCGGCGACATGCCCGAAGATACATCGTCCTGATTGATCAAACGCGCGCCGGGAATCCGTGCGAAATCCGCCTCACTGACGAAGCCCTTTGTGAAGCTGGGAGGCGCAGCCCCGGTTTTCATGGGTATCACCGCTGTTCTTAATGAGCCGAACGGAAAGTGCCGCAGCGACACGTACACCCATTTCCCGTCCAGACTCCACGAAAGCAGCGGCGCCGAGGAGCGAGCAGTGCCGTACGCGACGCTGCAGCTATCGCATACCGGTATCGGTGCCCCGCCCTCAAGCGGTACACCCAGGGACATCGAGTTTCTGTCCCCGTGCCCACCCGGCGGCGTAACGCCCACCAGAGCCCAGCGCGCATCAGGCGAGACGCTTTGCAGAGACATGATGGGAAGATCCGAGACCGCAAGCTGGCCGGTGCCGTCTTCGTTAATACTCATGATCTTCGGCGAGGTTTGAGTGCCTTGATACAAGATCTGCCCCGGCCTGCCGAAAAAAGCCCGATATTCGCCTCCGAACGTAAGTTGCCGCGGTGCCTGCGTGAGGTCAAGCCAGCCGACCCATATCCCCGATCGGGCCTGGCCCTGTTCTGTCGCAAAAACAACCTTTTTGCCATCCTGCGATATTGAGAAATGCGTAAGTACTAAACCCGGAAAGAGGCGTTCGGCGGTTCCGGTCGCGACATCGGAAACCCACAGCTCCCCGCTGAAGTAGGAGTGCGACCCCGAAACCCGCCGCAAGCAGTAGACCTTCTTGCCATCCGGTGACAGAGTCGGGGAAAATGAGGAACCCTCCGAGGTGATCTGCTTTTCGCCTGTGTTGTCGTCGTGCAGCCAGATTGCTGACTGTTGCGTGCCCGCAGTCGTGATGAATGATTTTCCATCAGGCATTATCGCCAGCCCTTCTTCCTCGCTGGCGCCTGATGGCGTTAGCTGTTGAGGAGCACCGGCGGGGAAGGGTTGCCGCCAGACGTGAAAACCGGCCGTACGCGTGTCCACCGTGAAGTACATCCATTTGCCGTCGGGGGACCACTGGGCCCAGGTACAGGAACCCTCGGGCCCGACCTGCCGTCCCGCAGATGACCCGTCGAACGGCATCACACGGCATCGTTCCCACCACGTGCTATCCATTTCCACCAGCAACACCCATTTGCCATTCGGGGACAGCGCGGACCGGTGCACCATGCCGTGAATCGAGTCGGCTGGAATGTAGATGTCCCGTTCATCGGCGCGGCTGGCATTCGAGGTGGAAAGCTTCATGTGGATGCCAGTCCGGATCGTGGAGAACATTACGCGATCACTCGCGATCCAGCTCAATCCTGTGGCGTTGGCCATAAACAGCTTCGGTTCCTGCCTTCCCAGCAACGGCAGTTCGTAGGTGTTCCAGGCAAACTGACCTTCTATTTGCGTAAAGTACAGCCGGCTGCTGTCCTGGGAGAAACTGATCGTCTGTTTTCTAAAGGGAGTCTTTGTCAGTTGGAAGGGTTCACCCTCGGGCAGAGATTTGAACCAGACCTGGCCCGAGTTCATAGAGTTTCCGAAACCACCGGGACCGCGCAGAAACGCCACCAGTTTGCTGTCGCGCGACAGCGTGGGAATTTCGGCAGAATCATCAAAGTTGGTAAGTTGCTCCCAACGCAGGGCGGGCGTCCCCGCACTCTCGTCGCGACTGAGGCGCGGCCGTAACAGCAAGGCAGCTACGATCAAAGCGCCAACCCCGGCAGCGCCCACGGCCAGTGCGACCGATGAGACAGCCGCCCTGGCAATCACCTTCGATCGGTGCCCTATACCACGTGCGGCTTCGACGCTCGCAGCGATCGGCCGCCTCCCTGACTCCGTGTCCCGTTCCAGCCGTTGCAGGTCGGTACGAACGTCGGAGGCGTGCTGGTAACGAAGTTTGCGATCCTTCTCCAGACACTTGGTGATAATGCGCTCCAATTCCAGCGGCAACGCCGGATTCAGGTGCAGTGGAGGAACTGGGGCGCGGTGCAGAATAGCATCGAACACTGCCGCCGCCGTCTGCCCCGAAAAAGGCTGCGCCCGCGTCGCCATCTCGTACAGCACCACACCGAACGAGAACAGATCTGTGCGCGTATCCAGTTCCTTGCCCACCACCTGCTCCGGCGACATGTAGGCCACCGTTCCCATCGCCGCCCCCGGACTGGTCAGATGGCGCACATCCTCGGGCGCTTGCGATAGCGTTTCGGCCACGCTGCCCGCGTGCCCTCCCCCCATACTCACCTTCGCCAAACCAAAGTCCAGAATCTTCGCGTGTTCGCGTTCCGTGACAAAGATGTTCGCCGGCTTGAGGTCGCGATGCACAATCCCCTTGCTGTGCGCGGCATCCAGCGCGTCCGCGATTTCGATGGCCAGCGCCAGCAGGGTCTCCAGCGCCAGCGGCTTTTCCGCAATCCCTCGATTCAGCGTCGCGCCTTCCAGATACTCCAGCGCGATGTAGGCTCGCCCTTCCGACTCCCCAATGTCGTATACCGTGCAGATGTTGGGATGGTTCAGCGCCGAAGCGGCCTGAGCCTCCCGCCGGAACCGTGCCAGCGATTGTGGATTCTTGGCGACGTCTTCCGGAAGGAACTTCAATGCTACGAAGCGGTGCAGTCGTGTATCCCGGGCCTTGTACACCACACCCATGCCACCTCGGCCAACCTCCACGACGACTCTGTACGGGCCTACGAGCAGACCCACTCGCCCGTCACCGTCTGTGTTAGGTCCAACCAACTGCACAACTTCTGGCGCGGCGGCATCCAGAAAC
Organism: uncultured Acidobacteriota bacterium; assembly: GCA_963820925.1. Lineage (GTDB taxonomy): Bacteria > Acidobacteriota > Terriglobia > Terriglobales > Acidobacteriaceae > JABDBE01. Next base: position 100,339 of record CAWGBX010000019.1, read on the forward strand.
TGGCTCCCGGCTTCCTCGTGATGTGCGATCAGAGACTCCACTTCAGCGCGCAGGTCGGCATCCGCTCCACAGGCTGTGTCCAGGTAGGTTGGGCGCTGCTCGGGCGCCAGGCGCAGCGCTTGCTCCAGGATTTCCTTGGTCCGTTCCCAGCGTTCCGAACTCATGCCGTGTTTCTCCGGGAGATTTCCCGATGTAACCAGGCCCGGGCCGCGGTCCAGTCGCGCTGCACCGTCGCCGTCGCAATCCCCATCACCTTGGAAGTTTCCTCCAACGAAAGACCGGCAAAGAAACGTAACTCCACCACGCGGCTCTGCCGGGGATCGACCTCAGCCATCGTATTGAGCGCATCATCGAGCGCGACGACGTCCACGTTTTTACGCTGGGGCAGGGCCACGGCATCGTCCAGTGTGAGCATGTAGACGCCGCCGCCCCGTTTGGAAGCGCGACGACGGCGAGCGTAGTCAACCAGGATCTGGCGCATGAGTTGCGCTGCGACGGCGAAAAAATGCGCGCGGCTCTCCAGTTCCGGGAGGTCCTGCCCAACCAGCCGAAAATAGGCTTCGTGCACTAGGGCTGCACTCTGCAGCGTGTGCCCCGGGCGCTCATTTCTTAAGTGGTGGTGGGCCAGGCGGCGCAGTTCTTCGTACACCAGCGGCAGCAGGGCGTCCAGGGCCTCGCGGTCGCCATCCCGCCAGTCCTGCAACAGCTTCGAGACCTGACTCGGAGGCTCATGCGCCAACGGATTCGCCCCCAGCGCGTGGGAAGCAAGCGTAATACCTTCCTGTTTCGCCTGTCAAACGCTGAACACGGGACCAAGAACAGGAGAGGTGCGAGGGTTTCCCATGCTTACGAACAATTCTCTTCCCGCCGGTGATCAAATCCGCCAAGGTTTTTCGCCCTTACCTATAGGGGGAAGAACCCACGTAGCAAGAGAAACAGAATTCACAAATCAAAAAAGGAGAAATGACATGAGAGCATTTTCGAAAGTTACCCAGCGGAGCAGCGCGTTCGTAGCGGCTATGGCCATTGTGCTGATGGCGGGGTCGACAGCGGCGTTTGCAGTCCCCGCCGGCCAAGTGCATCGCAGCCTCACGAGCGTAACTCTGGCGGGCGCGTGCTGCCAGGATGTGCCAGGCGAGACAGTCAAGGTGACCGAACCGACCGTCGTTGCACCGATCGTCATAACCTGGTCCATGGAATACAACTCCACCGGCCCCTTCGCGGTCGGAATTCGTATAAACGGAGGTGGATGCGGGGACTACGGGCCCTCATACGTCCCAGTCCCCCCCAATGGCCAAACGCCTTTCTGGCCGCAGACAATTCAATGGTTGATTTTTCCCGGCGAAGGATTGGTACCGGGGAAAAACACGTTCACAGTATGTTTCGGCGCCACCACCAATAACAACCAAACGCTAACCCTCGGAAGCCGCACGCTCGCAGTTCGTTTTTCGAAATGAAGCGCGTGAACCGATTGCCCCACCCTTTCGCGGCCTTTCTTGCGGAAGGGTGGGTGAGCCGGCGAGAAGCCCAGGATCTCACCGGGGTATCGTAAACCGTCGCTCTCTCTGCATTGCGGATTGCAAACAAATCAGAAGTCAACGAGAGGATATCGGATGACTGGAGATTCCGCACCTTGGTCGTCGGGCAAAAGGAACGCTCTATTGGCAATCACCGCGGGCGACTCGCCGCCGGTGACGGGACGGGGTCCCGAAGAGGAATCCTTGAGTTGGCGCTGATGAGCGTGCCCTGACGGGCGCAGGGCCCGGTTTTCAGCTACTTGGCTCAGACGTCGATCGCTCCCGGCCAGCACGTAAGTAATTCTCTTTAGGCACGCAACTTCGCACACCCTTCCATCTTCTAATATTTAGGGGGTGGTGCGCCATGCCTCGAAAATTGGAGTATGATTTCTCCGTGCAGTGGCTGAATCGAGCTACCGGAGCGGGTTTTGCGTTGGCAATGTTTGCACTCGGCTTGCTGGGGTCCATGCTGGCTCCGACCGCACACGCCCAAATTAACGGCATGCCTGCCTCCGTTACTTCGTCCGGATTTGGCGGCCGCCAAGTCAATGGAGTGGCGCCGAGCGTCACCTCTCTCGGACCACGCGGCTACACGCCGGCTATCCCGACCTGCTGCTTCAGGGGCACGTCCTTAGGGCAACCCCGTTTCACGACTAACCCGAATCCATCGCTGGATTTTCATCACCATCATCACAACGGCGGAGCGCTCCCGTGGGGCGGCGTTTACGCTGTGCCCTATTACGGATATCTTCTGAACCAATAATTTCTGTGATTAGGAACAGTATTTTCGCAAACTACATGAGGCAGTGCCTGCTAGACGCCCTTACCGGACAAGTAGATATTGTTTGTACGGTAATTTCAGGGTCTACACCGACAGGAGCAGCCAGACCTTCGGCGTCTTCAGAAAAACTGGGTCTGATACGCCTGCGATCTCGCTATATCGAGTGGACCTGACCACAGGGCTTCAAGACGCGGATCGGTTTCGTTGCCATACTTTCTCTAGAAAAGAGCACTCTAAGGGTTCGCGCGCGTCAACGTAACTTAGGGCCCTCGCAGTTGTGCCCTCGGTAGCATCGAGTTGACCGTTCAACCGGCACGCTTGAGGGTGAGTCGAGCTTTGCTCGACTGCACAGCCGGGGGCGGCTGTCCCCACGTGATTATTGAATCAGCGTCCCCCCGTTGGTCGGATCTTCCTCTGGCGGAATCACTACCGCTGCGGCTACCCTGTCTCCCGCTTCGATGTTCAGCAGGCGGACGCCTTGGGCTGATCTCCCTGATTCACGAATGAATTTGGATTCTATTCGGATGATTTTGCCGTACTGGCTGATCAGCATGACTTCGGCGTTTTCGGTTACCTGGGCGATGCCTACGACTTTGCCGTTGCGCTCGGTGGTCTTTACGTTGATCACGCCTTTGCCGCCGCGGTTGGTCAGGCGGTATTCGTCGGCGGCGGTGCGCTTGCCGTATCCGTTTTCGGTGACGGAGAGGATGAGCGAACCTTTCTTGCCGACGTCTTCGACTTCGAGAGCCGCGTCTGCGGGATCTTTCGCTGGAGCGGGCGGCAACACGGCATCGGGCTTGACCGTCGTGGCCATGCCGACGATGTAATCTTTTTCGTCCAGGTTCATGCCGCGCACTCCGGTGGCGTTGCGGCCCATGGAGCGGACGGCGGTCTCTTCGAAGCGGATGGCCTGGCCATCGTGCGAGGCCAGGAAGACGATCTGCACGCCGTCGGTCAGGCGGGCGGCTACCAGTTCGTCGCCCTTTTCGATGTTGATGGCGATGATGCCTCCGGCGCGGACGTGGGAGAAATCTTTCAGGTCGGTCTTCTTGACCGTGCCGTTGCGCGTGGCGAAGAAAACGTACTTGCCTTCTTCTTCGAGATTACGGACAGCGAGAATGGTGCGAACCGTCTCGCCTGGTTGCAGCGCGAGCAGGCTGCCTACGTGTTTGCCCTTGCCGGCTGCGCCCACGTCGGGGATTTCGTACACCTTCAGCCAGTAGACGCGTCCGGTGTTGGTGAAGATGAGAATGTAGGCGTGGGTGGAGGCGATGAAGAGATGCTCGACGAAATCTTCGTCGCGCGTCTTCATGCCCATGCGGCCCTGGCCTCCGCGGCGCTGGTTGCGGTAGGTGGAAATGGCCGTTCGCTTCATGTAGCCGGAGTGGCTTACGGTGACGGCCATCTGCTCGTCAGCGATCAGATCTTCGAGATGAATCTCGGCGGCTTCGTCCTCGATGATGGTGCGGCGTTCGTCGCCGTAGAGCTTTTTGACTTCTTCGAGCTCTTTGATGATCACGGTGCGCAGCTTCTTTTCTGAACCTAAGATCGATTCGAAATCGGCGATATTCGCGCGAGTAACGTTCAACTCTTTGTTGATTTCGTCGATGGAAAGCTTGGTCAGGCGATGCAATTGCAGTTCGAGAATGGCATCGGCCTGAATGCCGGTAAACGGCTTTTCGGGATCGAGCTTGGGAGCGCGGCCCGGTGGTGTTGATGTCGATCTTCTTGCCGCCGAAGTAGGCGATCAGGTTTTCGCGCGCGTCGGCCCGGTTGGCGCTGGCACGAATGATCGTGATGACATTGTCGAGATGATCGAGCGCGGTGAGATAGCCTTCGAGAATGTGCTCGCGGTCTTTGGCTTTGGCTAGCAAGAACGCAGTCCGCCGGCGAACCACGTCCACGCGATGATCGATGAAGAGCTGAATGGCCTGAATCAGCCCCAGTTCCTTCGGCTGGCCGTTTACGACGGCCAGGAAAATCATGGAAAAACCTTCCTGCATCGAGGTGTGCTTGAAAAGCTGGTTGAGCACAATCTGCGGCTCGCCGCCGCGCTTGAGTTCGACGACGATGCGCATGCCATCGCGGTCACTTTCATCGCGGATATCGCTTATGTCGTCGATGATCTTGTCGTTGACTAGCTGGGCTATGCGCTCGATCAGGCGTGCTTTGTTTACCTGATAGGGGATTTCGGTGACGATGATTGCCTGGCGATCTTTGTTGAAGGTTTCGATGGCGGCTTTGGCGCGCATCATGAAGCGGCCGCGGCCGTGTTTGTAGGCTTCGAGAATTCCGCTCTTGCCGTGGATAATTCCAGCCGTGGGGAAGTCTGGGCCCTTTACGATTTGCAGAATCTCGGCTAGTTGCGTGGCGGGATTGTTCACCAGCGTGATCGTGGCATCGACGATTTCGGTCAGGTTGTGGGGCGGAATTTTCGTTGCCATGCCCACGGCGATTCCGTCCGAGCCGTTCACCAGCAGGTTTGGGATGCGAGTGGGAAGAACGTCGGGCTCGATTTCGTTGCCGTCGTAGTTGGGGCGGAAGTCTACCGTTTCTTTGTCCAGATCTTCGAGCAACGCGGAAGCCACGCGCGTCAATCGTGCTTCGGTGTACCGGTCGGCTGCGGGCGGATCTCCGTCGACCGAGCCGAAGTTGCCTTGTCCGTCGACCAACGGATAGCGCATCGCGAAAGGCTGCGCGAGTCGCACCAACGCGTCGTATACCGCGAGGTTTCCGTGGGGATGGTACTTGCCCATGACCTCTCCGACGATTCTGGCGCACTTGCGGGTCGAGCGATTGGGCTGAAGGCCCATCTGCTGCATGGTGTACAGAATGCGGCGGTGCACGGGCTTCAATCCGTCGCGCACATCGGGCAGCGCGCGTCCGATAATCACCGACATCGAATAGTCGAGATACGATCTCCGCATCTCTTCTTCGATATTGACGGGTTGAATGTTCAGTGCGCCGGGATTGCCGCCCTCGCCGGGGGGCGGAGGCGTGAGAGGGAGTTCGGGATTCTGGTCGTCAGCCATTTTTAGTTCTCAGGTCTCGCTTGAAGTTCTCGGTTCTCAATTCTCGGTTCTCGGTTCTCAGAAATCGCACCTAAGCCCGCCGCTCCGGGAGTCCGGTAAACGGTTGTATTTACAGGAGCTTAGTGGATAATCGGATAATTGGAATTATACCACAGGGAAAGTGTTTTCGGAGCCTGCGGAAGTTGCTGTTTCAGGTCCGGGGCGCGCAAAAACTACGGGCGAGTTACGACCTCGTTCGGGGCTGACGGCAGGAGGAATTTGACGCCGTTTTCGTGGTTCGCTCGCACCGTCTCCGGGATGTTGAGTGCGGAGACTTGAATATTTTTCGTCCAATGGCCGCTCTGCCAATAGTCACCGCTGGCGTAAAGAGTGTTGCCCACGATCGCATACTCTGGCACCTGTTCGCGATGGCCGTCGCGAAAGATCAGCACCGTCGGCGGGAGTTGCGGTTTCGCTGGCTGTTGCGACGATGACTTGTCCAGGTTGGCTTCAGCGTAATCAGGGGGCGCATTCATTCCGCGCTCCGCGGATTGCTGCATTCCCCCGAAGCGCACATACCGATTGCCTTGCAGCTCAATCAACAAGGGTTCGGATTTTGTTTCTGGGGGCGTGTCGGCTGTATTCGCCGGCTGCACGATGACAACCTGCGGTGGTGGGGTCGGAGCTGCCAGTGGCGCAAGGGGGTAGTCCGCATAAAACGGATCGCCGAGGAAAATCGCGCCCGGGCCAAAAGAGTGGGAACGCGGGCCGCTAAATGAGACGCCAACGCTGCGCCCGAAGCCGGAGGACGCAACGCCTCCCCGCATACCGAAGGTCGCACCACGCACCTGAGCGATTGAGACCGGCGCGAAAACCGCCGCTCCCAGCAGCGCCGTGATCAGCACGATGATCAGCCGCCTGGGCATACTCTAGTTCGCTTCAGCAGAACCGGGAAGCTGGAAGTCGATGCCGCGATCGTCGTTCTGTTTCGCTGTGGCGGTCAGATCCAGGTCGGCGAGCGGAATCTTCTGGCGGTGTCCCCCGGTCAGATCGTATAGCGTACTTCCCACAATTGCATAGTTCGCGACTTCGACTTGATGGCCGTCTTTGAACACGAGGACAGTCTGCGGCTGGTCCGGGGTCGGAGCGGCTTCAGGCTGCGCTGCCGGGTCAGACTCTGGTCCGGGCTCCGGGCTATAGCTGCGGGCATGGCTGGGATACGGGGTTGGCGCGGGAGCTGTTCCGGGGCCGCGCCGATCGAATACGGTGGGACCGCCCTCGTATTGGTCGTCCGGGGAATTATCGGCTGCCTGGTCGCCGGAATCGTAATATCCGTAATAGGGCACAGCGTAAGCGCCACCCCACGGGAGCGTTCCGCCGTTTTGATGATGGTGGTGAAAGTTCGGCGCGAGATTCGGGTTAGCCGTGAAATGAGGTTGCCCCAACGACGTTCCCCTGAAGCAGCACGTCGGGATAGCCGGCGTGTAGCCGCGGGGTCCGAGAGAGGTGACGCTCGGCGCCACTCCATTGACTTGTCGGCCACCGAATCCGGGCGAAGTAACAGAGGCAGGCATGCCGTTAACTTGGGCGTCTGCGTTGGGGGAGAACACCAACCAAACAGAAACGAGGGTGAACAGTACCAATGCAAAACCCGCTCCGGTAGCTCGATTCAGCCGTTCCACGGAGAGATCATACTCCAATTTTCGAGGCATGGCGCACACCCCCTGAAATATTAGAACATGGGAGGGTGTGCGAAGTTGCGTGCCTAAAGAGAATTACTTTCGTGCGGACCGGAAGCGATCGACGTCTGAGCTAAGTAACTGAAAACCCGGCGCTGCGGCGGGTTTGTGGCATGCCCCGAAAGCGCCAACTTAACGCTGCGTCTTCCTGGCCTCGCACGACGGCCAGGCCATCCGCTTCGAAGAGACCGCCGTGCGCTCCATGGGCCGCAACGCCACCGGAGTGCGCGGCATGAACCTGGACGAAAAAGATTACATCGTCGGCATGGCCACGACGGTCAAGCCCGATGCCGTGTTGCCGCCCGCTCCAGCGAAAGATCCCGCAGACGCGGCTCTCGAAGTCGAAGACGTCGGCAAGAAAGGTTCGCTAATCCTCTCCGTCACCGAAAACGGATACGGCAAGCGCACCGCCGCCGACGAATACCGCCTGACCAACCGCGGCGGCAAAGGCGTGATCAACGTAAAGACCACCGAGCGCAACGGCAAAGTCGTAGGCATCGCCCAGGTAACCGAAAACGCCGAGGTCATGCTGATCAGCCAGTACGGCAAAATCATCCGCATAGAATCCAAATTCATCCGCGAATCAGGACGATCAGCCCAAGGCGTCCGCCTGCTGAACATCGAGGCGGGAGACAGAGTGGCGGCGGCAGTGGTGATCCCCCCAGAAGAAGAGCCAACCAACGGAGGCACGCTGATTCAGTAAGGCTCACGTAGGGGCGGGCCTGAAACGTGTAGGGCGGACACTCTTGTCCGCCGATGTTGGGGTTGCGGGTTGGGAAGATCAAACAAAGATCAACGGCGGCGGACAGGAGTGTCCGCCCCACACTGCCATAGCCAAGGGTAGTCTTCTGGGCTGGTTGCCAGACCCTTGCGCACTGGGTTTTGGCGGATGTAGTCAAGTTTTTCTTTGAGGCCTTCATCGCTGCGCAGCGTGTAATCGAACGACTCTTCTTGCCACACCGGACCGGAAGTTCCCAATAGCTTGTTAACGCTACGCGCCGACATTCCTTTAATGATCTTCAAGATCGCCGGTAGCGGGAAGGGCCAGCCTTGGTCGTCCGGGAGTGGAGTCAGCAGTAGATGGACGTGGTCGGGCATGACGACTGCGGCCTGCAGATCGAAGCGCTTTCCATGGTCATGGAGACAGTGCGCAAGAATGATATCGCGTGCTGGGCCGGTGAAGGGAGTGCGAATGAGCTTGCAGAAAGTTACAAACAGGGGACGGCCCGCCTTCTGGTAATGAGGCATGCGCCGCCGGTATTCATATTTGCCTTCAAGGTTGCGAGAAACAGCCATGGCCCATTCCAATGCCGGGATACGTGCGCTGTCAGTGACAGATGAACATGTAGGGCGGACACTCCTGTCCGCCGATTTTGAGGTTGGGGGTTGCAGGTTGGGAAAATCAAAATCAACGGCAAGGTCAACGGCGGCGGACAGGAGTGTCCGCCCTACATGTGCGTTTTCCTGTTTCGGGAAAAGGCTTGTCAATAGGGCAAAATTACACGAACGGGGTTAAGTCGATGAGAACAGGCTGAATATAAAGTTGGAAATCATGTCATAGTTTACCCCTCGAAAATGCTACGATTGAAATAGAGATCAATTCTCAGACGCGGCCTTCCTGGCCGCGTTTTCTATTTCCGGGGACAATTCAATGTTTGGAGAAGGTGGGAGCGACCGCCGGCAGTTCAAGCTGCGCGGCGAGTGGGTAGAACTGCTTTTTATGGCACGAGCCGCCGAGCACGGCTTACGCGTGATGAGACCTTGGGGAGACAGCAGCCGGTATGACTTCGTGGTGGAGGCGGGCGGGCGCTTCTTGCGGGTGCAAGTGAAGTCCACCAACTTCCGGAAAAGTAAGTTCTACGTTTGCAGCATGGTGAGGTTCGGGCAAAAATGCTATACCAGCGATGACATTGATTTCTTCGCGATCTACGTGATTCCGGTGGACACTTGGTACTTCGTTCCCGTCGGAGAGGCCCCCAAACGTACCAAGACGATATCATTGTCGCCGCACAACTCGCTTTCCAAGCATGCTTGCTTCAGGGAAGCGTGGGATTTGCTGCGAGGGGAGTGAGTGTGCGGCCTGGGTTTCGTTTCTATGCTTAACGGCGGCGGACAGGAGTGTCCGCCCTACACTCGGTCCACACGTTCCACATTGACGGAACCCGAAATCCCACCTAAGATAGCTGCGCCCGTGTTCCCCCTAAGGCATGGGCATTAGGCCACTCGTCAAAGATGATCGGAAAGACGATTTCCCACTACCGCATAGTGGAAATGCTGGGCGGTGGTGGCATGGGAGTAGTTTACAAAGCCGAAGACACCGCGCTCGGCCGTTTCGTCGCGTTGAAGTTTTTGCCGGAGGAAGCCTCGGAGGATCCTCAGGCCCTCGAGCGTTTCCGCCGCGAAGCCCGGGCCGCGTCGGCTCTCAACCATCCCAACATTTGTACCGTCCACGAAATTGGTGAGCACGAAGGCCATCTCTTCATTGTGATGGAGTGCCTCACTGGCAACACGCTGAAGCACATGATTCAAGGCAGCCCGTTCGAACTGGAGCGGCTTTTGAATATTGGGATCGAAGTGGCGGACGCGCTCGATGCAGCGCATGCCAAAGGAATTGTTCATCGCGACATCAAGCCGGCAAACATTTTCGTGACCGATCGCGGACACGCCAAGATCCTCGACTTCGGCTTGGCGAAAATCGCTCGCGTTGCCAAGCCCACCAGCGGTGACTCGCAAACTCGCGCGGACGCGAGCGGCCTCGACTTGACCAGCCCCGGAACCGCGGTCGGCACTGTTGCGTATATGTCGCCCGAACAGTTGCGCGGCAAGGAACTGGATGGCAGAACCGATCTTTTTTCCTTCGGCGTGGTGCTTTACGAAATCGCGACCGGTGTTTTGCCATTTCGTGGAGAAACCTCCGCAGTTATTACCGAAGCCATTCTCAATCGGACGCCGACTGCTCCCACCCGTCTGAATCCGGAACTTCCGGTGAAGCTGGAAGAGATCATCAGTAAGGCGACGGAGAAGGACCGCGAACTGCGTTGTCAGACTGCGGCCGAAATGCGCGCCGATCTCAAGCGGCTGAAGCGCTCGCTGGATTCGTCACGCACTTCGACGGTCGCCGAAACGGGTGGTTCGTCCGGGTCCGCTATCAGTGCCGTCACGCAAACCGCGACAGAGTCGCCGAAACGCCGTCCGGTAGCGCCGTTGCTCGCAGTCTGTACACTGCTTGCGTTAGCGGCGGGCTTGTATACCGGCAAGTTGCTTTTCACCTCACCGCCATTTACGCCTCCGATCTATCGGCAGCTGACCTTTCGCCGTGGCAGCATCCGGTCGGCGCGGTTTGCTCCCGATGGACAGACGATTCTCTACAGCGCCGCCTGGCAAGGCAGTCCGGTCGATGTGTTTACCGCGCGCCCGGAAGCTCCCGAGGCGCGCTCCATGGGCCTCACTCGAACCCAGCTTGCGTCGGTATCTTCGGCGTCGGAGATGGCCGTCCTGCTGAACAGCAAAGCGATCGGCACGTGGGTGAACATGGGCACGCTGGCGCGGGCGCCGCTGGTCGGTGGAGCTCCGCGCGAAGTGCTGGAGCAAGTGCAGTGGGCCGATTGGTCGGCGGACGGAAGCAGCCTTGCCGTGGTGCGCGATTTGGGCGGACGGAACCGGCTCGAATTCCCGATAGGCAAGCCGTTGTACGAGACCGGTGGCTGGATCGGGCACCCGCGCGTTTCGCCGAAAGGGGATCAGATCGCGTTCATCGACCACCCGGTCCAGGGTGATGACAGTGGTTCGCTGGCCCTGGTCGATCTGGCGGGACACAAGCGGTCGTTATCGGGAGAATGGTTCACCATTCAGGGTCTAGCCTGGTCTCCAGATGGCAAAGAGATCTGGTTCACTGCCAGCAAGTCAGGCGTCGACCGCACCCTGTATGCGGTTTCGATGGATGGCAAAGAGCGCATGGTCCTCCGCCTCCCCGGCGCCGTGATGATTTTTGACATCTTCAAGGATGGCCGAGTGCTGTTGATGCGGGCGAGTTGGCGGCGGGAGTTGATCGGGATGACCGCCGACGATTCCAAGCAGCATGATCTTTCGTGGCTCGATTACACCTATCCCGCGGACTTGTCGGGCGATGGCAAGACCCTGCTCTTCGACGAAGAGGGCGGCGGCGGTTCTTTAGACTACTCGAAGTCCGGCGGCCTGTCGTATGCGGTCTACATTAGGAAGACCGATGGGGCTCCTGCGGTTCTTTTGGGCGAAGGTGGGGCGGTGGCGTTGTCGCCTGACGGGAAATCGGTGATTGCGCAGACTCAGGATTCGCCTTCCCAGCTCAAGCTGCTGACCACGGGCGCCGGGGAAGCGAAGGATCTGACCAAGGACAATATCAACCATTCGTGGTCGCACTGGTTTCCCGACGGTAAGCGCATCCTGTTTTCAGGTAACGAGCCGGGCAAGGGCGTACGGTTATACGTCAGTGACCTTGCGTCGGGGAAGAGTCAGCCGATCACGCAGGAAGGCGTGAATGGGACTGCGTTTGTAATCTCTCCAGACTCGCAGTGGGTGGCCGGGATCGGTCCCGACCATAAGGGATATCTCTTTCCGGTTGCCGGCGGGGAGCCGCAGGTAATTCCTGGACTCAATCCCGGAGAACAACCGATCACCTTCAGTTCCGATAGCCGTTCCCTCTACGTTTATCAACCCGGCGAGTTGCCCGCCCTGGTTAATCGCCTCGATTTGCAAACCGGGCAGCGCAGTCTGTGGAAGCAGCTCATGCCGTCTGACCCCGCCGGCGTCGAAACGATCGGTCCGATTCTGATGACGCCCGATGCCAAGACTTGCGTCTTCGGATACCATCGCATGCTCGCCGACTTGTATCTGGTCGAAGGGTTGAAGTAGAGTTCGGCGTTAGCTGATTCGTTCGATCTCGGCCAGGGCTTTGGTTTGACGGTAGTGGCGGATTTCCATCACGCTGGCAGAGATCAAGACGATGGCTCCGACCGCCGCTGCTGCCGGGAGCGCGATATAGCGATACGCCGTCGGCAGATTCGGATGCAAACCGCGCAGACGAGCTGCGATTACGAGTCCCAGAATGCCGAGCAGCAGGCTTACGGCAAACGAAAGCAGGGTCAGCAGGAAAGTCACGAGCAAAATGCGCACCGGGATCAAATACCAGCGGGGTTTGCTGGCGGTCTTTTCACTGGGCGGCATCGCTGTTGATTGTACTGCCCCGGTCCCTGGTGACGCGCACCGTTTCCGCAAGCCTCGTTCCAGTAGTGCGCTAGAATACTTGCTATGTCGCAAGCTGCGCCCGCAATCACGCGTCCTCCGGAAGAGGTGGTTCGCCAAAGCCCCGTCTCGCAAGCGCCCAATGCCATTTGTTACGCCATCGTCGGCGAGGTCACGGTCGCGGCTTCTGATCTGGAGCGAATGGTCGCTGCTGTCCCGGACGCCGCGGCCGCCGCCTTGCAGAAAAAGGCCTACTACTTTGTGCCGCTCACGGTGAATCAGGGTGAGGACACCGTGATTGCGGATCGCTACGACGTTGTGCTCAGCGACAACGCGGTTTGTCATCGCAATATCGAGCTGGGAGATTCGCAGTGCGTGTTCATCTCCACCCGGCTGATGGACGACAAGTTTTCGGTGGCATTTGAGTTCTATATCAATGTCGGACATGCCGTGGTCGAGAAGGCGGGAGTTTCGCAGGAGTTTGCTGACCTGGTGTGGAAGCAGGTTGAGGCTGGAGTGCGTGGAGAGACCTCGCTGGATGCGTGGGAGTCGCGCAAGGCAGCGACTTCGCATGAGCCGGATGCGGAGAAGCATAAGAACGAATATCTGGCCGCGACTTTTTCTGACGCGATCTCGATCTACTTGCTGTCTTTGTTTATTGATGTGGATTATTACGATCTGCGGGAGCGGGATTATCCGTTGCTGGCTCCGGCACAGATGGCGGAGCGGTTGCGGAAAGTGGCGGAGATTTTTCCGGCGAATCCGGGATTTGAGTTCGCGATTTACTACAAGCGGAGGAGCTAAAGGCTGGCCACGTGTGGAGCGGACACTCCTGACCGCCGCCTTGACGTAGCCATTTTTCTGCAGCTCACCGCGCTGACATGCAAACATTCCGTCGACGGGTTAGGCAATGACCTACCCGGAATCCACCAGCTGATCAAAGGCGGCGGACAAGAGTGTCCGCCCCACACGTGGCAAATCGATGCGTGTAACAGTGCGATCCTTCGCCAAGATTAATCTCGGTCTGCGGATTGGTGCGCTTCGGGGGGATGGATTTCACGAATTGCGGACGGTTTATCAGACTGTCGCGTTGCATGATGTCATTCGGGTGTCGGTTGGGCGGGGATCGGGGATTGAGATTCGTTGTGAAGATCCGCGCGTGCCGAGGGATGAGTCGAATACTTGTTATCGGATTGTTGAGCGAACGATGGCTGCGCTTAGGGCTCGTGGGCGGGTGGTGATTGAGATTGAGAAGCGGTTGCCGGTGCAGGGTGGACTTGGCGGGGCTTCAGCGAACGCTGTGGCTGCGCTTATGGCGCTTGAGCGGGCTTTGAAGAAAGAATTGCCCGGGCCTGAGCGATTGCGGATTGCGGCGGAGGTTGGATCGGATTTGCCCCTATTCTTAGTTGGCGGGACGGTGTTGGGGGTTGGGCGGGGCGAGGAAGTTTATCCGGTGCCGGATTTGCAGGCGGTCTCGTGTGTCGTGGCGACTCCCGAGATTGGAGTTTCGACTCCGAAGGCTTTTGCGGATTGGGATTTGCTGGTCGCGCGTGGACCTCAGGGACTAAAGCCCGGATTCTTGGAAGGTCCTAGCGGCACGGCTGAAGCCGTGCCCTTCCCTGGCGACGCGGACAATTCGGGTCGGGTGGAGACCTCCGGAGCTGCCGAGCTTCGCTCGGCCTGGACGGGCGAGGGCGCCCGTCCCTACACGAGCACGACGGGCGAGGGCGGCCGTCCCTACACGAGCAAAGTGGGCGAGGGCAGGCGTCCCAACGCAGGCAGGACGGGCGAGGACGTTCGTTCTTCCATCGCTCATGAACCGCCTAAATTGACGGCTTATGCTGGGTCCGATAGAATGGTTGAGTTCGGTCGCGTGCTTTGTGCGTGGCTGGGCAGCCTGTCTCAGGGGAAGCTTAAGACTGGGAGGGCTTTATCCGGTGTCCCTGTGAGCAAAGGCAGGGGCCGGGCCGAGACCCCGCTTCTCGACCTCGTCCGTACCGGGATCGAAAACGACTTTGAACGAGTCGTCTTTCCTAAATATCCCGAATTGCGCGAGGTTAAGAGTGTGCTGGGGCGAGCAGGGGCGGTTTATGCCTCGCTATCCGGCTCGGGTTCCGCGACTTACGGGTTGTTCGCGTCCCGCGAGGCGGCTGAGAAAGCTGCGGCGCGATTGCGCAAGGATGGGATTCCGGCTACGGCCACGACCACGCTGACGCGCCCGCAGTACTGGAAGAAGATTTTCGGTTGACGATTTCCGATTGCCGATTCTGGGCGGCGAGTTACACTAGAGAAGCCAGCCGATCGTCAACCGACAATTGAAATCTGTTTTCAGGGAAACTGGGCCGTCGACTAATGGTAGGTCAAGTGCCTTTGGAGCACTTTGTCTAGGTTCGAATCCTAGCGGCCCAGCCAGAAAAAGCAGCTTTCAGCCGTCAGCTATCAGCTGATTCGGAATGGCGGCTGAGAGCTGACAGCCGAGAGCTGAACTTATGGCCACTCTTGCGACAGTGACGGAGAAGAAGGCTCAGGTGAGCACCGAGGAAAAGTCGGAGCGCAAGCCTCAACGCGGACGCGTCGACGATAAGTTCAAGATTTTCTCTGGTACTGCGAATGAGGCGCTTGCCGATGAGGTGTGTGCGTTTCTCGGCATGACTCGCGGGCAGGCCCTGGTCACGCGCTTCAGCGACGGCGAGGCCTACACGCAGATTCAAGAGAACGTGCGTGGCGCCGACGTTTTTGTCATGCAGCCCACATGCCGTCCAGTGGACGAGCATTTGATGGAGTTGCTGCTGATGATCGACGCGCTGAAGCGAGCTTCGGCCCGGCGTATTACCGCCGTGGTTCCGTATTACGGTTATTCGCGGCAGGATCGAAAAGACAAGCCGCGGGCACCGATTTCGGCGAAAGTTGTAGCGGATTTGCTGACTACCGCAGGGGCGGATCGGGCGTTGATTATTGATCCCCATGCGCCGCAGATTCAGGGATTTTTTAACATTCCGGTCGATCATCTGTTCGCATCGCCGGTGCTGGTGGATCATTTCAGGAAGCTGAATCTGCCGAATCTGACGGTGGTTTCGCCGGATGCAGGTGGCGTGGAGCGGGCGCGTTTCTTTGCCAAGAAGATGGAAGCCGCGTTGGCCATCGTCGACAAGCGCCGGGTGGAGATGAACGTAGCTGAAATCATGCACGTGATTGGCGATGTCAACGGCAGGACGTGCCTGGTGATCGACGACTTGATTGATACCGCGGGGACGCTGGTGAAAACCGCTTCGGCTCTGGTGGAGAACGGCGCCACGGCGGTGTATGCCTGCGCTTCGCACGCGGTGCTTTCGGGCGCTGCGGTGGAAAACATTTCGAAGTCTCACTTCACAGAAGTGGTGGTGACAAACACGATTCCGCTTAGTGAGGCGGCGCAAAAAGAGCCGAAGATCAGAGTTTTGTCGATCGCGGGGCTGATTGGCCGCGCGATCCAATCGATTCACGAAGAGACATCTGTCAGCAAGTTATTTCTGTAGATAGGAATCAAAATTATGGCAACTGCAACCGAAGCTACTGTACTTGAAGCGCAGCCGCGGACGGCTGGCACCAAGAATGATGCCCGCCGGGTACGCGTGGGTGGAAAAGTTCCCGCGGTACTGTATGGCGCCGGCAAAGAAGCTCTGTCGGTCAGCCTCGATCCGCGGCAGGTCTCGCGCATTCTGCATTCGCAGACCGGCTACAACACCATTTTTGATTTGGCCCTCGATGGCGGCGAACGCACCAAGGCGATGATTGTGGACTGGCAGTACGAGCCCATCAAAGGGGCGTTGCTGCACATCGACCTGAAGCGGATCGCCATGGACAAGACGCTCACCGTCAATGTTCCGATCGTGCTGAAGGGCGAAGCGGCGGGGGTGAAGCAGCAGGGCGGCATTCTTGAGCAGATTCTCCGTGAAGTGGAGATCGAGTGTCTGCCCAGCGACATTCCGGCGTCCATTGAGGCGGATGTCAGTGAGTTGGTCTTTGGGAAGGTGTTGCGCGTGTCCGATTTGCCGCATAGCGACAAACTCAAGTTCATGACCGATCCGAATCAACCGGTGGCTACCGTCATCTCGGTGAAGGAAGAAGTCGTGGCTACGCCCGAGGCAGTTGCTGCCGAGGCTGGAGCTGCTCCTGCAGAACCTGAGGTCATCAAGAAGGGTAAGCAGGAAGTCGCAGAGGAAGGCGCGGAGCCTGCCGCCGAGAAGGCCGAGAAGCCGGAGAAGAAGGAAAAGAAATAGGCGCTTATTTCACCACACAGTCACAGAGACACAGAGAAAGGCCAAGGTTAAGGTTCAGGTTTTCTCTGTGAGTCTGTGCCTCTGTGGTGAACAGGTTTAACGATTGGCGTGAAGCTTATTGTTGGGCTGGGCAATCCGGGAATCGAGTACCAGTTCACGCCTCACAATTTGGGCTTTCTTGCGATTGACCGAATTGCGAACGAATGCGGGGTTGAGGTCAGAAATCGTCAGGGCAGAGCGCTGACCGCCAGGGTAGTGATTGGCTCGGAAACGGTTCTGCTGGCCAAGCCTGAGACCTTCATGAATTTGAGCGGCATCTCGGTGCGGGAGTTGGTCACGAAGCATGAGGTCAGGGTGGAAGAAGACCTGATCGTAATTCAGGATGAGCTGGATTTTCCGCTGGGAACGATTCGCCTTCAACGGCGGCGGAGTTCGGCGGGGCACAACGGGATCGAGTCCATTATCAGCGCTGTCGGCACGCAGGACTTTTTGCGGATCCGGATGGGGGTTGCGCCAGATCGCAAGATCGAAGATGGGATGAGTTATCTGCTGTCGCCATTTCGCAAGGCGCAGCTCAAGGTTGTGGATGAGATGCTGGAGGTTGCAGCCGACGCGGTGAAGGCAATTTTGACTGACGGAGCGGCTGCTGCCATGAACCGCTTCAATCGCAAGGCTGAGACGGAAAAAGATTAGCCGCGGATTTGCACGGATGAACACGGATCTTTTGAAAACGATTCGTGCTGATGCGTGAAGATCCGCGACAGATGGAGAATGGAATGAATCGTACTTATGAACTAATGTTCATCGTCCGCCCTGATATGGCGGAGGAGGACCAGGACAAACTTATTTCCACGCTGGAGACCGCAGTGGCCTCCTCGTCCGGGCAGGTGAAAAGCGTGGAGCGCATGGGCAAGCGGCGGCTGGCTTACACGGTCCGGAAATTTCACGACGGCATTTACGTGCTGCTCACCGTCGAAGGCGGCGGTGGCCTGATTCATGAACTGGAGCGCCGCCTGCGAGTTACCGAGCCGGTGATCAAGTTCCTCACTGTGCGCATCGATGAAGAACAGAAGCGCCTGGACAAAATCAAGGCGATCAAGGACGCAAAGCGCAAGGCCGCAGCGCCTGCGCCGCCGGCGGAAGCTGCGGGAGAAGCTCCGGCGGCGACGGCGTAGCCCAGGTTCTGATGGAGAACGGGCGTCTCGCCCGTTCCAGGCAACAATGAGACAGGCGAGACGCCCGTCCTCCACAAGCTTAATGAAGGAGCATCATGGCTGACGAAACTAGACCAACAGCATCAACGTCTGAATCATCCTCCGGCGGTGACCGGCCCGATCGCGGCGAGCGGCGTCCATCTCGTCCGGGCGGACCTGGCGGCGGTCGCGAGGGTGGCGGCGGGGCTGGCCGCAAGTATTTCCGGCGCAAGAAGGTTTGCAAGTTCTGCGTCGAAAAGATCGAGGCGATCAATTACAAGGACATTCGTCTGCTGGCGCAGTTCGTGGCGGAAAGCGGGAGGATCGTGCCCCGCCGGCTGACCGGCGTGTGCACACCGCACCAACGGCGCTTGTCTTTGGCGATCAAGCAGGCACGCAACATTGCCCTCCTGCCATTCGCGGGACGTGCGGCATAAAACTCGTGTGGGGACGAGCAACTCGCCCGTCTCGATGGCCGCCGAACGGCAGCTGTCATCAGAATTCAAAGGGAGTCATCTATGGAAGTCATTCTTAAAGAAGATGTAGCCAAGCTGGGGTCGCGTGGCGACGTGGTGAAGGTCGCCGAGGGCTTCGGCCGGAACTACCTGCTGCCGCGGAAGCTCGCCATCGAAGCCTCTGCCGGCAACAAGGCTGTGATTGAACAGATGAAGGCGGCGTCGGTGCGCCGTTCGGCTAAGGAAAAGACGCAGGCGGAAGAATTGGCCAAGCAGTTTGACGGTCTATCTGTTTCTTTCCAGCGCCGTTCCGGGGAACACGATCAGCTGTTCGGTTCTGTCACGTCTGGTGACATTGGGGATGCGCTCGAGAAGAAGGGCTTCAATGTGGATCGCCGTAAGGTGCAACTCCATGAGGCGCTCCGGACCCTAGGTGAATTCATGATCCCCATCAAGCTGCACAAGGACGTGACCGCGCATCTGAAAGTGGTTATCGAGAAAGAAGCGACTGAGTAAGACGTATTCGGGGCGGCCGGCAAGGCCGCCCTTTGCAACCTCGCGGCTTTGGATCCGACCGACATAACCTTTGTGCTTCCATCCTGTTACATGTGTTCTTAGTCAGCAAAAATCCTGGCAGACTTCTATAATTCCTGCTCACGGTTGGGCGCTTAGCCCGTCCATAGCTATGCGACCGGGAAGAACGGCAATGGCGTCCCGGCGCATTCGAGGACAAGGAAATTATGCCGGCCGACGCATGGGCTGTACCATTTGCAGTTGGCGAGTGTTCCCCTCCGGTAGTGCGGCGGGACCCAAGGGAAGAAGCTGGCGGAATCCAGGACCCCCAAGTACGGGGCCATATGGCTGGGCAGGCTTCAGGGCGTATCGACGACACCTTATTGGTCCGCGAGGCGCAGCGCGGCAATCGTGCTGCCTTCGAGGAGCTGGTGCGGAACTACGACCAGGCAGTGTTGCGGCTGGCCCTCCATCTTACCGGCTCGGATCACGAAGCCCAGGATGTTTACCAGGAAGCTTTTCTCAAGGCGTACAAGAGCAATCGGGAATTTTCGCTTTGAGTGCTCCTTTTACACCTGGATTTACCGCATCGTGACCAATCTCTGCCTCGATCACTTGCGGAAGCGACAGGTGCGGAAGGAAGATGCGCCGGTGGCGACGGATGCGTCCGGGGAGCAGTACGATGTGCTCGATCAGGTTCCCGACGGTCGGTCGGGCGCGAATCCTGAGCGGGACCTGATGCGCCGTGAGTTGGGCAAACGCATCAGTCACGCGCTGGAAAAGTTAACGCCCCGGGAGCGCATGGTTTTCGAATTGAAGCACTACCATGGGCTGAAGTTGCGGACTGTCGGCGAAGTGCTGCATACGACGGAAGAAACGGCCAAGAATACTTTGTTTCGCGCGACCCAGAAATTGCGTGGCGCGTTGGCTGACATGAGATGAGCGTGGGCACGGGCGACTCGCCTGTGCGGGCTGAGCAAGACTCGGCGGCGGGTCAAAGACCCTCCACACAAGTAAAGGGTTTCCCCTGAGGGGGTGCGATTATGAAATGCGAGTGGGTTAAAGAAAACATTCTGCTGTACGTTTACAACGAACTGGCCGACGACGCCCGTTACGAACTGGAGCAGCATCTGGCACGCTGCGCGGACTGCACCGCCGAACTCAAAACGACGCGCAAGTTCCACGCCATGCTCTCCGAGTTGCCGGTCGAGGAGCCTTCGCCCAACCTGGTTGCGGCTTCCCGGATGCGGTTGCAGGAAGGGCTTGAGACGGCGGAACAGGGCAAGTTTTGGCATCGGCTGATCTTCGATCCCGCGGCATGGCTTCGTCAGATTCGTTTTGCTCCCGCTCTGGCCGCGGCGATCTTCATCGTTGGTTTTGCCGGCGGTATCGGAACCACCTACAAGGTTGTAAACGGTAACGGCGCTTCGATTGCTGCGGGCCCAGTGGCTCCGGCCGAATCGTCCATCACCGGCATTCAGTCCATCTCTCAGGATCCCGGATCGAATCACATCAGCATTAAGTACAACACGGTTTCCACGCAGGAAGCGCAAGGCTCGCTCAACGATCAGCGCATCCAGCAACTGTTGCTTTTTGCGGCGCGCAACAACTACAACTCGGGTGTGCGGATGGATTCGGTCGATCTGCTGACGCAGGAGCCTGACGACACTCATGTTCGCGAAGCGCTGATCTATGCCCTGCGCTACGACTCGAATCCGGGAGTGCGTTTGAAGGCACTGGACGGCCTGGGCGCCTATGTGAAAAGCGATCCGCGGGTGCGGGATGCGCTGCTCGAGGCCCTGGTGCAGGATTCGAATCCGGGGGCGCGCACTGAGGCTCTGCGTCTGCTCCAGCCGGTACGAGCTGACAGCAGCGTGCGGTCGGTTTTGCAGAAGCTCGCACAGAGCGATCAGAACCAATACATTCGGTCGCAGGCTCGTTTGATGCTGGCCCAGCTTCCGGAATTTGATTGAGACGAGTTTGATTGAGATAGAAAAGGCAATGTGCGGTGGGCTCATGCCTGGTCGACACTGTTGGCAGTGGTGTGAGGATGAGAATGGAAGGTGAATGTTGAAGCAGCTCTCTAAATTCGTCGCGGTGCTGTTGTTGACCTTGCCGCTGGCAAGCGCGCAACAAACCCGCGTTTATGGTGATGGCGGAAACTGGACGCAGGAGATCACAGGATCTCTGGCGACGGTTAAGAATCTGAAAGTCAAGGTTGATATTGGCTCGGTACGGGTGGAAGGCGGATCACAGCAAAGCATCAGCTATGTCATTCGTAATCATTCCTACAGCGGTTCGGAAGAGAAGGCCCGGCACGAATTTGATAACTACAAGATCAGCGCTTACGTCCACGGAGATACAGCGTGGATTGTAGGCGATTGGCAGGGGGGCAGGCCGCACAAGTTCTCCGGCGACTTTGTAATCAATGTCCCACGCGAGATTACTGAAGTAAGCATCGAGACCGAGGGCGGCAACGTCAGCGCCAACGGGATCGCAGGGCGAGTTGATGCGCAAAGCGGCGGCGGCACCATTCGCGTTGATGATATAGGCGGAGCCATCAACGCAGAAACCGGTGGCGGCAGCATTGATGTGGGCAATGTGGCGTCTGACGTTAGCCTGCACACGGGTGGCGGTTCCATAAAGGTAAATTCCGCGAAAGGCAAGATCGAAGCCGAGAGCGGCGGTGGAAGTGTCACGATTATCTCGGGCGCGCAGGACGCTGTGCTGGAGACCGGCGGGGGCAGCATTCAGGTGGAGCGTTGCGGCGGACGAGTGAAGGCCAGCACCGGCGGTGGCAGTATCGATCTGGGCGATATCGGCGGTTCAGCGGAGATGGAGACTGGCGGCGGCAGCATCCGTCTGAGTTCTGCCAAGGGACCAGTCCGCGCCGAGACCGGCGGTGGCAGTATTGAATTGAATGGTGTGCCCTCGGCGCGCGCAGAGACCGCAGCGGGTGGAATCGTGGCAAAGTTTGTTGCGTCGAATGGTGAACACAACAATTCCGAACTGGAGACCTCCGCCGGCGACATCACTATCTACCTGGCGCCCAACGTGAACATCAGCGTTCGTGCTTCGATCGAAGTTGCTAATGGCCATAATATTCGTTCTGATTTTCCTGATATCCGAGTGACCACCGAGGGAGGCGACTATGGCCCGAAGACGGTCACTGCGGAAGGAAGTTTAAACGGCGGTGGTCCGGTGCTCAAAGTGCGTACCACGACCGGGGACATATGCTTCCGCCGAGCCAGCCGCTAGCTTAAGAATTTGGGAGGGTGAACGTGCGAAACTCAATTCTGATTGCGATGATCGTGCTGCCACTTATGGCGGCAGCAACCTGCGCCGCCGACAATGGTTCGTTTGCTCCGTCCAGCGACACTTATTATGGTTTCTCCAGTGAAGATTGGGGCAGCGGTTCCTATCTCGGGGTGGATACGCGGGACATCACTCCCGACCGCCTGGCGCCGCTCCACCTGAAAGATGAGCGCGGCGTGGAAGTGACCATGGTGGATCAGGATGCTCCCGCCGGCAAGGCTGGGCTCAAAGAGCAGGACGTGATCCTGACTTTGAATGGTACGGACGTACAAAGCGTCGAGCAGTTGCGCCGCATGATCCGCGAAACCCCACCGGGACGAGTAGTGACACTGGGCGTCAGCCGCAACGGTCAGGCGATGACTATCAAGGTGGAACTTGGGGATCGCAAGAAAAACTACTCTTACAACTTTGGCCCTGACGGTAAGCAATTCAAGTTCAACATGCCGGTCATGCCCGCCATGCCGATTATGCCCGACATCGACGTGCCGGTTTCCATCGTGGTCGTGCACTCCTCCGCGCGCAGTGGTCTGATGGTCGAGAACCTTACGCCACAGCTCGGAGACTTCTTCGGAGCCAAGAATGGCCAGGGAGTCCTGGTGCGCTCGGTGGAGAAGGGGAGCGGTGCAGACAAGGCCGGGTTTCGCGCCGGGGACGTGATCGTCAAGATCAATGGTGAACCTATTCGTGACAGCGGCGACTTCAGTCACGCCTTGCGCTCGCGCAAGGACAATACCGCGAGTATCAGCGTGATCCGAGACAAAAAAGAACAGACCATCACCATCACCTTGCCGGAACGCAAGCAATCGGATCTTTTCCGCGAGAGCCTGGAAGTGGAAATTCCTCCGATCGACGCTAAGACCCGCGAGGAAATAAGCCAGGTCGAGGCCGAGATTGCTCACCTGAAACCGGAAATGGAAGAGGCGATCAACCGTCAGATGAAACAGGTGATGCCGGAGATTGAACGGCAAACCCGGGAAGCGAAAAGATATGCCGAAGAGTACAAACGGCAGATGCGCGATGTCCAACGGGAATGGCGGGAGCACCAGCGTGAAATCGAGAGAGAACTAAGGCAGGAATTTGACGGCCCCAGCAGCGAGTTCTGATCAGGTATCGAAACTACTTGCCGGAGCCCTGCGCCAGACTGCGCTTCGGAGTGGGAGCCAGGCAAACTCGATTCCGGCCCGCCTGTTTTGCGGCGTATAAGCCTGCGTCGGCCGCCTGCACCAATTCATCACGCGTGCTGCCGTGCTCGGAATAGTTCGCGGTTCCTGCGCTAATTGTGACCGGCCGAGGGACGCCCGGAAACTGCCAGGCTTCCACCGTCTTGCGCAGCTTTTCCGCGACTCCGAGGGCGTGCACGGCATTGGTCTGCGAGAGCAGAATGGCGAATTCTTCGCCTCCGTAGCGGCACAGAACATCGATTTTCCGCAGCTGCTGGTGAAAAATCGAAGACACTTGCCGCAGCACCTCGTCTCCCAGCAGATGCCCAAATTCATCGTTCAGGCGCTTGAATTGATCAATATCCACCATGACCACTGCCATGCCCGTGCCGAAGCGCTGGGCCCGCTCGATTTCCTCCGCGATTCGCAGCTCGAAAAACCTGCGATTGAAAATCCCGGTTAATCCATCCAGATACGCCAATTGTTTTACCCGCTCGACGTAATGAGCGTTCTGGATGGCGGTGGCGCAGATATCTGCCACCGACTCCAGCGGCTGCGTGTCATTGGCGTTAAATGCACCGGCGCGGGTTGTGTCCAGGACCAGAACACCGAGAGTCTGCCCAAATGAGACCAAGGGAATGCACATGCTCGACCTGGTTTCGACACATAAGCCATCTTCCGAAACTGCGCTCACGTCATTCTCGATCAGGGTCTTTCCCGCCGCCAGGGCTCGTTGCCAGAGTCCTGATCCCTCCGGCAGCCTCCCTCCTTCGGGAGTGCGTCCAGTGAGCTTTCCGTGGCTTGCACGCAGCACCAGGTCTTCTTCATCTTTCAGCAGCACGGATACGTGGCAGACCTGAAAAGCCTGCTGGACCAGCAAACATACTTTGGAAAGCAATTCTTTCAAATCCAGCACGGCAGTCATCTGCTGCGCGATTGCATTGATCGCTTCCAGTTGCGAGGCACGGTGCCGCTCCAGCGAGTACAGCCGGGCATTCTGCAAAGCCATGGACGCCTGGGTGGAAAACAACGTCAGCAGGTCAATCGTCTCCGCGTCAAAGTGGTAGAGGTTTTCACTCTGGCAATCCAGAACGCCCACCACGTGGTCGCGAACCATGAGCGGGACGGCCAGTTCAGAGCGTGTGTTCTTTGCCGACAGGATGTAACGTTCGTCCTTGGTAACATCAGCGGCATAGATGGGGCGTTTCTGGTGAGCGGCTGCCCCAGTGATTCCCGTTCCGATCGGGAGCCGGACCTGATCGTGACCATCGTCCCAGCCAACCTGGCAGCGCACGTAGAGCTCGTCTTTATCCACGCAAAAGGATCGCGACGTTCTGCAGGTGAAAATAATCGCGTGCAATAGTCAGAATCTGTTGCAGTACTTCATCCAGCTCAAACGTGGACAGAACCGCCTGGCTCGCGTCGTAAAGGATGGAGATCTTCTGCATTGGCTGCTGGCCAAATTCTAGCTTCCCTGTCCCCGGTTACGGAGGTTCCGAAAGTAACCTGTTTGTGGATGAAAGTCTTAGGCACCTTCGTCCAAAATCCAGACACGCGGGCGAGAAAGGCCGTCAGCCCCTTGGCCGGCTGGAATCGCGCCTCCAGCCAGCGACGGTCTTGATCATGCCGAAGACCACCAGGCAGAGCCAGAAGTCCACTACCAGCCCGAGATCGATTTGAAAGGGGACATGTCGCGCTCGCGGCGGCAGATACCTCGCTAGCAGAAAGTAGGCCGCGTTCCCGGCGAGGACCGCCACCAGGGCATGAATGAAGTTGGCTGATGCCTTGGACATACTGATCCCGGTTTTAGAGACGTGCCTGTTCCTGAATCAGAAGCGTCTCGCGGACTATAGCACCTGAGACGCCTCCTGCTAACATCGCTTCAGATGCTGCAACCGAGTACCTCCGTGCAATACGTCAAGGGGATCGGCCCAAAGCTTGCCGAACTGCTGGCTGCCAAAGGCATTCAGACCCTCGACGACCTGCTGCACTACCTGCCGTTCCGCTACGAAGACCGGCTCAACCCCAAAGGCATTGCTGAATTGCGCGCGGGAGAAATGGCCACCGTAATTGCCGAAGTGCGGACCTCGGGTCTTTTCCGTACCCGGCGCATGCCCATCTTTCAGATGACCGCCGGGCAAGGCAGGACGCGACTGAAATGTATCTGGTTCAACGCCACTTATCTGCGGGACAAGTTCAAGCCCGGCCAGATCGTCGCGTTATACGGCAAGGTCGAGGAGGACTATCGCGGCGGCGAACTTCAGCTTACACAGCCGCAGTTCGAGATTATCGGAGAGGCAGACAATGCCTCCGACTCGGCGGAGCAGAAGCTGGCGGCTTCGCTCGAAATCGGCCGCATCGTACCTATCTACGAATCTGCCGGACAGGGCCGGCTGACCTCTCGCTGGTTTCGTCGCGCTATCCACACCGCGCTCGAAAACCTCCCGCCAGATTTGCCCGATCCCATCCCTGCCGTAGTGCGCCGTCATCTGAGCCTGATTTCTCCCCGCGAAGCAATACAGAAAGTTCACTGGCCTGATCCGGGCGAAAGCATTGAGGACCTGCTGTCTTCCCGCACTCCTGCTCACATTCGTCTCATTTTCGAGGAGCTATTTTTCGTAGAGCTGGGGCTTGAGCTGAAACGTCGCGAACAAAAGGCACAAACCGGGATTGCCTTCCAGTTGGATGATCGCGCCCGCGCCGCCATCAAGAAGATTCTCCCATTCCATCCCACGGGCGCGCAAAAACGGGTGTTGAAGGAGATCGCTTCCGACATGGAAAAACCGTTTCCCATGCGCCGCCTGTTGCAGGGGGACGTCGGCTCGGGCAAAACCATTGTGGCCTTCGAGGCCGCCATCATTGCCATGGAAAACGGATATCAGGTTGCGCTGATGGCGCCCACGGAAATCCTCGCGCAACAACATTACTTCTCGGCTCGCCGCATCCTGGAAAGCGCGGGCTATCGGGTGGTGCTCCTCACCGGCTCCATGGAAGACGATCGCAAGCGTGAAACTCGCCGCCACATCGCCCAGGGCAACGCCCAACTCGTAATTGGGACGCACGCCCTGATCGAGCAAAAAGTCGAGTTCGCCAAACTGGGCATGGTGATCGTGGACGAGCAGCACCGCTTCGGAGTCCTGCAACGATTCAAGCTGATGAAAAAATCAAGCGAAGATCATGCGGGGATGAGTCTTCGACCCGTCCAGGCCGAGCAAAGCTTGGCAGCCCCAGAGCCAGATGTTCTAGTCATGACCGCAACCCCCATCCCGCGCACCCTGGCTCTCACGCTCTACGGCGACCTCGACGTGAGCATAATCGACGAAATGCCGCCCGGCCGTACCCCGATCATTACCCGCTGTGTGTCGGACGAGCGCTCTCCCGAAGTCTGGGATTTCGTGCGCAAACAGGTGGCCGCGGGACACCAAACTTACGTCGTTTATCCCGTGATTGAGGAAAACGAAGAGACCGAATTAAAAGCTGCCATGAAGATGTACAAGGAGCTGAGTAAACGAATCTTTCCGGACTTGCGCGTCGCCGTCCTGCACGGACGCATGGAAACGGATCTGAAAGAACAGGTCATGCGTTTGTTCCAGAAGGGCGAACTAGACATCCTAGTGGCTACGACCGTGATTGAAGTTGGCGTAGACGTTTCGAATGCGACCATGATGGTCATAGAACATGCCGAGCGCTTCGGTTTGGCCCAGCTCCATCAGCTCCGAGGGCGAATCGGTCGCGGCGCTGCCAAGTCTTACTGCGTTCTAATGACTGGCGGCAAAGTTTCTGAAGACGGAGAACGCCGGCTCGACGCCATGGTGCGCACCAGCGACGGCTTTCAGATTGCGGAACTCGATTTAGAGCTTCGTGGCCCGGGCGAATTCTTCGGTACGCGACAGGCGGGCATGCCCAGCTTTCAGGTGGCAAATCTGATTCGCGATCGCCAATTGCTGGAAGCCGCCAAACGCGAGGCCGCAGCCGTCCTCGCCGGTCCAAACTCAGAAATCAGCCAAGCAGAAATAGACGCGGCCCTGCGTCATATGCGTACCCGCTGGCATAAGAGCTACGGGCTGGTCGAGGTGGGTTAGCGAACTGCGGTTTCGATGGACGACGGGCGTCCTCGCCCGTCTTTCATGTTCGCTCGGAATTCTCCAAGGCGACGTGGGATAATCTTCGCGGTGAAACTGCAAGCCAACGACCTGTATCGCAAGCTACCCTCGGTAGACGAGCTCCAGCGCAGCCCAGAGTTGGTAGCGCTCGCGTCGAAAGAAGGGCAAGCCGCGGTTACCGACGCTGCCCGCGACGTGCTGGCATCTGTGCGGGAAGAAATTGCCAGTGGGCGGCTGAACGCGAATGGGGTCGATCTGGCGATTTCCAGACTCGAAGACGCCGTAGCGCGTCGCGTTCGACAAGCCTTGAAGTATTCGCTCCGAACCGTCATCAATGCCACGGGGGTCATTCTGCATACGAATCTGGGTCGGGCGCCACTCGCGGCGTCGGCGTTGGAGCACATCCGCCAGATCGCGACCAGTTACTCCAATCTTGAGTTCGACGCGGAAACGGGCGAGCGAGGTAAACGCGATGTACACGTGGACCGCCTGTTCCGCAAACTCCTCGATGAACATCCGGGGACAGCCGCCCCCACCCTTCCAGACGAGCAAAGCTCGCCAGCAAACGCCGCCGTAGACGCGGGCGTCCCCCCTCGTGCAGCCGAGGCAACGATCTCCACCATCGTCGTCAACAATAATGCCGCTGCGGTGCTCCTTGCACTTAACACGCTGGCGGAAAACGGCGAAGTCATCGTTTCCCGCGGCGAGCTAGTTGAGATCGGCGGCTCGTTTCGCATCCCGGATGTCATGTTGAAATCAAATGCCATCCTGCGGGAAGTGGGCACAACCAATCGCACTCGCATCGGCGACTACGAAAAGGCAATCAACGAAAAAACCCGGCTGCTGTTGCGGGTACATCGCTCCAACTTCCAAATCACGGGATTCACCGAGCAACCGCAAATCGAAGAACTGGTCAGCTTGGCTCGCAAGCGCAACCTTCCGCTCCTGGAAGACCTGGGCAGCGGTGCTCTCTTCGATCTGCGGTCCGTTGGCGTAAATGGGGAACCAAGCGTGCTCGACAGCCTGCGCCACGGCGTAGACGTGGTCAGCTATAGCGGAGATAAATTGCTCGGCGGCCCACAGGCAGGGATGCTCAGCGGTCGCCGCGATCTGATCGCTCGCATGCGATCGAATTCGTTGTTTCGCGCACTTCGCGTGGACAAATTGACCTACGCAGCGCTGGAAGCCACGTTGCGTGCATATGTGAAGGGTGAGCACGATGCGATTCCAGTTCTGCACATGATGCGTTTGTCAAGAGAAGAGATCGGAAAGCGTGCGAAGGAAGTGGCGCAGAGACTGCGGTCATCCGGGTTGTCTTTGACAGTGTTGGACGGCGAATCAGTAATTGGTGGGGGCGCTGCCCCCTCGGCGGTGCTGCCTACGCGAGTGTTGGCGATCACCTGCGAGAACTTGAGCGCCGACCAGCTTTCAGCACGGCTGCGTGCTTCCGATCCACCCATCATCGCGCGGGTGGAGGATGGGCGCGTGCTGCTTGATCTGCGAACCGTATTTCCTGAGCAGGACGAGGCTGTCGCCAAGGCGCTCAAACAAGTTGCGGGAGAATGATTGCGATGTGGCTCAAATTATCCGCGTCTCCGTCGTGAAAACAACATTGTGGCGACCCTCTACACCATCGGCCATTCCACGCGCCCGCTGGATGAATTCATTGCAGTCCTGCAAGCCCACTCTATTCAGACCTTGGTTGATATTCGTTCGTTTCCCATGTCGCGCCGCTTGCCCCATTTCAATCGCGAATCACTGGAAAAGACCTTGCCAGATGCCGGAATTCGGTACTTATGGCACAAAGAGCTTGGCGGCCGCCGCAAGAAACTCCGCGACGATTCGCCTAACATCGCGCTACGCAACGACAGCTTCCGCAACTATGCCGATTACATGCTGACTGAGGAATTCCACCACGGCATCCTCGAAATGCTCAAACTTGCGGGGCAGTCGCGCACCGCTTACATGTGCGCCGAGCGCGTGTATTTTCGCTGCCATCGGATGCTGGTTTCCGATTGGCTTGTGGCCCACAGTCACGAAGTCTTTCACATTGATGGAACCGGGCCGGTCAAGGCACATGAGTTGATGGCCGAGGCGCGGTTGATGAATGGCCAGGTCATCTATCGTGGCGACCGGCTGCTCTGAGTAGAGCTGTCGACCAAGAGGCAAGCGCTTTCTGCCATCCTGATTTAGACTTTCGATTACGATGATAAAGAGGTGACTATGGCCGAACCTTCTCCGCAGACCCTTGCCAATCATGTGAGGCTCGATCCTCCATACCACTACTTCGTGTTACCTGTGCTCGCAATCTCGTGGATCATAAGTGTGGTCTTTCTGGTACGCCATCCCGGCTTTCTGCACGTCTGGATCGTGGTCTTCAACACCGCGCTAGTTGTTGCGGTCATCAGGAGCCGGCAATACGCGCTGAAGGTTCAGGATCGCGTCATAAGGCTGGAAGAGAGGTTGCGGCTCGCTACCTTGTTATCCGATTCCCTGCGCCCACAAATCGCGAAGCTCAGCGAGGGTCAGTTCATTGCGCTGCGCTTTGCCTCAGATGCGGAGGTACCGGCGCTGGTCGAACGCACTTTATCCGCGAATCTTTTGCCCGCTGACATCAAGAAAGCCATACAGCATTGGCGGCCGGATTATTGGCGAGTGTGAACAGTTTCGGCGAGCCGTAGATTAGGCGGACTCGAAGACGATTTGACTATCCGAATGATCGTAGGCACTGGCATCGACATAGCGGAAGTCCCGCGCATCGAAGCGTCTATCGCACGCTTCGGTGACCGTTTTCTGCGCAGGATCTTTACCGAGGCCGAGATCCACTACTGCGAATCGAAGGCCAACCGGGTGGAGCGCTACGCCGCGCGTTTCGCTGCCAAAGAAGCCGCAATGAAAGCCATCGGCACCGGATGGAATCATGGGGTCACCTGGCGCGACGTTGAAGTGTGCCGCCAGCCGGGAGGCCGTCCCACCATCGCATTCCACGGCAAGGCTGCGGAGTTCGCGGCCAAACTCGGCGCCGTCCATGTTGCGCTTTCGCTTTCTCACACCGAAGAGTACGCCATTGCGCAGGTCATCCTGGAAGGCTGATGCATCAAGGTGCGACCGGGACGGACGAGGCGCCGTCTCCATACGATCCTCTGAAGTGGCTGAGTGCCGGACGGCTACATGAGCGCTTTCTGTTAGACTGTCGCATTCCAGAGCGAACTCGAATTGTCCGTTATAAGCGCAACTCCGCCGATCAGCCGAATCAGTGGCGCGGAAACAACCCGTGGGCGGTCCCTGCTAGCTGGCGTTGCTATCAGTAGCTTCGCCGCGCTGTTGCTTGAATTAGCGCTCACCCGCTTATTCTCCGTCGTGCTGTTTTATCACTTTGCCTTCCTCGCAATCTCAATTGCACTGCTCGGTCTCGGTTCCGGCGGTGTATTCGCATATTTGGGAAAGAGCTGGTTGGGCGGCTTCTCGACCCGCGCCTTACTTTCGTGGCTCTGTGTCGCTAACGCCGTTGCCGTTCCTCTTGTGCTCGAGATTGTGCTTCACGTTCCGGTCTCCCTAAGCTTGTCACGGGCCAATTTTCTGCGGCTCACAGCGATCTATGTTGCTTCCGCTGTACCGTTCTTTATCACAGGCCTCGAGTTCTCGATCCTCTTTGCCCGCGAATCACGAAACATTTCGCGGCTCTACGGAGCAGATCTCCTGGGCGGCGCGCTGGCTTGTCTGGGAGTTGTTCCTCTGCTCAACTGGCTCGGTGGACCAAACACTGTCCTGTTCGCTGCCGTGACCGCTGCCCTTGCGGGAGCCGCGTGGGCCGCCAGCGCTGGACTGCGAAAACTCACGCTCAGCCTGGCCGCAGCTTTGTTACTGCTGATCGCTGCGAACTATTCGGGAAGGCTGATCGACGTCGTGTATGCCAAAGGCATGTTTCGTGACAAGGGTTGGGTGGAGTTCGCGCGCTGGAATGCTATTTCCCGGGTGGAAGTAGATCGCCAGGGGGAGGCAAAGGCCGTGGTGATCGATGCCGACGCGTCCACCTACATTATGAACGCCGACCCCAAGCAGTGGCAGGGCACGGAATGGCAAAAGAACTTGATGTCCGCACCCCCGGCGCTGGCCAACGTTCTGAGGCCTCATGGTGAGTACGCCATCATCGGACCCGGCGGCGGAGTCGATGTACTTCGCGCTGTGGCCAATGGAAGTCCCAGCGTCACCGGAATTGAGATCAATCCGATTATCGCCAACACTGTGATGCGCGGACGCTACGCGGATTATTCGTATCACCTGTATGAGCGGCCCGAGGTGCACATCCAAGTCACCGACGGGCGATCGTTTGTTCGCAATGCGAAGCAGAATTTCGACGTGGTCCAGATGACGCTGGTCGACACCTGGGCTTCAACCGCTGCGGGAGCATTCGCCCTGAGCGAGAACAGTCTCTACACGGTGGAGGCGTTTCGAGAATACTTCGAGCACCTGAAAGCCGACGGCATGGTCGCCATTACTCGTTGGGAGTTCCGTCAGCCACGGGAAGCTTTGCGCGTGGTGTCGGTCGCGATGCAGGCGTTGCACGAGCAGGGAATCGAGAATCCGGCCAGGAATTTCATCGTTGTCTCTGAAGGCGATCTGGACGAGGATGGAATTCCGGTCGTGGTGCTGGCCAAGAAAAGTGCCTTTACCTCCGATGAAGAAGAAGAGGTTCGAGCTCACTTGCGCAGCAATCCAGCGTTGGTGGCGCTATATCTTCCTTCCGACCCGAAAGACAATCCGTTTTCTGCCTTGATCGCGCGCAACGATCCCTACGCTTTCGCACGACAGTACGCTTACAATGTGGCGCCGGTAAACGACAACGCGCCCTTCTTTCTTTTTCACTCTGAAACTGGACCAGATCCTTCACCGGGAGGATCTGATCCAGGGCATCGAC
Organism: uncultured Acidobacteriota bacterium; assembly: GCA_963820925.1. Taxonomy (GTDB): domain Bacteria; phylum Acidobacteriota; class Terriglobia; order Terriglobales; family Acidobacteriaceae; genus JABDBE01. The sequence goes on from CAWGBX010000019.1 coordinate 132,523, forward strand.
TGGAAGGTGAATCTGGGCGTCGTCGTCCTGGCCACGGTGCTTGTGATTTCTTGCGTTGCGGTGCTCGCATTCCTCGTGATCCCCATGGCGGTGCGTGGAGGACGCGAACAGCAGCACCCGATCCGGCTCTTGTATTTTGTCGCGGTAGGGCTTGGGGTACATCCTGGTGGAGATCGCCTTCATTCAGCGCTTTGTTCTGTTTCTCGGTCACCCGACTTACGCCCTGACTGTGGTCGTGTTTCTGCTTCTGCTTTCGAGTGGCGCCGGCAGTCTGGCGTCACGTACAATGGCTGGCTGAGACTCAACGCGCCTGGCTTCCGCTGGCCTTTATCGCCAGCGTCCTTTTACTTTACGTATTCGCCCTGCCGGGACTCCTGAACGCGCTGGTAGGGCTTCCCTTTGAGGCAAAACTGCTCGTGAGCGCCGTCCTGCTGGTTCCGTTGGGATTTGCCATGGGAATGCCGTTTCCCACCGGGTTGCGTGGCGCTGGCCAGCATCCCTGTGCCCGAGTTTCCGGGGGCAGCAAAGGTGAATTTCAGGAGAATGCTGTGGAATGGGCGTGGGCGATGAATGCAGGTTCCAGCGTATTGGGTTCGGTGCTGGCGATGGTAATTGCCATTCAGTTCGGGCTGAATGTCACGCTGGCTTGCGGAGCGGTGGCGTACTTGATCGCCATCCTGCTCTCAGGAACTCTGCAGCCGCGTCAGGCTCTGCTGTGAAGCCCAGGCCAACGGTCTGCTATTATGCTGGCATTCGTTTTTTCCGGTCGCCACGGAGAATGTTGCTATGACCTTCTTAGGGAGAATGAGTGCCTAGCCAGAAACAGTTGAAGTGGTCTCAACTGAAGGTCGGGCTCACGGTGCTGGCTGCCAGCATCACTCTGGGCATTCTGATTCTGCTCATGAGTGGCACGGGCGGCATTCTTACCCGGAAGATCACCCTGATATCGTTTTTCGACAATGCCGGCGGGTTGCGGGAGGGCGCGCCGGTGCGCCTTCAAGGCGTGGACATTGGCAATGTCTCTGGAATCCGGGTTGTGTCCGACCCCAATCGGCGCCTCACGCCGGTGGAAGTGATCCTCAAGGTCAACACCAAGTATCAAGCCAATTTACGCAAGGATTCGCTCACGACGCTTTCCACGGCCGGCGTGTTGGGCGAGACCTACATCGATATCGACAGCGCTCAAGCCCACGGACCTGCAGCCCAGGCAGGGGATGTCCTGCCCACGCGCGACACGCCCGACATTCAGGACGTGGTGCGCGCCAGTCAAAGCACGCTGCAGAACCTGGACGCGCTGGAGAAACGCGTGGATCGGATCCTGGCATTCGTCGAAAGTGGCCAGGGCTCCATCGGCAAGGTGATCTACGACCCTGGCCTCTACGATCGGCTTAACGCCACCGTTGGGCAGTTTCAAGGTTTGGTGAACGACGTTGTTTCTGGGAAGGGCAGTATTGGTAAGCTACTGGTCGACGATGAACTTTATCGCAAGGCAGATGCAACCGTCGACAAGTTGAACGGCATTATCGATGAACTGAACGCAGGCAAGGGCACAGCAGGTAAGTTTTTGAAGGATCCCACTCTTTACAATACGGCGAACGACACGATCGCCAACGTCAAGAAATTGACTGACGACGTTAACGCGGGAAAAGGTGCCCTGGGCGTGTTGGCCAAGAATCAGGAGTTTGCCAACAAGTTGCAAAATACCATGAACAAACTCTCGGATCTCAGCGACCGTCTGAATTCAGGCGAAGGCACGATAGGGAAACTGCTGCAGGATCCTGCCGTCTACAACAATACCAATCAGTTGCTGCTGGAGACCCGGGATCTGATCAAAGCCATCCGTCAAGATCCCAAGAAGTATCTGACCATCCACCTGAAACTTTTCTGAGCTTCCCGCAACGCTCACGCAGACCCCGACCGCCTCATCCGGGCAGCTCGGCGTAACGAAGATCGCCTAGACGACACCGGGCTGGCTACGCCCACCCGGCGAGGTGGACTCAGCCTGCTCGTGGGCATGATAGCTGGAGCGCACCATTGGTCCCGATTCGACGTGGCGGAAGCCGAACCGCAGGGCCTCTTCTTTCAAGTACCGAAATTCATCCGGCGTGTAGAAAAGGGCAATGGGTAGGTGGTCGCGCGATGGCCGCAGGTACTGTCCAACAGTCAGGATGTCGACACCGCGTGAACCCAGGTCGCGAAACACTTCCACTAGTTCGGTGACCGTTTCCCCCAGACCAACCATGACCCCCGACTTCGTTACCATTCCCGGCGCGAACTGCTTGGCATTCTCCAGCAGGCGCAGCGTGCGCTCATAGCGGGCCCCGGACCGCACAACGCGATAAAGCCGCGGCACAGTCTCAGTATTGTGATTCAAGACGTCGGGCTTGGCATCGAGAACAATTCGCAACGCCTCGTCAATACCCTGGAAATCGGGAATCAGAACTTCGATGCGGCACTCTGGAGACAACTCACGAATCTGTTGAATCGTCTCTGCGAAAACTCGCGCCCCGCCCAAATTGTCGTCATCCCGGTTAACGCTGGTCACGACCGCGTGCTTTAACCCGAGCGTCGCCACCGCTTCGGCAACGCGCCGCGGCTCGTCCCAATCAATCGCTCCAGGTTTGCCCTTCGGAACCGCACAAAAACCGCACCGCCGGGTGCAGATGTCGCCTAAAAGCATGAACGTGGCGGTACGGTGATTCCAGCATTCCCCGATGTTGGGGCACTGCGCCGATTCGCACACCGTGTGCAATCCCAGCCCACGCGCTAGTTTCTTTAGATTGTGGAAGTTCTCGCCCACGGGGGCTTTGGCCCTAAGCCACTCCGGCTTGGGCTGCCGGATCGGAGGCGCGAGGTCGATCTGAACGAATTGGGATGCACCCGCCATGTGCTCATTCGATTTTACATGCGGGATTGCCGATTCGCGAAGTGCACAGCACTGTGTTGAATGCCAGCCAGGCATCTACGTCACGCCTACATCGAGTAATGCCAGCCAATATTGAACCGACTGCAGGGCAAAGCCGCAAAAGATGAGTCCAATACCGAAGGCGCCAAGCCGTCGCTCCGGAAGGTTGTCGGCGTAATACTCGATGTAGGGATTCACTGTCACCCCGATGCCGGTGACAAAGCCGGTCACCAGCCCTACCCGCAGCGCAAAGACCCAGGCGTGCTCAAACCGGTGGACGAGAGCGCTACAAACAAGCGCCGTCGGCAATGTAGCCAAAGGTCCGGACGACGGTTCCCCAAAACTGACGACGCGTAATGCGTGAACGACGAGAGGCTACATAGTCGATAGCTGGGCGCATGCCGCGAGAATAGGCGAATAGTTGGCCGGCCGTGATGAGAATGGCAAATGCGATTGCGTATTCGAGGCCTAGAGTCCTGTACAGTCCAGCACCGAAACCAAATCCGCGGATGGCACTGAACAATCCTTCCCAAGGCAAGGAATAGTGGTCCAAACCACGAGCTGCTCGACTGAGTTCAATTGAGATAGTGATGCCAGTCGCAAGACCTGCGGCGAGGCCAAAAAAGAGACCAAGGCCAATGCCGTAGCCGACGCCGAAGACGACAGAGTAGGTCACTGCGCGCGTAAGCAGCCGCAGAGGGCCGTGTTGTCCACCCAACAAGTCGTAGGCAAGGTAAAGGCTGCCCAGCACATCAAGAAAAGTGCCGGCAATGCTTACCGCCGCTACCGTATGGTGGTCGATCGACACCTAGTGATTGTGCCCGAATCGCGCCCCGCCCGGAGGGAATTCTTGGGTAGAGTTGAGGTTCGTGAGGATGTGGATCCTGAGTCAAAACAACCAGAGACTCAAGCCGGCATGAGCCCGCGCAGTGCCAACTTGAAATAATTTACCGGAACGGCGAAGACAAGCATCTGTTAGGCCAACCAGCTAACCTTCCAGATACGCGTCAATCCACTCCTTGATACGGAAGCGGCGCTCGTCCTGATTATCGAAGCGGATACCAAAGGTCTTGCCGGTCACGTTGCGCCAGGTGACCGCGGAGCGAACCCATATCCGCGGCAAGGTCAGCAAAGCGAACGAGACCTCTCCCGACTGCCCAACTGCAATATCCTCGGCGCTGCGAAGGGACATACCCCCGGAGCTGACTTCAATGCTGGTCGCCGTTACCTTGCGGCCATCGCTCATGACAAGGGAAATTTCTGTGATCACAGGAATGCGGACGTAACGCCGCAACTCGTGCAACACAAGCATTTGTGTGGCCCTGACCAATTTCAGCACGGCGGGGCGCTCGAGGGGTTCGTGGAGAATGGCATTGATCCCGTACTTCGAGTAGCTCATCGCGTCCTGGGCGCTACCGCCGACGGCGTAGAGCACGATCCGGCTGTTGGAGGGCGAGGTGCGCGCAGACTCCATTACGGTCTGAGCCTGGGGACCCAGTTTGATCACACAAGCCTCGAATTTCTCCTTCTTGAGGCGTTCGGCGGCATTTCCATTCACCGAGACACTCTCGATCCCAAACTGCCGAAAACACTCCGCAAGAGTGCTTCTGGCGGGTTCCTTCATGTCAATTAAAGCCACCCGAGCCGAGGCCTTTTTGGTGCTAAGCGTGGGCATCACAGCGGTTCCAAAGGCTTTATCCATAGATGGGGTATTCGCGCCTGCAAATCTATTCTGTATTGCACTATCGGCATTGGCAAAGGAGAAGAAGGCCAATCTCTGGGTACCAAGGTCTCATTACCAGAAGGGGGACGGAACGAGGCCTAAAGTTCCTTGCCAAAACGGGAAGGGCAGTGCCGGAGTGGCGCCGACGCTCCTGTCCGCGGCTGACTCTGGCCGGGGACGAACAGGATATAAGGGTGAACCCTCTCTCAGCGGTTCGCTGGGCTGAGCAAACTACTCCGTCCAGCGCCGGAAAAGAAGCGCGCCGTTGGTTCCACCGAAACCAAATGAATTGGACATGGCATACTCTAGATCAGCTTTTCTGGGGTGGTTAGGGACGTAGTCCAGGTCGCATTCAGGATCGGGATTATCCAGGTTGGCGGTTGGAGGCAAGATCTGGTCGCGGAGTGCAAGCACGGTGATGCCCGCCTCGAGTCCGCCGGCCCCACCCAGCAGGTGTCCGGTCATCGACTTGGTCGAACTCACTGCCAGCTTGCGGGCATGATCGCCAAAGGCGCGCTTGATGGCGATGGTTTCCAGTTTGTCGCCAAGATCTGTTGAAGTACCGTGGGCGTTGATGTAGCCCACGTCTTGGGGCTGGATTTTGGCATCGTTCAGCGTATTCAGCATCACGCGATAAGCGCCATCGCCATTCTCGGCGGGCTGGGTAATGTGGTGGGCATCGCCGCTCATGCCGTAGCCCACAATTTCAGCCAGGATCGGGGCCCCACGGCGGCGGGCGAATTCCAACTCTTCAAGAATAAGGATTCCAGCCCCTTCGCCAATCACGAATCCGTCGCGTCCCGAGTCCCAGGGACGGCTGGCTTTCTCGGGCGCATCGTTACGCGTCGAGAGCGCGCGCATCGCGGCGAAACCACCAACCCCCATGGGAGTGATCGCGGCTTCCGTACCGCCCGCGATCATGACCTCGGCATCGCAGCGCGCGATGATTTTGTAGGCATCCCCAATGGAGTGTGCGCTGGACGTGCAAGCCGTACACGTGGCTTCGTTCGGACCCTTGGCGTTGTAGCGGATGCTGACGTGTCCCGCGGCCAGATTCACGATCGAGGCAGGAATGAAAAACGGGGAGATCTTGCGAGGTCCACCATTAAGCAGATTGATATGCTCGCGCTCGATCACGTCGAACCCGCCGATTCCGGATCCGATGTGCACTCCGACTCGGGTGGAAATCTCTTCTGTGACTTCCAGGCCTGAGGCTTTCATGGCCTCGTCCGCGGCGGCCATGGCCAGGTAGATGAAGCGTCCCATCTTCTTCAGTTCTTTTTTCTCGACGAATTGCAGCGGATCGAAGTTCTTGACTTCCGCCGCGATCTGGCAGGCGAACTGCGCGGCGTCGAAGTGAGTGATGCGGGCTACTCCGCTCTTGCCTGCGAGCAGGTTTCGCCAAATCTCTTCGGTGGTGTTGCCCACCCCGCAGATCAGGCCAATACCAGTAACTACGACCCGTCTCGCCAACTACTTCCCGCCTTTCGCGTGCTTGCCGATATAGTCGACCGCATCCTGCACGGTGCGGATCTTCTCGGCGTCTTCGTCCGGAATCTCGATCTCAAAGGCTTCTTCAAAAGCCATCACCAGTTCCACGGTGTCCAGAGAGTCGGCCCCCAGATCGTCCACAAATGAGGCATTCTGGGTTACTTCGCCCTCATCCACTCCCAGTTGTTCTACGATAATTTGTTTTACTTTCTCGTCAACGGCTGCCATGAGTTCTCCTTGCGGTTACGTGTATGGACGGGACTGACTTAAGTTGCCACGGTGGAGGCGGCATCTCGCCCGTCCCGGACGGGGACGCCCGGCCTCCATTTGAGAGATGCACTTACTTGGCCACTTTGGCGTGCTTATCAATGTAGTCGATGGCATCCTGAACGGAGCGGATTTTCTCCGCATCCTCATCTGGAATCTCCAGATCGAATGCTTCTTCAAGCGCCATCACCAGTTCGACCTGATCCAGCGAATCGGCGCCCAAGTCGTCCACAAACGATGCGCTGGGTGTGACCTCGGCTTCGTCGACACCCAGTTGCTCGCTGATGATCTGTTTTACTTTTTCATTGATCTCTTTCAACTTGTCTCCTGCGACCATAGCAACCCACCTCCCGAAGAGTGATTAAAGGGAACGAGTAGTGTAACGGTCAGCACGAATCGGTGTAAAGGCGGGTCCTGCCGCAACCGATGATGTCTGCGACCGGCTCTGAGAAGCCCATATAAATCCTAAATGCATGCAGACGCCGGGTCAACGTGGCTTGTGTGGCGCGGGTGCCCTCGCCCGTGCGGGCGTCGGCCGAAATTCACGCTCAACCAGAGTTTTTCTTAAGTTGAAGCAGCCGAAAAAGTTCGGGGCCACAAAGCCCGGTTCGTTCAGGAGTTATGATGATTATCGATCCACCGGGGAATTCTAAAGTGAAATATATTTTGTGGTTCACGCTTCTGATTTGCCCGTTTGCCTACGGTGCCGGTTGTCCAACCGGGCAGCTTAAAGACGCGAGCGCGCTGGTTCAGCTCGAGCAATTTTGGGCTGAGGCGCTTGGGCGGCACGACTCCGATACAGTCGGCTGTATTCTCGCCGATGAATTTCAGGATATCGATCCTGATGGGAAGCTACACGACCGCGCCGAAAGCCTGGCGAACATCCCTCATCGCCGGTCTGGACACAATCAGTTGAGCGAACTGCATCCCCATGTCTACGGCGATTTCGCCTATGTTCGGGGATTGAACTCCGTTATAGGTGCCGAGGGAAAGATTCTCGCTAGAGTCCGGTTCACAGACATCTTCGTCTACCGTGAGGGACGCTGGCTCGCGGTAGCCGGACAAGAGTCCCTGGTGAACGAGGCACCGAAATAAGAATTTGAGGGCATTGCAATGCGCGCTGTCGTACAACGTGTCAGCCGTGCCCAAGTCGCAGCGGACGGAAAGGTCGTGGGCGAGATCAACCACGGTCTGCTGGTTCTCCTCGGCGTGGCCCATGCGGACAGCGAAACGGACGCCGACTATCTGGCCGAAAAGATTGCCGGGTTACGTATTTTCGAAGACGTAAATGGAAAGATAAACCTGGACACGGCTGCGGTAGGCGGCGGAATTCTGGTGGTCTCGCAGTTCACTCTCTACGGCGACGTACGACGCGGCAAACGTCCGTCGTTCGACGCCGCAGCCCCAGCCGAGCGCGCCCGCCAGCTTTATGAGTACTTTGTGGAACGCATCCGGGCCGTCGGCCTTCCCTGCCAGACCGGCCGTTTCCAGGAAATGATGCAAGTGGAACTGGTGAACGATGGTCCCGTAACAATTTTGCTGGATTCTGAGAAAACCTTTTAGGATCTTCCCTGTGTGAACCTTCGTGCCTTTTGTGGTTGATGGAGGTCAAATGCTTGAACCATGAAGGACACGAAGGTACACGAAAGGGTGCCGCACAACATCCGCGTCCGTGCGGCACGCAGGCCATCCGGGTCACAGCGGCTGCCGGTACAACTCTTCCAGCACCCTCCTCGTGTTGGCCAGGATTTCTTCGATCTTTTCCGAAGAATAGTCCCGGTCGAACATCTCGGGATCATGAATTGCCCGATTGCCGGCCTTGGCCACTTCGCGGGCGCAACGCGGACAATCATCGGTGAGAAGGCGTTTCTCCACGGCGGCTGCAATCATGTCGTGAATCGACTGATTGGTCTTGTTCCCCGGATCGGCGACTTCCTTGAGCGCCCCCTCCAGAATGGCGCGGCAGAATACTGCACAGGCTAAGTGAAAACCATACAGATAACAGCGATGGGCTTCGTCAAATAGAAACTGGACTCTTCGGTTGGGCACGATTTCCAGACCCCCGCGGTCCAGCGCCGATGCACGGGAGACAACTTCCTCCAGCTTCTGGAGAATCTGTTCAGAGTAGTAGCGATCAAGCGCGTCCAGTTGGCCCTGGGCCCCAGGACCGGCATCGGCAAGCGGCGAGTCCTGTCCGGTCGCAATCGGAACAAACGCTTGGCCCAGAGCTTCGCGGGTTTCAGGCGTCAGTTCATCCATCAATTTCTTGAACTCTTCCGCCAGGGAATCGACCGTTGGCGGGCTCGAGAGCGAGGTTCGTTGAATCGCGACGGTGCGTGCAACGTGGTCATAAACCAGGCGGCGCATCTTTTGAAAAACGGCTTCGTCTTTATTTGCCCGGTCACGAGAGTTACCGCGACCGACCCCGAAGGACCAGGCCTCGCCCGCCTTCTCGTAGTTTCCGTCGTTGATGTAGCGCAGAATCTCGGTCAGGAGTTGGGCTCGTTTTGAGAGATGGGCGTCCATCTCTGGCCTCCCCGCGGCCTGCGCTGCCGAGTCTCACTCGGTCCGGACGGCCGGGGGCGGCCGTCCCCACGTGATTCTCGCTCACGCAACGGCGCTGGTTTACGCATGTACAGCGGTTGGTTTGCTCGACAGCAATTGTCGCAACACGAATTGCAGGATTCCGCCGTTGGCGTAGTACTGCGCTTCCTGGGGCGTGTCGATTCGCACCAGAGCTTTGAACTCGGTTGTCTTGCCGCTAGTGCCGGCTCGGACTTTCACCTGCAGGCCTGGAGCGAAGCTTCCGATCAAGTCGCGAATGCCGGTGATCTCGAAGATTTCCTCGCCGGTCAATCCCAGCGATTGCGCGGTCTCGCCCTCGAGGAATTGCAAGGCCAGAATCCCCATACCAACCAAATTGGAGCGGTGGATGCGTTCGTAACTCTCAGCGATGACGGCCCGCACACCAAGCAGAAGCGGGCCCTTCGCTGCCCAGTCGCGCGAGGAACCGGAGCCGTACTCTTTGCCCGCAAGGATCACGAGCGGGATATGTTCCGCAATATATCTCTCTGAAGCTTCGAAGATGCTCATCTCAGCCCCGTCAGGCAGGTGACGCGTGAATCCGCCTTCGAGGTTGGGAACCATCTTGTTACGCAAGCGAACGTTGGCGAAAGTCCCGCGCACCATGACCTCATGATTGCCGCGCCGTGAGCCGTAAGAGTTGAAATCGGAAGGCTTGACGCCGTGATCGTCCAGATATTTGCCCGCCGGACTATCCTTCTTGATCGAACCAGCCGGTGAGATGTGATCAGTGGTGACGCTGTCCCCGAGGACGGCCAAAACGCGCGCATTCTTGATATCCTCCACCGCCGTGGGTTTCAGGGTCATGCCATCGAAGTACGGAGCCCGGCGAATGTAAGTTGAATCTTTGTCCCACGCGTAGGTCTCACCTTTAGGTACGGGCAGGGAGCGCCAGCGCTCATCCCCGTGATAAACCTCGCCATAGCTTCGCCGGAACATGTCCGACGAAATCGACTTCTTGATGGCCTCATCCACTTCACTGCGAGACGGCCAAATGTCTGCCAAATACACAGGCTTGCCTTGCTTGTCGTTGGCAATGGCATCCTTGCGCAAGTCGATATCGATACGACCGGCCAGCGCGAAGGCGACCACCAGCGGCGGCGACATTAAGTAGTTGGCGCGAACGTCAGGATTAATGCGCCCCTCGAAGTTGCGATTGCCGGAGAGCACGGAGGCGACCACCAGATTCTTTTCGTCAATCGCCTTCGAAATTTCTTCCGGCAGCGGCCCCGAGTTCCCAATGCAGGTGGTGCAGCCGTAGCCGACGATGTGAAACTTTAGCTTTTCCAGATATGGCGTCAACCCTGCACGTTCCAGATAATCCCGCACAACTTTCGAGCCGGGCGCCAGCGAAGTCTTCACCCACGAAGGAACGTGCAGACCCCGCTCGACCGCCTTTTTCGCAACCAAGCCCGCGGCAACCATCACCGACGGGTTCGAAGTATTGGTGCAACTAGTGATGGCGGCAATGACGACGCTGCCGTGGCGCAAAGCTGCGCCCGCAGCCTGAGGAACGTGCTCCTCAACTCGATGGTCTCCAACTCCTACCGCCGTGGGACTACCCCCTTCTTGCTCCCAGCCCGCCACCTTTTTCGCGGAGTCCGTAGTGGGCGAAAAAACCGCCGCGCCGGATTTCGGTTTTAGCAGCGACGGCAACGACGAATGAAACGATTCGCGCGCCTGGGCAAGAGGCACACGATCCTGAGGACGCTTGGGACCGGCCAGGCTGGATTCGACTGTGTCCAAATCAAGGGCGAGCAGTTCGGAGTATTGCGCCTCCGGCGTCTTCTCATCGTGGAACAGTCCTTGCTCACGGCAGTAGGCCTCGACCAACGCGATCTGTTCTTCCGGGCGTCCGGTCAACCGCAGGTAGCTGAGCGTCTCTTTATCGACCGGGAAAATGCCGCATGTCGCGCCATACTCGGGAGACATGTTGGCGATGGTGGCGCGATCGGCTAACGGAAGTTCCTGCAGGCCAGGTCCAAAATACTCGACAAATTTTCCCACCACGCCGTGCTTACGCAACATCTCGGTAACCGTCAGCACCAGATCGGTGGCAGTGGCGCCCTCGCGGAGCCGGCCGGTCAGCTTCACGCCAACCACTTGCGGAATGAGCATGGACACGGCTTGACCCAGCATCGCGGCTTCGGCCTCGATTCCACCCACGCCCCAGCCCAGCACGCCCAAGCCATTGATCATGGTGGTGTGTGAATCGGTACCGACCAGCGTGTCAGGATAGGCCGCGCGCTTGCCGTTCAACTCCTGCACGTAGACGACCCGCGCGAGGAACTCAAGGTTGACTTGATGCACGATGCCGGTGTCGGGTGGAACAATCGCCAGATTTCGGAAAGCAGTCTGCCCCCAACGCAGAAATCCGTAGCGTTCCTTGTTGCGCAGAAACTCGAGTTCGGCATTCAGTTGAAATGCCTGCGGCGTGCCGAATTCATCCACCTGCACCGAGTGGTCGATGACCAACTCCGCAGGCTGCAAGGGATTGATTAGCGCTGGATCGCCGGAGAGCACCTTCATGGCGTCGCGCATAGCGGCGAGATCGACTACCGCCGGCACCCCAGTGAAGTCCTGCATCAGCACGCGGCTTGGCGTGAAAGCGATTTCCTTGTCTGGCTTCGATTTTCTGTTCCATGCTGCGAGCGCACGAACGTCTTCCTTGGTCACACTGCGGCCGTCTTCCGTGCGCAGCAAATTCTCTAGCAGAATACGCAGCGAGAAAGGAAGATGCCGGGTCGATATACCCTGCTTGTCAAGCGCATCAATGCGATAGATCTCGTAGTCGTGGCCAGCAACGAGGAGAGTGGAACGGCTGCCAAAGCTGTTCATAAACGATTGCCTTCCTGAAAAACAGATCCTAGCTAATTAGTTTAGTCGTTTCTGGAAAAGATTGCGTAATGCAGAAAAAGAGCACGTATAGCCCCGGACGCCTCGTCCGGGCGGTTCCCTCAACGATCAAAGTTGGTGTCTGCGGAGCTTCGCTCCGCTGGGCGGACGAGGGCGTCCGCCCCTACGCGAGCTTCATTCAACGACAAAAAGGACACCGTCATTCTGGGTGTAGATCTTGCCGTCCGGTCCGAGCGACAACGGAGTGTAAGCCGCGCCCAGCGCTACCTGCAGAAACAGCTTCGACTGCAGCTTTCCGCCCTGATTCAGAACATACACGTTGCCGTCTTCGCTGTTGGCGTAAGCCACTCCCTTCGCGTCGATGGCGGGCGCGTTGATGCACCACTCGTAGCCGTTGGGATGATCTTTGTCGATGCTCGCCGGCTGTCCGGTTACCTGGATGAATCCAGTATGCTGAGCATCCTTCGCCCACTGTGGCCAGGAATCACCAGACGGCCGTTCCCCACCGTCAGCGCCACCAGGGGAAGGACTAGAAGGAGAGATGCTGCAAACCACAACCGTTTCATACTGCGTACCTCCTACGACTTTGAAACCACAAAGGGCCAACATTTTACGCCGAAGGATATTAATACCCGGTAAAAAGTTGTAACTTCTAAATCGTCCAATCTGCTTCACTGCCGGTTTACAGATCATCGCCCTAAGCCTTTGCGTGTGATACCGGGACGGCCCGGCAGAGTATAGAATGTTGCCTCCAAGGGGAGCATATGCAGAATGCCCGTCCACTTCTTGTTGTTGTCCTTTGCCTGGCAGGATTCGCAGCCGCCCAATCGCAGGACGCCGGGGAAGATTAGTGGCTCAGCCGTATGGCAGGCATCACCACAGTTCCTCGCAACCGCCCACGCTGCCTGCGACAAGTCCCATCCCGGCGACGTCGATTGCATGATCGACCAGATGGCCAAAGCTGGCGCCCCGGCCGATGCCGTGCGCTTTACCCGCGAATTAGCAAAACAAAGCCATGGCGAGTTCGGCATTATGACCGGTTTCCAGACCGAGAGCCCAGTTTCCTTCGCATGGATCACGTATCCCCTACGCGCCAACACCAACTATGGTCTGTTGCTAGTGAATGGCAAGCCGCCAATCATCAATGTCGAAGACCTGAAGCTGCTCGACACAAAGACGATGGAGCAGAGTTTTCAGTTTCAGGATGTGAAGAATCAATTTCCCAACGTCAACTTGTGGCCCGGCGATCGTGACGGGAAAACCTGGCCCAACTCGCAATCGGGGCCGAACGGCGGAACCCAGTTTGTGGTGAGCTATCCCTTGCTCAACGGATGCCACGCCTGCGCCCACGCCGGATTCGCCCTGTTCACCTGGAATTTCGATGCCCAGGGAAAATTTCAGGGGACAACATTCATGGGGCTGACTCCGCCGCCACTACAGTAAGAACACCAACCCGTCATGTCGACGCTCGCGGAAGCGAGAACCATTGCCTCTTCACACCAACCTGACCCCCCTTACGGTCGCATGTCGCGAATCAGGACGACGTCGGAATCGGTGTGCCCGCGGATCACGCCCAACTGGCTGCCGTCGAAGGACCAGTGAAAGTCGTTGATGTGTTCTGATTTGAAATCGGTGAGTTGTTTTCCGGAAGAACCATCGAGGGGTTGCAACCAGAGGTCATCAACCCCGCCGTGGCGGAACGGATAGACAACCGCTTTGCCATCCCGCGAGAAACGGATGGGACCACTTCGCGGGTGCTCAAATTGAATAGTCTTCAAAACCTGATTGGAATCCACTGAAAGCAGCGCCAGCGTCTCTATATGCTCGCCAAGGTGGCCAAAGGCTGCGAAAGCGACGGATTTTGAGTCAGGAGAGATATCAAAGGCCGCCGTGAGTTCGTCGGAGATTTGTTCCGGTTTTCCTCCGTCAATGGGCACCTTCATCAAGCGGCCACCATTTACCGCGTCCTGATAGAGCACCCAGCGCCCATCGGGCGAGCAAATCGGGGTTTGATCGACCTTGCCGTCGGAAAGCTGTTTGAGGTTGCCCCCGGACGCATCGGTGCGCCAGATGTTCAGCACCTTATTTCCCTTGCCGCCCACGCTGGTGAAAACTACGTAGTGGCCATTGGCGCACGCGGACGGAGTATCAGCGAGAATCCCGGCCTGCTCGACCAATAGAGTCTTGCTACCTGATTGCGGATTGAGCAGACCCAGACCCGAACCTGAGTTCATGACCAGCTGAGACGCGGGTGTCCAGCTGAAACTAAAGACGGGCGCGCCCGAGGTGACCTGCCGGGGCTGGCCATCACTCAAAGACGCAGAGGGCATCACGAACAGGTTGTAACGGGACTGGCTCAAGACGCTGACAACCGTACGTCCGTCAGCGGCCACGCTAGGTTCGGAATAGTTGTTGGTATCGCGGGTTACGTCGTGAAGCTTTCCATCTGGGTAGGAAACGAAAACGATTTGGTTTCGGCCTAAGGTGGACTGTGCCAGCAGTCCGCTCTGGTCCGGCATCCAGACTGGGCGCTGCACGATGCTGGCGTCGGTGGTGAAGAACAACTTCTGTTTCCCGCTGGCTACATCGAGCGCCGCCAATCCGCTGAAAGCGCTTCCAGGTTGAAGTACCATGCAGACGATCATCTTGCCGTCCGGCGACCATGCGGGATCTTGTAATCCGCCCTGGACGGGGCCGCTGTATAGAATCTTCTCCTCACCTCCTTCAGCGGGAAGAAGCAGAAGTCGTTCTTTGCCGCCTTCCGGATTGTTGAAACGAAAATAGGCGATCTGCCGGCCGTCGGGCGAGAAGGTGATATTGGAGTCAATGTCGGTGACCAGTTTCTGGGGAGTCCCGCCCAGGACCGGCGCGCGATAAAGATATTTCAGCTCGGTGCTGCCGAGTTCGCTGCGCGCGAAGTAGATGTAGTTGCCGTCGGGCGCAAACTGCAAGTGGGCGTAGTCCACCTCTGCCGGCGGGATCACCTGGGTGTCGCTGCTGGTGGGAAGGTTGCGTAGCCACAAGCTCTCCTGACCGGCGTCCCTTACAACGTAGAGAATATATTTGCCGTCAGGAGCGATGGCCACCAGCGCGGCCTTTCCGGTTTCCGTGACTTTGGTGATGGAGATATTCTCGAAGGGAACAGGGCGCATGCGATTCAACAGAGCGTAAACACCATAGGCCGCGGCAGCGACCAGCACAAGCGCAACGAACGCCGCTACTCCGGCTCCCAACTTGTGCTGGCGGGCAGCTGCGACCACGGCTGAGCCGCTCGAGGGCTCGCGGGAAGACGAAGTTGGGGCAGCCTCGACCGTGACGGATGACGCTGAAACCGGTTGAGTTATCTTGCGTCCGGAATCCGTGTCGCGCTTCAGCCGTCTGAGATCACCACGTAAATCAGCGGCAGATTGATACCGCAGGTCGCGATCCTTCTCCAGCAGTTTGTCGATCAGTTCCTGAAGCCGCGACGGGAGCTGGGGATTGAGATGCACCGCAGGCACAGGGTCGCGTTCCAGAATGGCGTTGAAGATTACCGCCGACGTGTTGCCTGAAAAAGGGAGCCGCCCGGTCGCCATCTGATAGATAACGGTTCCTAGCGAGAAAAGATCGGTGCGCGCATCGAGCTGTTCGCCGCGAGCCTGCTCAGGCGACATGTACGCAACAGTGCCCACCGTGCTGCCGGGACTGGTAAGGCTGGCCGTGCGGAGACCGTCCTGCGTGGCGTCAATCGTCTCGCTGGCCACTTCGGTTGCGCGGGTGAGCTTGGCGAGGCCGAAGTCCAGAACCTTGACCTGACCACGCTGAGTCATGAAGATGTTCGCCGGCTTGATGTCGCGATGGATGATGCCTTTGGCGTGCGCAGCATCGAGCGCGTCCGCCAGTTGAATGCTCACATTGAGCAGACGATCCACCGCCAGAGGGCCGCTTTGCAGTTGAGCGTCAAGCCCCTGACCTTCGATTAACTCCATCGAGATAAAAGATTGGTCACCGTCTTTTTCCACCGCATAAATCGTGCAGATGTTGGGGTGATTCAGGGCCGAGGCTGCACGAGCCTCCAGCAGGAAGCGGTCCAGAGCGGACGTATCGCGCGCCAGTTCCGGGGGCAGGAACTTCAGGGCCACGCGGCGCCCGAGGGTAAGATCCTGGGCCTCGTAAACGACGCCCATCCCTCCACTACCCAACCTTCCGGTAACGCGGTAATGCGAGATGGTTTGGCCGATCATGGGAGGAAAAAATCGCCAATTTCCTGGAGCGCCAATCTTAAGGTCGCAGCGCGAGGTGCGTCAAATCCGAGATGGTCTCGGGTCCACTCCAGTGTCTGCCTACGTGTTCTCGGCTTCCGCTAATGTATTGAAAAACCGGAAGAAGTGTTCAACGCGCGTGACTTGGAGTGCGTTGTGTATCCGATCGCTGACGCCGACGAGGGCGAGACTGCGTCCGTCTTTCTGGTGAGTCACGTAGGCACCCACTAAGGCGCCAATGCCGGCAGAATCCACGTAGGGCACCCGTGTGAAGTCGATGATGAGGGCACGGGAAGTGCTCGTGCGCACTTTGTTCTGGAAGTCGAATAAGGTCGCGATGACCAGCGGTCCACTAAGCCGCAGGATGCGTTGTCCATCTTTGGGACCGGGGAGGTCCTCAATGGCAAGGGGTTCGGAGGGCATTGCGAGATCTTAAGGCCGGGGTCGCAGACTGATTGTTAAAGGAATGTTAATTTTCGGGGGCAACAACGAGGGGCTGATTTCAGCCGGATTTGTGCCCGCCGGAGGTGGCGCTCGTTCGCTCGGTACTACATAATGCTAAGGCGCGCCATCGAGGAGGAGCAGGTCACATGGCATTGAAGGTTGGCGATCTGGCACCTGATTTTGAACTGCAAGCAGTCGAGGGTGAGCAGCGGTTAAAGATCAAGCTCAGCGATTTTCGTGGCAACAAGCATGTGGTCGTGACCTTTCATCCGCTGAACTGGACTCCGACTTGAGGAGAGCAGTTGCCAGCGTTCGACTCGGACCTCGAGAAGTTCGCTGCGCTGGATGCCCAGGTTCTGGACATTAGCACCGACTCGGTTTACAGCCATCTTGCCTGGCAGAAGCATGACATCGGGATCATGCATTTTCCGATGTGCTCGGATTTTTACCCCCATGCCGAGGTGACGAAGGCATTCGGCATTTTGCGAGAGGGGCCGCCACTCCCGGGAATCAGTGAGAGGGCAGCATTCATCGTGGACAAAAACGGGAGGATCGTCTTTGCCAAAGTGTATCCGCTGGACCGGACGCCGGCGAATGGGGAATTGCTGGAGGCGTTGAAAGGCCTGCGATAAGGAGCATCGCTTCACTTCGCCGGTTTCTGCGGAGGTGCTTTTCTTACCACCACGACATCTTCCAGATATGCACCGTCGTTCTCAAGTACAATTTCTGCTTTTATCTGATCACCAGGAGACAATTTCTCAAGCACACCAGCGTCCTTCACCTGATAGGGCATGGTCATGGCAGCCATGAATCCGGGAATTTCGTCGCCATCGACAGTGATCGACTGAGCCGGTCTGTCGATAGACACGATGCGGCCGGTCAAGGTATACCGCTTAGCGTCGGTGGCGTTTGTTGACTGGGCACTCAGGGACGGCCCGCAAGCCGCCAGAAAGACCAGGAAAACCAAGACAATCGCGGGCACGTGCGCGGTGTGTCTGCGCCGTTGAAGATCGAGTAAATGATTCATTGTTGTTCTCCTTTGATTCTGAGTCAGTAATGGAACCGATAGCGGAACTCCGCAAAGATTTCTCTCGGATCATTCCAGTGGAACCCGCCGAAAGTGACGCTGTTATCAAGTTCAACTCGGCGGTTGGCGACATTCAAAGCTGTCACCGAAACCGAGAAGCGTTCGCCAAAGTCTTTGCCCACTGCAAGATCGAACGTCGTATGCTGCGGCAAATAGTCGCCTGGATACGGCTGGCCGGGAAAGGCGTTGCTGAAGCCGGAGCCATAGTAGACGCTGGTTGACGCATAGCTGCGCCAGGGAAGTCTGACGTCCCCGACGATACTCAAAGTATTGCGCTGGTCGTGATCGAGTGGGGATAAGCCCGCGGGAAATGAAAAGTCCGTCAAGCCACCGGTTATAGCGCCGCCGCCCTCCGCGATTTGATTGGAATATGCCAGGTGAACGTGGCCCCGGTGGGCGATGAGCGGCGAACTCAGCGTAAGTTCCCAACCTCGGATCAAACCCTGCCCGATGGTGATAGGAAAGAAGAGATTGGATTCTCCGATATTGTTGTGATCGAAGAAATTCACGACGTTGGTCTGGAAGTTGTCAGCGTCGAGAGTCCAGCCGCGAAATGGGATGGTGACTCCGTATTGATGCTCCTCATCTCGCTCGCCGTGCAGGGGGATGAATCCCAAGTTGTTGGCGTTTACGAATTGCAGCAGCGGTCCGGAAGCGGTGATCAACGGCGGAGCTTGATAATAGTGTCCGTAGAATGCGCGAAAGACCCAATGCAAATGGGGAACGACTGCGGCCACTCCAAAACGCGGGCTGATGGCGCTTTCTGAAATGCCTCCCGAGAAATGCGTTGGCCGCATGCCCGCGCTTAGCGTCAGCCAGGAAAAGGGTTTGAATTTGTCATCGATAAAGAACGCTTCCAGACTGCCGGACGGGTGCTCGGTATCGGTAAAGGGCAGGCCGCTGCCATCGTTAAAGACTGCCCCAAAAAGTGTGTCATCCTTCTGGTAGAAGCTGTACAAACCCACCTGCAGATTATTCTTCGGTACGTTCGCCGCGAAACTCACCTGCCCGCCACCGTAAGTGGACCCGCGGTTTTGCGTCGTCGCCACCGGATAGTCCTGCGGCGAGCTTGAATAATCGGCACGGTTGTAATGAAAAAACGGCGAGACCGTCAGCAGGAGTTGTGAATTGAAAGTGTGCACCCAGGAGAAATTCACCAGGGCATCGGATTCATGGTCGCCATCGCGAAGGCCGATGGTGGGGTACTGCCCGTCGACCGGATTGTTCTCGATATCGTTCGGGTAGGGGTCGTAGGGAATCTGGTAATAGTCCTTGCGCAAATTGGTTACCAGACGCAGTTGGTTCGAGGGATCCACATTGAAGATCAGCGACCCGAATCCTCCATAGCCGTTTTCGGCATCGTGAACCACCTGAGGAACCGGCGTCTGAATGCCGAGATCACTGCGATTCGCACTCACGCTGGCATAGTAGGCGAAGCGCTCGGTGTGGCTGCCGAAGTTGAACTGATCGTTGGTCTGAAAGAAGTTGCCCGCGCTCAGGATAAGTTCGGCTTCATTGTTCCGCTCAAAGCCGGTGCGCGGGGCGATGTTAAATACGCCGTAGGTGCGATCCCCGTACGCCGCGCTGTAGCTTCCGCGTTGAATTTCCAAATAGTCAATGTCCTTGGGATCGAACTGCGCTCCGAGGTTGGAGGCAATATTAGTGTTGGGGACAGGAACGCCATCGATCAGCCAGCTGGTTTGATGGCCTCCGCGGATGTGCAGTTGGTCGTGAGTGACATAGGCGCCGGGTGTGTAGTCCGTTATCATCGCCAGACTGTTGGTGCGAACCGCCCCCGGCGTTCGCTGGATCTCCGTGCGGTTTACGATGGTTGTCGGCGTGACCGAGTCGGTCGGCGCTACCGCAGGCGGGGCGGAGACATTTACCGTCTCATTGGCAACGGCCACACGCAACTGGAGGTGCACGACCGGCTCAGTGCCGGATGCAACCTTAACCTGCTGCTCAGCCTGCACAAAGCCGGGGTTGGCCACAATGACCGAGTACTCGCCCACCGGCACGGCGTTGAACTCGAAGTTGCCATTGACATCGGTGTTGGCGCTCTTGGACCACTCGGATGATTTTGCTTTCAGCATTACCATCGCCCCTTGGATTGGACGGTGCTGCGGATCATGGATGATCCCGCGGACCGAGCCAAAGATCGTGGCAGTTGAGATGCCGGCAATCAGGAGCAGCACGGCAAGGTAGGAAATGTGATTGAAACGCATAATTTCTCCACAAGCCTCTTGAAGTGAATGGGCAAGCGCTGCCGGGGGCTGACAGGTCAGAGACCGTCTCTACACGGTCCCTGTCAAGTGGCATGCACGAAGGCATCACCCGATACGAACCCAAGTGTTTTTCAGCAGCTGTTTAGAATCAGGCGATGGAGAACCGCGGAGGGGAACGACCGGAGTGCGCGCGACTGACCTCGATAGTGAAGCGAAGCGGTCGCTGCTCAGATCGCAGACGCGTCGAAACAGGCGTCCGCTGCCCGCTGGCCGACGGAGTTAAATGCGCCCATTGAGAAACGGTGAGGGTGCGGCAACAGTCGTGTTGGCAGCACCCAGGAGGAGCATGGAACTCGGCATCGTGGGACGCACGCCCATGCATCGGCTTCCGCAGGCAACAGGCGTGCGGCGGTGCGGCGGAAATCGCCAGAGCCACCGGGACCAACACGCCCGCGAGCAGCAGAACGAGCAACAGTCTGGCGGTCAGGCGATGCATGATCTTCACACTCTGTTTAGGCGTTCTGACGAGAAACCGGTTTTAGCGCGAGAGCCAACCCTTTCGCCCTCCGCCGACAGCCCGGGAAACAACTTACAAGTATAGACGGAAAAAGATGTCACAAAATTGTAAAACCTTGAGGAAGGATCTCGTGCGAACCCATGGCATCGCAAGTTTGTTACAACACCCAGCGGCCGCTATCGGTGAGAAGCATGGCCAGGTTCATCACCACGACCATCAAGTCCTAGTGCCAGCCATAGGTCTTCTCGCCCCAGAAGCCGGTATGCCAGACTAGGATCTTCTTCTGGATGGCGCCCAGCATGACCAGGATCAATCCCAGCGCGGCAAGCTGGGTGAGGACTCCAAACGCCCAACGCTCCTGCCGATTCCATCACTCCGAGGAAAATAGTAAAGCCCTTGCTCATGCCGATGCTTTTGCTTCGTGCATCAGGGTTCTTGAGGTGATTCCAGCCGCTGGTGATGGAAACATTGGATCGGACTGGAGCTAAAGCCGAAAACTCTCATGCCTTGCCGTGAATCTTGGCCCACCACCAGCGGACGCCGACAAACAAGAAGCGCCAGTCGTGAAAGAATTCAGGCTCCTTGCGCTCGAAGGCGTGGCCGATGAATTGGAGCGTCCATCCGACAAGGAAAAGCACAAGCGCATAAACCCACAACCGGCGAACGAAAATGCCTCCGAGGAACAGGGCGAGTGAAACCAGAATCGCCGGGATCCCCAGCGTATGGCATACCCGGTTGATCGGGTGCTGATGGCTACCCGCATATTGTGCGATCCATTGTTCGTTGGTTCGGCCGCCCAGCATGGCGGTCTGATGATACACGCCTCGAACTGAAGAGGGGTAGGCCCTGAGGCTGGGTTGAGAGGCATAGTGGAGGCGTGTTAGCATCCTAGGTTTTGGTAAGCTGCTCGACGTTGGCCTGTAGACTGTTCTCTTGATTTGTTCTTTAGGGGCCCGCCGCAGGTAAGATCTCTAGTCGCGATCAGAGCCGAGCTTTGCTTGGCCGGACAGCCGGGGGCGGCTGTCCCCACGTGACCTAGTTGAAGGAGTGAACCCGTGAAAGCTTACGAAGGCGCTAACATCCGCAATGTCGCTGTGATAGGGCACGGGCATGCGGGAAAGACATCGCTGGTATCGGCGATGCTTTACACCTCCGGCGCAACCCCGCGGTTGGGCCGGGTGGACGATGGTTCTGCGACCACCGATTGGGACGACGAGGAGATCGCCCGCAAGATGTCGATCTCGGCCGGTCTGGCCTACGTTGAGTGGGGCAAAACTAAAATCAACATAGTGGACACCCCCGGATTCAACATGTTCGTCCACGAAGCCAAGATGGTGCTGCCCGTGGTCGACGCGGCGGTCGTTGTCGTGGACGGCGTGGCCGGGGTTGAGGTCGTCACCCAGCGTGTCTGGAACTATTGCGAGGAATTCAAGACGCCCAGGCTGATCGTAGCCAGCCGCATGGATCGCGAGCGCGCCGATGCAGAACGCGTGCTGGAATCGCTGACCAACGCGTTCGGGCGCGCAGTAATTCCATTGGAGCTGCCCATCGGCAGGGAAAAGAATTTCAGCGGAGTGGTCGATCTGGTGCAGATGAAGGCGTACACCTACGAATTAGGGGGCAACGGCAAGGGCAAAGAAACCGAAATCCCTGCAGAGCTGAAAGACCAGGCTCAGGAAGCCCACGAGAAGCTGGTCGAGCTCATCGCCGAAGGTGATGACAAGCTGATGGAAGAGTTCTTCGAGAAAGGAACCATTCCAGTCGAGGACCTGATTCCCGCGCTGCACAACGCGATTCGCGAAGATAAGATCTTTCCAGTGATCTTCGGTTCCGGGCTGGGCAACGTCGGCGCCGACCGGGTGATGGACTTCATCGTGGACTATACGCCAGCACCTTCCGAGCACGAATGGGTGCAGGGAGAACCTGCCGCCTCCGGAAACGGCGAACCGCCAAAGCGCCATGAGTCAGACACAGAGCCAGTCTCGTTGTACGTCTTCAAAACGATTTCGGATGCCTTCGCCGGCCGAATTTCCTACTTCAAAGTATTTTCCGGTGTGTTGAAGAACGATGCCACGGTGCAGAATTTCAGCCGTAACTCGCAAGAGAAGCTCGCGCATATCTCCATCATGCAAGGCAAAACCGCGGTGCCTGTAACCGAGTTGCACGCCGGAGATATCGGAGCCGTTTCCAAACTGAAAGACACACTCACCGGTGACACGCTCGGGGACAAGAGCGCGCCCATTCAGTATCCGAAAGTTCATCTGCCCGAGCCGGCCATCACCTTCGCCATCGAACCCAAGAGCCGCGCCGACGAAGACAAGCTCGGCCCCGGCATCCACAAGCTCATGGAGGAAGATGCCATGCTGCGCTTCTTCCGCGATCCTCAAACCAAAGAGTTCCTGATTGCGGGAACCGGGCAGCAGCACATTGAAGTGGTTGTCTCGAAGATGAAGAAGCGTTACCACACCGAGGTAATCCTGAAGGCGCCGAAGGTGCCATACCGGGAGACCATCCGCGGCAAAGCCGATGTGCAGGGACGCCACAAAAAGCAGACCGGCGGGCACGGCCAGTACGGCGATTGCAAAATCAAGATGGAACCGCTGCCTCGCGGTGGCGAGTTCGAGTTTGTCAACGATATTTTCGGCGGCGCAATCCCGAAGAACTATATTCCCGCCATCGAGAAGGGAATCAAAGACGCGGCCTCCCGCGGCTATCTGGCGGGATATCCCGTGGTGGATTTCAGGGTAATCCTCTACGACGGCTCGTATCACGACGTAGATTCGAACGACATGTCCTTCCAGATGGCAGGCCGCATCGCGTTTAAGAAAGCCATGGAGCAGGCCAAGCCCACCCTGCTCGAACCGGTCATGGCAGCCGAGATTACGGTTCCGGACGAGTTCGCCGGCAGCATTATGGGCGACCTGAACAGTCGCCGCGGCCGCATCCAGGGTATGGACAACAAAGGCGGTAACACAGTAGTGAAAGCCGAAGTCCCGATGTCAGAAATGCTGACCTACGGCGTCGATCTTACTTCCATGACCCAGGGCCGCGGCAGCTTCAACATGGAAATGCATCATTACGACGCCGTACCGGGCCTTTTGCAGGAAAAGATTATTGAGAAGGCGAAGGCGGCGCGGGGGGATGTAAAGGAAGAGGAAGAGTAGCTCGTCTTATCCCGGAGAGGTCACACATGAAACGAATCCTGATTCTTGTCTGCTCTCTTTTCTCTTTGTCGGCGCTTGGGTATTCAGCTCCCGACACACAAACTTTCCTCACATCGGCCGGGCCCGTAAAGATCACGCCGCTGTATCACGCTAGCACCCTGATCGAAGCGGGCGGAAAGATCATCTACCTCGATCCCACAAAGCCCGCGAAGTTCTCAGGACTCCCCAAAGCCGATCTAATTTTAATTACTGACATCCACGGCGATCACATGGATCCCGATTCAATCAAAGAAGTGAGCAAGCATGGAACGGAGACTTTCGCGCCGCCCGCCGTGGTTCAAACTGTAACCACTGCCAACCCCATTGCGAACGGAGAGACGAAAACCTGGCAAGCGTGGACGATCGAGGCCATCCCCGCGTACAACCTGAAGCGCGGTCCCGAACCGGGGAAGCTCTTTCACGACAAGGGACGCGGCAATGGCTACGTCCTCACCTACGGCGGCAGGCGTTTCTACTTCTCAGGGGACACTGAGGGCGTTCCCGAGATGCGTGCCCTTAAGAACATCGACGTGGCCTTCGTGTGCATGAATTTGCCCTACACCATGCCCCCTGAAGAGGCCGCCGATGCAGTCAAGGCATTCCACCCGAAGATTGTCATTCCTTATCACTATCGCGGATCTGATCTCACTGTGTTTCAAAAGGCATTGGAAGGCACCGGCATTGAGGTCCGGGTGCTGAACTGGTATCCCGAGCAATAGACACTCGGCGCAAGGGAGAGGGGATCGTTGGGAGCGGTTTCGGCTAGTGCCGCTGGGTCGCATCTCACCAAGTCGAGCCGCAATGCAATGTGCCACTTGTCAACCACGGACCCTCACTACGTGGGGGAGCAGATCTCGATGTCGGTTTGACTAAAATCCTCACCTTTAGCCAGCAGTGCCTCGCCCGAGCACTTGGCGAGAGCATAAGCAAAACAATCCCCGAAGTTGAGCGCCGCCGGGTGACGGCCTTTCCCGTACTTGCGCCAGGCCGATCGGGCCACCTCGACTTGCTCGTTGTCGACGGATACAACCTCGAGATTCGCGCGAACCACAAAGAGGTCAAACTCGCGGCCGGCAGCTTCGCCCCGCCTGGCCTCCAGAACAATTCCGGTTTCGAGTACACTCGCCGACGAGATCAACCGCGCCGAGGCCTCGATGATCAGATTCAGAAAGCGCTTCCGTTCCGGTTCGCCCAGAAAAATAGCAAGAAGCGCAGAGGTATCGATAACCATTAGCGAGGCATCCCATGTTCGTCGTAGCCCAAGATCTCATCTTCGGTCCGCGAATCGAGAGTTGGCATGGCGTCTACCCGCCGCAACAGATCTTCGATTTGGCCGGCGAGGATACCGCTGCGACGTTTTGTAGCCAACTGCTGCCAGCGCTCTTCCAGAGCCTTGTGAATGGCCTCAGTCAGAGATTCGCCGGTCGCGCTTGCGATCTGGCGAGCAAGACGCTCTGTGGTGTCGTTCTTAATGCTAAGGGCCACTTGTAAATTCTGCCTTAGGATGAATTATATAAGTCATTATACCTATATACCATACTAGGTGCAAACAACAGATTATAATGATTATTGCACTGATCCAAGGTTGGCATCGACGGGGAGAAAAATGGTCCCGCCATCCGGCACGCAGGCGCTGGAATGAGTTTTTGAGAGATTCGCAACCAGCTAGCGAAATCCTGGAAATCTGCCACGCGGCAAGTGGAAACTGGTAACATCTGGCCAGTGGCCACGCTGAGGAATGTACCCAAAATCTCGCAGGACCGCGAGCGCATCGTCTCGGCCGCCCCGGTCGAGGATGACTCTTCCTTTGAATTAAAGCTGCGCCCGCAGCGCCTGGCAGAGTTCATCGGGCAAGCCAAAGTCAAAGAGAACCTGGCGGTAGCCATCGAAGCCACACGATCGCGCGGCGAGGCCCTCGATCACGTTTTGCTCTACGGCCCTCCCGGCCTCGGCAAAACGACTCTAGCCACAATCATCGCCAACGAACTCGGCGTACCTTTTCAGCAGACTTCGGGCCCGACGCTGCAAATCAAGGGTGACCTGACTGCGATCCTGACGAACGTCCGCAACAAGCAGGTTCTATTCATAGACGAAGTCCACCGGCTGCAACCCACGCTCGAAGAGCTCCTGTACTCCGCACTCGAAGACTACAAGCTGGACATCATCATTGGACAAGGCCCCGCAGCGCGCACCCACACTATGGATGTGCAGCCGTTCACCTTCATCGGCGCGACCACGCGGGCGGGCCTACTGTCCTCCCCGCTGCGTTCGCGTTTCGGCATCGTGCTCCGCCTGGAGTTTTATAGCCACGAAGATCTGCGCATCATCGTCGAACGCTCGGCGGAAATTCTAGGAGTAGAGATCGACAAACCTGGAGCCCTCGAGATCGCCAGCCGTTCCCGCGGAACTCCGAGGATTGCCAACCGGCTGCTGCGTCGTGTACGAGACTACGCCCAGGTGCGGAGCGCAGGAAAGATCGACCTGCCAACAGCCCAAGCCGCCTTGCAGATGCTGGAAGTGGATCGTTACGGCTTCGACGAAGTGGATCGCAAGCTGCTTCTGATCATCATCGAGAAATATCAAGGCGGACCAGTCGGCCTGAACACACTGGCTGCAGCGCTGGCGGAGGAACCCGACGCCATCGAAGAGATATACGAACCGTTCCTCATCCAGATCGGTTTTCTGAACCGGACCCCGCGAGGGCGAGTCGCCACTCAATTGGCCTACGAGCATTTTGGCATTACCCCGAACCGGAAGCAGAGTTCGCTGTTCTAGAATGCGTTTGAGACTTCCAATTTCACTCTAGATGAGTCTCTGCAAAGGCGGGCACATGCAGGTTCCGAATCTTGTGGCTATCTGCTACTCTGCCCTGCAATGGATTATCTCTGGACGCCCTGGCGTTACGCCTACGTCACCGCAGCCGAAAAGACAACCGGCTGTATCTTTTGTGACCTCCCCAAATTAGGGGACGATGCCAAAGCTAATATCGTGCATCGGGGCCAACGCTGTTACATCGTGTTGAATACGTTTCCCTACACCCCAGGCCATGTCATGGTGGTGCCGTTCGCGCATCTCGATGAATTGCAGAAACTGCCGGTCGATGCGGCCCACGAAATGATGGACTTGTCGCAACGAATGGAACGAGTGCTAAGACGGCTCTACGCGCCCGACGGCGTGAACCTGGGTATGAACATCGGCAAAGCCGCCGGAGCCGGCGTTGCGGGCCACATCCATATGCATGTCCTGCCGCGCTGGGTGGCGGACGCGAATTTTGTTTCGGTGGTTGGGGAAACGCGAATCTTGCCGGAAAGCCTGGATATTACCTATCAGAGGATTCGAGGAGCGCTCACATCGCCGGTGTCATCCTGAGCGAGAGTTAGAAGGGCGAAAACCTCGCTCAGGATGAACGCCGCAAACGCAACAAGCGCACAATCGCAACACCAAGATGCTGTGCCGCGATGCTCCCTATGCGCTCATGCGCATCTCCATGAAACTGCCTCGAAGGAGAGCTGTTATCGAACAACTCTCCCTCGTCGTTATGAACATCGGTTGCCACAGACTCTCCCCCGAGATTCTCTGGCTGATGATCGGCAGTACCAGCTGGAGGGAAGATTAGTTCGATGGCGGGTCTGTGATTGTCACGAAAATGTCAACAATTTGTAAGGTTTTGCCACGGAAGGTGGATTCAGTGTTCGAGCAAATCGTCCAGCTCCTCTTCGCCAATCACTCTTACTCCCAGCTCCTTCGCTTTGTCGAGTTTAGAACCTGCGTCAGCACCGGCGATCACAGAGGTCGTTTTCTTGCTGACCGAGCCCGATACGCGTCCACCAGCGTCTTCGATCATCTTCTTTACCTGGTCGCGAGGATGGGTAAGCGTTCCGGTCAGGACAAACGTTTTCCCCGCGAGCTTGGTCCCGCGTTCTTTCTTCTTGCCCGAGAAGGTCAATCCGGCTTTGCGGAGCCGCTCCAGCAGTTCCCGATTTCTCGGTTCGTGGAAGAACTCTTGAATACTCTGTGCGATTCGTGGCCCGACTTCCTTCACCTGCTGAAGCCCTTCTTCGCTGGCATTCATGAGTTCGTCCATGGACCCGAGATGCTCGGCCAGGAACTGCGCTGTTCGTTCGCCCACAAAGCGGATGCCTAGCCCGTAGATCACGCGTTCCAGGGGGAGGTGCTTCGAGGCTTCAATCTCACGGAGCACATTCTGTGCCGATTTCTCGCCCATCCGTTCCAGCGATAGTAGATCGGCCTCGGTCAGCTTGTAGATATCGGCGATATTGTTCACCAGTCCACGATCGGTGAGTTGATTCACCAGGGCCTCTCCCATGCCGTCGATGTTCATCACCCCCCGCGAGGCGAAGTGCAAAATCGTTTCCCGCAGCTTGGCCGGGCAGTTCGCGTTGACGCAAAAATAGTCTACTTCGCCTTCCGTGCGCACAACTTTCGTGCCGCACACCGGACACTTC
The DNA here is from genome assembly GCA_963820925.1 of uncultured Acidobacteriota bacterium. GTDB lineage: Bacteria > Acidobacteriota > Terriglobia > Terriglobales > Acidobacteriaceae > JABDBE01. The sequence continues at coordinate 160,531 of CAWGBX010000019.1, forward strand.
TCCGGCATATGGAATGGTTTGTGGCCCCGCGGGTGGGCTTTATCTTCGACAACACGCGTAACCTTCGGGATAACGTCGCCGCCGCGCTCGACCTCCACCCAGTCTCCAATCTTGACGCCCAGACGCTCGATCTCATCCAGGTTGTGCAAAGTGGCTCGACTGACGGTGGTTCCACCAATGGGCACCGGCTTTAACATAGCCACCGGAGTCAACTTTCCGGTCCGCCCGACCTGCACCAGGATGCCTTCAATCTGGGTGATGCCGGCACGCGCAGCATACTTGTAGGCGATCGCCCAGCGCGGCGCTTTGCCGGTGTAACCGAGTTCCTCTTGCAGCGCGGTTCGATCCACCTTGACGACAACGCCGTCGATTTCATAGGGAAGTTTTTCCCGCTTGGTTTCCTCCTGCTCGATGAACGCCCACACGTCTTCAATGCTCCTGGCCAGCTTGCGGCTGGCATTAACCTTGAAGCCAGCCGTGTCGAGGGCATGCAGAGTCTCCCAGTGCCGGTCAAAGAACGTCCGCCCGTCCTGGAGCAACATGTAAGCAAAATAGTCGAGCCGCCGTTGCGCGACAATGCTGGGCTCAAGTTGTCGAACGGTTCCCGCGGTAGCATTGCGTGGATTGGCGAATAGCGAAAGTCCCTTCTCCTCCCGCTCCTGGTTCATTTTCCGGAATGCCGCCAGGGGCATGAGCATTTCTCCTCGCACTTCGAAGTCCGCCGGGATGCCTGCCGCCTTGAGTTTTTCTTTCGGAATCGACAACGGAATTGAGCGGACGGTGCGCACATTCAAAGTCACATCTTCGCCGATCGTGCCGTCGCCACGCGTAATGCCGCGCACCAACCGGCCATTTTCATAAAGCAGGGCCAGCGACATCCCATCCAGCTTCAACTCGCAAACGTAGTCGATGTCCTTCCGCCCGCTGAGTTCGTGGACCCGCCGCTCCCAGTTGCGCAGCTCGTCGACGCTGTAAGTATTGTCCAGCGAGAGCATAGGCGAGGAGTGCGCCGCCTTGACGACACCCTCGCGAGGCTTTCCCCCAACCCTTTGAGTAGGAGAATCTGGCGTAAGCAGCGTGGGATGCTCGGTTTCGAACTTCTTCAACTGGATCATCAGTTGATCGAACTCGCCATCGCTAATCTCCGGATCGTCGAGCACGTAATACCGATATTCGTGGTGTCGGATCGTATCGCGGAGTGCCTCAATCTTCTTCTCGACGTCTTTCATCGAAAGAGATTATAGGCGAGGGACGCTATCGTGTGGCGCGGGCGCGCCCTCGCCCGCGAGCTCTAAGATACCCGCGTCATCGGATCTCAGCCGGTCAGTCCGGCTGTTCTAAACTGTCCTCATGCGGGTTCTCCAAACCGAGCGCCTCTCGCTTCGCGAATTCGAACTCGAAGACGCAGATGCTCTCGCCGCGATTCTTGCCGATCCGGAAACCATGCGCTACTACCCCGTGTCGTTCGACCATGCAGCTGTCGTGGACTGGATCCATCGCAACCGCACTCGCTACACGAATGATGGCTTCGGACTCTGGGCCATGATTCTGAGCTCTACCAGTGCACTGATTGGCGATTGCGGACTCGTTCGGCAAATTGTTGACGGTGTGGATGAACTCGAAATCGGCTACCATGTCCGCCGCGATCTATGGAACCGTGGATACGCGTCCGAAGCCGCCCAAGCTTGCCGGGACTATGCGTTTGCGCGTTTCAAAGTCGGCCGGCTCATCTCCCTGATCCGCCCTGAGAATCTGGCGTCACGCCGCGTGGCCGAGAAAAATGGCATGACCATCTGGAAGGAGGTAACCAGGGCGAATTTGCTACATTACGTCTACGCGATCAATCGAGATCAAATCTCAGCCTAGGTCGCACGATTCCGACGGAGATCTGCTATGCCTAAAGCCGCCGCGGCCGAGTTCTCACTACCTCAAGCGCTCCTCACTTCATTCGATACGAACAACCGTATCAATCAATACCTAATCGAAAACCTGCCAGCCGAGGCCTGGCGCGCCGAGCCTCCTGCAGGCAAGGGACGAACCATAGCCGCCATCGTGGCTCATCTGCATAATGTCCGTGTGATGTGGCTGAAAACCGCCGCCAAGGGGAGTAAGATTCCGGAACAACTGGACCGCACCAGCGTGACGCGCACGGAGGCAACCAAAGCACTGGAGCAAAGCCGCGCAGCTCTCAGCGCGGTGTTGAAGTCAGCCTTGGAAAGCGACGGCCGGGTAAAAGCATTCCGACCAGACGTAGCCGGTTTCTTCGGCTATCTCGTCGCCCACGACGCGCATCATCGCGGCCAAATCTGCATGCTCGCACGTCAGGCAGGCCACCCCCTCCCGCAGAAAGCGATGTTCGGCATGTGGGAATGGGGTACAAGAGGAAAAACCGAGTAACCATTGTGCGGAGACGATAGTATGGGGAGGATCTTCGAGCCGTTCGCCGGAGTCTGGGATTCCGCAGTCTGGCCAAGCCGAACCTGAGTGGCACAGCTCTCACCCACAGCGTCCGATATCTTCGGGTAGAATCCGCGTGATCAATGCGCAAAGCCATTCTCCTCTACAACCCGCTCTCCGGTCGCCGCCGCGGACGTCGCCTGACGGATGTTGAAGCGGTGCTCTCGGTTCTGCGCAGAGCCGGAGTCGAAGCTTCAGCCGCGCCCACCCGCGCCGCATCGGACGCAACCGGCCAAACCAGCGTAGCCATAGCCGAGGGCTGCGACACCGTGTTCGCCTGCGGAGGTGACGGCACGATTCACGACGTACTGCAGGGATTGGTGGGCACCAACGCCGCATTGGCCATCATTCCTCTGGGTACCGCCAATTCGCTGGCGCACGATCTGCAGTTGCCACTTTCTCCCGTGCACGCGGCTAAGGCCGCTCTAACGGCGAAGCCGCGCCGCTTCGCCGTCGGCCGAATCGAGTACCAGGATTTCACCGGCAAGCGTGGTGCGCGATATTTCACTGTCACGGTTGGAATCGGCGTGGATGCGCACCTGTTCTACAAGCTGGATCCACTGGTGAAGAGACGTTTTGGCATGGTCGCCTATTGCGCGAAAGCGACGCGGCTATGGCTCACCCACCAGATGAAGAACTTCGCGGTAGAGATCAGGGAAGAAGGCCACACCCGTCACGCAGAAGTTTCGCAGCTACTAGCGGTCCGCATCCGCGATTTCGGCGGAGTCCTGCGCGAACTCGCCCCCGGCGCATCGCTCGAACGCAATGACGTTCGCCTCGTGCTCTTTCGCACCCATAGCCGGCTCGCGTACCTGCGCTACGTGCTGCGCGGACTCTTCGGAACCAACTGGAAAGGCTCGGAAATCGAACTGCTCCACAGCACAAGTGCGCTCTGCCGCGATATGGCATCGTCCGCTGATTCCGGGACGAAGTCCCATATCTTCGTCGAAGCCGACGGAGAATTGCTGGGAACGCTGCCGGCGGAAATATCAATGGTTCGAGATGCCGTAACCTTGCTGATGCCGCAAGCTAAGGCTGTCTAGCCTCAAGATGGTTCGGTGACACGTTTCCGACCCACTCCGCCAATGGGTCTTCTAATCCCTCACCCCATCCATGAACGCACGCAGTTTCCGCGAACGGGACGGATGACGCAGCTTGCGCAACGCCTTAGCCTCGATCTGGCGAATACGTTCGCGAGTCACGGCAAACGACTGGCCCACCTCTTCCAGCGTGTGTTCGCTGCCGTCCTCCAGCCCGAACCGCATCTTGATGACCTTCTCCTCGCGTGGAGTCAACGTGCGTAGCACCTGCGAAGTCTGGTCCTTTAGGTTTACGTTTATGACCGCCTCTGCCGGCGAGACCACCGCACGATCCTCAATGAAGTCACCCAGATGTGAATCTTCCTCTTCGCCAATCGGCGTTTCCAGGGAGATCGGCTCCTGTGCGATCTTGAGCACCTTCCGCACCTTGGCCACCGGGATGTCCATGCGCTTGGCAATTTCTTCCGATGTAGGCTCTCGCCCCAGTTCCTGCACCAGTTGCCGCGAGGTACGGATCAACTTGTTGATAGTTTCGATCATGTGCACCGGGATACGGATGGTGCGAGCCTGATCAGCGATGGCGCGAGTAATGGCCTGGCGAATCCACCACGTGGCATAGGTCGAGAACTTGTAACCTCGCCGGTATTCGAACTTGTCCACCGCCTTCATCAAGCCGATGTTGCCTTCCTGAATCAGATCCAGAAACTGCAGGCCGCGGTTTGTGTACTTTTTTCGCGATCGAAACCACCAGACGAAGGTTGGCCTCAATCAGCTCGCGCTTGGCCTGCTCCGCGTCCATGTCGCCCTGGATGATCTCGCGCTGAGTGCGCTTGAGTTCCTGGAACGACACTCCGGCTTCGACTTCAAGCTTCTCCAGTTCGGTGCGGATGGCACGTGACTGGCGCCGGTATTCCTTGCGCTGCTCTTCGCTGCGGGTCGCGTCCGCCTTTTTCTCCAGGTTCGAAGACTGGCGGTCGAGCGAGCGCATCATGTCCACTGTTTTGTTGGCCCGGTCGATTAGCCGCTTGCGCTCGGTGTTGGTGAAGCCCAACTTACGGACGCAGAGAGAGACATCAACAATGGCACGCGCCAAGGCGATGCGATAGCGGCGATAGTCCCTTGGGCGCTTTTTCTGCGAGACCGCCGCGAACTTCTCCAGAAGATGATTGGCCTTCTTGTAAGCCTTGGCCAAATCGTCGATCTTCCCGGTGAACTCCTTCAGTCGGTTCTGCAGAATCTCATCGGTGATCTCTTCCTCATCGAAGGTGACCACCTCCTTGATGGAGCGAACGCCTTTCTTGAGGTCTTCTCCCATCGCCAACAGTTCGTTGATGACGATCGGAGACCGCGAAAGCGCCTTCAGAACGCGTAGTTGTCCACGCTCGATGCGCTTGGCGATTTCAACTTCGCCTTCGCGCGTGAGCAGCGGCACCGTCCCCATTTCCCGAAGATACATTCGGACGGGGTCGTTGGTTTTTTCGAGAGCACCTGGAGTGAGGTCGAGTTCGACGTCCTCGCCAGCTTCGTCTTCGTCGAACTTTTTATCGAGCGCGGAGGAGGGCAGTTTCGGTCCCTCCAGCACATCGATTCCTTGCGTGCCAATAGTCGTGAGCAGATCGTCGAGGTCTTCGGGAGAGTGCACATCGTGCGGGATCAGGTCATTGACCTGGTCGTAAGTGAGATATCCCTTTTCTTTCCCCGTATCGATCAGCTTCTTAATGTCGTCGTACTTGTCGTCAAGAGCCAAGACGGATTATCCTTAAATCGTCCCATGGAAGGACGTCGAAACGTCGTTTATTGCGGTGGGAACGTGAAGTGGCGGGGTTAGCGCCGACACAGACCTTCAAAGTATAGCACAGAAGGCGTACCTCGCCGGCCTTAAATCCTCCGATAAAAGAAACACCCGCTGCCTATGTTGCCCGCCGTTAATAACTTAGATGACAAAACAACCCATTTAGTTTCAGGCTTCCTGGCGCAATCATGCCGCCGGAGAAGGCGCGCCATTTTCGGCCAACCCCGGGTCCATTAGAGCGCGTTTCAGGCGCAACTTCTCTGCGAGCAGAGCCTGTAGCTGACCCGGTTCCTGGTTCCGGGTGGCTTGGAGTTGACGCTGTACCTGTTCCAGCTTGCGCCTGAGTTGAATGCGCCGCAGGGCTCGAACCGCCCCCTCCAAGCGCTCGGCGGTAAGCTCTTCCTCTTCCTTCAACAAGATCGCCGCGAGAAGACTGCGGTCGGAATCGGGCAACGGCAATTCCATTACATCGGCCGTTTCGGCCGCGGAGTCAAGCAAGGTCTCGATCAGCGACTCCGTGGCCAGTCCAACGTGCAGACGCTCATTCTTCAACACAAAATGCGCCTGACGAGCGGGATTGAATTCTTCCTCGGCACCGTCGCGCGCCGAGAAGTACTCGTCCGAGGCGTTCATTTCGCCGGCCGAGGCCAAGGCCCGGATTAACAGTTTCTCTGCATCAGTGACCTGGGCCTCGATTGGGGCTTTTACGCTGGCGGTCGAGCGATTGGCGGCGGCATACTTGAGTTCCTGCCGAAGAACGACAGAATCGATTCCGAGTTTTTGCGCGATCTCGCGCGCTAGCTCGTCGCGCACGATCCGGCTGGGCACCCGCTGGATATGGGGCAGCAGGTGGTTCAAAGCCTTCACTTTGCCTTCCGCACCACGAATGGGGAACTGGCCCTGGGCACGCTCAATCAAGTAATCAAAGTAGCGTTGCGACTGCTTGAGCGCTCCGCCATAGGCTTCTTTACCTTTGCGGCGAATGAACAGATCTGGATCGAAGCCGGCTTCGAGAGTCAGAACTTTGATCTGAAACTCTTCTTCGACCAAGAGACCCAGGGTGCGCTCGGTGGCCTTGGCACCAGCCGTGTCGGGATCGAAATTCACAACCACGTTTTTGCTGAAGCGGCCCAGCAACCTGGCCTGGAGCTCGGTGAAGGCAGTCCCGGAACTGGCGATCACGTTGTGAAAACCAGCTGCATACACCGAGATGCAGTCCATCTGACCCTCGACCAGAATGGCATAGTCCAGCTTGCGGATGGCTTCCTTCGCTTGGTCAAGATTGAACAGCACTCGCGACTTCGAATAGATCGCTGTCTCGGGAGAGTTCAGATATTTGGGGCCGGCCTTCTCCTCCGTGGAAAGGGTTCGCCCGGTAAACGCAATCACCCGCCCGGCCTCATTCGCGATCGGGAAGATGACCCGATTGCGGAACTTGGAATACATGGCTTGAAGGGTAGCTTCTGGCTTCTGGCTACTAGCTTCTGACTTGGCCTGATCCAAGGAGGAACCTTGCTTTTCCTGACGTTCGTCGGACTGTTTCCACGAGAACAATCCACTTTCCCGCAGGACTTCCTCGTCGAACTCTCCCTTCAGCCGGTCTTTCAAGATAAACCCCGAGTCGGGCGCGTAGCCGATGTGAAAAGCTCGGATGACTTCGTCGCTCAAGCCGCGTCCAGCAAGGTATTCGCGGGCACGGGCGCCCTCGGGTCGTCGCAGGCATTCTTGGAAGAACGCAACCGCACGCTCGTGGACTTCGAGCAGGACGGTGCGCAGTTTGGCGTCCTGGGCTTCCGCCGGACTGTCATAGCTAAACTTCGGGAGCGCAATCCCAAACTTCTGCGCCACGGTCCTCACGGCTTCGGGGAAAGTGACGTTCTCGATCTTCTGGACGAAGCTGAAGACATCGCCCGAAACCCCGCACCCGAAGCAGTGGTAGAACTGACGCGTGGCATGGACCGAGAAGGAAGGCGTTTTCTCATCGTGGAATGGGCAAAGTCCAGAATAGTTCTGCGCTCCGGCTTTCTTGAGCTTGACGTAGTCGCCGACGACACGGACGATGTCCGCCTGCTGCTTAACGATTTCCTTGAAGTCGCCGGCGTCGGTCATGAGTGAAGACAATTCTCCGCAGGAATTCTGAGGCAAAGAGGAGCAGATAGGAATATAGCAGCAGCCCTACGATGGCGGAAAAGCTGTGAATTTTCGCAGTTACCGGTTGACCTGATAGGAAAACCGGGTTTTATTCTGTTCTTTGGGTTTCTATAGATAGTACTTACGCCTTCAGGTCCTGCCTTGCCCTCTCCGCAATCGATGGCATTTCCGCTGCGGCGGCCAGTTGCACGTGATTCTCCTTGAACGCATCCAACGCGAATTCAATGTCCGGACGTTCGCGATCGAGACCATCAGCGACAACAGCAGTGAGCTGGGCGTTCGCATGGGTTTCCCTAAGGATGCACTCTGCAATCCTGGGGAAGCGGTTGGCAAGAGTAACCGCCTGGTTGACGTTTGCTCTTAGCGGAACCGATTGAAAGAACCGCACCTCAGTTCCGATCACGTATCCAAAGTCAAAGACGAGTGGGTCACCCTTCTTTTTCGTGTATTTCGCAGCCGGGATTTGCGTGAACAGCAGGCTCCATATGCCGGCTCGGGTAAAGGCGTCTTTTATCTGAGCAAGGATCGCGGCACGCTCACCCTTTTGGCGGTTTGCGACCGGCAGTACTTCCGCTTGCGGTTCTTCTAAATAGAGCGAGCACAGCGTATCGAGCTCTCGAATTGGCTCCGCCGCCAGGCATACTTTTCGGGGGGAGATCTGGATCAAATTCGCGAAGGAATCCTCCAACTTATGCAGCAGCGAGCCAACATCCTGCGGGTGCTGCAATCGCGTGCGAACGTCGGCCTCGAGAGCCTGCAAGACCTCGATATCAACCTGTCTATCGAGGCAGGTAGCACGCCGCCAATCGCTGGTCATGCGCACGTCCGCAAACCCGAAACCATTGGGCTGCGGTTCGAACAACAACAATCCGACATTTACAAATTCCCCTCTTACTACGTTAGGGACGTACCGCAACAGGCAGAACTCGAATTGCTTCAGATCAGCCATCGTCATTCGAACCTATTGAGAGTTGCGCAAAGTTGTGACATTTTCAGCCCGATTGTCATTCCGAGCGGAGCCGGTAGCTGCAGTTGCGCGTAATCGCGGAAAAGCAGATTCCTCGCGCCAAAAAGCGGCGCTCGGAATGTCAAACGGTTGGAATGTAGTGGTGTCAACGAAGCGCACTTGTGATCGGAGCGACTCATGCGTCTTCCCTCCAGTTGGGAAATGGCTGCCTCGAGGACATCCGGAACGCTATGATCAGCTCGCGTACCTTCGCCCGCCGATCGAGCAGACAGCGGACCAACTCTTCAAGCGCGCCCCAGTCACTGGCATACCACTCTGGTGGAATTCCAGCGGCGCAGTTCCAGATAAGATTTTCGCTCATGCCCTCTATTGTCGAGAGCCATGGCTGAAAAGAGTCCCAACCGCACACGCTCAAATACACTTCGTTCTGGGCATACACGCCACGCAGCGGATAATCGGGGAATGTCCATTCACCGGCGTTGAAGCAATACCCCTGGTCAATAAACGTCACTGTGTACTTTCGTTCCCGCATCTTCCGCCAGAACGTTGCCTGCCTGCCGTTTGAATTCGCGGTCCACTTGTCGAGCGCCAGCATCCCGGCGAAAGTCCCGAGGTTCCGCACTCGTTCCAGCATGGCCGCAGGAAAATAATCGAATATCTGTCCCTGCAATGGATCGACCACGTAACGGGACCCGAACTGAAGTCCTGGCTGGCACCGAATCGCGCCACTGGAAAGTTGAATGTTGAGGTCAGAGGAGTTCTGCACCAGCCAATCGCCAACTTCCACAACCTCGGTGGACGGAACCGGTAATCCGGCAGCCTCCGCGAGTCGTGTTGCCAGCAGTTCGTTCGCCAGCACGCGCAAGTGCTGGGGATTGTTACGAAACTTCACCACGTAGAAGTTTCCATCGGAACAGCGCATCATGTGCCCCTGTGCACCGCCTCGCATTCGTCGCACGTGTTGCACAGCAAGCACTGCCAAACGGCAAGCCCTCAAAACGAGTCAAAAGACTTCATCCTATCCCTACTTTCGAGGACTGTATGTGACATTTGGACATTGAAGCGGTGTGGATTTCTTGTAGACTTTGCCCTGGCCTGCCCAGAGCGGTCTCGAAGATTAGACTCGCAGCTCGACGACGGTGGCGCCCCCGCCGCCTTCATTTTGCGGAGGTTCGGCAACCGATTCGACGTGGGGGTGCTTCTGCAAATATTGACGCAATGCCTTTCGCAGGATGCCCATGCCGCTACCGTGAACGACCCGGACGCGAGACAACCCGGCGAGGAAGGCGCGGTCTACGAATTTCTCGACTTCTCGGGTGGCATCGTCCACGGTGCGTCCGATCACATTGATCTCCGACGGGACACTCTGGTTCTCACTTTCCAGCGAAACTGAAATCCCACGGGCGCGAGCGGCTTTGACGGGAGACTCTGACGAGCGCACCAGCACTTCAGCAATGTCATCGCGCGCAATCTTCATCTTCATTGCGCCGATCTCGACTTCAAAATGATTGTCATCGATTCGACGCGCAACTACCGCAGGTCGGCCGACAGACTTTAATTTCACTGTATCGCCTTCGGAGACGTGTTTCACTAGCTGCGGTTGGGCATCGGGATCACCTTGGTCAGCACCGGTGGCGTGGGCCACTACGGCCGAATCAAACTGTTCGCGAAATTCGCGGCGCAACTTGGAGATGCGCCTTTCGGTGTCTTTGGACAGCTTTTGGGCGGCGGCCCGATCCTGAATGGCGTTGACCATTTCGCGTGCGTGATACTCGAAATCGCGCAGCAAGTTCTCCAGCTTCTTCTCCATCTCTTTGGTTTTGGCCTGCTGTTCTTTCTTGCCTTCGACGGCAAGATGGGCCTTCTCTCGCTGAATTTCTTCTTCGCGAGTGCGCAAGCGCAATCGCTCGGCTTCCACCTCGCGCAATTCTGCATGCAGGCGATCCAGAAATTGGCCAACATCCCGAGCCTGCGACCCTAATCGGGCCCGGGCTGCGTCAATGATTGTGGGATTGAGCCCCAGCCGCCGAGCGATGTTGATGCCGGCGGACGCTCCCGGGACACCGATTTTCAGCTCATAAGTAGGCTGCAGCGTGGCTTCGTCGAATCCGACCGAGGCGTTGACCACTCCCGCTGTGTTCGCGCCGAAAACCTTCAGCGAAGTGTGATGCGTGGAGATAACAGTAATGCATCCGATGCGTCGGAAGTGCTCGGCAATGGCGACCGCCAAGGCTGCGCCTTCTTCGGGGTCAGTGGCGGAACCGAGTTCATCGAGCAACACCAGTGACTGCGCGGTCGCCGTGCGTGAGATGAAATCGATGTTGGTGACGTGGGCGGAGAAGGTTGAAAGGTTTTGCTCGATGGACTGGTAGTCGCCGATGTCGGCCAGCACCGCGTCAAATACCGGCAGCTCCGCGCGGTCTGCGGGAACCGGAATTCCGGATTGAGCCATCAGCGCCAGCAGCCCCACCGTTTTCAGAACGACCGTCTTGCCGCCGGTGTTAGGGCCGGTGATGACGAGTTCCCGTGCTTCATCTTCGAGTTCAACGGTGGTAGGAACGACGCGACCGCCCTTTCCTTTGAGATTGCGTTCGAGCAGGGGATGGCGGGCTTGAATGAGAACCAGTCGAGCTTTGTTCGGAGGCTCTTGGTCGTGTGGGGACGGGCGCCCTCGCCCGTCCGTGGCGAGCGAAGCTCGCCTATGTTCAGTCAAAACCACAGGGACGCAGTTGTATTCCTCCGCAAATCGCGCTTCGCAAACTGCAGCTCCAGTTCGCCAGCACTTCCAACCGCAGCGAGGATCGGCGCCGACGTGCTTTCGCCGATACGTCGAGTCATCTCGACCAGAATGCGGTGGATCTCCGCCTGTTCTTCATCTAGCAATCGCACCAGTTCGTTGTTGTGCTCGATGGTCTCCAGGGGCTCGACAAAAACCGTCTGTCCGCTGGAACTGGCCCCGTGCACAACTCCCTGCACTCGTCGTTTCTGCTCAACCTTTACCGGGATGACAAATCGCTCACCGCGAATCGTGACCAGTTCGTCCTGCACCGCGCCGCCCTCGGATAGACGCCGCAGATAACCTCGCAGGGACTCCTGGATCGAACGTCTCTGCTTTTCAATTTCGCGGCGAATGCGGGCGAGCTCCGGCGAGGCTTTATCGTCAAGCGTGCCGTCGGGCAGAATCTTGTTGCGAAATGCTCGCAGGAATTCGGTAAAGTCTGTAATCCCTGAGGAAAGCTGTGCCACCGCCTTCCATTCCACTCTCATCGCGGCTGGCGGGCTCAGCGCGATTTCGCGCCACTCGGCGGCGCGATCCACCACCAGCACTACATCCCGAATATCTATAGTCTCAAGCGCAACACCCGCAATTCGAGATTTCTCCACCTGCTTGGTGACGTCAAGCAGGCCGGAAAAGTCGAAGCGTCCGCCCACGCGCCGGAACTCTCGGATCTCGCTGGCTAGTTGCTGTTGATTCTCAATCCACTCGCGGTCCGTCGAAGGCGCGAGGCGAGCGATCAGGCCCTGCGCCAAAGGGGAGGAGGCGTACCCACTCAGCAAGTCGCGAAGAGAGTCGAATTCCAGCACTCGGGCGCTGGCGTGGGAAAGCGGCTGAGCAGGCATCAGAATTCAATGTTACAAGAATCAGCGCCACGCTCTGCTAGAATCGTGGCATAAAGGATGGGCATCTTCAGTTGCCCGGACCCGTAGCCATGGCCTTTCCAATTACGCGCCTTCGCCGCCTTCGTCGCAGTGAACAGCTGCGATCCATGGTCCGCGAAACGCGCCTTTCTCCAGACTCGCTGGTTTTTCCCATGTTCGTTTGTCCAGGAGAAGGCGTGCGCAAGGAAGTGCGCTCCATGCCAGGGGTCTTCAACCTCTCGGTGGATGAGGCAGTGAAAGAAGCGCAACAAACGAACTCCCTGGGAGTGCCTGCAATCATTCTGTTTGGGCTGCCGGAAAAGAAAGATGAGCTGGCCACGGGCGCCTGGGCGGAAGACGGAATCGTGCAGCAGGCGGCCCGCGCCATCAAGCGCGAGGTCCCCAAGCTCATTATCATGGGCGACGTGTGCCTGTGCGAGTACATGTCGCACGGCCACTGCGGAATTGTACGCGCCGCCCATCCCCAGTCGCTCGGAGCTGCCGTTGCTGCACCCCCGGCAGTCGCAACCGACTACGAGATTGTCAACGATGCCACGCTCGAACTGCTCGCTCGCACCAGCGTTTCCCTGGCCCGCGCCGGCGTCGACATTATTGCCCCATCCGACATGATGGACGGTCGCGTGGGCGCGATTCGCAATGCGCTCGACCATGCAGGCCTGGCCAATACACCAATCCTTTCTTACGCCGCGAAGTTCGCGTCGGCTTTTTACGGGCCCTTTCGCGAAGCGGCTGACTCGACACCGCAGTTCGGAGATCGCCGCTCTTACCAGATGGACGGAGCAAACTTGCGCGAGGCCATGCGCGAGATCGAACTCGATATCGAAGAAGGCGCAGACATGATTATGGTGAAGCCAGCGATGCCTTATCTCGACGTAATTGCCGCGGCCCGCGAACGCTTCGACCTGCCCTTGGCTGCGTATCAGGTTTCAGGCGAATACGCCATGATCGAAGCAGCTGCCCACAATAATTGGATCGACCGGGAACGAGTGATGATGGAATCGCTGCTCTCAATCCGGCGCGCCGGAGCCAGCATTATTCTCACTTACTACGCCAAGGACGCGGCCAAAGTGCTGGCGTAAGCTCGGTTCCGTCTCGCCTGGGTTTCATCAGGGCATCCCTACAATCTGTCCGAGAGAACGAATATGCCTGGTGAAGTTACGTTTCCAGAGGTCCTTGGGTTGTTCTGCATGATCCCGAAGGACACAATGTTTTTTTGCTCGAGCCTCGGCCGACGTCCCAAGGCTGACAATTTTTACGGAACTATGACAGGTTCATAGCTGCTCGCGGAGTTGCCCTCTTCATTCCGAATCGGTGCAGCTGGCACTATCGTGCCTCTCAGCGAGCGGCCATTGCGGAGTCCACCTTTACCGCCCACACCAATGCCACGACCCATCCAATCGCGGTCCAGCCGAGAAAGAAGTTGAGAACAAAGATTGAGACTGTGTTCCGCTGGCTGCGTGCGAGGGCAATGATTGTAGGCAGAAAATAGAGGACGAACCCAAGACCGAAAATCGGAGGAAATAAGAAAGCCAAGAGGCTCATCAGTCAACGCCTCCCATCGTTGAAAATAGTCTAACACCAGACTGCCATCGGGGTGAGGGCGGCTGGCGGTGCGAAGCCGTTTCCCGAATCTTTCAGCCCTGTCGTAGAATCACCTACTTGGACACTCATTGTTACTCTTCTTAGGGAGTACTACTTTGCCTGAAACCATTTATGACATCGCCATCATCGGCAGCGGGCCGGCGGGCTATACCGCGGCGATCCGCGCCGGGCAATACGGTCTGAAGACGGCGTTAATTGAGAAGGATGGATTTCTTGGTGGCACCTGCCTGCATGTGGGTTGCATTCCAACCAAAGCCCTTTTGTTCAATGCGGAAATCTGGGATCACCTGAAAGACGCGAAGGAGTTTGGCATTGAGGGTGTGGACTCGCGCAAACTGAACTGGGCTGCCATTCAGGAGCGCAAGTCGAAGATCGTGAGCAAGCACGCCAAAGGCCTTGAGTTCCTGATGCGCAAGAATAAGGTGGAGACGGTCAAAGGATACGGCAAGCTCACCGGCCCCGCGCAGAATGGAGTGCTGATGATCGAGGTCACCGATGGTGCCAAGAGCAGCCTTGTCAAGACGAAAAATGTAATTCTGGGCACCGGCTCCGAAGCCCGTATGATTCCCGGCTTGGAGCCGGATGCTCGCGTGCTCACCAACATTGAGATTCTCGGTTTGAAAGAGATTCCCAAATCACTGGTCATTGTGGGTGCGGGGGCCGTGGGCGTGGAGTTCGCCTCAATTTTCCGCTCATTCGATACTGAAGTCACGATTCTCGAGATGCTGCCGCGTTTGGTTCCGGTGGAAGATGAAGATGTCTCCAAGGAACTTGCGCGAGTGTACCGGAGACGCGGCATCAATTTTCACACCGGGGCCAAAGTCGAGAAAGTCGAAAAGACGAAGTCTGGAATTGCCGTGACCTTTTCTGTGGGTGCCAAGCAGGAAAAGATTGAAGCCGAGAAGATTCTGATCGCGGTAGGCCGCAAGCCGCGCACCGAGAACATTGGACTGGAAAAGACTCGCATCAAGCCCGACCGGGGCTTCATCAAGACTGATAGCTGGATGCAAACTAGCGAGCCCGGTGTCTATGCGATTGGAGACATCGTGCTGGGGATGCCCCAACTGGCCCACGTTGGCGCGATGGAAGGCATTGTCGCTGTCACGAAGATCGCTGGCAAGCCCGGCAAGCCGATCAACCCGGAACATATTCCAAACGCGACGTACTGCCATCCGGAAATCGGCAGCGTTGGTCTGACTGAGGAGAAGGCCCACGAGGCAGGCTACAACGTGAAGGTCGGCAAATTTCCGTTCACCGCAAACTCACGAGCCTCGATCGTTGGCCAGCATGAGGGCTTTATCAAGATCGTTTCGGATGCGGACTATGGCGAGATTCTGGGCGTGCACATCATCGGACCGCAAGCCACGGAGCTTATCGCGGAAGCAGTGACCGCAATAGAACTCGAAGCCACTGTGGAAGATCTGATGTGGACCATTCATGCCCATCCGACACTCGCTGAAGCAATGCTGGATGCTTCGAACAGCGTGTATGGAATAGCGATCAATGCGTGAAGATTTTGAAATTTAGCAATTTTCTAATTGAGTAATTTGAGCGCCGCGTGGTGGGACTTACTCAATTACCCGATTGCCCAACTACGAAATCACCAGATGATTTCCGTCCTCCAACTCGGGACCCTCGATTACCCCACCGGGCTGCGTTTGCAGCAGAAGCTAGTGCAACTTCGCAAGGACGGTCGCATCGGAGATGTGCTCCTATTGCTTGAGCACACTCCGGTCATCACCCTCGGGCGGAACGCGAAAGCCGACAACGTGATTGCCGCTCCCGAACAACTCGCAAGGCGTGGCGTGGAGGTCTTCGAGTGTGATCGCGGCGGCGACGTGACCATTCACGGCCCAGGGCAACTCGTTGGTTACCCGATCTTTAACCTGCGTGGTTTCAGCTCGGACGATGGTAAGCGGAAGACGTTGGGGGCGGTGGAATATGTGCGCCGATTGGAAGAGGTCCTAATCCGCACCTGCGCTGACTTTCGCATTTCGACTGAACGCGTGACAGGGTTGACCGGCGTTTGGACAGTTCCAAACCCTGGCCCGGAAATTGACGGCACTCCAACCGGGCCAGAAACCCGGCTCGGCACGGGCATGGTTCAAGCCAAGATTGCTGCGATTGGGGTTCACATTTCTCGGGGTGTGACCTCGCACGGGTTTGCGTTGAATGTGAATATCGATCTCGAGTATTTCAACTTGATTATTCCTTGCGGAATCACATCGAAGCCGGTGACTTCCATGGCGACGCAATTGGATCAGCAGCTGTCGTTGCAGGAAGTCGCGCATTCGGTGTCGCGCAATTTCGGAGTAGTCTTTCAAAGCCAGATGCTTTGGCTGGAAACTCTGGATTTGCTTCTCGGCCAATCGGTCGGGGTTCCCATGAAGCCTCCGCGTGAATTGCAGAAATTGCAGGGAGACGAAGATAAGTTTTGGGCATGACCGGTTGGGGACGGAAATTGCTGAGGTTGGCCAATTCGGGTGACCCGGGTTAGGATTCTTCTGAGGCGTACTCGTTGGCAATCATCAAAGGCATGGCCAAGAAGAAAAAGGTTGTTCCGAAAGCTCCCGCTTCACACAGCCCAAACGGTCGCGGCCAGCGCGCAACCCAATCCCCTATACCAAGCTCCTCGCAGCGTACTTACACCATCCTCGATTACCGTCTGGAAAAGCCCAGCTTCAGCATTCGTCAAATTCACAAAAGCGACGAAGTTCGTTACGAAGTAACGGGTGACTTGAGCGCGCCGGTTCCGCCTATCCGAGAATCGAAGTACCTCGACAAGAAACAATGCCTGGAGATTTATCGATGGATGCTCCTGAATCGAAAGATGGAGACTGCGCTTGAGAATTTATACAAGCAAGGCAAGGTAGTAGGTGGCGTTTACTTCGGACTTGGCCAGGAGGCTTGCTCTTGCGCTTCCGCGTACGCTCTTCACAAGGAAGACTGGCTCGGGCCCATGATTCGTAACCAGGGATCGTTGCTGGTTCGCGGCTTCTCCGCCCGCGACATCATGATGCAATACATGGCCAAAGCGGGTTCTCCGACTAAGGGACGAGACGCATCGTCTCACTTCGGCGACATCGAAAAGCGGAATGTGGTTGCGCCCATTTCGACCTTGGGCGACCTCATCCCGGTGCTCGCCGGCGTAGCTTTGGGTGCTCGTTTGCAGGGCCGCAACATAGCGGTCATGACTTACATTGGTGATGGTGGTCAGTCGACAGGCGTCACCTACGAGGGGTTGAACTTTGCTGCCGTGCAGGATCTCGGTTTGGTGCTCTTCGTCGAAAATAATCTTTGGGGATACTCAACCCCCGCCGACATGCAATTCCGCGTCAAAGATCTTGCCGAACGCGCCATCGCTTATGGAATTCCTGGAGTGATCGTCGACGGCACTGATGCCTGCCAGGTTTATGACGCGGCCCATCAGGCCTGCGAACGGGCGCGACGAGGCGGAGGCCCCACGCTGATCGAAGCCAAGATGATGCGCATGAAAGGCCACGCCATCCACGATGCTGCCGAGTATGTTCCGAAGCCGCTGTTCGAGTACTGGCACAAGCGCGATCCGATCGCGCGTTTTGAAAACTACTTGGTGAATGTAAAGAGGTGGCTGAGTCCCTCCGAGAACCGGGAACTAATCGCTGGTGTTGATCAACAGCTCGAAGCTGATCGCGACTTCGCCGTTGCGTCACCCTTGCCGGAGCCGGAATCGGCGGCAGGGGGAGTCTACTGCGAAGAAGGCTGCCACGAGATCAGGCCGAAGTACAGTGTACCGAGCGTCAAGGCATGGAACTCCGGGACCACTAGGAAAACCGAAGCGGCCCTGCACTTCAAGTGACGCGAATGGGGAGCAGATCGAACGCGAGGCAGAAGACTACCGATACACATCCCGCCGATGGCCGATATTTATCACCAGAATTAACAGTACGCTGCGATGTACTCGGTAAATCACGCGGTAATCGCCAATCCGCAAACGCCAAGTATCGGGTTCGCCCAACAGCTTCTTGCATCCGGAAGGAAATGGCTCGTGGCGAAGCGCTTGGATTTTCCACGCTATGCGCTTTTGAAGGTCCCGGTGCAGTTTCTCTAACTGTCGCAGCGCCGCTGGCTTGAATTGAATCGCATAGGCCATGCGAGATGCCTACACTTCATAGCCGGAGTTTCTTCTTGATGGTTTCCCAGGGAATCGTACCCGGCTCTTTCATGGCCTCATGCACGGCTTTGATATCGATTTCGTCTTCCAGTTTCTCCAGAAACTCAAGGTCCTCGATCGGCACAACCGCGGCTATCGGCTTCTTACGCCGATGCACTACAATTCTTTCGCCCCCGTATGCTGCGCGGTTTACGATATCGGAGAAGTTCTGGCGGGCGGCACTGGCGGTAAGCTTCGGCGGCATAATTTCTCAACTCCGGGTTACATAATATACAATTAGTACATTATCATGATTATGTACAAATTACAATCTACGTGTTACTGCGTAAGTCCGAGGGACGACAGCTAGCAACGCGAACCCTATGCCTCAACTGACCTATCTCGAAGCCATCCGCCAGGGAATCTGGGAGGAAATGGAGCGCGATCCTGCCGTCTTCTGTATTGGCGAGGACATCGGCATATATGGTGGTGCGTTCAAAGTGACCGACGGCTTCATCGACCACTTCGGGCCCGAGCGGGTGATTGATACGCCCATCGCGGAATCCGCCATTGTCGGTGCGGCCTTCGGTGCGTCGCTTACGGGCATGCGCCCCGTCGCCGAGTTTCAGTTCATGGATTTCATCGGCTGCGCCTTCAACCAGATCGTGAACATGGTGGCCAAAGCCCACTACCGCTGGGGTGCGCCTGCGCCTCTCGTGATTCGCGGGCCGAGTGGTGGTAATGTTCACGGCGGTCCATTTCATTCGCAGAATCCGGAGATGTGGTTTGTACATGCACCGGGGCTGAAAGTGGTCTGTCCGGCAAGCGCGTATGATGCGAAGGGTCTTATCAAGGCCGCGATTCGGGACAACAATCCGGTGATCTTCTTCGAGCACAAGTATCTTTATCGACGTATCAAAGAGGACGTTCCAGTCGAAGATTACATAGTGCCGCTGGGTAAGGCGCGAGTTGCCCGGGAGGGTCGCGACCTGAGCATCATTACTTATGCCGCAATGGTGCACGTAGCGCTCGAAGCCGCCGAAATTCTGGCGAAAGAGGGGACAGAATTGGAAGTCGTCGACCTGCGCACGCTTTCGCCTCTGGACCGCGAAGCGATTGCACAGTCGGTGCGCAAAACGAACAAGGTGATCCTGCTGCATGAAGATGTGCGCACCGGTGGCATCGCAGGCGAGGTCGCGGCGATCATCAACGAAGAGGCTTTCGACGATCTCGATGGTCCCATTGTCCGCATTACTGCGCAGGACTCTCCGGTGCCTTTCTCTCCCCCTCAGGAGGAATATTTCCTGCCCAAGGTGAGCGACGTCGTGCGGGAAGCGCGCCGGCTGAAAGCGTATTAATTAGAAATTAATTTGCTAGCTTTCTGACCGTGGCGATGCATTTAAAGTGCGCAATGTAGTCGCAGCACCAAGTGCTAAAGCTAAGCAACGGATTGCAAAGGAGCTGAGGAGGCGAAATGCGCAATTTCATTCTCGGAATCATAGTTACGCTGCTAGTTCTCGGTCTGGGTGGTTTGGCGGTGGCGACCCTGGGCTTGATGCCAACCAATGCGGATGCGACTCCTCCTCGGCTCGAACGCCGTGTTGCCATGAGTGCGCTCGACGCTTCCATGGAGCGCCATGCACCCCGAGTAAGCAGCCCGATTCCGCCTACCGATGAGAACTTGATCGACGGGATGAAAATCTACACCATGAACTGTTCCATGTGCCACGGTACGCTCGACAACAACCCCAGCCCGCTGGAAAAGTCGTTCTACCCACCTGTGCCGCAGTTGATCCTTGACCCGCTGGATGATCCCGAGTGGCACATCTACTATGCCGTCCGTACGGGAATTCGCTACACCGGCATGCCGGGTTGGAGTAAGGCTCTGAGCGACCAGGATATTTGGAAAGTTACGGCATTTCTTTCACGCATTCAAAAACTGCCACCGGGTGTGCAGGACTACTGGAAGAAGTCTTTCGGGGCCGGTCCGCTGCCTGCCGGGTCGGAGAAGGACGAAGTCAAGCATTGACCCAGGGCCGACACCAACCTTGGATATAATAAAAAATTACGTTCGGCCCGAAATTTGCTACCGGGGCCGTATGGAAGGAAATTATGCCTACCGATATCGTCATGCCTCAAATGGGCGAGTCTATCTTTGAGGGGACCATTACCAAGTGGCTGAAGAAGCCTGGCGACAAAGTGCAGCGGGACGAACCGCTGTTTGAGATTTCTACCGACAAGGTGGACGCCGAAATCCCCGCGCCTGCCTCGGGCATTTTGCAGGATATCAAGGTTGTCGAAGGGAACACCGTGCAGGTAAACACGGTGGTGGGAACGATCGCGGGTGATGGCGAAGCTGTGGCGGCGCCCGCCGCTCCTTCGGGGGCGTCTGCACTTGCGGCGCCCGCGAAGACACAAGCGGCACCGCCTTCGCCCGCCCCGCCGGTCGCCCTCCAGGCACCGGCCGAGCCTGCACAAGAGGAAGACGATCACGCTCGGTCTTCTCCCCTGGTCCGCAAAATCGCTCGCGAGCACAACGTGAATCTGTCAGAGGTGCCAGGCACCGGCATGGGTGGCCGCATTACCAAGCAGGACATCATGGCATTCCTGGAGAAGCCGGAAACCACGATTCCTGCCACGGTTTCCGTGAGCGCGCCATCAGCGTCCGCGCCGAGGCCGGCCGCACCTCCCGCAGCGGCAATCCCCGGAGATCTGGTACCAATGACCCAGATGCGCAAGATCATCGCGCAGCGGATGATCGAATCTCGCCGCACCAGTGCTCACGTACATTGCATGTTCGAAGTGGACATTACTCGCATCGTGCAGCTGCGGAACAAGACCAAATCCGCTTTTGAACAGCGCCACGGCGCGCGACTTACTTTCATGCCGTTTTTCGTCCGCGCCGTGATTATCGCGTTACAGCAGTTCCCGATTGTCAACGCGTCCATCGAAGGCGAAAGCATCCGCTACCACCGGCACGTCAATGTGGGCATTGCTGTGGCACTCGATTGGGGACTGATTGTTCCCGTGCTGAAGAATGCTGACGAGCTGAATTTTCTTGGGCTGCAACGCGGGATCTCCGACCTGGGCGAGCGGGCGCGCTCGAAAAAACTCAAGCCCGACGAAGTTGAAGGTTCAACATTTACAGTTACGAATCCCGGACAGTTTGGAGCCGTCTTTGGACTACCCATCATCAATCAGCCGAACTCGGCAATTCTGGGTGTGGGCGGGATCACGAAAACCCCTCTTGTCGTCACTGACGGCGACGGCAACGATTCCATCGCGATCCGCTCTGTCGTTCACTTGACGCTCGGCTACGACCACCGTTTGATCGACGGTGCGGTTGCGGATCAGTTCATGGCTTTTGTAAAAAAGACGTTGGAAAATTGGAGCGAAGAGGTCGGATAACGAGCGCAGCCCGGAGGGGATCGAAGAGTGCTTACAAAACAGACTGGAGCCTGTGAAATGGCGTGTAATGTGGGCGGCCATATGGATTACGCCGGTTGCGGTTGTTTTGCAACATCTTCTCGCATGTGTGTTGTTGGAACGCTTGCCGAGCTTCTGCCGAGGGTCCCAGGAGAGTCGGTACATCACGCGGGATGAAATCCTTCCAGTAACAGACGTTGCAGCCCCATCCCATAAAGAATGCTGTTTGTATCCAAATCAAGTCTCTTTTTGCTTCGGCCATGTGGACTATCATTTCACAACAAATCGCTGTTGATGGATTTAAAAGCGCGCCTGCACTGCTTTGGTCCCAACTTGGCACGAATCGTGACACATTGACTAACCTATAAGTCATGGATGATGACGTTACTCGTCAAGCCAAGCCAGCGATCCTGCGGGACGGGTGGATGCAGTCTAATTGGTGAGTAGAATCCCGATGTTTTGGAGTCTTAAATCACAAACTGTCTTAAAGGTTTTGAACGACTGACCTATTGCTCTACCTCGCCTTCGCCCAGGCCGAAGCATTCAAACACTCGACCGCGCCGTCCATCACCTTCCCGAGGCCGTCCTTGAATTTTCCTGATCAACGATCTGCCGATCGGTAACTGCGCTGCCCATGGACAAGGCCGCCTGCGGAAATGATAAAGCTGCATCCTTTTTCTCCGTTCCTGTCCGGTGGCTGAATAGGATCTCGATTCCGTTCACCACGGAGGGGACGAGGGCAATCGTCTGCAACAGTGTGGCTAAAAGTTCATTGCTGTATTTCCTGAATTCTTGGGGCAGAATGGGAGGTGGAGCAATTCAGACAAGCGAAGGAAGGCGTTCATTTACTTCGGGAAGCCGCTCAGTACCGCTTTGGCGAGATACATGATCATCGCGAACAAGGCGCTCAGCGCCAGCCCTCCAACCGCGCCTGCCAAACCAGATGTCACCGATGCTTTGCCTTGCCGATTGGACAGCGCAGAGTTTACTTCGTCTCTCCATTTGTTGTGGTCCTTTATCTGACTCTCGTACACTTCGCGGCTGACGAAATTCGCTTCTTTCTGGCGGGCATCCTCGTGCGCATGATTCAAGAGGTCCAGACGTCGAAGCATTTCAACATGGTCCAGTTGCAGTGCTCTCTCCGCCAGGTCAAAACGAAGCTCGACGAAAATCTTCTCCCTGTTCGCCATTTCGCGCTCAGCCGCGAGCATCGTTAGTAGGTGTTCTTTGAGGGGAACCGAATTGCATTGGTCATCGAGAGTCATGAGTCACCTCTGCATTGAAATGATTGTCCGAGAGTCGTGCTGCCAGCGGCTTCCGCTCACAGCGGGTAGACGACGGTGTAGACGGTGTTTGCGGGGGTTGCATTTGCGTTCGGAACCAAACCCACCGACAACGCACCTCCTGCCCCGAGCGTGACACTGGTATTTCCCGCGGCCACTGCCCCTTGGGCCGCAGTCGTGAACTCCGGCCATGAAATTAGCAGCGTCCCTCCGGCGGGAGTTGCGTCGGCGCGATATACGATGTCACTGATCGTGGTGGTGGGAAGCGTTTGCGCTGACACCGCCAATGCCACCAGCGCCGGCAGCAAAAGAAAAAGCCACCCGAAAGGGCGGCGCGCGTCGAACATAACTCCTCCGTTGCTCAGTACATTTAAAGATTTCCGCGACAGCTCACACCTCAGCGTCCGCCTGGCATACGCAAGGCCAAATACGCTAAGTTGTCGTGGATCAAAGTGCGAGGCCTGAAGCCCGCAGCGGTTTCTTACTTCGCAGCTTTTACTTGCTCTTGCAAAAATCTTTTCACGCTATTCACATAAACGTCCGCAAAGTCCACCACTGGACGCCTGGCTTCAATCAACTGCAGCGCGTCCCCTAGCGTCCAGCTGAGCGAACACAGGATGGCCAGAGTCATCATCGGCGCCCGGTGGACTCCGGCGGCGCAGTGGACGAAAAGCTTAGTTCCCTCCTCGTCCAAAGCCTCCAGCGCGAAATCCACACCCCGCTCGAAAACATCGGCCGACTTCGGCTGGAAGTCATCGTCAATCGGATTCCACAGCACCGTAATCCCGTGCGGCGCGGCCAGCGGCGTGTCGTCGAATTCAATTTGCATGTCGAGAATATGGGTTACGCCCGCGCGCGCCACTTGCGCCATGTTCTCGGCTGTCCAGATTCCGCCCCCGACCGCAATTCGGCCGGTCACCCAACTCATATCGATCATGAAAGTCCTGTGTGGCCGGATTTTGTGCAGCGTAGGGGACCAAGTTCCGGTTTTGCCCCTGCTCCCCAAAGCCGTCGACCAACGCCCGGCGGCCAACGACCATCCCTGAGCGGCCTTTGACCAATCACTAACTTTCATTTTACGGCATCACTCTCTTGCTCTACCGGGTCCGTGACGCACTCCGTTGTAACTTCGGTACCCGGATTCGTCTCTTCGGGAAGGTTCAGGCGCCGCATCAGAGTTTTGGCCAACGAATCTTCCTGGGGTGTTGCTTCGGGAGTGGTTGCTGGACAGAGTCCCACCATCTCGAATAAGTATTTCATCGCCAGATAGTGGCCCTTATTGACTTCGCCGATCGTGTTCTCGACCATTCTTATCGCGCGATTGCCAACCAGATTCGTGATGTGCTCCCGGACGGCACCAAGGTCGACCTGCTTCAGCGGCTTTTTTGGTGCGGACCGCGCACTCTTCGAGCTTTTGCCTGTCTTGCCTGCCCTAGCTTTGCTCATTCATCCCCTGGACTACGACTGAACCGCTGGACTACGACTGAACCGATAGACCAAAAAATAAAGGGCGCTTGCGCGCCCTTCGAGAATTTTTGCGATCTATAAATAGAATATCAGACTGGATAGGGTAACTATGACATGATTTCAATAATTATTTTCGGTTTGTTCTGAGTCACTTACGCTAAATTCATCCCCTTTACCCCCTTGACAAGATTTTTCCGGTTCGGGTTTTGTGCAGGGCAGCCGGAGCAGCAACTTCCTTTTCAGGAATATTTCAGAGACGCGATCCAAAGCCTCGACATAGCACCGTGCCGTGTGACGATGTCCACAACCGATCAGACGCGCTGCCTCTTCCTGGGAATACTCCTGGAGCACGATCTTTGCGATCAGCTTCTTGTCGAACTCACTCAGCTTTTCCAGGCTTCGTTCCACGTCGTGCACGAAAATTGCCGTATCTTCGAATGTGACGGCGCGGTACGACGTAACCCGGGTCCGAAAAAACTCCCGCCCCAGCAATGACGGGAGTCGTCCTACTTCGATCGAAAGCCGCATATAGCGCCGAAGTAATCCCACAGTGCGCTTCCGGTACAACCAGAGATCGGGGTTGCCGCCGGGAGCTCGGATATCCGCCGAGATGGCCGGGTCGTCCGCGACTGGCGTCGGACTTTCCGCGGCATCTTCACCGATCCCGTCAGACTCAGCCAGATCAGTCAGCGGGCCTTCCGCCGCATCCGCGAAAGCAGGCTCGGAAATTATGCCCGGTGGCATTCCTGGCGTCTCCGCAAACGCATAAAGCAGCGCGATCACTGTGGCACTCATGCGTTCCCCCCTTCGCCGCAAACTATTGACCAGTCTTCGCACTGGCTCTTAAGTTCGATTCGGTCGTTCACCGGTAAACGCGGCTTTCTCGCTTTCCGTCCGATGGGAAGATCCGACATTTGCACAGCACACGAGGGGCAATACACGTCTTCCGTGCCCCACGTGCGCATCCACAACCCGCCGCATCTTTCGCAATACTTCAGTTCCAGCCGGACGATCTCTAAACCTTCGATTTCCATGATTGCCTCCCTGGCAATGAACTCGTTATCAAGCTTCGGGCATCAAGCTAACGCCTCAAGCCCAAATAAAAAGGCCCTGTGCCGATTGCTCGGTCACAGGGCCCGTTTCTCTTACGGAGAGCCTGTTAAGTTTATTTAGCTATTAAGTATTGCGGTCGAACCAATCGCGCTCCCGCCTCGCCCGGCGTATCAGGTTAACGGCGGTTTGCGGAAGTAGCCCTCCTCGTATCCGGATTTCAACACGCGGCCGTTCTGCACGACCACACTAACCTTGCCGGTAAACTGCAGCATCCGCAGCAGTTGTTCCATTGCGGCAGAGAGCACTTCAGCGGAGCGGACCTTGCGGCGGAACTCCACAAAGCCCCCTCCCTCATTTTCGGGTTGTGGGTTACATGTCATCAATTCATTCCCATAAACAGAGTAGTTATAACAGACTAGTTATCATATAACTTCACGTTCGTTATAAGTCAAGAACTATTTTCTGACAGATGTTAGTGAAAACAATCACAATAGCAAGTGGCTATTGGAAAACGAGCATTTTGGCTGTGGAAAAGTCCGTTTTTCAGGGTCGCGCGGACTTAGCCGCGGGGTTGTTCCTTTGAGATGTTGAACTGTCATTATTAATAGCGATTCGCTATAAAGGATGGTATACTTTCCCTTATGAAATTCAAAGTACTGCAGGAAAACCTTCGCAAAACCTTGTGGCACCGCATCGAGGAAGAGGGATTGACCGGTTTGCGCCTGGCGGAACAGACCGGGTTTAAACAAGCTCACATCTCCAACTTCCTCAACCGCAAGCGAGGATTGAGTCTAGAGGGCATGGATAAAGTCTTGCGAGTGCAGCACCTTTCTGTGCTCGATCTGCTCGATCCGAACGAAGTCAACAAACGTGCCAGCATCCTGCCGCCGAGCGAGGACGAGTTCGAGAATGTCCTGGTCGTCGACGGCACCATCGCCGCCACCGAGCCTCTCGTCATGAGCATGAACGTAAAAGAGATTCTCAAGTTCAAGAAGAGTTTCCTGCGCGGCCTTCGTCCCGAGATGGAGGGGCACCGCAACGACTGGGAACGCTTTGTTGTTCTTCAGGTCGATGGTCGCGATGGCATGAGTATGTATCCCCGCCTTTTGCCGGGCGCGACTGTGCTCATCGACCGCCATTACAACTCGCTCAAGCCTTATCGCAAGGGTGAGTCCAACATGTATGCTGTGAACAAAGACGGCAACTGCACAATCAAATACGTGGAATTAGCCGGGAACAACCTGATCTTGCGTCCACACAACCAGGCCTACCCGGTCGAAGTAGTGGCCATTGAGGCAGACAAGAACGCAAGCAGTTACCTGGTTGGGCGGGTTTGCTACGTGGGAATTGAGACCTGAGTCCGAACAGACTCTGCTCGCGCTCATGAGCGAGGTGCCCCGTCCGGCGTCACCTTTGGTGAATTCTCAGAGCTTGAACCACAAAGGACACGAATGTTCACAAAGGAAAGCAGTACGACCTTTGTGAACCTTCGTGTCCTTTGTGGTTCATTGGCTTCTTGCTGTTCTGCTATCATTTTTTGGCCGCAATTATTTCGTGCAGTATGGACGACGAAATATCCAGCATTCGCGTTTCCACGGAGGAATTCATGGACGAAGCATCCGCCAGCACACCTGGTTCACGCCGCAATGAAGACATCGCGCTTGACTTGATGAAATTTGTCGCCATGACAACTGGCTACGGCCGGACCAGTTCGTCGGGCGTTGGCTTTCAGGGGTCAGGCGCCGCCTCAAAGCCAGAAGACTATGCCAACCATCTGCTCGAGCTTTACGGGCGTTGTTTGGAGGCTGTTCAACGTAAGAAATAGTCTACGCGTCAGGAAAAAGCCGCGGGGCGCCCGGAGTAGAATTTTCAATCAGGACCTAACACCGCGAAAGCAGTGATTCCGAGCTTCAAACAAAAAGCCGCAGCAACAAGCTGCGGCTTTCCTTTCCTGACAAACGTAATCCAAAAGACGGCGGCTGAAGCCATATCCCGATATGAATCGGGCGTTTGTTAACAGCAGTACAGTGCAGCCATAAGCTGCGTCTTAATCCGGGTCTCCGGTTTTTCAAATCAAATTCATCAACGACGTCGGCGTGCGGACTTCTTGCTGGCCTTTTTCTTCGCCTTCTTCGCCGGCTTCTTTTTGGCAGCCTTCTTCTTCGTGGCTTTGCGGGCGGGTTTCTTTTTCACTGCTTTCTTAGGCGCTTTCTTCTTCGCCGCCTTTTTCGGAGCGGCCTTCCTGGGGGCGGCCTTTTTCGCGGCAGGCTTAGACGAGCCACCACCGCCGCCACCGACGGGCACCGGCGGCACGGGCATCGGCGTTTCCACTCCCACTTCGGAGTCGGTTACACCCGGCAGTTCTGCCTCCTCTTCTTCCTCTTCTTCTTCGTAATCTTCTTCCAGGGATTCGCCGTAGGCGCCGCTGTCGCCAAACTCATCCATTTCGTCGTCTCGTAGATAGAGGGTTTCGGGAACGTTCATTTCTCCTCCTGTGAAATTTCCGGCTGCGCTCTGTGCCGGATGCTCTGCTCGCACTGCAAGCGCTAAGAATTAGAAAGACTACTGAAAGTTGTTGCCAGACTGAACGGGCCGCGATTATAGCACAGTAGTTTTTCGCTTGGCAGTCACGAAAACTGATTGCTGTTTC
>CAWGBX010000020.1:0-266966 GCA_963820925.1 uncultured Acidobacteriota bacterium
TTGTCTTTGTAGCGTTTCAGCAAGATGGCCGTTCCTAGTGTTTCGTTTTGATGGAGACGTTTAGTTAGAAATGATGCGGAGCGGACGTAACCGCCCGCTCCTTTATCATTGTTTCCTTATTTGCTTAGGGTGAAATCCGCTTTAGTGTCGCCCGCCACAGTCACCGGCTTGGACTGGTTCTTGGCGCCTTCGTGCCAAGCGGTTAAGGTGTAGCTCCCGTCGGGGACGTTTTCGATTTTGTATTCGCCCGACTTATCCGTCAGAGCAAAGTACGGCGTGGGCGACACCACGACATAGCCCGACATCTCCGGGTGCACATTGCACAACAGCGGCACTGCGCCAGGGTTGTCAAACTTGAACGGACGTTTCTCGCCCTTGGGCCAAGTGCCCAGGTTGTGACCGAGCTTCTTGTTGCCGGCGACCGAAATCCAGAACACGTTGTGGGCAACGCTATCGCTGTTCAGGAACTGCACCGTCGTGCCTTGCTGCACTACCACGATGTGCGGCTGAAACATTAAGCCCTTCTGATCCATTACCGGCTCTTGCGTCGGAGCAGGAAAAGTCTTGCCCTGAATCACGTCGACGTAAACCACCGACTCACCCGCAACGCCTGAGACTTTCCCGCTGATCGTACCGGCTTTCGAAGTCACAAATGCTGTTATCACTAGTACAGCCAAGCCAAGGCTGCGTTTCATTGTTGTTCTCCTCGTTTCAAAAAATAGTGGGAGAGCTGCCCTCCCCGTTTTAGTAGACCCATTCCAATCCCGCCACCGCCGAGTTGGTCCGGAACGGGTTTGTCAACGCCAATCCGGTAGCGGGGTTAAAGACGATCTGCTGCGGCCGGATCTGGTACTCGAATGCGGCCTTGATGTTGGCATGGATCAAGAACTGAATGCCCGGCGTAAAGCGATTTCGTGTAGAACTAAAGGGCGAAAAGAATGGTGACGGAGGCGGAGCATCGATGTCGGCTCCGATGCCGTTAATCCGATCCGCGGTCGATCGGACAGTGTCCCACCGCATGATGGTCATCACCCATGGCAATACCAAATAGTCCGCCTCCAGCCATCCACCACCGAAAGTGGCTCCCCGGGATCCAACGAACCCTGTCGGCGCACCGACCGGGAAAGGGAGCAGGTTCTGATCGTGCCCTGCCATATAGAGTCCAAAGAAATTCAGGTTCCGGTAGTTGAAACTGAAATCACCTCCCACCCGGTAGAACGGTTCACGCGCAGTGACCACGTCTGTCGTAGCCCCGGCGAACCGTTGCACTGATCGGCCATAGAAATAGTAGCTGCCGAGGGTTAGATAAGTATGGTCGCGCGGACCGCTGGGCCCTGCCGCTTGAATCTCTTTGCGGACAACCGGATTGCGCTCCAGATTAAAGCGGTAGGAAAACCGGGCATATAGATCCTTGAAGTTCGAGTCGGAAACGAAACCGACTTCCGGAGGAACATTGACTCCGCTTCCTGGGTCCTGGCCTGCCAGGCCCTGATTAGTATTCTGGTTAGTGTCTTGGTTCACGATGGCCACCGAATAGTGATAGCCCTCGTAAGTGTGACCACCACTGAATTCCACTCCTTGTGCGGCACTGGAGAAAGCGAATCCGTTGTTCACGTTCTGCTGGGGAGATAGCCCATTCAACACACCAATATTGGCTTCGTCGTAGATATCCCAACCGCTCAGGTTCCAGGTGCGGGCCTGGCTAAAGGGTAAATCCAGTTCAAATTGACCGACGCGGAGACTAAGAAAGTCCTTGCGCAGCTTCATAAAACGGCCAATGTTCACGAATTTCAGATAGCCATCGCCCAGTCCGCCGTCGGCGTTGGCGCCCCCGACGCTTATATCGTCATCCACCCAGAATGCGATGTCACTCCCGAAGTTTCCTGCCATAAAAATGCTCAACAACCCGGACTGAAAATCCGTGCGGGGGATGAACGGTTGCATGGTGGGATCGTTCGGATGCTGCACATTGAAGTTATTACGGTTCGCGCTGACCACTTGAAAAAAAGTGTTGAAGCGCAACCCAATCGGAGGCATCCCCGGAATGGTCCCAGGAAAGATAGTGTGCGGCCACATTTCCGCCTGCGCCGGCGCACCAAGCATCACGGGAGGGATCTTGATAAAGGTCTCATCATCCTTGGGAAACTTGAATCCGGCGTCTTTGAATGCCTTGCCAAAATCATTCAGCTTGGGAAAGTCGATGTGACACGTGCTGCACGAGGTACCGTACTGTCGGGAGAAAGCTGGAATTGCGTAACTGCTCTCGGTCAGTAGTATGACTGTGAGGGTGAAAGCAAGGAGCAGAGAAACCCGAAGCCGCGTAGCCATTTCATAGCCTCCTTGGCGGTCCAAGTTGTGAGTCGTTCGCATCACTTATTGAGGTGCGAGGTGAGGGACATTATCGTGGCGAATTTCGACTCTTGCAGCGTCAACTATCACTAGCGTACGTGATCTCCATCACATCTACAGAAACGCGTCCCTTCGGCAGGGACGAGTTCGCTGGCTGCCCCCAAATTCAAAAGAGGAGTTCGAACTGAAGAGACGCACTCCTCTTGGAACAAGCCGCCGATAAGCTTATGCGGTTCGGGCAGCAAGTCGGTGTTACTCCCGAGGAGATGATCTCGTTGCTCGATTCCGGGATGGACATTTGTGATCTGCTGATATTCCTGGCCTCAAAAATATCATCGGGAGTCGCCTAGATGGGCGCCGCGACGGACATTGTGATGGTCGTTCGCTGCCCGTATTGCGTCTTTGGCGAGGAGTTCAGGCCGATGGTCGCCCATCTGGACGGAGGGTTCATCTGCGCTGAATGCGGTCACCTGGCAAGTCCTTCTGACAAAGATTTCAAGTGTCGTTGCCCAGAGTGTTCTGAGCTAAGCCCTCAAGAATCTGGCCAGAATGTCGTTGAGGTTCCGATTGATGAAGATTGATTCAGTGCACGTCCGACAAATAGAATCCAAGGTCGAGGCGGAAAGAGCGGAGGTATCGGCGCTCGATAGCAAGCTGACAGAAAAAGGAGCGCCTTATTCAAAATGGAAACTTCGGCAAGCGATGTCTAGGGAGACTCTGATTAAGCTCTCTGCTTTCCACAGCCGGTCAGGTTAGAGTGTCTGAGAAATGAAACCAAGGACCCTGGCGATGATGACTGGCTTTGAGCAGTACACGAGGAAGACGCGGCGAGCGATATTTCTGGAAGAGATGGAGCAAGTGCTGCCATGGCGCGAGCTGTGTGCTCTGGTGGCGCCGCATTATCCCAAGCCGGGGAACGGGCGGCCGCCGGTGGGAGTGGAACGCATGCTGCGGATTTACTTTTTGCAGCAGTGGTTCAACCTGTCGGACCCGGCGGTGGAAGAGGCGCTGTACGACTCGGCGGTAATGCGGCAGTTCGTGGGCATTGATTTAGGCTGCGAGCCGGCGCCGGACGAGACCACGGTGTGCAAGTTCCGGCACTTGCTGGAAAAACACCGACTAGGGGGAACAGATCCTGGGGCAGGTGAACCTGCACTTGCAAGCGCAGGGGGTGCGAATCACGACCGGCAGCGCGGAAAAAACTGATGCTTCTGCTACCGGCTTAGCCCGGCAGCGAAGGTTGCTGATCACGGCGAGCCGCAGCAGCAGGCCCGCGACCGCAGAAAAACCGAATTCAAACGCTTGCACCGGCATCGCCGAGCACTTACTACCTTTAACACGGACTTATTCAGAATTTCCCTAGTTTGAACTAAGTGGAAACGTTCCTACTGCCACAAGCCCTGAAAGCCCAAACAGAAGACTACGCAGCCAAGTGGCTAGAGACAGCCCGAGTACGAGATTACACCGAGAAATGCCATGCCGAGCGCGATTAAGACCTCTAGGATAGCCGAGACCCACTTTCGGTAACTCAGTTCATCTCATTCCGATGTTTCAGCAATCGGATATTCCGGCGTTCGGCCATAAGTGTTCCCCCGCGGAGGCAGGTGGCTTCCCGGCTTTCATGCGGCAACGGATTCGTGGGAGCCGGCACGCTCTGCTATTTACCGGCAATCGAAATCACGAGTACGATCAGCACGAGAAATAAGATAATCGCCAGTCCTCGTGCCCATTCCAGCATCGCCTCGTCGTGGGTCATGCCGTTGCCGGCCGCGGCCTGTTGCGTTCGAGGGGCCAGGTGCCACTTCTTCAGAAACTCTTCGTTCCTCTCCAGCCTGGGAATGCACTTAACGATGCGGGCAAACATAAGACTCTCCTCTCCTCTTGGAGTAAGAGACCCGGAAGCTTCCTCATTGCCCGGGGGAGTTTTCGAGTCGGGGTACGAGCAAGACTATCCCCAATAAGATCGGGAGTCAGTGACCCGCAACACACAACCGTGTGACTGGAAGCCCGAACTCCGCTTACACCATGAGCTGCCCGATTTTTGTTGAGCCAGATTGATTGCTAGGGAGACTCTGAATAAGGTCTCCCTTTCCACAGGAATATAGAGTAGGTTGCCGCCAGATGAGATCGACGAACAAACAACAGAGGAGTCTGGCGACGATGAATGGTTTTGAGCGGTATACAAAAAAGACACGACGACAGGTATTTCTGGAAGAAATGGAACAAGTGGTCCCGTGGCGAGAAGTGTGCGCGCGTACTGAACCCCATTATCCCAAGCCGGGGAATGGGCGCCCGCCGGTGGGAGTGGAGCGGATGCTGCGGATTTATTTTCTGCAGCAGTGGTTTAACCTGTCGGACCCGGCGGTGGAAGAGGCCCTGTATGACTCGCCGGTGATGCGGCAGTTCGTGGGGATCGATTTGGGGCATGAGCCGGCGCCGGACGAAACCACGGTGTGCAAGTTTCGGCATTTGCTGGAAGAACATCGACTTGGGGCCAAGATTCTGGGTACGGTCAATCTGCACTTGCAAGCCCGGGGAGTGCGCATCACCACCGGCACGATCGTGGACGCAACCATCCTGCACGCGCCCACGTCGACCAAGAACCGGGAGAACAGCAACGCGATCCGGAGATGCACCAGACCAAGAAAGGCAAGCAGTGGTTTTTCGGGATGAAGGCCCATGTAGGAGTGGACAGCAAGACCAAGATCATCCATACGGCGGTAGCCACGCCGGCCCATGTGGCCGACTCGAGGGTGCTGCCCGATCTGTTGCACGGGGAAGAAACCCGGGATATGGGGGGACCAGGCTTATCGCGGACAAACGGAGGTTATCCAGGAATGCGCACCCCGGGCGCAGGACCACACGCACCGTCGCTACCGCTATAAGAACGGGATTGACGAGGAGGAGCGGGCGAAGAATCGGACGAAATCGAGCGTGCGGTCAAAGGTCGAGCACGTATTTCAGGTGATGAAGTTGAAATTTGGATTTGTGAAGCTGCGTTACCGAGGACTCGAAGAAGAACGCGCATCAGCTGTTCGTGATCTGCGGGTTGGTCAATCTGTTTCTCAGTCGTCAGAAGCTGCTGACAGCGAGCGCGTAGATGAAAGCCGGTTCGATGGGCGAAGACGGAGACAAAATCCAAGTGGAATGCTACGTCATCGACCCACCATTGCTGAGGTACTAGGCTTGCGCGGTCAGAAACTTACTTATTCAGAGAGTCCCTAGTGTAAAGCAGGCGCCGGGAGTCGCGCTGCACCAGGCCATTGAGACCGCAGGTGTCAACGTCACTGTAATGAAATTGTAATGATGGAAGGATCAGAGCCAGTCAAATCGAGTACACCATGGACAACACCAGCGAGCTTGTAAAGCGTTGAAGAATCAAATAGAGTAGAAAATTTTCATAACGCGACAAGTTCCTGCCGGGTTCTCATAATCCGTAGGTCTTCAAGACTAGCGCACTAACAAAGTCCGATTGGTCGGAGCGTGTCTCGCACTCTCAACTAACTTGTGCGCTCCAAGAATGTTCGAGCCGCTACTGTTTAATGCTCGCTAGCAACTTGCTTTCGTCCGCCGTGGCAGGCTCGAATCTTCCGCCCAAGTATTTCGCCAGGAATTCTTCCGAGACCGCGTTGAAGGCCATGTTGTTGGTCGGCCGTGCAAAGCCGTGTCCTTCATCGGGGAACACATAATACTGGACGGGCTTGTCGTTCTTGCGCATAGCCGCCACAATTTGGTCGCTCTCCGCTTTGTTTACGCGGGGATCGTTGGCGCCCTGGCCAATCAACAGCGGGTACTTTGATCTGGTCCGCCTTAAACAATGGCGATTCCTCCTTGAGCACGGCTTCCGAATCGCCCATGCGCTTGTGGAAAGTGGCCAACAGCGTCGACCAATAAGGTGGTATGGTCTTGAGCAACGTGTTCAGATTTGATGGACCCACAATGTCAACTCCGCAGGCGAATGCATCCGGCGAAAACGTCACGCGGCGAGAGTTGCATAGCCTCCGTAGCTGCCGCCCATGATGCAGACCTTTGCTCGGATCGGCTACGCCTTGTTTAAGACCCAGTCTTTGCCGTCGAGTAAATCGGTATGCATTGTGCCTGCCCACTGGCGATCTCCAGCGTTCATGTACTGCTTGCCATAACCCGCCGATCCGCGGAAATTAATTTGCAAAACCGCGTATCCGCGGTTGGACAGCCACTGCGCGTAACGGTTGAAGCCCCATTCGTCACGCCCCCATGGACCGCCATGTACAAACTCCACCATGGGTAGGTTCTTGGGTTGCATGCCCGCTGGCGTAGTGAGATAGCCGTACATCTTCATGCCATCGCGCGCGGTGTACTCGATCGGGTTTCATCGCCGAGAGTGTGTACTTGTCCAAGTGCGGCCGGATGCTGAATAGCAGCGTCGCCTGTTGCTTCGACGGCGGTCGTACAGGTACCAATACTCGGGCGCGTCGTCGCTAACGTAAGCCGACAATCCACTGGTTATCATCAAGCCTGCGTGACACCGAGGCGATGTCGCCTTGCGAACTTTTTGGAGAATGTCGAAGTCGGCTTTTACCTTGGTATCAATGAACACATATTCAGTACGTTGCTTGTTGTAGCTGACGGCTTCCAGTGCGTTCGTCTTGGGGTTGTTAATGGTGCTGTTGACGTCGAACTGCGGATCTTCAGTAATCACTTTCCGTTTGCCGCTGGCGATATCAATCTCCAGCAAGCGAGCAGCGTTCACGTCGAGACTCGTCGTGACCCAGAGGGCTTTGTTGTCCGGCGAAAACCCGTTGACCC
Organism: uncultured Acidobacteriota bacterium; assembly: GCA_963820925.1. GTDB lineage: Bacteria > Acidobacteriota > Terriglobia > Terriglobales > Acidobacteriaceae > JABDBE01. The sequence goes on from CAWGBX010000020.1 coordinate 7,138, forward strand.
CGCCGAAGGTCTCGTCCGAACCCCACCTTATTAGTTCGCGCCAGGGCGTCTTGCTGTCATCGCGGACGCGAACGATCGTCCCACCATCATCGGTCTGCGCTTGGGCCGCCCGGATGCGCAGCGCGTTGTCGGCTTGCCAACTTTGAACGTCTCCCGGGTTCTCGGTATCGAGTTCAACTTTTCCCGTGTTCAGATCAATTCGATGTACATCGAAAAGTTTTGGATCGCGCCGGTTCATCTGCACCAGAATCGTGTCCGGCGAACTCCACTCATAGGCGACTATATCCACGCGAACCTTCTCGAAAGGCGTTAGGTCTTTCGTCTGGTTGGAAGCAATATCGGTCTGATAGAGCCGCCAGTTCTCATCCCCACCAACGTCCTGCACGTAGAGAATGTGCTTATTGTCGTATTGCCATAGAAAATTTCGAATGCCCCGGTGTTTGTCGCTCGTGACCGCCCGGTCGTCAGTCTTCCCCAGCGTGCGAATCCACACGTTCAGCACACCGTCGACGGGTGCGAGATACCCGATTTGCGAGCCATCCGGCGAAATCTGGGGATCGGCGCGCTCCGGGTTACCGAACAGAACTTCGCGAGGAATCAGCGGAGTCGTGAACGTTTCCTGGACGGCAACACCGCCGACAAACGATCCGCAGAACACCAGCACGACGACAGCTTGTCTCAGCAGACGCATAACGCCTCCAAATTCGTAACCATAATAGGCGCAAATCAGAGGATGGGTCCACGCATTCTGCCCCGAGGTTAGACGGTCAGCAGCTGGGGGCGGGCGGCGTTGCAAACACGCTGGTCTGGATCGGGGGCAATTTCCTGCATCGTCCAATTACTGAATTAGCTCTGTCTAGCACATAGCGTGTGTGCTGTAAACACACTCACCCGGTACCTTCTTGCCAGTTCTCTGAAAGGCACGCGGCCCTGTTTTCGTTCTTTCCTGAGCGTTGTAATCTCCTCCTTTGTCAGCACGCGGCGAGGTGGACGGCCCAATCTCTTTCCCTGATTGCGGGCGTGCTGTAATCCCGCCTTCACCCTTTCGGCGATAAGTGAGCGCTCCCACTGGGCAATAGCACCAATGATCTGGAACAGCATTTCCCCATGTGGAAGAGAGGTATCAATTGCCTCTGTGCACGAAACAAAGCCGATTCCCAGTTCTCTGAACAGCTCCAGTGCGTGCAGGAGCTGCTTTAGGGATCGTGCGAATCTATCGAACTTCCAGACTGCAACAACGTCCAGCTTCCCGCGACGGCAGTCGGCGAATAGTGCTTCCAGTCCTGAGCGTTTTTCAATCGCACCGGAGACTGTATCGGCATAAACTTTACGAAGGGTCCAGTTTCGCCGAGCTATGTAGTCCCGCAGCTCCCGCTCCTGCATCGAGGTGTCCTGTTCATTTGTGGAGACTCTGACGTAGATACCCGCGCGCTTGGCTGTCACGATTTTGGTCCTTATCCTCACAGTATGCATATATCATAACAAAATATCTATAAGATATATAGCGTTTCCCATTCGACAAATGGCAATCCTGGGCCAAGCACAGAGGGGGAAATTGGGTTGTCTTGCTTGGTCGCGTCCTCCTTATTACGTGTTCCCCAGCAGCTAACCGAAACCTACTGCCCCAAGGGCGATCTAAGTGACTTACTCTCGTAGTCGGCCCAAATGCTTGCCTCTAGGAGCATGCGAAGAAAGCGAAAGTGCGAAATATGCGGTGCGACATCGCCACCGATTCAAAATCCCCATCAAACGAATGGTTGCTGTCCGTAAACTGCAGAAAATTAGGTATTTACAAGAAATAGCTTGGACTGGGTTTGTACGATGGCGCGCCCTTGCGTTACCGCACGCTACCGCGCATTGTTAGAGCTTGGGTGAGGGAAAGTACGTGGGCGAGGGGTGCTCGCGCTCCAGACGCAAATACCGCGTTTTTCACTTTTTTCCACAAGTATAGACCCCGACATCATAAAATTGACGAGCGGTAGCGTGAGTCGCTTTGCAAATCACCGCAAATCACTTCTCGGTTTTGCGGGAGACTTACGAGAACTAAGATTGCTGACCGTGCTCGGTTAAGTTCTTTGTTTGTTGTTTGAGGGAGGATTCGATTCCCGTCTCCCACCCTAGAATTTAAAGCACTTAGCTTGCTTTAAAACCTGCTGAAACCCGGCCAACGGCGTCCGATGCTTTTCGCATATCAGCCTTGAGCGCGGTCCCATAGTGATTCATCGTGGTGCGGATGTCCGCGTGCCTCATCATTTTCTGTTGCACACCTACTGGAGTTCCCATGGCGTCAAGCCACGTCCGGTATGCATTGCGGAACGCATGAGAACTGAGATGTCCGATGCCAGCGGCTTTTCCAGCAATTGACAGATTCTCCCAGATCCACGAGTAGGACACAGGTTGCCTACCCAGCTTCCACGGCGAAGCGAAGATCCAGTCATCAGGCCGGGTAAACTCCGAAACCTGTTTCCATCGTGTAAGGACTGCAATCATGTCCTGCCTCAGTTGGACATGGAGAAGCGTTTGTCCGTTAAGATAACGGAGCGAACGCATGAGGAAAGAACGGAAGCATTTCACTCCAGAAGAAAAAGTAGCCATTCTGAGGCGACATCTTGTGGACAAAGTACCCGTCTCGGAGCTGTGTGAAGAACTAGGCCTGCGCCCAACGGTGTTCTACCGCTGGCAGAAGGAACTGTTCGAGAACGGAGCCGCCGCTTTTCAGTCTCAGGAGCGTCCCCACCGCCAAGTGGAGGAGAAGCAGAAACGGATCGAGTTCTTGGAGAAGAAGGTGCAGACCAAGGACGAGGTCCTGGGTGAGCTGATGGCGGAGCACATCGCGCTAAAAAAAAGTCTTGGGGAACTCTAACCGGTATCTGGGTGCCGCACGATGTGCGGGACCAAGTCGTGGATTTCGTCCGGCGCTGGTCGGAAAGGACTGAGATCAGTGTCGGACGGTTTATCCATTGGCTGGGAGTGACGGCCAGCAAGTTCTATGACTGGCGGCAGAGGTATGGGTGTGTCAACGAGCACAACGGTTGGGTTCCGCGTGATTTCTGGTTGGAGCTGTGGGAGAAAGAAGCGATCATCGGGTTCCATCTGAAGAACCCGCTGGAAGGTTACCGGCGGCTGACCTTCATGATGCTCGACGCTGACGTTGTGGCCGTCAGTCCAGCGAGCGTTTGGCGAGTGTTAAAGCAAGCTGGATTATTATCCCGGTGGAAGAGCAGACCATCGCGCAAAGGAACAGGTTTTGAGCAGCCGCTGCAGCCGCATCAGCACTGGCATATCGACGTTTCCTACATCAACCTGTGCGGCACCTTCTATTACCTGTGCAGCGTTCTGGATGGATTCAGTCGTTTTCTCGTGCATTGGGATTTGCGTGAGTCGATGCGGGAAGCGGATGTCGAAGTAATTCTCGAACGCGCCAAGGAAAAGTTCCCGGCAGCCAAGCCACGCATCATCTCGGACAATGGTCCGCAGTTCATTGCTCGTGATTTCAAGGAGTTCATTCGCATATCGGGCATGACGCACGTCCGAACCTCCCCTTACTATCCACAGTCGAACGGCAAGATCGAACGCTGGCACAAGTCGCTGAAGAGCGAATGTATCCGGCCCGGAACACCGCTCTCGCTGGAAGATGCGCGGCGTCTGGTTGAGGGCTACGTGGAGCATTACAATAACGTCCGCCTGAACAGCGCCATCGGCTACATCACGCCGAAGGACGCTGGCTGGCCGCCACCAGGAGATTCACAGCGATCGCGACCGCAAGTTGGAAGCTGCCAGACAGCAACGCCAGAGTCGCCGCCAGCAAGCTGCGTGAAGAGCGAACCTGCCGCGATCTCGGACAGCCGTTGAAGTGGATAGTTTCGGGTTTGCCGACGACCCCCCCTTTGGCGGGCAGTCGCCAGACGCGCTAAGGTAGGGGCATGACTTTCAAATTCAACGCGAACATCAGGACTGCCTGCAAGCTCGCCGCTGTGCTCTCGGCGCTGGCTGTTGCTGGTTTGGCTGTGGGTCAGACGTTATCGAAGCCTTTCAGCCGCGCCGACGCGACCAAGATAATCGCGGATGCTCGCAAAATCGTCAGTCCTGATGGGATCGAGCAACTGGAGAAGGTGCGGATCGGCGGTATCGACCAGTGGGTATCGATCCGCGGCGCCGACAAACGGAATCCGGTGCTTCTGCTGATCCACGGTGGTCCCGGGTACGTCTCGATGCCCATGAGCTGGTGGTTCAGCCGCGGATGGGAGGACTACTTCACTGTCGTGCAATGGGACCAGCGGGGCGCTGGCAAGACATACATGATCAATGATCCGGCAAAGGTCGGCCCCACCATGACACTTGAGCGCATGCTGTCGGATACGGAAGAGATGATCACTTGGGTCCGCCGGGAAGTGGGCAAAGAGAAGATTTTTGTCATGGGGCACTCCTGGGGCAGCTATCTCGGCCTGGAAATGGCAAAGCGCCATCCCGAATGGCTGTACGCCTATATCGGAGTGGGCCAACTCACCGACGGGCCTGAGAGTGAACGTCGCGGTTGGGCCTTCGCGCTCGACGCGGCACGTCGCGCGGGAAACTCCGAAGCGGTGCGCGAGTTGGAGTCCATTGCTCCTTACTTTCCGCCCGAGCAGCCCGCTCCGCTCAAGGGTATCTACACTCAGCGGAAGTGGCTGGACTTCTACGGTGGGGTGATGGCTCACCGGCGAAGCAACTCTCCCGAGAGCGATCTTGCGAAGCTCTCGCCAGACTACACCGATGAGGAGATCTTACGTATCTGGCAGGGCAACGACTTCTCTGAGCATTACCTTCTGGCACAGGTTCTGAGCCTCGATCTAACCGGGATACAAAAGCTGGACTGCCCTCTTATCATCTTCGCCGGCCGCTACGACTTCAATGTCAACTCCCGAGTTACGGCCGACTGGTTCGCGAAGGTCAAAGCGCCATTAAAGCAATTCGTGTGGTTCGAAAACTCGGCGCATTTGCCGATGACCGAAGAACCCGGAAAGTTCCTGCTCTCATTGGTGCAATACGCTCGGCCGATCGCGGAACGAGCGGGCGATACGCCGCCCGCCAAGCCCTGAATATCCCCCAAAAGCACTTCATAGGTCTCAGTCCCAAGCGGGTGACGGGCAAACTGAAGGTTGAGCAACGCCAGGTCGTTGCTGAGCTACAATGATCTCGCCGGGCGAAACGGAAGCGGGCACTGCGGGGACGCAACCATGCCGAGGGATAGTCCGGTGGGCTCATCGAGACGATGAACGGGGGCGTGAGGACTCGTTCTTGCGCCGCCCAACCTCCATCTGATCGAAAGACCCGCATGCCTTGAAAATCCCCGCCCGAAGGGCGGAATACTCACTAACGGAGAACGTCGCTTCTCCATTTCAGGCTGAACCAAGACACGTCCGCGAACCGCAACAAGTTTTATGCTGGCGGGCCTACTACTTCATCGGTTCCACGAACAGAGCTTTTTATCGTAACCGCTAAAGCGGCTAACGTAAGGGATCCTCGGGAACAAGCACGGTCACCCTCGGTCGATGATTGACGTACTTAATGCACTCCCCTTGATTTGCGAATAAACTCGGATGGTTAAAGCTTGCCCAGCCATGGCCCTTACATTCGTTAACGCTGCTCGGTGGGCCGCAACGACGCTCGTTATTTGGAATGAATACCGTTATCGGTCTGCCCGGCGGGCCGACGAACATATTGGACTCGATAGCGTCCACCCCGCCCAAGTTATACGCTCTGTGGACGCGGCCCTCGGACGTCTCAAAAGCCTGCCCGGCGCTATATGCCTGAGTGCCGCCGCATCCATCCTCGACGGTGATCGTCCCTTGTCTTACGACGTTATACACATACCCGGGATGATAAATGCCATGCACCTGTCGTCTCGCCGACCGACGTTTTGAGCGTTCTGGCTGTCAGTGTGGCCGGGCCGTTCCATAATTCGATGTGGTCGCTCGTGCCGACCCATAATTCGAGTGCGACCGCAGCATAGATGACTCCACTTGCCAGGAGGCTGAGACCGAAGACTAACGTCAGTTTACGTCTTGAGCAATGTATCGTCATAAGGTTATCTCTGACAGAGGTTGGCGATGTCGCGCCGAGTTCTTAGAGAGCAACGGGCGGGAATTATGGTCGATGAAGATCGAGCAGCACCACCTCCGAATGCTCCTGAACTCGTTCCAAGACAACTTCAGCACCGTCCCTGGAAATGTCGAAATCGCGAATATCAAAGTCCGGCGGGAGGTAGGTCAACTGTCGTTCCGCACCCGTCTTGATATCCATTGACCAGAGATTCTTATGTCGAATGTCTCCTCGCAGGAACACAAGTTCCCTTCCTCCGTGCAGGAAGGCTAAGTGTCGAGCGCCACGACTTAGGGTTAAAGCAGGCAAAGGGTACATTGCGGCGTCGGCAGTAGCGGCTTTAATCGGATATGTGGTTTGATGTCAGCTCCCGAATAAACAACGAAGTGGCCGTCGGGCGCCCATGCGGCATCAACCGAGTACTCCTGGACAAATACAGTCGGCGGCCGACCGTCGACCGGCACGCGGAAAAGGTGAGTGATCCCATGATCGTTCGCCGCCGAGGTGAGCGACTGGCCGTCAGGTGCCCACGCTGGAACATCTTGCAGATCGAGCGCATCGGTTGCAACTCTGGCATTCCGGCCGTCGGCTTGAATTACGTACAAAAACGTTTGTCCGTGCTGGTGGACAGAGAATGCAATATGATTTCCATCCGGGGCGATTGCTGGGCCACCAAAGACCTGCGCTCCCTCGCCACTCCACAACTCCGTGGCGACCCCGTCCACGAGCTTCCAGATGGTCTCGCTCGTACTGGTCGCAGAAACGTACAGAAGGAAATTTGGACCGAGTCGTGGAGAGAAGCCTGTGCCGGTCGTCAGCGAGATTCGAGCCGGTGCTAACGCTTGAGCAGGTGAATCAGCGATGTGCAAGCGCCAAAGTGTCTTTATCGGACTGGAGCGCGTTACGACGAGACGGCTACCCTCGGCATTGGCCGCCAGGGACGTGAACCGGTCAAGGCCAGAACTCAGCCGGTGAGGAATGCGGCGTTCGACATCCATGCCATAAAGCCACGGCCCCTTACCGTCCTGGTCCCCCAAGAGGTACATCAGAGTCCGCCGATCCAGGATCTTCCAGACCGTCGGAGGGAATGTTGGCATAGCGACCACGACTCCAGCCGCCAAACTGGATGTCAAGGGTACAGAAGATGTCCGCGACACTCTGACCTTGTTTCCCAAATCAACGCATCCGGTGCTGTCGGTTCATGGCACCGCCCTTAGTGTTGACAACACTGGCCTCCTGACTTTCGTGTCCGGCCAGACTTTCCCTGGCGCGGGTACGGTCACAAGCGTGGGCAGCGGAGCGGGACTGACGGGCGGCCCTATCACTACTAGCGGCACCCTGAGCATCGCTAACGGAGGTGTGACCAACACCATGCTAGCGCACCCCTCGCTGACCGTTGGAGCGGGGACTGGCCTATCGGGCGGAGGTTCGGTGTCGTTAGGCGGCAGCACGACGCTGAGCCTGGCATCGAAAGCCTGTGCTTCGGGCAACGCGCTGAGTGCATTGCCGTTCACCTGCTCACCGTTCGCTACTCTTGGTGTCAACACGTTCACTGGGAATCAGACCGTCAATGGCTATCTGACCGCGACGTCTGGAATTAGCGGTCTTTCGAGCACAGTCGGCGCCTACGGTGTGTACGGCTACAATTCCGCCACTTCGGGGGGGGAACAAATGGTGTATTTGGGGGCACTTCAAGCCCGCAAGGCGGTGGCGTGGTTGGTGTGGAGTTCTCAAGCGACGGCGGATTTGGTATTTACGGAGAGAGTGAGGGCTCAGCTGGGGTTGGCGTGTTCGGACAAAAGGGCTTCGGCATAAGCTCAGTAGGTAACAATCTGCTCGGCGCGGAAGGCGTCGGCGTCTGGGGCGACGACGGCACCGGTGGTGGTTCAGCTGGGGCGTGCTGGGCACGGTGGATGATGGCTACGGAGGCGTTTTCGAAAACGACAGCGCGTCGAGTCTCGCGTTGTACGCCTACAACCACAATCCCTCCGCTATTACCTTCTATGCAGGCGGCCCTGGCGGCGACTGCGAAGTCGATGTCAACGGCAACCTTGCCTGCACGGGGAGCATATCCCCCTTGGTTGCCATCGACGGCGGAGCCCGCAAAGTGGCGATGTCGGCTATCGAGTCTCCCAAGAACTGGTTCGAGGATGCTGGCTCAGCCCAACTGGTGAACGGCTCCGCAATCGTCGCACTCGATTCCGATTTCATACAGACGGTCAACACCCAAATGGATTATAAGGTGTTTCCCGTTCCGAACGGTGACTGCAAGGGTCTGTACGTCGCCAGCAAGACGCCAACGTCGTTTGAAGTTCGGGAGCTAGGCGGCGGTGCCTCCAGCATCAACTTCGACTACCGCATCATGGCGCTGCGGAAGAACTACGAGAACGTACGCTTCGCTGACCACACCAAGGACGACGACCCGCGCAAGGAAATGCTCCGGCGCGGTTCACCAGCCAAATCGGAAGGGCACGCGGCGCCTTTAAAGAAAATGGCGCTGATTCGCCCGGCTTTGGTTCACGACGCGAGTAAGTAGGCAGCGATCACATTGCGTTCTTCGAATTCTGCGCGAAAGGCCGGGAGAGTGTGAAGAGCGAGACCAACCAAGAGACCGAAACAAGCACACAGTAACCAAAGATTTAACAGGAGAGGTGCACGCCATGCGGTTCACCAGATACTCGCTTTTTGTGTTGCTAACGATCTCTGTGTCTTATCTCTTCTTAAGTGCCCAGCAGACGACGCCGTCAGTAGCGTCGTCAACCGTTGTACCAGGATTGGTGAACTTCACCGGCAAAGCTGTGGATGAGCAGGGCAAACCAATCTCCGGCACCACCGCAGCCACTTTTGCGATCTACAAAGATCTGCAAGGCGGCGCAGCGCTGTGGATAGAAACCCAGAATGTTAGTGCGGATAAAGCCGGACACTACAGCGCGCAGTTGGGTGCTACCAAGCCCGACGGGTTACCCGTAGAACTATTCAGTTCCGGCGAAGCCCGCTGGTTGGGCGTTGCCATTAATGGCGGCAGAGAGCAAGCGCGAACCTTACTGATGAGTGTGCCCTACGCTCTGAAGGCGTTGGATGCCGAGACCATCGGCGGCAGACCCGCGTCTTCCTTCGTGCTGGCGCCAGTTTCCTCCACCAACTCGATCAACTCTACCGCTCCTCCGGGAACCATCACTGGCAGCGGCACGGCTGATTTCGTTCCCATGTTCACCGGAGCCACCACCATCGGGGACTCCAAGATCTTCCAGACCGTTGGGGGGAACGTCGGCATTGCGACCACGACCCCAGCCGCCAAGTTGGATGTCAAAGGTACCGAAGATGTACGTGACACTCTGACGCTGTTTCCGAAATCCACTCATCCCGTTCTGTCGGTTCATGGAACCGCTCTCAGTCTCGACCACACCGGCACGATCACCTTTGTCGCGGGCCAAACTTTCCCCGGCACTGGCACAGTAAGCAGCGTGGACAGCGGACGTGGACTGACGGGCGGCCCCATCACCACAAGCGGTACTCTGAGCATCGCCAATGCAGGTGTGACCAACACCATGCTGGCACATCCGTCACTAACAGTCAGGGCGGGTACTGGGCTTTCCGGCGGGGGTTCGGTGTCGTTGGGTGGCAGCACAACGCTCAGCCTCGCATCGAACGCCTGTGCTTCGGGCAACGCGCTGAGTGCGCTGCCGTTCACCTGCTCCCCGTTCGCTACTCTCGGTGCCAACACGTTCAACGGGATTCAGAACTTCAATAACGGTCTGAATGCGAACGGGATAATCGCTACATCCCCCACTGTCGGCACGGCCGCGATCACGGGGGGCCAGTTCGCTTCGACTGGAGGCGGCGCCGGCGTTTGGGGCGGCATCGAGAGCGGTGACGTGGAGGCGTACGGCATCTATGGACAGGCCACTAGTGGGATGGGGATCCCGATTGGCGTTTACGGCTGGTCGTACAGCCAACTCGGGGTTGGAGTGTTCGGACAAAAGGGCATCGAGATCAGCAGCGTGGGGTCGAGCTTCAGAGGCGCGGAAGGCGTCGGCACCTGGGGCGATGGCGGCACCGGCGGTGGTTCAGCATGGGGCGTACTAGGCACTGTGGATGACGGCTATGGAGGCGTTTTCGTAAACAACAGTGCGGCGAGCCTCGCTTTGTACGCCTACAACCAAAATCCTTCCGCTATTACCTTGTATGCAGGCGGCCCTGGCGGCGACTGCGAAGTCGATGTCAACGGCAACCTTGCCTGCACGGGGAGCACATCCCCCTTGGTTGCCGTCGACGGCGGAGCCCGCAAAGTGGCTTTGTCGGCCATCGAGTCTCCCAAGAACTGGTTCGAGGACGCCGGCTCGGCTCGACTGGTGAACGGCTCTACAGTTGTCGCGCTCGACCCCGACTTCACCCAGACCGTAAATACCGGACTGGACTACCACGTTTTTCTCACTCCGAACGGCGATTCGCGCGGACTCTATGTCTACCGGAAAACCGCGACATCCTTCGAGGTGCGCGAACAGGGCGGCGGGACATCGAGTATCGCGTTCGAGAATTGTGTGATCTGTCTCCAGCACTTGAGAATCTCCAGAAGTTCGTCGGCACACACCGTCTTGCTGAGCCAGTCTACATCCCGCCACTTCAGTCCTAGAACTTCAGAGATACGAAGTCCAAAACTCACAGCCAGCAATAACAGTGTGCGCCATGAAGCGTCCGTGCCAAGTGGAGTCGAATGGGAAGCTGGTGTGTACGCAAGCTACTTTGCTGGATGCAAGATGGTTGCCTTCAATTCAGATGTTCCTGGAATTGACAAAATTGATGCCACCCAGTGCGACCTGCTCACCGTTGCGCCAAATGCAATCTTGCTATTGGCACAAAGGGCGAAATGACGGGCGGGAGGACGATGAGTCCTTCCTTACTTTCACATCGGATTATAGAGTTGAAATATTTCCTGCTGGGTCAGGACGCGGCCGCATTAAAGTTAGTGGGACTATTGCAACTTTGCGTATTCCGCCTTCGCTTGCTTCAGAATCGGGGTCTCCGGGTCTGCGTCTTTCCAGAGCCGGATGAAGTCCTGGTAGAAGGATTGAGCGCTTGCCTGGTCTCCCTTCAAAACAGCGCTGCGCGCCAGCCCCAGATGGGCGAGGGCTGCGATCGGCTCGTTGAGTGACATTCCGGGGTTATCGAGGATCTTTTGGAATTCGGCGAGGGCTGCCGGCCCGTCGTGAATGGCCAGATACGCTTCGCCGCGCACAAAGGCAGCATAAACGTTGAGCGAGACGACTTGTGCCGGTTGACCCAATTCGTAGGGGCGTGCCGACTGCAGCAAGTCAAGGGCTTGGCTGGGGTTTTTGGAATTCAGTGCGATCTGGGCGCGAATGACCGGCAGATAGTTGAACTGCACGATGGTGTTCTCCGGAAATTGCTTCCCGAGTCGGTCCGCTAGAGCCTGCGCACGCACCCGGTCGCCTGCAAATGCATACGCCATTCCTGCGGCAGCTTGCACGTCTTGACCGCTGGCGGGGATCGAAACGGTTCGAAGAGCGCGTTCCGCTTTCCGGAAGTTGCCGTACAACGCCTCGTGGATGGCACCATCGGCGCGGTAACTGGCAGCAGTCTCTTTCAGGTCTTCGGAGGCCGCCGAGGCGCTGGCGCGCCTCAAGGATTCTCTGGCCTCATTCAATTTGCCGAAATAGGAACTCGTGCAAGATTGGGAATAAAGCAAGATAGCACCAATTTCCGGTTTCCCGGCCGCCCAAGCAGCCTCCCGCTCCATAGTCGCTCGGTCATGTTCCAAGAAAGCGATCAGATAGAGATTGTTGTGATTGATCGGCAAGTCCAGCTTCTGAGTCCGAGCTTCAACGACGGTTGCGGTGGCCTCCTTCAGGCGCCCTAACGCGATATAAGCCGAGACCACGTTCGCGTATTGCTCGCCGGCGGGAGCTAAGCGGAGCGCTTCCAATTCTTCGGCCAGGGCCTTGTCGTTCTGGCCGATCTGAGAATAGATGTAAGCCAAGCTGGAGTGCGGGGTTGGCGACCGCGGCCGCATCTCTGCCCAGCGCTCGTACGCTGCTGCTGCCTTCTCCAGGTCGCCCGTGGTGAAGCTGTAGTAAGAGGATTCGATTTGGACTTGCTCGAGGTCCGTTCCGCGACTGCGTAATTCGTACGCTTTAGTGGCGGCCTTAGCAGCTAATGAACTCTCTCCCGCATCAAAGTACTTTCCGGAAAGGCCACTGTAGGCTCGTGCAAACTGGGGATCAAGAGCGACGGCCCTCTGGTAGTGCTGAATTGCAGCGTTTTGGCCATTCTCGTTTTCAGCCAGCCCGCCGAGAGTGTACTCTTTCAAAGCATCCAAGGAACTTGTGGTAGCCTCGCGAAGCGGGACATCGAGCTTTTGCACACTGGAAATCGATTCGCCAAGCGCACCTCGAAGGCGTGACGCGGCTGTGCCCAGCGCCGGGATTACATCCTCCTTGGTCTTGGCGGTTAGCTGCTCTTGCGCCAGAATCTCGCCGTTCTGACAGTCTTCTGCTCTGAGTCCGATGACAAACTCGCTACCGAGAGCTGCGATGGCTCCGGCTACATATGCCTTACTCCCCGTGCGCTGACAGACTTCCTGAGCGAGTTCGGCGGTAAGAGGCGCATTCGTGGGTTGGGTCATCAATTTGAGTGTGGCCCTGACCTTTCGATCGGGAACAATATTAAGGAATGGGGACTGGCTGAGGGCGATGCTCAGGCCTTGCTTGAGCGAGCCGTCGAAGACGCCATCTCCCGTGGAATTGGCGAAGTCCGCCAATACAATGGTGTCGCCCTGGTTGAGTTTACTGACCCGCAACGAACGACGGCGCAAGAGACCAAAGACCAGGCCACCAATCAGAGCGAGGCTGGCAAGCACAAGGATCGTGGGCACGTACCTGCGCGACCCTCTAACAGCTGTAGAGTGCGACGCCCGACCATTCGCCACGCGGCTGGTGGCAATCGGCTGCCCGGTCTCGAAGGCATGCCTCAGTTGCTGCAGATCGGTTTTCATGTCTGCCGCGCTCTGGTATCTTTGCCCGCGATCCTTCTCCAAGGCCTTGGTGATGATCCGTTCCAGTTCCGGCGGCAATTCGGGATTGATGTCTTGAGGCCGAGCCGGGTGCTTGTTGAGCACCGCGTTCATCGTCATGGCCATGTTTTTCTCTGCAAAAGCACGCGTGCCGGTTGCCATTTCGTAAATCACTGCTCCTAGAGAAAACACGTCCGTTCGACCATCCAGTTCGTCGCTTCGAATCTGCTCAGGCGATAGATAGGGCGTAGTGCCTGGAATGATGCCCTGACTGGTGAGGGGATCGTCCTCTGTCTTCAGGGCAGCCCCCTTAGTATCGACGCTCAGCTTGGCCAGACCGAAGTCAAGCACCTTTGCCAAGCCACGCCTGGTGACGAAGATATTCGCAGGCTTGATGTCGCGATGAATAATGCCTCTCGCGTGAGCGGCTTCGAGGCCGTCGGCTATTTCGAACCCCCACTGCAGCAACTGCGTCAACGGAATCTTCCCCGCTTTAAGGCGCTGTTCGAGTGTCTCGCCCTCCAGCAGTTCCATCACGATAACAGGTTTGTTCTGGTACTCCTCCACTTCATACAACGTGCAGATGTTGGGATGATTCAGCGAAGAAATAGCTCGTGCTTCTGTTTCGAATCGCGCCAAGAGCTTGCTCTTGCTTAGTTCAGACTCTTGCAGTAGCTTGATAGCAACGTGACGGCCCAGCCGCAAGTCTTCAGCCTCATAAACGACGCCCATTCCGCCGCTGCCCAAACTGCCGAGGATGCGATAGTGCGAAATGATTTGACCGACCAACGAGTCGGCAATCTCTTGGGTTTGCGACAAGGCCAACGATTGCGCCATCACGTTGATGGCGGGTTTTTCGAGGAAACTCTCCGCTTTGTGATGTGAGGTCAGCAGCGAGCGGACCTCCTGCATTAGCGCCGCGTCTCCGCCGCACGCGCCCTGCAGAAATTCTTCCTGGCTGTCCTCTCGCAAAAGCAGCGCGGACTGCAGCAAATCATCGACAAGTTTCCAACGCTCAGCATCCATCGGACATTTCACCAGTCATTTCGCGGTAAAGCCAGGCTCGCGCGGTGGTCCAATCGCGCATCACCGTGACGGCCGATATCTTGAGCACCTCCGCTGTCTCTTCTACACTCAATCCCCCAAAAAAGCGCAGCTCGACTACCCGCGCCTTTCGCGGATCCAGACGGGCGAGAGCTTCAAGAGCGTCGTCAAGCGCGACTAGGTCTTCTTCACGACCGACCCCAACGACGGCAGTTTCTTCCAGCGAAAGATGCGGGACGCCCCCTCCACGTTTCTGGTTGTGACGTCGTGCATGATCAACCAGAATACGCCGCATCAGTTGCGCTGAAACCGCAAAAAAGTGTGCGCGATTCTCCCAGCGCATTCGCTTGTAATCGGCCAACCGAAGGTAGGCTTCGTTGACCAGGGCGGTCGTCTGTAGGCTGTGGCCGGCCCGCTCCCCGCGTAAGTAATACCGGGCCAGTCGATGCAGCTCCTTGTAGACGATGGGGGTCAGTTTGTCGAGCGCAGTCCGGTCGCCGTCGCTCCACGCCTGGAGCAGCGTACCTACCTCCCCCTCGGGTGACGTTCTCTCCATAAGGCCCAAAAGCCCCCAAAATTATAGCCATTGGCGAACCTAGCAAAATAAGTTACCCGCGATGATAGTTCATCCCCACCGTTTACGCCTACTTAGACAGAGCGCAATTGGCCGTCCGGACCAACGGACGGAGTCGGCGGTTCTGAGAACACGTGGTAAACGCGCTCACTCAGTCCGTTTCTGTGTAGCCGGACGACAAGTCTTGAACGCTGATATGTAGTGCGCCAGCGGAGCTTGTCTCACAAGCTGCATGCAGGCAGGAGGGGTTCAACCCGAATTATCAAGCTCAAGAACAAGGAGGATTTTATGTTGCGCATGAAGTGGTTTTTAGGTGGTTGGCTTCTGTTGATTTGCTCCGTAATTTCCATCTCCGCTCAGCAAGCGGCCTCGACCGTCGCGAATGCGGTGGTGCCGCCTGTGATCAAGTTCACCGGCGTCCTCACCGACGTCAATAACAAGCCCCTGACCGGCACCGTGGGCGTCACTTTTTCCCTCTATAGAGAATCTCAAGGCGGTGCCGCGCTTTGGCTGGAAACCCAGAACGTGACCGCTGATAAGACCGGGCATTACTCGGTGATGCTTGGTTCCACTACCAGCCAAGGCCTGCCGTCGGAGGTGTTCGCTAGCGGTGAAGCCCGCTGGTTAAGTGTCCAGGCGCAGGGACAGGCCGAACAGCCCCGCACGGTGCTGATGAGCGTGCCCTACGCACTGAAAGCTGCGGATGCGGAGACCATCGGCGGGCTTCCTCCTTCTGCATTCATGCTGGCCGTGCCGCCAAGCAGCAATGGTGGATCCACCTCCAGTGACGGCACCTCAGGTTCGTCGTCGGCCGCGCCGCCCGCTACATCGAAAGTGACTACCACGGGCGGGACGGTAAATGCCCTGCCGTTGTGGACGACGGCGACTAATGTGCAGAGTTCGACTATCACGCAGACGGGTAGCGGAACCACAGCCAAGATCGGCATCGGGACAACCACTCCGTCGGTGACCCTGGATGTGAAAGGCGCCGAGACGGTTCGCGGAACGCTGACCCTGCCCGCGACAGGCACGGCCACGGCGACTGCTGGCAAGAACTCGCAGCCGCAGGATCTGGTAGCTTCTTCGTTCAGCAGTTCGACCAGCACGGCAGTGAACCAGACCTTCCAGTGGCTGGCGGAGCCGGCGACGAACAACACGTCGCACCCGTCTGGAACCCTGAACCTGCTCTACGGACAAGGCGCGAGCAAGCCGGGCGAGACCGGTCTCAAGCTCAGCAACAAGGGTCTGTTCACCTTCGCCCCGGGGCAGACGTTTCCGGGAACTGGGGATGGAACGGTAACCAGCGTGGGATTCTCGGCGCCGTCATCGGACTTCAAGGTGAGCGGCTCACCGGTGACGAGCAACGGCACGCTCGGCCTTTCATGGACGGTTGCGCCCACCAGTGCGAACACAGTAAGTGCGATCGTTAAGCGCGACAGCTCTGGCAGCTTCTCGGCAGGCGTCATCATCGCGACTGAGGTTTATGCCCCCGCCACTGGTTCAGGCTATGGAGTCATCGGAACCAGCCCTTCCGGTATCGGGGTCTATGGAGACAGCAGTTCGTTCGTAGGGGTGGACGGCCTGAGCTCTACCGGCGTTGGAGTTTCCGGCTTCAGCAGTTCCAACATTGGCGTGTCCGGTGGAAGTTCGACGGGGATCGGAGTATATGGCGAGACTCTGGGGAGCTCCGACGGCGTGTACGGTGTGTCCCACCAGAACTACGCGAATGGTGTCAGCGGCCTCAGTGACGGCGGAAACGGCAGCGGCGTGTCCGCTGTTTCCACCGCCAGCGGCGACGGGCTCTACGCCTATAATCACACTAGCGGGGCCTTTGCCGCTTTTTTCGACGGGGACGTCGACGTCGACGGCAATCTTTCGAAGGCTGCTGGTTCCTTCAAGATCGACCACCCACTCGATCCAGCTAACAAGTATCTGTATCACTCCTTTGTAGAATCGCCAGACATGATGAATATCTACAACGGCAACGTAACCACGGACGCGCAGGGCAGCGCGGCGGTTCAACTGCCCGAATGGTTCGAGACTTTGAACCGTGATTTTCGCTATCAACTCACGGTCATCGGCCAATTCTCGCAGGCCATTGTGGCCGGCGAGGTGGCCAACCACCAATTCACTATTAAGACGGACAAGCCTAACGTGAGAGTCTCCTGGCAAGTGACCGGGATCCGGCAAGATGCATGGGCCAACGCCCATCGCATTCCGGTGGAGGTGTCGAAACCCGATCGCGATCGAGGACTATACCTACATCCCGAACTTTTCGGCGCTGCGGCCGACAAGTCCATCGGCCTGGCACACCATCCAAATGTTAAGAAGCTGCTCAAGGAAAGGGCGGACAAATAACAACCTCAACCAAGCAGTAGAGCCTTCCCCGTTCTTCGGAGAACCTGCCGAAGGCCCGCAGGCTAGCTCAATATCCGCTAGCCTGTGATGGTCGCAGTCAAATGGTTGGTTGGGCAGTTGTCGTCTTGCAACTCGACTTGTGGCTCCCGATGAAGACCTACGCGGAGCCACAAGCCTTAACCCGTAGCCACGCTTAACAATCATTGATGGGGCAACAAACAACACGACGACAGTCCCAACTGGAACCGAACCTTTGGCGCTGGCGGTGAATCCCAACCCCAACCAGATCTACGTCGCGAAATGCGAAGGAATCCAGGTAAAAGCGAAGGTCTCCGGTTGCCCACACCAGCGATTTCCTTCCCGGAATGTCAGATAAGGACCAGGCGATGGACAGGAGGGCTTGCAAGGTAGTTTCGATGGCCCGCGCCTGGCCGAAGGTAGCTTCGACCGCGTCCTGTTTGAGGATGAACTTGCGAACGATCAGGTCTGGAGAATCGCCGGCATGAATTCCTCCCATAAGACCATCGGAGGGATCTCCGCTGGAGGCGATGGCCTGGGCATCATTGCTGAACTGTTCCATCTGCGAAACCTCGCCACTGGCTTTCTTGAGAGTGGCGATTGGGGTGGCCGGGTCAGAGTTGAGTCCGCTCAAGATGGTCAGACAATACCGCCGATTGCCATCAATCCGAGTGGTTGCGATGAGTCCAAATGATTCGCCAGATACTTAATCAGTCGCCCACGTGCGTACGCCTAGCTCAGGAAAGGCGTATTCACTTCGTCGAGGACTATGACGGTTAGGGAGCGAGGCTTACTCTCATCCGCAGTCAGATTGGTGAATGTGCCCGCTGGGACTGGGCATGACGCTCTTGGCCGGAATGATCTCTTCAAAGCCGACGATACTCTGCACTTTGCCACTTCCAGAATCTTGAAGTCGGCTTCGTCAGTTGGTGAATGTGGGCGCCGGCTTTATCCGTGACCACCACGGACACTTGGACGAGGAATGTTTGAGACTTGAACTCAAGCTGCTTGCCGGCGTCAGCACGGCGCGAAACCGGTTCTGTGTTGGGAGTTTCGGGGGGCAGCGATACTCCTAAAACACCGGAGGTGCCGGAAGAAGAAGCACGGTCCAGGGGTCATTGCCGGATTGCTGAGCGAATGCGCTAGTTGAAATCACCAGGAGGCACAACAGTGTGAGAAAAATCCGTTTGAGGTGAGGGCCGTGAGCCATGCTGCAACGAACTCTCCGATTAGGCGTAGAGCCGGCTAAACTCGCTAATCGTTCTTAGCCACGCAGACCTGATCAGGACTATTGGTTCCCGACGGTGTCACTATACACCTCGCGAGCGACTCCAACGCTTTATCCTTGGCTTGGATTGGGTCTGCAGAACCGGGCTAGCCGGCAGCCTGCCAGCCATGCAATCAACTGGGGGCCGGTCCTCTTTTCGCCTGCCGCTCGACGTGAAACGCAATGCCTAACGCGAGAATCAGAGCCGCGATCCCGAGCAAGGTCAAGCCAGGCACCGTATTAGGCTCTTCAATAATTACCTTGCGCGCCATAGCGATCAGCGCAACTTCCAGGACGACGCGAATATGAATGACATCTTTCGTCAGGTATCCTTTCAGCGTATCCAGCAGTTCCACTCCGATCAAACCAGTAAGAAGTATCCAAAAATCTCGAGCAGGCCCTTACTGGGAAGTTGAACCCAATTGTGGGACGTTCACAACTGATAGAACTAACAGGCTGCGTTAAAGGTCTAACAGGGCTCTCTGACTCAGCATCCCGCGCGTCAGAGCGGGCTGACGCCCATCGTCACTGTGATTGTGTGATCTTCCTTGGGAGCCAACTCAACTGCATTTCCCAGAATATTGCTGGCTTCGGCACAAAGCATCTCCTGCCATTCGTCTTCTCCCAAATCAGGCAATGCCCGTGCTCCCTCCGCCCAGGGATTCCAGATCACGGTGGTGCGTGAATTCTGCTTGGCAATTTGGATTTGACGATTGAGCGCCGGATCGAGCACTTGCAGAGAACCCTGGGTATTCACATAGGCGCTGTCGGTTGGTGCGCTTATAACCACATCGGCTTTCTGCTTTTTCTCTTTATTCGAGTCAGTGTTATCGAGGTAGGCGGCGCCATCCAAGCCGCGAATGCGAACCTTTCGGACGTCACCCACTCTGTAGTAAGTGTGCAGGGCTTCTTCAAAGCGGAATGGCGAGGCGCCGGTGTTGCTGACTGTGAACTCCAGTTTCAGCTCCCTTCCAAAAGTCACACGTTGGAGCACGCGGAAGTCGGCGGGCCATAGCCGTCGAGTGTCTGGGTCGCTCTCGGTTGACATGCTGACAGTGACGCCGTCGGTGTTGTGCTGGAGTGACTCCAGCACCCATACTTTTGTGCGAACGACACCGTGGGCCGGCGCATGGGGATCGCCAGCCTTAGCTCGAAACCAGGGAAAACAAATCGGTATGCCGCCGCGAATTGCCTTGCCTTCCTCCCAACGAGCGTGGCGGCTCAGGAAAATCACTTCTTCGGTGCCTGCTGGCTTCCAGGAGGTGACTTGCGCGCCGTGCAGATGCATCTCGCCGTTGGACTGTGGTGTGGTTACTCGGACTTTGGGCAGCCCGCCTTCGCCGGTCAAGACTTGCGCGCGGCCCGCGATTCCAAAGCGGCGATCCAGTTCTTCGGCTGTGAGGGGCACTGACATATAGGGGCGAGGATTTTCGCGGCTTTTCGACCGTGAGTTTAAGTGCGAGTCTTGAATGGCACAACTGGGATTTTTTCTAGTTGTGTGTTTCTTGGCAGGTTGGCAGATTCAAGGCATTGCATAAGGAAGCTGGTGTAAAGGCCTCCTAGTTTTGCTAGTGGTGCAAATACCTCTTATCAAATATAAGTTCGTAAAATCGGCTGGATTAGTGGGGCCAGCCACATCTACCTCCACCTGTAACCGTGTGATTCGAGGAGGACATGGAAGCTTCAGCGACGAAAAAACGCATTCTGATCCTGGGCGGCGGTTTTGCCGGTGCGTACACCGCGGTGTACCTTCAAAAGGCGCTGTCCGGGAAGCAGGATGTTGAAGTGATGCTGGTGGCGCAGGAGAATTTCGTTCTTTTTACGCCGATGCTCCACGAGGTCGCTGGGGCAGACGCCGCGGCCACGGATGTGGTTCAGCCGCTGCGGAAAATGCTGCGGCACACCAGTGTGTTGATCGGGGATATCGAATCCATCGACCTCGAAAAAAAGCAGGTGCGAGTTCGGCAAAGTGATTTGGTGCACCATCGCGACCTGACCTACGATCACCTCGTCCTGGCGTTAGGGTCGGTGTCGAATTTCTACCACACTCCTGGTATCGAAGAACATGCATTGACCATGAAAACGCTGGGAGATGCGCTGGCAGTGCGAAATCGGGCCATTGATGCGCTGGAGTTGGCTGACGGCGAACCGGATGAAGCGCTGCGCAAAGCCATGATGACTGTAGTTGTAGTGGGCGGCGGTTTCGCTGGGGTTGAGACCGTAGGGGCAGTGAACGATTTGATGCGGGAGGCGTTGAAGTTCTATAACAACTTGAGAGAGGACATGCTGCGGATTGTCCTGGTCGACGCCGGAAAAATGATCCTTCCGGAGTTGGGCGAAAGCCTCGGCCGTTATTCTGAAACCCAACTGGGCCGGCGCGGAGTAGAAATTCACCTGAACACGGCAGTCAAGGGTTATGACGGGAAGGAGGTCGTCCTGGGAGACGGTACAAGAATCGCCAGCAATATTATCATTTGGACTGCGGGCATCACGCCGGTCCCGATTGTGGCGAATCTTGCGTGCGCCAAAGAGCGCGGCCATATCGTCGCTGACGAATATCTTCAAGTGCGAAACTGGCCGGGGCTTTGGGCGTTAGGGGATTGCGCGCAAGTACCCGATTTGACGAACCCGGGCAAGTTCTGTCCACCGACGGCGCAGCATGCCACGCGACAAGCTCCCGTTGTGGCTCACAATATCGTAGCGACCATGCGCGGCCAGCCTCTGAAGCCGTTTAAGTTCAAAACCCTTGGCTTGCTCGCCACCATCGGACGCCGAACCGGCGTGGCGGAGATCATGGGTCTCCATTTCTCGGGACTTATTGCATGGGCGATGTGGCGCGCCATCTACCTGAGCAAGCTCCCGGGCTTGCAGAAGAAAGTTCGCGTGTCACTCGACTGGATGCTCGATCTCTTTTTCTCGAAGGACATCGTGCAATTGCGGGCATTACCGTCGCCGACCTTGTCCGGGGTCAAGGGTAGTCCGGCTGCCGTCAATGAAACAACATCTCCTGCAGGCGAACGCAGGGAGAAGATCGCATGACCTTCGACCTAAAATCAACGGCTGATGCGGGGCTCAAACTAGAGTTGCAAAGAGAAGCACTGGCTGCAGACCATGTACGCTCAATGGGCACTCAAGATGATTGTTGTCCTCTGCTCGCATGGGGACACCCTCGTTTGCCGGTACCGCTGACCCGCCGTTGAGTCCTACGAATATTTTTGCGCCGGTTTCCACCCCGGCCAACACAATTCTTGGACTGTCTGTTTTTGTGCTTGCGGTTACCGGGGCAATATTTGCCGTCGTTTTCAGCCTGCTGATCTACGCTGTCGTGAAATTCAGGAAGAGGACGAACGATGACGGCCGAGAGCCTCCCCAAGTTTACGGCAGCAATCAAGTGGAGCTCGCTTGGACCGTCATTCCGGTTCTCATCGTGGTGGCGTTGTTCATGGCGACAGCACGGGTGATCGGCAGCGTTCAAAGAGCTGCGCGGCCCAACAACGCGATTGAAGTGATCGCCATCGGTCACCAGTTCTGGTGGGAGTATCGCTATCCGGCGCTCCATGTTGTGACTGCGAATGAACTGCACGTTCCGGTGAGCGATCCGGCGCATCCTTCGCCAACTTTTATCACGCTGCTTTCGGCCGATACGGATCACAGCTTCTGGGTTCCTCGCCTTAATGGCAAGACGGACTTGATTCCCAACCATCCGAACAATATGTGGGTTGATCCGCATGAGGCCGGGCTCTACCTGGGGCAGTGTGCCCAGTACTGCGGCACGCAGCACGCCAAGATGCTTCTGCGCGTTTATGTTCAGCCGAAGGATGAGTTCGATCGCTGGATTCGGGAGCAAAGTCAATCCGCACATGTGAGCGACGCGGCTTCCGAGGGACAGCATATTTTCGAAACGACGGCTTGCATCAACTGTCATGCGGTTGCAGGCACGGTGGCCGATGGACACTTCGGACCGGACCTTTCGCACCTGATGAGCCGGGACACGATTGCCGCGGGGGCGGCACCGAATACGCCGGAGAATCTTCGGCTCTGGATTCGAAATCCCGACGCCATAAAACCCGGATCCCGAATGCCGGCGATGGAGTTAAGCGATCGAGAACTGGATGCCGTAACGGCTTATCTGACGACGCTTCGCTAAAGCGAGTTGAGGAGAAACGTTCGATGTCGACTGATTCAATCGCTTTGCCCGGGGGGTACGAGGCTTCTCGGCCTCTCGTCGATCGGCTTCACGAGTGGGTGACCACGGTTGATCACAAGCGGCTGGGGATTCTGTACATCCTTTTTGCGCTGTTCTTTCTTGTGGTCGGCGGGATCGAAGCTACGATCATGCGCATCCAGCTCATTCGGCCACAGAACGATTTCGTCTCGCCGGAAGTTTTTAACCGGATGTTCACCATGCATGGGACCACGATGATTTTCTTCGTAGCCATGCCGGTTGTATTCGGGTTCGCTAATTACCTGGTACCGCTGATGATCGGCGCGCGAGACATGGCGTTCCCGCGCCTCAATGCTTTTAGTTTTTGGCTGTCAGCGTTTGGCGGCATTCTTCTTTACTTTAGTCTCCTGGGAGCGAATGGCTTGTATGGTGCCGGGAATGCTCCTGATGTGGGGTGGTTTGCCTACGCTCCCCTGACGGCTCAGACATTCTCTCGCGGCCATAGCACCGATTTCTGGACGCTGGCGGTGTTGGTTTCCGGCTTCGGAAGCATCGGCACAGCAATCAATATTTTGACTACGATCCTGTGTCTGCGCTGCCCCGGCATGAAGCTGGGGAAAATGCCACTGCTTGCCTGGCTCAACCTGGTGATGGCCGGCTTGGTGCTGCTTGCTATCGGTCCGCTGACCGCAGCGCAGATCATGCTGAGTCTTGATCGCTACCTTGGCGCACACTTCTTTGACACGCAAGCGGGAGGCTCCGCCGTGATCTGGATGCACTTCTTTTGGATATTCGGTCATCCCGAAGTGTATATTCTCGTGATCCCAGCTTTCGCCTTCGTCTCTGAGATCGTTCCTGTATTTTCTCGCAAGGCGATGTTTGGATATCCGATCATGGTGGCCGCGACCGTCGCCATTGGATTTCTGAGCATGACGGTTTGGGCTCATCACATGTTCACGGTTGGGATGAGCTCGAACGCGAATACGTTCTTTGTGCTGTCAACGATGGCTATCGGAGTTCCCACTGGGATCAAAATCTTTAACTGGCTGGCGACGATGTGGGGTGGAAAGATTCACTTCCAGACGCCGATGCTTTTCTGCATTGCTTTTCTGTTTCAATTCCTGATAGCCGGTCTCACTGGGATCATGTTGAGTGCGGCGCCCTTCGATTGGCAGCTCGGCAACTCCTATTTTGTGGTTGCGCATTTCCACTACGTCATCGTCGGAGGAATTCTGTTCGCCCTTTTCGGCGCGTTTTACTACTGGTTCCCAAAGATGACGGGGAGGATGTACGCCGAAACTCTGGGCAAGCTGCATTTTTGGCTATTTGTGCTGGGCTTTCACCTGACGTTTGACTTCATGCACGTTCCCGGATTGTTGGGCATGCCGCGAAGAATTTACACCTACGAGCCGGGCCGCGGCTGGGACACCTGGAATCTGATTGTGACGGTCGGGGTGTTTTTTCAGGGCCTGGGTATTTTGATATTCGTCGGCAACCTTCTGTGGTCTCGCGTCAAGGGTAAAATCGCCGGCAGCGATCCCTGGGACGCATGGACGCTGGAATGGACTACCAGTTCGCCGCCGCCGGTTTATAACTTTGCGACGATTCCAACCGTGAAGAGCCGGCGCCCGCTATGGGACCTCAAGCATCCCGAAGATCCTGACTGGAAGTACGAGTAGCAGGGGAATTTGAATGAGCGCGACACCAATCACGATGCGTCAGTCGGAACTCAAATGGGATCTGCCGTCGCGCGGACACGTAGCGATGTTTGCTCTGATCGTCGCCGAGTCTTCAATTTTCGTCATCTTTGTCGTGGCCTACCTTTTCTACCTGGGCAAGAGTTTGAGCGGACCCACACCGAGAGAAGTTCTCGAAGTACCGATCTTTTACACAATCTGCCTGCTGTCGAGCAGCATTACGATTCACTTCGCGGTTAGTGCGCTGCGCCAGGGAAACGTCGGCAGCTTCAGAACCCGGTGGTTTGCAACGATCGTGCTGGGAGCCGCTTTTCTTTACGGAACGGGGCACGAATGGCATCGGCTTATTTATAAAGATGGACTGACCATCAGCACAAACCTGTTCGGAACAACCTACTATTCCCTGGTTGGACTACACGGGTTTCACGTGGTCGTAGGCCTTATTTGTCTCTCCACGGTGATGGCGTTCGCGCTGCTTGGGGACGTTCAGCAGCAGCACACTTATCGGATCGATGTGTTGTCCCTCTACTGGCACTTCGTGGATGTCGTGTGGATTGTGGTCTTCACTGTTGTTTACATCATAGGACGTTGAGGAGAGTCGAAGAATGGCCTCGGATCGGGCGGAAACACGAACAGGCGTGCCGGGCAACATAGAACTGCCTGCGCCGACGGCGTGGCCGATTATCGCAGCTTTCGGCGTGGCCTTGCTCTTCGCGGGACTCGTCACGAGCCCATCGGTCAGCATTCTTGGTGCGATATTGACTGTCAGCGGATGGGTCGGTTGGTTTTGCGACGTACTGCCGCACGAGAAGCACGAATCCGTTCCAGTTTCAACCGAAGTAATCCCTGTGGTCACAACCC
Organism: uncultured Acidobacteriota bacterium; assembly: GCA_963820925.1. GTDB lineage: Bacteria > Acidobacteriota > Terriglobia > Terriglobales > Acidobacteriaceae > JABDBE01. Next base: position 32,233 of record CAWGBX010000020.1, read on the forward strand.
GCGCTGAGGTGGCTCGAGTGGATTTAATTACACACGAACCACACCGGGCACGGCTGCCGCTTGAAATCTATCCGATTTCTGCGGGGGTAAAAGGCGGCTTGGCGGGAAGCGTGGTCATGGCGGTTCTCGCGGTGGTTTATGGAATCGTGGCTTATCACAGCATCTGGTATCCAATCAATATTTTGGCTGCTGGATTTTTCCCGACACTGGAGACAACCGAGCAGATCTCCGCATTTCACCTGGATGCCTTGATCATCGCTTCCATCGTTCACCTCATCACGTCGTTGCTAGTCGGCCTTCTTTACGGCGCCATGCTTCCGATGTTTCCGCGGCGCCCGATTCTGTTAGGGGGAGTCATCGCTCCCATCTTGTGGTCAGGTTTGCTGCACAGCGCTCTCCAATTGCTGAATCCGGCCCTCAGCGACAGGATTAACTGGGCATGGTTCGTGGTTACTCAAATGGGATTCGGCATCGTGGCCGGCATCGTGGTTTCAAAACAAGAGCGCGTGCGGACCTGGCAGCATCTTCCTTTCGCAATTCGTGCAGGCATGGAGGCGCCAGGGGCGATGGACGAGAAGGACGAAGAGGGCCGCCGGCAATGAAGCATCACGCCACTTTCCTCACGCTCGCACTCTTCGCCATTCTGGCTTGCGTCGGGTGTAACAGTTCGCCCGGCCGGCCTGGCGCGGACTCCGAAGTGATCCCGCCTGGCCAGATTATGGAGTTCAATGTTCTCTACGCGAGTAACTGCTCTGGATGCCACGGTTCAGATGGCAAGGGAGGAGCGGCGGTTCCTCTTAGCGATCCCATTTTCCTGGCGATCGCTGACGACGCCGCGATTCGCCACACCGCTGCCAACGGCGTGCCCGGTACTCCGATGCCCGCCTTCGCGCAAAGTGCAGGTGGCATGCTGACGGAAAAGCAAGTCGACGCCATTGTCAACGGAATCCGATCCTGGGCGAAGCCCGACAGCTTGCATGGCATTAGTCCTCCTGCCTATGCAGTCCAGCCTGCTGGCGATCCGCATAAAGGCGCCGATGTTTACGCAACCTACTGCTCGGCTTGTCACGGTCCTGAGGGCAGAGGGGGCAAGAAAGGAGTTCGATCGTGAACGGGTCATACCTCGCTTTAGTGAGTGATCAGGATCTGCGAACCAATGTGATTGTCGGACGGCCAGAAATGGGAGCTCCGGACTGGCGCGATGATGTTCCCGGCCGGCCTATGTCAGCGCAGGAGATTTCTGACGTGGTCGCCTGGCTGGCTGCCCAACGGCCAGAGTTCCCGGGCCAACCGTACCCGAAACCATCAACGGACCATGCTGCGGGAGGACTGCCATGACCGAACCAACTGGAGTGTCAAGGCGCGCGATGCTCGTGAAGCTGGGAATATTTCTTAATGGAATTGTCGGTCTGATTCTTGCAATACCAATTGTGCGTTACGTCCTGTCCCCCGTTGCTCATGCGCGGAAGGTAGGTTATGAGTCATGGTTATCTCTGGGCGGACTGGAACAGTTTCCCTCGGGTCAGACCCGGCTGGCGACATATCGAAATCCGGTGGTGAATCCCTGGGATGGGGAGACGGCGGATATTGCCTGCTGGGTCCGAAATGTCGATGGTCAGAATTTCCAGGTCTTTGCCATCAATTGTGCCCACCTTGGATGTCCGGTTCGCTGGTTCCCACAGTCAAACCTCTTTATGTGTCCGTGCCACGGCGGCGCCTACTATCAAGATGGTTCCCGCGCTTCGGGGCCGCCTCCCCGCGGATTGTTTACGTACCACTATAAGGTCGACGACGGAAAACTGTTCATCAAGGCTGGCGAAATGCCGACCACTGGTAGTCCAACTGCAAGTACGACCGGAGCGAGGCCGACATGCGCCTGATCAGGCAAGCGGGAGATTGGCTCGATCAGCGCCTTCAGATTGGTGCGTCGATTCGCGAAACCGCCGAGCACCGTGTACCGCGCGAGACTGCAAGTTGGTTTTACGTTTTCGGCAGCGCTGCGTTGACCTGCTTCATTCTTCAAATCGTCACCGGGATTCTCCTTGCTCTCATTTATGTTCCTTCAGCCGGAGAGGCCTGGAATAGCCTGCAGATTCTCAATCACGGCATTTCGTTGGGTTGGTTTATTCGAGGGTTGCATGGCTGGGGCTCGAATTTCATGGTGGCGATCGTCCTGATCCATATGGTGCAGGTTTTTCTTTTCGGAGCCTACAAGTTCCCCCGAGAGTTGACCTGGATGATTGGCGTATTTCTGCTTCTGATGACGCTTGCCATGGCTTTTACCGGCCAGGTACTGCGATTCGACCAAGACGCCTATTGGGGATTGGGAATTGGGGCATCGATTGCGAGTCGAGTGCCGGTGGTTGGGCCTTGGGCGGTGAATCTAATGCTGGGCGGCCCGATCATTGCCGGTGCAACCCTCTCCCGATTTTTCGCCGTGCATGTTTTTTTGGTTCCAGGGCTGCTGATCGCATTGGTTGGGGTGCATCTGCTCATGGTGTTGAAACTGGGGGTTAATGAATGGCCCATGCCTGGACGGATCGTGCGTCGTGCTACGTATTTGCAGGAATATCATGACCTGACACATAAAGAAGGGGTTGCATTCGTGCCCTACGCGGTGTGGAAGGACATCTTCTTCTCAGGTTTCATTCTCCTTTCGATCGCCGCCTGCGCAGTTTACTTCGGCCCATTCGGTCCGAGCGGACAGCCGGATCCGACGATTATTCAGACCGCCCCGCGCCCTGATTTCTTCTTCCTTTGGCTTTATGCGGTCTTGTCTTACCTACCCCCGTCGGCGGAAACTCCGATACTCATGATCGGGCCCGCGATCGGAATCGTCGTGTTATTGCTACTCCCGTTTATCGCCGGCGAGGGAGAAAAGAGCTGGAAGCGCAGGCCCATCGCCGTTCTCACGATTCTCCTGGTCGCGGTGATGCTAAGCAGTCTCACACATTTGGGTCTGCATACGCCCTGGAGTCCAATCATGGATGCCTGGAGCAGTGTCCCTATCCCATCCGAATATTTGCAAGGACGCACTGCTCTCGAGCGCCGGGGCGCTCTGGTTTTCCAGGCCAAGCAGTGCCGCAACTGCCATTCGTTGGATGAGATGGGTGGCAAGCGCGGGCCAGCCCTCGATCGGGTTGCTCTGCGGCTTACGCAAGACCAGCTCATCCGCCAGGTGATCCAAGGTGGGGGGAACATGCCAGCCTACGGAAAGAACCTAAGCCCTGCGGAGACGACAGCCTTGGTTGCCTTTCTTGAGACGCTGCATCCGCCTGGACAAACTCCGGCCGGTAACGCTGCCCGCGAGGTTGTACTGGGATTGAGCGAGGCGGGGTCATCCTCGACGGGACCATAAAGTGACCGATGTCTCCCGCAATTCAAACCGTGTTGCAATCGTGGGTCCTCCCGGTGCCGGTTTCGTTTTTTCTGGTGGTTACGGCGCTCGTCTACTTGCGAGGCTGGCATCGCTTGCGCAGTCTTCTTCCGAACATCGCATCAATGTGGCGGCTGAATTGTTTCATGAGTGGTCTGCTCGCTCTTTGGATTGCGATCGGATCTCCTCTCGCGGCTTTTGATGATGATCTGCTTTCGATCCATATGGTGCAGCACATTCTCCTCATGGCCGTAGCGCCTCCCTTGATTCTGTTGGGAGCGCCGGCCCTGCCGCTTCTGCACGGGTTCCCACAGACGTTCGTTCGCTTTGGTCTAGGTCCCGTTCTGCGCTGGGGACCAGTGCAATCGCTGGGACGCGTTCTGACCCACCCTGTATTCTGCTGGCTGGCTGCCACGGTCACCTTGATTGGATGGCACTCGCCCACCGCCTTTGAGTTCGCCTTACGTTCGGATTTTTGGCATGAGGTCGAGCACGTATGCTTCTTCGCAACCTCGATTCTCTTCTGGTGGCCGGTGGTGCAGCCTTGGCCGAGCGTGGCGAGGTGGCCACGGTGGTCTATTCCTCTGTATCTCTTTCTTGGGATGATGGCGAACGATGGGCTTTCGGCGTTTCTTGCGTTCTGTGATCGTGTTCTTTACCCGTCTTATGCATCGGCATCCCGGCTCTTCCCTATTTCGCCGCTGGACGATCAGGCGCTTGCGGGTGCTTTGATGTGGGTTTTTGGGAGCTTTGTTTATCTGCTCCCAGCGGTTTTCATCACGCTGCGGATGCTCTCGCCTGACTGCTCGGATTATCAAGGATCGTCATATCGGCGACAGGTGTTTCCCGTGACTACAGCAGAACCATCTACAACCGTTTGATGATCACTGCTGTCAGATCATCCTGCTGTTTGGTCCCGTTGGAGAATCTGATTACCGCATCGTAGAGTTTCGCGATGATCTCGGGAGGAGCCAGCTTTTGAGAAGCGCGAATCACTTCTTCCATCCGCTGTACCCCGAATTGCTCTCCTTGATCATTTTCCCATTCAAAGAAGCCGTCTGTAGGCAAAAGCACTAAATCACCCGAGCCCAACCTTAGTTGCGCCGGAGGGTCCGAGCGGAAGAAAGGAAGGATGCCAAACGGCACTGCCTGCGGGTTCACATCGATGAACCGATCTTCCGAACAGGAATAAATAAAAAGTGGGCCATGACCTGCAGAGAGGATTTGGAGTTCCGGACTGTCCGGTCTGCAGAGGGCTGCCACGAAGGTGACAAAGCGTCCGGTCTGGAGATCAGCGCCGAGAGCTTGATTGATATGCTCGAAAGCCGCCGTCAGATCGTGTTCCATGCTGAAACTGGATCGCGCATAGGCATGACAAACGGCTGCAACCAGCGCCGGACCAATGCCGTGCCCGGTTACATCGGCCAGGCTTACAACCAGTTTTCCGTCACGTTGTACCTTCCAGTCAAAGTAATCGCCGCCGGTATCGTCCGCAGGCTGGTTCCACCCGGCAATGTCGAATCCTTCAATCTGGGGTCGTTCCTTGGGCAGCAGGGATTGCTGGATGGATCGTGCGACTTGCAGATCGTGCTCGACCGCCTCAAGCTTGCGTTTGGTTTCTGCCTCGCGAAGAGCTGCCTGGACGTGCTTGCGGATTTGCCACGCGACCCCGGCGGCAACGATGCCGCCCGTCAAAAGAATAGTGGCATTCAGGCTGACGCTAGTCTGCGTCACTGGGGCTGGCATGCCGGGAACGGGGGGTCGCCAGCCGAGATACCAAGCAGCAGAAATATAGGTGACACTTGCGACGGCTCCGGAAAGAAGACAGATCCAGAAATTCAACCTCAGCGTGGAAAGAATGATAAAGATAAAGAAAACAAGTACCGCGGGAGTTGCCGAGGGTCGATAGCCAGTCTCAATCTGCTGACTGGTAAGGAAGGCGATTGCGAACGCCGGGATGGAAGTCTCCAAAATCGTGCTGAGTACCCAGAACCTTGCGGGAAGCGTGCGCCCCGATTTCAGGGCGAGATTTACGCGCCGCAGCATCCATCCTTCGTAAACCACGATCGCGCCCGCCAGGCCAAAGTTCCACGCCCACGGAGTGGTGGTGGAAGCCGTGCGGATGACGAATACGCGAACCACGGTCGCAATAACAAAAATCGCGACGAAGCCCAGCACGCCAAAAATGCGAAGGCGTTCACTCTGCAGTTCGGCGCGGTGGAACGCGGCGGATTCAATCTCGTGGACAGGATCGCTCTGCAGGTCCTTGTTCGCCATTGGACACCTCCAAGAGCACAGATCCGTCTCTCTCGACCTCCTCGTAACGCCGGTATCTTGCCGGCTGTCGGATGGCATCCTGCCCTCGCCGGTGGGGCGTCGACGGGCCCACGACAGCCGCCGGGGCGGTGCTATGTTCGCGCCGAGTCCGTAGTAGCGTAGAGCACCGCCATAGAGCGCGGTCCAACCCGATAACTGTAGCCGGGAACGGAGGGAGCTTCTTGCCATGAGACGATGTCCTGCGGCGAATCGAGCGAGGTGTCGATCCATCGGTGCCATGGATCTCGGCAGCCGTTATTCACTGGCGGCAGTTCGAAATCGAGCGGCTCCCAGTAGGCGTTTGCGATCAGATGAAAGAGCAGGTTTTCCTTTGGCAGTTCAGCGCCGAATGCGAAGCTGCGGGAGTCATCACCCCAATCCGGCTGGTTCAGCTTTACACCGTGCCAAGCCTTGGTCGCCGCCTGCAGCATCTGGTGCAGGGTCTGGCGGTGCAGCTCCGCTTCCAGATCTCGCAACAGCCGCCGTTCGATCAGCAGTCTGAGGAAGCGATGCACGTCGGCATGCTTCTTCAACAGGGTCCAGTCGAACCAACTGGTTTCGTTGTCCTGGCAGTAGGCATTGTTGTTGCCGTGCTGGGTGCGTCGCACTTCGTCGCCCATCAGAATCATGGGCACACCGAGTGAGAGCATGGTGATGGTCAGGAAGTTCTTCACTTGCCGATTGCGCAGCCTCTCGATAGCCGGGTCATCGGTCGGACCCTCGACGCCACAATTCCAGCTCCGGTTATCGTTGGCGCCGTCGTGGTTGTTCTTCGCCGTTTTCCTCGTTGTGCTTTTGGTTGTAGGAGACGAGGTCGTTCAGTGTGAAGCCGTCGTGACAAGTCACGAAGTTGACACTCTGCTCGGCCTCGCGCTCCTTGTGACCGTAGATCTCGGGACTGCCGAGCAATCGGTCGGCGACGCGCCCCACGGAACCGTCGTTCGCCACGGAAGAAACTGCGAACATCGTCACGGAATCGGCCGTTCCACTCCTTCCAACTGTCCCCGACGAAGCTGCCGACCTGGTACAGGCCGGCCGCGTCCCAGGCCTCGGCGATGATCTTGGTGCCCGCGAGCGCCGGATCGGACTCAATGTCCCACAGCACCGGCGGATTCGACATCAGCTGCCCTGCCGGATCGCGCGCCAGAATCGAGGCGAGATCGAATCGGAAGCCGTCCACGTGCATTTCCTCAACCCAGTAGCGAAGGCTGTCCACGATCATGCGGCGGACGATGGGATGGTTGGCGTTGAGCGTGTTTCCCGTGCCGCTGTAGTTGGCGTAGCGGGAGCGATCTTGTTCGAGGATGTAGTAGGTGTCGTTGTCGAGTCCGCGGAAGCTCAGCGTCGGCCCGGAGTGGTCGCCTTCGGCGGTGTGGTTGAACACGACGTCGAGAATGACTTCGATACCCGCCCGGTGCAGCGCTTTGACCATGTCGCGAAATTCGTCCACCGGGCCGAGCGGGTCCTGACGCGAGCTGTACGCCTGGTGCGGCGCAAAGAACGAAACCGGCGCATAGCCCCAGTAGTTGACCAGCCCCGGCGGACAGTCCTGGGCATCGAACTGAAAGACGGGCAGCAGTTCGACTGCGGTGATGCCGAGGTGCTGAAGGTAGGGAATCTTCTCGATCAGTCCGGCATACGTTCCGCGCATTTTCTCAGGCACGCCGGAACTCGGGTCGCAGGTGAAGCCCCGCACGTGCATCTCGTAGATGATGGTCTGCGACGACGGCCGTCTCAGCGGTGCGTCGCCTTCCCAATCGTACGTGCTGGGATCCACCACCACGCTCTTCATCGCGGTGGCGGCGTTGCCTTCCTCTTGCTGGGCAGCTTCGCGACTGTAGTTCTTGGGAACCACGACACCGCGTCCGTACGGATCGAGGAGAACTTTGCTCGGATCAAATCGCATCCCGCTCGCGGGGTCGAACGGTCCGTGAACTCGATAGCCGTAAATCTGGCCGGGCTGCACGCCCGGCACGAAAACGTGCCAATAGTGATAAGTGCGGTTTGTCAAGGGATCGATCCCAATCACACGCACTGGCCGGGCATCATCTTCCCGGTCGAAGAGCAGCAACTCTACGTCTGACGCGGATCGGGAGAAAATGCTGAAGTTAACTCCACCATCACGGACCGTGCTTCCGAGAGGAGAGCTTCGGCTTGTACTCTCGGCAGTTGCCGACCTCACCAGATCCGGACTTGTGATAGTGTGATCGAGCACGACGCCCATAGTCTACTTCCTGCCTATTTGATTCTTTCGCCGCCGCCACGACTTCGTCCGGCTCGAAACCCGAATTTTCTCTGGAGCTCCTTAAGCGGCGCCGAGGCTCCAAATGTCTTCATGCCGATGATATGCCCCGACGTACCGACGTAGCGCTCCCATCCGAAGGTCGAGGCCTGCTCGATCGCGACCCGCGCTGTCACATCGGGCGGCAGCACGCTGTCCCGATACTCCTGCGTCTGATGCTCGAAGATGTCCCAGGACGGCATGGAGACCACCCGCGAGCGGATGCCCTCGGCCAGCAGTTTCTCGTGAGCCTCCACGGCAAGGATCACTTCACTGCCGGAGGCGATGAGAATCACCTCCGGATTTCCGCCGGGAGCGTCGGCGAGCACGTAGGCGCCGTGCGCGACTCCGGATGCCGGCGCGTACTTGCTCCGATCGAGCGTCGGCAGCGGCTGACGCGACAGCGCCAGCACGGCAGGCTGGTGACGCAGTTGCATGATGTAGCGATAAGCCTCGACGACTTCGTTGGCGTCGCCGGGTCGCAACGTGACCAGCCCAGGGATGGCGCGCAGCGACGCGAGCTGCTCGACCGGCTGATGAGTCGGACCGTCTTCTCCGTCGCCCATGGCGTCGTGGGTGAAGACGAAGATGGTGGGCAGCTCCATCAGGGCCGAGAGCCGGATCGCCGGCGCGCGTAGTCGCTGAAGATGAAGAAGGTCGCGCCGAAGGCCCGGAGCTTCGATAGCGAGAGCCCGTTCACGATGGCTGCCATCGCGTGTTCGCGGATGCCGAAGTGCAGATTCTTCCCGCCCGGGTATCGGCCTGGAAGTCTCCCGCTCCCTCGAAGGTGAGAGTGGTTTTGTTCGACGGTCCGAGATCCGCCGAGCCTCCGAGGAACCAGGGGATGTTCTGCGCCAGCACGTTCAGCACCTTGCCCGAGGCTTCGCGCCCCGCGATGCCCTTCGGGTCGGCGGGGAAGACAGGAAGATTGCGGTCCCATCCGGACGGGAGTTCGCGCCGCTGCATCAGATCGATCTCGGCTGCGAGATCGGGATATTTGGCTCGATACTCGTCAAAGAGTTCTGTCCATTCGCTTGCGAGCCTTCGCTCCGCGCGCTCCCACTCCAGCCGGCGAAATGCTCGTAGACGCCGTCAGGAACAAGAAACTTTGCGTCCTCGGGCCACCCGTAGGAACGCTTGGTCAGGCGGACCTCTTCGTCACCGAGCGGCTCGCCATGAGCTGCCGGCGTGTCTTGCTTATGTGGGGAGCCGTAGCCGATGTGGCTGTCCAGAACGATGAAGGTGGGACGCCCCGTGCGTCTTCCGGAAAACTGCGAGGGCGTGCTCGATGCGATCGATGTCGTTGGCGTCGCCGACCCGCAGGACGTTCCATCCGTAAGCCAGAAATCGGGCCGCGACGTCCTCGGTGAACGTGATGTGCGTGTTCCCCTCGATGGTGATGTGGTTGTTGTCGTAGATCCAGCAGAGGTTGTCCGAGCCCCAGGTGGCCGGCCAGTGATGCGGCTTCGGACGCGATGCCTTCCATCATGCAGCCATCGCCGCAAACCGCATAGATGTTGTAGTCGAAGATTTCGAAGCCCGGGCGGTTGTAGCGGTTGGCCAGCCACTTCTGGGCGATGGCCATTCCCACGCTGGTGGCGACGCCCTGCCCCAGCGGCCCGGTGGTGGTCTCTACGCCCGAGACCCAGTGGTACTCGGGGTGACCCGGAGCCCTGCTGTCGAGCTGGCGGAAGTGACGGATGTCGTCGAGCGAAACCGAGGGCTGCCCGAGGGTCTCGTAGTCGGCATTCACCGCCTGAGTCTTGGTGAGATGGAGCACTGACCAGAGCAGCATCGAGGCGTGACCGTTGGAGAGCACGAAGCGATCGCGGTTGGGCCAGATCGGGTCCTGGGGATCGAAGCGCATGACGCGGTTCCAGAGCGTGTAGACCAGCGGCGCGAGCGCCATCGGCGTGCCGGGATGTCCGGACTTGGCCTGCTGGACCGCGTCGATCGAAAGCGTGCGAATGGTGTTGATAGACAGCTGATCAAGTTCCGCCTCGCTCATGGGCGGCGTGATTGGACGAACAAGTGCGGCGTTCATGATGATCTCTCCTTGCTTCCTAGATGGTCTTCTCTATGTCCAGGAGACCGCTGCGTGGGCGCGCAGTTTCAGCACATCTGTCCTTTGTGTACCTTTGTGTCCTTTGTGGTTCTCGCATTTGCACTTCATCAACCACAAAGGACACGAAGGTACACAAAGGAAGATACATGTCCACGCCCAGACTGCAGTCAAAATTCACACTCAAGAGTTTCCTTAACTTGCTCGCAGGCCCAGCTCTCGTGCTTCCAAGGAAGCTCACTTTGCCCAGGCGGCGCAGGTGGCGCTCGGCTTGGCTGAACTCGGCTGCCAGGAATGTCTGCACAAGGTCCCACGCGACGGCGGTCCCACGGTTCGGCCGCCCATGCAGATGATGTTCATGTGATCGTCCTCGACTCCCTGCCTGCGCCGAGAAGTGGTCATGGATCAGACGCGGCACGAACACCCACAACTTTGTTGGCACAAACAGAAGCACCGACGCCGCTGCCGCAGATCGCCACGCCGCGATCCACCTTGCCGGCGGCGATAGCTTCGGCGAGCGGGATGACGAAATCGGGATAGTCGTCGCCCGGGTTCAGGCTGATATGCACCGAAATCGACGACTTCATGTCCGGCGGCACGAAGCTGGGCAACGCAATTCCTCTTTCAAAGCAAATCCGCCGTGATCGGTTGCGATTCCGAGCCGCATGTTTCCCCCGAATTCGCTTTGAGTTCACCGCTGCCAATTCGTCCGTGCGGCAGCTTTCGATCCGCAAGAACCACCGCCTGATCCTGCCGAATCCGGCCGGCCGGGATCGACACGTCGCCCTGACGCAAGCGGCCAAGCATTTCGATTTTTTCACTCCCGGTTACAAGCCATAGAATGCGCCGCGATCGATTGAGCATCGGGTACGTCAAGGTCATTCGGCGCCTGTTTCTGATAGACGCCGGTGAGCGCGACGTCCGCATCGGTAACTTCGAGCACCGGATCACCCGGAACCAGACGAGGCCGTATGGCCGTCCGGGACCAAGCCCCAGGTGAACGAGGTCAAGTACGGGTGGCGATCCTGCAAGCTCCCGAAGAGTTGCGGCATACTGGGCAGCGGAAGCTTCCAGATCAGAAGATTCGACCGGCATCGCAAGAATTTGCTCAGCGACGCAGCGGCGCATGCAGGCTTTCACTGCAAATGAGTAAGGTTTCGGTCCGGGTCTCCCGCAGGTGCCACCCGCTCGTCGACTTGCACCACGTGAACGCTTTGCCATGGAACGTCTTCGCCCGCCAAAGCGCGCAGCATAAGCCACGGAGTGTGTCCTCCGCTGACCGCCATTATGAAGCGACCCCGGGCGGCAACGGCGGCTCGAGCGTCCGCCGCAATGAGTGCGGCGGCTTGTCGGGCGACGGATTCGGCATCGGTAAACACTTCAACTTTCATGTTCTCCACTCCAGCCACTCACGCTGCCTGCGCGACACCGGAAGCCTGAGGATTCGCAATCGTCGGGTTGTGCCATCCCGCGGTGGGCGTGACCTGCTGCACTTCATTCGGTCCCCAGGTCTCTGGGCTCGTATTCGATAAACCGGTGTAGCCTTCTTCAGCACTGGATCGACAATTCGCCACGCCTCTTCCACATAGTCCTGCCGCGCGAACAGAGTCGCGTCTCCTTCCATGGCGTCTCCCAGCACACGCTCGTAAGCATCCATCTCCTCGGCGGTGGGGTGTCGGCTCGCCAGCATTTCCGCCGGTTGGCCGATCATATCGTCTCCCGGAGCCATCACCGTCATGCCAATGGCGATGGCTACATCCGGACTGACCCGGAATCGCAGATGGTTCTCTGTTCAAGAGCGCTGGCAGGAAGGACCGCGGGAGGTTTCCTGAACCGTCCCATGATTTCGGTGCACGTCACCGGCAAACTCTTTCCGGCTCTGATGTAGAAAGGGACTCCTTGCCATCGCCAGGAGTTGATTTCCAGCCGCAACGCGGCGAATGTCTCGGTTTGCGAGTTCGCCGCAACTCCTTTTTCATTGAGGTAGCCCTTGAACTGTCCGCGCACGAGATTGCTTCTCATCCAAAGGCGGGATCGCCTTCAGAACCTTGACCTTTTCGTCGCGAACGGCTTCGCTGTCCGTCCTGACCGGAGGTTCCATGGCCAGGTTGCAGAGAACCTGAAACAGATGATTCTGGATCACGTCTCGAATGGTGCCGGTTTCATCGTAGAAAGCGCCCCGGCCTTGAACCCCGAAGTCTTCCGCCATCGTGATCTGGACGCTCTCGATGTAGTTGCGGTTCCAGAACGACTCCATGAAAGCGTTGGCGAAGCGGAACATGAACATGTTTCGTACCGGCCGTTTTCCCAGGTAGTGGTCGATGCGAAAGATGTTGCTTCTCGGCAAAGGTTGCGTGCAGGATGCGGTTGAGCTCCTGGGCAGACTTCAGATCGCTGCCAAAAGGCTTTTCGACAACGACGCGTGCACCCTTGGCAGATCCGGAGTTCGCCAGATGTTCGACAACGGGACCAAAGAGCGGCGGCGGAATGGCCAGGTAGTGCGCCGGATGCTGAGCTCCGCCCAGCTCTTTACGAAGCGCGTCAAAAGTGGCACGGTCCGAGTAGTCGCCATCGACATAGCGCAGCAGACCACTCAGCTTCTCGAAGGCTGCGGCGTCCAATCCGCCGTGCTTTTCCAGACTGTCCTTAGCCCGGGCGCGAAGCTGGTCGAGTTTCCAGCCCGCTTTCGCGACCCCGATGACAGGCACATTGAGGCGTCCGCGTTTGATCAGCGCCTGCAGTGCGGGAAAGATTTTCTTGTAGGCGAGATCGCCGGTGGCACCAAAAAAGACCAGCGCGTCTGAATGGACGGCGTTATTCATGGTTGTCTCCCTTAAGCAGCCTGTGACTCATCGGCTGGTTTCTCATGGTGTCCACCGAACTGAAAACGCATGGCTGACAGTAATTTGTTGGCAAAGTCGGCTTCGCCGCGCGAGCTGAATCGCTCGTACAGCGCAGTGGTCAAAACGGGGCTGGGCACAGCTTCATCGATGGCGGCCTTGATCGTCCAGCGACCTTCACCCGAGTCGGAGACTCGTCCAGCGAACTTCGAGAAAGCGCTGGGTCCTGGAGCAACGCGGATGCAGTCAGATCAAGCAGCCAGGAAGCGATCACGCTGCCGCGCCGCCACACTTCCGCGACATCAGGCAGATTAAGGTCATACTGATAGTGCTCAGGGTTACGCAATGGCGTGGTTTCGGCGTCGACCGCGTGCTCCTGCTTGCCAACATTGGCGGAGCGCAGAATGCCTAGCCCTTCGGCGTAGGCCGCCATAATGCCGTACTCGATTCCGTTGTGTACCATTTTCACGAAGTGGCCAGCGCCGTTGGGCCCGCAGTGCAGGTAGCCCTGCTCGGCGGTGCCGCCGAGGCCTTTTCGCGTCCCGGAGTACGTGGGATGTCACCGATGCCGGGCGCCAGCGTCGCGAAGATGGGATCGAGATGCTTGACGACATCGTTCTCGCCGCCAATCATCATGCAATAGCCTCGCTCCAGGCCCCACACGCCGCCGCTCGTGCCCACGTCCACATAGTGAATTCCTTTGGGCGCAAGTTCCTTCGCGCGGCGGATGTCATCAACGTAATAGGAATTGCCGCCGTCGATCAGGATGTCGCCTGCATTCCAGGTGGGGCAGAGATGCCGGCTATCGTTTTGTCAACGACTGCAGCCGGGACCATCAGCCAGATCGCGCGCGGCTTCTCCAGTTTCTTGGCGAACTCCTGCAGCGATGCAGAACCAACCGCCTTCTCCTGAACCAGTTCCTCAACTGCCTTCGGTGACATGTCGAAGACCACGGAGCTGTGGCCATTTTTGAGAAGGCGCCGTACCATGTTTGCTCCCATCCGTCCAAGACCAACCATTCCGAGCTGCATGTGTGTAACTCCTTTTGAGAGAAGTCTGTCAAACCGTTAAGGTCGCACTGCTCTGATCAAATAGCAATTCGCCGTGCGTTTGGGTACCAGCGCGTCGGCTCGCTCAACAAGAATCGAAGGCGCAGCCCAGACTCGTCATGCGGCATCTCTGAGCTTGCGATAGCGCCGGATCAGCGTGTTAGTCGAGCTGTCATGGCTGAGCGCAGGTTCCGTCTTGCTCTCGAGCTCTGGGATGATGCGTTGCGCCAAGGCCTTGCCAAGTTCGACTCCCCACTGATCGAATGAGTTGATGTTCCAGATCGTTCCCTGCGTGAATACCGAGTGCTCGTAGAGCGCGACGAGCTTGCCCAACACTTCCGGTGTGAGCCGCTCGGCGAGAATTGTGTTCGACGGACGGTTGCCTTCGAAAACGCGGTGTGGCACGAGCCAGTCCGGTGTCCCTTCGGCTTTGACCTGCTCGGGAGTCTTGCCGAACGCCAGAGCCTCAGTTTGTGCAAAGACGTTCGCCAGAAGCATATCGTGATGTCGACCTACCACATTGAGCGGTTTCGCAAACCCGATAAAGTCACACGGAATGAGCCTGGTGCCCTGATGGATCAATTGATAGAACGAGTGTTGACCGTTGGTTCCCGGCTCGCCCCAGTAGATCGGGCCGGTGTCGTAGTTGACCGCTGTCCCGTCGAGCGTGACATGTTTGCCATTGCTCTCCATAGTCAACTGCTGCAGATAAGCCGGAAAGCGCTTCAGGTATTGCTCGTACGGCAGAACGGCGACCGTTTGCGCGCCGAAAAAGTTGTTGTACCAGACGGCGAGGAGCCCCATTAGTACTGGCAGGTTGCGTTCGAAGGGAGTGCTTCGGAAGTGTTCGTCCACCTGATGAAAGCCATCCAGCATGGCGCGGAAATTCTCCGGACCGACGGCCAGCATGGTTGACAGGCCGATCGCCGAGTCCATCGAGTAGCGCCCTCCGACCCAGTCCCAGAACCCGAACATGTTCGCGGTATCGATACCGAACTTTTCCACTTCTTTGGTATTCGTCGACACTGCGACAAAATGTTTCGCTACCGACTTTTCATCGCCTCCCAGGCCCGCCATCGACCAATCGCGCGCGCTGTGGGCATTCGTCATGGTTTCTAAAGTCGTGAAGGTCTTCGAAGAGACTATGAACAGGGTCTCGGACGGGTCAAGATCACGGACTGCCTCCGCGAAGTCGGTGCCATCGACATTGGAAACGAACCGGAATGTCATCGCCCGATCGCTGTAGTGTTTGAGCGTCTCGTAAGCCATCACCGGACCGAGGTCCGACCCGCCGATACCGATGTTGATGACATTGCGTATGCGCTTGCCGGTATGGCCTTTCCACGCACCGCTCCGAACCCGATTGCTGAAATCAGCCATCTTGTCGAGCACAGCATGGACCGCGGGTACCACATCCTCGCCGTCTACGACAATGGATGTTCCGCGGGGGGCGCGTAGGGCGACATGCAGGACCGCTCGCTTTTCCGTGATGTTGATCTTCTCGCCTCGAAACATCGCATCGACCCGCGCCTGGAGACCGGATTCCGCGGCAAGTTGAACCAGAAGCTTGAGAGTTTCGTCCGTGACGATATTCTTCGAGTAATCCAGATAGATGCCCAAAGCCTCTGTCGTCAGACGCTCGCCGCGCTTGGGATCATCCGCAAAGAGAGCGCGGAGATGTGTCTTCTGGATGCCCTTATAGTGATCTTCGAGAGCCTTCCAGGCTGGGCGTTTGACGGCCGATTTTCCGGTGATTGCTTCTACGCGTGCTGCCATATCCATTTTCCTTTCGTCTCTTCTGGCTACCTGAAGTGCTCCCGGCGCGGAGGAGAGGCCGCGAATCCCCGGCTTGTTCCCACAGTCGAAATCCTCCGCTGAAAGCGTTGGCATTGTTCCCGGCTCGGCAGTTTGGAGGCAGTTGTTTCAGTTCCTTGGCATTGCCTCCTCCCAGAACTACATCGTCGGGTTCGAGAGCGGCGACCAGGCGCGCGACTACATCCGCGACATCGCGCCGCCACTTTTTCTTGCCTCGTTCTTCGAATGCCTGGCGACCCACATAGCTTTCGTAGGTTCCCTTCTTATAAGGAAGGTGGCCCAGTTCCATTGGTTCCACGATGCCATTCACAACCAAGGCCGAACCGAGGCCCGTACCCAGGCCCAGGAAGAGCATTTTCCCGCTTTTGTAGCTCCCCAAGGCCTGCATGGCCGCATCATTAACGATCTTAATTGGACACCCGAATGCGGCTTCAAAATCAAACCCGATCCACCCGGCAGCCAGGTTATGCGGCTCGGCCACCGGTCTGTTTTGGACTACCGGGCCGGGATAGCCCATCGAGACTGCGTCATACTTCCAACCTGCGGCCAGCCGCTTGACGCCCGCCACCATCTGTTGCGGCGTCATCGTAGCGCCGGACGGAAACTTCCGTGGCGTCCCTCGCCCAGTGGCAAGGATCTTCACGTGAGTTCCACCGACATCAATTACCAGCACGTTCATGAAAGAGCCTTTTAACGCATAAACCGTTCTACGAGCTCGAGGTCTTAATGGGCCGCAACGGCGCAGCCGTTTTCTCAGGCGACCTTGGATTTCAAGTCGGCTTCCTTGGACTTGATCACTGTCATCAGATCGTTCCAAGATTTGACGAATGACTTGGCTCCTTCATCCTGCAGCTGAGCCGCCAAGGCGTCGACATTAACCCCGGCCTTGCCGAACTGGGCTATCACTTCTTCGCAGTCGCCGCCGTCCGCCGGTAGAATCGGACCGAGTTCAGTGTGCTCGGCAAGAGCTTTCAACGTGCCTTCGGGCATTGTGTTCACTGTAAAAGGTGCCGCGAGCGCCTTGATGTATAGAATGTCCGACGCTGCCGGATCTTTCGTGCCTGTGCTGGCCCACAGAAGACGTTGTGGACGAGCACCGAGGTTGTAGACGCGCTGCCAGCGTGCCGAGCTGAGCAGAGTACGGCACGCCTTATAAGTACGCTTGGCGATCGCAATACCGAGTTGGTTGCGCAGCGCCTCGGGCACTTTGCTCGCAACTGCCGCGTCCCAACGGCTGACGAACACCGAGGCAACCGAGCCAACATTGGGGTCGAGCCCTGCCTCGATGCGCCGCTCGATGCCGCGCAAGAACGCCTCAGCCGCTGCTACGTAGTGCTCACGCGAGAACAGCAGCGTGACATTGATGGGAATGCCGGCGAAGATGGACTCCTCAATCGCGGGCAGACCTTCTTTAGTCCCGGGAATCTTGATTAGGAGGTTCTGCCGTCCTGCCCGGGCATGCAGCTCTTTGGCTGCGGCGAGCGTGCTTGCAGTGTCGTAGGCGAGCAGCGGTGACACTTCCAACGATACCCAGCCGTCCACTCCATCCGTCCGGTCGTGAATCGGTCGAAAGAGATCGGCCGCCCGAGTGAGGTCGTCGATCGCCAGGTCGAAGAAAAGCGCTTCGCCGGATTTACCCTTTTTCAGATCCTCGTGGATAGCCTTGTCATAGGCGGTGCTGTTCTTGATGGCATGGTCGAAGATCGTCGGATTCGAGGTGAGGCCGGTCACCGACAGTTCCTTTATGTAGTTCTCCAGCGTGCCGCTGTCCAGCAGATCGCGTGTGATATTGTCCAGCCAGATGCTTTGGCCAAGATCGTAAAGCAGTTGTGTCGCCTTCATGATTTCACCTCAGTAAATTGGAAACTCGTGTGCGAATTCTCCCCAAGGAAAACAGCCAGAACGAGGGGCTCGGGTCATGACGCAGCCTCCAGCATGCTTCCCATCACCGTACGCTCAACAGCCGCGGTGCGGTGCGATTTTTCTGTCGCGTCTCGTAAAGATGCGAAAGCTGGTCCAGACAACATCTCTGCGGTGCAGCGCCAGCGCCAGTTGCCGTCGGCGCGACCAGGCACGTTCATCCGGGCGTCGCTGCCCAGATTGAGCACATCCTGCAAAGGGGTCATCGCTAGTGCAGCCGGCGAAGACCACGCGAGACGAATGAGATCCCACGCCGCCTCTTGAGTCTCGCCCCCGGATCGCCCCAGGCAATTCCACAAATTGCGGCGGTGCCAATCCGGCAATCCTTCAAACCAGCCGCGACTCGTGTCATTGTCATGCGTGCCGGTATACACCACCGTATTGGGTACGAAGTTGCGCGGGAGGTATGGGTTATCCGCGTGGCCGTCAAATGCGAACTGCAGAACCCGCGTTCCAGGGATGTGAAAATAATCGCGGAGTGCGGACACATCCGGAGTTATGACCCCCAGGTCTTCGGCAATGAACGGCAAGCCGCCCAACTCTCTTTGAACTGCATTGAAGAAATCGGCGCCCGGACCCGCTACCCACTGGCCAGATTGCGCTGTGGGAGTCCCGGCCGGCACATGCCAAGCGGCTCCAAACCCGCGGAAATGATCGAGACGAATCGCGTCAACATGAACCAGCAGAGCACGCAGGCGGTCGATGCACCATCGAAATCCAGTCTGGCGCAGCGCGTCCCAGTTATAAACGGGATTGCCCCAAAGTTGTCCCTGTGCGCTGAAGTAGTCGGGAGGTACTCCAGCAACGAAGCGCGGCCGGTGATTGTTCGTCGAGCAGAAACAGCTCCGGGTTAGCCCACACGTCACTCGAATCCGGAGAAACAAAAAATGGCAAGTCGCCAATCAAGCGCACGCCCTTCGCATGCGCATAATCCTTTAAGTGTTTCGCCTGACGAAACAGTAAGAATTGTGCAAATCGAACTTGATCGATCTGCTTGGCTGTGTCCTGGCGCGCTTGGACCAGAGCCGCCGGTACTCGCCGGACCAGGTCGGTGGGCCACTCCAGGTAAAAAGTGTTGTTGTACTTGATTTTCAGCGCTCGGAACAGAGCGTAATCATCGAGCCAATGTACCTCGTTATGGCAGAACTGCTCATAGTCAGCCCGCAGATCTGGGCGGGCCCCCGCGGAGAACTCCGTCCACGCCTGGTCGAGCAATCGGTGTTTGAACGGGATGACGGCATCGTAATCAATGGTCGTCAGCGGGAATGTGGGCCGTTCAAAATGAGCTGGCAGCAGCCCTTCCTCAATCAGGTCGTCTGGGCTGATCAAAAGTCCGTTACCGGCGAAAGAAGAAAGCGATTGATAAGGCGAGTTGCCATAACCAGTCGGACCGAGCGGCAGCGATTGCCACCAGCCTTGACCTGCCTCGTGTAGTTGATCCAGCCATGCCAACGCAGCCGGCCCCAGGTCGCCGATGCCATAGGGCGAAGGCAGCGACGTCACATGCAGCAACACACCGGCGCCACGGTACTCCGGCGGGAACGGGGAGGCGCTGCCAGGACGACTGTTATCGCTCATGCTCGTCCCTTCGCCTGCTGCAATGCATTACTCACGATTGCCTGTGCCTCACTCACAATGGCGTTCAAGTGAGCTTCGTCTTTGAAGCTCTCCGCATAGATTTTGTAGATGTTTTCGGTGCCGGATGGACGGGCGGCAAACCAGCCGCTGCCGGCTACCACTTTGAGACCACCGATGGACGCGTTGTTGCCAGGGGCTCGAGTCAGCTTCGCAGTGATCGGCTCACCCGCCAGATTCGACTCCTTGACCGCCTCGGGAGACAGTTTCTGCAGACTTGCCTTTTGCTCGGGAGTGGCGGGCGCGTCGATGCGCGTGTAGTACGGCGTGCCGAACTCGGTCGTCAGTTCGCGATAGTGTTCGCCCGGATCCTTGCCCGTGCGGGCTGTAATCTCTGCGGCGAGCAGATCCATGATCGGGCCGTCCTTATCGGTCGTCCACACCGTGCCGTCCAATCGCAGGAAGCTGGCCCCGGCGCTCTCTTCTCCTCCAAAGCATTGCGAGCCGTCAACCAACCCCGGCACAAACCACTTGAAACCAACCGGCACTTCGCAAAGTCGTACGACCGAGCTTTTTCACCACCCGGTCAATCATGCTGCTGCTAACCAGTGTCTTGCCGACAGAAACGTGCGCACCCCACCGTGGACGATGGGCGAGGAGATAGCCGATGGCCACAGCGAGATAGTGATTCGGATTCATCAACCCTGCTGAGGGCGTAACAATCCCGTGCCGGTCCGAGTCCGGATCGTTAGCGAAGGCAACTTGATACTGATCTTTGAGACCGACGAGCCGGGCCATGGCGTAAGGGCTGGAGCAGTCCATACGGATCTTGCCGTCATGATCCACCGTCATGAACGAGAAGGTCGGATCGATCACCGGGTTCACGACAATAACATTCAGACCGTAGATTGAGTTGATTGGCTCCCAGTAGGGTCGAGCGGCGCCGCCCAGAGGATCCACCGCCAGCTTCAGCCCCGCGCTGCGGATGGCGTCAATGTCAACCACATTCTTTAGATCACGAACGTACGGCAGAACAAAGTCTTCCTCATGCGTGGTCCCTGCTTTCATGGCCGTGGTAAACGGAACTCGCTTTACCCCAGCGTTATTGTTTCGCAGCAGTTCATTGGCGCGATTCTCCACCCACTGCGTGACATGGGTGTCGGCCGGCCCGCCGTTCGTCGGGTTGTACTTAAAGCCGCCATCCTCTGGTGGATTGTGCGAGGGAGTAATGACGATGCCGTCGGCGAGGTGATCCTTGCGATCGCGATTGTAGACGAGGATGGCACGAGAGATGACCGGCGTCGGAGTCACTGCGTCGTGTTCCTGGATTATGGTTTCTACGTTGTTCGCGGCCAGCACTTCGAGCGCGGTGCGCTGCGCCGGTCCGGACAACGCGTGAGTATCCTTGCCCATGTAGAGAGGGCCATCGGTACCCTGACTGCGCCGGTAGTCACAGATGGCCTGGGTCATGGCGAGAATGTGTGACTCGGTGAAGGTGCCGTGGAACGGCGACCCCCGGTGTCCGCTGGTGCCGAAGATGACCATCTGGTTGGGATCTTCGAGGTCGGGCCGACGTT
This sequence comes from uncultured Acidobacteriota bacterium, assembly GCA_963820925.1. Classification (GTDB taxonomy): domain Bacteria; phylum Acidobacteriota; class Terriglobia; order Terriglobales; family Acidobacteriaceae; genus JABDBE01. The sequence goes on from CAWGBX010000020.1 coordinate 53,044, forward strand.
CAAAATACTCGCGCTCGAGCCGGGCCAAATCCACCAGCATCTCCTTCGGCGCGGGCAAGCCTGCAAGGGGCGAGATCATCTGCTTATTTTTGCTCGTGCCGATTGCCGGTGGACGGGTTTCTATGGCACTGGACATGGTTTCACCTTCCAGATCTCGGACGCGTATTCGCGAATGGTGCGGTCGCTGGAGAACTTCCCTGAACCCGCAACATTCAGGATGGCCATGCGCGCCCAGGCGTCGGGGTTGGCGTACAACTCAATGAGTCGCTGGTCCGCCTCGAGATACGACTTGAGGTCCGCCAGGTGCATGTAATGGTCCCCGTGAGTCAGAAGCGTATCGCGCAAAGGCTCGAAGACGCCGGGTTCATTGCGGCTGAAATAGTCGGAGAAGATCAGGTCCAGCGCGGCGCGGGTCTCCGGCTCATTTTCGTAGTGCCAGTGCGGATTGTACCAGCTACTGCCATCGGCGACCTGCTGTGCCGTGAGGCCGAACAAGAAGAAATTTTCTTCCCCGGCTTCCTCTGCCATCTCGATGGTTGCGCCATCGCGAGTGCCGATGGTAAGAGCGCCATTCATCATGAACTTCATATTGCTGGTGCCGCTCGCTTCATATCCGGCAGTTGAGATCTGGTTGGAGACGTCACTGGCGGGGATGAGCTTCTCGGCGAGCGAGACATTGTATTCAGGCACGAACAGAACCTTGAGCCGCCCGCGCACAATGGGATCACCGTCGACAGTCCCGGCCAGGTTGTTGATGAATTTGATGATCAGCTTCGCTAGCTGATAGGCCGGGGCTGCCTTACCGGAAAACAGGAACGTCCGCGGTGCCATCTTGAGATCCGGGTGGTTGCGGAGCCGGTTGTACAGCACCACAATCCGAAGCGCATTCAGCAGTTGCCGTTTATATTCGTGAATGCGCTTAACCTGGCAATCAAGAATCGTGTCGGGGTCCACGGTTTGGCCAGATGTCGATTTAAGCCAATTGGCAAATTGACACTTCGCCTCGCGCTTGGCCTTGAGGAAAGCGGCATGGAGGTTCTTATCGTCGGCAAGAGGCTTGAGCTTGCTCAGTTGACTCAAGTCAGTGATCCATCCATCGCCGATGGCTTCCGTGATGGTCTGCGCGAGTGGCGGGTTGGCCAGCAGCAACCAGCGTCGCGGCGTGACCCCGTTTGTCTTGTTGCTGAAACGGTCGGGGAAAACCTCCGCCAGGTCTTTGACCGTCATGGTCCGCAACAACTGGGAGTGAATGGCAGCCACACCGTTGGTGCTGTGCGAGCCTACGATTGCCAGGTTGGCCATGCGGACCTGCTTGGCCCGGCCTTCCTCGATCAGGCTCACGCGCTGAATTCGGCCCTCTTCTCCCGGAAAGCGTTTCCGCACCCCATCGAGCAGACGGCGATTGATCTCGTAGATGATTTCGAGATGACGCGGCACTATAGTTTGAAACCATGCGACTGGCCATTTCTCGAGGGCTTCGGGTAGCAGTGTGTGATTGGTGTACGCCAAAGTCCTGTTCGTTATGTCCCATGCCTGGTCCCATCCAAGGTGTGCGTCATCCAGCAAGATCCGCATCAACTCGGGGACTGACATGGTTGGGTGCGTGTCGTTCAGTTGGATCGCGACTTTCTCAGGAAGCGCGTTCCAATCGGAGTTGGAGCGCCGGAAACGGCGCACGAGATCGCTTAGTGAGCAAGCGACGAGAAAATATTCCTGCACGAAGCGTAGGGCCTTCCCAAGGGTAGTGGAGTCGTCAGGATAAAGCACACGGGTGAGCGACTCGGCGCTGAGAGTCTGGGCCAGCGCAGCGACGAAATCGCCACTGCTGAATTCCTGAAAGTCGAAGTAGTCGGGAGCGGCCGCGGACCAAAGCCGTAGGGTATTGATGTTCTTGCCACCATAACCCACGACGGGACGATCAAACGGAACACCAATCAGAGTGGAGGGCCGACCCTCGACCGCACGCAAGCTGCCTCCGTGCAGCTCGAACGAGCAGTTCAGCTTGACTTCGACATGCTCGTGGCGGCGACGGACCTCCCACGGATCCGGACGGCGCAGCCAATTGTCCGGCTGTTCGTGTTGCCACCCATCCTGTATGGATTGCTTGAAAATGCCATATTCGTAACGCAGTCCATAGCCAATGGCTGGGATTTGCATCGTGGCCATCGAGTCGAGGAAGCACGCGGCCAAGCGTCCGAGGCCGCCGTTGCCCAGGCCCGCGTCGGGTTCCCGCCCGAGTACTTCCAGCCAGTCAAGGTTCTTTTGCTTAATGGCTTGCTTCATGATGGGATCGAGCAGAAGGTTTGTGACATTGTTGGCCAGCGAGCGGCCGATGAGAAACTCCATCGAGAGATAGTAAACACGCTTGGGATTCGCGCGTTCGTACGTTTCATCCGTATAGATCCATCGCTGTGAGAGGATATCCCGGATGGAGTGAGCCACGGCCTCAAAACGCTCACGCGCGTCGGCAAGCGTCACATCGACGACGTTATCGAATAAGAGGTGTCGCTCGTAGAGCGCGCTTTCCGTCCCCGTCAGGTGAATCGGACCGACCCCATATTGGCTGCGTAGTTTCGCAAGGTCGTCGGATGTCGGCGGCATCGGGAGGACCGATGCACTCTTTTCGCTGGCTGGGCTTTGGCTGACAGGCTTTGTGCTCATCAAAATATCCTTCGGCTGAGATTGGCGTTACTTCTGCCTCAAATGTTTCGGCGCAGGAGACAGCTACACTGGCGGTCAAGCTGCGACGTGATGAGTGTCATTCCACAAGCGGATCACGGGCCGGGAGATACTGTCCTCATAGCCCAGCGCACTCAGGCTCGCAGTGGTGAGCATGAAGTGAGCGCCGTTAGTCAATGGCTCGATATCGGCCCAACGTGCGGCCAGCACGCGAATGAAATGCCCGCTGGAAAAGAGCAACACATTCCCCTCGATCGGGCGCACCCGACTCACTACGCGGTCAGCCCGTGCGGCGACTTGTTCCGGCGATTCTCCTCCCGGGCAACCGTCACGAAAAAGGTTCCAGTCCGGGCGTTTCTTATGGATATCGATGGTACGGAGGCCCTCATATTCGCCGTAATCCCACTCCACCAGGTCGGGATCGATCACGGCCGCGGATCTGAATCCTGCCAATTCGCAGGTTCGGACGGCACGCTGCAAGGGGCTGGTGAAGACCTTGGCGAAGGTCAATCCTTGGAGTCGCTGTGCCAGGCCCCGAGCATTTTGTTCGCCGTGTTTCGTCAGAGGTAGATCGGTAAGCCCGGTGTGTTGACCCGTGAGGCTCCACGCGGTTTCTCCATGCCTGGCCACGTAAATGATGGGAAGTTCGGCGTTCATGCGGCTTTGCTCCTCCCCGACGGTTGTTAGGTCTAGTGGCAGAGACAACTGTTTTAGCAGACCCCTCCCCCTGACATGCAAGGGCAGGGAAAGCACCCGACCATCGCAGGGTAGAGGTAAAGAGGAATTCTGGCCACTAGCAGAACTGGTAGCTCGCCGCCAGAATATCGCGCCTTTTGACTCCAGCCTCGTTTCTGCTACGGCTGCCAGCCGCCTCCCAACGACTGATAGAGCTGAGTGTAGTTGTTCAATTCCGCAAACCATGCCTGCGCCAGCTGGAGCTCGGAAGTGAAGTACTGCTGTTGGGTGACCAGGACTTCCAGAAAGCTGGTATACCCACCCTCAAAACGTACATTGGCAAGGCGCGCGGTTTCTTTGTACGTGGCTGTCTGTTCCTCTATCTTGATTCGGAACTGCCGCGATTGGGTGTAGCCGACTAGGGCATTCGAGACGTCCCCGAACGCCTGCTGGACGGTCTGCTTGTAAATCAATTCGGCCTCATCGCGCTGGGCCCAAGCCAACCGATAATTGGACTTGATACGACCTCCCTGGAAGAGTGGTTGGGTCGCTTGTCCGGCAACCGTCCAGGCACCCGTAGTGGGTCCTGCAAGAAAGCTTGTCAGCGAAGCGCTTTGCACTCCGAACGCCCCAGTTAAAGCGATTTGAGGGAAAAAGGCCGCCTTGGCGACTCCGACATTGGCATTGGCCGCGACCAGCGATTCTTCCGCGCGGCGCACGTCCGGTCGGCGCTCCAGGATCGCTGAGGGAAGTCCTGTCGGCACCTCGGGCATATGCGGTTGCGCGGTAAGGCCGAGCCCACGCGTTACCGGCCCGGGATTCCGGCCGAGCAGAATACTGATCTGGTTCTCAGTCTGTTCGATCGACTGCTGCAAACTAATGACCTGCGCCTCGGATTGTTGCAAAAGTATCTCCGCCTGCAACTCGTCCGTTATGGCGGCGTCTCCGCCCTGAAATTTTATGGTGTTGAGCTTCACCATATCCTTATCTGCCACCACTGTCTCTTTCGAAACCTCAAGCTGACGGTCGAATCCCCGCAATTGAAAATAAGCATTAGCCACGCCGGAAATCAAAGTTACAAAAACGACCTTTTGCCCGTACTGACTGGCAAGCAAATTCGCGCGCGCCGCCTCGGTTGCCCGGCGATACTGGCCCCAGAAGTCGAGAATCCAGGATGCCTGAACACTAATCGAGCCCAGAGTCGAGTTTCCCGGGAACGGCTGGGTGCGTGTGTTTCCGAGTGACCCGCCCAAATCAACCTGCGGAAACTGATTCGCCCGGGTAATCCCCAGAACAGCGCCAGCCTCCAGGATGTGTGCAGCAGCGATGCGCACGTCATAATTGTTGGTCAGTGCTTCTTTGATCAGGCTTTGAAGAGCTTCATCCTGGAACACGGCAGACCATTGCATTTCTGCGAACGGTTCGCCGGTTGGGTTTGTCGAAGTATCTGGCGCGAGTCCCCGATACTGCCCGGGCACGTCCACTGGAGGGCGCTTGTAATTCGGACCCACCGTGCACGCGCATAGCGGAAGAAGCAGCACAATGGCAGAGAATTTTTTCCAGCGGATCACGCCGGCCCTCCTTCCCTGGCGGGTTTGGGCTCCGCCTTTGCCGTCTCCTTTTTCCCGAAGTACTCACCAAATCGCTCGACCACATCGAACGAGACCGGAATGAAGAAGATCGCCAGCAAGGAGGCCGCGAGCATGCCGCCGATCACAACGGTGCCGAGCACCTGCCGCGAGATAGCGCCGGCGCCGGAGGCCCTCCACAAAGGCACGCACCCAAGAATGAAGGCGAACGCCGTCATCAGAATGGGGCGCAGTCGCAGCCTTGCGCCGGTGAGAGCGGCGTCGATGAGGGTTGCGCCTTTGTCGTATTCCATCTTGGCGAACTCGACGATCAGAATGGCGTTCTTGGCGGACAGTCCGATCAGCATGACCAGTCCGATCTGGGCATAGACGTCGTTGTCGAGGCGCCGGAAGTAGAGTGCGAGGAAGGCGCCGAAAACTGCGATGGGCACGCCCAGCAGCACGCTGAAGGGGAGCGTCCAACTCTCGTACTGCGCCGCCATGATGAGGAAGACAACAAAGAATGCCAGGCCAAACACTACCGCTGGCGAAACGCCCTGCGCTGCCCTTCTGCTCCTGGTATGACATGCCGCTGTAGTCGAAGCCCATCTGGCTAGGCATGGTTTTGTGGAAGACGTCCTCCAGACGCGGCCATCACCTGGCCGGAGCTGTAGCCTGGCGCTGCCGAGGCGTTGATCTGCACGCAGTTGAACAGGTTGTAGCGCATGACGAACTCGGCGCCGCTGCGCGGATACGTGCTGGTCAATGTGCTCAGCGGAACCATATCGCCCGCGGCGTTGCGGACGTAGAACTTGCCAAGGTTCTCGGCCTTGGTGCGGAAGTCGCCGTCGGCCTGGATATAGACCTGCCATTGCAGGCCGAAGCGGTTGAAGTAGTTGACCAACGCGCCACCCATAAACGTCTGTATGGTTTCGTACAGACTGCTCAACTGGATCTGCTGGGTCATCGCTTTGGCATTGTCTACGTTTACTCCGACCTGCGGAACACCAAACAGGCGCCGTGGTCATTACGCCCTGCAGTTCGGGGCGTTTGCGGGCTTCCGCCATAAAGACTTGCGTGTTTTTCCCGAGAAACTCGATGCCCGTACCGGACCGGTCTTCAAGAATGAAGGTGGCGCCTCCTGAAGTTCCGACGCCGGGAATCGCGGGTGGCGGGAACGAGAACGCTATTCCAGACGGCACCCTTGAGAGCGCCCGTTGCAGATGGGCCTTGATTCCCACGTAGCTGGTTTCCGGAGTCTTGCGCTCGTCCCAGGGCTTCAATGAGACGAAGAAGAATGAACTGTAAGTGGCGTTGACACCGCTCAGCATGCTGTAGCCCATGACCGAGCTTACGTAGTCAACCCCGGGCGTCTCCATGATGATTTTTTCGACTTCCCGGGCGGCCTGCGACGAGCGTTGCAACGATGACCCATCAGGCAACTGAAGACCAGCGTAGAGATATCCTTGATCCTCATCGGGAAGGAAACTGCCGGGTATCTTTTTACCGAAGAAACCGCCCGCCACGGCCAGCAAGCCAAGCATCAGGAAAGCCAGTCCCGCTTTGCGAATTAAATGATGACAAGCCCCTACATATCCGTCCGTCGCCTTGCCAAAGGCGCGATTGAACCAGCGAAAGAAAGCTCCCAGTGGTCCCCACGCTTCTTTCTTTGGCCGCAGCAGCATGCGCGGAGAGTGCAGGGCTGAGCGTCAGCGCATTGAAAGCCGAGAAGAGCACCGAAATGGCAATGGTCACGGCGAACTGTTTGTAGAGTTGTCCGGTGATGCCGGGAACAAAAGCCGTGGGAATGAAAACCGCTGCCAGGATCAGGGCGATGGCAATCACGGGGGCGGCAACTTCTTCCATCGCCTTGACGGTGGCATCGTGAGGCGATAAGCCGTGCTCGATGTGGTGTTCCACCGCCTCCACCACGACAATGGCATCGTCCACCACCAATCCGATCGCCAGCACCAGGCCGAACAGCGAAAGCGTATTGATCGAGAACCCAAGCATGGGAAAAACCACGAAGGTTCCGACCAACGAAACCGGAACTGCGAGTAGCGGGATCAGCGTTGCTCTCCAACCCTGGAGGAAGATGTAGACCACGAGAATAACGAGGAGCAAAGCTTCGATCAGGGTCTTCTTAATTTCGTCGATGCCGGCGCTGACCGCGAGCGTCGTATCGAGCGCAACAATGTAGTCCAGGCCCTCGGGGAATCTTCCTCGCGCTTCCTGCATCATCTTGAGGACTTTCCCGCGGGTCTCCAGCGCATTGCTTCCCGGAGTCAGGTAGATGGCGATAAGGGCTGCGGGTTGCGCCGGTTTGTTCGTTCCCGCAACGCCCAACCGCGCCATGTAGGAATAGTATTGCGATCCCAGTTCCACCCGGGCCACGTCTTTCAGGCGCAGGATTGAGCCGTCGGGTTGGGCGCGGACGATGATCTGGTCGAACTCCTCGGCGGTCGGCAGGCGTCCGGGGGCACGCACGTTGTAAGTAAACTGTTGGCCATTGGGAACCGGCTCGCCGCCGATCTGGCCGGCAGGATTCACCTTGTTCTGTGCCTGAACTGCGTTTGTGATGTCAGGCACGGTCACGCCAAGGCTAGCCAGTTTGTCTGGATTGACCCAAATTCGCATCGCATATGGTCCAGCACCGAATATCTGAACCTGCCCAACACCCGAAATGCGGGTTAACGCGTACTGCAGGTTGATGGTGGCGTAGTTGGCGAGGAAGACGTTGTCGTACAGGCCAGTGGCGGAGTAGAGGTCGAGCAGCATGAAAGGCGCCGTTGTGCCTGGCTGCACGATCACTCCCTGCTGAGTTACCTGGCTAGGCAGTTGCGAGTTCGCTTGTCCGCTCCTCATCTGCGCCAGGATCTGGTCTGTGTTGGAATCGGTTCCGAGCTGGAAATCGATGTACAGCGTCATCCCGCCGCCTGAACTCGCGCTCAACGAATACATGTAGTTCATGCCGCTGACCCCCGACATCTGCTGCTCGATCGGGGTCGCGACTGATTCTGCAATGGTTTGGGCGTCGGCGCCGGGATAGGTGGCCTTCACCTGGATCATGGGGTCTGCAATGTTGGGAAATTGCGCGGTGGGCAGGCTGAGCATCGAGACCACACCGACCAGGACCATCAGGATAGCGATTACGATTGCAACGATGGGTCGATTGATGAAGAACTTCGACATGGTCAGTCCCCGCCCTCCGCCGCCGCAGCAGGTGCGTACGGCTTGGGACTGACGGGCACGCCTTCGCGTACCTTCATGAAGCCCTCGACAATCACTTTTTCACCGGGCTTCAATCCTTCGCTGATGACCCAGTTCGGTCCTACGCGCTCCCCGACTTTCACCGGACGGAAGCTGGCCTTGTTGTCGGGCGTGACCACCACAACCTGGTACAACGACTGAACTTCGATGACGGCGGCCTGCGGAATCAGCAGCGCATTTTTGTCCATTCCGGTCTGGACTCGCACCCGTCCGTAACCTCCCGGTCGAAGTGTGGCTCCTTCATTTGGAAACTGCGCAGCCAATTGGATCGTGCCGGTTTGAGTCCCGACCTGGCGGTTCACGTAGATGAACTGGCCCCGCACCGGGTAGGGCTCTCCGTTTGCCTGGATGAATTCGACCGGCGGAAGGTTGGCACTCTTCAAGCTGCCGCTGCCGCGGATAATCCGATTGATCCGGGGAGCCACGTTGAGAAATGCACTCTCGCTGATGTTGAAGTATGCCCAGATGGGATCTATCTGGGAGACGGTCGTCATCTTGGTTGTAGTTCCCACGAGGTCGCCGATCTGGGAAGTCGATACGCCCGCGATGCCATCGACGGGCGAATACACCTTGGTCCAGGCAAGGTTCAAGTCTGCCTGTTGCACCTGCGCCTGCTTGGCCTGCAGTTGCGCCTTCCATGAGGCCAGGTTTGCCACGTCGTTATCCAGTTGCTTTTTGGGGATTGCATTTTGCGCGGCCAGCGGAGTGTCGCGGTCTACGTCGGCTTGCGTCCGCGATACATTCGCCTCTGCCACTGCCACTTCGGCCTTGGCTTGATCGAGTTGGGCCTGGAAGGGTCGAGGATCGATCGCGTACATTAGTTGGCCCTTCTTGACGAAGTAGCCGTTTTCGTAATTCTGGGTGAGTAGATAGCCCTGTACTTTGGGAGTGATTTCGGCATTGGTCGGACCGTTCAGCTGCGCCACCCACTCCTCATAGATAGGAACGTCCCGCTGAACAACGTCGATAACATCGACTTCAGGAGGTCCTGCCGCGGGACGGGCCTCTTTGGTTTCGCAACCGGTGAGCACCAAAAGCATCAGGCACAAGGCTGGAACGATTGAACTCCACGACAACCGCCACAAAGATTGGCGTGATCTAGGGTCGTTGATCGGTGAGTCAGGACTTCTAAGCTCAGGATCGGTTCGCATTGGCATGCTCCAGACGACTGGGCTGTGCAACGCGCAGTCCAGCCCCTAAACGTAGAAGAAGGGTAGAGCGTGGGCAGAGGATGGCAAACTAGCAGAAGTTATAGTTCGGTGAGCAAATCTTTGGTGATATATGAAAAGGCTAATGTCCGCGGATATCCCGCCTTCGAGGACTGTCCTACCCATTGAAGTGATTAAGAGTCCATTCGTGCGCTTTGCGAGAATGGAGGCGGCTGGCGGCATTCTGCTTTTGGCCAGTACTTTTGCAGCGCTGGTGTGGGCTAACTCGCCGTGGGAACATAGCTACCATGCGATGTGGACCGCCCGGGTTGATGTCGGCTTTGGCCCCTTCTTCTTGACGGAGACCCGTCACCAATGGATCAACGACGGGCTGATGTCTGTCTTTTTCTTCCTGGTCGGGCTCGAAATCAAACGCGAGGTTCTGATAGGCGAGCTGTCTTCCTTGAAGCAGGCGGCTTTTCCGTTAATTGCAGCAGTTGGTGGGACGATAGTCCCCGCCCTCATTTATCTATCGCTCAACCGTGGAAGCATTGCCCAAAAAGGGTGGGGTATCCCCATGGCGACCGATATAGCATTCGCTCTGGGCGTGCTTGCTCTGCTCGGGGACCGCGTCCCCGTCTCCCTTAAGGTTTTTGTGACTGCTCTCGCTATCGTGGACGACATCATCGCAGTGCTTGTGATTGCTCTTTTTTACACCGAACACATCCACCTACTTAGCCTCGCTGCAGGTCTTGCCGGAGTTGCTCTATCGTTCGGGTTAAATCTGCTGGGGGTTCGTAAGCCGGCAATCTACGCGTTACTGGGGATTTGCGTCTGGGCCGCGGTGCTCAAGTCTGGAGTCCATGCTACCGTGGCCGGAGTTCTGTTCGCTTTTACGATTCCGGCTCGGACTTATATTGATCGGTCTCACTTCCTTAAGCAAAGCCGTTGGCTTCTTGATCGGTTCGAAGCTGCGCGCCACGACTCTTTGAAGAGCATGCGGCACTCCATACCCTCGAAACCCAATGTGAGCTGATCCAGTCGCCTTTGCATCGAATTGAGCATGGCCTTCAGCCGTGGGTAGCCTTTTTTGTGATGCCGGTGTTTGCCTTCTCAAATGCCGGTGTCCATATTCTTGGAAACGTCACTGCAGCGGCAACGAATTCCGTCAGTCTGGGTGTGGCACTCGGACTCTTCGTGGGCAAGCCTTTAGGGATCTCGCTGTTTGCCTGGTTAGCCGCGAAGGCCAGACTGGCAACTCAACCCAATGCGGTCTCCTGGGGACAGATCTTCGGAGGTAGTTGGCTTTGCGGCATTGGATTCACGATGTCGCTATTCATTGCAACCTTGGCGTTCGGAGAGGGGAGTGTGCTCGACCTCTCAAAAATAGGAACGCTTGCTGCATCGGTTGCCGCAGCGACCTGCGGAAGCCTATTCTTGATTGGTAAATTCGGCAACGTTCCGGGGCCGTTGCCTGAAGATGGTGCCAAAGTCGCACCAGTCGGCGTACAACATTGAAACCAAGTAGGTGCGGGCGTCCACGCCCGTGCGGCGCCACGGCAAAGTCGGCGAAGTGCCGGAATCAACGGAGAGGAGCAATACAATGACCCAGGAAAACACACGCCTGCAGGAAGCCCGCGAAGGCAAGCCCTGGAAGAAATGGGGCCCGTACCTGAGTGAGCGACAGTGGGGGACCGTTCGCGAAGACTACAGCCCGGACGGCAACGCCTGGGATTACTTCTCGCACGATCAAAGTCGATCCCGTGCTTACCGCTGGGGCGAAGATGGCCTCGCCGGGTTTTCCGACGACAAACAGCATCTCTGTTTTGCTCTGGCGCTGTGGAACGGACATGATCCGATTCTGAAGGAGCGGCTGTTTGGCTTGACCAACAGCGAGGGCAATCACGGCGAGGACGTGAAGGAATATTACTTCTACCTCGATAGCACCCCCACGCATTCCTACATGAAGTACCTCTACAAGTACCCGCAAGCCGCGTATCCCTACGCCAACATAGTGGCCACGAACCGCCAGCGAAACCGGAAAGAGCCCGAGTATGAGCTTCTCGACACCGGCGTTTTCGAGGGTGACCGTTACTTTGATGTCTTCGTCGAATATGCCAAGGAAACCCCTGAAGATGTTCTGATCAAGATCACGGTCTGGAATCGCGGCCCGGAACCTGCGACGTTGCACCTCCTCCCAACCCTGTGGTTCCGCAACACGTGGTCGTGGAGGAACGATGTCGTGAAACCTTCTCTGCGCTTGGGGGAGGGTTCAGGAAGCGCGGAAACAGTTCGTACGTCTCATCCGCTACTCGGAGAGAATCTGCTCTACTGCGAGGGCGCGCCGGCGTTGCTTTTCACTGAGAACGAAACGAACAACGAGCGGATATTCCGCAGTCCCAACCCAAGGCCCTATGTGAAAGACGCCTTCCATCGCTACCTGATCGAGGGACAGTCCGCTGCGATCAATCCCGCCGGAGAGGGTACGAAGGCAGCCGCTCACTACACCCTGACTGCAGGCCCGCGCCAATCTGTTGATATCCGCCTGCGCCTTGCTCCCGTGCCTTCAAAGGAGCAATCTGCCCCGAAAGCGATGAACCCGTTCGACGCCCACTTCGACGAAATCATAACCCGCCGGAGCGAGGAAGCGGATGAATTTTACCGCTCTGTGACTCCGCCATCCACCTCTCCAGACGCAGCCAACGTCATGCGCCAGGCCCTCGCAGGTATGCTCTGGACCAAGCAATATTACGGTTTCAGTGGGCACCGCTGGCTGGAGGAACACGGCGCCAATCCACTACTTCCTGACAGCCGTTACTCGCGAAATCAGGACTGGTTTCACATGTTCAACGACGACGTGATTTCGATGCCCGACAAGTGGGAATATCCGTGGTATGCGGCTTGGGACCTGGCATTTCACACCGTGCCGCTCGCAATGGTAGACTCCGACTTTGCCAAGCAGCAGCTCGACCTCATCCTGAACGGCCGCTATCTTCACCCCAGTGGCCAGGTCCCAGCGTATGAGTGGAACTTCAGCGATGTAAACCCTCCCGTCCACGCCTGGGCCACTCTATTCCTGCACCGTACCCTGCAGGCCTCGGGCGCGGCCGATTTCGAGTTTCTTCGAGCCGCATTCAACAAACTCTTGCTGAACTTTACCTGGTGGGTGAATCGGAAAGATAGATTTGGGAAGAATGTTTTCGATGGCGGGTTCCTCGGACTCGACAACATCGGCGTGTTTGATCGCAGCGCTCCGCTGCCCACCGGGGGCTATCTCGAGCAGGCGGACGGCACCTCCTGGATGGCTCTTTTCACGCAGAACATGGCCGAGATCGCGGTGGAGCTTGCCGCTCAGGATCCCATTTATGCAGATATGGCCTACAAGTTCACCGAACACTTCTGTTTTATCGCCGCGGCAATGAACCGCCCCGGACAAGAAGGCATGTGGGATGAAGAGGACGGTTTCTACTACGACTTGTTGCGGCTTCCCGATGGCAGTGCCGAGCGGCTGAAGGTGCGGTCCATGGTGGGGTTGCTTCCGCTTTGTGCGACCACGGTCGTGGAAAAATGGCAGAGGGAGCGGGTCCCACAGGCAGTAGAGGCATTTCAACTTCGCATGCGCCAGATGCCTGAACTGGTGGACTCGATCCACCCTACGGGCCCGGGTCACCACGGCGTGGCCGACCGAGGGATTATTTCCTTGATCAACCCTACTCGCCTTCGTCGAATCCTTTCGAAGATGCTCGACGAGAACGAATTCCTCAGCCCGCACGGTATTCGCTCCCTCTCGAAGTTTCATGAGAAGCACCCCTACATCATGCAGGCCGGCGGAAAGGAGTATCGCGTGGATTACTTGCCGGCGGAATCCGATACTGGAATGTTCGGAGGAAACTCAAATTGGCGCGGCCCGATCTGGTTTCCGGTGAACGCGCTGATCATCCGCGCGCTTCAGAACTTCTACCTCTTTTACGGGGACAACTTCAAAATCGAATGCCCCACCGGTTCCGGAAAAATGATGAACCTCTTCGAGGTATCACAGGAAATCACATCCCGGCTCATATCAACCTTTCTGCGAAATAAGGATGGACGCCGTCCCGTTTATGGAGGGACCGAGAAGTTTCAGTCCGATCCCCATTGGCGCGACTATGTCCTCTTTTATGAGTACTTCCACGGAGATGACGGAGCGGGTCTCGGCGCCAGCCATCAGACAGGTTGGACGGGGGTCGTGGCCAAGGCTATTCAACTCTACGGCTCTCTCGATGCACAACGAGTTCTCGCGGTCGGCAAGGAGGCTGCCTTCGGGCGAAGCGAGACTCCAAAAGGGAAGGTTGCCGCCTGAGAAAATCGTTGACCAGGCTTTCGGACATCAATGAAAATCCCCGCCCAAATCTCTAAGAACGGGAGAGACCCGAGCGGGGCAATTTCGAAGGACCAGATTCCCTGAATTCGGTCTCGTCCACACACCAGGGATATCGAGGGCAAACCGCGGGCAGGATAAAGTGACCATCGCTGCTGCCGACGTTTGTTGTCCAGTTCTACGGCTTGGCGAAGCGCTCGCTGTTCGGCCTCGATCCGCTAAGAGCGAAGAACAGGATGTAGAGATAGCAGACCGTTGGGATGATTAGTGCGTAGTGAATTCCTTGACCCCAGCTGGTTTCTCCCTGGGTCATCGTCGGAAAAGAACTGCGGTTGATCAGATCGGCAGCTTGACCAACCAACCAGGGAATCACTGCGCCACCCACGATTGCCATATTCATAATGCCCGAACCGTCACCAGTCAGCGGCCCCAGCTCGGCGATTCCCATGGTGAAGATGCAGGGGAACATGATCGAGTTAAAAAGACCTACGGACAAAATGGACCACATCGCTAAGTGTCCGGTGGTAAGTACCGAAACGGTGACGAGCAGAGCGGCCAGGATCGCGCTAAGCGCGAGCAACTTCCCCGGTTTGATCTTTTGCAGGAGCGCCGATCCAATAAATCGGCCGACCATCGCACCTAACCAATAAATGGAAATGTACCGAGCCGCTTCTCCTAGAGCCGCGTGATAACGGTTCGCTGCGTCCGGGACGGTAGTGGGCGATACTAAATGACCGATATTGTCCAGCGCGAGATAATTGGCGATAGAACTACCAATAGCGACTTCACCGCCCACATAAACGAAAATCCCAATTGCGCCGAATATGAGATTGGGATGTTTCCAGAGAGAATCATTCACCTTTTCGCCTGCATGACGCTCTGCAGACTCTATTCTCGGTAGCTTGAAAAATGCGATTGCGATGGCCAGCAGCAGCAAAGCGACCGCAAAGAAATGGACATAAAGCTTAACCACCGCGTCCGCTTCTTGTGAGGCACTTTGAGTTATGGCCACCGCTGCCGATCCGAGAATCAAGTGAGCGCCGACCCAAGGAAAAATCGCCGTACCAAAGGAATTGAACGCCTGCACCAAGTTCAAACGGCTAGAGGCGGTCTGAGGTGGTCCCAATACCGCGACATAGGGATTCGCCGCGACCTGGAGAATCGTGATTCCGGTTGCCAAAATGATGAGAGCAGCGAGAAAGAAAGGGAACGAAGGAATCTTTGCCGCAGGATAGAAAGCAAGGCAGGCGACAACCATTGTTAGAAGTCCAACTAGTATGGCCCGCTTGTATCCGATCCAATCGATTATCTTGGCCGCGGGAATCGAGAAGAAAAAGTAAGCCGAGAAGAATGCGGTTTGAATCAGCATGCTAGCGGCCAGCCTTATGTTGAACGCGTGCTGAACGTACGGAATCAGCACATCATTCAGGGAGGTGAGCGAACCCCACATGAAGAATAGTGTGGTGAGGACGACCAGCGCGCTCTTGTAGGTGGCTGGTGTCCCGGTCGTCGTAGCCGGTGTATTTGGGATATTCGTTGTCATAAGAATCGAATTTCGCTACGTGGTTGCCAACTCCTTCTGCATCTCTTCTAATGTGAGGCCTTTGGTCTCGGGATACACAAACAGAACCACAAAGAATTGCAGCACCATCATTGCCGCAAAGAAGACGAATGGATAAGCGCCGGAAGTCGCAGCCATCAGGGGGAATATGGCAGAGATCAACGCGTTCATAAACCAGTGCGAGAAGGTGCCCAGGCTTTGTCCTTTTGCCCGAACCGAGTTAGGGAAGACTTCCGAGAGATAAACCCAGATCACAGCGCCTTGCGAGAATGCGAAAAAGGCAATGTAGCCGACCAACAACCACACCAGAAGACTCTCGTGGCTGTGGCTGAAAAAGATGGCGGAAACACCAGCCAGACACGCCGCGGTGCCGACCGAACCGACCAGCAATAGCGTTTTGCGGCCGAGTTTGTCGATCACGGACACGGCAATCACCGTGAAAAGGAGATTGGTGGCGCCGATGGCAACGGCTTGAATGTTGCCGGAAATTCGGCTGAACCCGGCATGAGCAAAAATGTCGTTGAGATAATAAAGGATAGCGTTGATGCCCGACAATTGATTGAACAAGCCGATGCTCACTGCCAGAAAAATCGGAAACGCGTGTTTTCTGGTCAACAATTTCTCCCCCGACTGCTTCTGCTCCGTCTCGATGGATTCGACAATCTCTTGCAGATCCTGTTCGTAGTTCTCATCCCCCGTCATCTGTAGAACGGTTCTTGCCTCGGCCACGCGTCCCTTCTTGACCAGCCATCGCGGACTTCGTGGGATGGTAAACAGCATGACAAAAAATAACGCCGCCGGAAAGGCGGCAACACCCAAGTCCCATCGCCACTCGGTCGGGCCGAACTGTAGTAACGCAATGATGTAGTTTGAAAAATAAGCGACGAGAATGCCGAAGACGACATTGAACTGAAACAACCCAACTAGTCTTCCCCGCCATTTCGCGGGGGCAATTTCGGCGATGTACATCGGAGCCAGCACAGATGAGCCACCGATGCCCAGTCCGCCGATGAAGCGAAAGACAAGCAGAGACGACCAGTTCCAGGCCAGCGCGCAGCCCAGCGCGGAGGCTAAATAGAAGAGCGCCATGACTCGCAAGCTATCGCGCCGTCCGAAACGTTCGCCGATGAACCCGGCAAGCATGGCGCCCACAACCGTGCCCCAAATGGCGATGGAAACCGTGATTCCCAGGGTCTTCGACGTGAGTCCGTAGACCTGTGTCAATGCGCTCGTGGTGCCCGAAATAACGGCAGTGTCAAAGCCAAATAACAGTCCGCCCAAAGCGGCGACCCCTGTGCTTTTCAACAACACCGAGTTCAGCTTCATGCCGTCTCCAGCCGTCCGATTTTTGTTTCAAGGGCATTCGCTTCTGAAATCGTCCAATCGGGGATTGCGCCGCGGCGGCTGGCGACCAGCGCTCCCACGCGATTGGCGAAGTCAGCGATCTCGAAGGTGGGCCATTCATTGCCTAAACCGTGCAAGAACGCAGCCGCGAAAGCATCGCCGGCCCCCACTGTATCCACAACTTGAACTGGATAGCCGCGCGCTTCGATGTATTGCCCGCCCATCAGCAGTGCGCAGCCGAGCGGGCCGCGGGTTACGCACACGCCCGACCATTTGTACGAATCTGCATAGTTTCGACAGAACTCCTCGAGCGAACCATGCCGGGTGCCGAACATGCGGGCGATCGAGTCGACCTCCTCATGATTCAATTTCACGATGGTTGCCCGCGACATAAGCAGCTTGATCAATTCCGGTGTGTACGCGTCAGATCGCAGATTCACATCGTAAAAGCGGCGCGCTCCCGATGCGTGATTGAGAAGGTCCTCGGTCAATTGCCGGGTCTGGGGGTAAATCTGATGAAGGGTCCCGAAATAGATCCAATCCACGGGGCACGAAAATAATCGCTCAGACTGCGCCGGAGTGACCTGCGGGAAATCGTAGGCCGCCGGGCGGTGAAGAACGAACTTCGGTTGTCCATCGCTGGCCAGCGCAACCGAAACGGTGCCTGTAGGATGATTTTTTTCTGTGTGCAGATAATCAGTGGCCAGGCCAAGCCGAGCCATGCTATCGATGACTCTATGGCCCAGTTCATCCTCGCCAACCGCACTGATGAATGAAACCCGGTGCCCCAGTCTGCTAAGGTGAGCTGAAAAGTTAAACGTGGCGCCGCCTAAATGTTCTTCTTGTCCAACGATGTCCCAAAGTACCTCACCGATGCTGATGACGTTCACGCGTAATCCTCGAATTCCACGTTTGGCGTGCGCATGGCGGCTTGAAATTCTGGCACAGTATACACTGCTGCTTTAGTCGCGCCCGAGACCGTCGAAAGTTGAGCACGTGAACCCACTGTTAATTTGCCGCGTAGGCCTCCGTCAGAGACATGATTTTCAGGGCACTCTTAACCTGATCGAGTGTGGCAGCGGACTTGAGAGTAACGGTGACCGATTCTCCGGGAAGCAAATCAAAATAGTTATCCGAGGTCTCGAGATCGAGATCTCCGAAAGAAATATAGACGCCACGAGCAAGGTTCGCCGACTGTAGCGTGATCGTGTAGTCTGCACCGGTCTTGGTGAGATTAGTTTCGATCTTGGGCATGACAGGCAGTTCCAGGGCGTGCATTACATCAAAGAATATAAGGTTACGGGATACTCTTTTCCCCGCTACCTCGAGGTCGAACACCAGAAAGCTGCGATGGGGATCGGCTTTTGCCGCGAAGTCTGCTTTATCGAAACTAACGTAGATCGAACTGGATTGCGCTGGAATTTGAATGTCCTTGGTTTGATCAAGCAAGGCCTTTCCGGAGAAATCGAGAAGCCGCGTGTGAATCGTTCCCGCGAGTGGTTGCAGCTTGTCGGAGACGACGTACACGTCTACCTTGTCATCGTGCAAGAACGGCGAGATCAGCAGATCGTCGTAGAAGCGTCGCGCATAGTAGTGAAGGGCTTTCCAGCGCCCGTAGTAATCGATGCTTGCCCACGAGGCCACTGGCCAGCAATCGTTCAACTGCCAGTATAGCGAACCCATGACGCGCGGCTTCTGCCTGCGCAAATGCTCAGCGCCGATTTTGATGATCTCCGCCTGCTGCACCTGGCTCAGATACACGAACGAAGCAAAATCCTTCGGCTGGCGGTATTCGCGCAACATATAAGTCAGAATGCGTTCATTGCCGCCCTTGTTCTTCTGGTGCGCCTGCATTACGGTGGAACGAATATCGAAGTCCTCAGGCTTGTTGGCAAAGGTACGGATGGTCCGCATCTCGGGAAAAGACTGAAATCCGTATTCCGTCATGAAGCGGGGAAATTGCTTGGTATAGTCTTCCGCCGGCGCCTGCTGGTGCCAAACCGCCCAATAATGCATATCGCCGTTGTGCTGATTGTCAGGAACTTCTTCGAAGTTGGCGCTGGGAGAACTAGGCCAGTAAGGCACGTCGCCATACTGAGTGACCGCACCCTTGAGGATGTCATCAAACATGACCATGTAATCCTGCCAGACGCGATCACGGATCTCCGGTGAGATGGATTCCTTGAATTCCTGGCGGTCGCCCCAGTGATGCCAGCCGGTTTCAACCTCATTATTTCCGCACCAGATCACGACGCTCGGATGATCGCGGAGCCGTTTGATCTGGTCAATCGCCTCCTGCCGGACGTTTTCCTGGAACGCTACGTCCCCGGGGACCATGTCTCCGCCGAACATGAATTCCTGCCAGACCATGAGGCCCAGTTCATCGCAGATATCGAAGAAATCGTCGGACTCATAGTAGCCACCGCCCCATTCACGGAGCATGTTCATATTTGCGTCGCGGGCGGCCTGGAGAATTTTGCGATGGATCTCGGGAGTGACGCGATTGGGAAAGCTGTCAAACGGAATGACGTCCGCGCCTTTGGCGAACACAGCGATGCCATTTACGACGAACTCGAAACTCTTTCCCCATTGATCAGGAGTGCGGCGCAGTTCGACCGAGCGCAACCCGGTTTTCACTTCGGTTCGCGCCGCCACGTCGCGGCCTGTGCGGATTACGGCAGAGAACCGATAGCGGTTCTGCGCCCCATATCCAACCGGATACCACAACTTCGGTTTAGCAATGCGGATTGGAAATGAAACGTGATTCATTCCGGCGTCAAGTTGCAGCGTCTGGGTTCCATCTGAGGTTTGTGCTCCAGAAAGTTCATCGTGAGCCAAGGCAAGAGTCGCTGTCGTGGCCTTCCCGGTTTCGATATCGAGATCTGCTGTAACGCTGGCCGTGTCGGTGGTGACTTTCTGTTGGTGGATATGGAAATTGTCAATGCGCAGCGCATCCCAAGTCTCCAAGGTTACTGGCTGCCAGATGCCTTCGGTCATGAAACGCGGTCCCCAATCCCAGCCATATTGATATGGGGCCTTGCGCGTGTACGGGGCGGTCGCGATGTTCTCCTCGTTCCCAAAATTATGAGTTGAGATCGAGGGCAATACATAAGGCAGGGACTTGACGTAAGGAATCATCTTCGTGATTGCGGAATGGAAGACGATGCGGAGCGTATTCTGGCCGGCTTTCAGTGACGTTTTCGCGGGGATTCGCCAGCGCCGGAACATATTGTCAGCATGGAGAATCGCTTGATCGTTGAGGTAGACGTCCGCCAACGTGTCCAAACCATCGAACACCAAGTCAACATGATCGTGCCCGAGCGCGGCCGAATCGACTTGAAACGTAGTTTGGTACTCCCAGTCGGTTAAGCCGATCCACTGCAGGCGGAATTCATTATCGCGGTCGAATGGGTCTGGAATGAGACCGTTGTGCAGCAAGTCGGTGTGTACCACGCCCGGAACCTGCGCTGGGTGCCACTGCTTGATGTCGGAGTTGTCGGTGTTACCTATGGCGCGAAACTGCCAACCCGAGTCCAGGGCTCGGGAAGAAGGCTCGGCCGCCTCGAGCGGCAATGCCGCAAAGAAAGAAAAGAGAAGGAGGGAAAACACGGCAGCACCGAGACGGCGGAAGCATTGCAGCCGGTTCAGTCTCATATATGAAGGCTCCTAGTTGAGTTGTCAGAAATCGATATCGTTGAACATCGGCAGCACTATTTGCCGAATAACTGTCGTCCGCAATGGTTAGCCTGAGTATGCCGAGCAAAGCGCTGCTCCACCGGCAATACCCGCATCTGCACCGTAGTGCGCTTTGAGCAAGGGGATCTCCTGGCAGCGCGAATTGATGCAGTATTCTGCAAGCCACTTGGAGAGGTCGCCAAAGAATGGACTCAGCATCGCCGCCACGCCACCACCGATAATCACCACGTCCGGCTCCAGCAGATCAACAATATTGCTCAACCACAGCGACAGCAGTTTAACGGTTTCCTCCAAAGTCTGTTTGGCCAGCTCGTCCCCCGCGGTATAAGCCTGGCCGACCATCTCGCTGGTGACCGCATCGATATTTCCTTGGGCAAGATCAAGAATGCTGGAGTGGGGATTTTGCTCGGATGCTAACTTCGCGCGCGCTCTTCGGGCGATCGCCGGCCCAGCGGCTAGGATTTCGATGCAGCCCGGCTTGCCGCATCCGCATCGCGGGCCGTGGTAATCGATACTCATATGCCCGCCTTCAGCAGCGGCTCCCGTCCGGCCGTTGTAAATGCGTCGATCGCACACAATGCCCGTACCAATTCCGGTGCCGATACCGGCATAGAAAATATGTCGAAAACCGCGCCCCGCGCCCCAGTAAGCTTCGGCGAGCGCGGCTGCGTTGGCATCGTTCTCAACCTTCACCGGCACACGATAAATTCTCTCGACCTCGACTGCCAGGGGGAAGTTGCGCCAGCACGGAACATTGGGAGGATTGATGACAACTCCCGTATTTGGATCCAGGGGCCCGGGCGCGCAGATACCAATTCCGCGAATCAGAGTTCGTGTGTTGGCATCATGGGCGAACAGAAGGTCGATTGCCGATACCACCGCCGCGAGCCCATCACCAGGATCACGGTTCGCCACCATCGGAGTGCGGACCTGGGTTTTGATTTCACCATTGCGGTCGACCAGGCCGCCGGCAACCTTGGTGCCGCCAATATCCACGCCCACCACGAGAGCATCGTTATTTTCTGTCATCGCGGGCTTTCTCGCCGAAACTCATTGCGCGAGCGCTTAGTCAGAATCTCGTGCAGATGGATTTGTACTACCTTCGTCTGTCCCGCAACGCTGCGTGCAATCCGCGTTCAGAATTCGCAGTATACGCCGCCTGCCTGGAGATCGCGGAAATCTTCCCACTGCGGACCACGGAGCGCATTGTGGCCACGAACCTGGAGATCAGTTCGGCCTTGTCGGAAAGCCGATTCCAAGCGATCCCAATCCGCCATTTCGCTTCCGGCACGCCGAGTTCGTGGAACCGTACGCCGGGGACGCCCATTCGCTTGGCGGCACCGGGGACCAGGGACACGCCGAGTCCCGCCCGCACCAGGTTCAATATGGTGAAAAGTTCGCTGGCTTCCTGGACGATGGTTGGGGTGAATCCGGAACGACGACATAAACCGAGCACGTGATCGTGCAAAGTGGTGGAAGTGGCCCGAGGGAAAAACACGAAAGGCTGATTCCGCAACGCCGCCAGGCCTTGCCTTGAGTTGTAGGAAAGCGATCCGGAAGTTACGACCACCAGTTGCTCATGAAATAGCGGCAGGCTGTCGAGTTCAGTATGAGCAATGGGTAGCCGGGCAATTCCGATGTCTATGTTGCCTTCCAGTAACGCGGCAATCTGTGCGGGCGTGGACATATCGCGCATCTTAAGTTCTACCTGCGGGTAGGTTTTTCGGAAACGTAGAATGGTCCGCGGGAGGATCTCGGAGACTGAAGCGATTCCGAATCCTATACGAAGTGCGCCGGCACGGCCCTCGACTGCGTCTCTCGCCAGACTCAGCGCGGCCCCGGCGTTCCGGAGCAGGTTCTCGGCGCACACTAGCAGCACCCTGCCGGCTTCGGTGATTTCCACTTTCCGGCGCGTTCGGGCGAACAGAGACCCGCCCACTTTTTCCTCGAGCCTTCGAATTTGCTTGCTGAGAGCCGGCTGCGACACGAAAAGCCTTTTCGATGCTCTCCCGAAGTGCAATTCGTTGGCCAGGAAGACGAAAGAGTGTAGTTCGTCGATTTCTAGATACATGAACGCAAGTTATCACAGACCACCGATAAATTCATTGGACGAAAGACCGCGGAAGAGGAGAATATTAAACAATGCAGAAGGCTTCGGTGTCCACAGAACGTCGTAACGGTTCCCCAGCTATCAACGCGGTCATTTTTGATTACGGCCAGGTCCTAACTGGCTCTCCGACGGTGGAAGAGTTTGGGCGCATGGCGGAAATGTTTCATGTGAGCGTTGCTTCATTCTACGAGTTGTGGGAAGCCAGCCGGGGTCCGTATGACCGCGGTGACTTTACCGCTGAAGAATATTGGTTGAAGTTGGCAGCACAAACCAATACCAGGCTCAATCGCAAGCAAATCGAGATCCTCCGCGAAACGGAGGTTGAAATCTGGGCCCATCCCATTCCAGGCATGCTCGATTGGGTGGGCCAGCTTCACGCGAAAGGAATCAAGACAGGTCTGTTGTCCAACATGCCCTGGGACCTCGTGAAACATGTTCGGACGAATTGCCAGTGGATGGAGAATTTTTCCTTCAAGACTTTGTCGGCTGAAGTGGGAATGATCAAGCCTGACCCGGCTATCTATCAGCACACGCTTGACGGGCTCGGCGTGTCAGCCGCGGAAGCCCTGTTCATCGATGACCGCGAGCCCAATGTTCGGGCCGCGCGCTCGCTGGGGATTTGCTCGATTCAATTCCGTTCCATCGGACAACTCAAGCAGGACTTGGACACGTTGGGCTTTCCTATATTGCCACCGAGCACGGGATCGTCTCCCGCGGTCTCGGATGCGGCGAATTCTCCGATGGGCCGGATCAAGAAAGCAAATTTCCAGCTTTACTATAGGGATAGACCTGCTGGCTAATGCTGTGATTCTTCCTTATCAGGTGCTTGCGGTTGACTCGAACTAGTCTGTAACCTTTGAAACTCCTGCATTTCATGTTGCGCAGCTGCCGTCTTTCCCTGCTTTCGATAAAGACTTGCCAGTCCGAAATGTGCCTGCGCCGCCAGTGAACTTTCCTTCTCAATGGAAAGGAGCTTAGTCCAGTTTTTCTCGGCAGCGGCCGTGTCTCCCTCGAGCGAAGCGGCCTTTCCCAGCGAATAAAGCGTCTCAGGCATGTCCGGCATTAGCTTGTCAGCGCGCAAGAGTTCCGCCCGCGCCTCGCGCGCTTTGCCCTGTTCCAACAACGCGGTTCCCAGGCGATAAGCGGCCTCGGCGTTGCCGGGCTGCAGCTTGGCTTGCGCGCGAAATTCTTCTTCCGCTTTGGCCCATTGAAACGCACCCGCATACACTTCGCCTAGTTCCAGGTGAAGTTCGGGAATATCCGGTCGCTGCCGCAAGGCTTCGCGATACTCCTTCTCAGCCTCCGGCATTTGCCGCAGCACGAAGTAGTTTTCCGCCATGGCCTGATGCGAACGGGCGGAGTCGGGGTAAGCCGCCAGCAACGTATCTATCGATTGCTTCGATAGCAAACCACTCGCACGGCCGAGGTAGTACAGGAGATCCTGATCATTCGGACGCTCGGCCAATGCCGCCTGCAGATTTGCCACAGCCTCGGCCAGTTGCCCGGTCTGAATCTGGGCAATTCCCAGTCCGGTCTTATCTTGCACTCGTTGCAGGTGCGGAATCGCCTGGGCCGCGTAGCCTTGCGCCAGCAGGGCATAGCCGAGCAAGTGGTGAGCTGGCGCCAAATCTGGATCCACATCCAGCGCGCGCTTCAAGGGCGCAACCGCCGAAGCGAAGTCGTGCTTCTCCATATACGCCTGACCCAGGCTGATGAAGCCATCCGCAAAGGTCGGCTCGAGCTCAGTAACCTTGTGAAACTCCGAGATGGCAACATCGAATTGTCGTTGTTTGTCCGCCGTGATTCCGGCCTGCATGTGCTGCGCGGCTTCCGGTGATATCGTCTGGGACGCGAACCACAAGAGCAATAGTGCACGGATCACGGCTTCTCCGGTTCACGGACTTCTAAGATCTGATCAGCATGAACATCCTCTACAGTCTGGTGAATGCCGGATGGCCACGCGATTTCCACCTTGGCTTTTTCTGCAGTTCCGAGTCCAAAATGAAGGCGCTTGTCGCTCGACGAAGCGTAGCTTCCAGCGGAGGTTGCAAACCGCGTTTGTCCGTTTACTTTGACCCGGGCGCCGAATCCGTCGCGGTTGCTGCGGGTACCGCGCAGCGAAATCACCAGCCAGTGCGCCTTGCCCCCGCGATTGAGGAATACCTGAGGGTGGCCGCCGAGATAAGTCATCACCACATCCTCCCAGCCGTCGTTGTTTAAATCGCCGAACGCAGCTCCGCGCCCGGCGACCGGAGTCGTGCTTCCGGAATCGACGCGTTCGAAGCGGCCATTGTGATTCATCGCTAGTAGCGGAAGTTCCAGATAGTGCAGGGACGGGTCGATGTGCTCCACATTGTCCAATACGTGGCCCTGAGCGACGAACAGGTCTTTCCAGCCATCGTTGTCGAAGTCCTCCAAGCCCACGCCCCATCCGAGAGCTTCCACTCGAGAGCACGCCGAGCCCGGTTTCGAGGCTGCGATAACTGAACGAACCGCCGTCGTCGTTGTGATAAACACCATAGATTTCACGAGGCAACTCTGTCACGATAACGTCTGGCCGCCCGTCGTTGTCGTAGTCCTGAAAGACTACGCCCATGCCCGATAACCGCCTGCCGTCCTCAGAAAGCGCCGCGCCGGCTTCGAGCCCCAGTTCCGTGAAGGTTCCGTTCCCGTTGTTATGGAACAGATATTGCTGCATGCCATCGTTAGCCACAAAAATGTCGGTGTAACCGTCTTCATCGTAATCGGCAAAAGCTACGCCCAAAGCGCGACCCTTTTTGGCTGCGATACCTGAGCGCTGGCTCACATCGGTGAAGGTTCCATCTCCGTTGTTGTGGTAAAGGATGCTGCTGGTGGCGGGGAATTCCTCCGGCGGACAATACGTGTGGTAATTGCCGCCGCAGTCTTTACTGTGCTTGGTGTCCCAGTCCATGTATCGGGTAACAAACAGATCCAGTTTTCCGTCATTGTCATAGTCGAAAAAACCCGCGGAGACGGACCAGCCGCCCCCAGCCACTCCCGCCTTCGCAGTCACGTCCGTGAAGGTCCCGTCGCCGTTGTTGTGATAGAGAATGTTCTTTCCATAATTCGTCACAAACAGATCGGCGTAGCCGTCATTGTCGTAGTCGCCGACAGCGACCCCCATGCCGTAATTCGAGTCTCCAGCGTTCGCCAAGCCTGCCTGCTGAGTCACGTCGGTGAAACTTCCGTCCTTGTTCTGCCGGTAGAGCCGATTCCAGTAACGGGGATTCTGTCGGTCGAAGTTCTCCGGCGTTTGCATGGGGCTGGTTATTCGTCCGCCGTTCACGAGAAAGATGTCCAACAAGCCGTCGTTATTGTAGTCGAGCAGCGCAACTCCGCCGGGCATGGTTTCGATCAGATACTTTTGAGGGGTGGGGGAGTTTTGCAACGTGAAATCCAATCCATGCCCTAGGTCGACATCGAACACGGGCACAGCGAGGGGCGTCCACAGCATCGATGTTATAAGGACCGATATGCGTAACAGAGGATTCAACAACCCGGGATTCCCTTCAGTCGCCTAGCATATCGCGCTCGCGGCAGTAATTGCACACTCGGTTGCTCAAAGAGCGGTTCTATCTAACGCATTCAGTCAGCAACAAGGCGTGTATGTCTATGTCAGGAGTCCAATCGCACCCGAGGGGGGAAATTTGAAGGCCGAAATTTAAGGGCTAATGAGACCTAAGGATTGTATGTTCCCCTGTTAACTTCTAAGGTTACCGGCGAGTCGACTCCCGTTCCACCAGTTTGGGCGAAATCAGGATCTTCTTAGGTCGCGCCGAGCGCTTCAGCAAGATTCGCTCCATCAGGAGTTCAGCGGCCCGTGCCCCTATTTGGCAAGTGCCCTGATCGACTGTAGTGAGTGGCACCGCCAACTGGTCGGAGTAGTGGACATTGCCGGCTCCCACCACGGAAATATCGTGAGGAACTTTAAGTCCGGCCTTCAGGATCGCCTGCATGGCCCCGATTGCAACCGGGTCGCTGTAACAGAAAACTCCGTCAAGAACGGGACGTACTCGCAGTAACCGGCGCATCCCCTCATACCCCGCCTCATCTCCGTGTCCGCCCGCAACGACGTAACGTGCTTGTACGCGCAAGCCGCGTTTTACCAGCGCCCGGCGATAGCCTTCGAAGCGTTCGGCGGCGATTCCCACTTCGGGACCGCGCAGGTGGCCAATGCGGCAGCATCCCCGCGCGATCAGATGCTCCGTCGCCAACCGACCGATGGCGTAGTTATCGACCCCAACGAAGGATGCTCGCAGCCCAGCGATGGGGCGGTCAATCAACACAAAGGGAACGTTGCGCGTTTGAATCCGTTTGAACAGATCCAGGCAATGGGCTGGCTGGGCCGACGCAATGATTAGCCCATCCACCTGTCGAGCCAACAGGGAATCAGCTTCGCTCACTTCCAATTCGGGATCTTCCTCGAAGTAGGAAATGATCACATGGTACCCATGCGGTCGCACCGTCTGCGCGACCGCACGTGCAATCTCGGCAAAGAAGGGGTGCGTGAATTCCGGCAGAAGCAGACCGATGGTGTAGGTGCGCCTCGTCACCAGGCTGCGCGCTATCCAGTTCATCTGGTAGTGCAGTTCCTTCGCACGTCGCAGCACGCGCTTTCGAGTGGCGGTGCTAATGCGGCCCTGGTTGCGCAGCACCTTCGACACCGTCACCACTGAGACTTCGAGGTCTCTCGCGATGTCCATCATGGTCACAGCCATGGCAGGACGGATCATAACACCGCAACACCCGAAGTTATCGATTACCCCCATGTTTAACGATTACCCAATATGGAAAAACCGTTTACCCTCAGAATGCAAAAAACCGATTGCCTAATGCAAAAAGATTACTTTTTGCTTGACAACGAGGCTCATCTGTTTCACACTTTCGCGGTTCCTCAAAACGTGGTGTGGGGGTGTGTATGCCGTCTCGCAAGTTGTGGGCGCTGTTTTTCCCGGCGGTTCTGGTCATCACGACTTCTCTTTCCCTTTACGGTCAAAGCACCTACGGCACTGTTGATGGCTCCGTGTTGGATTCCTCCGGAGCGGCCATCGCGGACGCTCAAGTCACGCTCACCAACAAAGGTACGCAGGAAAAACGGGTTCAGAATACTGGCGCTGAGGGTTTG
This sequence comes from uncultured Acidobacteriota bacterium, assembly GCA_963820925.1. Taxonomy (GTDB): domain Bacteria; phylum Acidobacteriota; class Terriglobia; order Terriglobales; family Acidobacteriaceae; genus JABDBE01. The sequence continues at coordinate 80,598 of CAWGBX010000020.1, forward strand.
TTCCAGTTTGTGAACGTGTTCTCCGGCCAATACCGGTTGGACGTCGAGAAGGCAGGCTTCAAGCATTTCACCCGCGACCCGGTTGTGGTCGAAGTGCAGCAGGACAGTCACATTGTTGCCACCTTGCCGGTTGGTCAGGTCACAGAGACGGTTGAAGTAAGTGCCGAGACTCCGTTGCTGCAGGTGGAGTCTGCCTCTCTCGGCCAAGTCGTAGAACAGCGCAAAGCCAACGAACTTCCTTTGAATGGGCGCAATATTTTTAACCTAATTACGATTTCCCCCGCGGCGGTTGCGCAGGGCGGATCAGGCGGCACTCCGGTCGGCCAAAACCCGTTTAGCTGGGGCAATTACCAGGTAGGAGGCTCGTTCGCGAACCAGAGCGCGGAATATCTCGACGGTCAGCCTCTCAATATCGGTTACATCAACCTCCCCATCGTGATTCCGACGCAGGACTCCATCGGCGAATTCAAGGTCCAGTACAACAATCTGGGAGCGGAGTGGGGTAAGTTTTCCGGCGGCATCATGAATTTCAGCACGAAATCGGGAACTAACGCCTTCCACGGCGAAGCTTACGAATTTCTCCGCAACAAGGTTTTGAATTCGAACGAGTATTTCTACAAGCAGAGTGAACTAGCAAGCGGCGCATCGAACACACCTCCTCCATATGTTCAGAATCAGTATGGAGTCAATGGTGGCGGTCCCATCATCAAGGACAAGTTATTCTTTTTCGCGAGTTGGGAGCAGTTCCGCCTGCGCACCGGCGCGGTCACAACCACCACGGTGCCGTTGCCCGCGTTCCGGCAAGGCGATTTTTCTGCATTGCTGGCCCAAGGGATTCAGCTCTACGATCCCTACACAGTGAACCGGCTAGCGGACACGCGACGCCTTATCCTGAATAACCAGATTCCGGCAGCCGAGTTCAGCAAGGCTGGAACCGCTTTGTGGGACAAATATTTCATTCCTCCCACTGACCCCACTGCGATTACCAACAACTTTACGACGGCGAGCAGCAGCGGCGGGAATAACACTGAGTTTGTGACCCGTGTCGACTATGCCATCAATGAAAAAACGCGTCTCTTTGGGCGGTTTTCTTACTTTGGCCTGCTAGATCTTCCAACCAATCCTTTTGGAACTGGTTTGTGCCAGGACCGTTGCGCGGAAGACTATCACACCAAAGCTCTTGCAATTGATCTCAACCACGCATTTAGCCCGAACATCGTCGGCGATTTGAATATTTCAGCCAGCCGCTTCGTTTACCTCCGTTCACCGATCCTTGCCGGTTACGATCTGACCGGGCTCGGATGGCCATCGAGCTACAACGGCGAAGTTCCTGACAGTATGCGGACGCCGCCCACGCCGGCATTCCCGTTTCCCAACGACGTTGGTAGAAGTCAGGGTAACAGCGCGATTGGCGACCATAACACCCAATACAACATTTCGCCTTCTGTGACCATCATTCACGGTAAGCACACGTTCCAGGGCGGTGTTCAATGGGAATTGGGTCTCGACAATTACTACCAGACCAATATCGCCAGCGGCGCGTTCGGTTTCTCGGGCGCCTGGACGGCGGACCTTGCGTCCAATCCGTCGGCCAACACCGGTTTCGCGTTCGCAGATTTCTTGCTGGGGTTAGGCCAGCCCGGACCTCAGTCCTTCGTGAACCAGACAGAAGGTTCTGCCCAGGTTCCTGCACAGACCGCTGGTCGTCAGACCTATCGCGCTTTTTATGGAGCTGACACCTGGCACGTCACCCCGAAATTAACCTTGGACCTCGGACTGCGCTATGAACTTCAGGGCCCCTGGTCCGACCGTTACAACCGCTTGAGCTTTTGGAATCCAACCTTGACCAATGCGACCGTCACAGGTTGCAACGGTACTCCCGGATCTCCGTGTATCGGTGATGTCTCGCTGGTCGGTACCCCTCCAAACACCGGCAGGAATAACCTGCCGTTGGACAAGCATGAGTTTTCTCCACGCATTGGAGCAGCTTACAGTTGGGATCAGAAGACTGTGATCCGCGCAGGTTACGGCATCTTCTGGATCCCGAACTACATCTCGTTCGGCCTCAATCCAGACAACGACGTAATCAATCTTGCCACCACGCCTTTTGTGGCCACGCTAAATCAAGGCCTGACGCCGAGTGCGACTCTTGATGGAAGCAACTGCAGCCTAACCCCCGGGACCTCGTTTGCCGCCTTTACCTGCGCAGCCGCTGGCCCCTTTGTGAATGGAATTTTGCCGCCACCGGGCAGGTTTGCACAGCCAAACACTTCGGCTTTTGTTGCCACTAACGGAGCGCCTTCTACCTTGGCTCCTTATACCAACCCGAAGCCAGGATACGTGCAACAGTTCAATGTCGATATTCAACGGCAGTTGCCAGGTGGCTTCTTTGCGGACATCGCCTACGCGGGTGCGCACGGCGTCCACCTCCAGCAGTACAATACCAACGTCAATCAGATTCCTGATTCGTTCGTCGCCACAGCGGCCGCGCAGTTCGCTGCTGGTCAGGCGGTGACGATCGCCCAGCCACTCGGCGTGGCGAATCCTCTCTCAACTCCGAATGCCACGCTAAGCGCCCCCACCCTTGCTCTCTGGGCAGCTCAATCGGCCGTATCCCCAGTACTCCGGATTGAGTCTGGCCGGATATGGATGTTGCGGCAGCACTTACAATTCGCTGCAGGCCACCCTGACTCGCGATTCCAAGGCGGCGGTACGATGCTGGTGGCTTACACCAACGCAAAACTGCTGACGAACACCGATACGCTGACCAGTTGGCTCGAAGGCCCAACCGGTGGGGTTGGGCAGGTGCAAGACTGGAACAATCTGAATGGAGAAAGGTCGCTCTCTTCTCAGGATGTGTCCCAGCGGCTGGTCGTGAGTTACGTGCTCGATCTTCCTTTTGGCCACGGCAAGAAGTTCGCCGGCGACGCCACGGGAGCGAAAGACAAACTTGTTTCCGGTTGGGGACTCGACGGCGTAACCACCTTCCAGCGTGGTTTTCCGCTCAAGATTAGCTGGGCTGGAGCCTCCACTCCTCTGGAGAATGCCGGTCTTGGCATAAGCAACATACGCCCTGACGTTACCGCCGGATGCAGCAAGGGGGGGGCCCACACCTGGCAAGTTGGTTCAATACGTCCTGCTTCGGAGCGCCCCCGGCATGGGGTTACGGTACCGAGTCACGCGTGGACGCTTCACTGCGGGCGAAGGGGATCAACAACTGGGATTTCGCCGTGTTCAAGAACACCTCGATCACCGAAAGGTTCGTTCTTCAATTCCGGACCGAATTCTTTGATCTGTGGAATCACCCCCAGTGGGGCTTCCCAGGTCAGGGCTATAACGGCACGCCTACGGGCAACGGGTTCGGAACCGTGACCTCAACGGTGAACAACCCGCGTCTGATTCAGTTTGCACTGAAGCTTAAATTCTGAACTATGCCAAATTCGCCGGGCTGGGCATTTTGCCCAGCCCGTTTTCTTGATCCCAACTGTTGCTATCTCAGTGGCAGCAAGCCTGGCAAACTTGCGCCAGTGGCTCCATTCGGCTAGAGTCCTCCGACCCGCATGAGGAATGTCCCCGTCATCGACTACTCCGAGGCCAAAAAGATCATTGACCTGATCGTAGAGAAGGCCTCAGACATGCAAAAATCGGTGGTGGTTGCCGTCGCTGATTCGCACGGTGAACTCATCGCTTTTGCACGGATGGATGGCGCTCCCATCTCCTCGATCCGCATCGCCGCGAATAAGGCGTGGACCGCCGCCCGAGAACGAAAAGCGACAAAAGAAATCGGAGAGAAGGTGCGCCACCCCGAAAAGGGGCATGACATTTCCTACTACGGCGATCCCAGATTCGTTGGCTGGGGCGGCGGCATTCCCATCTGGAAGGATGGCGCAGTTGCTGGCGCAGTCGCGGTCAGCGGCCTTTCGTCGACCGAGGACATCGAGCTAGCCACGCTTGCTCTGGAACTGATCGGTGCGCATAAGACTTCATAGACACGCCCCAACGGGATCAACTCACTTACTTCAACTAAGGACGCGGAGGTTTCGAATGGTTCGTAGGCTCCAGCCGTCACTTCTTCTAATCGTGTTGCCCCTTTTCGTGGCAGTGTGCCAGGCGCAGACACCGGATGTCGAGGCCCGCGTTGATTCGCTTCTTAACAAACTGACTCTCGAAGAGAAGATCGACTTGATCGGCGGCGTGGACGATTTCTACATTCGCGCCAATGAGAAGATCGGGTTGCCGAGATTGAAGATGGCCGACGGGCCGGTCGGTGTGCGGAATTATGGTCCGTCAACGGTGTTTGGTGGCATTGGTCTGGCGGCGACCTGGGATCCGGAGTTGGCGGTTCAGGTCGGAGCCACCATCGGCCAGGACGCCCGTGCCCGCGGAGTGCATTTCATGCTTGGTCCTGGCGTCAATATCTACCGGGCGCCGATGAATGGCCGCAATTTCGAATACTTCGGCGAAGATCCCTTCCTCGCTGCCCGCATTGCGGTCGCTTACATCACCGGCATGCAGAGCCAGGGGGTCAGCGCGACCATCAAGCACTTCATGGGGAACAACTCGGAATTCGACCGTCACAATACAGATTCCATTATCGACGAGCGCACCATGCGCGAGATTTATCTTCCCACGTTCGAAGCTGCAGTGAAGGAGGCGAAGGTCGGAGCGATCATGGATTCTTACAACCTGACTAACGGCCTGCACATGACTCAGAACGGCTACCTGAACACGGACGTCGCCAAGAAGGAGTGGGGTTTCGCAGGAATCATGATGTCTGATTGGGTCGCCACGTATGACGGCGTGGCCGCCGCGAATGGCGGTCTCGACCTGGAAATGCCGTCGGGAAAGTTTATGAATCGGACGACGCTGCTGCCCGCCGTCAAAGCTGGCACGGTCAGCGAAGCGACCATCGACGATAAGGTTCGGCGAATCTTGCGGACTGCGATTCAATTTGGATGGCTCGGCCGCGACCAAACTGACCTATCAATCTCGCTCCTCAATATCGCGGGAAATCAGGTTGCGCTGGAAGCCGCTCGCTCGGGGATGGTTCTGCTCAAGAACGATGGCAAGCTGCTACCTCTGGCAAAGGGAAACATCAAGTCCATCGCCGTAATCGGTCCCGACGCCTATCCCGCGCAACCAGGCGGAGGAGGCAGCGCGGAGGCCAAGCCCTTCACGCCGGTGAGCTATCTGGAAGGCATTGAGGACTACCTGGGCAACAGCGCGAAGGTCTACTATTCGCCCGGAATCCCAACGCTGGATGAAATGTCAATGCAGACAGAATTCACCACCCAGGCGACTGGCGGCCAGAAAGGTCTGAAGACCGAGTTGTTCAACAATCCGGATTTGAGCGGCACACCTGCGATTGTGCGCTACGACAAATACGTCCACTACGAGCCATCCCGGGGAGGGGATGGCGCGTATAACAATGTCTCCATTCGTTGGTCCGGCTTCTTCACGCCGAGCGTCCCCGGACAATACCTAGTGTTCGTGCAAGGTCCTGGTGAAAACGGCGGCTACCGGCTCTTTATTGACAAGAAGCTCGTGCTCGACAACTGGAAACAGTGGTACGCCTTCGTTGGGCAGGTTCCCATCAGTCTTACCTCGGGCTCGCATGAGGTCGAACTCGACTACTATGCCAATAGCGGATGGGGCAAAACCACGGCCAATTTTGGCATTGTTCGTCCCGAAACTCTGGTAAGCGCGGACGCGAAGTCGCTAGCTGCTCGCGCTGATGCTGTGATCGTCGCTCTGGGTTTTGATACCGCCAGCGAAGGCGAAAGCGGCGACCGGACTTTTCGCCTGCCTCCAGGGCAGGACGAACTCATCAACCAGATTGCCGCCGTGAACAAGAAGACCATCGTGGTCATGACTTCCGGCGGCGGAGTTGATATGAGCGCATGGATCGATACTGTCCCTGCTTTGCTGCAAGCGTGGTACTCCGGTCAGGAAGGCGGCGCTGCGGTTGCGCAACTGCTTTTTGGAGAGTTCAATCCATCTGGACGATTGCCGATTTCCATTGAACGCCGGTGGGAGGACAATTCGACGCATGACAGCTACTACCCGAAGGAGGGCAGCAAGAAAGTTGAATACAGCGAGGGAGTTTTCGTTGGCTATCGCCACTTCGACAAGTCGACCATCAAGCCGCTTTTTCCCTTCGGCTACGGGTTGTCCTACACATCATTCGCTTACAAAAATCTGACAATCTCTCCTCCGTCGTCAGACCAGCAAGTCAGCGTCGCGTTCGACGTGACCAACACTGGTACTCGCGCGGGCGCGGACGTCGCACAGGTGTTCGATGGCGACCGTCACGCTCCAGTCCCTCGCCCGGTCAAGGAACTGAAGGGTTTCAAGCGAGTAAGTCTGAACCCGGGCGAGACCAAGAATGTTACCCTCAAACTCGACAGGCGAGCGTTCTCATATTATGACGTTAAGAATCACGCCTGGGCGGTGGCGCCGGGAGACTTCGATTTATTTGTCGCCCGGTCGGCTGCCGACATCGAACTCACAGGGAAGGTGACTGTGCACTAGCTCCCTCTAATCTGCCGCGGCGCCATAGCCGACATTGCGGCCACCGTAGCGACGCACCCGGATATTGGCCTGTTCAGCGTGAGCGAAGAAGCCTTCGAGCACGCACAGACGCGAGCAGTACTCGCCAATCATGGCCGAGGCCTCGTCGGTTAGGACCTTCTGATAGGTGCAGGTCTTGATGAACTTGCCCACCCAAAGACCACCCGTATAGCGCGCCGCCTTTCCGGTTGGCAGAGTGTGGTTGGTGCCGATCACTTTGTCCCCATACGCCACATTGGTGCGCGGCCCGAGAAACAGCGCGCCGTAGTTCTTCATGTTCTTGAGGAAAAAGTCCGGATCGCGGGTCATCACCTGAACGTGTTCGGAGGCGATGCGGTCGGCTTCCCGCACCATTTCCTCGTCGGACTCGCACACGATGACCTCACCGTAGTCGCGCCAGGAAATTGAGGCGAGCTCGGCCGTAGGCAGGATGGAAAGCAGGCGTTCCACCTCCGCCATGGTCTCGCGCGCAAGCTTCTCGGACGTGGTTAGGAGAATGGCGGGCGTGTTGACTCCGTGCTCGGCTTGTCCCAGCAGATCGGTCGCACAGATCTCACCGTCAACCGTGTCATCCGCGATGACGAGAGTTTCGGTCGGACCGGCGATCAGGTCAATACCGACGCGCCCAAAAAGTTGCCGCTTAGCCTCGGCCACGAAGGCGTTGCCGGGGCCCACGATCATCGAGACGGGAGCGATGCTCTTGGTGCCGATTGCCATCGCGGCGATTGCTTGAACGCCACCCATACAGTAGATCTCATCCGCTCCGCCGTAGTGCATGGCGGCGACCACCGCCGGATTCGGCTTGCCATGATAAGGAGGCGACGCCGAGATCACGCGCTGGACGCCCGCGACCTTCGCCGTCACCACGCTCATGTGGGCGGAGGCGACCAGCGGATATTTCCCGCCCGGAACGTAGCAGCCGACCGAATCAACCGGCATGTTCTTATGACCGAGAATGACCCCCGGCAGGGTCTCGACTTCAACGTCCTTTATCGAGGATCGCTGCGCCTGAGCGAAGTTGCGCACCTGCGCTTGCGCGAACTTGATGTCCTCGATGTTCCGCTGAGACAGCTGCGACAGACAGCCTTCGATCTCCTGCGGTGAGAGGCGGAACGCGGGCGGGTTCCACTTGTCGAACTTCTCCGAGATTTCGCGAAGCGCTGTTTCGCCGCGACTCTCAATGTCTTCGATAATGCCGGTGACGATGTCGCGGACTTTCTTCGCCTCGGCAGTAGTCTGCTCGGGGCTTCGCCCGGTTTTCAGATGGCGTGCCATCGTTCCCTCCTTCCGATCTTCGATCGGCCCGAATCGAAGCTAACCAGTGGCCGAGACCGGTTCGGTGAGTTCAACATCGCTGGTCGACCAGCGATGCTGTTCGGCCGCATAACCCGCTTTGTAGTCTGCTTTGACGGCGTCCGATGCTGTCGGAAGTATGGGGAAGTCCCACCAGCCGACAACTTCTGCCGCCGCGACAGAGACATCTCTGGTAATCGGTACTTCGACCACGGCAGGGGCATTCGAATCGAGAGCACGCTTGATCGTAGAGCCAATATCGCCTGCCGCTTGCACTTTGGCGGCGACCTCGAAGCCGAAAGATTTTGCCAGCGCTACGAAGTCGACCGAGTAAGGCTGACCGTTGCCGTTGTGATGATTGAACTCCGATCCAATCTGCCGGCCCATGAGGTAGTTCTGGCCGTCGCGAATCGAGATATATCCCGAGTTGTTGAGAATCAGGAACACGACCGGAATGTTATACATCGCACAGACGGCAAGTTCCTGAACGCACATCATGAAGTCGCCGTCGCCAATAATGCACACGACGGGCGTATCCGGCTTGGCCAGCTTGGCGCCGATGGCGGCGGGAAGCGCGAAGCCCATCGAGGAAAACGAGCCCGGAAGTGATATGCGTGCGGGGTTCGTAAACCGGGAAGGCCTGCTTGGTTGTGCTCTGCGGATGACCTGATCCCACGGTCACGATGCCGTGCCGAGGCAGGACTTTGCGCAGCTCGCGCAGGGTGCGCAGCATGGTCGTCGGTATGCCGTTGTAGGAGCGGCGGCGCTCAAGCTTCTCTTCCCACTCCCTCTTTAACCCTTCAACACCGTTCAGATAAGAAGCCCTAGCTTCGCGCGCTTTACGCGCTTGCTCCTCCGAGATTCCGGCGAGGATATCCGCGAGGACGAGTTTGCAGTCACCCACAATGCCGACCTCAGCGGGATAGTTCTTGCCGATCTCGCGCGGATCGATGTCGACCTGAATCAGCTTCGCATCCGGGATCGAGAAAGTGACCCCCTTCCGGTAGGAAGAGGCTGACCAATCCGTAAAGCGGCAGCCGAGCGACATCACCACGTCGGCGTTCGCCGCCGTCTTATTGCCGGGCAGCGATCCCGGCCAGCCCGCGGTGCCGGCGCACATGGGGTTGTCCTCGGCAATTGCGCCCTTGCCGTTCCAGGTGAAGACCACCGGGATGCCCAGCTTCTCAACCAGCATCGTCAGCTCCGGAGTTGCATTGGCGGCGATGGCGCCGCCGCCCACCACGATGCAGGGGCGCTTGGCGGTGAGAAGAAGATTGATCGCTGCCTCGATGGCTTGGGCATCCCCCCGCGGCTTCCCGACCGGCAGCCGTTTGGTGAGATCGGCGACATCGACGTCGGTGGTCTCGACCTGGACGTCAAGCGGGAGCTCCATGTGCACCGGACCGGGACGGCCGGTGAGCATCGCATTCCAGGCGCGATGCAGGACAAAGGGAACCTGATCGGCGCGGATCACATCGAAGCTGCGCTTGGTCACGGGTGCTACGATATGCGGAAAATCAGGCGAGGCGAAGCGGTCGAGCTCCTGCATCACGCCGTGGCCACGCATGTGAGTGGCGGCGCTACCGGTAATGAGGAGCAACGCGGTCGAATCGCAGTGGGCGGTCGCTAGCCCTATGATTGTGTTCGTCGCCCCCGGGCCGATCGAGGTACAAGCAGCGATCGGTTCACCCGTGACGCGGTAATGCGCATCAGCCATGTGGACGGCGCTCTGCTCGTGCATCACCTGGATGAAGGGCAGCTTTGAAACCGGATCGTTGAAGGCGTCGATCAGGCTCCAATTCCCGTGTCCTGGAAGGCCGGTGACATAAGGAACTCCGTACGCCTTGAGAGCCTTTCCGATGAGCTGTCCAACCGTGAGCTTCATAGATAACCTCCGGGTTCGATCTCTGCTCTGCGGCACAATTCTACTCTCGGACAGAGCAGGGAGCGAATGAACTTGAAAGAGAGCAACGCCGCGCGGTTGTATAATCCTGCTCACCCTTACTGAGGGAGCTGAACATGAATCGGCGGGTGTTTCTGTCGCACTTCGGCAAGTTGTTCGTGGTGGCGCAGTTCGCTCCGAGAATGTTCGCCGATAATAATATGCCCCAATCCAACCAACGTCGTTCGCTGTCTTTTTCCAATGACTGGATCGAAAGCTTCCTGGTGAATTCAGTGCACGAACTGCCAGTGGAGGACGCGATCGTGGTGAACCTGTCCACCACGGACTTGCACTACCGAGCGGGAGGCGATCATGGAACGATCCTCCCGTGGAAATCAGCGCTGCTCCGGCAGTGCACGGTGGAGAGCGGTGAAACGGTTGCCCTGCTTCACGTCCGTGAACGCACCAATCTCGGCGGAGTCGCGCTGGGCTGGGACTGGTATGGCAAGAGCAATCCACAATTTCCTCGCGGCACACCTCTTTATATTTCAACTCAGGATGACATCGGAGATTTGCAGCTCGATCCGGTCGTTGCCTTTACTCATGAGACTTCCGTCTCACCTTCGCCGCGACGGTATCGGCTCAAGCTGAATCTCTGGTATACGCCAGAACAGACGGATTGCGGAATCCATACCGGACACAAGTTTCTTGAAGTCCATACTCAGGTCCTGGGCACGGGTCACATGCAGAAGTTTCGGGAGAACAGCGCAGAGACCCTGTACGAAGACGTTACGATGCCCCCGGGATACACCCATGATCCATTCTTCACCGTGGGAAATGACCGCAGCTTCAGCTACCCCTGGCACCGTTATTACGCAGACACCGACTGCATCTGGATGGCGGTTGAACTGCACCCGTTGTGACCGCGGCGAGTAACAGGAAATCTAAGGGGACGCCTGGTTATGCATTAGTTCCAACCGCCGCACCTTTGTGAACCTTTGTGTCCATTGTGGTTCGGCACTTGCACTTCTCACCCAAGGACACACAGGTTCACAAAGGATACACGCGAAGCTCCCCACATTGACAACTTAATCAGAGAGCCTGCGCGCACTTTGATCGTTGCTTAAGCGGCGCCCTCGTCGACGCTCACCCAACCACCCGAGGCGGAAGATCGCTCAATCGCATGCAGGATTCTTTGCACAGCGAGCGCATCTTCAAAGTTCGCGTGGAAGGCTTCTTGCCGTGCCATTGAATTAAGGAAGTCTCCCAGGGTAGCAATGAATGGATGCTCGTATCCCAGAACATGTCCGGGCTTCCAGAAGTTTTTTCCATACGGATGGTCCAAGGCCGTGACGGCTAGACTGCGCCTGCCTTGCAGGTTGGCTGGTTCGGTAGCATCGAAAAAACCGAGTTGGTTCATGTCGTCGAGAGTGAAGCTTAGCATTCCTTTCGACCCGTTGACTTCAAACGTATTACGATTCTGGCACCCAACCCCATAGCGAGTTGCTTCGAACGTGCCAATGCTGCCGTTTGCAAAGCGGGCCATCAGCAACGTAGCGTCGTCCACGTCCCGGGCGGGAGCAAAAGTGTGCATCAGAGCGGATAGTTCCTTGATTGGCCCATTGAGATAAAGCGCAATGTCAATGGAGTGAGAGAGCAGATCTCCCGCCGCTCCCATGCCTGCTTCGCTGCGTTTGTAACGCCATGTGTTCGCCTTGCTGGGATCATTTCCAGACTGATTCAGATAAAGTGCGCGATAGTGAAAAGTCTGGCCGATACGGCCTTCGGCAATGAGTTGTTTGGCGAAAACGACCGCCGGTACCCGCCGAAAATTAAACCAAACCATATTGGGAGTACGCCGCACTGCCTTCGCCATGGTTTCCGCCTCCTCAAGGGATGACGCAAGCGGCTTTTCACAGAGCACGATTTTCCCAGCGTCAGCGGCCGCAATAGCGATCGCGGAATGCAGGGCATTGGGGACGGCGATATCGACTGCGTCAATATCTTTTCTTGCGACGACTTTCTGCCAGTCCGTGTCCACTTCGCTCCAACCCCACTGAGTAGCAACCTGTTCCAGCTTTGCCCGATTTCGGCCGCAGATGACCTTGCAGACAACTTCATAGGGAGTGTCGAAGAAATGTCCGACCTGGCGAAAGGCGTTGGAATGCACTTTGCCAATGAAGCCGGACCCGATCATGGCCACATTCAATTTCCTTTTGGACATTAGGTAGCCCTCGTGCGATTCTCGCACGAATATCGCTTGTTGATCGTCTTGTTTACCTGAATGCCCTAATCGGCACTGACAGGATGAGCATCTTCGCCTCCGGGCATCGAATCCCACAAACGAATATCTCTTTGATGAATTTGCCTGTAACCGCTATCCGGATTGATCGTCTAAATTAGAGTCTCGCGGGTTCTGTGTGGGTGCTCGACGTGCCAGGCGAGCGAGGCCCACCCACAGGGAAATACCGATGGAAATTCTGCTTCAGGATCTTCGCTACGGCATCCGCATGCTTCGCAAGAGTCCCGGCTTTAGCGCCGTGGTGATTGTCACGTTGGCGCTGGGTATCGGTGCCAACACGGCATTGTTTTCAGTGGTCGACGCGATTCTGCTACGGCCGCTTCCTTACCCCCAGCCGGACCAACTGGTGTCGGTGAAGGAAGACATGCCGGGAGCCAACCTGACGGATGCAGGCATGTCGCAGCCCGAGTTGGATGATTTGCAGCAGCGCTCCGGTGTATTCGACCAAGTCTCAGCGGTTTGGGCCATCAATGCCAACATCACAGGACGAGAGAAACCCCAGCGCGTAGAAGCCAATGCAGTCAGCACAAACTATTTCACGCTGCTGGGCACCCGGCCTGCACTGGGGCGGGTTTGGAATGCCGGCGATTCCCGCGAAGGTTTTTCTGAGGGAGCGGTCATCAGCGACAGTCTTTGGCACACCATGTTCGGCGCGGATCCGAACGTGTTGGGTCAGGCAGTCCGACTCGACACCGACCTCTACACGATCATCGGGGTCATGCCGCCAGATTTTCGCCATCCCGGCCGCACCCTCGGGCACGACGTAGAGATTTGGGTCGCGGCAGGATACGCCGCCCCGCCGTTCCCGAAACCTCCCGTGCGCGCCCAAAGATTTATCCCCGGCGCCATCGCGCGCTTGAAACCTGGATTGTCTGTCGCGCAAGCCCAGGCGAGGCTCGACGCATTTGCCCTGAATCTGCGCGCGCAGTATCCCAGTGATTATCCCGCGACCGCACAGTGGAGGGCCCGGCTCGTGCCATTGCAACAGGATGTAGTCGGCGATGTGAGTTTGATGCTTGTTCTGCTGCTGGCAGCGGTCGGGGTCGTGTTGATGATCGCCTGCGTCAACATCGCAAGCCTGCTGCTGGCGCGGTCTTCGTCGCGTCAGCGTGAAATCGCGGTCCGGCAGGCGCTCGGTGCGAGTACCTGGAGGCTGGTACGGCAGACCCTGACCGAGAGTGTTGTGCTTTCCCTCTGCGGCGGAGCGCTCGCCGTGCCCTTAAGCTTCTGGCTCAAGAAAATTCTGCTCACGCTGGTGCCATCCACGCTTCCCAGGCTGGGGGAAGTGGCCTTGAATGGGCGAGCTCTCTTGTTTGCCTTGACGGTTTCTATTATCACCGGGCTGTTGTTCGGCCTGGCGCCGGCAGTGCAAATGTCCGACCGGCGATTGCTGGACAAACTGAGTCAGGGGTCGCGTGGCGTTGGCATCGCCTTGAGTCAACACCGCTTTCTCAGCGCGCTAGTGGCCTGCGAATTTGCGCTCTCACTGGTACTGATGGTCGGTGCCGGCCTCTTGCTGAGGAGCTTCTGGAAAGTGCTCGAGGTTCAACCCGGCTTCAACTCCGAGCACCTGGTGACCGCTCAGTTGTGGCTGCCGGTGCCGAACGATCCCAAGAACAATCCTTATCCGACCCAGGAGAAACGCAATGTTTTCTTGAGCGAAGTATTGCGACGAGTGAGCGCCTTGCCTGGAGTGAACGAAGTCGCGATTGGCGGAGGAAATACCCCTTTTGCCGGGCGCCGTAACGCGACCGGTTTCGATATCGAGGGCCGGATTGGGACGGCCGGCGAAGCGCCAACGGCTGAGCTCGGGGTGGCAACGCCGGACCTTTTTCACGTCCTCGGCACACCGCTCATTGGAGGCCGGTTTTTTACCGATGCGGACAGCGATAAGGGCGAGCCAGTAGTCGTCATCGATCAAACAGCGGCAGAACGCTTTTGGCCGCATGAAGACCCAATAGGAAAACAGATTCGTCTTCAGTTTGGCGTTCAACAGCCTCTGCGGAGGATTGTCGGTGTCGTGGGGCGAAGCAGAAGCGACGGCCTCGACGCCCCCTACACGCCGCACATGTTCCTTCCCGCACGCCAGATTCCTTTGAATGCGATGACTGTCTATATCCGGACGGCGGCCAGTCCAGAGATTTTGGAAGAGCCGGTCCGTCGCGAGATCCAGGCTGTGAATCCGGACCTGCCCGTATTCGGCGTGCGCGCGCTGCGCAGCATCATTTCCGATTCCCTTGCTTCACGCCGGTTCGCCATGCAGATCCTTGGCCTGTTCGCCACGACGGCCATGCTGCTTGCGGCCATTGGGATTTATGGAGTCATGGCCTACTTCGTGAGCCAGCGGGTGCGGGAAATCGGAGTACGGATGGCGTTCGGCGCCCAGCATGCTGACGTCATGAAACTCATCGTGTGGAAGGGAATGTCGCTCGCCTTGGTCGGGGTGACGGCGGGTCTGGTCGCTGCCCTTGTGCTGACGAGACTGATTTCCGGCTTGCTGTTCGGCGTGAGCGCCACCGATCCCCTTACGCTTGTAGCTTTCACCATGTTGCTGGCCTTGGTGGCATTCTTGGCGAACTACATTCCTGCCAACCGCGCGGCCAAGGTTGATCCCATGGTTGCGTTGCGATACGAATGAAATCGCCAAATTCAGGGTACGTGTGGTTTCATCAACGCGTCGTGCCGCTCCATGATTGACGCGGGCACCGTGGGAAATCCCTGCAAAGGTTTACCCATCGTGATGGCCCAGTGATCGAGCCAGCTTGTTCCTTCTTCTGCGACGTAGGTGTCGGGCAGGCTGTAGGCCTGATCGCTGAGAGCGTCGTCTAGAGTAATGAAGCGATATCCCCTTTTTCGGATCAGGTCTGCGAGCTCCCCAATATGATCGGCTTCCAGCCAGTTCCCATGCAGCAGCAGGATTTGCTTGGGCTCGTAGCCCACGATCTGCTTTGAAAGCTGCTCGTAGTATGCAAATACGATGTCCGTGTAAGCGAGGTAAGAGTTGACAATTTCCTGCTGCAGCGCGGTATCGCCTCGCTTCTTCGCGTCTTCATAAATACCACCGAACATCCAATCCCAGGCATCGAGCGTGACCGGAGCGATGCGGTATCCACGAGCGACGAGAAAAGCCTCGGCGTCACGTCGAGTCTGCAAATCACGGCCAGTATCCAGGTAAGGATGGCGGAAATATCTCAATGTCATCTTGTGCTGTGCCAGCAGCAGCCGGGTCACACTCTCGCCCTGTATAACGTCGTCCTCAAACGCCTTTAACCCGGCCTTATTCAGCGAGGTATGACTGAAAGTATGATTGCCAAGTTCAAGGCCAGCGTCGAGCCACATATCGAGAGACTTGATTCGTTCGTCCACTTCTCCCGATCGATATAGTTTTTTTTCATTCACGAACCCAACTGCTGGAATTTTCTGCTGGCGGAGGGCCGCTAGCAACTTTGTGGTCATCTGTGTAATGTCAGCGGCGGACATGTTATAGGCGTTGCCCGCCGGCAAATCATCAATGGTGACGGCGACCTGGCGATCAGGCGGAGTGGCTGCACGGCAGGTCAAAGCCACGCACGTCCACCCTGCCAGGATTATTAATGTCCGCATTTTGCCCATGAAAGTGTCCTCCTGCTGACCAGTATTGGTGGGGCTCTCCGCCGAATATGATCGTATAAGAATCGAGCGAGATGTTGAACCACGAAGGACACCAAGGTACACGAAGAAATCTTCCAGACGAACCTTTGTGTACCTTCGTGTCCTTTGTGGTTAATGGTTTTGAGCAAATTCACCAAGACCGGCAAGTTCCGATCTGCAAAAGAACGCTGTTAGGATTGAAAGAGCGTAGCAGAAAACGTTCTTTCGCGCTTATGCTTGCCGTCCGTGACAATCTCGCCGAATGCTTCGACGCCCTGCGTGCCCACAAGCTGCGCGCCTCGCTTACCATGCTTGGGCTGACGATGGGCGTGGCCACACTCATCACGGTCATGACGCTGGTGCAGGGCGCGAACGTTTATGTTGAGCAGAAGATCGCCAACCTGGGCACAAACGTTTTTCAGGTCGCGCGAACTCCTTTTGCGGTCACCGACTTCAACATCGTTATTAAGGCTCTCAAGTACAGAAAAATTGAGCTCGACGACATGCAAGCCATCACTGACCGATGTACGGCATGCGAAGAGGTCGGCGCCAGCGCCAGCAGCACGGTGCGGGTGCGCTTCGGCAACAAGGAGGTGACGGACGTAAACCTCTCCGGCCAAACCGCGAGCATGGCGGACATCGACTCCCGCACTGTCGAGCGCGGGCGTTACTTCACCCCTTCCGAGGCCGAGCACCGCGCCAACGTTTGCCTGATCGGCGACACGCTGGTGCAGCAGTTGTTTCTCGGCGTGGATCCGATGGGAAAGACCATGCGGATCGGCAACGATGAGTTTACGGTGATCGGCACCATGGAGAAGATCGGCAGCGTGCTGGGCCAGGATCAGGACAACTTCGTCATGGTCCCACTCTCGGATTTCTTGCGTATGCAGGGCGCACATACCAGCCTCATCATCAACGTCAAGACCAGCGCGCAGAAGTTTGAGGCGGCCCAGGATCAGGCACAGCTTACGTTGCGGGCGCGGCACCACCTCGGACCGGACATGGAGAGCGACTTCTTCATTGGCACCAAGGAAAGTTACATGGCTTTGTGGCGCAGCATCAGTTCGGCATTCTTTGCCGTGTTTATTATGGTGAGCGTGATCTCGGTTGTGGTTGGCGGAATCGTGATCATGAACGTGATGCTGGTAAGCGTGACCGCACGCCGCCGGGAGATCGGGGTGCGTCTTGCGGTGGGCGCCACCAAGCTGGACATCGTGCGGCAGTTCATCGCAGAGAGCGTCACGATGTGTATCGCCGGAGGACTGGTTGGCATCGCCCTCGGATTTCTGGTCGCGCTGATCTTGCGAACGCTCACCCCCTTTCCCGCCTCGGTGCAGAGCTGGGTCGCGGTGTTAGGAGTGTTTCTCAGTTCCGTGGTTGGACTGTTCTTTGGGATCTATCCCGCAGTTCGCGCGTCGCGGCTGGATCCGATCGTCGCCTTGAGGGCTGATTGATGGCGATTATGACCGCTTCGCAGGCTCGAGAGAATTGCCTGGCCGCGCTCGAAACGCTGCGTTCGTCCAAGGTGCGCTCCGTGCTGACGGTCCTGGGCATCGTGATCGGCGTCTCTTCCGTCATTTCGATGGCCAGCATCATTCAGGGTCTGAACAAGTTTGTGCAGGACAAAGTCGAATCCCTGGGCTCGCGCACGTATTTTGTCTCACGCTTCCCGCCCGGTACGGACCCATCCCGCTGGCCCCAGAGCATCCGCACGCGCAGGTATTTCGAATACGACTACGCGGACTTCATCCGGCAGGCTGCTCCCGACGTGCAGATTGTGACCACGTTTGGCACGCGCGGCTTTTTCTTTGGCGACAGCAACCTCATCACGAATGGCGACCGTAGTGTTGAGAAGGTCATCGTGCGCGGGGTTGAACCGCAGTATACCGACGCGATTCCATTGTTCTCGGTGGGGCGTGGCCGCTTTATCAGCGCCTTCGATCAGGAACATGCGCGGCCAGTCGTGGTGCTGGGCGCCGCCATCAATGAATCACTTTTCCCCTACACCGACGCCGTCGGTAAAACCGTTAGGCTCAACGGCGATCTCTACGAGGTGATCGGCGTCTTTGAGCACGACCCAGGTCTGTTCATCGGCCCCGGAGTGGACGCGTTTGCCGTTATCCCGCTCAGCAATTTCAAGAAAGAGTATCCCGAGGCCAAGGAGCTGATCATGGCTTTCACGGTCCCGGAGAACGTCAGCCTGCAAACGGCGCAGGATGAGGTGATTCAGGCCATGCGCCGCCTGCGGCATATTCCGGCCAGCAAGGAAAACGATTTCGAGTTGAGCTCGCCGGATTTCCTCAGCAATTTGTGGAACCAACTTACGGGGCGCTAGTGATTCTCACCAGCGTAATCAGTTCCATCGGACTGCTCGTGGGCGGCATTGGCGTGATGAACATCATGCTGATCTCCGTGACCGAGCGTACACAGGAGATTGGCCTGCGCAAAGCCATCGGCGCCCGCCGCGTGGATATTCGCCTGCAGTTCTTGGTAGAAGCCGTGATCCTCACCCTGGTCGGTGGCACTATCGGCATTTTGATCGGGGCCGGGGTATCGACGCTGGTCCGAACTTTCGTCCCTTCGATCCCCGCTACGCTGTCTTATCTGTGGGTATCGATCGGCTTCACGATCTCCGTGGCCGTGGGTTTGTTCTTTGGTTTTTATCCCGCCAATCTCGCGGCCAACCTGGATCCCATCGTCTGCTTACGCTACGAATAGACAGCAGGTTTGACGATTACTAACCTGACGACAGTTACGGCGTGTACTCTTTTTTGTGGTGCGCGTTACCCGGGTAGCGGAAGACGCATCGAGCTGACCGGCCAAGATCGGAGTCTTCTTGAAAGGGAGATTTCTGACGCTGATGGACTCAAACCCTGCCCGGCTTAGGCGGCATTCTGCACGCGTTGGCGGCTAGGCAGCAAAAATCGGCAGGCTTCTGTACACCTGATATCCCCGAGGTGTCAGCCTGACCACACCCCTGACTTGTTCCTCGACGTAGCCTTCATTGCGCATCTCGGCTACGGCTACCCGCGCGAAAGAGGAATCCACGGTCTGCTGAGGCAGCCTCACGAATTCACGAGGGTCCTGCTCGTAGTGCTGGACGAGGGTGACGAAGAGCTCGGTTTGGATCGACTCTTGCTGCATTGGATTGTCTCTGGATCCAGTGTGCTCCCAGGCGCCACTTCAAGGAATGGCCCGTCCGTGCCAGGCTCAGTGACCTTAGTTGAGTGTACTAACGCGGCAGCACTTTGGCGGCGTTGGACTTAGCCAATCACTTGCCACAGTTTGGGTCGGGCGCAAGCGTCGGATAGTCGGGGATTGCACCAGGCTTCTGCGACTCAATGAGCTTGTGGAAAGCCGCCAGGTCTTTCGCTTTGATCTGCTGCCAATCCTCAAGAGCGCCATTCATGGCAGCGCACACCTTTTGCATGGACGTGAATGACGCTTCGGAAGGCGCAAAATCGGCGCTATCCACCAATGCGATTAGCGCTACTAGGCTGTCGTTCACGATTATGAAACTGTTGCCCTTGGGCGTATCGAACACTGAGACCGATTCGCCCTCGATCGCTGCCGCTTTCGAGTCAAGTTGCGTGGCTCCGGTTGCGACGGCATCTCCCGCCGGCCGCTTGGTGAACTCTACCAGGCGTGAGCGCAAGTCCTTCACTTGTTGATAGCCGGCAAAGTTTCGCGCGAGAGCCGCGGAAATCTTGAGTTCTAGAGCCAGTGCGCTCTCCAGTTGGTTCCGCGCGTAATTCACCCGCGGATCCATCTTCACTTCGAGTAGCTGGCGGTACGTCCGGCCATCCACCGTGAGTCGGACTTCGTATTTTCCTGGCAGGACCAGTGGTCCCTGCGGCGGCAGCGGAGTCTCTCCTACGATCGCGCCCATGGGGTAGTTGTACGGAGTCTGCACGTGCACAGCTCCGGGGTCGGGATAGCGCAGGTTCCAGACGAAGCGATGCATGCCGGGCGTTTTCGCCAGTGGCTCGGGATGCGCAATCCAATATTCAGCGATTTGCAGGGGCTGCTCATGGGTCTCGGACAGCGGCTTGCTCGAGAAGGCGCGGACCAGTTTTTGGTCCTGATCATAAATCTCGAGTTGGATATCGGCTATCGCAGCGGACGGGAGAAAGTAATTAAGAATGGCCCCATCGGGAGGATTCTTTCCGGCGGGGATCTCCGGTGGCACCGGCGTGTCTTGATTCTCGTCCCGGCGCACCCGGATGGATGGCCGCGGCGCGAACAGGACCGGCTCGGTCGGCGGCGATTGCGGGTCAATCTGGCGGAGTATCGAAATATCATCCAGAATCCAGAATGAGCGCCCGTAGGTCGCAGCGATGAGATCGTCCTGCTCGATCGCGAGATCCTGTACAGACACTATCGGCATATTCAGGCTCAGGGATTGCCAATGGCCGCCACCGTCGAAAGAGACGTATGCGCCCTGTTCGGTTCCAGCGTAGAGCAAGTCCTTGCGCACCGGATCTTCCCGAACCGTCCGAACGAAGTTATTATCGCGAATACCGTTCACGGTTTCCTGCCAGGTCTGACCGAAATCGTGAGTTTGAAAAATATGTGGACGCAAATCGTCTAGAGGGTTTCGGTTGACGGCGACGTAGGCCGTCCGGGCGTCGAAATGCGACGCCTCAATCAGTGGAATTGCACTCCACTCCGAGACCGCGGCCGGTGTGACGTTCTGCCAGGTCGCACCGCCGTCGCGAGTCAGTTGGACTGCCCCGTCATCACTACCGGCCCAGATCACGCCCTCTTTTATCGACGACGGAGCAATGGTCATGAGCGAACCCATCGGTTTCTTGGGATCTTTTGCATCCACCGGAGTCCGCGTCAGGTCAGGGCTGATCGCTTCCCAACTCGTCCCACCGTTCACTGTCTTCAGCACAAATTGCGTGCCCAGGTAAAGAACGTGTGGATCCTGCGGCGAAAACACCATGGGGATATTCCAATTGAAACGGTACGTAGCCCCGAAGGCGATCGGCGCCGGAGAAACATCTCGCGCCTGCCCAGTTCGTTTGGACAATCGAACCACGCTGCCGAACGGGCCGGCGTTGTAAACCACATCCGGATTGAGCGGGTCGGGAATGGTGTAGCCGCTTTCGCCCGGTCCTACGGGAAACCAGTCGCGCTCCGTGATTCGCCCGTCATTGCCTCGGCTCGAAGTGCCTACCGTCCCGCTGTCCTGCTGCGGCCCATATACCCAATATGGAAACGCATGATCGGTGGCCACGCGATAGAACTGCCCGGTGGGTTGGTTGTACCAGGTGGTCCAGGATTCGCCGCCATTCAGGCTGATGGTTGCACCCTGGTCTACGCCCAGCATGATGCGCTGCGAGTTCGTCGGATCAATCCACATCGTGTGGTAATCGTCTCCGCCCGGCGCGCCTTTGATGACCGTGAAGGTCTTCCCGCCATCGGTCGAGCGATACAGCGACTGCTTGGGTACGTAGACGACATCCGCATTTCGTGGATCGATGAAGATCTCGCTCATGTACCAGAAGCCGACGATTCGATCGTCCGTCGTGGCCCGTTGCCAGCTGGCCCCGCCGTCGTCGGACCGGTACAGTCCGTTGTCATTTTCCTTAGCCTCAATGATGGCGTAGACACGCCGACCATGCGTGCCAGGCGCGACCGCCACTCCGACGCGACCCCAATCCTTAGGGGGCAGGCCGTGCCCTGTAATCTCTGTCCAGGTAACGCCTTCGTCCGTCGATTTGTAGATGCCACTACCGGGGCCGAACGATGTTCCTGTCTGTCCGGGCTTGCGAATGGGGTGCCACAGCGCCGCATACACAATGCGGGGGTCGCCGGGAGCAAAGCAGAGATCCACGGCGCCGGTGACATCATCCTTGTAGAGAACCTTTTTCCACGTGTGGCCGCCGTCGGTCGAGCGGAAAACGCCACGCTCGGAGTTGGGTCCGTAACTGTGGCCCATGGCGGCCAGCAAAACAATGTTGGGATTGCGAGGGTCTACAAGGATCCGAGCAATATGGCGAGTGTCTTCCAGCCCCAGGTGTTGCCAGCTTTGGCCGGCGTCAGTTGACTTGTATACACCGTTGCCATAAGTAATGTCGGAATAGAGATTGTTCTCTCCGCTCCCGACATAAATGATGCTCGGGTTCGAGGGGGCGAGCGCCAGCGCCCCGATCGAAGCCACCGGTTGGCTGTCGAAGATGGGTTTCCACACGGTGCCGCCATCGGTCGTCTTCCAAACGCCGCCGCCATTCGAGCCAAAGTAATAAATGCCCGGATCACCCGGAATCCCGGCAACTGCGTTCACTTTGCCGCCTCGGTAAGGGCCGATCATCCGCCACTTCATGCCGGAATAGAGATTAGGATCGACCTGCTGCGCCAGCGAACTCGCCACGTGGAGAAGGCAGAAAGTCAGAAAGAGTCCGCTGGCAAACCGCAGAGAACGAAAAGTTCGCGTCATCAAGGCATTATGCTCCGGGGAAGCGAGAGGATATCCTTTTTTCTGCTCTTGTGGCAAACCGTAGGGAAGACCGAAGGGCATAGCGTGCTGATGCTGATCGGATCTACTGCAAGCCTGACTGGGTAAGCTTTACTGCGCAATAGTTGCCGGCTCCGCAGGGGCTGGTTCCAGTACTAGGAGGTTGCAAAGTGCCGAAGTAAATGCTCGTTGCCTGGGGCGCCGTGCTGACGTTGTCCACAGTGAATGCGCTGGTTCCACCCCATTCGTTTGTCGCCGTGTTATTGGGTGAAGTGGTGTTGGAAGCGATCCGCGTATTCACATTCCACTCGGTTACCAGGTTCGCTCCCGTGGTTGCATTGAAATTCCCCGTGCCGACGAAGATCCGGTCCGTTGAGCCATCGAAAAAATCAAGCAACGGAGAGCACGTTCCCACCGGATTGCTGGCCCCATTGATATTCCGGTTGTCGGACATGGCTGGCGTGCTGTTCATCAAGCCGTTCGGTGACGAAAAGGAGAGCGCGTACAAGCTGGGCTTGGTCGAACTGGTCGCCTGGGTACCGCACGTATACAGTGTCCCGGCGCCAGCTTTGGGACCGGTGGTGAAGTAAGCGTTGTCGAAGTCACCATCCAAAATGAATTCATCCGTGGCAGTAGCGTCCAATCCAATCGCAGCCGTGACCTGAGAAGTAAGAGCCAGGTTCATCTGAGACACGATTGCATTGGTATTGCCTGCGTTGGTCGCTGAAAAAACGTAGACGAATCCATTCGTCGAATCCACGATGGGCGAGAGCACGATTGGATCAGCGCTCGCGTTGCCGGCAACGGCAATCGATCCACCTGCCGTAAACCCGCTGGCTCCGGGAGTAAAGGAGTACATGGAGAAACCATCCGACACGAACACTTGGTTGCTGACCTGATCGTAGACCGGAGATGTCAATTTCGCGTTGCTCTTGACGGTCACGCAATACTGCACGGTCGGCGTACCTTTGAATACTCCGGTAACGCGGTAAAGGACCCCATTGTCAGCGCCAATGTAAGCAACATCGTTGGTGTAGTCGATGTACGGGGATGAATTGCTGTTGGGCTTGTTGTTGGTGCTGCACCCGGTAAGCCCGCTGTTGGCGTAGTTCAATCGGACCACAGATGAGCCGCCGGAACCGGGCTTGACCGGATGGGTTGCGTCGGTTCCCTGCCCAGCCACCCAGGTCAGCACGTCGAACATGGGCGGGGTAGAGTTTTCGACGAAGGCGACCTTGGTCCCGTCCAGTGAAAGCGTTGGAGAAAGATAGGAAGCCGCCGTACCCACTTCGTAAGACCACATGAACGTGGGCTTGGTATAGTCGGTCGTCGGCGGGGTCTGCGGCCCGTTTGGGCAAGAAGATGAAGCTGTTCCCGTGTAGAGGTTGTTAAAAGCGACGATATTGGCCTGCGTAGCGCTCGGCGTTGCGCCGATGGTGTACACCACGAAGTCGTTGGTGCAGCTGTAAATCCCGGTAGTGATGAAACTATATTTTGCCGGACTTTCCCCGATCGGCATTCCGCCGGTCGGCCCCAGTGACATCGCCCAATCGATCCTGGCATGTCTTCCCAACTGGACCGGGCGCGGGCGCTGATTCGGGCCTCGTGCCCGATACCTTGAGAAAAGGTATGAGCTCCGCTGATTCCAGTTGATCCAGCTTCGCGGATCGCGCGCGGCAGCAGCCGCCACCTCCGGAGATGCTCCATTGGTGAAGAGAATATGTCGGGTACTCCAATCCAGGGGCACGCCGACGTGGCCTTCTCTGAATTCCTGAGCCAGCAACGGATTGGTCAGCGCCACCAAAATCACAGCTACGCAGACGAGAGTGAGAAGGAGCTTCGTCTGCTGATTTGCCCGCAATGTGATCCTCTGTACCATACGTTTCATCTTGATCCGCGCGAAAGCCGCCAAGACCTCGGCTATGCCAAGGCAATGCGCATCGCACCATTCTTAATCTTCTCTCACGTGTGGGAATCCGGAGCCTTACTTTCGTAACCCGCCGTGATCCATTGGAACCCCGCACGGTGACTGATGTGCACGGGGACCACCCCACAAGCGTTAACTTCACAGGCTGCGGTAAAAACCTCAACTATTCGGCCTCAGGGCCTGACGTAACTTGGACGGTCTGTCGGCGGAAGCTAGCATGGCGTTCAGTCGGCAACGCCGTGGACTGGCTGAACAGATGCGTTCTCCTCAGGCTAACAAAGCAACGACCCGTCACGGGAAATGGACCATAGACACGCGTGCCACGGCGCTGGTCGTCGTCTTATGGGTGCTCGCAGACTTTACTACTTGCCTTCTTGTATCGACGGCCACGAGAAATAAAATGGTCCCTTGCGCCGGGAAACATCCAGGAAACACGGGTCGTCGCTGACCACGCGTTACAAACCAAGTGGGGCGGGCAGTTAACGTGGAAGGCAGAATACAGGATCGCTTATTTCGTCGCGGGCCGTGAATATGCGGTGTGGGGAGACTCCGGTATCCGAGGCGCGGACGAAGCTGACGTTAGGTTGGCCTTGCCGCAATCTCGCCCTTCCTGTCGGGTGCAGTACAACCTCCAAAGACCCGAAGTATCCGTCGCAAACTGCCGATGAAGAGTCGAGCACACAGTAGTTGGCGAAAAATTATATATTGCCAGAACTACGCTAACGATGACGCCTGGATTTGAATCAACCGAACGGTGGAACTTGCTCGACCCCCCAGCAGCATGTTCGCCGAAAGGATTCCCGTCCTCTGAAAGGACTTTTCACAATCGGCCGTGGATGGCCCACGCATATTCCCTTCCATGTACGCCAAACCGGGACAGCGCGTGCACGTTCCCACGTGGGCGCAAGTCGAACAAGTCGGAAGATCCCGGGCCCGGATCGAGCGGACTTCCTTCAACTGCGGAGAGTGGTGCCAGATATCGACGAACTTCTGCTGCCGGAGGTTGCCGCTCGGAAGAGGGAACTGCACGCAGGGGAAAACATCGCCGTAGGGAGTGATGTAGCAGGCGGTGTGACCGGCGCTGCACGGGAAACCGTCCATGATGTCTTCGCCAGGCGCCTGTGGCGGGGCGCAGAATTCCTCCACGTTCCCCACCAACTCCTCGCTTCGGAAGACTTGCTGGAGATCAGACCCCGGAATGCGCAGGGCGAGGATGGATGTATCTCCGTCCATTTTCGGCGTGATGGTGGGGTCGAGAGTGTAGGAAACTCCCAACTCTTTCGCCAGCGCCATCACTCCCGTGTTATCGAACAGATTGCTGGCCATGAGCACATTGGCAATCACCACTTTGAGGCCTTGAGACTTGAGAAACCGGATCGCTTCGATTGTCCGCTTCAGAGATCCGGGCAGCTTGGTGATCGCATCATGAACGTCGGGACGGTGTGAGTAGACGCTGATCTGCACCTGCTCGACGCCCAACTCGCGAATCCGCCTGGCCTCTGGCCCGCGAATCATCACGCCGTTGGTCTTCACCTTTACGTTGAACAGCAACCGGCGAGCGTGTTTCACGATCTCGAAGAAATCGCGGCGCATCAGGACTTCTCCACCGCTAAGCGTAAGGAAGAAGACTCCAGCGTCCGAGAGCTGGTTCAGAATATCTTCGATCTCGGCCGTGGTCATTTCGCCGTGGTCGTCGTGATCCAGGTAGCAGTGAACGCAACGCTCGTTGCAACGATAGGTGATGTCGAGATGTACGCTGATCGGAATGCCAAGCGCCAGAGCCTTTTGATTCATCTCCGCCAGCAGGCTCATCGCGCCTCCGCCGGCGGTGGCAAAGGGATAGGCTGGTCCGAGACCAGCAGGATGCCGTGCTGGGAGAGATCGCTCACGAACTGTTCGACATCGCGTCCAGCCTGGTCGGGATCCACATCGAACTCTGAGCAAATCTTGCTGGACACGATCTCGGCCAACGGCGTGCAGCCGTCCGCCGCCTGCCATATCGAGGTAGCGACTTCGTTAAGAGTGAAAAAAGTCGAGTCCACCGCCGACATGATCATCATTTCGCCGCCGATCAAGCGGGCCGCAATGGCGGAACTCCGTGCGATGAACTTCTCGGCTATGACGTTGTCTCCAGCGGTTAGCGTATCATTTCCCAGACTCGCTCATCTGGAACAAATATCAATCGGCGTACAGGTACCCGTTGTACAAACTCGCACGCGGAGCGGAAGACCAGATTCACGAGTTCCGTATCTTCAGCGAAGAACAGAATGTTTCTCAACAGCAACCGGATCGCCTCCGGCGTGGCAACCGGTTCGATCCGGTTTTCCTGTCCTTTCTCCAGCAGGAAAAGCGCACTCAGCGGAGCCGACTGGTTTTCGCCCACCCTGGCCAGTTCCCCAGCGAATGGCGTCCCGTAGGCACGGTAAGCGTTCCCTTCGCGTCGCACATAGGAAATCTCATCGGTCAGCAATGTGGCATCCGATGGTGCCAAACGGGAAATAGTTGTCTTGCCCGCGCCCGACACGCCTGCAAACAAAAACGCGCGTCCGCCTAGAATGGCGCTGGCGGCATGGACCAGGAATCCACCTTGCTCCGCCAGGATCAGCGTATGAACGATACGCAGTACGGAGTCGATGGCATACGGGTTGCGGGTCTGGCGAATCCGACCGCGGCCGGCTGTCGAATCCCATCGAGCTTTGAAGTCACCACGCTGAAGCAACCATTGACCACCCTGCAGCTTCACCCGTACGTCGTTGTCAGCCTGCGTTGTCTCGGAAGGCTCGAAAAGATCAACGTCGAACTCGAATTGAGGACTGGCGGAAGACTTGGTGAATCCCGCATAGCGGTTCTCAAGCAGTTGGCGGAACGGAGGGTCCTGCGTGCGCAGCGCGATGGTCATCCCACCGATCTCAATGACTACCGCGTCACTCTCCGCAATCTGGGAAGCATGGCTCATCGCGGTTCTTGTAGCGCCGGCATCTTGCCGGCTGCCGCGAGGGCATCCTGCCCTCGCAGGTGGGGGCGAGGACGCCCCCACGACAGCCGCCGGGACGGCGGCGCTACAAGAAGGTCAAACGCGCCACCACACCAGAATGAATGAATTCGCAGCGCCAAATTGCGGAACCAATCCCAGCGGCAGAA
Organism: uncultured Acidobacteriota bacterium; assembly: GCA_963820925.1. GTDB lineage: Bacteria > Acidobacteriota > Terriglobia > Terriglobales > Acidobacteriaceae > JABDBE01. The sequence continues at coordinate 107,806 of CAWGBX010000020.1, forward strand.
CAGCGAAGCGAGTGTACGGCCAACAACCGAGAGCCGCGGCTTAGGAACGATGACTCCAGCCTCCCGATGAATCAGCGAAACTCTGCCCAGAACCTGCGCCTCGGCGACCGGAGGGTCGTTCTGGGGCAGGGAATCGCCTCGTGTGATCCACCGTGAGTTGTGCTTCTCAATCAGACGATGAACGAAGAACCGGCCGTCCCGCGCCACCAACACGATGTCGCCCGGAACAATCTCCTTGGCAGCCTTGTGCTCTATGCGGAGAATATCGCCGGGCCAGATCGACGGCAGCATGCTGGTTCCCAGTGCCTGCAGGCGTATTGCTCCCCCCGAGCCAAGAACTTCGGCCGCAAGCTCAAGCTTATAACTCGCGCGAGCCTTTGTTATAACCGGCATCGGGACCGAAAACTACGAAGTCTTGCGATTGAAGCGGCACTGAAATTCCGTGGGGCTTACCTTGCCACAGGACAAGGCCATAGTCTCGAAAACCCGCTCATATCGGAATTCAGGTTTTTGATACGGTTTCTTCCCCTCGCGGCCGCTATCTTTGACGTTCTTGTCGTTAGCATTCGCGTCTTTTTTCATAGAGTCCGCGCGTCCTCGACCGGCTGTGGGGGCAGCTCGAGTGACCACCTGAGCAATACGTTTGTCGGCAGTTTACAACAAGATGACAACGAATTGGTTGGGATTGTTGATTCTGGCCCAGGGAAGGAAATACCGCGTCCAGCCTGGCGTTGTAGACATCGGCCGGGAGTGATCTATAAACGGCCCCTTCGCGACTCAGCCGGCAATCTCTCTATTTTGCCTTCGATTGCTTTGACAACAGGGTCACCTTATCGGTGACCTTCTGTTCTTTTTCCATGCCTCCAATGAGAACCAGACCCTCATGGGTCACTAGCAATCCGCGATGATCCATGGTTGGGTCAGGATTGTTCTCATTGATGGTTTCCCACTTTCCGGTGCGCAGGTTGAAGTCAAAGGTTACGGGAGACGGCTCCGCAGGCTTGCCATCGTAGCCGACGCCATTGTAATCGTAGGGATTGTCGGTTCCGCCCGCGAAATAGATCTTCTCGTCCTTCTCCGAACCACCGCCGGCGATGCGGTAACGGGCCGTGCCCGGGTGGTTTGGCAGCTTGGTCCATTGAATTTTAGTGGGATCGTGGTGGTCGATCTTTCCCATCCAGCATTCGTCGGAGGCGACATACCTCGGTGAGTTGCCAGAGGGATTCTTGCGGGCGCCATCCACATAAATAATAGTTCCGTCTACCAGAGCGCCGGCATGGCCGAAAACCGGCGGCCCCGCAATCGGCGTGGCTTGCGACCATTTGTCCTTATCCGCGTCGTACACCTGAACGTTATTGACGACGCTGGCGTTGGAGCGGCCGCCGACCAGATAAACGTAGCGATCACGATAAACACCAACCACGGAGTCGCCTACGGGCAGCGGAAGGTCAGCACCCCGCAACCAGCGGTCTCTGGGAGGCTCGTACATGCCCACGTCGGGGACGGCCATTGCGCCCTGCGAATCCACTACATAGCCGCCGAATACGAACAACTGATCGCGGACACCCGCGGCCATGGCCCCTATTCGGCCCGCGGTTCCAGGAACGGCATGGATCGCGGACCACTTTCCTTCCTTCGCATCGAGGGAAAAAGCAGTGGTGGTGATTGCGTCGGGAGTCTTTTTCGCTCCGATTCCCATGAAAGAAAAGAGCAACAACTCCCCATGGACCTTGAGCATGGCGACGGCATTGTTGGAGACGGGATCGGGAAGTGGATCGACAACGGAGTCAGCAACTGCGGACAACAATCCACCGAACAGGAGCAGCCAGAAAAGCGCAAAAAGCTTCTTCATGTCTTCCTAAATGTTATTTATTGTGTACAACGAAAATAACATGCGGCACGAGTATTGTCAGATGCATGTTCCTCCCGGCATGTTGTTCCATGCCGCCATGGCCCAAACGCCCGGAAAAGGCTGGAGATCCGCGGTAAGGTTAGAATGCAGACGTGAAACTGGCTCGCGACAGCCGATACTTGCCATGGTTTGTGCTGGCCGCTTCTCTCCTGGTCTGCTTGGGGATGTGGCGTTGGGCAGAGGCCATTGCTGCCCCCGCGTATACCGCGCAAGCCCTCGCCAAGGGAAAACCAATCGGGAATAATTCTGACCTTTACCCGCGCTGGCTGGGTGCTCGCGAACTACTTCTGCACCGTCGAGACCCCTACAGTGCAGCGGTAACCCGCGAGATCCAAACCGGCTTTTACGGACGACCACTCAACCCTCAGAACCCGTCGGATCCAACCGATCAGGTGGCCTTTGCGTATCCGCTCCATGTTGTTTTCTTCTTAGCGTCAACCGTGACCTTACCTTTTCGGACCGTGAGGGAAATGTTCCGTTGGCTTTTGCTGTGCGCCATTGCATGCAGCGTTCCTCTGTGGATGTATGCCGTCGGGTTTCGCGCTAGGCGCCTCCTTGTTATGTCAGCAATCGTACTTGCGCTGGGCACCTTTCCTGCCGTACAAGAATTTTACCTGCAAAACCTGACGGCGCTCGTTCTTCTGTTGCTGGCGGGAGCGGCGGCTGCAACGGCTCGTGGCTGGCTGGCGCTGAGTGGATTTCTCCTAGCCCTTTCGACGATAAAGCCGCAGCTTTCAGGGCTGCTCATTTTGTGGCTCGTTCTGTGGGCGGTGGGTCGCTGGAGTGAACGCAAAAGTCTTGTCTGGAGTTTTGTTGCCACAATGGCGGTTCTCCTGCTCGCGTCCGAGGTGATTCAGCCTCACTGGATCGGGAGGTTCTGGGCGGCCGTCCAGGAGTATCAAACCTACGCAGCCGACCCGTCGATCGTGCAGGCATTGCTGCCATCATTTTTGGCAAGGATCTTTTCGGTGGCGCTCGTCGGACTCCTGTTCGTATTCTGCTGGCGATGGAGGAAGGCTCCCGCAGGTTCGGAGGACTTCGCTTGGGCGCTGGCCTGGGCTAGTGTCGTGACACTCGCAATCATCCCCAAACTGGCTGCGTACAATCAGCTCTTCTTGATACCCGCCTTGCTTGTATTGCTGGCTCAGCGCGAAACCATCTCGAAGGCGGGCCTGGTCCCGCGAGCCATGGTGAAGGCTGCATTCGGCTGCCAGCTATGGCAATGGGCTGCAGCACTCATGCTTTCCCTTTGCTCGCTTCTGATTCCGCCATCAAGGCTTCGGTCCGCGGGCGAAGTTCCCTTGTACACCTCGCTGGCTTCATGGCCGATCACGCTATTGGCAGTTGCGCTGGCTACATTTTATTTGCCTACTCGACGAACCCCTGCCGGACGGCATGAATGAAGTCAGTGTACGCCGGAGTGAATCCTGCGGCACGCATATCCGCCGCGATCTGGCCACGATGATAGGCCGAATGGATGACCACGTGAAGCAGGATATCTTGCTTCTGACTGGTGAAGCTTTCACCCTTAGTGTTCTTGTAAGTCAGCGAACGGGAAAGCCCTGCCTCGCCGAGCGAAGTCAGGTAGTTCTTCCAAAGGCCCGGCAGTTGATCGACCTCCAATTTGCATTGCTCGATGGTGAAGAGCGGCCAAACCGGCAAGATCTGCTTCTGGACCAGCAGCCGTTCGAGCCACAATCTTTCCGCGGAAACGATGTGCGCCAGAAGCTTGATCGAGCGCGCAGGCGGCGTAGCCAGGGCTTGCAACGATCCTAAGACTTCGCGATTCGCCCAGTCGTCATAAGAAAAAAGGGTCCCGATATGTTCGAGCATGGTCATGGGATTACTCCGTTTCTTCCGATCGGAATCCACGATGTTTTCTCCGCCGCCTCCACGATCTTTCCCTGGGTACCCTGCGATCTAAGATTTTGATGTCTGTCCACGACCGCCGGATACTCTAAGTCGGATTCAACAGGTCGTCAAATCGCAGTACGATATAGCAGGGACAACTTCCCACGAGGGCCGGGGTTCATAGTGTGCAGCCCTAATCTTCGAAGTGCAGGAGAGTGGTGTGACGAGAATACGTAACAGAGTCCTTTGGGTGTTGCTCGTGAGTGTAGGGGGACTGTTGTTGGCGGGATGTCCTCCGCGCGAGGGCATAGCCAAGATTAACCAGGATCCAGGCCGGTTCGCCGGCAAAGAGATCTCGATTGCGGGGCAGGTTACCGATTCTTTTGGAGCACTGGGAAGCGGTGTTTTTCAACTCGACGACGGCACCGGAACCATGTGGGTCTTCAGCGCAAAATACGGAGTCCCGGGCAATGGCGCCAAAGTGGCGGTCACCGGACGCATCGAGCAAGGATTCGCGTTCGCGGGGCGTAATTTTGCTACCATCCTGCGAGAAACCGAGCGCCGACACTGATGCCTAGGCGCCGACGAACGACCTAACTTGAAAGCTGATTTTGAAGACAAAAGCTGAGAAAGGCCTGAACCGCTAGGCTTCGGCTTCGCGGATTTCCAGACGCGACTGGCGGAGATTGGTGGCCTCGACGGGATCCATCCCCGCTTTCAAGTCGGTCTTCTCGAGAAAGTAGCGCCACCCGATGTGCCGGTCCTCGGAGGTCTGGCTCTGTTCGAACTGTTTCAGGATGGCCTCGGCGCTTTCACGGCCCTTGATGACGGCCATAACGCCGCCGGACTCATAAGTGCGTAAGTTGTAGCGGATTACAGCGAAAGAACCTTTGGATTCAGCTTGCATTCAGAAAACTCCACCCCGGAGTACGGACAACTTTGTGGAACGTGCCCGCCCCTTGTTGCGGCTGACGGGCACGAATTCTCAGATATACGTCGCCGACTTACAGAGGGCGAACGTTCTCAGCTTGCCAGCCCTTTGGTCCTTTGGTGACCTCGAACTCTACGCTCTGGCCCTCCTGCAGGCTGCGAAAACCACCAGCCTGGATGGCCGAGAAATGCACAAATACATCCTCGCCAGTCTGCCGGCTGATAAAGCCGTAGCCCTTGGCGTCGTTAAACCACTTCACTGTTCCTTGTTCTGCCATTTTGTTACTTGTTTCCTTTTCAGATTATTTACGTTGGTGCGAGTCGGAGGTACTGAGGGCAGGACTAGCTGGTATGCAAGAAGCTGCTCGACAACCGATTTCGTTCAAACGCAGCTACAGTATAGCAGACCAGTCAACACAGCCGGGGGGCACATCCGATTCGAAAGTAACGGCGCCTTCCGGAATGACCTCTAGACGGGCCGCCGCTCACTCCTTAGAAGTCTGCTTTCACGATACGTTGCGATCGTCGTTTGGCCACGGCTTACGTTCGGAGTTTCAGCGTAGAACTGGACATTTAAGTGGATGCTAAAATATAATCCTGCGAATGGACACGTTCGAACTGATTGCCGACCCTACCCGCCGCCGGCTCATTGAGTTGTTGACGGAGGGAGAACGTGCGGCAGGCGAACTGGTGACGCACTTCGACGTGTCGTTTTCGGCTATTTCACAACAGCTCCGAATACTAAGCGACGCAAACCTTGTCCAGTCGCGACGCGACGGGCGACGGCAACTCTATCGGCGGGGACCGCAAGGCTTGGATCCCGTATCCGACTGGATTGCGCGATATGCGCGGAGCTTCTGGGAAAAGAAGCTACGGAACCTGGACGGGGTGCTGAGGAGAATCAACGATGAGACGTGACCTGATCGCGGAGTGCCTATATGCAGAACCGGTTGAGCTGGTTTGGTCGGCTATCACCGATTCCGACATTTTGAAAGAATGGCTCATGGAAAACGATTTCAAGCCGGCTGTCGGCGCGCACTGCCAGTTTCGAATGAAGCCCCAGCCAGGTTTCAACGGAGTCATCCAGTGCGAAGTCCTGGAGGTCGCCCGACCGCGCCGCCTTGTATACACGTGGGATGGCGGGGGAACTTGGGGTAGAACCACGCTGACCTGGACACTCGAGCCCTGTGAGCAAGGCACGAAGCTACGATTGGAGCACAAGGGCTTTGAAGGGTTTCGACCGTTTCTACTCAGCTTGATGATGGGATCGGGATGGAAGAAAAAACTTACCGTGAGCGTCAGAGCGATACTGTCGCGAATGGCGAGAGAAGAAGCGCGAGTAGTCCGCCAATAGAGAAGCGATCTTAAGGTCGAGTTTTACAAAATTGCAGGAGAGATCAGGGTGAAATCAGACTACTGGAACGTTACAGACGAACAAGTGATCGAGAAGACTGGGAAACCGCTGGCCCATTGGAAGAAGGTGCTCGATACCTTCAGCGCCGCGACGAAGAAATCGAACGAGGTCGTGGCGCACCTTCAGACGGAATATGGTGTTCCGCGATACTGGGCTAGAACACTCACCACCCGATACCTGAAGGGGCGGGAATAAATAAGGCCTCTACACGCCTATTTCAAATTGATACAGGCTTCGCTCCCATTCCACATTTTCCCTTGCTTCGAGCGGCAAGCAGGTATAATCAGTCCGGGTTCAGCCGCGAAGAAAACATCGCTGATGCTTTCCTGCCTGTGCCTTCGCAACTGAAAACCGGCTAAGCAGCGAGGAAAAAGTTTCTCCCATTTGAACCGCGTGCTCTGCATTCTCACGCACCGCACTCAACGCAACCCGCCGACGAAACCAGACGTCTTCGCTTGGCTCACAGAAGAAGGAAATCCATGAAGAAGCTTTTTGTTGGCAATCTCCCTCACAGTACCACGGAAGCGGAACTGCGCACCTTGTTTGAGCCCCATGGCAAAGTCGATCAAGTCAGCCTGGTCACCGACCGGGACACCGGACGTTCCCGAGGATTTGCATTCGTAGAAATGGCCGATGCCGGCGAAGCCGAAAAAGCCATCGCGGCTCTGAACGGGAAAGAGCTTGGTGGTCGCGCATTGAACATCAACGAAGCTCGCCCCAAGACCGACCGCGGTCCCGGCGGACCCCGCGGCGGCGGACGTCCCGGCGGCGGTGGTGGGCGCTCGGGCGGTGGCGGCGGTGGACGCGACGACTATCAAGGCCACGCACGCCAGCCTCGCGAACCACGCTGGTAGCAACACAGACTGATTTCTGAGAACGCGGCCCGCACAGCAAAAACAGTGCCTAATCGCTTGGCTGTTTCCCAACCCTGGCTCGCTGGGCTTGGCTCGTCAAAATGCCTTGCGAACACCTCAGGCAGGTCCAACTATCCTTGCCCGGGCGAAGCCGCGATGGTGATGTCCGTTCGGCACTGCATGCTCAAGCAGCAATCACGTGATTTCTGATCGCGTATTGCACCAAATCGGCATCGTTCCTGGCATGCAATATTTCCTTGATTCGGAGCTTATGAAAGGCAATCGTGGAAGTGGATACGTTCAAGACGTAAGGCGATAAGACCGGGTCAGTGACGTGCGTCACCCGACCCGGGCTTTCAACCCAATCCAGAGGTCACAGCCTGACTCCCAGTCACTTCCCTCATCCCTCACTTCAGGTTTATGCTTACGCCAAACATCACACCGGACATGGCGACATCGAAGATAGTATTGCTGCGATAATTCACGTCCAGATACCGCCAACCCGCCTCGAGCGTCCACTTTGGTTTTATCTTGTAACCGAGACTGCCAAAAACTTGATAATCGAGCTGTGAGCCCATACCCCAGCCGCCTACATCGCCCCCGATGGATACGCTCACTTTGGGCGTGAGAGTTCCGAGGATTCGCCCGCCGACGAGTGGGTCCACCCAGTTCTGCGAAGTGGAAAAATTCAGCCCAACACGGGAGGGGCTAAACTGCAAGTTCTGCCCCAGGTGCCAGTAGCGGAATCCGGTAAGGGCATCGATCTTCAGCTTTTCCTGATCGAGCAACCGGTAACCGACTTTTGGGGTCAGGATGAATTCGTCCACTTTCAGCTCTGCGGTTGTCGCTGGCAGGTTGGGGAAAGGGAGCGCCTGGTTATCGCCGAGCCTGGCCCATATGATGTCGAGTGGTAGCACGATGCGTTTGTGGTCCGCTTCGAGCAATCCCATGAGCCCGAAGCGAAAATGCGAAAGCAGATCACCGGCGCTCGCATGCACGGCAACCTCACGGTTGGCCGTGCCCGCCGTTCCGTGGATGCCCGTCAGCCAGAGATAGGGAGCAACAACGAAATGCCAGTCGCCGTCCGCGGCGGCAGTGTTCGAGGAAGCAGTTGTGCCCGTCGATTGGGTTTGACCCTCATCGGTCGTGGGCTGTGTGAACGTCAGCTTGCCGGTATTGGTCGCGACAGTCTCTTGGGCGTAGACGAGCGAACTGGCGCCGAGCGCGACAGCCACAATGACGTTCACGAAGAATCGTAGAGATTGTATAGCTTTCATAGCGTGTCTCTCCTCGAACCGAACAATTTTTGAACACACCCTTTTCCGCGCCGCCAATTGGAACGGGCGCGGAAGTAGGGAGCATCTCAGTTGTTGTCTTCAATCCCTTGCTGCAGCTTCTGCATCACCTGATCCAGACTGAAGCTGGATGGCTTCTGCCGTGGCGGGAAATCCTTGAACGTCATCAGGAACTGCCCGACATAGGCCTGCGCCGGAACCAGCAGGTAAATGCGATCGATCAGCCAATGGTCGTAATCAGAGGCTTCATAGGAAGCCCGCTCATACGGGTCGGCATGCAGGTCCTCGATCCACGGGACTCGCAAAGGAATAAAAGGATTGCCCCACACGCTGAATCCATGCTCGCGCTGTTCCAGAAAAACCATTTTCCATTTTTCGTACCTTAGTCCAGCGAGCTCGCCATCGTCTGTCCAATAGAAGAACTCTTTGCGTGGTCCTGGGCCCTTGCCGGCCAGCATGTCGGTGAGGTTGTAGCCATCCAGATGGACTTTGAAGGTCCTTCCATTCGACTGATAGCCGGTCAACAGCTTCTGCTTAACGTCAGGTTCGCCCGCCGCAGCCATTAGGGTTGTGGCCCAATCCTCGTGAGCACAAATGTCGTTGATGATCGTTCCGGGCTTGATTACGCCGGGCCAGCGCATGACAAAAGGCACGCGATAGCCACCTTCCCAGTTGGTATTCTTCTCGCCGCGGAAGGGCGTGGTGCCGCCGTCGGGCCATGAGAATGTCTCGGCCCCGTTGTCGGTGGTGATAATGACGATGGTATTGTCGGCGATGCCCAGATCATCCAGCTTCTTGAGCAAGACGCCGATGTTGTCGTCGAATTCCGTCATGCCGGCGCCATAAAGACCTTTTTCCGCAACCATGGCCTGGTACTTCGGCTGAAGGTGCGTCCAGATGTGCATGCGGGTGGTGTTGTGCCAGATGAAAAACGGCTTGCCTGCTTTCACCGAGCTCTCCATATCGGCAAGCGTCTTGGCCAGAAATTCTTCGTCGGCCGTTTCCATGCGCTGCTTGGTTAGTGGGCCGGTGTCTTCGCAGATCTGCTTTCCCCAAGGACCAAAACGCGGATCGGGCGGTGCTGGATTGTCCGTGGCGGTGGCCTTGCACTTGTACACACCGCGTGGACCGAACTTCGCCAGAAATGCGGGGTTCTTGGGATAGTCCACGTTCTCCGGCTCTTCTTCAGCATTCAAGTGATAGAAGTTGCCAAAGAACTCATCAAAGCCGTGAACCGTGGGCAGAAATTCATTCCGGTCGCCAAGATGATTCTTGCCATTCTGGAAGGTCACGTAGCCCCGGCTCTTCAGCAAATCCGCAATCGTAGGATCCTCAGGGCGCAAACCCAGATCAGCACCCGGGAGTCCGACCTTCAGCAGCCCGGTACGAAACGGACTCTGTCCAGTAATGAAGGCCGCCCGGCCTGCCGTGCAGCTCTGTTGCGCGTAGTAATCGGTGAAGAGTGCGCCTTGTTGCGCCACCCGGTCGATGTTCGGAGTGTGATAGCCCATCATGCCCAGGTTGTAGGCGCTGATGTTGGAATAGCCAATATCGTCACCAAAGATTACGAGAATGTTTGGCTTTTTAGCGCTGCCTGCTTGCGCGTGCGCGGCCGCACTGCCGCCCGCCAGAAAGCTCGCAACCGCAAGCGCTCCCAGAGCCAGATTTCGAACACTCGCTCCTAAGTCCATATTTCTCCTTTCAGATACTGAGAATGAAGTGCTGGTCTCCTCTGCTAAGACGAATGCCCTTCGTATACAGTTCACTACCATTGCGGCTGCTTGGGAACTGTCGCATGCGACAGGTGGTTCCCGAAAGTGGTTCCTTTCACGGTCGCGCTCTCATCCCAGGCAAAGATCTGCCTTTAACCGGTTTTCATGCTAATCAGGGTTCAGCCTGGGGCCCTACAGAGTGTCTCGAGCTGAGCGGCAATGGAACCGTTGCAACCCAGGCTGGCGTGACAGCGTGAGCACGATTCTAAGGATTACTCTGGCGCCTGCTGCCCGAACAGATAGAATGTCCGGTTAACGGAGAGCTCATGCCTCTTACTTCTACGGATTGGGTTGTAATCGTTGGATATTTGCTAGTCAACCTGCTGATAGGTCTTTACTACCGGCGTCGCGCGAGTGGGAACACGGAGGAGTTTTTCATCTCCGGCCGCGATGTTTCGTGGTGGCTGGCGGGGACTTCGATGGTCGCCACCACTTTTGCTGCTGATACGCCCCTCCTGGTGTGCGGACTGGTTGCGCGGCAGGGCATCGCGGGAAACTGGATCTGGTGGGGTTCCTGTGTCGGCGGCATGATGACGGTCTTCTTCTTCGCGCGCTATTGGCGGCGAGCCGAGGTTTTGACGGACGTTCAATTGGTCGAGCTTCGCTATGGAGGAAAGCCGGCGGCATTCCTGCGTGGCTTCAAAGCCATCTATCTTGGGCTTTTCATGAACTGCTTCATTCTGGGATGGGTGACGCAAGCCATGGTTAGCATCATCACGGTTCTGCTCGGCCCGGTGATTGCTCAGGGGCGTGTGCTCCAGCTGGCAATCGGCGGTCACGCCTTTCAGCACACGCTGGGCGATCCTCGCTATACATCGGTACTGATCTGTATCTTCATCCTGATTCCGTTTACTGGGCTTTATACCTTTATCGGTGGGCTTTGGGGTGTCCTGGTCACCGATCTTTTTCAGTTTGCCTTGAAGATGACCATGATTATTGTGCTGGCCTGGGTTGCCGTCGCGAAGATTGGCGGGATGCAGGCTCTGCAGATGCATCTGCAGGTGATCGAGAACAATGTTCGCCAGACCGGAGTCGAGACCGCGAATCCGGTGGCGTTTTTACCGGACTTTCATCGCGGGTTGACTACGAACGCCCTTTGGACTCTGCCGGTGCTCACCTTCATCGTGTATCTGGGGATGCAGTGGTGGTTGGCGTGGTATCCCGGGGCGGAGCCGGGCGGCGGCGGATATGTTGCGCAACGGATGTTCAGCGCCAAGGATGAGAAGAATTCACTGGGCGCGACTCTCTGGTTCAATATTGCCCATTACGCTTTGCGGCCGTGGCCGTGGGTGATTACCGGGTTGGTGGCGGTCGTGGTTTATTCCCCGAATGGCGGGCTGCATCCCAGCGCTGCTTTTGTACAGAACCCGGAGCAAGGCTATGTCATGGTCTTGCGTGACTATCTCCCGCCCGCTTTGCGTGGGTTAATGGTTGCGGCGTTTCTCGCGGCATTTATGTCCACCATCGGAACCCAATTGAACTGGGGCAGTTCGTATCTGGTGAATGATCTCTATAAGCGCTTTTTTGTGCGGGGCGCGAGTGAGCGGCACTACGTAATGATTAGCAAGATTTTTACTGTGCTGCTGGTTCTCGGAAGCGGATACACGGCGATGCAATTGACCTCGATCAATCAAGGCTGGGACTTGGTTTTGAATATCGGCTTTGGGACGGGCGCGGTTTACATCCTGCGTTGGTACTGGTGGCGGATTAACGCGTGGAGCGAAATTTCGGCAATGGCGGTGGCCGCGGCGATGACGATCGGGCTCAGCCGCATTTCATTCTCAGGAAACACCGCTCTCGTTTATGCAAAAACCGCGCTCATCACCGGATTGGTAACCACAATAGCGTGGCTGATCGCGACCTTCATAACCGAGCCCGAGTCGCAGCAGACTCTGGTGGCGATTCTACAAGCGGGTGCATCCGACCGTATACGGGTGGAAACATATTGCCCGGCTCGTGCCCGAACTGCCTGAGGTGCGGGACCTGGCTGGCAACACATTCAACTGGGTGATGGGAGTCATCCTGGTTTATGGCTGCCTCTTCGGCATCGGCAAAATCGTTTTCCAGCAGTGGTTCTGGGGGATCTTGCTGTTGGTGATTGCGGCGGTGGCGGGTTATCTGATCTTTTGGGATCTTTCCCGGCGGGGCTGGGCGACGCTGTCTGGGGCAGCGGTTCCCGGAGCCGCGTCCCATCCCGCGAACGCCGACTAGCGTTACGGCTTTTTCGGAGTCAGGCCACAGGCTTTCTTCACTCGACTTAGATCAACGCCTGCGGGAGAAAAGGTCGCGATCTGCGGACCCTGGGGAGTTTGGACTTCGACTTTGAAGATCTTCGCCCCGAGCATCTCGCGCGTGGTTCCTTTGTCCATGGAGAGGAAGTGGCCATTGACCCAGTTCCACCCGTGATTGCTGTGGGCATTGTCCACACGAACGGTCACCTGCATCTGGGGCTGCCCCCAGAATCCGGGACGGTTGGGCGGAGCAATGGCTGCATTGGGACGGAAGTCGCTGAGCTTGAGCTCACCGCCGGTGCAGAAGAGCAGGACTTTTGGATTGGCATCGCTACCCGGCAACGAGTTGTCGGCGTCGAGTTCGAATCTGGATGACTTGACCAGAGTCATCTCATTCTGCGAGTCAAATTCCATCCATTTCCCGCCGGCGCTGATGCCAACTCCACCGCTACCGCTATCCTGGGCGCACGCTGCGATCGTCGCCGCACAAAGCAGGATGATGCACGTGAAGAACGGGGTTAGAGAGAACTTCCGGCGAATTGCTCCAGGGCCAAAGTGGACTGTCTTCAATACCTTATTCCCGCAGTTAGTGCTCAATCTCTTCTTCATTCTCTGAACTTCGGCCTATTTACTCAATACCATACTCACTTGATATGAAACCGGCCAACTCGCAAAAGTTGCGGGACGTCGGCTGGGATCCGGCCCGGAACGGCCAGCATGTCAAGTCAGTCGCACTTAAGTCAGGGCTATGCTATATGGAGGGCCGGAATAACTACCGTAACACCAGTTGGTTACTGGTGGGCGCTATAGGATTCGAACCTATGACTTCCACCGTGTGAAGATGGCACTCTACCGCTGAGTTAAGCGCCCAACCTGAATCAGCCGCTATATTGTAGCAAAGAAACAGTTTTTTTCGTGGACCTCGTCCGTGATAGCCTAATTCGTCAGCTCTGGAACCTCACCAGCGTGGTGGCTTCCGGGGTTCTGTGCCGACGCCGGATGCCAAACCGATTCATCCCCGAGAAAGTGCCCGGACCTGCCTCTCCCGAGTCGACTTCGAAGCCTCTTCCTGACCCCGAAAGCGCGCAACTTTCAGACCCCGGAGGGGTTCACTCCAATGTGAGCAGCTTAGCCATGAATCGCGGGTTGCTGTCGATGGCAGCCGTCCCGCCCCATGTGGAGGCGAAGGTTGCCGTCGACCAATCGAGTGAAGGGTTGAGCGATGCGCAAATCATGCTGCGGGTGAAGGCTGGCGATCAGTCAGCTTTCGAGTACCTGGTGCAGAAATATCGCCGGCCCATGCTGGGCTTCATGTATCGCATGGCTCATAACACAGCCGTGGCGGAGGATCTGGCGCAGGAGGTGTTCCTGCGAGTGTATCGCTCGCGCGAGAATTATGAAGCGAGCGCGAAGTTCACAACCTGGCTGTATCGGATCGCGAGCAATCTGGCGGTGAATCACGCGCGCGATACCCGGCACCAACGCCCGGAGAATACCGTCAGCCTGGACGAACCGGATCAGGAAACCGGGTTGACCATGGACGTGCCCGACAACTCGCTGACCGCGGAAGAGGCGATTGTCAGGCGTGAGCGATTGGCCGCCATCCGGCAACGCGTACAGGCGCTGCCCGAACGGCAGAGAGTCGCAGTCGTTATGCACAAGTATCAGCAGATGGATTATCGCCAGATTGCGGAAGTTCTGAAGCTGAGTGAGTCCGCCATTAAGTCTCTGTTGTTCCGCGCTTATGAAACCTTGCGGGTGCAACTGAAAGAGTTTGTATGAAGGGTGCAGTCATGAAATGCAATGAGATTTGCGAACTGATGCCGGACCTGGCCGCCGGCTTGGACGCGGTCACACCGGAAGTGAATCAACATCTCGAGAGCTGCGCTGGCTGCGCGGCCAAGCTGAATGAGTTCCGCCAGACCATGGCGCTGCTGGATGAGTGGCAAGCGCCAGAGCCATCGCCGTACTTTGACGTGCGGCTCCACGCTCGTATGCGCGAGGAGTCAGCACGCCAGACGGTCGGCTGGTGGCAGTGGATTCGCAAGCCTGCAATGGCGATTTCACTGGCCGTAGTCATGGTGGTGAGCATTACCTTCCTGCATACGGATGCTGGCTGGAATCCTACATCGGACGGACCCAGAGCCATGGTGGCTGAACCGGGAACGGCCGTTGGGGATCTGCAGGCGCTGGATAAGAATCATGAGTTGTATTCGGATTTCGAGCTGCTCGACGATCTGCAAGTGCAGAACGATGTGGACGCCAATCCGTAGCTTCACATTCGCGGCCAGGATTCGCAGAATTGAACAGGGAACTGAAGACAGACCGGGGGGTAAAGTGCGGGTGAGGTCCATGACGGCACGGGTGGCAGTGGCCACCCTCGTGTTGGCGCTGGCAAGCGCGTCTCCGTCGATGGGGCAGAAAAACCCGCATCCGCCGAAAAAGGCGCCGCCGCCGGCGCACCACGCGGGAGAATGGCTCCGCCAGCACAAAAACCTTCCTCCGGAACAACAGCGAAAGGCGCTGGAAAACGATCCCCAATTCCGCAACCTTCCGCCCCAGCGACAGGAGCAATTGCGCAACCAGTTGCAGCGCTTCAACAGCGCGTCTCCCGAGAAACAGCAAAAAATGCTGAACCGGATGGAAACCTGGGAGCACTTGACTCCGGAGCAGAAGCAACAAGCGCGCCAACTCCACGAACAGATGCAGCAGCTTCCGCCGGACCGCCGCCAGGCTGTGCGGAATGCTGTCCAAGCCTTGCGCGGAATGCCGCCGGATGCGCGCCAGCGTGAGATCGACTCCGAAAGCTACAAGAAGCAGTTCTCCCCGCAGGAACGAAACATGCTCGGCAGCGCATCCAAGTTGCCGCTCGCGCCAGCGGAACCGAGCGAACCAGAACCACCGGAAGAGTAGGCCTGCATCCCAGCGCTGTTCTTCCAATGCTGCCGTCAGTGTCTCCGGCAACTGATCCCGATCTCCTCATTGTTGCCTGGGCTGAACCCCAAACCCGTCTTCAGCGCTTTGTGGAACGAGTAAAGTCGTGCCCTCCCGAACCATTCGACAAGCCAGGCTCAGGATCCAAAAAGAAAAACCGCCGCCGAGCCATAAGGCCCGGCGGCGAGAAAGTAAAGCGGAACCAGAGCGGAGCCCTGAAGGCCCTGACTACGGTGCAACCTCATATACGACACCCCCTCCATGGAGCCCCCCGGCATAGGTCGTACCATAGAGCTTTCCATTGACGAGGATCGCTTGGTGCTGGGGATAGTATCCGTCGCCAGTGGTGCCGAAACTCCAGAGCACACTTTCCTTGTGGGTGCCCGCCGCCAGCTTGTAGACAGTGCCATAATTCAGATTGTTGGCTGCACTTGACCCACCTTGATAGGTGGTGCCGTAGAGATTCCCTTGTGCATCCAGGGTAACACCTGCAAAATACGGGTATTGGCCGTCCTTTTTGGTATAACCCTTGAAGCTGTAGATGATCTTTTGCGTCCACTTCTTGTTCGAGCCTAGTGTCAGCTCGAAAACCGATCCGAGGTTAGAGTCGCCACCTTGATAGTTCGTGCCATAGAGATTCCCGTTTGCATCCACGGCCAAGCCAGCTTCGGTATATTGTCCGAGTGAATCTCCAAGGAAATTGTAAATTACCGAATAGATCCAGTGGCCGCTAATTTCCTGCAGTTCGTAAACTGCGCCAGCATTCCAGACAACACCACCGTTGTACGTGGTACCGTAAAGATAACCGTTCTTGCCGACAACCACCCCGCCGTAGGGATAGTACGCGCTGCTGGCGCCTGAGGCAAAACTGTGAATCACCTTGTAAGTGAACTTACCGTTTGAAGGCTTTAACTGGAAAACCGCGCCGACGTTGAACTTACCACCGTATAGCGTAGTGCCGTACAGGTTGCCGCCCGCATCAAAGGTCAATGCGCCGTATGGGCGTTGCGCGTCGTTGCCGTTAATGTCGTCAAAGCTATGGAGCACAGTCTCCTTCCATGTGCTGCCCGACTTGGACAGCTCAAACACTGTACCCTGGCTGCTTGGGCCGCCCGCGTAGGTCGTGCCATAGATGTTTCCGTCCGCATCGAGGACCAAACCGCCAAACGGGTTCGCACCGTCGCTGTTGCTGGGACCGAGAAAGCTATAAATTACGGTTTGGGTCCACTGGCCACCGGAACTCGTCAGCTCGAAGACCTCGCCAAAGTTGTTGGTACCGCCATAGTAGGTCGTGCCATAAAGATGCTTACCCGGGGTGTCGGCAACCAAGGAGCCATAGGGTTGGTTGCCGTCCACGCAACTGGTCTGAGCACAGAAGTTGTAGAGAACAGTATCAGTACCAGCCCAGGCAGAAGCTGCGAAGGTCAGGGTCACTACAAACAACACAAGCGCTTTCAGGCGCATAGATTCCTCCTAAAGTTTTGTCAGCAAAGGTTCGAAAATTTTGATCATCAAACATCCGAGAATGAGGAAGCCCTTGCCAGGGGGACGGCGTAGGGGGAGACGGGCCTACTACAATTCACTAAATCGGACGCTTAGAAAATGTCGAAACATTCTGGTCTTCCGGGGGAGCCCTGTCAAGATGAAAGATTTTGCAGTTCTGTTGATCTCGAGGCGGTTCAGTGGGCGAGAGAGGCTCGGGCTAGTTCATCAAAGCCAGCATCCTACGAATCGACAATGCAGTCTGGCGGATTTCATCGGCGTCGGAAGCGTCAGGCGACATCTTTAGATATTGTTCCAGATCTTCCGCCGCGCCCGAGGTCTGCCCCAGGCTGTAGCGCAGGAGAGCACGCTGCTTGACGTCTTCGGGGGAGCGGGGATAGATCACCAGCACCAGGTCCACCAAGGGAAGAGCCTTGCGGAAATTGCGCGTGGACAGGTGAACCGTCTTGAGATTGTTCAAGATACGAGTCAGTATCTGGCGGCGGCTGACGGCGAAGAGGAATTCGGGGCGAAGAGTCATCTGGCCGGAATAGATTTCGTCGAGACGGCGCTGGCAGTCCTGGGGGCTGAGGATATCGCCGCCGTTGAAACAGTCGACCAGGGTCTCGCGGCCGTCGATGTCGTAATGCTTGAGCAGGAAATGTCCCGGCATGCCTACGCCGAACAAAGGAAAGCCGAGACGGCGGCCGACCTCCATATAGATCAAAGCCAGCGTGATGGGAATGCCGAGGCCACGGTCAAGCACATCGTTTAGAAA
Source organism: uncultured Acidobacteriota bacterium (assembly GCA_963820925.1). GTDB lineage: Bacteria > Acidobacteriota > Terriglobia > Terriglobales > Acidobacteriaceae > JABDBE01. Next base: position 125,259 of record CAWGBX010000020.1, read on the forward strand.
CGAATTGCGGGGGTCATAGTATTCCTCGCGATTGCCTCGCAGCCCAGCCTGGTTGAACAAGGTGTGATTGAGCGCGGCGATGGTCTGCGCGGCATCGCCGACATCGGAAATGCGAGCCTCCGCCATGCGCGCGAGTTCGTCAATGCGCCCGACGTAGGACTCGATGTCGAGGTCGGGATACTCGGTACGGGCGATGGTCAGGGCGGCGCGGACCAGATCGATATCCTCATCCCCGACTTGGGGACCAACCAGGGCGGCGAAGGCCTCGGCAAGCGCGGTCTGGCCATGGTTGCCCATGCATTAATGCTAGCAGAAATGAGAGCGTGGCGAGCAGACAGAATGCGGAGGAAACCAGTTTTTCCACAGCCTGTTAAAACCGTATCCCCATACGAATTCCACCTTTTCCACAACCACAACCGGGCTGTGCTCGGATCCGACGGGTTGGTGCGACTTTGCGCAGGACGGGCCCGACCTGTCCCACAGCAACTATCGTCGCAGCAGGTTCTTGGCTATGAACAAAACGTTGGCCGGACGTTCGGCCAGTCGCCGCATCAGGTAGGGGTACCATTCGGTTCCGAACGGGATGTAGACACGCATTCGCCAGCCGTCGCGCACCAGGCTCTGCTGCAGGTCCCGGCGGATGCCGTGGAGCATCTGGAACTCAAACGCATCGCGTGAAATTCTTTCGCTGGTGGCGAAAGCCTTCGCCTGATTGATGATGTTTTCATCATGCGTCGCCAAGCCGTGATAGACCTTGCTCTTCATCAGAATCTTCATCAGCTTGACATAGTTGGCGTCGACTTCAGACTTTTGCTGGAAGGCGATCTCAGGGGGCTCTTTGTAGGCGCCTTTGCACAGGCGAATGCGGATGCCTTCGGCCAGCAAATTCTCGATATCGCTCTCTGAGCGCCGCATGTAGGACTGAATAACCGCGCCCACGCATCCCTGATTGCCGGGGGCGCGGTGCAATTCATGGACGAAATCGAGCGTGCGCTGCGTGTAAGGTGAACCTTCCATATCGACGCGGACAAAATTGCGCGGGTTCATGGCGGCGGCCTTAGCCACCAGGCCGGTTACCTGGTCTCGGGCCATTTTTTCATCGACATCAAGACCCATGTGAGTGAGTTTGAGGCTAATGTTGGCGTTCAGCTTTTGAACGCCGATATCGTCCAGCAACTGGTGATAGAGTTGCGCGCTGGCCCGAGCTTCATCGGCGTTGGTGACGTTTTCGCCGAGGTTGTCGATAGAGACGCTCGATCCGGACTGGTTGACCGTGCGCGTGGCCCGGAGTACGTCTTCTACCTGTGTGCCCGCAACAAAGCGGCTGGAAAACTTCTGACCGATGGAGGAACGCTCGGCGAAGGCACGCAGCCGGTGGCTCTCCGATAAAGAGATGAAGAGCGCCCTTAGCACCGTACGCCTGCGCCGGTAGAGAAGGTGGAATTATGACTACCGTGCACGTCCATGAAGATCACACAGATTTGTATCACAACTGGAGTACGCTGCGATGTGACTCGATGATGCAGGCGAACGAAAAACACTTGAAACTCCGCCAGTAGACATTCTTTGTGTACCTTCGTGTCCTTAGTGGTTCTAGCATTTGCACTTCGTTAACCACAACCACAAAGGACACGAAGGTACACAAAGAATGTCACGGAACCACAGACGTCGACGCTTAACAAATCAGAGGATTTCTAAGTCAGAAACATCTCGTCCACATAGCACCAGCGCCAGTTCTCCCCGGGCTCGAAGGACTGCATAACTGGGTGCTTGGTCTGGTGAAAGTGTTTGGTGGCGTGCTTATTCTTGGACGAGTCACAGCAGCCGACGTGGCCGCAGATGAGACATTCCCTCAGGTGGACCCAGGTATCGCCCATTTCGAGGCACTCCTTGCAGCCTTTGCCGCTCGGTTTAACCTGGCGAATTTCCTTTACGTGTGGACAAGTTGTTTGCGCGCTTGGCATGTGCCCTCCTCCCGAATGGATTTCGTGCAGGCCGCACGGGCGTGGACGCCCGCGCCTACGTTAGTGGCCCTGCTCTTCCAGAAACTTCTCCACTTCCAGGGCGGCCATGCAACCGGTGCCGGCAGCGGTAATTGCCTGCCGATAGCGCCGGTCTTGTACATCGCCGCAGGCATAGACTCCGTGCACCCGGGTGAAGACGTTGTTGCTCGTCTTCAGATAACCATCCTGATCCATGTCGAGCTGGCCCTCGAATACCTTCGCGTTGGGGATGTGGCCAATGCCCAGAAACATCGCGCTGGTGGGGAAATCCCAGACCTTGTCGGTCTTCAGATTCCGCAGCTTCAGGCCAGTGACTTCCTTCTGGTTTACGTCGTGTACGTCTTCCACTACGGTATCGAGGAGGAACGCGATTTTTTCGTTGCGCTGGGCGCGTTCGAGCATGATCTTGGAGGCGCGGAAATGCTCGCGGCGATGAATAACCGTGACTTTGGTGGCAAAGCGCGACAGGAAAATCGCTTCTTCCATGGCGGAATCGCCGCCGCCGATCACCGTGATTTCTTTGCCCGAGAAAAAGAAGCCGTCGCAAGTGGCGCAGGAAGAAACGCCGTGCCCGATCAGTTGCTGCTCGTGAGGCAACCCCAGCCAGCGCGCCGAGGCGCCGCTGGCGATGATGAGTGTGCGGGTATGAATAACTTCATGGCCGACGTGGAGCTTGAAAGGATTCTCACTAAGGTCGACGCTGGTCACGTGACCATGCCTGTATTCGGCGCCAAAGCGCGACGCCTGCTTGCGCATGTTCTCGATCAACTCCGGCCCCTGAATGCCCTCGGGAAAGCCGGGAAAGTTTTCTACCAGCGTGGTGAGCGAGAGCTGGCCCCCGGGTTCGTGGCCTTCCAGCACCAGCGGTTTCAGGTTGGCGCGTGCAGTGTAGAGTGCGGCCGTGTGACCGGCACAGCCAGAGCCCATAACGACAACGTCGCGGATATTGTCCATAGAGTACGTTCTTTAGATTGCAAATTTCAGAATAGGGTTCAGCGTCCGAACTGATTACATCCGGGTGTTCTGCGATGCCCGAATTTGCTATCGAGAGCACCGAGGCGACCTCGGTCATTTGCTTTCCGGCGCGGACTTTTCGGGCGCAGCCTTCTTGGCCGACGGTTTCGCAGGCGGCTTTGCTTTGGTTGCTTCCACAGTGCCGACCCGCGCTAACTCCGCAGGCACGGTGTTCCGTGCGGCCAGAAGATTGCGATAGTTAGTCACGATTGCGGTTGCGCTCTGAAACAGCGGCTCATAAACGCTTTGGTCGGGCGGAGGACTCCCTTCGGTCCCGGGGCAGCGGGCCAGTACGATCGACGACTTCCCGAAGCGCTCCAGCTTGATTCGGCTAGCCGGGGTGCTGGTGGACAGCATGGTCGAGGGCGTGGTGACGGCAGCGGCGTTGTCTTCGATGGCCACTTGCATCAAGTCCTTGGGATCGTGCACGTGGAAGATCACCGTCTCGACCATGTTTTTTGGATCACGGCTGAACGAGTACTGCACGGTCGAAAACAAAGACTGGGCCGGGAACTCGCGACGGATCCGCACCCACTCGGCGGTGCCCGAATCGGACGAGAATTGCGCGCTCTCTCCCGCTTTCAGAAAATCAGGCCGTTCCTCCAGCGTCGAGCGGCCTCGATCGACCTCAAAATCCGGGCTGAAGAGCGGTTGCTTGGGAATGCGGGCCAGCGCGGCCGCAATTTCCTGCTGATCTTGTGGCGAAGGCGAACAGACATTCAGCATATTCACTTTGACCTGCGGCTGCGAGGATTGTTGAGCGCCGGCCAGTTGCGCCAGGCCAATGCTGGTCAGGATTACCAAGATGTTTCGGAGCACGATGGCATTCTAAATGAAGATCGCGAAAAGTCTTAAATCGTAGAACACGGGAGGGCCGGCAGAGGGCGCAAAGATAAAGAGTGAAGCGTCCAGTTTCTGGATTCTTGAGAAGGTAAAATTACTTCATGGCAAACTTGACCCTCGTCTATGGACTGCGGCTGCTGCCTTCGGAAGAAGTCGTGGAAGTTGGAGACGCAACCCTGAAGCTCAAAAACGGCCGCGACGCCCACGTGACCATGCACGTACTCGAAGGCAGTAAAGATGAAATTGAAAAACAATTGAAGACCAGCCTGGAGGCGTTCTTCGATTTCTATCCGGAGATTTGAAAAGGCGGGATTCAGGCTCCAGGCTCTGATTCTTGCAGCCTTAAGCCAGAAGCCGCCGTCGCCATCTCCTCTATAATTCGGTTTTACATCATGCCCCTTTCTTACCGTTATCTGCGTATGCGGCTTGGCGAAGTGGGATTGCTGCCCACCAGCAAAGTAGCGCTGGCCGCATGGTACTTGCTGGGTCTTGACCTGCTGCTATTTGTTCTACAGAAGGCGTCTCGCCTGCTTAAGCTTTCTTACGGTGACAGCCTCGGCGGGTGGGTCAGTTTTCTAAGCTTCTTAGTCATTGTTCTTTTCTCAATCCTCGCATTTCGTTGGGTCAAAGCAAAGGCACTCTGGCGGCTGCGTAACCGCCTGATCGTCACCTACGTGTTCATCGGCGTAATTCCAGTGGTCATGCTGGTTGCGCTGGCGCTTGGTTCGTTTTATCTATTCGCGGGGCAGTTCGCTACTTTTATTGTGACCACCGGCCTGAACACCGAGTTGAAGAGTCTGGAGGCCACGAATTCCGCAATCACCCACCAGTTTGCATCCCAGATACAACGCGGCGCGGGCAGCAGCACGGCTGCGATCGAGAGTTTGCGCCAGACCGACAAGGGTTGGGCGCGTCGTCAGATCTGTGTTTGGCTGGATCAGAAGCTACTTCTGAACAGCACTCCAGCAGGAGTGACTTTGGCGCCCCCCCCGCCCCCTTCATACTTAAAGGGCCCTTTCAACGGCGTAGCACGCGATCACGAGCAACTCTTTTTGCGCGCTCTAGAGACGGCTCCGGTGAGCGGGGGAAAATTGACTGTCCTCTCCAGCGAACCTCTTGATCAGCAAATGTTGGAGGATTTGGCGACCAACCTGGGCGAACTCACGTTTTATGCCACCGGGCTCACTCTCCACAAGGTGAACCAATCGCAACCGAAGACCAGTGCGCTTCCTGCCGATGAGAATTCCAACACCGCGATCATATTTAATAAGAGTGAGGGCGACTACGTTCTCGACGCCGGCAAAGGACGGCCACCCACCTTTACCGCCGGAGCGGTGCCGCCGCCGGCTGCCACGGTGGATCGCTTGGTCACCTTCGCCACCACCGTCCTGGTCGTGGATTGGGATACCGGGGACACTTCCAGTCCGGCCGCCGTGATTGTACAAACCCGGGTCTCCAAACTTTACGAGCGTTTGTTTGGCGCTCTTGGAGATTTTGCTCCCACCGTGGAATTCGTGCTGCTGTTCGTCGCCATCATCTTCGGCATCATCGAGATCATTGCGCTCATCATCTCGTACCGTCTCACTCGCACCGTGACCGGCGCGGTGGCGAAGCTTTACGAAGGCACCCAGCTCGTCAATCGTGGGGACTTCAGTCACCGCATTCCGGTGAAATCCCATGATCAGGTCGCTGCTCTGGCGAACTCGTTTAATTCGATGACTGCGTCGCTGGAGAAACTGATTGAGGAGCAGAAGCAAAAACAACGGCTGGAGAACGAGCTGGTCATTGCCCAGGAAGTGCAGGCGCAGTTGTTTCCGCATGAGGGGGTGCAACTCGCGTCGCTCGAAGTGCATGGGTTCTTCCGGCCTGCGCGAACCGTTAGCGGCGATTATTATGATTTTCTGACGCTGGATTCGGATCGGTTGATCCTGGCCGTGGGCGACATCAGCGGTAAAGGAATATCGGCCGCGCTGCTGATGGCCACCATCCACTCCGCAGTGCGCGCCCTCAGCATGCAAGATGTCCCAGTCCTGCGTGAACCCGCGGCCGTGGGTGCGGCGCTTGGATCCGACGTCCTGGTGGCTTCGGGATTGCGGAGTCTCGATGTGTCTCCCGGCGCTTTACTGTCTTTGCTGAATCACCAGCTCTACGAAAGCACACCGCCGGAGAAGTATGCGACGTTGTTTCTGGGGATTTACAACGGCGCAGAGCGCAAGCTCACCTACAGCAACGGAGGGCACCTGCCGCCGATCATTATGAGTGAAGACGGTTCCATACGCCGCTTGGAGTGCGGCGGCACTGTAGTCGGTCTGTTCGATCAAAGAAGCTATCCCGAGGATTCGGTCGAGCTCCGGCGAGGCGAGATTTTCCTGGCTTACACCGATGGAGTCACTGAACCGGAAAATGAATTCGGCGAATTTGGCGAGCAGCGGTTGATCAACTTGCTGCGGGAGAATCGTGAGTTGCCCTTGCCACGCATCAGCGAAATGGTAACCGCCGCCGTGGATGACTGGATTGGCGCCAACGAGCAACCCGATGATGTAACTCTGGTGCTGGCGCGGGCACGGTAGGTCTGCAGTTCTTCCCGCAATTCTGTCAACCCGACCGGAGCGAAGCGGAGTGGAGGAACCTGCTGTTCACCTTCCCGCCACGAGGATCGGTTCATTTCTGCCCAGCATATTGGACGCGCCACCCTGGCGGTGAGCGAAGCTGTAACCCACCCCATACGCGGAATCGCCGCTGGCGTAGATTGGAAAGGCGCGCTCCAGTTTGTGGTGTCCACTTTTATGCAACAGGTAACTGATTGCAACCACTCCGGCCATTCTCCCTCCGAAAACACCAACTGGCCAGCTTGAGCCCCTGCTGCGCCAGCGATTAACACCGCGGAGACTAAGACCGCAAGTAGAAGAAGATGATGAAATTTCCCGTGTACTCCCACAGCCCGAATCTAGGGGTTGCGGGATAACCCATCCAGATCACCTAAGTATGCGGCGACATTTTCTGCTCCGGAATCGGGAAAAGATGCGAATGGATTCTCTTCAGGGAGACTCTTTTGGTACATCAGACAATTGTGTTGACGTTCATCCTGGGTTCCAAGATAATCGGGCGCATTCGCTGCACCCTTCCCTCGCAGCGGTAGCTCCATCCCTGTCGCAATTTATTGGAGTCATTGGAGGAAGTGATGCTCCGTGCAACAGCGAAACGAATGCTAGTCCTTTCCACTCGGGAACCGTTTTCTGCGCGCTGTGCTCGGTTCTGGTGATTCTTTGTGCTTTTACGTTGGCGCACGCGCAGACCACCGATCTCGTGCGGAAACCTGTCGACCCTGCAGATCGCGTCCCACTGACCGGGCATCACCCCGCATGGGCGAATGCTCAGAACGACTTCGGAGCAGTTCCCGCCGACCTGCCGATAGAGAGACTCACGCTCGTTCTCGCCCGCTCGCCGCAAGTAGAACAGGCGTATACGCAATTCCTGAAAGACCAGCAGGACCCGGCATCACCCGACTACCACCGTTGGCTTACGCCCGTGCAGATAGGCAAGCGCTTCGGAGCCTCCTCCCACGACATTCACGCGGTTACAGTTTGGCTGCAGTCGCAGAATCTACACGTCGACTCCGTCTCCAATAGCCGAGAGAGAATTGTTTTCAGCGGTCCAGCTTCGGCGATCGCCAGCGCTTTTGGAGCGGAGATGCACTATTTCACGGTCGGCGCCGAGGAGCGCATCTCCATCACCGCCGAACCGCAAATTCCGGCTGCCTTGGGCGCGGTCATTAAGTCCATCAGCGGCCTGTACACTATCAAGCTCCACCCGCAACATGGAGGCTCCGCGGTGCGCGGGCGGGGAGACGGGTTCTCATGGGATTCGGGTAGCGTCTCGTCCGACGGCAGCGGATTCACCTGCGGCGGCACGCCTTGCAACGTCATCTTTCCCGCGGACTTCGCCACGATCTATAATGTCAATGGAGTGACTGGAGGCATCAACGGCGCCGGTCAAACCATCGCCGTCGTGGGCCGTTCCGGCGTGTGCAATTCAGACATCACAAACTTCGCCAGCGCGGCAATGGTGACCGCGAACATTCCCACTGTCATCGTTCCGCCGCTCGGCATCACTCCACCTGCCCCGTCCTGTAGCGGGAGCGCCTCGGGGGATCAGGGCGAAGCTACCCTCGATGTGACCCGCTCCGGCAGCATTGCGCAAGGCGCTACCATCGATCTTGTCGTCAGCCTGAGTAACTCCACACACACGAAGGACGGTATCCAATTCGCCACCGAATATGTTGTCGATACCACGCCGGTCCCGGCCCGGATCATGAACATTAGCTTCTCGCAGTGCGAGGCTGACGCTGGCCAGGCGGGAGTCACATATTGGGACAACTTGTTCGCGCAGGCCGCCGGAGAAGGTATATCGGTCTTCGTTTCGTCGGATGATTCCGCAGCAGCTGGCTGCGATCAGTCTTTCACCCCTCCGCCCACGACCCAAATACTCAGTCCGAATTCCATCTGCTCCTCAAGCTACGCGACTTGTGTTGGTGGTACCGAGTTCGCAGACTTCGCTAACCCTAGTCAATATTGGAGCCCAAACAATGGCCCCGGCTTCGAATCCGCCCTCGGCTATATCCCGGAGGGCGCTTGGAACGAGCCGATGAACAGTCAGAATCACCTTCAGGTTGCCGGGACCGGAGGTGGTGTCAGCTCGTACATCGCAACACCACCCTGGCAGACCGGCACCGGCGTTCCTAGTTCGAGGTCGGGCCGGTACACACCCGACGTTTCCTTTAGTGCTTCACTTCACGACGCCTATTTCGGCTGCTTGGCTGCTAACAATCAGTGTCCAGCCAGCGGTTTTGCTATATTCGCTGGCACGTCCGCGTCCGCGCCGGACATGGCTGGCATCGCTGCCCTCTTGAATCAGAAGCAGGGCTCTGCTGAAGGTTTGCTCAACCCGAACCTCTACAATCTCGCGGCAACTCCCACAAACAATGTTTTTCACGATGCCACTGTAGCCACAAGCGGCGTTACGAATTGCACCGTCACCACGCCGAGCATGTGCAATAACAGCACAGCGGGCACCACGGGACTGACCGGCGGCCTGAGGGGCTACTTGATCACTCCCGGGTACGATGAGGCTACTGGCCTCGGTTCGATTAACGTTGCGAATCTGCTCGCGAACTGGTCGCCTACGACTGTTCCCACTACCACCACTCTCGGCGCCTCGCCGATTTCACCGGTAAATGCTCGAACAAGCGTGACTTTCACCGCTACGGTGAAGCCGTCTTCCACCTCCACGAAAACGCCTACGGGAACGGTGACTTTCACTGACGCAGTCGTTGGAAAACTTGGTACGGGAACACTAAGTAGCTCAGGCGTAGCTACGCTTACTAGCAGCACTCTGGCCGCGGCTTCGTACTCGATCACTGCGACGTATGGTGGAGATACGAACTTCTCGGGATCGACTTCCTCGGCTGTTCCCTACAAGGTCCAGGATTTCAAGATCGCGGCCAGTCCCACGAGCGTCACCGTGACAGCTCCCGGACAGAGCGGGATGTCGACGCTGACCATCACGCCACTCGGCGGCTTCAGCCAGACTTTGACGTACAGTTGCACCGGGCTGCTTCCAGAGGCGACCTGCACCTTCGCCGCCGCCTCAGCAACCAGCGAGACCCTCACCATCGCGACCACGGCTCCCTCCGCCAAGTTACACAGAGGTCCCTTCGGCCGCCGTAGCGGAATCTTCTACGCGTTGCTGTTTCCGAGTTTTCTGGGATTGATGTTAATGGCGGGAACCAGGAAACGGCCACCGCGCGTCGCGCGTCTCTTAGGCCTGATCGCCGTCCTGGCGCTTTCAACCTTATGGATGCCGGCTTGCGGAGGCGGCAGCAGTCCGCCGAGCAATCCGGGAACTCCGGCGGGTACGAGCACCGTGACGGTCACGGCGACAACGGGAGGCACAAGTCCTCTCACTCATACCGCGGCAGTTACGCTGACAGTGCAATAGAATAGCGGCAGGGGTTATTTTCAGAAAGTGTCGACCGAACTCGTCACCTTGCAGCATTTTCGCGATGTTCCCGAAGCCCTGCTGGCCAAGGGAAAACTGGAGTCCGCGGGAATTGCCTGCGCACTGGCCGACGGCAACCTGGTTCGTATGGACTGGCTGCTCTCGAACGCCATCGGCGGCATTCGCTTGCAGGTGCATAAGCAGGAGGCCGAGTCGGCTCGGGCGATTCTCGATGAGCCTATCCCCGCGGAGTTCAGCGAAGATGAAGTGGGCGAGTGCTATGCTCAGCCGCGCTGCCCACGTTGCTACTCGCTCGATATCGGATTTGAAAAAATCAATCGCTTCTGGACTTATGGTCTTTGGCTGCTTTTGTCCTTCCCCGTTCTTGTGCGTAAGAACAACTGGAAATGCTATACCTGCGGCGTCGAATGGGTGGAAGAGTGAAAAGCTCAAGTCGTTGCGATCCCGATATCAAGCGCTGCGAGGGCAAGGTTTCTCCAGTAAGACGGCGATTTCGCGAAACGTCTCCAGTCATTACGCTTTGCCCGTTCCGATTTAACGACTTGCGCAGTTAATCTCCTGCGCGGTTGTGCCGATAGATTAAGAGTGACTGCCCCCTCTTCTGCTCTCAGCCCTGGTGGAAGCAAACCGGCGCTCAAACCCGGAACCCAGTTTGTTGCCCGCCAACCGATCCTTACGGCGGACGAAAAGGTTTTCGGCTACGAACTTCTGTTTCGTGATGGCGTTGAAGATTTTTTCCAGCACACGGATGCGGACGCGGCTTCGCGCAGCACCTTGAATACCGCTACGCTGCTTGGCCTCGACGTTCTCTGTGACGGGCGCCGGGCCTTTGTTAACTGTACCCGCGACATCCTGCTGAAGGACTACATCACTCTGCTGCCTTCGGAACAGGCGGTGGTCGAGATTCTGGAAACCGTTCCCGCCGACGACCTGGTGGTGGCAGCATGCCGTCGGCTGAAAGAAGCCGGATACACGATCGCGCTGGACGACTTTGCGGTGAATGACCCGCGCGAAGCCCTGACCGATGTCGCCGATATCATCAAGGTGGACCTCCGCGATACGCCGGCCGCCGATGCCGCCGCCATGGTCAAACGCTACGGACCCTGGCGCTGTCGGATGCTGGCGGAAAAAGTAGAAACACGCGAGGAATTCGTCGCCGCGAAAAAAGCCGGGTTCCTGTACTTCCAGGGATACTTCTTCCGCCGGCCGGAAATACTTACGGCCCATGAAATCCCCGCCAACCGGGTCAACTACCTGCGCATGCTGACCGCGGTTTCGCAGCCCGAGCTGGATGTGCGCGAGATCGAGAACGTCGTCAAGGGCGAGGCGTCGTTGTGCTATCGCCTGCTGCGCTATTTGAACTCGGCTGCCTTTGGATTTGCCAACGAAATCCACTCGGTACGGCACGCGCTGGCCATTTTGGGAGAACGGGAAGTCCGCCGCTGGATCCGGCTGGTGGCTACCCTCGGCGCGGGACAGGGCAAGAGCAGCGAACTCGTACTCTCGGCCCTGGTCCGCGCCCGTTTTAGTGAACTGCTCTCACCCAAAATCTCTCACGGGGACTCCGACTTGTTTCTGATGGGTTTGCTTTCGTTGATGGACGTCATTCTCGAGATTCCCATGTCCCAGGTGCTCGACAACGTTCCCATCGATCAGGAGACCAAGTCGGTGCTGCTGGGCGGAGCCAGCCGTCTGCGGCCCTTCTACCAACTAATGCTGGCGCAAGAATCCGGCGAGTGGCAAACTGCGAGTGAGTTGACCGCCCAGCTTCGTCTGAGCGAAAGCGAGGTCGCGGAGTGTCACTGGCAAGCCATGCAATGGGCGCGGCAGGTGAGTGCGGGAAGCTAGGCCACACTTCGTGTGGGAGGGCATGGCAGCCGCTGAGGACAACGCTGGCATTCCCAAGCTCAGCCCTCAAAAGCAGCCGTACGGTTACTTCTGTGCAAAACTACAGTTAGTTGGGACTTGCGCTTTATCCGTTGCGAGAGATACCATCAGAGTGTTCCCAAGCGGCCATGCTCCCTAGCTGGCCTCCCGCGCCCATAAGCTCCAGGCGCCTTAGACGGACAAAGATCATTCACGGATGAACTCCAACCGCATTGGGTTTCCACGCACGCTCGGTGCATGTGCGCGAGGCGAGGCACCACTCGGAAAGCGGTTGCACCTAGGCAGCAAAATAAGGTCCATCTTAGGGTGGACCGATTAAGACTACACAAAGAGAAACAATATGAATGTTGGACCCGGAAATCCCTCCGGAGGTGGAGGGAGAGGCAGAAGGCGGCGGGGACGCCGCCCATCGAACCGCGCAGGGCAGCCCGGCGGTCGCGATCGCCAGCAACATAGCGGTATCTACAGCGCTCCCATGGATCACAGCTATCGCGGCGCGCTCGGAGGAGACAAAGGGCCGCGCGGGCGAGGCGGCCGTCCCGGCTTCGCCCCGTCTTATGCTCCCGTGGAACCAGAGCCGCTCCCGCCCAACGAGGACGCCAATTCACGCATCTTCGCCTTCGTGGATGATTTGTTTTTCCAGGCCAAGATTCAGGAGACGGCGCGGAAGCTCAATGTCAAAGTCGAGTTCGTCAAAAACGAAAAAGACATGCTGGAGCGGATTAAGCTCAACGGCGAAGAGAAGCCGTCGCTGGTCATTTTTGATATGAATAACGCGAACGCCAAGCCCCTGACTCTGATTCCGAAACTCAAGAGCAAGCTGAAGAAGACTTCGATTATCGGATTCCTGTCCCACGTGCAAGGCGACCTGAAGCAGAAGGCGCACGAAGTGGGATGCGACATGGTGCTGCCGCGCTCGGCATTCTCCCAGAACTTGCCCCAACTCCTGCGCCGCCACGGCGCCCCAGAAGACGAAGCCACGGCAGAGTAAGAGTAAGCTGAGTCCGTGGCGACATAAGACCGGGTGCCCCACCCTTTTCCGCGTACTTTGCGGAAAGGGCGGGAGGCGACAATGCAAACCGCACGAATCCCAAGCGGACCTTATCTCAATATCACCTTCGGTGCAGTCCTGAATTCCCAAATTGGAACTAGGTCACCCGCCCGGCGGTTTTTCCCTTGACCTCATCGGACAATCGCGATAATATATTGCTGTATTGGTTATCTATAAGATAATCTGCGATCTTTGACAACCGATCCAGTTACGAGGATTCCAAACCGAACCGAGCTGGCAAAGGCCCCCAGATAACCCCAATGTTTCCAAGATTTTGCCTCTAACTACCTTAAGAACCATAGATCTAGGAGGCAAGAAAAATTCCGGCCCTTTGTTTTCTAGATTTTGCACCAGAACGAGCGTTTTTTTTGAGCTAAATTCTGCACCAAGATATGTGCAAACGAACTGGGGTCACCGCGGACCAAAAAGCCCAAGGGTGGCGCACTCCTATCCCGGTGGCCATTGCAAGGTTCGCCCACCAAGCAGGTGCACGTGCAGGTGAAAAACCGACTGCCCTGCGCGCGGGCCTACGTTGAGCACGGTCCGGTAACCATCCTCGATGCTGCGCTGGCGTGCGATATTGGCCGCAACCAACTGGCAACGGCCAATGAGTTCGGCGTCCTCAGCCAGGGCTTCTTTCAGTCCACGGACGTGCTTTTTGGGAACGACGAGCACGTGAGTTGGAGCTTGCGGATTGATATCGTCAAACGCGTAGGTATGCTCGTCCTCGTAGACCTTCTTGGAGGGTATTTCCCCGCGAATGATGCGGCAAAACAAACAGTCGTTCATGACACGTCCATGGTATTGGGATTGGGAGACACGCCTTATAGCGAGGATCTCCTCGACGGGGGAAGCGCCCGCCTACTATACCCGATCGCAGAGAATTCTTGCAGTGCGGTTTCTGGTGCCCAACGGCTACGACGGCATGGTCAGGAGAACCCGATCCGGAGGCTTTAATTTAAGATTCGGACGTGTCTTGCAGTTTTTCAGTCAAGTCTTACTAGAAAGATTGAACCTTGCGGAGTCTGGGTGTTGTGAGCGATCTCTTCGGCACGTTTCCGATCGTCATCCTGTACGCGCACTCGGACCCACCAGTCGCCGACTGGGCTGCTGAAACATTGCACCTTCGCGGTTTGATAGCGGTGGGACAGGTGGTCGGCTAACTTGTCAGCGGCATGTTCCTTCTCGAAAGCGCCAATCTGCACCGCCCATCTTCCACCCGTTTCCAACGATGACGGCGCGCGCATCACTTCGATGCGGACCATGGCAACGCCCGCCTGCAAGACGTCCACTTTCTTGGCCGCCGCCTGCGAGAGATCGAGAATACGGCCTTCAATAAAAGGTCCGCGGTCGGTAATTCGCACCAGTACCGAGTGTCCCGTCTTCACATTCGTCACGCGCACGATCGAGTCCAATGGGAGTGTCCGATGGGCAGCGGTCATGGCGTGCATATTGTAGATTTCGCCGTTGGAGCCCCGGCGATTGTGATATGGGCCTCCGTACCAACTCGCGAGGCCAGTCTCAACCGAGATGGGTTTCGCATTCGCCGGAATACGGAATGCATCATCGTCGGTCCGCGTGGAAACAGTTGCCTTCGGCAGGGGCTCAGTACCCACCGAATTAGGCTGCGCGGCAGGGTCGCTCATTGGAGGTGGAGGAGGGACATTGATGCGCGCTTGTTTGTGTTCCCCGCAAGCCGTCAGCAGGGAGGAGAAGAGAATGATAGAGAATGCAACGGAACGCTTGGCATTTCCAACAGTGAGGTTCGGGCCACGCTCGAAGCGACGGAGGGGCAAATGGCTCACTTCGGAGGAGGCTGACGCTTTTCCATGTAATCCGCGAGTTGAGCCAGTTTCTCCGCCGCGATTCGCAACGCCTTGGTCGAATGCTGGCGGACTGCTGGCACCACTTCTTCGTTCAGATGAGCAATCAACTCCGCCGTCTCCTTCTCCACTGTGGCGGCTACCTCGGCCACTGATTTGTTGATACGCGCGGATGCTTCCTCGACCTTGCGGTTGAAGTCGTTCATGGTACTCCTTCGATTTCATGAGCGCGTGAACGGGCACTCGTAGATTGCGGACACCAGGCTCAGTCATTATTTCCTGCCTGGAAGCGAAGGTCAACGGGGAGGCATCCCGAGTATACTCCGGCGAGCAACGAAGGAGGGGCCGCCGCTACCTCCGACAATTCAGTCCATTTGCAGTAGAATCGCGCCATACGAAATCCTCCGGCGGTAGCCCATAGTTTGTAGTGTTAAAGTGCGCAAAGGTTATACGGCCTGAATAGATGACTTTGGACGATGACACTTCGGGTATGGAGGACTCGACTGGGAGGAGGCGCTTTCAACAGCATCTCCTGGGATGGTTTGACCTGCATAAGCGCGATTTGCCCTGGCGGCAGGATCGCGACCCTTATCGGATCTGGCTCTCGGAGGTCATGCTGCAACAGACTCGGGTGGCCGCCGCCACCGATCACTATGAAAGATTCCTGCGGCGCTTTCCAAACATCAAGAAGTTGGCTGCAGCCCGGGAATCGTCAGTGTTGGCGGCCTGGAGCGGGCTTGGATATTACCGGCGTGCGCGCATGCTACATGCGGCGGCCAAGACCATTGTGAAGGAGCTTGGAGGAAAGTTTCCCGGGACTGCGGAAGAGTTGCAGGCCCTGCCTGGTATCGGCCGCTATACCGCGGCAGCAATTGCCAGCATTGCCTTCGACCAACCAGCCGCAGTAGTAGATGGGAATGTGGAGCGCGTTTTGCAGCGTGTGCAAGGGAGGAATCTCGCAGGCGAAGACTTGTGGCGCGCTGCGGGAGATCGGCTCAGCCGACGGCGTCCAGGTGATTTTAACCAGGCCATGATGGAGCTAGGCGCGACCATATGCTTGCCGCGGCGGCCTCAATGTCTGTTGTGTCCGGTGTCAGATCTGTGTGCGACACGCGGGGAGCTGCATACACCGGGGAAGGGACCGCGGCAGAAGAAGCGTGAAATCCACTACACGTTCGTTTGCCGGAATGGCTCGATCTTCCTGGTCCGGCGCTCGCATGCTGCAACCCTGATGCCCGGCATGTGGGAACTGCCGGAGATTGTCGGCGTGAACGGAACAACCCCGGTTTGGCTTACTCTCCGGCATTCCATCACCGTGACCGACTATCTCGTCCGAGTGCTGCGAAGGCCAGTTCCGAAGGGCTTAGACGGGGAGTGGGTGCGAAAGTCCCGGGTCACGGCCTTGCCTTTGACGGGTCTGGCGAGGAAGATCCTGCGCGCCGCGAAGATCATCTAAATTTATTAGCCTTGGCCGAGAATGGAAATCGTCATGAGGGAAACCAGGTCTGCAGATGGTGGCGAGAATATGAAGCGTGGGCTAACACGCCGCAATCCGGAGTGGCTTGAATAACTGGCGGATGGATCGTCCGTAATGGTAGCCGTAGATTCAAGTTAAGATAGAAGTGCAAGTGAACTGGTTTCGTAACATCTTTGGAGGAAACAAAATGGCTGCCCTGACCGCGGGAACATCTGCGCCAGATTTCCAACTGCCGACAATGGATGGCAAGGAGTTCTCCTTGCGCGATGCGCTCAGGCAGGGCCCGGTGGTCGCAGCTTTCTTTAAGGTTTCCTGCCCGGTCTGTCAGTATGCATTCCCGTTTCTTGAGCGGATTTACAAAGCGCATGGCGGCAAGAATGCGACCATTGTCGGGGTTTCCCAGAACGAGAAGAAGGACACCGCCGCGTTTCTCAAAGAGTACGGAGTGACTTTCCCTGTGCTGTTGGACGACACGAACAGTTATCCGGTGTCGAACGCTTACGGCCTGACCAACGTGCCCACCATCTTTTGGATTGCGCCGGATGGAGAGATTGAAATCTCCAGCGTGGGATGGGAACGGAAAGAGATTGAGGAAATCAACCGCAAGGCCGCGGAAGTCAACGGGAACGCGCCGAAGGCCGTATTCCGGACGGACGAGCAAGTACCTGAATTCCGCGCGGGTTGAGGATCAAAGAACTAGCCCGCGGTCGCGGGTAAACATGCCGCAATTCAGATGCAAAATAAAGTTGATCTCTACAATACGGCGTACGACAACTTTGCCAAAGAGGTCGAACGCCA
Organism: uncultured Acidobacteriota bacterium; assembly: GCA_963820925.1. Taxonomy (GTDB): domain Bacteria; phylum Acidobacteriota; class Terriglobia; order Terriglobales; family Acidobacteriaceae; genus JABDBE01. Next base: position 142,173 of record CAWGBX010000020.1, read on the forward strand.
GGTGCGCGCCGAGACTTACGGCGAGGATCTAGGCCAAACGGGCTGGATGACGGCTGCGGAATTCAGGCAGTTTCTGGGGTTCCTCGAAGTGAAACGGGGAGCGCACATTCTCGAAGTGGGCTTCGGGGCCGGCGGCTGTGCGCTGTATGCCGCCGATGCAGCCGGCATTCAGGTGACTGGTATCGATATAAACGAAAACGGCGTGCGCAATGCGCGCGAGTTGGCCGAGAGCAAAGGACTTGGGGCCCGAGTGCGGTTCGAGCGCATGGACGCGAGTCGGCCGTTGCCGTTCCCGGATTCTACGTTTGACGCCATTTTTTCTAATGATGCCATCTGCCATCTCGATGGGCGTTCTGCTGTGCTCAAGGAGTGGTACCGCGTACTCGCTACCGGCGGCCGCGCTCTGTTTTCTGACGCCATGATCCTGACTGGCATTCTAACCAGCGATGAACTGGCAGTGCGGAGCTCTATTGGCCACTATCTTTTCCTGCCGATGGGAGAAAATGAGCGACTGATCCGGGAGGCAGGTTTCACGCTGCTGCGAAGCGACGACCTTACTGCCAGTTCCGAGACCATTTCTAGAAAATGGCACGACGCACGTGAACGACACCGTGAGGATTTGATCAGAATCGAAGGTGAGGCCAATTTCCGCGGGTTGCAAAACTTTCTTTCCTGCGTGCACCTGATCTCGAAAGAGCGTCGCTTGTCACGCTATGCCTATCTGGCGCAGAAGATGTCTGCTTGAGACGTGGACCGCGAACAGTTTGATCGAGCCGCATTATTGGACAATTTTGCTGCTTCTCTTTCTTCCCGTACAATAACCATTTCCTGGTCAACCTTTCCTTTAGGCAGGAGCCTCGCAGAATGCGCAATGGGTGTGTTGTGTTTGTCCTGGTCTTGTTAGTTTCAAGTGTCGCTGCGGCGCAGGGGTCGCACAAACAGTCGAGCGCTTCGGTGCGGCTGCCGGGCGGCGCCTTTACGGCCATGCAGAAAATCGATCCGGAGCGCATTCGAGCACACGTTCGCTTTCTCTCTCATGATCTGCTCGAGGGCCGCGGCACGGGACAGCGTGGCGGTGACATCGCCGCGGAATACATCGCAACTCAATTTGCCCTTTATGGTCTGAAACCTGCCGGCGACAACGGCACCTACCTGCAGAGGGTCCCGATGGTAGGAATCACGCCGTCGCCGGAAACCACTTTTTCGCTGGTCTCGTCGAAAGGGGTAACTGCAGATCTGAAGCCGCTCGAACAATATGTCGCTTACGACCAGACGCAACAGCCGCAGTCCGAGGTAGACGCTGAGATCGTGTATGTGGGTTACGGGATTGAAGCCCCCGAATATAAGTGGGACGACTACAAGGGCACCGATGTGCGTGGCAAAGTTCTACTCATGCTGGTCAACGAGCCGCCCTCCGACGATGTGACTTTCTTCAAAGGGAAAGCGCTCACTTATTACGGACGCTGGACCTACAAGTATGAAGAAGCGGCCCGCAAAGGCGCCGCAGGCGTAATTCTCATTCATCAGACTGAGATGGCGAGCTATCCCTGGGAAGTCGTCCGCAATTCGAATTCGGGAGAAAAGTCGTACCTCAAACTGGACGGCACACCCAAGCTGAAGGTCGCCTCCTGGGTTCAGTTCGATGTGGCTGGACAGATAGCCACTTCTGCCGACATGGACATCAGTAAGATGCTGGCCGATGCTCGATCCCGCGATTTTCATCCGGTCACGTTGCCCGTGAAGTTGAAAGCGCACATGGTCAGCAAGATTCGTCCATTCGAATCGCACAACGTAGTGGCTATGCTTTCGGGGTCGGATTCCAAACTCAAAAGTGAAGCCGTGATGTATAGTGCCCACTTCGATCACCTTGGCATCCGCCCGGATATGCCTGGCGACAACATCTACAACGGCGCCAACGATAACGCGACCGGCTGCGGCATTTTGTTGGAAATCGCGCGCGCCTACGCGGACGCGGCACAGAGACCGCGCCGATCCATTCTGTTTGCGTCGGTGACGGCGGAGGAACAGGGCTTGCTGGGTTCAGAGTATCTGGGGAAACATCCGCCGGTTCCGGCGGGTAAGATCAGCCTCGATCTGAACTATGACGACATTCCGCCCCTCGGCTCGCCAGAAGAGGTGGAAGTTTCTGGAGCCGAGCGCACCACGTTCTACCCCGAGATCGAGGCCATGGCGAAAACATTCCGCCTGACCATTCGTCCCGATTCACGTCCGGAGGCCGGACACTATTACCGCTCCGACCACTTCAGCCTTGCACGCGTGGGCATTCCCTCGTTCTCAATTAACGAAGGCACGAAGTATAAGGGACACGATGCTGCCTGGGGCATTCAGCAGGCCGAAGAGTACACCTCAAAGCACTATCATCAGCCGAGTGATGAATATCATCCGAGCATGGATTTCACCGGCGATGCGGCGATGGCGCGATTCGGATTTGTGCTGGGATGGGAGGCTGCATCTCAAAGCAAATTGGTGGGCTGGCTGAAGGGCGATGAGTTTGAGGCGGCACGAGTGAAAAGTTTCGCTGGGGCCGAGTAGGGCTGCGCGGATCAGCTTGCCATCGTCTTGAGATTCGCGCTGAGGATCAGCGTAGGCTCAGTCACTCTCTGCACATCTTCGGGAGTCAGTTCCGGCGCGATTTCTTCCAGCAATAAACCCGCGGGCGTTACTTGAATCACCGCCATCTCCGTGACAATTGTGTTCGCCACCCTCACGCCAGTCAGGGGCAGTGTACATTTCTTCAAAATTTTCGCCTGAAGATCTTTGGTCGTGTGCTCCATGGCAATGATTACGCGCCTCGCACCTGCCACCAGGTCCATCGCACCGCCCATGCCTTTGACCATCTTTCCTGGGATCATCCAGTTGGCCAGGTTGCCTTCCTCGTCCACTTCCATGGCTCCGAGAACACTCAGGTCAATGTGCCCGCCGCGGATCATGGCGAATGAATCGGCGCTTGAAAAATAAGCCGTGCCGGCCATTTCACTGACCGTTTCCTTGCCCGCGTTGATGAGGTCGGAATCTTCCTGGCCTTCGATTGGATAGGGACCGATTCCCAGCATGCCATTTTCACTTTGCAGGATTACATCCATGCCGGGAGGAACGTAGTTAGCCACGAGCGTGGGCATGCCGATGCCGAGATTCACGTAGAACCCATCACGGAGTTCCTGCGCGATCCGTTTTACGATGCGCTCGCGTTTTTCAACGTCCTTGCCGGGTTTGTTCATGGTCGTCAGTCGTTCGTCGTTGGTCGTTGGGTGGGTCTCCGGGCCGTGCGGGCTAACGACCTACGACGCCTTTCTCGTCGTTCGCTTCTCGATTCGCCTCTCGTACAACTCGCCTTGGAAGATGCGATTCACGTAGACACTTGGAGTATGGATCAAATCGGGTTCCAGTTCGCCCACCTCGACCAAGCGCTCAACTTCCGCGATTGTCACCTTGGCGGCGGTCGCCATCATCGGATTGAAGTTGCGGGCTGTCTTTCGATAAACCAGGTTGCCCCACCTGTCTCCCTTCCAGGCTTTCACCAATGCGAAGTCGGCTTTCAGCGCGTGTTCCATGACGTACATGCGGCCGTCGAATTCACGAGTCTCCTTGTTTTCAGCGACGATCGTGCCGACACCGGTGGGAGTAAAGAAAGCAGGGATCCCTGCGCCACCCGCTCGCATGCGCTCGGAGAATGTTCCCTGCGGCACCAGGTCCAGTTCAACCTTCCCTTGCAAAACCATCTGCTCGAGCAGCTTGTTTTCGCCAACATAGGTTCCGATGTGTTTGCGAATCTGTCCCGCGGAGAGCAGAAGGCCCATGCCAAATCCGTCCACTCCGACATTGTTGCTGATCGTTGTGAGATTCTTTACGCCTTTGCGGACCAGGGCGCGGATCAAATTCTCTGGAATACCGCAGAGCCCGAAGCCGCCAACCATGATGATGGCGCCGTCGGAAATATCGCGCACGGCCTCGTCGGCATTGGCAACGACCTTGTTCATGAGAAAAAGATTCTAAATTAGAACTGAGTCAATGAGCCATCGGATCGTCGGGTCATGGATAAATCCGAACCAATGACTCAACGATGTCAATCGAGCTGTTTCTGCTTTGTTGGCGCTATTTTTTTCAGCTGGTGGGCCCGCTCGAACTCCATCGCCAACTCACGCGTATCAAGATTCTCGCGGATGTGCGCCAGATGCTGCTCCAGCCTTAGAAGCGCGTTTCGAATATTTGTCTTGTTCGTAAGCGCGATGTCACGCCACATGGAATAAGGGCTGCCCGAAATGCGCGTCATCTCACGCAACGCGCGGCCGCCGGCTTCGAGCAAAGGGGCATCGGCACCGTATTCATCAACTAGCGCAGCGGCCAGAGCGGTTGAGATCATTTGGGGCAAATGACTGATCCAGGCGCACAGCTGGTCGTGCTCGCTGGCATCCATGCTCGCAATGCGTGCCCCAATTGTTTCCACCCATTCCAGATACTCCCCGCTCAGATCGTCATAGATCTTTTGTCCCGGAACCGGAGTTACAAACCAGGCAGCACCCTCAAACAGATCGGGGTCAGCAAATTCGACGCCAGACTGTTCCTTTCCGGCCATCGGGTGACCGGCGAGAAAGCGAATGGCCGTGTTTTTGCGGAACACGGTCCTGGCTCGCTCCAGGATCCCTGCCTTGGTACTGCCGACGTCCGTGAGTAGAGTCTTCGGAGGCAGGGCAGGGCCCAGCCGGTCGATCAAGTCGATGATCCCACTGACGGGCGTTGCGAGAACGACGACCTGGCTGCCACGGACCGCGTCCGAGGGATTGGTGTGTCCGCCGTCAATCGCAGCCTTGCTTCGTGCACGTTCGAGAACGGGTGCGCGATCGCAGCCGATGATTCGTCCTGCAAACCGGTTCTTCTTCAGAGCCAGGGCGAGCGACCCGCCAATCAGGCCAGTGCCGATAATCGTAATTTGGCGAATGGGCATCAGCTATTTCGATCAACAGGATATCAAGCGATCTTGCGGCCAACTGCCGGCGCGATCATCCGTAACTGATCCATCAACTCGGAAAATTGATCGGGATACAGCGACTGAGCCCCATCCGACAACGCCTTATCAGGATCGTGATGCACCTCGATCAAAAGCACGTCTGCGCCAGCCGCCACGGACGCCCGCGCCATGGGAGCAACTTTGTCGCGAATCCCGACGCCGTGAGACGGGTCAGAGGCCATGGGGAGGTGCGAGAGCTTATGAATAACCGGGATTGCGGAGATGTCCAGAGTGTTCCGGGTGTAAGTCTCGAAGGTGCGAATGCCACGCTCACACAGAATTACGTCGTAGTTTCCGCCAGCCATGATGTACTCGGCCGAAAGCAGCAGTTCCTCCAAAGTCGCCGCAATTCCGCGCTTGAGCAGAACCGGCTTCTTGACCTTGCCCAACTCGCGCAGCAAATTGAAATTCTGCATATTGCGCGCACCCACTTGAAAGATGTCCACGTAAGGCAGCATGACAGCGATTTGCGAGATCTCCATGACCTCGCTGATCACCAGCAAGCTAAAGCGATCGCCGGCTTCGCGCAAAAGTTTCAACGCTTCTAATCCAAGCCCCTGGAAAGAATAGGGAGAACTGCGCGGCTTAAAAGCGCCGCCACGAAGAGCACGCGCCCCTGCCTTCGCCACGCGCTCGGCGGTAGCGAAAAGCTGGTCGCGCGATTCCACCGAGCACGGACCCGCCATTACGACGACTTGCTCACCGCCGATTTTCAATCCATTGGCAAATTGGACCACGGTTCCCTGAGGCCGGAAACTTCGTCCCGCCAACTTGTAGGGCGCACTAATGCGGTGAACGTGTTCGACTCCCGACAAGACTTCGAGGTTGCGGATATCAAAATCGACACGCGCACCCACCGCAGCCACCACGGTCTGCCGCGCTCCGGTAGAGCGATGCACGGAGAAGCCCATCTCGATCAGGTGTTCCACCACCTGCTGGATTTGCTCCTCAGTTGCCGATTCTTGCATTGCGACGATCATAGGAAAGCTTTTAGCTCTTGGCTCTTAGCCGTTAGGTCCGCTCATGTGGAAAAGCCAAGGGCCAACGGCGAAGACCCAACAGCTGTTTTCAGTCATTCACCTCAGAGTCCAATTCCGTATCACCCGGACCTTCGGTCGCTGCCGGCTTGGGCGCGATCTCCTCCTGCTGAATTTGGCGCATGATGTCCATGATGCGTTCGTAGATGCACAGCAGATCTCGATCGGGCAACGGTCCGGGGTTAACGCCTCGCACGTTGTCGAACACCGCGCGCTCACGATCTGGCTCGTAGATGGGCATGCCCACGCCACGTTTCAATTTGCCGATCTCATGGGCAGCCTGCGCTCGCTGGCTCAGCAACTCCACCAGTTTGCGGTCAAGTTCGTCGATTTTCTTGCGCCAGTCTGAAATGTCCATAGAAGCTATTGGCTCCCAGCTGTCAGCTTTCAGCTCTACCCGCAGTAAGTGGACCACGAATCGAATGAGTGAGTCATAGTTTTTGAGCTGAAAGCTGAGAGCTGATGGCTGAGAGCTGCTTTATAAATTCTGCCACAGACGCGGCTTCTTTGCCGGAATTGCGCTCGATGACTTCGACAATGGCGCTGCCGACCACCGCCGCGTCTGCGAATTCTCCCACCGCTGCGAATTGCTCTGGAGTAGAAATACCGAAACCAACAGCGATTGGTAGCTTTGTGTACTTTCGGAGACGGCGAACCAATTTCCGTGCGTCGTCAGGCAACTGTTGGCGAGCTCCGGTCACTCCAGTTCGCGAGACCGCGTAAACAAATCCGCTCGAGGCTTGCGTGATGTGCTTCAGTCGCTCGTCGGTGCTTGTGGGCGCTGCCAGAAACACCGTCGCCAATTGGTTTCGCCGCATCTGGCGCAGGTAGTCGCCGGCTTCTTCGACTGGTAAATCGGTCAGCAGCGCTCCATCGACTCCGGCATGGCGCGCCACCTTACAGAATTTCTCGAGCCCCATGCGCAGGACCGGATTCAAGTACGAAAAGATTATGAGCCCAGTCGACTGAGCATGCTGGCGCACTTCCGCCGCCAGTTTCAGTACATCGGCTAGCGTTGTGCCGTGCCGCAGAGCCCGCTGGCTGGCACGCTGGATCACTGGGCCGTCAGCCACGGGATCGCTGAACGGCACACCAAGTTCAATTACGTCGGCACCGGCTTCAATCGCAGCCAGCACGACATCTCGCGTGGTCGCGAGATCGGGGTCGCCACAGGTGACGTATGCCACCAGGGAAGGACGGTTTGGAAAAGAAAGAGGCATTGCTTGAGAAGTTCGGTTCAGATTCGCGAATTCCGTGAGGAATTGCCGATCTCCAATTGGCAATTGAAACTCGCCAATCGATTCAGCCGTCCAGCTTCAGGTTCTCCCTCAAAATTCCCATATCTTTATCTCCCCGCCCGGAGACATTCACGATTACGACTTCTGACTTTTTCATCGTGGGTGCGCGTTTGATCACCTCGGCCACGGCGTGCGCTGACTCAAGCGCCGGAATGATGCCCTCCGTTCGTGCCAGCAGGGTGCAAGCGTCGAGCGCTTCGGCGTCCGAGGCTGAAACGTACTCCGCACGGCCCGAATCATAAAGCGCGGCATGCTCCGGCCCGATGGAGGGATAGTCCAGACCAGCAGATACTGAATGGGTATTCGCCACCTGCCCAGCCATGTCCTGCAGCAAATAGGAAAAGGTTCCCTGCAGCACGCCCGGCAAACCGCCACGAAAACGCGCAGCATGTTCTCCCAAGTTCTCACCGCGTCCCCCGGCTTCGACGCCGATGAGTTTCACGGCCTTGTCCTTAAGGAACTCATAGAAAATGCCAATAGAATTCGAGCCGCCGCCGACGCAGGCGACAATCGTGGCAGGTAGTTTGCCTTCGGTCTTGATAATCTGCGCGCGCGCCTCCCGTCCGATGACTTTGTGAAAATCGCGCACCATCGTCGGATACGGATGAGCCCCCAGCACGCTGCCCAGCAGATAATGCGTGGTGCGAACGTTGGTTACCCAATCGCGCATGGCCTCGTTGATGGCATCTTTTAGGGTGCGCGAACCCGATTCCACGCCGCGCACTTCCGCACCCAGCAGACGCATGCGAAAAACGTTGAGTTCCTGGCGGCGCATGTCCTCGGTGCCCATGTACACGACGCATTCGAAGCCGAGCAGCGCGCAGACGGTCGCGGTGGCAACACCGTGCTGTCCCGCACCGGTTTCCGCGATGATGCGGCGCTTGCCCATGCGTTCGGCCAGCAGTCCCTGTCCCAGACAGTTGTTGATCTTATGCGCGCCAGTGTGGAGCAGATCTTCGCGCTTGAGATAGATTTTGGCGCCGCGAAGTTTTTCAGTCAGCCGGCGCGCGAAAAACAATGGCGTCGGCCGACCGGCGTATGTCCGTAAGAGTTCATCCAGACGGCGCTGAAAGCCGCGATCACGTTTCGCCTTGTCGTACTCACGCTCGAGTTCTTCAAGCGCGGCCATCAGCGTCTCGGGGACATAACGCCCTCCGTAGACCCCGAAACGCCCTTTGACGGGTACTGCTTTACCGTTTTTCGTGATCGTCGCGGTTGCCATCTGCTATACGATCCTCTCCGCCTGACGAACGGCAGTGACAAATGCTCGGACTTTTCCCGGATCCTTCTTGCCTGGTTTCAACTCGACGCCCGAAGAAACATCCACGCCCCACGGTTTCAGTACATGGATGGCGTGGCAAACGTTCTCCGCTGCGAGGCCTCCAGCGACAACAACTCGTCCAAGGCTTGCGATGACTTCAACGCTGCCCTGACCCATGCCCCAGTCGAACCTTTCTCCCGTGCCACCCGGTTTCGACGAACTTCCAGAATCGACCAGGAAAGCGTGAACTATATCCGGTCGCCACATCATTGCCCTGCGCTCTGGCTCGGGCTCAAGCATCGAAATGCCAGCCACAATTTTGAGGTGGGGTCTGCGCTCTGCAATCAAGTCTGCGACATGAGGATCTTCGTTGTCGCCATGCAGTTGGATCGCACTCAGACCGGCTTCATCCGCCAGCGAGCAGATCGAATCCTCGGACTCATTGACGAATACTCCAACCTTTTCGACTGTAAATGGCAACGCTTCGATAATCCTTCTTGCCGCCTCGCGGAGCGATGTTGCGCGGACTCTTCTCATAAAACACGAATCCCAACGCGTCCGCGCCTGCCTCGACCGCGGTCAGTCGCATCTTCGCGATTCGTGATTCCGCAAATCTTTACCCAAGTCATGAAACCCGGTTCTCCGTTCCAGTTGCCAGCTCAAACGGCCAATTAGCTTACGCCTGATCGGCGCAGTAGACTCGCGCTCGCTTCCCCCAAAAGCTCTCTCAGCGCGTCTCCAGGCCACTTCGCCTGCATCAACGATTCACCAATCAGAAATGCCTGATAACCCGCCGCGCGCAGTCGAGCGATGTCTGCTCCACTGTGAATCCCGCTCTCGGCCACACGCACAACGTTCTTGGGAATGAAGTTCGCCAGCCCAAGTGCTGTTTCGAGATCAATTTTGAATGTACGCAAGTCGCGACTGTTAACGCCAATCAGAGTGCATCCCGCATCGACTGCCCGTTGCAATTCCTCTGCGTCGTGCACCTCGCACAAAACGTCGAGCTTGTATTCGGCGGCTTGGCAAGCGAGTGTCTTCAATTCCGGCTGGGACAACGCAGCTACAATCAGCAGAACCGCGTCAGCGCCGTGGGCCCGCGCTTCCAGCAGTTGGAATTCATCGATGATGAAATCCTTGCGCAGGCAAGGCAACTTTGGTAATGGCCGATGCCCATCTCAGGTTTTCCAACGAGCCTTGAAAGAATTCCGCATCGGTCAATACCGACAAAGCGGCCGCGCCCGCACGCTCGAGTTCCTGCGCCAGATTCTCGGGGTCGAAATCAGCGCGAATCAGCCCGCGCGAGGGCGAAGCCCGTTTGAGTTCCGCGATGACAGCTATGCCGTCCCGACCGGCTGATTCCAAACCACGCCGAAAGCCGCGCGGAACATGGTTTTCAGCCTGTCGATCAAGCTGGCGCAGATCTGCCGAGACCTTGGTCTCGGCAACTCCTCGACGGGTTGCGGCAACGATCTGATCCAGGCTGGCAGACATGGCAGGTCGCAACAATTATACGGGAGGGGTATCGAATCCTTTGTCATCGGCGTGTCAAAGGAAAAGGAGCCCCATCCCACAACCAACGCGGTGAAAGGAAGAAGGAAGAACTCTTGGTGCCATCGAAGGGACTCGAACCCCCACACCCTTGCGGGTACATGGACCTGAACCATGCGCGTCTGCCAATTCCGCCACGATGGCAAAAAGTGATTCGGTTACCGGCGGACCCTTGCGGGCCACCTTTCAGGAGAGAACCACAGCTAATATTCTACAGGGGCATCGCTGGCTGTCAAACCTGGATGCGACGCGTCGGCCTCCAGGTTCTCGGGCTTCAGGTCTCGCGGAATCGCCGATACGTAAGTCCAAATCTTCAAGAAGTCGAGAAGCCAGAATCCGACCCTGCAGCCATATGCCCGCGGCTACAACTACGCTTCAAGCTTGGCGTTCATCGTGATGTTGGCTTTCAGCACCTTTGACACCGGGCAACCGCTCTTGGCGTTCTCGGCGGCCTTCTGGAAAGCAGCCTGATCAGCGTTGGGGACCCGGCCGACCACATCCAGATGCACGGCAGTGATCGTCCAGCCGGAATCGAGTTTTTCCATGGTCAACGTGGCCGTCGTCTCGATGCTGGATGCGGTTAGATTGGCGCCGCCCAACTGCCCCGAAAGCGCCATGGAGAAGCACGCCGGCGTGGGCCGCCGCAATCAACTCTTCGGGATTCGTACCGGGAGTGTTTTCGAATCGCGTGCTGAATGAATAGGGAGTATTGTTCAAAACACCGCTGGCTGACGACACCGCGCCCTTGCCGTCCTTCAGTCCGCCCTTCCAGACCGCACTTGCCTTGCGTTGCATTTTTTTCTCCTCAAATTATGAAGTGGATGCCTAGCTATTGTAGATGGAAGCGAGGGAAGGTGTCAGGTCCGGAGCGTTTAGCACTTGGCGCGAGGATTGTACTTAAACATCGAGAATGTCCGGTGAGTTGAATGCTGATTCACTCAATAAAAGTCGGAACAACTCAGATAAAACCCACAGCGTGGGCAAGTAAGTTTGCAACGATGCTCTTTCAGTTGCGCTGAGCAATTTGGACAAAAGCGCGACGCATCGCCGCAATCGAGAGCAGTCGTGTCATTTGATGACTTCGGACCGCCGGAAGCGAGTAGGCCAGATACAGGCTGACTCATCGATCGAAACTATCAGCAGAGAGCGGCGCGGCGCAATTGCAATCCCCGATTCCCTTAGGCGACTTTGGCGTCTTCGCCAAGTTTGATTCCCTGGTCTTTGATTTCATGATCGACGAGGGGCAAACTGCTGCTCCAGGAATCACCAACAATCCGCCAGGCGCCCAGGCGACGCCAGGCCCGCAGAAATTTCCCGGCGTCAGCGACTGTCGTGTTTCGCATTTCCACCGAAACAGTATAGCGGCCCATTTCAATTGCCATGTCGCCCGAGTAGTCCACGCGCGTGGTCTCAAAGCGCAGATTCTGGTATCCCGCATCACCGTATTGCCGCAGCAAGCGCTCAATCCCTTTCGATCCCTGGGACGACTCGCGATGAGAAAGCATCAACACGCCGTCGGCAGCGAATAAAGCGGCCACCTGATCATAGTTGCCAGTGTTGAATGCCGTGCAAAAATCCTGGGTTAGGCCACGAATGGTAGACTCGACATCGGGCAGCGGACTGGGTCCGCCGTTGGGGGGCCGGTACATCAAACTACCTCCTGGGGGGAACAGGATACTACGTACTTAGAACCAGCATTGTAGCGCAAAATCGGCGTGGAAAACTGTCAAGTTTTCCTCTGCCAAAGGCAATTTCAAACCACAAAGTTACTGCCGATTTATAGCTCAAAGAAGCACCCAATCCTTGATACGCAGGGTTATCATGATCTGGGCCGGGTGCCTTGTCATTCCAAACCTCCGACCGAGGCGACGATCATGTACTTCGAACAGTTCTACCTGGGTTGTTTGGCTCACGCTTCCTACATGCTGGCGTCACAGGGCGAAGCGGTCGTGGTCGATCCTCAGCGAGACGTGGACATTTACCTGAAAGCTGCGGAGGAACATGAAGTGAAGATCCTCCATATCTTCGAGACTCATCTGCACGCCGATTTTGTTTCCGGACACAATGAGCTTGCCGCGCGCACCGGGGCCAAGATTTACATCGGAGCTCGTGCCGCCGCCAGGTTCCCACACGTCCCTGTGCAGGATGGCTTCGAGTTGCGAGTGGGTAAGTTGCTTATCAGGGTGCTGGACACGCCCGGACATACGTCCGAAAGCATTTGTCTTTTGATCACGGATGAAGAAAAGTCTCCCACGCCGCAGTTGGTGCTGACCGGCGACACGCTGTTCCTGGGCGATGTCGGAAGACCAGACCTGTCGAAGACGCACACTCCGGCCGAACTGGCGGGCCTGCTCTACGACAGCTTGCATCAAAAGCTACTCTCGCTCGCAGATGACGTGCTCGTCTATCCGGCGCACGGAGCCGGTTCGCTCTGCGGACGCAACATGCGCGCCGAGCGGTCCTCCACGATTGGAACGGAGAGACTCACCAATTACGCCCTGCAGATCAAGAGCAGAGAAGAGTTCATTCGGCAGTTAACCGCCAACTTGCCCACGCGTCCCGAGTACTTTCTTCAAGATGCGGAAATCAATCGCGAGGGCGCCCCCGCGCTCTCCGATGTTCCTGAACTGCCGCCGATTTCTGCTGCTGAACTGAAGTCGATGCTGGGCCAGGGAGTAGTCGCACTCGACGTTCGCCCCGGCGACGAGTTCGCTCACGGACACGTACCCGGCTCGATCAACATTGCTCTGTCAGGGCAGTTTGCCTCTTGGGCGGGAACGGTTTTGGGTTTGTCTGCCCGTCCCGTGCTGATCGCCGACTCTCCCGAGCAATGCTCCGAAGCGCGCCTTCGGTTGGCCCGAGTGGGAATTGAAGATGCGCGTGGATATTTGAACGACGGCGTCGGAGCATGGAAACAAGCGGGATTCGGACTCGCCGAGTTGCACCAGATTACGGTACAAACTTTGCAAGATCGGTTGCAGGCCCATCGCCTCCCAAGTGCTCGATGTACGTCGCGAACCCGAATGGCACGCTGGACACATTGAAGACGCAGTCTGGTGGCCTCTCGACAATTTCAAAGTTTCTCCGCCGGAGATCGATCATGACCGGCCCATCGCCGTCCATTGCAAGAGCGGATATCGCAGCATGATCGCTTGCAGCTTGCTACAACGAGCCGGCTTCCGGAACGTTACCAATGTGGTCGGTGGCTTTGACGCCTGGCAGCAAGCAAAGCTCCCAGTCCAGAGCGAAACCGCAGTCGAGGCGTAGGACGAGTGCGGTTGCAAACGCCCACACGGTCCATTAATCTAAACTCCTCCGCAAGTAAGATCCCATGCCGGGATGGCGGAACTGGCAGACGCAGCGGACTCAAAATGCGCAGCACGTCGTTTGTAACTCTCGCTCTTCCAACAGTTTCAGGGTGCTTGCGTCTCTGAGGGTGACGCGCATTCTGTGCCGTTTTGTTGATGTTGTGTTAGGCTTTGGTCACGGTTTGGGCACAAACCGCTGGTTCATCTTTCACCCCTACCCCACCTTCGCCGGCAGCAACTTCATAAGGACCCTCCCGATCACCAATGGCTGGTGCTCTCCCGCGCTCCCCGCCAATACGTAGGACCGCTCGAATCCGTTCGGGCCCAGGACCGTCATGTCCCAGCTGTCGCTTTCCCGTGAACCGACGATCATCAACACCCGCCAATCTCCCGGCCTGCCGCTCAGGGCGTGTTCAATCAGTGCCCGAACTTCTGGTTCGATAGCAGCATCGCCGATATTATGCAGCTCTGCCAATACAGCCATTTCAATTCATTCTAATGGCTGCTTCGGCAGCGTGTATCGCCAGGATCTTGTACGTTCTCGCCTCGAGAATCAGCCGAGTTGCATCTGCGTGCACGGTCGGGTTGCCGGCCAGAGCGTACACTCGAGCTGCGCACTGAGGATCATGAGGAGAGTACCCATGAATTATTACGGAGCCAAAAAGTTGGCTGACAGCCTTCGGCTTCCGAGCGACGCCCGAAACACGAACAGTAGCTCAATTACTCCGTCAGATCGCGGTTGTGCAGAGGATGCCGGGACAGATCCACTCCATCGAGCGTCGCATCACTCTAGACGGATTCGACTTTCCCATTCAGGTCAGGACACGTCGCCCGAGCAGTTGCGGGGAGCGGGGAGCGACGCCCGTAGCGATTTGTTCAGCTTCGGGGTTGTGCTCTACGAGATGCTGAGCGGGCATCGGGCTTTTCGTGGCAAAGCCACGGCGGACACAATTAGCGCCGTGCTGAGAGAGGATCCACCGGAGCTTACGGCTTCGGGCCGCGATGTGCCGCCGATCTTGGGAGTGGATCGTGCGTCACCGCCTAGAGAAGGATCGGCGGCGCGCTTCCAGTCGGCCGCGACGTCGCTTCGATTTGGAGGCGTTATCCGCGATCTCGTCTCCGCGCCTGCAACCGCTGTCCGAACCCAGAAGGCGCACAGGACTTGGCTCATTCCCGGCCTGCTGGGAACAGCCGCCGTCCTGCTGCTGGTTGCAGGCCTGCTGATTGGGCGCCTGAGCGCCGAGTGCTTTGCTTACCGGATCTGGATCATTGCAAATTGGCGGTGCTCAATAGCCTCGGCTCGCCAGCTTCGCGCCGTGTTTACGAGTACGCCATTGATCAGTTCATTGCTTGGTATTGCTCCGAGCCCCGCCTAGCGTTCAATCGCATCGTTGTCGTTCGCTACCGCATGCACCTTGAGTCACGCGGTCTGGCTGCCAACACCATCAACCAACAACTTGCAGCCGTGCGCCGCCTTGCTCACGAAGCTGCGGACTCCGGCTTGCTGAGTCCCGAGTTAGCGGCTGGGAATCAGCCGGGTGAAAGAGTCAAGCAGCTCGGGTTTCGCTCCAGCAACTGGTTGAGCGCGGAGCAAAGTTCAGAAGTGCTCAAACATGCTCGGGGCGATAGCATGCGTGCCAAGCGAGACTATGCAATGCACGCCTTCAATGACGCTCTGCGGAGCCATGGTTGGAATGATTCTCGCGACCTTGTAATCGGCGGCCTTGCTTGCCCTTAGAGCCCGCGGCACGAAAGGTTTGCTCTTGAATAAGCCTAACTGGCGGGTTCGACTTCCACGACTGATTCATGCGAGCAATCCGTTTGGCTCGCCTGAGGCGGAGCATCAAGCTGCGTCGCGAGCTGAGACTTTATGCCGCGCGTCGCATTCTCGAGTTCAGTTTTAGCCCGGGCAACGTGTCCCAGCATGGCGTGCAACCTTTTGGGTCCTAAGACCACGAGTCCCAGCATGAACATGAACAGGATTTCCGTTCCGAAACCCACGATTCACCCCTTGGTTAGGCCCTGGTCGTTGGCGGTTATGGTCGTGGTGCCCGGCTTCTCTTCCTCAGCTTTCATGGCTGATTTGAAGCCGCGAATGCCTTCTCCGATTCCCTTGCCCAGCTCAGGAAGTTTCTTAGGCCCAAACACAAGCAGAGCGATTCCAAAAATCACCAGCAGATGCATCGGTTGAAACAGTCCTTCAAACATGAGTCCTCCTTCGGTCGAAGTGAAGTGCGGTTAGTAAAGTACGGACGCCGTGGCGCAGGTTCTCGTACGGCGTCGCGAGGAGAGAAAATACAACTCACGCCACTGCCTTCAGGTGCGCCTTGCTGCATCCGCAGCGTGCGCCAGGTTGAGCAGCAGTTCGGAAAGCTCCGCCGGTTGACCGACAAAAAGCCCGTCGGTGATGAAGCCGTTAATAGCGCCCACGGCGTCGATCTGTCCCACAGAAGTTGGGCGAATGATCGCGCAGTGAGGTAGGTTCGGGCTTATGAATTCGCACGGCACTGGGAAGATCAGGTTGGTCTGAAGCAGCGGATTATGCTTGGCATTGAAATCAGGGAAGTGCAACCCATTGGTCGGATCAGTAAACGGAGCAACCGGAGGCTGCACACCATTGCCCGCAAAATCCACCCACTCCAGGAAGTGACAAATCTCGTCTCCCCCAATACTGAGCGTGATCTTCAGGACCTCTGCGTTTGATACCTTCTGACTGAGTGTCGCGTACAAGCTCGAACCAGCTTGCTCGATAAACCCAAAGTGGAATGCCGCGGTGTTCGCGATCGCCTGGACGTGGTGTTTGGGGCCGAAATCCGCATTGGTTCTGGGGATCCCCGGGAATTGGCCTTTAGCCAACGCGCCCAGCGCTTGCGCGAAGGTGGCGCCGAAATCGGGGTTGGTAGCGCTGCGATACCGAACATACCAACTAGTATCTACACTGAGCTGCATGACGTTCGTGAGCCGTCCGATTTGCTGAGCTCCCGTCGCTTGGCTGCTCGGCAGAATGCGGAACCGATCAAGATCCACCGGCTCCTCGCCCTTGGAGATCAGGTACGCATTCAGGAAAGCAGCGTGGCTCTGTTCATCGAGATTGTTGCTGGAGATGTATTGCGAACCATCACCATCCAGCTGTTGCAGAGCAAGCTGGTAAGGATTCTGGGCCCCTTCCGTGACTCCTCCCAGTTCCGCATACTGCTGCCAAAGATCAGCTTCGATCAGTTCTGCTGCAGCCAAGAGCTTCAGAATCGCGACGTCACCGTTGCTGAGCTTCTTGCTCGATCCGGATGTTGTCGCCTGGGCTTCGGTGGTTACCAGAGCGCCAGTGGACAGCGCCACTCCCGCAATTCCGAGGCCCTGTAGGAAGGATCGTCGCCTGACCAATCCCTGCAAGTCGCGTTGAATAGCTTTTCCCTTCGAGGGAGCCATGGTTTCGGGTGATTCGGTTTCCGATATCACCGTGGAAGAGAGATTTTCGTCTTTCAATGATTTCTCCTTGTTGAAACTGGTTGGATTTCATTATTGATAACTTGGCTCGCGAGGTTTTATTCCACAAGTTTTCCCGAGCCGTGGTTGACAAATGCTTTTTGCAACGCATGCGGGTTGGACGCAGCGAGCAGCGACGGAAATGCAGGTTTGGTGTCATTTGATTGTCAAATTGTTGTCTTCGAAATATGCGGAGGCGACATCAGACACGCCCATTTCCGCGCTCACCGCGATGATCGCCAGCGCAGACTTAGACCGCGTGTGTTCGGCGCTCGCGTGCTGAATTCACCAGCCAAGCCACTGCAATACTGATGGCATACAGAACGATCATCGGGGCAGCGAATAGGCACATGTTCGAGATGTCGGTGGTCGGAGTAACCATGGCCGCGACAACAAAAATGGCGAGTATGGAGTACCGCAGATTCCTCCACATCCAGCGAGCTGTAATCACTCGCATCAACGCGAGGAAAAACACGAGAATCGGCATTTCGAAGATCAGGCCGAGGCCAATGATGATTGTCAAAAACAACTTCGTGTATTCTCCAATCGTGATCATCGGCTGGAAGCGTAGGCCGTATCCGATTAGGAAGTCCAGCGACGCCGGGTAGACCATCTTGTAACCAAAAAAGCCTCCGGCAACGAACAAACCAACCGTGCTAAGCAAGAACGGCAGAACATAACGCTTTTCTTTGCGATACAGTCCGGGAGCGATGAACAACCACAATTGATAGAACACGAATGGTGAAGCTGCGAATAGTCCAGCGACAAACCCAACCTCCAGATAGAGGTTGAAGGGCTCAGTTGGATTTAAGTACACCAACCCGCCTCCGATTCCGTGGTGACGCAAAGCCTCAATAATGGGTTGCTGCATTAAGCCGAAAATCCGGTCAGCATAAGACCAGCACGCGAGGAAACCCACGAGTATCCCAAGGACTGAAAAGATGATTCGCTTCCTCAACTCCTCTAAATGGGCCAGGAGCGGCATGGAATGCGTGTCTTGTGCCAGCACAAAGGAGGCGGCGTCAGCCATAGAAAACCTCGAGCCTTTGAACAAGGGGAGCACGAGTGTGCGCCCTTGTCCGAGGCCATTGCCTTAGTTGATGTTTACAGTTAGAGGAGTGGAATAGCTTAGTGCGCCCGATGTTGCCGTGATTAGCGCCTGCACTCCCTACCCAACAAGTCAGTAGTGATCTGGTTGGTTCAGTGACCTCCAGAGTGGGACCCGCCTGGCTGTTGCGTCTGCGCGAGCTTGTGCGCTTCACGAGTTGCTCGAAAGCCGCAACACCCCATTCTTGCTAGCCTGGACAAGATCCAAGTCGTCATTTGTCTCTGCTCGTACTCCGAATTGTGGTGCCTCTGCAGTCATAATCGCTCAATGAGCTTTGGAGAACCGCAGCTCCGTGGAAGCAATTGATGCTGCCAGGGATGTGAAGCCATTCCCGTCGCAATGCCCGTTTGGAAGTACGTGGCTCACTGCACCACGACCTTACCGGTCATCTTTGGGTGGATCGTGCAGTAGTAGGGATACGTTCCCGCCTTGGTAAACGTGTAGGAGAATTTTTCATCCGTATCCAGCACCTTGGACTTGAACACACCCTCCGTGCTGACCGACGTATGGGGAATGTCATCACTGTTCGTCCAGGTAACTGTCGTTCCAATGGATACCGTGAGCGTCTTCGGCCCAAAAACGAAATTGTCTATTTTGACCGCCGCGTTCACCGCGGATGGCCGGTCGTTATTATTCGCGTTGACGCTGGGTGATCCCGCGAACAGCAGCAGCATCGCTATCATTACCGGCGTCGCTACACCTGCAACCCTCATATTGTTCTTCGTCATTTTCTGTTTCCTTTTTAGTTTTGTTGTTCTTACCGAATCTTGTTTGTTTCGACCGATCGTTTTGTAACCGTATGGCCATTCTTTCGAGATTTTCTCGGGTGTCGTTCACGTTCTTATCGAACTGTGCGGCCGTAGCTCTGACAAAGACTTGCTCAATGCGTAGCTTTTCCCGAAACTGCTCAGCGAAGGCTTTTCTTGCGCGCCATGCTTCTCTGGAGGCTAGTGCCGCGTCAATTAGCCGCTGGTATCTGGTTGTGACGGTCATCTGAATAACTCTTTTCGGGTCGTTGCGTGCTGTACATGCCAGCGACCCCCAACCGGATCCTCGGCAGCATAGCCAAGGGTCGATCAACTACCGCCAATCGCCTCCTCCGTTTCCCGAAGCCGAAGAGCCCGAAGCCCCAAGCGGCGAATCGACGATTGCGAGGCTGCCACCACTGACAACGTAGTTCACATCGGTGATGCCCAGTACCTGCTGCAATTGCTCGGCTGGCACCTTCATAGGTCCGGCTGAGGGCGCTGTTCCAGGCGCGGGTTGCGGGAACGCAGTCGACATCGCGGTGTGGAACGAAACCTTACCTTCGATCTTCTGCATGATCTGGTGAATGTGTCCGTTCAAAACAGTCACGGAGCCGAAACGCTTGACGTAAGACAAAGCTTGTTCACTGTCGTCGGTGCCCCAACCCCAATCTGGATAAATAGTCCACAGCGGAATGTGCGCATAGAGCACAATTGGAGTGCTGGCAGAGCGGCCGTTGAGATCGTCTTCAAGCCACTCCAATTGTTCGTGGCCGAGCGATCCCATCCCTCCAGCTTTCAAGTTGGCGACATTCACCAGACCGACGAAATGCACGCCTTTGTGATCGAAACTGGACCAACCCATGCCCTTTGTACCTTTGCCATAGCGCTGGAGAAATTGCTCGCCGTTATCGCTGAGCATGTCATGCTCACCCGGGACAAAGTAGATCTGTTTCGGGGATGCTGCTTTCAACACCTGATCAAGCGTGTCGAATTCACTTGGCTTCGAAAGCTGACTCAAATCACCGGTATGAATGATGAAATCCGGTGTATGGGGCATGGCATTGATCTTGTTGATGGCCGTCTGCAGAGTAGCGGTGACGTCCGGATTGGCTGGCTTGTTGAAGCCAATGTGACTGTCGCTGATCTGGACAAAGCTGAAGTCGGCGCCTTTGGGGGCATTCTTGCTGTCTTTGGCGAAAGCCCGCGATACCGGAATACCACCACTCATGGTCCAGACCAGGCCCGTGCCCGCCCATGCCATACACTTCAGGAATCCTCGGCGATCAACGCCATCGTTGTTGAGGTCTTGTAAACTCTGATCGATGAGATCTTGTTTCTTGTCGGGCATTTTCCCTCCGTGGTTTGTGACGCTCAGAGTTGATAACTGCGGCAGGTCGTTTTTATTCCCGTCCAAATTTGAAGAGTGAAGCACGTTTTCTCGCCGGCAGTTAACGGTTGGCTTCAGGGAAGCAAGACCTCTTTGCTCCGCTTGAAGCCCGGATCTCCGCCGATTTGCCTGTCTCTAGTAGTTCGCAGCGGACGGGTAATTGGGATTGGTTTGTTCCCCTTGACGACTCCTCTTTGAAGGGTTTTCAGTCTTGGCTTTTGCTGCCAAAGACCCGTCCTTTTTGTTTGGGTGCCTGCGGTTGTGGTCTGTTTGCTTTTCTTGCTGAACGACGGTGGTGCTTCCGTTGTTGGGCATCAATGGGGCGTCCGCCGGATTGTCGGCGAAAGCGAGTGAACTAACCAAGCAAGCTGCGAATGCGAATGTTATAGTTCGATGTTTCATTGGTATTCCTTTCCTTCCTTGTTTGGACGAGCTCAAGTAGCGCGACATGCCCTTCTGGCGGCATTTGCGCTCTGATAGTGCTAACTGCATCGATGGCCATTTATTCCACTCCGGCGTTCAGGCTCACTAAAGAGCAACCGATGGTGAGAGAAAAACAAGTCGGCCTTGTCGTCATCAATTGCAGATAAAGAGATGGGGGCGGTGCGTCAGGCTAGCCAGTGCCTGTCACGATCTGGGCTTAGCATTCACCTGAAGATTGGCTGCTGAGGTCGAACGCGGAATGATAGCGGGTTGAATCTAACTATTGGAACCTGCGCGGCGTCATCATGCGAAATTGAGGACTTAATTCCGCTAAATACAACGCCATGGCGCGAGGTCGCTCGAAGCGCAGGTGCATCTAGCCAGGCCCGTTTACGCCACTTAGAAAGCCACCTAAGTGCCCCGTCAGCGCCACGAGTCCGACACCCAGAAATTCAACCGCCAGGCGGTAGCTCGGTAGAGCCTCTGCCCGCCGCCGCGTGCGAAAATGCACCCACCAGACCAGCCAGATTGCCGCACTCGACACGCACGCAAGCAACAGGTGCAGCAATAGCACGCCCTTCAGTTTCTGGCCTTCGAGCTGGAACTGCCACGCGAGTATTCCAGTTACGAGAACCGGCAGGGTTGAGATCGCTGCCACCAGCAGGTTGTAGTAGACGCAATCCTCCAGGCCGGGTCGCTTCGTCCAATGCGCGATCAAGTCGAATGCCACTGCGGTGAGGAACAGCGCGATTGGAAAATGAATGAGCACCACATGTTGTGAGTGCTTCGCCAAGAGTACGGCCTTGAGATCGAAAGGATTCACCATCACCCTACCCCTTACAAGACTTGCGCCGCGCTGTTATCAATCACCTTCTGCGAAATAAGTCTTACTGGGAATAACGGAAGTTCTGATCTTTTATTCCGCTTCGATCCCATGAATTGTTGAGCGGTACGGAAAATTGATTTCAGTTCGTGGACCGGATAGGGCATAGCAAAAACACTTTTCCACAGAATATTTCTCCCATCACCCAGTTAACAGGGCTAGGAGTCCAAATTTCAGCGTCTCTGTGGCGGTCGCCGCGGCCTTGCCGATCCCTTCACCACACCCTAATGGGTGTCATAACGAATACCATCGGAGGAAATCCATTCCATGATCAGGAAGAACGTTCTTCTCTTTGTATGTTGTTCCGGTCTGATTGGTCTTGGCCTTGTTGGTCTCGCTCAACAGTCCGAACAGGGGCCTGCTGCGCCCAAGGCAACCGAGGCGCCCGCGGGTTTCAAAACACCCACACTATCCAAGCACCCTGGCTCAAAGAGTGTCAGCAACGGCATTCCCGAACCGCCTAACGATACCTTCGCTCTGGACCAGGCAAACTTCGAGGCGCGGGAAGGAAACGATACTGGGCTCGGCCCCGTGCATAACGCTACGATTTGTGCCGATTGCCATCAAGGTAGCGGTACCGGTGGACCCAGCCAAGTCACCGAAGTGCGGGCGGGACACCTCGATGCCAATGGCAATTTCGTAAACCCGACGATCTTTATTAATCACGGAAAGGATATGATCACCGGCCGTTCGCTCATTGGCGACCGCGCGATCTGCCCCCAGGCGGAGGAGCATTTGCCGGCTACCGAGAACATCCGCACACTGCGAGCCGCGCTCAATACCCTGGGAGACGGCTTCGTCGAGGCGATTGATGACCAGACATTGATCGACATTGCCGCCGAACAACCGAAAGAAAGTAACGGCGTGATCCACGGTGAGACCGTCGAGGTACCCATCCTGGAGGCAACAGGGAAAACGCGTGTGGGTCGCTTTGGTTGGAAGGATCAGCACGGCAGTATTCTGTCCTTCTCCGCCGACGCCTACCTCAATGAAGTAGGCATCTCCAACCGTCTGAAGCCCGTGGATATCACGACGGTCTGCAAGACGACGAAGGATCCCGAGGATAAAGCGGACAAGACGGGTCTGTTTGGAATCGACCACTTTGCCCAGTTCATCCGCGGCACCTTGGTTCCACCGCGGGATCATGTGCTAGCCGACGAGCCGGAAGTTAAAGCCGGTGAGAAGTTCTTTGTCCAGGTTCAGTGCAGCATCTGCCACGTCGGTACCATCGTCACCGCTCCTCCCGGAACCGTGATCGACGGCGGGACCTTCACCATCCCGGACGCATTGGGGAGCAAGATCATTCATCCATTTAGCGACTTCCTCCTTCATGATGTGGGTACCGGGGACGGCATTGTTCAGGGGGGACCGCAAGACACACAACACAAATTGCGTACGGCGCCGCTTTGGGGTGTGCGCACCAAATCCCGGTTCATGCACGACTTGAAGTCGGAGTCCTTCGAGCAGGCGATCCTTCGCCACCAGAATGAAGCTTCTAACTCGATCAGCTTGTTCAAACAGCTAACTCCCCAGGAGCGGAACGAATTGTTGAAGTTCCTCAGCTCTCTCTAAACCTGAAACTATGCGGGCAGGCACTGCGAACGCGTGTTTGCCCTATTTTTTCATTGATACTAGATCGAACAAGGACTTCTCTCGGGCCGATGAGAATTCATCGGCGTATGCAAAATAAAACGCGACAACCAGCATTGCAGCCAGTCCCACGAGCCCGTATATGGCTTCCAGCATTCTTACCTTATGCCTACATCTCTGCCGCATTGTTTAACGGTCCACACGGATCGACTGGACAGGACTACCGAAATGGCGCCACATACCATGCGCAGTATGTTCCCACACCACTAAGCAGAACAATCGCCCAAAGCACCAGCTCGGTCCGCATCCAGGCCTTCCAATGTTTGAACCTCAGCCGCTGTGGAAGAACGTTCGTGCCGGCCACTAAGACGATATAGAGCCCCAGAAGCTCGGCCGTTATACCCAGAACCGCGTGGATTGTGGCCGCCTCGTAATACCACTTATGAAGAACCTTTGACAGCGCTGGCTTCACTTGTTGCTGGAACGATGGCCACATCAGCAGTCCGATCATCAACAAGTTCAAGAAAAGCACCGTCGCCTGGCAAATACCGTGAGCCTTGTAGCGCTTCTGCTTTGCGAGAACCGCTCCTATGGCGAGTGCAACGCCCATCATGAACTGCACGACGAGGTTGAGATCTGCCTCGAAGGTGGCGCCGGTACCGAGAAAGCCTTTCATTGAAAAGAAAGATCACCACTGATCATCGGTTCCGCTGGTGAGTCCTGATTCTCATAGCCGGCAAACTCTTCCGTCCGAATATCGTCTTCATCAACACCCAACTCACCGAGCGTTCTTCGTGTCGACGAGATATACTGCCCGGCTTTGAATACAAAGTCAGTTGGCTTTTCAAACTGAAATGCCATTGTGCCTTGTGCAACTTCTCTTCGACCTAGCAGCGTAGTCTGATAAGCCCTCATTGACCATCCTCCTCCTGCGAGATCAGTCTCGCTGAAGATAACGGACTTCTTGATCTTTTATTCCTGCTTCATAAGGGGGTCCTTGATTCGGCGAGAATTGATCCCACCCCGCGGAATATTCGCCGGGCAGGCTAGTTCTCATCAGGCGATCGGTTACTCAGGATCTATATGAAGAGTTTGGTCGAAGCGGTCGCCATTATTTTGCTGTTTTTTCTTACGCCCATGATTGCATTGTGGGTACTGATCAGCTTAGCTCGGGTTGTAGAGAACATCGGGGATCTGCCAATCGATGAAAGGGAGACTCTCGCAGTTCGCCATTGGGCAGGAGGTAGCGCTTCAAGCTGAGCCATTCCTGTGCCCCGCGGATGACGAACGTACCCTCTGTCAGGGTTCCCACTTTAAACGGCGGAGAAAGCGATTTATTCCCGCAAAATTATTCTTCTGCAGGGGGAATAAACTGCCGGCAGGCTAGTTTGAGCATGTAGACGTGTCAGCGACTAGCCCTCAATCCGACTCGTTTGAAGAACTGGCTATGCCGCTTTTCGACCAGTTGTATAATTTCGCGCGTTGGTTGACACGGAATACCGAAGAAGCTGAAGACCTCGTCCAAGAGACCTATGTAAAGGCTCTGAAAGGGTTCTCTTCTTTCCAGTCGGGGACTAATTTTCGGGCCTGGATGTATCGCATCTTGCGCAATACGTTCTTGACATCGCGCACTGGACTGAGAGTGACAATGACTGTGCCTCTTGATCCTGAGCAGGATGAATCTGAACTGGCGGTTGAGAACGAGACTCCTGAAACAATTTTAATGAAGCGCTCTGACTCGCAACTGGTAATAAGCGCCATCGATGATCTGCCGGTGCATTACCGGGAAGCCCTCCTTCTCTGTGACGTGGAGGAAATGTCGTACCATGAGATTGCGGAAACTCTTTCCATTCCTGTCGGCACGGTGATGTCGCGTCTATCGCGTGCCAGACGCACCTTGCGCGACAATCTAGGACGGAAGTTGCAGGGCGATGAGGCGGGGATGGAACTTGCGAGAGGAACTAACTATGGTCTGTGAAACTTGGAAGGCAAAGCTCGACACGTATCTCGACGGTGAGCTTCCGGAGGCGGAGACGCGCACCTTCGACGGTCATGTGCGCAGTTGCCAGTCTTGCTCGGCGGATGCCCTTACGCGCGTACAGATGAAGCGCGCGATTCAAGTCGCTGGAAGACGGTTTACTCCCAGTGCCGAGTTCCGCAGAAGGGTGCAGCAGGGCATTGCATCCAAACCGCGGCGCAGTCCCGGTCTTGGATGGATGTTCGCTTTGGCGGCGGCCGCCATTCTAGCAGTCGGGGCGGTGACGTCAACCTACGTGGGAACCCAGTCCGATAGAGGGCAGGTTTTTAGCGAGATTGCCGACTTGCACGTGGCAACGCTGGCCAGCTCATCGCCAGTAGATGTGATCTCCACGGACCGGCACACGGTGAAGCCGTGGTTCCAGGGAAAGATCCCCTTCGCGTTCAATTTGCCGGAACTCCAGAACTCCGAGTTCTCGCTTCTTGGAGGCCGGATGGCCTATCTTGACCAAACGCCGGGTGCGCATCTGATCTACGATGTTCGCAAGCACCATATTTCTGTGTTCGTATTCCAGGAACAGTCCTTACAAGCCAGGTTGGGCGAGAATTCTCTCGCGCCGAAGCAACTGCCGTTCAACATGGAAACATGGAGTCAGGGCGGACTGCGCTATTTCGTGATCGGCGACGCAAGCGTTGCAGACATCGACAGTCTGGCAAAATTGTTCAAAGCCGCGTCATAGGCATACCATGGCTGGAGCAGAGCCTCCCGCCTAAGGCATAAGCTTGCCTCTTTCTGCACGGTCGCCGCATGATCCATGCTCAGGGATCAAGTCGCTGCTTCATGGAAGACTTCTTCGCCACAGACCGTCTTACGAACTGTTTTCCGGGCTCTGGCCAGGCGTGACATAACTGTTCCTATCGGAATCGACAATATTTCCGCGATCTCCCGGTAAGACGCATCTTCGACATCGCACAGCAGAATGACCTCGCGAAGGATGACTGGTAGTTGCTTAATTGCGCACTGGACTGCATAGTTGCCGGAGCGCTCGATCAGTAGCGACTCAGGAGTGGCCGAAGTTGCGGGCAAAGCGGGGAAATCTTCCTCCAGGTCCATCGCAACCGTCATGCGCCGCTCGAGTCTTGAGCACGAACTTAGAAAGGTGTTCCTAAGGATCTGAAATATCCAGGCCCGGAAATTAGTGCCGCGGTGAAATGACGCGAAGTTGCGTAAGGCCTTCAGATAAGTCTCTTGAACGAGATCCTCGGCATCAGTCGAATTGTGAACTAGCCAGCGCGCGTAGTTGTAAAGAGAATCGAACAGTGGCATGGCCAAATCTTCGAACCCTGCCCACGGTTGATCGTCCTGTGAGGACGAAGTTCCGAATCCGACTGTTTCTCTTAATCCAGATCCCATGATGTTCATTTGCCTTCTCCGGATCCGCTGCGGCTGAGTATCGAACCGTTAGTGACGTGCCTTGTGTGACAATCTGACGCGCCAGTCGTCCGGCGTCAATTAACAGCGAATTTTTTCCACATATCCAATGCGCCACTGCTTAAATAGTTGCTAACTAAAGAGTTAGCTTCGCGTATATCCTGCACCGGAGAGTCGATCTGCGAAGTGCTAGACTTCACTGCTACGCGCAAAGGCACTATGGATCCACTCCGGCCCACCTCCGTCGTGCGATTCGGCATCTACGAGGTTTCCCTCCAGTCGGGCGAAGTGCGCAAAGCCGGCTTGAGAATCAGGGTTCAGCAGCAGCCCATGAAACTGCTGGAGATCTTGCTGGAGCGTCCGGGCGAAGTCATCACCAGGGAGGAATTGCGCAGCCGAGTCTGGACTGACGAAAGTTTTGGTGATTTCGACCAAGCGGTGAATATCGCAATCGCGAAGCTTAGGAGTGCATTGGGGGACTCGGCCGAGAATCCGCGATTCATCGAGACTCTTCCAAAGCGTGGCTATCGCTTCATTGCGGACGTGTCGGTCGTCGATGCAGACGCCCGACCTAAAAGGCCGGAATCCGCGGATGGAGATTTGACAGCGATAGGGGGTAAGGATAAGGAGGGCAATAACAATAATAATGATGAGAAGCTCCAAGGTGCCGGGTTGGCCGTTGCGCCCAAACGCCGACTGTGGCCACCGCTTCGGAGCATCATCGCTTTCGCTCTCGTTTTGAGTTGTTCGATGCTAGCCATCCGGCTATTGCGTTCGCGTGGCGATGCGCCCACGGGCATCCGATCCCTCGCGGTGCTTCCGCTGGAGAACCTCTCTGCCGATGCTTCACAGAGTTACTTCGCTGACGGCATGACCGACGAGTTGATCACCGACCTGGCGCAGATCAGCGCTTTACGGGTGATCTCCCGCACCTCTGTGATGGTATACAAAGGAGCGCGCAAGCCTCTTCCGCAGATCGCTCGTGAGTTGAACGTTGACGCCGTGGTAGAAGGCACCGTGTTGCGCTCCGGCGACCAGGTCCGCATCACGGCACAGTTGATCGAGGCCTCTACGGACAAGCACTTGTGGTCCCAGAGCTACGAGGGTGAGTTGCGTGATTCGCTGGCGCTCCAGAACACGGTGGCTAGAGCCATAGCAGATCAAATTCGAATTAATTTGACTCCGCAAGAACAAGCTGCGCTGAAGAACGTAAAAGTTGTCAACCCGCAAGCTTACGAGTCCTATCTCAAAGGGCGGTACTTCTGGAATAAGCGAACAGCGGATGGTTTGAAGGTTGCACTGGCCTATTTCAACCAGGCGATTGAAGAGGATCCAAAGTACGCCCAAGCTTATTCTGGCTTAGCCGATACTTATGCTCTATTGGGAGACTGGCAGTATGCAGTAATGACGCCAAAGGAGGCATTCCCCAAAGCGAAGGCGGCCGCGATCAAAGCTCTGGAACTGGACAGCACGCTCGGCGAAGCCCACAACTCACTTGCATTCGTCTTAGACGGCTTCGACTGGGATTTTGACGCTGCTGGCAAGGAATTCCGGCGAGCCATTGAACTGAACCCCGGCTACGCAACGGCTCACCATTGGTATGCCTGGCACTTGAGTTTATTGGGTCGGTATGACGAGGCCATCGCGGAAATGAGAAAAGCGGAAAACCTGGATCCGCTATCTCTTATTATTAATGCCGATCTGGCAGAGCTTCTTGTCCTTGCGCACTCTTACGACGAATCCATACAACAGAGCCGCAAGACGATCGAAATGGATCCTAATTTTGCCCTCGCACATAATCAACTGGCCCAGGCGTACCTGCAAAAACACATGTACGCTGAAGCGGTCGCAGAACTGCAAAAAGCGGTTCAGCTTTCTACGGGTAGCCCCACGTGTATAGCCAATCTGGCTCGCGCCTATGTCGTGTCCGGCAAGAGGAGCGAAGCGGAAAAGCTGCTGAGCGACCTAAAGAAGCACTCAAACCCTGGTTATTCGAATGCTTCGGAGATCGCGATGATCTATGCATCTCTCGGAGATACGGATCAAGCCATGAATTGGCTCGAAAAAGGCTTTGAAGAGCGATTTAATCCGGGCGTCCTGCTGCGGCCGGGCTTCGATCCTCTGCGCTCCGACTCGCGCTTCCAAGGCCTGGTGCACCGCATCGGCCTACCCGGGTGAGAGCTCAGTGTTCCTTGTGTTTCTCACCATACAGAAAAACCTCAGTACGCTTGTCTTCGTTCTGAGGTGTCTCCCTGAGAGCGCCTCGCCTCACCACGACAGCGGTTTTATCCGGCGGTGAAGGCCGCAGGTCTGAAGGATTTTACTTTTCATTGTTTGCGCCGCACTTTCGCGAGTCGTCTTGTGATGGCTGGAGTTGACCTGCGGACTGTCCAGGAACCTATGGGACATAAGACCATTCAGATGACCGTCAGATACGCTCATCTGGCTTCAAAGCACCAATTGGCAGCCGTGCAGCGGCTATGCGATACTGGCACTGCACAGAAGGCTTCAAGTGACACCACAAGTGACACCAGCACTTTGGTGCCGAAAGCAAGCGATACAGGAATCATCAACTAGGTGATTCACCTCCAAGAACTTAGTTGACTAGGCCGGGATGGCGGAACTGGCAGACGCAGCGGACTCAAAATCCGCCGGGCTTCGGCCCTTGGGGGTTCGACTCCCCCTCCCGGCACCAGCACTTATCCAGCCTGTATTCAGACGCCTCAATTTCCTTTTCGTCCAACACGCGGTCGCGTTGTTTTTCGCCAGCTGCCAGTGTGACGCGGGCAGGCCTTTCCAACTTGCCCCACTGATACGCGAGATTCATGCTGCGCCGCAAGGTACGAAGGCCACGGTTGATGCCCGAGGCAGACAGGCGCCCGTTTTCCGCAGCAAACTGCTGTGCACGTTCGTCGTTTATTTCGTCTATTCGCAAGCGCGCCAGTTCGGACCTTAGCAGCATATCGCTGCCTTGTTTGTAGTACCGCAGGGTGAGCGGCTTCGCTGTGCCTTCGATCCATTGTCTTTTGGTTGCTCGCTCGGGGGTCTTGCCTCTCCTGAAACCTTAAACCTGAAGCCTGAAGCCTGATATCGTTATTTCAGTCCCCAATCAAACCGTGAAGATCCTGCAATTTCCTATTCCGCAGGGACTTCGAAATATCGCTCCTCCGGCTCATCGATTGTCTGCGCGACGGCGGATCCGTCGCCTCGCTTCGCGGGATCGCTTATCGGGACGAAAAGCAGTCATAAACGAAAGATCGGAAGCGATCGCTCCCCTCGACGACCTTCCGATCCCCGCCCGTCATCTTTTTCCGGCTTATTTCGAGGCCGACATGGCCGTTTACCGCGACGCTATGCGCGAGATCTGGTTCCTTTCAAACGAAAAAAGCGGTGAAGATCAGTGTTGGCTCGCTACCCTATATCTCAATTGCTTCGGTATGGCAGCAGCAGCGGCCGGTGGTAACGGATCTCGCTGCTTTCCATCATCGACCGTCCATCGAGACATCATCTTGTCGAACGGTGGCGCTGTGTGTTCTCCGCGCCCTTACCCACGAAGCCCTCGAGTTTGATCGCATTTTCGTAGAGTTCCATTGTCTTTTTCTCCTATTTTGTTTTGGCCCGGATTTCACTCGGGACACTTTTGCGCGAAGTCGACGCGAACTGCCCTGCTCCCAAGGTCGAAGGGGCGCTTTCTGTGGAGGCGCCCTCGGCGGAATTCACATTCACCCCGGGCGCCTGCTTCGGGGGTTGGCCGGTCAACGGGCCGTCGGTGGCACGCGTCAATCCCGAAGCACCTAAAGAAGGAACCGTTTCGGCAAAAGGGAGTGATGGATCGAGGGGCCTCGTCTGCGAAGCAGACGTCTGGCGCCTGGCGCTATCGGCTGAGACAAGATTCGAAGCAAAACGCGCCTTGAACAGGAGTGCGCGCTCGGCGTCCGCGATCTGATCCCGACGCGGCTCCGAGGCGACCTCAAAATTCGCTGTGCCCGTCCGCTCGCCGGGAGCAAACTGTTGGGATCGGGAGCCTGTTTCGACGTCAGAATGAGGCGGCGGTTGGGATTGCTGCTCCACCTTCCGTTGATCCTCGGTGAGGCCCCGCTTCGGTTCCTCAATCTCGCGTTGGTTGACCTCGTTCGAGTAGACAGCCTGGGGAGCAGAGCGACAGGCGCGTTTAGACAAACCCAGGCGACCTCCCCTGAGTGGGTGGATCGCGCCTTGCCCAACTTGTCCGCGACCAGTCGCTCGCGATCGACTGCCTGTATCCAAGGGACCAATCTGTCACAGAAACATCGCGTACACCCACAGACCGAGCCAGATGGCAACCGCAAGCGCGCAGATCAGGTAGCATATCACCCTCATGGCCTTACCTTCGTCTGGCAACTGTTGTGCATGGGCCACGATAGGAACCTCCCCACGGACGTCCGACGAGTTCTACTTCTGCTCATTCGACGATCCTGCGAAGGTTCAGGGTTGCCTGGATCCGATTAAATATCGTGTCACGATACAATGCCTTGCATCCCGGTCGCCCCCTTCCCGGCACCACGACTTGTCCTTAACTTATATTCGAAAACTTATATTTGAATGCTGAGGCGGTATTATGCGCGGGGTTGCTGCGACTCAGGTTGCCGAGTTTTTTGCCTGTATACGAGTCCAGCTTTTTGTGTACTCTTGGGAGCGCCAACTTTGGTGTATCCGATCCTGTTCAGGGCGGAGAAGGAAGTGGATAGGACATGAACTCGGAATTTCCCGTCGACGATCTTCGCACAACTTTTCCTGCGCTCATGAACAGCAAGGATTTCATCTTCTTCGACAACGCGGCCGGCGCGCAGATCCCGCGATGCGTCTTAGATGCGGTCACTTCACACCTTGTGAATTGCAACGTTCAGCGTGGTGGACCTTACGAAAAGAGCCAACAAGTAGATGCGAGTGTGGCCCGGGCGCGCGAAAGCGTTTGCGATTTTGTCAACGCTTACCACCCGGACGAGATTGCGTTCGGCATGAATGCCACCTCTTTCATTCGGCTGGTCAGCATGGCTGTGGGGCAGACACTTGGCGACAGGCGGGAGATCGTCGTGACGGACATGGATCACGAGGCCAACGTCGCGACCTGGCTCGCGCTGGAAAGCGAAGGGGCACGGTTTCGATGGTGGCGAATGCGGGATGATGGAAACCTGCATGTCGCCGATCTTGTGCCATTGCTTTCGCCAGCCACACGCCTGGTGGCGTGTACAGTCGCGTCCAACGCCATCGGATCGGTGGTGGACGTCGCGGACGTTGCGAAGCACGCCCATGCAGTCGGCGCGGAGGTATTTCTCGATTGCGTGCACTACGCACCGCACGGCGTGATCGACGTCCAGAAGTTCGGCTGCGACTACCTCGTCTGCTCGGGCTACAAGGTTTTTTCTCCGCACATGGGCTTTCTGTGGGGACGGCGGGAAATATTGGAAAACCTGCCTACATTCCGCGAGGACTTCATCCCCAACAAACCGCCCGCCAAGCTCGAAGTTGGAACTTTTGTTTACGAGAACGTCGCTGGAATGGATGCCGCACTATCCTATCTGGCAACCTTAGGCGAACGGATTAATCACGACGGCCCGTCCGCCTCACGGCGCGCCCGCTTGATTTGCGCGATGGACGAGATCCGATCCTACGAGCAGGTGCTCTCACACGAAATGCTTTCCGCTCTCGGGGAGGCAGGCGCCGAAGTGTACGGCATTCGTGAGCCAGATCGGATTTCCCAACGCGTGCCGACCTTCTGCTTCAACTTGCCAGGCATGCTCCCGGCGACAGTAGCTGAGGAACTTGCCCGAAACCATATCGGCGTGCGCGCAGGCCATATGTATTCGCCTCGCCTGATACAACGTCTCGGGCTCGATCCGGCAAAGGGTGCGGTGAGAGCCTCCCTTGCGCACTACAACACAGTAGAAGAGATTCACCGGTTTAAAGACATTCTGCGGAAGATCAGTGCCTAGCGCGAGGATTGAAATAGACCGCCAAGACGCTGAAAGTCATCGACGCTGAAGATCATCCAGGCGGCAGGAGGCAAAGCATGTTCTGCTTGCAGCCACCGTTGCCGCGTCTGAAAGTTACAGCGGCGAGAGTTCGTCTTGTTTCTGTTCCTGTTTCTCCTTAAGGAATCTTCTCTCTAAAAATTGCTTCGCTAAGTCCCGGCCCCCGACACCAAAGGCGATGGCTAAGCCGAGCATCAGCGCCCCGAAGGCAATGGCGAAGGTCACCAATATTGTCCTTTCGGCGAGGCCAAGCTGTTCAAACGCCATCGACACGGCAAAAATGACGATGATGGTTCGAATCAACGTTGCCAGCAGCCGCGGGGAGGGGAAGTCGGCGTTGACTCCTGCGAGCAGCGCCGCCCGGGAAAAGAAGCTAGCCGCCACCAATCCGAAAAAGACGATGAACAGTGCCACGAATAATCTGGGCAGGTAAAGGAAGAATCTTCCAATGTACTCCTGCAGGCCGACGATGCCGAGCACCTGCACTCCGAGCAGAATGAAGCCCAGCCACACCACCCAGAAAACAACCCGGCTCAACAGTTCGCTGGACGACGGCAGCGCCGCCTTATTCAGTAGCTGGGTGGCGCCGGCATTGTCTGAAAGCTTGTCGAACTTCGCAATCCGCAGAATGCCTCGCAACATGACCTTTAGGACGTACGCCACCACCCACCCCAAGAGTGCAATGATCAGCATCGCCAGCAGGCGGGGCAGAAAGTGCGCGAAACTCCGGGCAAACTCCTGCATTGCGTGATTCAGTTCTCCAACGATCATTTCCCACATATTTACCTCACTCTCTTACATTCCATAAATCAAGCAAGTACGGTTTCAAGCGCTCGAATGTCTGGCAAAGCGCTTCGACGTGTGCTTCCACTTCGTCCCCTGAAGCGTCACGATTTTCCAGAAGGAAGGTATAGACTTTTCCGCGATAAAGCGGAGCCAGTGCCTGGATTATGTGGTCTCGACTGATCACAGATTTGTGATACGACGAGGCAAACTCATAAGCCGTCTTCACCCAAAGCTCGTGGGGAAATCGAAAATCATCCTCCGTGAGCTTGGCGATAGCTTGGACCTCGGCGAGTGTCTGAGCCGACAGGATTGACTCGAGAACCGGTTCAAGCTCCGCCACGCCGGAAGTGAAGAGTTGATGGAGCCGTTTTCGGTTCACTCGAATCGGCTCCACAGTTAAGTCATGCTCAGCACCAAAGGTGGGGACGCTTTCTGTCACGCGGTTCGTGCTCCAGAGTTGAAAGTTGGGTTCCAAAGACCAGAAAAGCGTCCCCACCGTCTGCCGCATTGCGGGGACAAGGTCGGCCGCTCCGCGATCCAGATGCTGTTTCATCCCAAGGAAGGTCTGACCCAGCCGGAACTCGCCCGCCATTGCCGCCAGGGTCACCCGCATTTCGGTACCAACGCCGCCCCCTCCGTGGTCCCAAACCTGCTGCTCCAGGAGGTGACTGCCGAGGCGACCGGAGAATGCGAATTCCACTGCGTACGGTTCGCGAACTCGCCTGGCATACAGGGCCCGGGTCATCGGGTAGACAAGGTTTCGCAAAAGCAATCCATCGAACTTATGCCTGCGATAGAGTGGAGTGACCAGATCGAAATCATCCCGGTAGACCGGCCGAAGCAGCCGCTCAATCCACTCCGGTGTGACGTTCGTAGATTCCGGTGAAACGATGGCGCATGCTTTGGCACGCAGCAGTTCGGCGGCTGCCAGAATGGTGTGCAGGGCAACTTCCGTGGCTGGCTCTTCGCCATAGACGGTGCTAATGCAGTGCAGGGTCCGCAGAGCGTACAAGCCTGAAGAATGCTGTACGTCGTTGATCGAAGCTGCCGCGACGACATCGCGCGTGCTGTCCTTCGATCCTCCGTCGGCGTTTACGATGACGACGCGTTCCCTGGGGAAATACTGCAGAAGTCCAGCGCGAATCGCCTGGACGGTTTGTCCGACAGTCTCGGCATTGTTGTGTGTAGGCAGACCGACGAGCAGGTCTACTTCGCCAACGCTGATGAGTTCGCGAAGAAAATCATCCGTAAGAACACTTGTCTCGTCCAGACGAAACCCCTGTCACACCTGGCCCAGATTTTCACTTCTTCACTTCTTCATATCCGCCGCAAACGGAACCAGAAGAACTGGTACGGTCCCATGGTCAGCAGATAGGGCAAGTCACCGATGCGCGGAAAAATATTCCGGCCAGACATCTCCACCAGGATATTGCCCTTGTAGCGCCGCAGGTCGAGTTCCACGGCCTGAGCCGAACTGGAGAGATTATTTACCACCAGCACCGTTTCAGCCTTGAGCTGCCGCACATAGGCGAGCACCCGGTGATTCGCGGGATGTAGAAATTCTATGGAGCCTCGACCAAAAACCTGCGTTGACTTCCGCGTGCTTATAATGCGCTTCATCCAGGCCAGAAGCGAATGCCCAGATCGCTTCTGCGAATAGACATTTACCGCCGGATATCCGTAAACGGGATCAAGGATCAGCGGCGAATAAAGGCTCTCGGGATCAGCCGAAGAAAAGCCGGCGTTCCAGCCTCCATCCCATTGCATCGGCGTGCGCACTCCATTCCGATCCCCCAGGTGGACATTGTCGCCCATCCCGATCTCGTCGCCGTAGTAGAGGATCGGAGTCCCGGGAAGCGACATCAGCATGCCGGTCATCAGTTCAACGCGTCGACGGTCATTATCCAGAAGGGGAGCCAGCCGCCGCCGAATGCCGAGGTTCAACCGCATCGCCTTATCGCCGGCGTAGGTATCGTACATGTAATCGCGCTCGATGTCGGTGACCATCTCCAGCGTAAGTTCGTCGTGGTTGCGCAGGAACAGGCACCATTGGCAGGAGCCGGGGATCTCCGGAGTTTGCTGAAGAATATCCATGATGGGCTTGCGATCTTCGAGTTTCACGCCCATGAACATTCTAGGCATCAGGGGAAAATGAAAGGCCATGTGGAACTCATCGCCTTCCCCAAAATAAGGCCGAAGATCAGCCGGCCATTGGTTGGCCTCGGCAAGGAGCATCTTTTCGGCGAAATGTTTGTCGAGCTTGCCGCGCAAATCCTTGAGGATTGCGTGGGTCTCGGGCAAGTTCTCGCAGGACGTTCCTTCCCGTTCGACGAGGTAGGGAACCGCGTCAAGCCGAAACCCGTCGACGCCCATCTCCAGCCAGAACTGCATGACCGACCACATCTCCTCCCGAACGGCAGGGTTGTCGTAGTTAAGATCAGGCTGATGACTGAAGAAGCGATGCCAATAATATGACTTGGAAACCGGGTCCCGCGCCCAGTTCGATGTCTCGGTATCGAGGAAGATAATTCGCGCTCCACGATAGCGAGTATCAGTATCACTCCAGACATACCAGTCCCGGCGCGGGTTATCCAGAGAGCTCCGTGATTCCTGGAACCATGGGTGCTGATCGGAGGTGTGATTTAGCACCATCTCGACAATGACTCGTATCCCGCGCTCATGGGCAGCGACGAGAAAATTCTTGAAATCATCGAGCGTGCCGTAATTGGGGTGGACCGATCTGTAATCCGAAATGTCGTACCCGTCGTCGCGCAGCGGCGAAGGAAAGAACGGCATCAACCACAGCGCGTTGATACCGAGTTCCTGGCAGGTAGTCCAGCTTCTCCGCCAGACCGCGGAAATCTCCGATTCCGTCGCCGTTGCTGTCGCGGAAAGTCCGTACGTGGACCTGGTAAATGATCGCGTCTTTGTACCAAAGCCCGTCCTGCAGCGATGTCACAACCTTGCTCCTTGGCCATTCCTGGCGCCATCCGGCGGTTACGGGAAATGTTGAAATCGCATCCCTTCGCTTACAGCACGGAATGAGAAGAATACGGCAGTGCTTGCAGATTCAGCGCAACCTCATTATGCACTGTCAGGCTAAGTAGTGGGGACGGGTAACCAAGTCTGCACCCGATAGAGCAGCCTCGCCTCCTTGTTACAATATTCCCGGTTCGCCGGCTATGAATACACTTGCACAGGATCTCCGTTACGCTTTTCGAGTATTTGCCAAGAATCCCGGTTTTACCTTGGCCGCGGTCTTGTCCCTTGCTATCGGCATTGGCGCAAACACATCCATTTTTAGCATCATGAATGCTCTGTTGCTCCGCCCTCTGCCGTACAAAGATGCGGACCAGCTCGTGATTCTGTGGAATCGGTCGCCCGGCTTGAACATCACCGAAGATTGGTTTTCCACCGCGCAGTATTTTGACATCAAAAACGAACACCATGGTTTTGAGCAGGTCGCGATTGCCATCGGCGGAAACGAAAATCTGACTGGTCAGGGCGAGCCCGAGCGAGTCGGGACTATCCGGGTTTCCTCCAATCTCTTGCCTATGCTCGGCCTGCGGGCGGCCTCGGGCCGGCTGTTTGTGGCGGACGAGGATTCGCCGGGGCATCCTGCAACCGCTCTGCTCAGCTACGGGATGTGGGCGAGGCATTACGGTTCCGATCCGCACATGATCGGCAAATCGATCACGGTCAACGGGACGCCCTATCAAGTCGTGGGCATCATGCCGGAAGACTTTTCGTTGCCGCGGGAAGTTATGCCTACGCTCGACGGCGCCGAGCAGGCCGATATCCTTTTGCCATTGCCGCTCCCAGCCGACGCTTCCCGCAATCGGGATCACGAAGATTACAACATCATCGGCAAGCTCAAGCCCGGGGTCTCGATCAAACAAGCCCAAGCCGAGATGGACACAATCTCCTCCCATCTGCGCCGTGACTATCCGGAAACCTATCCACCCAACGGTGGCTTGACGTTCGGTATCGTTCCCCTCCTCGAACAAGTGGTTGGAGATGTCCGGCGGACTCTCTACGTCCTGCTGGGCGCGGTGGCATTCGTCTTGCTGATCGCGTGTGCTAACGTGGCCAATCTTCTGCTCTCTCGTGCGGTTGCCCGGCAGAAGGAAATCGCCATTCGCACTGCCATGGGTGCGAACCGCATTCGCATCGCGCGCCAGTTACTCACCGAAAGCATTTTGCTGGCGCTGTCGGGAGGCCTCCTCGGTGTCTTGTTCTCCTACTGGAGCTTGCACTGGATCCATATTCTTGGACCCAAAAGCGTTCCACGCTTGAATGCGATCAGCATAAATCGAGAGACCCTCATCTTTACGTTTCTGCTTTCGCTTCTATCCGGGATTCTGTTCGGCTTCGCGCCCGCGCTGCGCGCTTCGCTCCTCAATCTGCACGCCACTCTCAAAGATGCCGGCCGTGGTTCCGCGGGCACCAGTTCCATGTGGGGACACGGCAACAACCTGCGCCGGCTGCTGGTGATTTCCGAGTTGGCGTTGTGCGTGATGCTGCTGATCGGGGCTGGACTTCTCATCCGCAGCTTCGCGCGCCTGCAAGACGTTCAACCCGGTTTCAATCCCAGGAACGTGCTTACGCTCGAGTTGACCATGAGCGGCCGTAAGTACGATGACAGGCAGGCTGTGCTGGCTACCTATCACCAGCTTTTCGAACGGCTCGAACGTTTGCCGGGCGTGACCGCGGCCGGAGCCGTAACCGCTCTACCCCTGAGTGAAATGTTCGCTTGGGGACCTATCACCGTTGAAGGCCGGGTTCTCCCCCCGGGCGAGAATTTCATCAATGCGGATGAGCGCATGGTCAATGGGCATTATTTTCAGGCCATGGAAATCCCGCTTGTCCAGGGGCGGCTGTTCAACGACCAGGATACTGCCACCAGCCCCCCCGTGCTCATCATCGACGACTACATGGCGCAGCAGCTCTGGCCCAACCAGGATCCTGTCGGCAAGCGCATCCACTTCGGCGGTGTCACCGCCAAGGCGCCGTGGGTAACGGTCGTGGGCATAGTGGGGCGGATCAAACAGTACACGCTCGATTCTGACTCGCGTATCGCGTTCTACCTTCCACAAACCCAGCATGTTGCGCGCGCCATGAACG
The DNA here is from genome assembly GCA_963820925.1 of uncultured Acidobacteriota bacterium. Classification (GTDB taxonomy): domain Bacteria; phylum Acidobacteriota; class Terriglobia; order Terriglobales; family Acidobacteriaceae; genus JABDBE01. The sequence goes on from CAWGBX010000020.1 coordinate 180,607, forward strand.
TCGTTGTGCGCAGCGGCATTGATTCGACAGCCTTGGTCTCGGCCGTCAAACAGGAGATTCACGGACTCGACGGTGATCTTCCCTTGTACAACGTGCGAACCATGACCGAGCGCGTTGACGAATCCTTGGCGCGAAGGCGATTCTCCATGCTGTTGCTGGTCGTTTTTGCCTGTCTGGCTCTCGTGCTGGCCACCATCGGTGTTTACGGCGTCATGGCTTACCTGGTGAGCCAGGGTACGCGCGAGATTGGAATTCGAATGGCGCTGGGCGCAACGCCGGAGGGCATTCTGAGTCTAGTCGTCCGCAAAGGCATGATTCTGGCGCTCTCCGGAGTGGCCATCGGCTTGGCCGGCGCCTTCGCGCTTACCCGGCTCATGCAAAGTCTTCTGTTCGGTGTGGACGCAACTGATCCTCTGACTTTCGTTGCGATTTCCGGATTGCTGACTCTCATCGCGTTGATCGCCAGCTACATTCCAGCGCAACGCGCAGCCCGGATTGACCCTGCCGTCTCGCTTCGGTATGAGTAGCGGCGTCGCCGGGCGGTTATTCGTTCTCGCCTCTCAGGTGTTGGGTTGGCTCCCTCAGCTACAATTACCGACTTCGGGGGAATCCAATGCGCTTCAGCCGGTCCTTGATTCTGTCGATGTTGCTGCTTCTCTCTCTTTGCGCTAATGCTCAACAGCCAGCTACGCTATCGGCGACGGTAGAGAAGTATGTGCGAGTGAGCTCGCCGAAAGTGGTGCTGGAGCACGTGCGTGTGATCGACGGCACCGGGCGACCACCAGTCGAAGACCAGAACGTGATCATCGAAGAGGGCAAGATCACAGCGGTGCAGGCGGGTTCAAATACTCCCGCAACCGGCGGAACAACAATCCTCGACCTGCGCGGATACACGGTAATGCCGGGAATCGTCGGCATGCACAACCATCTTTTCTACATCGCCCGGCCGGACCTGGACAGCCAGTGGAACTCCGAACCGCCAGCTCTGGTGCCGCAGATGACGTTCTCCGCTCCTCGCCTTTATCTGGCTGGCGGCGTGACCACGATGCGTACGACAGGAAGCGTCGAAACCTACAGCGATCTCAACCTGAAACGCGAGATCGACGAAGGCAAACTTCCCGGTCCACATATCGATGTGACTGGCCCGTACCTGGAGGGCGCCAGCAGCTACTTCCTCCAAATGCATCAGCTAAGCGGCCCGGATGAGGCGACGCAGATGGTCGATTATTGGGCAGACCGCGGGGTGACCTCGTTCAAAGCGTACATGAAAATCACGCGATCGGAATTGAAAGCCGCGATTGAGGCCGCGCATAAGCGTGGGATCAAGGTCACGGGACACCTATGCTCGGTGACTTACAAAGAAGCGGCGGAACTCGGCATCGACGATCTTGAGCACGGCTTCTTTGTGAACACACAACTCGATCCTGACAAGAAGCCTGATCTTTGCAGCGAAAGCCAGGGCTCCTACACGCTGGAACACATGCAGAAGAATAGTCCCGAAGCGAAGGATCTCATCGACACGCTGGTGAAGCACCATGTTGCAATCACTTCCACTCTACCGGTGTTTGAGAGCGGCGGCCTTCCGGACCGTCCTCCGCTGCGACAACAAGTCCTCGACGTGATGACACCGGAAGCGCGCGAAGCGTATCTGTACAACCGTGAGCGCCCCGCGGCCATGCAGCCCCCAAAAGCCGACTGGCCCATGCTTTTCAAGCGCGACATGGAACTGGAGCACGCATTCGCCGCAGCCGGAGGATTGCTGCTCGGCGGTCCGGATCCTACCGGCAACGGAGGCGTTGTCCCCGGATTCGGCGATCAGCGCGAGATCGAACTGCTGGTCGAAGCTGGATTCTCGCCGGTCGAGGCCATCAAGGTCGCGACGCTAAACGGCGCCACGTACCTGAGAAGGCAGGATCAGATCGGGACGATCGCCGCATGGAAAAATGCGGACCTCGTGATAATCAAAGGCGACCCGGCCAGCCACATCTCAGACATCGAGAACGTGGAGATCGTCTTCAAAGACGGCGTCGGCTATGACCCCCAGAAGCTCATCGATTCCGTGAAGGGACGTTACGGTCAATACTAAAATTAATGCGCCGGAGCCGCCCCTGCATTTCGAGCGACCGCCGGCACTGTGACGTCACCAGTTTCCGTCTGGACCATGGGCTCGGTCAGAGGAGCACCATTCTTGACCAAATCAGTCTTGATTTCAACCTTCTGATTGGCGATCGGATTGATATCGGTCTCAAAAGTTTGATAGCCGGGAAGCGCGATCCGGATCTGATGCGATCCCGGCGCCACTAGCATCCCTCGACCCGCGCCCTCAAACTCCCCGACGTGTCCAACGAAAAGGCCGTCCAAAAATACTGCCGCTCTCGAGGGGTTGACCGCGATCTTGACGGTCGCCGTCACAGTCGGGAGCGGGTCCCGTCAGGGCCGTCTCCATCGCCACCCGAACGACTTCCTTCTGTCCGGGCTGGAGAACCACTCGTTCCGTGAAATCTTGGTAGCCGTCCTGGCGCACGGTGATTACGTGTTCACCGGGTAAAAGCAGAACCTTCTTCGATCCCTTGAGTTCTTTCAGATAGCCTACGTACTCTCCGTCAACCCAGACCCCAGAAGTCTTTTCGACATGGGATTTCCCTTCAAATTGAATCTCTCCCATCACATTGTTTTCCGCGTACATCGCGGGGCTTAGAAGTAAAGCAGAAACCAAAAGCAATATCCACAGCGACTGATGGAGTACTCGAAGTGATTTTTTCATGATGGCCTCCTTGCTGGTTAAGTCGTCCCGCGTTCCGTCACTCTACTCGATGGTTGACCTCGCCTTGTGGTTGAGATCCCGGCGTGCGCCGATAGCTGGCCCTCTCTAACCCGCCTCCCTGTTGCACCCGCGGACTGCAGACAATGGCCACGACTGCTCCGATACCCAGGCCAAGCATGAGGAACGTTACCGCGGAATATGGATCGTACGCATCTCTCATCACAACACCCCCTGGAAAATGACAAAGCGACACGCATATTCGCTGCAAGAAGGGTGCCACTTCCAGAAAGTCTTTTATTCTTTGCAGATGCGGACTGCGCCGGGTTCACGAGCAGGAAATTTCGATTACTCTAAACCACAAAACTTCTCGCAGCGAACGAAAAGGAAACGCCAGCATTACTTCTTCAATTCTTCGGCCCAGTTTGTGACCACAGTGATCGACTGGTTGACCTGCTGGGAAATTACATTCAGAAGTATCTTCTTGTCATCTGGTGAGACATCATAGAAGAAGATTTGGCTAGAGGTGTTGGACACTAGTGGCTCGGCAGTCCCGAACTGCAGCGTGTTGTTCAGTTGCTTGACCGGTACCGCGAAAATGGTGTAGCTCGGATTCGCGTAGTAGAGGCTCTTGCCGTCCTTGCCCCACGTCGGTCGATCGCCCCCATTTTGCGAGACCTGCCACTTCCCCTGTCCACCACCGAAAGGTACGACATACACTTCCGCTTGACCGGACTCGTTTGATGAGTAGGCGAGCCAGCGACTGTCAGGCGACAGCCGCCCCGCGTTTGCAAAAGAGTTGGCGCCGTGGTGCACGATCGGTACTGGCTTGCGATCTCCCTCCAGGGGCAGCGCCCAGACGTCTGCGCCATTGGCAAAATAAGACCCACGCGAATAAAGCAGCGTTTTGCCGTCGCGCGACCAATCGTCGGGAATAATGGCTTGATCATCTTCCAGCAAAAGCTCCTCGGCGCCGCTGCCATCGGAGAGTTTGCGATAAAGACGATTTCTGCCATTACGATCGGAGCTGTACGCGATCCACTTGCCATCGGGCGACCAAACCGGATAGTTGTTCGTCACCGGTCCGAAAGTAAGCCGGGTGCGAATTCCACGGGCCAGATCGAACACCCAAATGTCGTTTGCGCCAGTGTCGATCTGAAGCGCGATTCGGTCCCCCGTGGGCGACAAACGGGCAAATTGCAGATTGGAAAGCTTGTCGACTACAACGCCTATTCGTTTCCCGGTGCGATCAACCCACACGAGCTGCCAATCGGCCGTACCGCCGCTGCCCATCACCAGCAGTCCGGCGCCGGAAACGGAGGCGTCCATGTGCCACGTGCTGAGATCATTGGCAACCCCGTTAGCGATGACTTGTGGATCACCGCTGAGCTTTCCCGACGCCGGATCGAACTTCTGCGCCATCAACTGGTTGCCACGCGCACACAACACAAAACCGCCGGCGTAGACCGCGTTGGAAAGAGCGCGGAACAACATGCGGTTTTCCGCACCGTCGAGCGAGGCGAAGTAGACCGCGTCATTTCCGGACTGGACGGAATCATGATTGACGGCGACATAAAGAAAATGCTTGCCGTCTGGAAGAAAAAAGGGCCAGCGATGCGAAGTATGCCGTGCCTGATCAATCTTGGTGACCGGGACCGCAACACCGCCGTTGGTGTTGACTCGCGTGATGGGCGCTTGGGTGTCTGTGGCCAGCAAGATCACACCATCCGGTCCCCAGGCGCCTCCGCGGCCCTGCGGGGCGTCGCAAATTACCAGCGGAGAGCCTCCGCTGAGATCGATGGTTTTCAGCTTTCCATTGGCGAAGAACCCGAGCGACCGGCTATCTGGAGACCAGAAAGGAAATATCACGTCCTCGGTGCCTGGCAGAGCGCGCGCTTCAAGCTTGTCCATGGGACGAACCCACAGCACGACTTTGCCGTCGGCAGCAGCGGCAGAAAACGCAACATTGGTGCCATCAGGCGAGAGCACAGGGGGACCGGCCAGGTCGCCGGTCAGCCGAAACGACGTGCCTTCAGGGGGAGCAATGACGGTGCGGATGGTGCGAGCAGGCTGACTGGGACGAGCAATGAAAATTCCGGCAACCGCGCCAGCAACAATCGCAATCAGAATGGCCGCTGCCCAGGCAAGACGTTCGCGTGGATGCCGAGGGGCCGTCTGCAAAACTTCTGCGGACGGCGACGATCGCTCTTCCGCAATCCATCTGAGCTCCAGCTTGACATCGTGCGCGGTTTGAAAGCGTTCCTCTGGATTCTTTTGCAGGCAGGTTTTCACTACATGCTCGAATGCCGGCGGGGTCAGCGGCTTAGCCGCGCTGATCGGCTCTGGATCTTTCTCCAGGATCGAAGACGCTACCGAGATCTGGCTCTTGCCCTCAAAGGCTCGCTTCCCGGTCACCGTCTCATAGAGCACCGCGCCCAGCGCGAAAATATCGCTCCGCGCGTCGGCTTCTTTCCCCTCGATCTGTTCTGGTGACATGTACTGGATCGTGCCCACAATGCTTCCCGCGGTGGTCAACGGGCTTACCGGACTTAGGCCAGTCAAAGTCGCTACTGCGGTGAACGCAGGCGCTGCGCCCGATGCTGGAGCACTCATGCCGAACGGCTTCGCCAAACCAAAGTCCATCAGCTTTGCGCCGGCCTTCGTCAACATGATGTTTGCCGGCTTCAAGTCGCGATGCACAATGCCGGCGCGATGTGCGACCTCCAAGGCCTCAGCTACTTCCGCTCCGATTTTCAGCACTTCATTCAGAGGCAGTGAGCCTCGGCGGAGCCTCTCCGCGACCGTCTCCCCTTCGAGGAACTCCATGACGAGGTAGTCGGTTCCGTCCTGCGTACCAATGTCATAAAGCTGGCAAATGTGGGAATGGTTCAGGGAAGAGATCGCGCGCGCCTCCCGCTCCAGCCGCTGCTTCAGTTCCGGCGAAGAGGAAAGATGGGTAGCCAGAACCTTGATGGCGACCTGACGATCGAGGCGAGTGTCGCGCGCCCGATAGACCTCGCCCATTCCGCCCGCGCCCAATTCAGACTGGATTTCGTAGGGTCCGAGTTTGGCGCCAGCGGTGAGGGTCATCCGCTCGCCATTATACTGGAGGCGCAGGCCTATTCAGGAGCCGGATGGTCTTGGCTCTCGCCGCAGCTCGTTTCAGTCAAATGGCGAGCGAACAATTTTTCGAGCTTCTCCCTTAGTTGTTCTGACGCAGCGTCTTCACAGATGTTGAGCCGCGCTATCAGAACTACACCGCAACCCGAGCAGCGGCCAGAAATGTCTCGTTCGCTATTTGGTCCGATTTGCCGAACGTCGATCAAACGAGAGGGGCTCACAGTCGTTCGCCCATACGTGACTGTGGCGCTATAAACTATCTGAACCGGATATTAAGCAAAAACACAATACAGTCTTTCCTGTAGGACGGGTGTACGCGCAGCAGCGGATGCTATGCTCCTGGATTAAGGCGCAACACTCAGTATCGACTGAATGGGAGGCAGCTATCGTGCAAGAAGCAGACTTCTTTGACATTGCCGACGCAGAAAAACGCCGCCAACAATCCGGCAAGCGTTACCTGGAGTTTCTGCGCGTCCCGGCCATGAGTGGCGGAGTCTACGTCTTACCCGCTGGCGGCACTGATCCTCAATCACCCCACAAAGAAGACGAAATGTATTACGTAGTTCGAGGTCGAGCCCGCATGCGAGCCGGCTCCGAAGACCAGGCAGTAAGCGAGGGTAGCATCATTTTTGTTGCGGCCGGAGTGGAGCACCGCTTCTACGAGATCACCGAAGAGTTGATGGTACTGGTGTTCTTCGCTCCCGCGGAAAGCGAATAGGACGACAGTGTGCCTGCTTCATGGCGACCACAGTATGCCGAGATCGAATCTGAATATGGCGAACGTCGGTATCGGATCAATGCAGAGCGACGACTGGCCCGCGATTCAGAAGATCTATTCCGAAGGTATTGCAAACGGCAATGCCACCTTCGAAACGGAAGCTCCAGAGTGGACGGAATGGGATCAAGCGCATCGTCAGGATTGCCGGCTGGTCGCGCGCGACAGCCAGAGGATTCTCGGTTGGGCCGCGCTCAGCCCAGTCTCTGGTCGACGCGTTTATTCTGGCGTGGCGGAGGCCTCCGTTTACGTGGCTGCCGACGCGCGTGGTCGCGGGGTTGGCAGGATGCTCCTCCAATCGCTGGTCGAGCAGTCGCAGCGTTCTGGGATATGGACGTTGCAGGCCGGAATCTTTCCTGAGAATGTTCCCAGTATTTCATTGCACAAGTCCTGCGGATTTTGCGAAGTCGGACTGCGGCAGAAACTCGGCCAACGATGCGGTATTTGGCGGGATGTTCTTCTGCTTGAACGCCGAAGTTCGAGTGTGGGTGTTTAGCGCAGAGTTCGCAAGGCGAGGCCCTCACGCGGCAGGCATCTTCTTGGACGGAACCCAATAGATCTCTTCTTTCAATCCCTCTTTGGTGAAGCCGATGCGCTTCAGGATTCCCTTGGCTCCCTCAACCATTGCGGGATGGCCGCACAAGTACGCGATCGCGTCCGCCCCGAGACCCCACATGTCGGTGTACTTGCGCAAGATGTCATCCACGCGTCCAGTCTCGCCGGTCCATTTTTCATCGTCCCACGGACGGCTCACGGTGGGCACGTACTTAAACCAGGGCGCTTCCTGCGCGAACCTCTGCAACTCTTCCAGATACCCGAACTCCCATGAGCGGCTGGCTCCATTGAGCAGGAACAGTTTGTGTTCTCCTGCAAACTTCCCTTCTTTCCACTCTCGATAAAGAGTGCGGACAAAACTTACGAAGGGAGCTACGCCGGTTACCGTACACACTAAAAGGTGATTGGTGCGGCCGCTTTTGGTATCCAGCATGAACCGGCCCTTAGGCACCTTTCGTATGAACAGGTCATGGCCGGGTTGCAGCCTGTACAACAGCGGCGTGAGGTCTCCGGGTGGAACCAGTTCGAAAAAAAACTCAAGTTCGCTCTCGTAAGGCGAAGACACGATGGAGTATGGACGCTCCCTAAGTTTGCCCAGACCTTCGAGACCCAGAGTTGCGTACTGACCGGGAGCGAACTTGAATTCGTGGTCGAGTTGGACGCGGATTATCCACAGCTCGGGCGCGATGTCCACACGTTGGATAATTCTCGCGCGATGGAATTTTTCTGTCTCGCTGCCGCTCATGAAAGAGTTACCCCGGGTTTCCCGCCCGGGGCTGGCATAGTTTACAGGAAGTACGCCGCTGCTCAACTTCCCCTCGAGCTATTTAATCAATTCAAGCGATCTCTTTTATCGATCTTTCTTGCCTTTTTTAAATCACCGCCCTGCTTGTACGTCTTGATTACGTGATAGCCAGGATCAGCGGCGATGGCAACGTTGCCAGCAGAGATGTGAACAATGCCAACTGCAGCCACGTCGAGTTCGAATGCCTCGTATTCGTATCCTCATTCTTGACGATCAGTTTCTATGGAGAGACGATGCTAACCTGAGCTAGCTGAAGGCCAGCTGAACGGCGAACTGGCAGTTTTCCATTTTGGGACGAAGTTTACTGTTTAGTACTGGGTACCCCCCCCTCCCCCCTTGATCTGCAAAATCTAGAGAACAAACGACTTAAATTTTGACTATGTGCTAGATCTTTGAGTTTGCAGGAGTTACGCGCAAAATCTAGAGAACATGGGAGTTACGTCGTCAGCATGTGGTCAATTTTGGGAATGCACGGGCGTAGGTGTGCCCGAACTTGCCAATGGCCATCGTGAATTGTCAAAGAGCGAAAATTATCCAACAGATAATGCCGCTAAAAATAGGTTATCTGATTAGAAATATGAAGTCAATGACGAAATGTCCGTTTAGAAATTGATCACGGCGACTCTGTCCTGATTTCTTGGATTCGACTTAAATGGCCGGTTGCCGGAAATGAGTTGAGTTAGAGTTAGCATCAGCGCATCCACGGGTCCGTTACGGAGACTTGTGCTCTTCTACATTAAGCGATACTTGAGCCTTGAGATTGTCGTGACCTTAATGTTCGGAGGTCTGGGCTACTGGGGCATTCGGCGAAATGCTCTTCCGTTCGACCTTAGGCCCACGCCGCAAAGAATCGCTTTTGGGATTGCGGGATCGCTCTGGTTGGCACTATGGACGCTCCTTGTGCAGTACGGATATGCATGGTTCAAGGGAAAAGTCTATTCACGGAAATTAACCGCCTCACTGGCCAAGGAGTATGCTCACGCCGGGCCAGCTCAGATCTTGCTGGGCGGCCTGACGGCGGCTTGCGGAGAGGAGATATTTTTCCGCGGGTTCCTACAACAGGTCCTTGGCATCATTCCGGCTTCGCTGTTGTTCATGCTGGCGCATTTCGGCAAGAAGGATATCCGGGTTGTCAGCCTGTGGTCGGTGTTCCAGGCCCTTTATCTGGGATTGTTTTTCATTTGGTCGAAAAATCTGCTTGTGCCCATGATCGCTCACGGACTCTTTGATCTGGGTGGGATGATTTATTTCCGTAATTTCATGGCGCGCATAGAGAAAGCCGCGTGAACATTCTGATTACGGGAGCATCCGGCAACTTGGGCTCCCGCGTCGCTCGGCATTTACTGTCAAGTCCGCACCAGCTTCATTTGGCATTGGCATAAGTCGCGATTGCCATCCGACCTTTCCGGTCACTCGAATGTTTCGGTGCGCCGGGTGGATCTTGCGGAGCGCGAAACTTTGCGGCAGGCGTGTGCGGGCATTGATTGCATCGTGCATTTTGCGGGTGTATTGTTTGCCCCGTTGCCCGAACGGTTTCTGCCCAAGACTAATGTGGTCTTTGTGCAGAATCTGCTCGATGCGGCCGGAAACGCAGGCGTACGAAAGTTCGTTCTCGTCAGTTTTCCGCACGTCGAAGGAGAGACAACTCCAGACCGCCCGGCGGTCGGGACGCTTGGACGCAATCTCCAACGTGGTTCACTTCCGCACTCGCCTCGAGGCCGAGCGATGTTTGCTTGAAGCGTGCAAAGATTCTTCGATGGTTCCTGTCGTGTTCCGCGCGGGAATCGTTTATGGCAAGGGAATCAAACTGGTTGAAGGCGCGCGCTGGATGCTTGGTCATCGTCTCATGGCCATTTGGAAGAAGCCAACATGGGCGCACTTGATCGCGCTACCGGATTTTCTGGCGGCATTGCAGTGCGCGATCGAGGGAGAAAATGTACGCGGGGTCTATCAGGTGTGTGACGACGCTCCTCTGACCCTACAGGATTTTCTGGATAAGCTGGCCGACCATTACGACAGCACACACGCTTGGCGGTTGCCCGCTTGGATGTTCCATGCTGCTGCGATCAGTTGCGAAGCGGTGGCATTGATTTTACGCACTCCTACTCCTCTCAACCGGGACATCATAAGAGCTGGCATGACGTCCTGCGTGGCTGACAATTCACGCATGAAACGCGAGTTGCTGCCCACGCTGGCCTACCCCACAATTACGGAAGGGATTAGGCTGCTCTGACGCGAGGTTCACATGGTCTGCTCCAGAGCAAGGGACCCCGCCCTGTCTCTCCAAAGAACGGAGAGACAAGGACGGGGCACCCTCCGGAGTAGGATGAGAAGGCAGAAATCGGGCTGGCCCGGGCGCCGAAACACGTTCTTAGTGCAGAATTGTCCGAAAGGAGAACAAACTGTGCGCTTCCAAAGGGCTTTGAGGCGTGGTTTTGCCGTGGGCGCTTTCGCTTTGGTTGTGGTTGCCTCGGGAACGGCACAGCAATACCAGATCCTTCGCGCGGACTATGGTTACGGGAACCAACGGGTGGACGTCACCCAACGGCTGCGCGAACTCGCCCGCTCAAACAAATCCTTTCGAATGGGCAACAGCACGTTCGGCATCGATCCTTCGCCAGGGAATGTGAAGACGCTGCGCATCCACGCACGCGGGCCCGAGGGCAAGAGCCGGATGTTCGAATACCGCGAAGGCAGCGTGGTGAATGGCGCTTTGTTTTCCGGCTGGGGCGGCGGCAACTGGGGTAGCAAGGGCGGCGAGTATTTGATCCTAGACGCTCAGTACGGCATTGCATCAAGGCACGTGGATGTAACCCAGCGGCTGCGGGAACTAGCTGCCAGGAACAGCTTCTTCCGCATGGGGAACAGCACGTTCGGCGTGGATCCGGCGCCGGGCTACGTCAAGACCCTGCGGATTTATGTGCGCGGGCCCGACGGACGCAACCATATGTTCGAGTACCGCGAAGGCAGCGTGGTGGATGGCTCGAAATTTTCCGGCTGGGGAAGCGGTAATTGGGGGAATGGCGGCTGGAACGGAGGCTGGAACCCATCTCCGGTGCCGCCTCCGGTAATTCGGCCCCCAACCCGTCCTCCGGGGCCCCCGGCGGGCGGAAACCCGGGCCAGTTGAACATTCTTTCGGCTACTTATGGTGCCGGAAACCGCAGTCGTGACGTCGCCGGACGTTTGCAGGCGATGGTCCGGAACGGGCGTCTGAGCACGTTAGTGAACAACACAACCATGGGATCAGACCCTGCTCCTGGGGTACCGAAGACGCTGCGGGTGACCTATTCGGTAGGTCGGGCAGCCCCGCAGCAAGCTACCGCGCAGGAGGGGAAGCAGCTCAACGTCCCGTAGGCTGTCGAGAGGCCAGAATGGATCGCAGAAACTCCTTCCCATCCATCCTTGAAATACTTGTGTGCCGATGAGGGCCATTTTCTCCGGGTGAACGTCCAAGGAAACCAGCGGCTTCTCTGAGGAGGATCGGACATGAACAAATTGTTTCCGGCAGTATTGTTGGTTTCGCTGGGTCTGAGTATTGGCGTGCCCGGTGCATCGGCGCAGAATTCGGATGCTGCGGCCAGCGCCGATCATACTTCCCCAAGTTATGACATGAAGGCGCAGTCTCTTTTCGACCTGCAAGCGGTACAGAAGAAGTTTGTGGACCTTGCCAACGCTCTCCCTGCCGACAAATTCAACTGGCGTCCTTCGCCGGACTCGCGCTCTTTCGCGGAAGTCTTTCTCCACGTCGCTGGCGAGCGCTATGGGATTCTGGGCCTTATGGGAGCGGCACCTCCCCCCGGATTCGATGGAAAGACCTTTGAAAAATCCACGACTGACAAGGCCCGGATCGTCGAGGAGTTGAACAAGTCGTGGGAGTTCGCGCAGAAAACGATCAATGGCATGACCAACGCTGACTTCGCGAAGCTGTTGCCGAAGCTGGGCCCCCAGGCGAATGCCGGTGACGTGGTCTACATTCTGGTCAGCGATGCACACGAGCACCTCGGTCAGTTGGTGGCTTACGCGCGTGAAAACGGCATCGTGCCGCCCTGGACCGTGGAGGCGCAGAAGAAGGCCGCGGAAAAGAAGGCGGAACAGAAGTAACGCCGAGTTCCGTTGGGGGTTGGCCCACTCATTCCCCATCACGCCAAGCATGAGGTTGCCCCATCCTTGCGTTTGTTGCAAGGGTGGGCGGCGAGAATTTCGGGGACGCACGGCATCCAACCATGAGATAGGACGAGGCACGGCGCTTGCGGAGATTCGAGTGCCCGCTCTTGAAAAAGCCAGGGGGCAAGCCTGAGTTGTTTTGCATCTCACCCTCCGACTAGAAGGATTTCTCCCCTGATGGCTTCTGCTTTCTAGCCTCCCACCCTTCCGCAAAGAACGCGGAAGGATGGGGCACCCTCTGTATGTATGTGATTTAGAGTTGCACTTGAAACGGGTTGCCAGGGGCCCCATCCACCATGAATTCGACAAGAGGGGTTCTCCCCTGATGGCTTCTGCTTTCTAGCCTCCCACCCTTCCGCAAAGAGCGCGGAAGGATGGGGCACCCTCTGTATGTATGTGATTTAGAGTTGCACTTGAAACGGGTTGGCAGGGGCTCCCATCCACCATGAATTCGACAAGAGGGGTTCTCCCCTGATGGCTTCTGCTTTCTAGCCTCCCACCCTTCCGCAAAGAGCGCGGAAGGATGGGGCACCCTCTGTATGTATGTGATTTAGAGTTGTACTTGAAACGGGTTGCCAGGGCCAGCACCCGAACAGGTCAGTTGGAGTCGTCCGGGCCAATCCGGCTTCCTTCCGAGGTCCTCAGGCTGGTTACAGATGATGCCGGGTCCGACAGCTCCGAATCGATCAGCGATGCAGCCTGGTCCCATACGCGTGGATCATTCTCGATTTCGTGGTGAGGCTTGTCAAAGGTCCGAGCCAGCCAGGGGTAATTATCGCAATTGATCGGATGGTTCTCGTAGGTCATGCGAAAGTTTCCAATGATCTTCGTCCGTGCCGGATCAGCCGCAAGAATTTCCGAGCGCCCATGAAGCAGCCCTCCTGGCTGATAAAAATTCACCGCATTGGCCACGTTCGGGGGGATTATGGAACCCTTCTGTTTCGGTTTAGCAATAGTATCGACCTGAATGGTGAGCAGCACCGGGACACCGTTCCGCCCCAACTCTCGGGCTAACGTGACCGTTTCCGAAGCACCCCAGCTGTGTCCGTAGATGATAATTCTCGCATGCTCTTTCTCTATGGCGGTGAGGGCGCCGTCACGGTCGGTGTCGAGAAGGTGCAAGACTCGACGAAGAGCTTTTTGACCATCGTGATTTGAAAACACTTCTGCATGGATTCCGGAGGGGTAACGGTCGCGAAGGCAGGCGGCAAACTGTACTTCAGGATGCTTCGCGTTATCGTGCTTAACAAAGCCTCCCACGAAACCAATAATGATTGTCTTCTGGATTGTAAAGTCCGCCGTCGCAGCGGGCTTTCGTAGACAGACCGGGCGCAACGCATTCTTCAGCGATGATGGCGCTGCTGCATCTTCGCATATGCTCACCGCTGAAGTGGCATTGCGATTGATCGCATCCTTTTCCAAGAGCGATGACGCCTGGCCATGTGCGGTGCTCAGTGCCACAACGAATATCGCGGCCAAAACAAGCGACTGGGTGATGAGTTTCGTGGACTGTCGCTTTCTCATCTGAATCCGCCTCCCCGCTTCCCAATTACGGTGTCTACTGTCGAGGAAAACACCGGTACAAGCTGCAAAATGCTTGCCACTCCGCCGGGCGGGTGATCACTGCAAATTTCTCACCGCCGGGAGAGCCTAAGGAGTCTTCCACAACGGTCATGAAGCATTGTTAATAAAGCCTTTACGGAACTCTGATGGCACGGCTAAAGGGTTCAGGCACGCTCAGACGCTGTTGGTGGATGCTCCCTTCTGCCTACGGTGATTAAGATGCATAAGTACGTGGGTTGGTCGCGTACATTGCAAGGTTTTGCAGCAGATGCCAATACTTTGGCACTCGTTCTAAGGGTGGCAGTCCCAGCCCTTCTTTATGAGCGTGGACGGAAGGAGATCCGGCCCTCTCTGGCTGAAATCCATTGAGTAATTGGCTACGTGCAAGGGATTGCACAGACAAACGCAAACGCACGCCAAATGATTAGCGGCCAGGCCTCGGTCGTCGGTTGGACCCAGCGAATTCCAATGCAGACGGGCACACCATTTGTCTGCTGAGCTCGTGTCCCGCTCCTTGTTCTTGCTTTGACTAGTTGGCGAACGGCAAAATTCCGGCGGTTTGCGTCCAATAGTTGGTAGCATCCAGAAGTGGCCGAGTCCTTTATGCCTAACGACGGCGTCCAATCCGTAGGGGAGTTTTCCGGAGGCTCGGACTCGGTCGTGATCGAGATTTACCAAAAGAGCAAAAGCGAAGAGTTCGGGCTGACTCGGCAACAGTTTGATGGTGTGCTTCGGGAAATCGCCCGGAAATACTTGCCCGCGGACGCAGCGCCACGCGATCTGCGCGAGTTGTATACCAGCTTGCGGGCAGAAGAACTGGCGCTGGCTCGCGCCTGTGCTGCCGGGAACGAGCACGCCTGGGAAGTTTTCCTGACCCGTTATCGCGAGAAGCTCTATGACATCGCGAGTTACATCACCAAAGAAAGCTCAGCCGCGCGCGAGTTGGCGGACTCGATCTATGCGGAGCTCTATGGCACGACGACACGAGACGGGCAGCGCACTTCGAAGCTAGCCTCGTACACGGGGCGAGGGTCGTTGGAAGGTTGGTTGCGCACGGTCATGGTGCAAGAGCACGTGAACCGTTATCGCCGGCAGCGTCGTCTGGTTAGCCTGGATGAGGAGACTGAAGAAGGCGTTCAGTTCGCGACCCCGGCCTCTGAACCCGCGATTGCCGTCGATCCCAGAGTTGAAGCGGCTGTTGACGAGGTCCTGCTGGCGCTGCCGTCGGAGGATCGGTTTGTTCTGGCCTCTTATTTTCTGGATGAGCGAACTTTGGCGGAGATTGCGCGCACTCTGGGAGTGCACGAATCCACTATCAGCCGGAAGCTAGACAAGCTGGCTAAGTCATTGCGCAAGCAGATTTTGGCGGGATTGGGTCGGCGCGGGATGAGCCGCCGGCAGGCGCAGGAGGCGTTGGAGGTCGATGTGCGTGACCTCCGGGTCAATATTCGCAGTCGCCTGGCGCAAGAAACCAGAGGATCGGCGTTCTCCAAGAAGAAGGCGGAAGCTCCAGCAGACGGGTCGTAGGCATGGAAGACGTAGCGGGTAAGTCCGGGGTCGATTCGAGTGCTTGTGCCCTATGGCATGAAGACATGCCTCGCTAGGGAATCGTAATCTTCGAAAATCCGAAAGAAGGTTGACAGAGCGGCAGATGGAAGAGATACCCAAAATCGTGGGTCAAAGGTTGCAGGCAATTGCGGAGGTTAGAGACCATCCTGACCCGAACTTGCTTGGCGCATTTGCGGAGAAGTTGCTCTCGCAGGGCGAGCGAGTACAGGTCCTGGAACATTTGTCTCGGTGCACGACCTGCCGGGAAATCGTGACGCTGACGGCGGCGCACTCCGGGATCGCAGATGCTGTTTCGGTGGTTCCTGCGAAAACAGGTTGGCTTGCCTGGCCAGTTCTGCGTTGGGGAGCCCTCGTGGCTTGTGTTGTCGTGGTGGGCGCGGTCGTCACCCTTCGTCAGCAGCAGGAATCCCGAGAAATTGCGCCCATGATCGCAGAGAGTAAGCCTGGGGTGGAACGTCAGTTGTCTGCACCGGGCACTCCGTTGGCGAAGAATGTGGGGGACAAGAGTGCTGTCGCAGATGGACAGACCGCGAGCCAGCAGATGGCAAGGACCGCGAAGCCGGAT
The DNA here is from genome assembly GCA_963820925.1 of uncultured Acidobacteriota bacterium. Lineage (GTDB taxonomy): Bacteria > Acidobacteriota > Terriglobia > Terriglobales > Acidobacteriaceae > JABDBE01. The sequence goes on from CAWGBX010000020.1 coordinate 196,485, forward strand.
GGAAATTCTGCCGCGACGGCCCCGGGTCCGGTCGAAATGGCAGACGCCCGGACTGGTTCGGATGAATTGGTGCCGGGGAGAGCCAAGGCTGCGGAATCGCAAGACACCGCGGCCAGGAAGGGAATTGAGGTCACTGGGAACACCGTTGCGCCGGCAGAAGGTTCGAATACGGCAATCATTCCGCTGGTGTCCACGAACCTCGCGCCCCGGTGGACGTTAAGCTCGGACGGCTCATTGCAGCGCTCGCGTGACTCCGGCAGAACCTGGCAGGCAATTCCGGTCTCGAGCAACACTATCTTTCGAGCCTTGGCAGCGAATGGCCTGAACATCTGGGTGGGAGGCGCGGCGGGGGCTCTGTTCCATTCTTCCGATGCCGGTCAGCATTGGACGCAAGTGCGGCCGGTGGTGAATGGCGAGGCGCTCGAGGGCGACATCATAGGAGTCGAATTCACGGACACTCTGCATGGCAAACTGACCACTTCGACCGAAGAAATCTGGATCACTGCGGACGCCGGGCAAACCTGGCAGAAATAGTCGTGCCATCGCCTGGAGTCGATAGAGTCAGCTGTGCAAGGATTCGGTCGGGCCCGAAGTAACCGAGGGCAGGATTTTCGACCCAGTCTTCTCCTTTGCCTTCAACCAACTGGTGAGTTGACGTTCAGTCCCGAGATTACTTACGAGCTATATCAGGCATTACCCTCAATCGAATATGCTATTACCAAAGTGACGTTTACACAACCAGGGGGCGGAGCTACGATCCAATGGTAGTTTGGCAGTTCCGGGGGAGGGCTGCCGAGGCGTCCTAAGCTGAAAAGTTTAGGACGTTTTTATTTGGGCGCGTGTTCCGGCCACGGATCTCACTTTCCTCGATTGCCCTTCGTGCCTTCAGAAGATGCAGCCCCCACTTTCTGCTCCGCAACCCAATGATGGACGCGGTCGGAGAGTACATCCATGGGCAAGGCTCCGGCGCCCAGGACCTGATCGTGGAAACCGCGGATATCGAACTTTTCTCCCAATTGATCCTTCGCGTACTGACGGAGGGCCAGGATTTGCAGCTGGCCGACCTTGTAACCCAAGGCTTGACCCGGCCCGGCGATATAGCGGTCGGTTTCGCTCTGAACGTCGGGTTCGTCCTCGGCGGAGTGCTCATGGAAGTAATCCACGACTTGCTGCCTTGTCCAGTGCTTGTAATGAAGACCAGTATCCACCACCAGCCGAATGGCTCGCAGCATGTCATCTTCCAAGTGCCCGTAGTAGCTGTAGGGATCCTGGAAGAATCCCAGCTCTTTCCCCAGGCGCTCGGCGTAGAGTGCCCAGCCCTCGGTATATGCGGTGTAGTATTCCTCCTGCCGGAAGGGCGGTAGAGAGGGCAATTCCTGGGCGATGGCGATCTGCATGTGGTGACCGGGTACGCCTTCGTGATAGGCGGTGGTTTCAATGTCCCACAGATTGCGTTTTTCAAAGTCACCGGTGTTCACCATCACGTGGCCGGGACGCGAGCCATCGGGTGTGCCTTGGACGTACGACGCAGACGCAGCCTCCTTCTCCCGAAATTCCTCGACTGGCAGCATCTCCACTTTGGCTTTGGGCAAACGTCCGAACAATCCGGGCAACTTTGGGTACATCTGATCGGTGTATTTCCGGTACAGATCCAGAATTTCCTGACGGGAGTGGGCGTGCAGCTTCGGATCCGTGGCGATGGCGGCGTTAAAGCTCTTGCGGTCCTTGAAGCCCAACTGGTTGGCCACGGCCGTCATGCGGTCCTCGATTTCCTTCACCTGGGCCAAGCCCAACTGGTGAATCTCCTCGGGCGAGAGGGTCGTAGTAGTGCTCTCTTTCACGCGAAATGCATAAAATGCATCACCATTCGGAAGGGACCAAATTCCGACTTCGGAGCGGCCCTTGGGCTCATATTCTTCGCGCACAAACTTCGTGAACTTGGCATACGCTGGGAGTATCGAATCGCGAATTGCCGCTAACCCTTGCTCTCGCAGCCTCTTCTGGTCGGGTTCGGGCAGATCCTTCGGGAAATCGAAGAAGGGGTGAGCGAAGGGCGATTTCTCCGGCGCCTGGGTCGCGATCCCATTTGCCTGGTCAATGACTTTCTTGAGCAAAAAACGCGGCGGCATCAATCCCTCCGCCATTCCTTTACGCATCTGAACCACAGTCTGGTCGAACAGCAAAGGCAACGCTTTCAATCGTGCGATGTAGTCCTCATAGTCCTTCACACTCTGGAATGAGAGGACGCTCACCAGTTGCGGCATGTCGATCTGAATGCCGCTGTCTTGTGCCACCGGCATTTCCCAAACTTTAAAATTCGCACGTTCTATCTTCACTTGCAGGTCGCGCACCATCAGGGTTTTATTCAGCGCCTCCTGTTCTGGAAAACCAGCGGTGTCGATGGCCTCGAAGCGAGCGAGAAACCTCTGCGTTTCCTGCAAGTCCCGATCGATGAACTCTTGAGAAAAGTCATCCACTTTGTCGTTCCAGCGCTTATCTCCGAGGATCGAGGCATAAAGCGGGATTGGTGCGCAGAGTGTATTCCCACTGTTCTGCCAACAGGCTGTTCAGCGCGTTGCGCCGTGATTCGAGGTCAGATTGCGGGGGCGATTCGGCAAACGCGAAGCCAAGGCAAATCAAACCGAGCAGCACCCTGAAGCATAGTCGTTCCAACATCAATTCTCCTTATTCCCAATCATCGAGCCACAATTCGATCATCCAGTAAGGCAATCGGCGTTAGCTTAGCAGCAAGACCCGCGGCGCGACTACCTCCATGGCCGACCCTGCCACGCCCGGCGATCACAGTCTGCGACTTCTTGCCTCTGCTCTGCATCCAATGGAGTGTTAAGATTGAGTAGGCCCATCGATAGATGGGCTTTTATACTGTTTTTCTGGGCAAGTCCAGAGTGGACGCCCAGTGGGGGAAATCATGGCAGGCAACGGAATACTTGAAGTAACCGATTCGAACTTCGATCAGGATGTTCTCAAATCAGAGACTCCAGTGCTGGTGGATTTCTGGGCGACGTGGTGCGGTCCTTGCCGCGCTATTGCTCCCATCGTGGAAGAACTGGCCAAGGACTACCAGGGCAGAGTCAAAGTCGGCAAGATGGACGTCGACAATAACAGCGCTACACCCATGCGCTATGGCGTGCGCGGCATTCCCACCTTACTGGTGTTCAAGGGTGGGCAGGTAAAGGAACAGATCGTTGGCTACGTTCCGAAGGAAACCATTCAGAAGGCGATTGACAAGCACCTGGGATAAGCGTTTGGGGTGCTTGTGTTCTTGCGGGAAAGCTGCCTAAACTTCGGAGTCGATCTGCGTTGGGCTGATTGCTAAATGACAAGTGCTAAGTGCTGGCTTCAGTACTTCCTCAACACCCCAATCACTCGTCCTTGGACTTCGACAGACGCGGCCGGCACGATAATTGGCTGCATGTTGACGTTTGAAGGCTGGAGCCGGATGTTGTCGCCCTCGCGATGGAAGCGCTTGAGCGTGGCGTCGGATCCTCCGACCAGCGCGACCACGATATCTCCGTTGTGGGCCGTCTTTGCCTTTTCGACCAGCACGTAGTCTCCGCTCATGATGTGTTCGTCCTGCATGGAGTCGCCTCGTACCTCGAGCACGAACACTTCTTTGGAGCGGACGAAATCAGCCAGAGAAATCGTTTCCGGGTTTTCCACGGCTTCGATGGGCTGACCGGCTGCGATCCGCCCCAGGAGCGGCAGCACCATGGTGGTATTTACCGACATCGCTTGCTTCAGGCGGCCCTTGGGAGGGAGCAGGTCAATGGAGCGGCTGCGGTTGTAATCCCGCGTCAGCAGCCCTTTTTTCTCGAGATTGGAGATGTGCTTGTGCACTGTGGCCAGTGAACTCAGTCCCAGGCCTTCCCCAATTTCCTCGAAGGACGGGGAATAACCGTGTTTCTGTACGAACCCGGAGATGAAGTCGTACACTTGCCGTTGTCTGCGTGTGATCGCCATGACGCCATTGTAAGCGAATGAAAGGCGAAGTCAAGAACTTTGGTTTGCTGTCGGTGTACCGCTTCGCCACAGAGACACAGTCTGTGGGGAAATGGATTTTCTGTCATCCGTAACTTTTCGGCGTCTGTCGTAATCCAATTAGAGAACTGATGAGGAGAATTTCATGCCTGAAAAAGTCGTGAAGTCCGAAGAGGACTGGAAAAAGCAATTGTCGCCCGAGCAGTATCAGGTCACTCGCAAAGCGGGCACGGAGCCGGCCTTTACCGGCAAATACTGGAAGACGAAGGAGTCGGGCACGTACGCTTGCGTATGTTGCGGACAGCCGTTGTTCAGCTCGGAAACCAAGTTTGATTCAGGCACCGGTTGGCCAAGCTTCTTTAAGCCGATCGACCAGGGCGCGGTCGCGGAAGCGACCGACAGCACCTACGGCATGGTGCGAACCGAGGCGCGCTGCGCCCGCTGCAACGCGCATCTGGGGCACGTTTTTCCTGATGGTCCGGCCCCGACCGGTCTGCGCTACTGCATGAATTCAGCCGCGCTTGATTTGAAGCAGGACGAAACCAAAGGGAAATAGGGAATTCCGGTAGGTAAAACATAAAGGGCACCGTGGGCTGATCCCCGGTGCCCTGATTTTCGTGGTGACGTGCTCAGTTCGACTCGTTGTACATGACCTTGCTACCGGATGACAGAGTTGCTGACGTCCCTGCGCCGGCTGCGGCCGCTGCTGCCTTCGGCGCCTCGACGGATTTTGCAGTTTCGACGGCCTTCGACTGCGCTTTCTCGTTCTGTTCGGAGCGGACCTCAACGGCGCCCTTCAGCACCGCTCCGTCCTCAACGCAAATACGCGGGGTTACGACGTCTCCGGTGAGCGAGCCTTCGCTGCGGATATCCAAACGATCGGTGCAATGGATGTTGCCCGTCACATTGCCCATGATGACTACTTCCTTGGCATTGATATTGGCAACGATCACGCCGCTGCGCCCAATTGTGACGCGGCTCTCGGCGAAATTGACGGTGCCCTCGATGCGGCCGTCGACATAAAGCGATTCGGCGCCGCTGACCTCGCCCTTGATCACTACCGAGCGTCCGATCGTAGCTTGTTCCATCGAGGAGGAAATGTTCTTGGGTGGCGTAAAGGTGTTGGGGCTCGGGGAAAATTTAGGTGCGTTGGCTGGGTTCAGTGTGGACTGCAGCATCGAGTTCGGCCTTCCTTGTTCCGTGCGGCTTATTCGAGCGCAGCCGCATGCGGCGCGTGTGAGATGGTGGCCATGGGCCAAATTGACTATCGCACGGGCGTCGAGAATAGAGGAGGTTACGGAAGAACACGACCCTTGGCAAAGGAAGTGTTCATGAAACTGATCTCGAAGAGGGGTACTCAGCCGTTGTTGTTGGAGACGGGATCTTACGGCGGCAATCCTTGTTTACTTCGTTTACTTCCGATTTTCCCTGTTAGGATTGCGGCCTGACAAGAGTTGTGCCGCGGCCACACTGGAGCGAGCGTCAGCGAGGTCTGTTTCGCCAATTTCACCCGGATTCGAAGAGAGGGTACGCGATGAGTAATCAAGTTGGGAAAGCGATAGTGATTGTATCGGCAGTTTTGGCAATGATCGGCATCAGCCGCACACAGGAAGTTCTGCCGCGGCCCCAGGCACCCTTCAAAGGTCACCTAGGCACAACAGTAAAGGATTCCACCTTGGACTTTCCCCCGGAAATCAAGGCCCCAAAAGGCGCGCCCAATATTCTGCTGATCCTGACGGATGATGTGGGTTTTGGAGCCAGTAGCACCTTCGGCGGACCGGTTCCTACGCCTACCATGGATCGCTTGGCGGCGAGCGGTCTCCGCTACACCCAGTTCCACACCACCGCACTCTGCTCTCCCACGCGCGCGGCTCTGTTATCCGGCCGGAACCACCATTCCAATGCCACGGGCGTGATCATGGAACTGGCTACCGGTTTCCCCGGTTACAACTCGCTCATGCCCAGGAGCAACGGAACCTTTGCGGAGGTGCTGAAGCAGAACGGCTACAACACCGCCTGGTATGGCAAGAATCACAACGTCCCCGACTGGCACAGCAGTCAGGCCGGACCATTTGATTTATGGCCAACCGGTCTGGGCTTCGAATATTTCTATGGCTTCATCGGCGGTGACACCAGCCAATGGGCGCCCGCGCTGTTCGAGAACATCAAGCCCATCGAGCCGCCGCACGACCAGCCGGATTATTTCTTCGACAAGGACATGGCCGACCACGCCATCGCCCGCATTCAAATGTTGCATGCGGTCGCGCCCGACAAGCCTTGGGTGACCTACTACGCTCCGGGCACAGCGCACGCGCCCCACCATGCGCCCAAAGAGTGGATTGCCAAATTCAAAGGCAAGTTCGACATGGGCTGGGACAAAATGCGCGAGGAGACGCTGGCGCGCCAGAAGGCAATGGGCGTCGTTCCACCCGATACGCAGCTCACGCCGCGCCCAAAAGAAATTCCGGCCTGGGATTCGCTCGACGCCGACCACAAGAAAGTCTATGCGCACATGATGGAAGTGTACGCTGCAGCGCTTTCCTACTGCGACACCCAGATGGGCCGCATCGTCGACTCGATTGCGGAAATGGGAGAGACGGACAACACTCTGGTCATCTACATTCAGGGGGACAACGGCGCTAGTGCCGAAGGAACGCCCCAGGGTTTGCTTAACGAGATGTCCATCTTCAACAATATTCCCGAGGACTTCAAGCAGGTGATGGCGCATATGGACGATTTGGGCGGACCGATGACCTTCAACCACTATCCGGTCGGCTGGGCCCACGCCATGGACACGCCTTTCCAGTGGACCAAGCAGGTTGCGTCACACTTCGGCGGTACACGCAACGGCCTGGTCATTTCATGGCCCGCGCGCATCAAGGACAAAGGCGGCATCCGCACCCAGTTCAGCAGCGTGATCGACATCTACCCGACCATCCTCGAAGCTGTGGGTGTGCAGTCGCCGTCGATGCTCAACGGCGTTCCCCAGAAGCCAATTGAGGGCTTCAGCATGGTCTACACCTTTGATGATCCGAAAGCGAAGTCGGTCCACCGCACGCAATACTTCGAGATGTTCGCGAACCGGGCCATCTACAACGACGGCTGGGTTGCCGCCACCACACCGCCTATCTTGCCTTGGGTCATGAGCAATAACCCTCCGTCGGTTTTGGACTACCAATGGGAACTCTACAACGTCGACCAGGACTTCAGTGAGGCCAACGACCTTGCGGCCAAGGAACCCAAGAAGCTCCGCCAACTGCAGGACCTGTTCTGGGCAGAAGCCGGCAAATACAATGTGCTGCCCCTCGACAACAGTAAAGTCGAACGCTTCGACGTTAATCTTCGTCCAAGCCTCACTCGCGGGCGGACTGAGTTTACTTATTATCCCGGCATCGTCCGCATCCCCGAAGGCAGCGCGCCCGACTTCAAGAACAAGTCATACCGCATCACGGCGGATGTCGAGATTCCTGCTGGCGGTGCAGAGGGCGTGTTGATGACGCAAGGTGGACGATTCAATGGCCTTGGGCTTTACCTGCTTCAGGGCAAACCCGTCTTCTACTACAACCTGGTGGGTGTTGAGCGAACGGCTGTTTCCAGCAATGACAAACTGCCTGCTGGCAAACACACTATTGTGCTTACCTTCAAGTATGACGGCGGCGGCATCGGCAAAGGCGGCCTGGCGACCCTGACCGTGGATGGGAAGAAAGTGGCCGAACAGAAACTTGCGCGAACTATTCCATTCCGCGTTTCCGCCGATGAGACCCTCGACATCGGGGAAGACACCGGCACGCCGGTCAGCGAAGATTACCACGTTCCTTTCCAGTTCACGGGCACACTCAACAAGCTTGTGATCAACCTCGGTGAAGCCGCACTCACGCCGCAAGAGCAGAAGGAACTCGACCAGCAGGAGGGCGCAGGCGAACTCATTGATTAAATCGGGCTTCCCTGGTACCGGAAGGGCGAGGCTTGATGCTGCGCGACTCTTGCGGCGCGCAGCATGCCCGGCTCTCACTTGACCGCGGCGGTCAGACTCTTTCCCGCTTGCATGAAGGAATCCACGTTCGTCTTGTCGATCAGACCAGAACCAGTATCCACGAAGCTGGGGACAGGCGCGTAAATGTCCTTTGACCAGTCTCTATCGAGCGCGGCCGGCTTGTGATGATAAAGATTGTCGAGCATCTGCATGCCGACGTAAGCCATGGTGTACGGCTTCTGCGCGATGGTGGCGACGATTCCGCCTTTCTGGATCCATTCGAGCGTTTCGGGGTCGGTATCCATCGCCATTACGACTTTGTCGGTCACGTGGTAGCTATTGAGCACTCCGGCGACCTCTTTGCCCGATTGCGCTTCGAGGCAGACAAAGGCGTCGACTTTGTCTTTTTCCTTGCCGATGATTTCGGTGGTGGTATCGAAAGCGATACGAGGATCGCCCTGAATATCGACCACACGGGTGATCTTGATATTGGGCGAGCGGTCGAGAGCGTCTTTGTAGCCGCGTTGGCGATCCTGCAAATTGGGTTGGGCAGGCATGGTGAAGATAACCACATTCCCTTTGCCCTTCAGTTCCTGGGCAAGGCGTTGTCCTCCGGCTAAGCCAGCCTGGTAGTTGTTGGTGCCGATGAAAAACAGCCGCTGGCTGGTGGGGGCGTCCGAGTCCATCGTGATTACGGGGATGCCCGCGGCCACGGCCTTGTCAATGCTGTCCTTGAGCAGAGCGGGATCGGTAACGGCCAACAGGATGCCCGTGGCTTTCTTTTGCACCGCCTCATCCAGAGCCTCGCGCTCGGCCTTGGGGTCGTAGGACTGGGGGCCCACGAAACTATTGCGAACCTTCGATGCATCCGCCGCTTTGGAAAAGCCAGCGCCGGCAGCCTTCCAATAAGGAACCTGCAGGTTGGCCGCTACGAAAACGAAATATTCGTCGGAGTCGTGCGCGGAACCACAACTGAGAAAAGGTACCAGCAGAACGGCGACGCAACCACAGAGGAAAAGCCGGCGTGAGAGGGGCATCGGATCCTCCTTTGAACGAGCGACCAATTGAAATCAGCAGAAATGCCAGAGTCCGATGAGAACTTCAGCGAGTGGATTGTAAACGAGGAGTCAAGCGAAGGCCAGACCCGCTCAATCAAGGCAGAGCACGCCGATGAAGGCCTTGCTCTCACACTTGTAGCGCCGGCATCTTGCCGGCCGGTGGGGGCGGAACGCCCCCACGACAGCCGCCGGGACGGCGGCGCTACGAGGGTGTCACCAAATCAGGTCTGTCGCTAGGCTTCGAGTGACTGGGCCAACTCCTCCCACTCGGCCATGTGGTTTTGCAATTCGGCGCGATGACTGGCTAGTTCCTGACCCCGTCGGGCGGTTTCCTCGGCGCTGACAAAGGTTTGCAGTGCAGCTTCGCATTCGGCGATGGCGGTCTCGGCGCGGGAGATCTCGGCTTCGAGTTCTTTTACGCGCTCTTCCATCTTCTTGCGCCTGATGGGATTCAGGCGCTTGGATTTGGGGTCTTCAGAGGCAACCTCACTCTTGTTGCCGTTTGCCGGTTGCGCAATAATCGTGGAGCGGCTAACGGTTTCCTGTAGTTGTTCCGCGCCTCCTTCTTTTCGCCAGCGGTAATCTTCGTAGTTACCGGGATAGACTTCCACTTTTCCGTCTCCCACTTCGAATACTCGCGTGGCCAGTTTGTCGATGAAATAGCGATCGTGCGAAACGAAGACAACCGTTCCGCTGTAGTCCATCAGCGCCTTCAGCAACACGTCTTTGGCGCGCATATCCAGGTGGTTTGTGGGTTCGTCCAGCAGTAGAAAATTCGCCGGATGCAGAAGCATTCGCAGCAGAGCATAGCGGTTGCGCTCGCCGCCGGAGAGTACGCCGATGCGTTTGAAAACGTCGTCCGCTGAGAAGAGAAAGCAGCCCAGCAGGCTGCGGAGTTCGGTTTGCGTCGAGCGCGGCGAGAGCTCGCCGATGTCATCCAGAATGCGCGCGTCCGGATTGAGTTCCTTGTACTGGTCCTGCGCAAAATAGTCCGGCAGCACATTGTGACCCAGGCGGAATTCGCCTCCGCTGAGAGGTTCGGTCTCCGCGAGCAGCTTGATCAACGTCGATTTGCCCGCGCCGTTTACCCCGACCAGCGCGATGCGGTCGCCACGTTCGATCATGAAGCTGACGTTGCGAAATACTTCTTTCTCGCCATAGGATTTCGCAACACCGATAAACTCGGCCACAATCCGGCCGCTCGGCTTCGGCTGTTGGAAAGAAAAGTGGATCACCTTTTCTTCTTCCGGCAGCTCGATGCGCTCGATCTTTTCCAGTTCCTTGATGCGGCTCTGCACCTGCTTGGCCTTGGTCGCCTGGTAGCGAAAGCGGTTAATGAAGACTTCCAATTGCTCAATGCGCTCGCGCTGATTGCGATACGCCGCCTCGAGTTGCTCCATACGCTGCGTCTTCGATGCCAGATACTTTTCGTAATTACCAGGATAAAGATGGATGCGCTTGTTCCAGATTTCGGCAATTTTGTTGACGGTGACGTCGAGAAAATAGCGGTCGTGCGAAATGAGCACAAACGCGTTGGGATAATGCGTCAGATATTCTTCCAGCCAGTTGCGGGCTTCGAGATCGAGGTGATTGGTGGGCTCGTCCAGCAGCAGCAGGTTCGGTTCCTGCAGCAACAGCTTGGCCAGCGCGATGCGCATCTGCCAGCCGCCGGAAAATTCTTCGGTCCGGCGATGCCAATCTTCCTTGCGGAAACCGAGGCCCATGAGCACGCTTCCGACCTGTGCCTCAATGGCGTATCCATCGCGCGTGCGGAATTCGTGCTCGATGCGCTGATACCGTTCCGCGACCTGCGCGTATTCGTGCGACGAATGATCCAGTTCGGACATGCGCCCGGTCAGGTCTTCCATCTCCTGTTCCATCTCACGCAACTCGGAAAAAACCGCCATGCACTCGGCAAACACCGTGCGTCCGGAGAGCGCGAGACCGTCTTGCGGCAAGTAGCCGGCGCTGATGCCCTTGGCCGTGCTGAAGGAACCGTAATCGAGGGTCTCGATCCCCGCGAAAATCTTCATCAGCGTGGATTTTCCGGTGCCGTTCGCGCCCACCAGGCCAATGCGGTCCCGGGGCGTAATCATCCAGTCCGCTCCCTCGAAGAGAAGCTTGTGACCATAACGTTTTCCGGCGGAGGACAACTGAATCATGGCGTCAATTCAATCGTCTCATGAGCGGGCCAGTTTGCAGAAGGCGCCATGGTCCGCGGTTCGAGAATCCACCCGCTCTGGCATTAACTATCGTGTTTGCAAATGTTTGCGGCACGCACCATGCAGGTCTTTTTTTTGCTGTGAGAAGGAAGCAAGGTTGGGATAGAATCCCTCGCCGTTCCTTGGCACCGGAGGAAATCAAGAATGAACGCGAAAAAGAAACTTACTGCATGTCTGTTCCTGGTTCTGCTATTGACCGCAGCCGCCGCGGCGCAGAAATACACGGTGACCGACCTTGGTGCGCTGTCGGGCTTTACCAGTACTTATGCCGATGACAACAACAACCATGGCCTGGTTACGGGTTGCTCCGACAACTCGGTGTTGCCGACCGTACCCTGCACCACCAACATAGCCTCCGAAGCTTTTTTGTGGAGCAGTAGTGGCGGAATGCAGCCCCTCGGCAATCTCCCTGGCAACGACCAAAGCATTGGGTATGTCGTGAATGACTCAAGTGAGGTGGTCGGTTGGTCGGGAAATACTCAGACTGGCAATGGGCACGCCTTCTTCTGGACCCAGAAGGGCGGGATGGTTGACCTGAAAACCCTGAAGGGCGGCGACGCCTACAGTCTTGCGGACGCGATTACCTCGAAGGGCGTGATTGTGGGACAGTCGCTTGTGTCGAACGGCGACGTCGATATGGTTATATGGACCAAGAGCAAGATCACCGGAAAATACCAGATTCACGATAAAAGCCGCCTGCCGAAGGCCCCTTATTGCTACGCGCTCGACATAAACGAGCAACTGCAAGTCACGGGCACCGCTTACTTCAATTTTTCAGGCACGAAGTACCACGGCTTCCTTTGGAGCAGCAAAAAGGGATGGATGGATTTGAAACCATTGCCGGGAGGCAAGAATAGCGAAGGCATTTGGCTTACTGATTCCGGCGTGATTGCGGGGTTGTCCACATCGGCGAAATATCCAAATGGAGTCTCGGTCTATTGGGACGCGATGGGGATACATTCGATCGGTACGCTGAAAGGAGGCACATCCAGTTCGCCAGGTTATATCAGCAACAAGGTAGAAATATTAGGGCAGTCCACGGTGGCTGGCGGCGACAACCACGCCTATATCTGGACCAAAAAGAAAGGGATGCTGGACCTGAACAATATGATTCCCAAGAATTCGGGTTGGGTCCTAGTGCATGCGTCTTCGATTAACACCGCCGGACAAATTGTGGGTTACGGCACATTCAATGGCGAAGGCCACGGCTTCCTGCTGAAGCCATAGTTATGGTTTGAGAGTAATGGAATCGACCGTCTGGAGGAGCATCTTCGCCGCTCTGCGTCGATGACAATCCCGCTCATTGAGAGAGATTTGTAATATACCATAGTATATACCATGCCTCGGATCGCGAAGCTTTTTCTCAACGGCCGTAGCCAAGCCGTCCGCCTGCCAGCGGACCTGCGGTTTGAAGGTTCGCAGGTTTACATCCGCCGCGACGAGGTCACCGGGGACATCATTCTTTCCCGCCGGCCAGAATCCTGGCAGGACTTTTTCGCGTTGGCTAAAACCGTCGCTGTGCCGAAGGATTTTCTTGCCGATCGCAAAGATGCGCCACCGCAAGAGCGGGAGCTGTTCTAGAGCAGTCCCGGGATTGGTGCAGCCTGCGCGGAAACAGCAGGTCCCTCCACTCCGTTACCCGTTCCCTGCGGGAACGGGTAGCTCCGGTCGGGATGACAATCTGCAACGATGACAATCCGTAACAGGGTGCAGCAACTGTGAAAACTTCATAAATGCCGGTCCGCTACCTACTCGCCACCAACACCGTCAGCTGTGTCATCAAAGGAAATCGCCCTCGCGTTCGGGAGCGACTGCTGCGGGTGCCCATGGCCGAGGTTGGAATCAGTGTGATCACTGAGGCCGAACTGCGCTTTGGTTTGGTGCGAAGGCCCGATGCGACAAAACTGAAGACTGTGGTCGAGGAGTTCCTCCTCCGCGTGGAGGTGCTCCCCTGGAATTCCGGAGCAGCCCAACAATATGCGAGGATACGCGCCGCCCTCGAGGGCGGCGGCGAGCCGATGGGCAATCTGGACTTGATGATCGCCGCACAGGCCCTCGCCGCGGACCTGGTACTGGTATCGAGTGATGCAGTCTTCCGGCGGGTGAAGGGCTTGAAGATTGAAGACTGGAGCAGGTAGTGAACTGTGCGCGAGGACTACTGCGCGGTCACGGCCTTTGCCGCGCCCAGATGTTCCAGCGCCCGGTCAACCACCGCCTGCATTTCTCTGGCGTACTTCACTTCGCGGCCTTTGGCCAGGATCTTTCTAGCATCGTCGGGGCTGAACCAGGTCGGATTGCGCTCGGGCTCATGGGATCCATTGATCCGGTCGACTTCCATCAAGAAGGCCTTGATCACAAATTCGCGAATGCCCGGAGATTTCCAGAAGACGCCCTTGGAATATAAATAGAGATGAAAGTGTCGTGGCTCGATGTGGCCGCGAACCCCAGCTTCTTCCCAGGCTTCGCGCTCCGCGGCTTGGCTGTGCGACATCGATGGCTCAGGCGCGCCCTTCGGGAATGTCCACTTGCTGCCGCCGTTGGTGTTCACTAGAAGAAATTCAATTGATTGCTCTTGCCGCCGGTAGCACACGGCGGCCACCTGCAGCGGAAGAGCAAATCGTGAAAGTCGGGGCGACGCCACCTGCCACTCCTCAATCGAATGTCCTAACTTTCCCATGATAGTTGGAGAATATTGCAGGAATGTTAAATTGCAGCAAAAAAGGTGCAGCGGCGAGGGTTACTGAAGTACCAATAAAGGAACCCTCAGGCTTCAGAGCCCGCTGCCATACACCGGGATGACCGCTCCATTCACGTCTCTGCCAGCATCGCCGGCCAGCCACACAATCAGGGACGCAACCGAGGCTGGCCGCACCCATTTCGAGGTGTCTGCGCCAGGCATGTCTTTGCGGTTGGCGGGAGTATCCATGGTCCCGGGGAGAAGTACGTTGGCGGTGATGGCGAGATCTTTGTTCTCGAGGGCGACGGTTTGGATGAGTGAAACCAGCGCGGCTTTTGAAGCGCTGTAGGCGCCGACACCGGGCCCAGGATCTTCGGCGGCACGGCTGCCAATCGCAACGATGCGGCCGGCACCCGCGCTTCGCATGTGCGGGATCACCGCCCGCAGAACATAAAACGCGCTGTTGAGGTTCAGGTCGAGCATGCGCTGAAAAGTGGAGGTATCGGTTTCGGCAATGGTTTTGCCGCCGGCGAATCCACCCACCAGGTGAGCGAGAATGTCTAGCCGGCCGAATCGAGCCGCGATTCCGTCCACTGTGCTCTGCGTAGTTTCCGCGCTGGAAAGGTCCGCAGCGAGTGCAACGAAGGAAGCCGTGTCCGAGCCCGGCGGCGGAGCACTTCTAGAAATGCCGATTACGGTTGCTCCGCTATCCAGCAACGCCCGTGTCACGTGAGTTCCGAGACCGCCATCGGCTCCGGTCACCAGCGCAGTCTTGCCTTGCAGAGTCTTGTCCATAGGATTGTCTGATTCAGGATTATCTGAGTCGCTAGACGCCTACTAGCGCACGTTCCAATGTGCGCATGGTATTCAGTATTGTGTTGATGACGTTCTCATTCCCGACAGCGGTGTTGATCATCATGTGATAGAGGCAGCGGGTGGGCCAGTCGGCATCGAAGTAGCGTTTCACGAACATGATTCGATCGCGATCTATCGTATCCAGTAACTCTCTTGCTTCTCTCTCGTTCTTGCCCGCTTTCAGCAACCGTTGGAGCTTCTCCGCGTGGGGCGCATAGAGAAAAACGTGGAAGGCGTCGGCGCGTTGACGCAAAAAATATGGCGCACCCCGACCTACGATCACGCAGTCGCCAGCCTCAGCAGCCTTTTCCATGACCTGTTGCCCGACGGCTACAAAGCGGTCGGTGTCAAAGGGCTCCGCGCCGGGCAAGGGTATGCTGCGCTCGTGGCTGCCGCGCCAAAACACTTTGACCAAACGCTGAAACGTGCCGTCCACCCGTTCCTCGCAACGCTCGACGGTCGAACACTCAACGTTGGCGACCTTCGCGATCGCTTCCGTTAGAGCGTGGTCCCACAGCTTCCAGCCGAGCCGGTGGGCGAGCTCGCAAGCAATCTCGCCGCCTCCGCTTCCGTATTCGCGTTCGACTGTAATGATGCGGTACATCAACTCCCCCCGCTAAGGCTCATTTTACCCAGACTTTGGGTTCCACCGACATCCCGGGACGCAAAACATGTTCTTTGGTCTCTCCGGGATCGAAGGTGATCTTCACCGGAATGCGCTGCACGACCTTCACATAGTTGCCAGTTGCATTTTCCGGAGGCAACAAGCTGGTAATGGCGCCGCTGGCTCCGGCAACGCTTTGCACGTGCCCTTTGTAATCCTTGCCATTCGTGTCCACGTGAATGGTGGCCTTCTGGCCGACTTGCATCTGCTTAAGCTGGGTTTCCTTGAAGTTTGCGGTCACCCAGATATCGTCGAGGTTGATCACCTTCATCAGCTCCTGGCCGATTGAGACATTCTGTCCAACTTCCACCGTACGGTTGGTCACGACTCCGTTCACGGGAGCCGCAATAACCGTGTAATGGAGGTTCAATTCAGCCTGCTCCAGTGCGGCTTTCTTGAGATCCGCTTGCGCGAGTGCGGATTGCGCGCGCGATTGAATGGTGGCGACTTGCTGCGGACCTGTCGCCGCCGCACGGAGATTCGCTTGCGCCTGTGCCAGTTTACTTTGCGCCTGTTGCACCTGGTGTTCCGCGGCGGACGCCGAAGCCCGAGCTGCATCCACTGCCGCGGCGCCGGCATTCGCTGCGGCCACAGCCTGGTCATACTGCTGCTGCGAGACTTCCTGTTTATCTACTAATTGTTTGTAGCGCACCAGATCGTTCTGCGCCTTCAAATTATTGGCTTCGGCCTCTACCAGTTGCGCTTTGCCTGCGGAATATTGCTGGCGGGCAGCGGCGATCCCGGCGTTTGCATTGTCCACGTCCGCCTGGGCGCTGGATGTTTGACTGCTTGTGTTCACCGAAGTGATGGGTACGTTCACCCGCGCGGCTTCCGCCAGGGCTACGGCGTCGGCGTAGTCTGCCCTGGCTCGATCCACCGCCACTTGATAATCCTTGGGATCAATCTCGATCAGGGGAGTTCCCATGGCGACGTACTGGTTATCTTCGACCAGAAGCTTCAAGACGTGGCCGGAAACCCGGGCGCTGATTGAATTCAGGTGTCCATCGATCTGTGCATCGTCTGTATCCTCATAGCTGCCGAAGTAGCGCCACAAAAAGAAGCCGGCTACCAGCAGCACCACGATTCCTACGATGAGGAACACGCGGAACCGGGGATTGCCCGCTTGAAAGCTTTTCCATCGGAGATCTCTGTCCGATGCCGGCAAGGGAGCGGGATTTGCAGGCCGCTGGGTTTGAGGCTGATCGTCTCTCACCGCCGTGTCTATATTTTTTGCCATGACTTTACTTACCTTGATTGCTTTGATTCTGGAGGTATTGCTTTACACCCTCTTCGGCAAAGCCAATAGCCTTCGCCAAGGATATCTTGGCCAGATTGTGCGCGTAGAGGCTCGAAATATAGCTTTCCTTGGCCGACGCCAAAGAATCTTGCGCCTGCACTACCTCCAAGTTGTCAGTGACGCCCGCGGCAAAGCGGTCCTGTGCCTGCTCCAGCGTCTGGCCTGCAAGATCAACCGAGCTGCGGGCCACCTCGACCTGATCCGCCGCAGAGGTGAGGTCCAAACGCGCGCTGCGGACTTCGTAGTCGATCTGACCACGCAGGTTTTCCAATTGCTGGCGGCTTTGTCGCAGCGTGGCTTCCGCCTCCAAAACGTCAGCATGGATTTTTCCGCCGGCGAAGATCGGGATGCTTAACGTGGCTCCCACTTCAAAAACGCCGTGGGAGCTGCCGGGACGGATCCCCGCCGCTCCATAGTTACCCGCCATGTCGAGCGTGGGATAGTGCTCCGCGGTCGCCGCCCGGCGAAATTCCTCCGCGGATCGCATCTGCTGCGCTGCCGCCAGGTAGTCCGGCCGGGATGCGTAGGCACGTTGCAAATCATCTTCCAGGGTCGCGGTCGCGATCGGCTCATACGGGGCGGCGGTGGTCAGACTAAACTCCTGTCCCGGTGGTAACCCAATGACCCGGCCCAGGGTTAGCTTCTGTTTCGCATAGTCATTGCGGGCAGCAATCAACAGCTGTTGCCGGCTCTGTAATTCCACGTGCGCCCGAAGCGTATCAATCGCGGGGCTCACTCCGGCTTTTTGCTGGTCGGCCGCCTTGTCGTACAGACTCTGCGCCGTTTGTACATCGGCTTGCGCGGTTTGCACTCGTGCAGCTCCAGCGATCGCCACAAGATACGCGTTTCCCACCGCGAGGATCACAAACTCGCGGGCGCTTTTTAGAGAGAACTGCACCGCCTTCTCATTGTACGTAGCGCCGCGTTTGCGCTCGATGGCATGATAGTCGAACAGAGACTGCGTCAGGTAGGCGCCAGTTTCGAAAACTCCGATTGGTCCGATAACCTTCGGGAATCCCGGCGTATTGAAGCGAAACCCCAAAGCTGCGAGATCGAGTTGCTCCGCAAGCTCAGTAACTTCGCCATGCAGGTGAGGGAGCAGTTCGCTAAGTTCTTTCCATTTCTCTCCCCGCGCGGTTAGAGTGCTGTCACTCTGTAGCAGGATGCCGAGGTTGTTCCTTAATCCACGATCGACAGCATCTTTGAACGACAGTGGCAAGACTCCATCTGTGGCTTTGCCTTCGGGCACGCTGCCGGAAAACGGGCTCTGGCCAGGGGCTAGTCCGGGATTGCTGGACTGGCTGGAGCTGCCAGATCCGCTGCTGTTGTACGAAGAAGGAGAGCTCGATGGTGCGGGCGGGCCAAGGGTCGGAGTTTGGCCCAGCGCAGGTCGGCAAATAAGGAGAAAGTTAGCCAGGACGCATGGAACCGCCAAACCGGCAAAGGATCTCCTCTTGCGCCGCCAGTGATTCCTCGGGCTCAGGTCGCTCATAGATGTTAACTAGGGGCATAAGCAGCCCGAAAATAACTGTATGTTGATTCAGGCTGCTGCCCTATAGATGCAAACCATTGTAGTTGCGTCACGCAGGAAGGTGGCGCGTTCGTACCTTGTTTATTTTAGCGAAAGAGTGGGTAGAATAGAGAGGACCGCACCTGTAGTGGCCAAATGTTCACCCAACTCCATCCCGCTGTTCCGAAGCGTCAGGCCACCTTGCTGACCGCTTCCCTGGCGGTGCATTTACTGTTCCTGGGTTGGCTTCTGCGCAGTCCGGCCCCAATCTTCGTAGCTCCCTCGTCAGTGGCCAAAGGCCAGTCCGGCAGCTCCCTGACTCGCATTTACTTCGGGGGCGACTCCGGAGTTTCACAGGAGCAGCCGAAGCCGCCGCGCGTTACCTGGCAGAAGGCCCCAAAAACCGCCAGCGCGCGTCGGATGGAGCCACCCCCGGCGAAGCAGGTGCTGGGCAACGAGATTGCCTCCATTCGGCCCAGCGGTCCCGCTGCCGGTTCTCTTTACGGGTCACTTTCGTACGGGACGCTTACCGGCCCCGAAATTCGACCGGCCCTGCCGATTGTGTCTCCCGATCCGGTGTTTGGGTCGGACCTGGCCGGCATCGCGGGCGACGTTATCGTCGAAGTAACGATTGACGAGACCGGAGCCATTGTGCAAAAGATCGTGCTGCAGAGCCTGGGCCCTGTCGTCGACGAGAAAGTGCTCGCGGCCCTGGAGAAATGGCAGTTCACTCCGGCGTCCAAGAATGGTGTGCCTATTCCTTCCAAGCAGGACGTCTACTACCATTTCCCACGCTGAAGATCATCTGCACCCTCGCGTCGACAAAACGGGAATAGAACCCGGCATGAACGCTCATAAACTACGCAACCTGATGTCTCGCTGGCTCAGTTCCGGCTTTCTCCTTGTAATCTGCCTGGGCGCCACCACGGTCCGTGCCCAGGATATGACGCTCGAACTCGATCCCGCAAATACCAGGATCGAGTTCACGCTAGCGGCTACCCTCCATGCTGTGCACGGAACATTCAAATTGAAGAGTGGGACGATTCACTTCAATCCATCCACCGGTTCGGCCAGCGGCCTGGTCGTCGTCGACGCTACTAGCGGCGACAGTGGGAACAACAGCCGTGATCACAAAATGCATCAGGAGGTCCTGGAAAGCCAGCGCTATGCTGAGATCAATTTCACGCCCACCAAGATGTCAGGCAAAGTCGAGCCGCGAGGAGAATCAACCGTCGAGGTCGATGGCATTTTCAGACTGCACGGGACCGACCATGCCATGACCCTGACTTTGCCGGTTCAAGCGAATGGGAACAGTCTTAGTGCGCACACCCACATCGTTATTCCATACGTCGAGTGGGGGCTCAAGAACCCAAGCACGTTCCTTCTGCATGTGAGCGATAAGGTGGAAGTCGATATCACCGCGGTCGGTTTACCTCAACGGCAGACGCCCTGACTTTGCATTGCTGCGGTCAGTAGGCGAAATCGACCGACAGACCCGCTGCAACTTAATTGAGGCTTCCCGCTTGCTTTTGCGATATCATCGGCCAAGCACATCATCCGGCAGCAAATCCACGAACCGATATATTTTCTCGGCGACCCTTCTGGGAATAGTTCCAAAACCCTTCGATTCTTGCTTTTACGCGCCTGGTTTTGCTCAGTGTGATTCCTGTCACATCGGGTTGTGACAACTTACGCTGACCTCGCCTGAGCCCCGGTTCGACAATTCTGTTCGAGAGCGTCCGTGCGCTAGCCACAAAGAGGCGAAGCGTCTAAGCACGGCGTCAACGGGAAAAGTCGAACCTCGGGAACATTCATCCCAAGCCCACGCGTTGCGCATGTGGCTAAAAGCAGGAGTTCACTATGCAGCCCTTAAAATCAGATGAGGCCCTCACCGGAGGCGGGCTCTACGGAACCCGCATCCCCAGCCCGCGCCAGCAGCAGGTCATTGAGTTGGTCGCCCAGGGGCTCGAAAAATAGCGAGGTAGCCGAAGTTATCGGCACTACCGAATATGTCGTGAAGAACCACCTTCGTATCATCTTTGACAAACTGGGATTCTGGAATCGAGTTGAGCTGGCGCTCTGGTACGAGGCTCGCAAGCACGAAAGCCTCGCCTCCGGCCAGCGCAATCGGGCCATGGCCTGACGCGGTGAGGGAAAGGCGGTTGCTTTATTGATCGCGGTGAACCGTCTCCATGGAGAAAGCCGGGAGACAAACGGCAATGTATTCCGCGCCGTCCTCGGCCGGGGTGGAATACTGGATCCACTCGCCAGCATGCGCAATAACTGCCTGGCCCGAGGTTACATCCATTTGACCGTGTTTGTGCCGTACTCTCACCATGCCTTTGAGAACCAGGGTGAACTCGTCGAATTCCGGGGTCTGTCCAGGTTCTTCCCAGCCCTGCGGGCTGCGCATATGGGCGACGCTGACGCCAACGGTCCGGGAGTTGATGCGTCCGACGTATTCGTCGATCAGCTTGGGTTTGGTTCCCGCGGCGGAAATGCGAGTGGGTTGGGCTACCAGGGTGGGCATGAGTGCTCCTTCGCGAAGGACTACTTTAGCAAGAGTGGACGCAACTTCGGAAGTCAGAATCCCTAAGAAGCGATTTGCTATCTCCGCGCGCTCTGCGGCTGTTTTCCGCGACTTCCGCGTTTTAAAACTTTGTGTTTCCCGGGGCTCTACAAAACACCTTAGATCAATAGAGTAGGTGGATGAGAACTTCCAGGCTTAAGATCTCCCTGCAGAGAGGGCGCGCGTTTTTTCGGCGTGGGAGCTGGCCAGGACATCGAGCGCAGGAATCGACACTGGCGCAATGGTTGAGCGCTCCACCGGCATAGTGCCGCTTTGGATGGCTTGCACCAGCATCTCGAGAGCGGTGCCGGCATTCGGTGGCACAAAGATCGTAGCCGTCAGCAGGCCGCGGCGCACCCAGGTTTGTCCGCTCTCCGGAAGACCGTCGCATCCGATGTAGGGCAACTTCAACCAGCGCTCGCGGGCCTGCAAATTCAATTCTTCCTGGAATGCTTTCCTCGCACCGAGAGCCATGGAATCGTCCTGGGCTGCAATCAGGTCAAGATGAGTCTGTTGCGAAGTGGACAATCGCAGCCATGAACTGACCGTCCGTTGTGCGCTGGCCTCGGTCCACTGCGCCTTCATGAGCTTCACCTGAACCTCGGCCGGCTTGGTCTCGTACATGCCGAAGGTCCGCTGTTTGGCTGCCAGGCTTTCTGAAGGGCCTTGGATGTACAAGACGGCTCCGCCGTTGGGCAGGATGGCGGCAAATTGCCTGCCCTGGATGCGTCCAATTTCTTCGTGGTCCGAAGTAATTGAAAAAGCCGGAACCCGATAAGCCTGGCGCAGTTCGGGGATGTATTCCGCATCACGATTCAGGACCACCCAGCTGATTCCGGCGATGGCGGCAGCCCGCGCTACTTGTGGCAGAGCAGTCCCGCCAACTGGTTCAAAAATGATTCCGTCGGGGAGCGAGTCGCTGCGGGACTGGATAATCTTCAGAAGTTGCTGGCTCTGGGTGACCGAGTCATTTTCGGCATGGATGACCTGCAACTCGACGCCCAGGCGCTTGGCGCAAGTCTCAGCGGCGGCCGCTTGTTCTATCTGATAGTCGTTGTCGTTGTTTGTAAGGCAGAGAATGAACTTCAATTTCTTCATGGGCAAGCCCGATATCTGAATCATATCCTGCCCCCAGCGGCAGGTCATGGTGACCATAGTCACTGGCCGCGGGAGTGCTAGAATTCGCCGTATCCTGGAGAAAATGTTCATGCGCAAAGCCTTAGTCACGTTTGCGATGGTGGTGATTTGCACAGGTGTGGGGTGGCCGCAAGGCAAACTTTCCGTGCATTGGGAAGAACTCACCGCGGCTGAGTTCCAGTCAGCGATCGAACAATCCAAGGGCACTTGCCTCTTGCCTTTTGGAATTCTGGAAAAACATGGCCCCCATTTGCCACTGGGGACCGATCTTTTGAAGGTCCGTTATGAGGTTCTTCACGCGGCCGAACAGGAATACGCGGTGGTG
This sequence comes from uncultured Acidobacteriota bacterium, assembly GCA_963820925.1. GTDB lineage: Bacteria > Acidobacteriota > Terriglobia > Terriglobales > Acidobacteriaceae > JABDBE01. The sequence continues at coordinate 218,771 of CAWGBX010000020.1, forward strand.
TTTCCCGAGTATTACTTCGGGCAGATCCTGGAAGCGCGGCACGAGCCGGGTACCATTGCATACAGCTCACATCTGCAGTTGGAGTTGTTACAGGAAACCACCGACGAGATGGCGCGCAATGGCTGCAAGAAGATCATCATTGTGAATGGACACGGGGGCAACCAGAATCTGCTGCCCTTCTTCGCCCAGAGCCAGTTAGAGAAGCCGCACGATTATGTGGTTTACGTTATGGGCCTGGTGTCGCCACCGCCCGGCGGACCAGCCAAGAAGACATCCGTTGATTTACACGCGGGCGAGTCGGAGACATCGAAGATGCTGATTGCGACTCCGAACCTTGTGCAACTCGACCGCGCCAATCAAGAATCGGGAGCCGACCAGGCTCGGCTGAAGCTGCCTGACACTCTTTACACCGGCATCTGGTGGTATGCGCGCTTTCCGAATCATTATGCAGGCGACGCTTCGGCCGCGACCCGCGAGCGCGGTGAGTTTGAAATGAAATCCTGGCAGGACTCGATCGAAGTTGCGATTCGCGCGGTCAAGGCGGATCAGGAGAGCCTGAAGCTGCAAAACGAATTCTTCGAGAAGACCAAGCATCCGCTGGATACGCGACCGTAGACGGCGCGGTCACGGTCCTCAGCTGGCGGGGGACAGCCTGTCTGCACGCGGGGGAAGTAGCCTGCTAAGATAAATGCTTCATATGGCTTCCACGCTACAGAGCACGGTGGTCCGGCACGGAGCACCACCGTCGCCTGCTCCGGCATCGCGGTTGATGTCGCTTGACCTTTTTCGCGGGGCAACAATCGCCGGCATGATTCTGGTCAACAACGCGGGCGACGATCCCAACTCCTATTGGCCGCTCAAGCACGCCGAGTGGAACGGGTGGACTCCGACTGATCTGGTGTTCCCGTTCTTTCTATTTATTGTCGGCGTGGCGATGGCGTTTTCCTTCAGCTCACGGCTGAAGCGCGGTGAGTCTCGGCAAAGGCTTCTGGGACACGTGTTGTGGCGCGGTCTGGCATTGTTTGCCCTGGGGCTCTTTCTGAACGGCTTTCCTAATCGCTACCATCTGGATTCATGGCGCGTCTACGGAGTGCTCCAGCGCATCGCAATCTGCTACGTGATTTCTGCGATTCTGGTTTTGTGGGCGGATTGGCGAGGATGGATTGTCACCATCTTGGGTTGTCTGCTGGGCTACTGGATCTTGATGCGTTTCGTTCCGGTGCCGGGATTCGGCGTGCCCACTCACGATATCCCGTTGCTTGATCCCGATCGCAACCTCGCCGCGTGGCTCGACCGCCAGCTGCTGGCTGGGCATTTGTACGAGGGCACACGCGATCCCGAAGGCGTATTGAGCACCATCCCCGCAGTCGCCACCTGCCTGCTGGGGATGCTTACGGGGCAATGGCTTCGTTCCGCGCGTTCCGCAAAGAGCAAAGCGTTGGGCATGGCTCTGTTTGGGTTGGTCGGCGTGGTGGCGGGAAAGATTCTCAACCTCGGCTTCCCCATCAACAAAAAGCTCTGGACCAGTTCCTATGTCATCTTTACCGCTGGTCTAGCTCTCCTGTGCCTGGCACTCTGTTACTGGATTGCAGATGTAAAACGATGGCGTGGACTCTGGACGAAACCGTTCCTGGTGTTTGGAATGAATGCAATTGCCGCGTACGTATTCGCCGAAGTGATGTCCCATTTGGTAGATCACTTGCACGCCTCCAATGGGATAAGCTGGCAGGAAATTGTTTACCAGCGTGTGTTCATGCCGTTAGCCAGCCCGGCGAACGCTTCGCTGCTGTATGCGCTGGCCTATGTGCTGGTCTGTTGGGCGGCCATGTGGGTGCTGTACCGCAAAGGCATTTTCCTCAAAATCTGATTGGCGTCGCCGAGTAGTCAGCACTCAGCAAATCTCGGTCTCTCCCAAACCTGGATATTGCAACTAAGGAACTATCAAATGAGACAGGAGACTCCATACGTGAAGTTCAAAACACTCTTGACGCCAGGTTGGGCTGGTCGACGCGTGAGCAGAATGCAACATGTATTCTTGGCGATTGCCATCTGTTGTTGGCTATGCGCGGGCAGCGTCGCACAACAAAACCCATCCACTCCGCCGCCAGATGCCCCTTCTGCCAGCCCACAAGCTCAAACCGCGCCCCAACCTGCCAATCCGATTCAGAGCGGGATGAGCTTTTTCAGCTTGCTCCAGCGGAAGTCGCTCGTTTTTCCTGACCTCGCTACCAACTCGGGGCCGCTCGATAGCTGGCAGAAGTTCAAGCTGGCAGCCAACAACAGCATATCGCTGGCCACAATCGGCTCGGCTCTGCTTGGCGCAGCCTACGGCCAGGCCATCAATAGCCCCGCCGGGTATGGGCAGGGCGGTGAAGGATATGGCAAGCGCTTTGGAGCCGAAATGGCCCGCTCCGCCTCGGCCAATCTGTTCGGAACTTTTCTGCTCGCGTCCATTTTGCACGAGGATCCGCGTTTCTATGTAAAGAAGAACCTCTCCTTCATGCAGGCGGTGAAGTATGCCGCGGTCAACGTGGTGGTCACGCGCAGCGACTCGGGAGAACGAGTCGTGAACTATTCCGGATTGCTTGGACCCCTGGCGGGCGAAGGGCTGGCCAACACCTACTATCCTGAAGGCAACCGGGACGTCAGCAGCACCTTCGCCCGCTACGGAGCCGACCTGGGCTGGAAGTTCGGCGGAAACCTGTTGCGCCAGTACTGGCCGAACATCAATAGAAGACTGCGGCTAATGCCGGCCGCGTCGGCGCCCACGCCGAACCAGCCCTGAACTTACCGGCGATGAATGTCCCTGAGCAGCGTTGCTCCTCGATTCGAATCCGGGCGCTGTTGATTGGAGCCGTTGTCCTGATCTCCTATGCGTATTTTTACCAAGGCGGGGGATGGAACCAGAACTCGCGTTTCGATCTGGTGCGCGCCGTGGTTGAGCAGGGGACGTTGCGCATCGATGCCTACCACCAGAACACAGAAGACAAAGCCTTCGCCAATGGTCACTACTATTCTGACAAGGCTCCGGGACTCGCGCTCCTGGCCGTGCCAATCGCGGAGGTGACGAGACCCTTGCTGTGGGCGTCGGGAGTGGATCCTGCGTCGCCGGATGGCTTGGTGGACCTTTCCTATTGGATCACCGTATTTGCCGTCGCCCTGCCGATGGCGGCGGCGTGTGCTTGCCTGCACTGGATTGCACTGCAACTCGGAAACAGTGTGAGCGCCTCGACGTTTGCCGCCCTCGCGCTGGGGCTGGCGACTCCGATGTGGGCATACTCGACGTTGTTCTGGGGACACGCGCTGGCCGGGGCGTGTCTGGTATTCGCGTTCGGTTGTGCTTTGGTGTTGCGCGGAGACGCGAGTGCTGCAGGGGACATATTTTGGGCATTGGCTCTCGGCTTGACTGCCGGGTGGGCGACGGTGACGGAATATCCGTCGGCGCCAGCGTCAGCGGTAGTCGCGCTTCTCGCACTGGCCCTGGTTTGGAAGGATGGACGGAAGCGACGCTTGCGTGTCGTCCTTGGCATCGGCGGCGGGGCTTTGGCTTGCATTGCCGTGCTGATGGCTTACCAATACGCTGCGTTCGGTTCCGTATTTCATCCTAGCTATGCTTATTATCCTCCGGGAGCTTTTTCATGGATGACGCATGGCTACCTGGGTCTTACCTATCCCAGAGTTGATGTCGCACTGAAACTGTTGTTCAGTTGCCGGCGAGGACTGCTATTTTCGGGGCCAGTCGTCCTGGCCGCGCCTTTCGGTTTGTGGCTGCTGTGGAAGCAGCCCGCGACGCATGCTGCGGCAGTTGCAGCGGCTTCGATCGCTACATACTATTTTCTCTTTCACGCTTCCTTTTCCTCATGGCCCGCCGGCTGGTCGTACGGCCCGCGATACCTTTCGCCGGGGCTGCCGTTGCTGTGCCTGGGACTGGCACCGCTTTGGGACCACGCACGGCCAGTCTGGAGAATCGCGATCGGAGCACTGGCAGTAGCCGGCGTCGGGCTTACGCTCATGGCAGTCTCGGTCGGGGCGCAACCTCCGAACGAGTTTCACTGCCCGCTGCGCCAGTTCTATTGGCCGTCGTTTTGGGCAGGCAGGCTTTCCTTGAATCTGGGGATGCTCCTGATACCTGCCGAGCAGGGCACGACTCAAGTGCATGGCGCCTTCAACCTGGGGGAACTCGCCGGCCTGCATGGTCTGCCGAGTCTGATTCCGCTGTTGGGGGTCTGGGGTTTGGCGGCAGTTCTTTGGGCCTGGATAAACCGATCCGAGCAGAAACTCTCCGACTAACTTGCCGCTCCATTAACCCTACATCCTTTGTGAACCTTTGTGCCCTTTGTGGTTGATGAAGTGCAAATGCGAGAACCACAAAGGACACAAAGGTCCACAAAGGATGTAGTCGAAATAGCGCCCAATGGCTTCCGGATCTCGACGAAACAGCTGAAAATCAATCGTTTGGCGGGTAACCTAGGTAACTTTGGGCGGCTCCAAACTGCGTGATACGCTCGTCGAATAAGAAGCAAGAAATCAACAGTTTCCGGGGGACAAATGCGTCGCCACTGGTGCGTCTACCTGCTGCTGTTCTCGTCCTTGGTTGCGTTGGCTGACACCAAGTCCGCTCCTTCCCAGCCCAGGCCGAAGAGTGCGTCCGCAAAGCTGCCGGTCACCACGGTCTCGGCGCAGGCACGCAACAACTTCGAGAAGGCGATGCGGGAATTCGAGGAGTACCGTATCCCAGAAACGCTGCAGGATCTGCGCGCAGCGACTAAGGCGGATCCCAATTTTGCCCAGGCATTCATCCTGATTTCCCGTATGAGCCAGGACCCAGCGGAACAGACCGTCGCGCGGAAACGAGCCAAGCAGTTGGCACCCCAGGTGACTCCGAGTGAGCAGTTGCTAATCCGCTGGCTGGCGGACGCGCAAGAGAATAATTGTCTACCCGCAATTGCCGCCATGAACGACTTGCTGGCGAAGTATCCACGAGACCAGCGCCTGGCATATCTCGCCGGGGACTGGCTGATGCAACAGGAACGCTACGAACAGGCCGTGGCTGTATTGGAGCGGGCGCTTGCCCTGTACCCGAATTATGCCGCGGCATTGAACGATGTGGCCTATGGGTACGCCGACACCGGAAACTTCGAGAAGGCTTTCGCGGCCATGGACCGCTATGTGGCGCTCGAGCCGGACCAGCCCAATCCGCACGATTCCTACGGCGAAATTCTAAGAATGGCGGGCAAACTCGATGCCGCGCTTGAGCACTACCGCATGAGCATCCGAATCGATCCCAATTTCGGCTCAGAGCTCGGCGTCGCCGATACTTACGCGCTGATGGGCAAAGAACGGGAAGCCCGCGAGGAGTATGACCGGGCTATTGTTTTCGCTCCCAGCAATGCTGACAAGGTGCAGCGTGAACTGCAATCGGCCGTGACCTGGATCCGCGAGAACAATCGCAAACAGGCGGAGAGGGCATTGAGCGATGTAGCCAGGCATGCGCATTCCGCGGGCCTGGCACGCCTCGAAGCCGAGGCTCACCGGATTCTGGGCATGTACGAACCCGATCCGAAAGCAGCCATAAAACAATTACAGGCTGCCCAGGATGTGCTGCAGGAAGAGCATCAAATTTCCGCCAGCGACCGCGATGAGGAGCTGGCGCGAATCCTGCGGGTCCGAGCCACTCGTTTGGCGGAACTTCGGGACATGGATTCAACTTCGAAGACGGTCATGCAACTCGAAGCCATGGCGGGAACCAGCCGCAGCCAGGTCATCCAACTCTGCTATCACGGGGCAGCCGGCGCTATGCTGGTCGCTCAGGGAAAATTCACGGAAGCGGTTCCTCATCTGGAAGAAGGCACTGCGGACCCGGAGTCCATGCGACTTTTGTGGCGGGCGTACACGAGCACAGGCGCTACCTCCGAAGCCCAGGCGATCGCCTCGAAGCTGGCGTCACTGAACCTGCCCACGGTCGAGCAAGCGCTGGTCGTGCCACAATTCCGGGTTAGCCTGGTCAGCCAGGTGGGGCAGCCGTAAGCCGAACACACTCCCCGCCATGCCACGCATCCCGATCTTCAGCTTCGGACAAGCAGAGCAAGAGGCAGCCCTTCCTCGCCTGACCGGCTACACTCCGTCACTCTCTCTCGAAGGCTTGCAACTCGGCGTCGATAACCTCCGGCACGATGTTCATCTAAGCCCCAAGTTTGTGACCCAGACTCGCTCGCAGATTTCCCGCCTGATCATCCGTCACGGCGATGTGGAAGGATTGCTGGCGACGGAAGCGCCGCAGCCGAGGCACGGCGGCCACTTCATCGGATCGAATGCAGGGACCAAGAGCAACGCAAAGCCCATCGGTTTCGAGTTGAAGCCTCTCCTGTCGGAAGTGCATTCGGCCGCGCTGAATCGCGCCAAAGCCGAAGGCAACCCCTCGCTGGATGTGCTGGCCCGGGTAGCCATCATCAAGTTCTTGCGTATCGAACTGGGCCTGCAGTTCGCCCAGATTCTGGAACGCTGCCGCATGACGCTCAAGAGCTACGAAGGTGTCCGGGCGCAGAAAGCGCTGGAATATCGTGAGCGGGTAGCCGCCTTTCAGGTGGCGAAGAAAGTGATCCTGCGCAAAACCGGACAGGAACTTTTTCGTACCTTGCGCGAAATCGAAAAGGAAACTCTGGCCCGCACCCGCCGGTCCCTGTTCGGAACCAGCCACGATGAGCAATACAAGCTGTTCCTCAATCCGCTTATTTTCACTGCGGATGGCTGCGACGCTTATGTCAACGCTGAGCAGTATGTGATGCTGGGCAACTTCGACCGCGATCCCGACCGCTTCGCGAATATTCGCAGAATTGCCTACGAGTTTCTGCAATCGCTGAATCTCGGGCAGGAGGCGGACCCCGAGCGTGCCATCAATGCCTGGCTGAACGTACCGGAAAATGCCCAGGAACTAATCGGCTCGGGAACTCCGGATGACTCCACGCCGGAAGAGCGCGCTCAAAAGACACGTTTAGCCGCATGGCTGGGATTGCTCGACCGCGAGAAGCTCATGGAATATGTCGTGGCCTCCTATGAAGCCGTGCCGTTGCTGGCCGAGTACTCGCCCCGCATCAATGCGCAGCAATTGAAGAATGCGTTGATCTCCCGCGAGGAACGCACGCGGGTGGAAAAACTGATCCTGGAGCAGGGCAAAGTATCGCGGGACAGTCTGCAATCAGCGGTGCAGCGAGTGGCAGGCTGCAAGGGTGCCGAGCGAGGCAAGATAGCTGCCAGATTCCTCCGTGATTTCATGCGCTACCACCGCGACCTGAGAAATCTGGAAGCACTGAGGTCGGCGATGGACAACGTCAATCTCATCGCCAACGAAAAAATGCGCCAGCTCTCCGCCATGAACGGCACGCTCTACGAGTTCCTGCTGCCCGAGGAACAGAAGCCGTCGGAAGAGAAAGTCCTGCGCCACGTGATTATCAAAGCCGATGTCCGCGACTCGTCACGGCTCACGCGATCGCTGCTCGAGCGCGGAATGAATCCGGCGTCCTACTTCAGTCTCAATTTCTACGATCCGGTCAACAAGCTGCTATCCAAGTACGGCGCCAGCAAAGTGTTTCTCGAAGGCGACGCCATCATTCTTTCCATTCTCGAACGCGAGGGAGAGCCGGGCCTGGCAGTCTGCCGCGCCTCAGTGCTGGCACGCGAGATTATCGAAATCGTGCGCGGTTACAACCAATTACTCGAGCGCGCCGGACTCCCGGGCATCGAACTGGGCGTGGGCATTTCCTTTCAGGACTCCGCCCCTATGTACTTGATGGATGGCGAGCAGCGGATCATGATCTCGGACGCGCTGAACGAAAGCGACCGGCTGTCCTCCTGCAGCAAGCGAGTACGGAAATCCATGAAGGCGATGGAAACTCCGTTCAACGTGTACGCATTTCAGACGGTGAGCGACGCCGACGTCGAAGACAGCCCCGACGACTTCATTCTGAAATACAACCTGAACGGAATCCGCATCAGCGAGGCCGCATTCCAAAGGCTGAAGCAGGAGATTTCGCTGGAACTTTCTCCGCTGGATTTACCCAAAGCCTGGGAGGGCGAAGAGTTTCACCTATGGAGCGGGCTGGTCCCGGTCGGCAACGACATCTTCCGCAAGATCGTCGTACGCGGAAGCCGCATGCCCCAGATCGATCCCCACAATTTCACGGTTCAACTCTGGACCGAGCGCTGGTACTACGAAGTCTGCTCCAACCCTGCCATCGACGCCAAGGTAGAAGGCAAAGCCACAGCTGGGAAGTAGGCAAGTGTGGCGCCGGCGCCCCGCCCGTGTTTTAGCCAAAAATGCTACTCATCCGGACTTCGCCTCGCACAGCCCACGATCACAAGCCGTCAGATGTCAAAGGAATTCTCACGGTCACCTTCGTTCCATCGGGGCTGGATGCGATCTCGAGCGTGCCCCGAAATTGGCGAACTCTTTCCTCCATGCCGCGCACTCCAACCCCGATCTTGGCAGGCGTCATCCCGCCTAGTCTTGCCGGGGAAATTCCCCTGCCCCGGTCGCTTATTTCGAACTCTACCGCCCGTTCCGATCGGGTAAGGCAAATCTTCGCCGAGGAACTGCCGGAATGGCGATGAACGTTAGTCAAACTTTCCTGCACGACGCGAAAGATAACCAGTTCCAACTCCTCTGGGAGCCTGCCCAAGTCTGCCGGTAACTCTAGTTCGACCGGAATTTTGCTCCGCTCCGAAAACCCGTCCACATACCATCGAAGCGCAGAGGAAAGGCCAGCCTCATCCAGCAGCGGAGGATGCAGCAGGTAGGAGAGGGTGCGGATCTCCTTCGACAAATCCTCCGAAAGTTGCAGACTTTCAGCCGCCAAACTGACGATTTTGGGATCTTGACCTTTGGCAGCCTCGTGCAGTGCGAAAAGATTCAGTCCCAGCGCCACCAGGGTTTGTCCCGCGTGGTCATGTAACTCGCGGGCCATATATCGTCGTTCTTCATCCCGAGCACGCAACAAATGGCCGGTAAGTTCGCGCAGGCTTATCTCGACGCGCTTTCGATCCATGACCTCGGCTTCGAGCGCCGAAGTGCGTTCTGCGACTTTCTTCTCCAACTCGTCATTCGCTTTGCGCAATGCTTCTTCCGCGATTTTTAACGGTGTCAGATCCGTCAAAAAGGCCGCGACTTCGGGGTCAGGTGTGGAGGATTCGAGGATGGATGCTCCCAGAAGAATAGGCACGTGCCGTCCGTCTTTCGCGATGTACGCTTTCTCGTATACATCGCAGCGTCCGGACGCGAGAAGCTGACGAACCGCGCGGGTATCAGCCTTCGCGTACTCGGGCGGAGTGAGATTGTCCCAGCGTACCTTCCCTGAACTTACTTCAGCCGAAGAATAACCCAAGGTCTTTAAGAAGGCAGGGTTCGCATAATCCAGTTCCCCGCGAAGACTGCCGATGATCATGCCGAAAGGATTGGCTTCCGCCAAGCGGCTAAATCTCTCGGCGGCGCGAGCGATTTCCAGCCGGTGAATTTCGCTTTGAAGCAGGTCGGCAATCCGCGCAGCCACCAATTGGAAAAAAGTCTCGTACCTGTCGTCAAAGGGCAAGCGCGGACTGATGCCAAAAACAACCACGGCTTGAATCGACGATCCGGGGATGGGGAGCGGCAACATGTATGCACGTGTCACGGGCTCCGGCCAAGGCCGGCAGATGAGATCGCCGAAACGCTGCTGCAAGTCCTCGATCAGCAATGGGGTCTGGGAATTCGCAACGTTGGCCAATGGCCAGCTGCCGGGATGAGCCAACACATCGGCTGAAACAGTGTTGCCGGCCGGTAGAAACTCACCCTGAATCAGCAAATACAGCGCCGCAAACGGGAAGTCGGCGGGATCGTCGTTGAGCTTTTTTACCATCGTTTGCGCTGAGGTCAGCAGGGCTTGAGATTCCGGGAGTGGGTTTTGCGCCGCAGAGTCGGCTGTGATGGCAAGCAGAGTGCGCAGTCGGCGCTCACCCAGTACCGGTTCCGTTGTTTCACTGCACACCACAAGGGTGCCTTGCACAGTCCCGTCTTTATCCCTTACTGGACTGTAGCTGTAAGTCCAGTACACTTCTTCCAGTTTTCCATTTCGATTAATGGGGACCAGTTGGTTGATATTCCAGGTGGAATTACCTCGACTCATCACCGATTCTATTTGCGGACCGATAATCGGCCATATCTCGGGCCAACATTCGACGCCGCGCTGGCCAATGGCGGCGGGGTGTTTGTCGGCACGAATGCTGGGTCGGTAGCCGTCGTTGTAGAACTGGATGAGATCCGGCCCCCACCAGAGAAACATCGGGTGCCTGGATGCAAGCAGGAGGTTAACCGTGGTCACCAGAGTATCCGACCAGCGTTCAATCGGCCCGAGCGGAGTTTTTTCCCAAGCGAATCCACGAACCAGTTCGGCCATTTCGCCGTCGCCAACGATTCGAGACGACGGCACGCCGCCATGGGATGGCGTCGTGAGGCTCTCACGATTGGAACGCCGAGGTAACGACGACATGGCTAAACCGGCTTCCGCCTGTTTTAGAGATCGCTTTTGGATTCCGGGAAGACCTGGAAACCGCTGCGTGGCTTATGAGGCCGACGATGAGAATTGAAGTTTAGCATTGATCGCAACAAATCTGAAGTGCGGGCGTCACCATCGCCCTGATTGTAGGCTTACCGCTTCAGCGAAACGCTCTTCGCGTTCGCATTGCAGGACGAACTTTAGCTGCACTTGCGGAATGGGGGCACGACCAGTGCCATCGAGTGCGGGATCGTTAAGGTTGGTCAGGGTCTCGTTGGTGCGCTTCGCTCCCGCGCTGTATCCGATCTTCCGATGTGCGGCCGCGAGCAGCTTCAACGAACAACGCCGCCCCGGCCGCTCCGTGGTTACGCGAGCCCCATCCGCTTATCTTTTGGAGCTCTCTGACTTCTGGCCAGCCGTCCTCACGCTTGTCATGAATAATTCTTTGGTTGGGTCAAACTGAACCAATTCCCGAACGGATCTTTGAACACCGATTCCACGCCGTAGAACTGATCTTTCGGCTCGGAGACGAACTCCACCCCTTTGGCCTTCAGCTCTTCAAAAGTCTTGCGGCAATCGGCGGTCTGGAAAGCCCCGGCATTGAACATGCCCTTCCTGAGCAGCCCGGCCATCACGTCAACGTCTTTCGTGTCATTCTTTCCCGGCTCGCCGCCCTTCATCTTTATGAAGTTGGTGCCGCTGCCGACTTTCAGCAGGATGATCTCGATCTCAGATTGGCCTTTGGGAGCGACCGTCAGCCAGCGGAAACCGTTGGGCAGCGACTGATCGACTTTGATTTCAAACCCCAGCTTGCCAACGTAAAAGTCCTTAGCCTGGTCCTGATCAAGTACAAAAATGGTCGCGTGTGACATCTTTTGAATCATGTTTATTTTCCTCCCGGGCATGTTTGCCTTGGCAAAGACTAGCGAACCAAAGGCGGCGGCGCTTCTCGATTCTTGCTATTCGATGCCGGTCTTCTATCCGATAGATCAGGTATTCGACAGGTCAGGCCTGGAGAAAGCATCCCGGCAGCATTAGCACGCGCCAGGGAGCACTGTATCCGAAGATGCGGCGGACCTCACGCTGAAATTCGGCGGGGCTGCGGCCGAACTGTGCGCGGAATTTAGTGGAAAACGATCCCAGACTTTCATAGCCCACGTCGAAGCAGACTTCAGTCACGCTGCGCTCCGAAGCGAGCATCTGCCTGGCACGGTCCATGCGCAGGCGAGTGAGAAAATCATGCGGGGTCTCGCCAAAAGTGACCCGGAAAAGGCGATGGAAATGAAATTCGGAAAGACAGGCCTCGCGGGCCGCCTGCGCCAGCAGAACCCGCGATTGGTATTCGGCGGCGAGCAGGTCACGTCCGCGACACAGCCGGCGGAAGGTGTCGTCATGAAGAAGCGGAGGCACGAGGAAATGATACTACCACTTCCGTCTGTGGTGCCGGCGCTCCCCCGCCACAGCCGAGGGCGATTGGCAGAGTGCCATCACGCCCCGGAAGGTGTTAACGCTTTAGCGATGCGCTCTTCGTGTTGGTGACGCAGGACGACGGCGTTTCGCTGCATTTGCGGAATGCGGGCACGACCAGTGCCTGTTCGAGTGTGGGATCGTTCAGGTTGGTCAGGGTCTCGTTTGTGCGCTTCGCTCCCGCGCTGTATCCAATCTTCTGATATGCGGCCGCGAGCAGCTTCAACGAGAATGGGTTGTTGGTGTCTTCTTCCAAATGGGAGATCGCCTGATCGTACTTATGTTCGGAGAACAACACCGCTCCGGCCGCACCGTGGTACGCGAGCTCGATCAGCTTATCGTTGGAGCTCTCTGACATATCGGCCAGCCGCGCCAGGTTGGAATTCGCCATTTGCTTGTTGCCCAACTTGAGAGCGACTTCCACCCGCGCCCGCAGGATCTGCGCCAGTTCCTGCGAAATCGCAGTCTTCAAGGAATTCTTGCCTTCCTGCGCGGCGGCTTCCGCATTCCCTAAGAAGACCAGCGCTTGCTTCGGATTCTGCTGGCACATGGCCATCTGGCGGTAGGTATCAGCTTCCGCCTGGCTGTTCTGCTTCGAATGAGCATAATCAGCAATTCCCTGGAACGCGTGCTCGGCGCCTTCATTGTCGCTTTCACGGACATAGGTAGCCGCTTCTCTCGTCTTCCACAAAATCTGCTGCAGCTCGGGCAGAGAAAACTTTTGGAATCCGATTTCGTACTCTTTGCGGGCGCGAGCCTGATCTCCCATCAGCGAGTAAGTGTCCGCAATGCCGAATTGAGAAGAATAAAAGTCGGGGTTGATCACCAGCGACGCCCGGTAGTGCTCGATGGACTGATTGAAGCGTCCCGCCATGCGCAGAATCTCGGCGTAGGAATCCTGCGGATTCGAATCGTTCGGCAACGCCGCGACATACTTATCCATCATCGAGAACGCCTTGTCGAACTGCCGAGTGTAGGCGTAGTTGTAACCCATGTTGTTGATCAGGCCGGGTGAATCCGTGATCCCCGAACGCTCATAGATGGCAACCGAGCGTTCGTACTGGGCCTGCGTCTGCAGCCACCACGTAGTCATCCAAACCACCCACTTGTCGTGCGGGTATTGGTTGACGACGTCGTTCATTTTGGTGATGGCGGAAATCAGCTTGTGGTCGGCGGCATCCTGATACCACTCGATCACCAGTTGCTCAGAAGACGTTGCATGATTTCTGGTAGCAAATGCTTTCGCCTGTTCGCCGACCTGCTCGGCAGAATCCAGGCTGATCTGCGCCAGAAACTCGTGGCCCATCGCGAAATCAGGATCGACTTGGACAGCCTTGCGCAGAATCTCAATCGACTGCGCCTGTTCCACGCGGTCCAGATAGAGGCTCAAGGCTTCCTGGACCAGGCGACGAGCCTCCGGAGACTTGGTGGTCAGCGGCAGTGCAGCGTTGACTGCATTGGCTGGGTGGGACGCAGTTTGCTCCGCCATGCCGGCGACGGCCGCGAACAGCAGGCTAATGCCGATCAGGGATGTGACGGTTCTACCGATCATAGTTCTTGAAATCGTGGCGTTCCGGATCATAGCTAGTTCCCCCCGCTAGTTTCCCCTCAATAAGTAACCCTGCTCGACTGGCAGTTTGCCGTCGATTTTGACCACATTCACGTCCTGAGTGAGCGAATACAAATCCACCACGCCGATCGCACCCGGCGAGGTCGAGACAAAGCGAAGCACAGCATCATCGGAGTCGGCGACCATGATCGCGTCGCGATGGGCCAGAACAAAGGCATGCGCCTGCTCGGCCGTCATGTTCAGAAGCTTGCGGAGGACCAACTGCATTTCCGCGGAAGACGGATCTCGCATCACAACCGTAATCGCCTTGCCATCCGGCCAGCTCCGGTTATGCGCAGTGAAGATTTTCACCAACTCGGATGTCGTGAGGTTCGAGGTGCCATTCGCCTTGTCGGCGACGATCGCAAGTTGTTTTGCGTAGACCGCGCACGGCAAACTTACAACCCACACCAACAGCATCAAGACTAGTCGCCGGTTTGTCACAATGGCGCGATTCTAGCCCGCGTTCAGTTACCGCGAAAGGTAACTAACGTAACGGCAGCTGTTCTGGTTTGGGATTGAGTTATTGGCCTGCACGCAGCGGCGAGATCAGTAAGCGGTTGGTTGCCTTTTTCTTAGTGTCAGATTTGTCGGGCTGGTAGACCAGGTCGAGAGAGCCTTCCGCCGTGGGGGAAGCCTCCGCCAGCGTGGATGCCAGGTTCCGAAACGAACGTCCGACATCGACGCCATCATGGAATGCCACGGGAGCGCCCTTGTCGATGGCCGGCGCGATCGCCTGATGATTGTTGGGGATTTTCCAAAGCAGTTTGCAGCCGGTCGCGGCCTCGACGTCTTCATCTCCGAAGCCAGGGATTTTCTTGTACCGGTTCAGCACCAGACGGACGCGGTCGCGTCCTCCGCCTTCTTCAAGGTAAGACCGCAAGCGGCCCGCGCTCCACAAAGAGACTACATCCGACTGGGCGACCAGCAGAACGGCATTGGACAAATCACAGAGCAGCCGCGCGGTCTGGTCGGTGCGGTTGGAACAGTCGACCACCACGTAACGAAACTGCGAGACCAGCAGATCGAAAAGGCGAGCCAGTTCGGCCGCGGTCGGCACGGTTTGATGAGGCTCCTGCGGACCAGCCAGCAATTGCAGCCCATTCTTGCAGGTGGTCATCAGGCCTTGCAGCAGGGACGTATCCATGCGATGAAGATTCTGCAGAGCATCGGTGAGGCCAAAGGTTGGCCGAACGTTAAGATGAAGCGCCGTATGTCCCAAAAGCGCGAAGTCAACCAGCAGCACTCCACCATGCAATTCCTGAAGCGCGACCGCAGTATTCACTGCTACCGTCGTGGCACCGGCTCCGCCTTTGGCATTGGCGATCACGAATACGCGGGCGCGGCCTGACGATGTCCGGGTCCGGCCCCGGGAAGCCGCGAAGCGCGTAAAGGCTTCGACCATGCTTTCCGGAGTAGCGTTGCGCTCCATATATTCGCGAGCCCCGGCGCGCATGGCGGAAACAATGGTGCCGGGATCAGTCATTGGCCCCACGGCGAAGATGACTATCTCGCTGGTGTTGGAGTGGATTAATTCGATAGCGTGCATGGCCCGCTGCACATTCTGCGGATCGATGTCGACCAACACGACGTCAGCGCGCACATCCTGAATCTGGCGCAGGATCGCATCGGTCGCGCTCACGGGAAACCCCACATGGCCAAAGACATTGCGGCCCATCTGGGTGCTCTCCAGCCGTTGCTGGAGGACCGTGAGCCGTTCTTTGTCCTCGGTAAGGAGGGTGACCGCTATGCCATGCATGGCTGGAACCTCAATTATGTACCCGGCAGGTGCATGTTATGAAGAGATCAAAAGTCCACCAAGTGACTATCGTAACGGAGTTTTGCACAGAAGTTCCCCTTCAGCATGCATGCCAAATTCCCCAAGAGCGAAAAGGACAGAGGCAGCGGCGGAAAACCGCAGACTAAGGGAGTGTCCCCGAGTATTCTACGCAAAACCGGACCGATTGCAAAGCCGCGCCGGTGTGGGGCGGACACTCCTGTCCGCCGCCCTTGATCTTGGTTCGGTTTCTGACTCAGCTCATTGTGACAATCAAGCTCAAAAGCGGACGAGATTGTTCGGTCCACTCTAGAAGCGGGAAATCAAGGTCGCAAGGAACTTCGTGCCGGACGAGCATGCTGGTTCGTACCGGTTTCGTCTCCATGAGGATGTTCATGCAGACCCGAGACCCGGGCGATGTCTGACGATCCGGCGGCAGCTTCGGGCAGGAACTCATAGCCCTCGAGATGAACCGCAACCACGGATCGGCTGTCCATTGCCGATGAGAGCACGCGCAGGACTTTGCCACGGCAGCGTACGCGCATATTCTCCGCGAGAGTGATTTCCGACGGCATGACCAGCGTGAGCTCTATGGCATCTGCCTCGGACAGCGGCAGGTCGGTGTGGAACAGCGCTCCCCGGGCGCATAAATTCTGGGTGAAACCGCATCCTGCACGATCGCTGCCTGCAAGGCGCACGGACACAGAGAGTTGGAAGTCAAAGCGTTGCGCGGCCCGGCGTTCGATGTGGACTTGGTCGGTGCTCATCATTATCTCCACAAACCCGAACCGAGACATGCCTCTATACTGGACGGACACCGGTTGCGGGCGCTCCGACTTTACCGCTTCTTGCGCCATCTGGGAAGTCCCAAATTGGGGCGATAACGGAGGCCGAGCGTCATGCCTTCCGGATTGAATCGAGAGATAGAGCACCGTCATCCTAACAGTGGAAGATTCAGCTTTGAGCAATCCACCAACCACAGCAGATTCTGAAGACCGGGGCCTGAACGGTTCCGTGGCAACAAGAGTCGGATTGCCCGCAACCTTGCGGGCCTTGCGCCATCGGAACTTCCAGCTTTTCTTCAGCGGGCAGCTCATTTCGCTGATTGGAACCTGGATGCAAAGTATGGCCCAGGCGTGGCTGGTCTATCGCCTGACCGGGTCCTCGCTGCTGCTGGGCTCGGTGGGATTCGCCAGCCAGTTTCCTGTTTTTCTGGTTGCTCCGCTGGGCGGTATCGTCGCCGATCGACATCACCGGCAGCGAGTGGTAATCGGAACCCAGATTGCATCCATGATTCTGGCTTTGATACTTGCGCTCCTGACCCTTACAGGAAAGGTGCAGGTGTGGCACATCTTCGTGCTGGCTGCGCTGCTGGGAGTCGTGAATGCGTTCGACATTCCGGGCCGCCAGGCTTTTCTGGTTGACATGGTGGGCAAGGAAGATCTGATGAACGCCATCGCCCTGAACTCATCGATGTTCAACGGCGCCCGCATCATCGGCCCGGCGATCGCTGGAATCCTGGTAGCTAAGATTGGAGAAGGCTGGTGCTTCTTCGCTAACGGCGTCAGCTACATCGCTGTCATCATCGGGTTGCTGATGATGCGAGTGGAGCGTCCGGCTCGGCGCGCATCCGCGGCTTCGCCTTGGGCGCATATCATCGAAGGCTTCCGCTTCGTCCGGCATACGGCACCGATCCGGGCCATACTGCTTCTGCTCGGACTGGTGAGCCTGGTGGCGATGCCTTACACCATTCTCATGCCCATCTTCGCCGACAAGATTCTGCACGGAGGAGCCCGCGGATTGGGAATTCTGATGGGCGCGACCGGCATAGGAGCCTTGCTGGGCGCGCTCACCCTGGCTTCGCGGAGCGGGGTGCATGGCTTGGGAAAATGGGTGGCATTCTCCTGTGCCGGCTTCGGAGTCAGCCTGATTCTGTTTTCCTTCTCCCGAAATTTCTGGCTTTCGGCCGCGCTGCTGCTTCCCGTCGGTTTCGGCATGATGCTGCAAATGTCGTCGTCGAACACGCTGATCCAGGCTATGGTGCCGGATCATCTGCGGGGGCGGGTGATGGCGGTGTACTCCATGATGTTTATGGGCATGGCCCCGTTCGGCGCGTTTCTTGGTGGAGCGTCGGCGGATCGTTTGGGCGCGCCCCTCACGGTTTCGATGGGCGCAGTCGCCTGCATTGGGGGTGCGGCATTGTTTGGAATGCAGTTGCCCAAGATCAGGGTTGAGGCCCGCCAGTTAATCATCGCCCAAGGCATGACCGCAGGCGCCCCGCCGGAAGAGATGACGGCCGGAGTGGTAGAGGACTAGCCTCGGACAGGCGAGCGAGTCCGTGTCGCGGCGAGTGCCGTCTCTGCGGGACTCACTGTTTTCCAACCGTTGGTTCCCCGGCATTACCGCTCCGGGCTTTCATGTGTCGGCGCTGCGCGCGGCTGGAGCACTTCCACCGGTTCCGGCAAATTCGAGTTGCAGTGCCCGCGGACGAAGGATTCTAGGTGGTCGATTACTTTTTCGCGGGCGCACGAGCGGGGACGCTCGCGCCTACACGATCTTCTTGCTGGGCGCTCTTTGCCGGCTCGGAGGCTTGGGTGGGGTTAGGCCGACGGCGTCAAATACCGTGCGCAGGTCACGCCAATCGCCGCGCATTGCACCTTCGATGGAGGCTTCCAGCTTTTTGATTTCGTGCCAGCGGTCTGATTGACGATTGGTTAGCGGGGGGATGTCCTGGTCCCGGGCTTCTGGGTGGGCTCTCTCTTTCTGATGGGAAGAATTCCCTGATGCGGGGTTGGCGCTGCTGGCGGAGTGGGGGTCTTTCGATTCGCGCTTGCGCGCTCGCTCAGGATGACTTTCTTTTTGGTGGTTGTTTTTCTTGGGGGCTGCGAGCTGGGGTTGCGTGGGATCGGTGCTGGTTGGGGGTGGGTTGAGAGACTCGGTTTCAAGGCTTGCATTTTCGCGGGCTTGATTTTCAAGGCTGAGTTCCTGGCTTGATCCTGCCGATCTGCGCTCGGCTGGACAGCCGAGGCGGCTGTCCCCGCGTGATTCTGGAGGGTTGAGTTCGGGGTGTTCGGTTAGGTATTGCTGGGCGTAGTTGGGGACTTCGCGGACCATGTCGTCCTCGCGGAGGTGGAAGTAGACGTTGCGGGAATTTCTTACGGCGATGTAGAGGGCTTTGAGAACGATATTGGCGCGCTTGTTGTCGATGGTGCCTTTGAGGACGGCGTCGATGGTGTGCATGATCGCGGCCTGGATGGCTTCGGCGTTTTCGATCAGGGCAATGGGGTGGATTTGCGAGTCCACGCGAGTTTGCACGCCCTTGATCATGCGGGTGTGGAAGTAGCAGAAGTATTCCTGCTTGAGCGCGGGTGATCCGCAGCGGTGTCCGGTGATCTGGATGTGGGTGCAGCGACGGACGTTCGGATGTAGGGGCATGGGTATATACCGCGAAATTCGCGTTTTTCTCCTAAATCTATGATTTGATTGGGTTCGGAAAAGAGATACCCTGCTAAAATATCTCTTCTAAAGGACTTAGCCGGGGGATATCTGCGTCGCGGCGAGCGCAGGATGCGCTCGCGACAGCCGGCGAGACGCCGGCGCTACCAGATTATTTTATCCCTTAGATCTATGATAGCTGATGGAATAGGGTAACTATGACATGTTTTCAATAAATATATTTGCTTTGGGAAGAGCGAGTTGCGAGAAATTGGGTGCCCTGGGGGGCTTGACAAGATTTCTGAGGGGGTAGGTGAAATCCAAGTTTCATTAGGCTGCGCGAAAACGGGTGGAGGGTGGCATCGGTCCCATTTGTTGGTGTAATGGCGACGATTGCGGTTCTTTGAGAATTTGGCCGACCTCTCGGGTCAATAAGTGAAATGGCGATGTTTCGCCAATTGTTCAAGATTGTCTACCAGTTGGAGGCTCGAATAACTCCCTGTTTGCCGACAATACGCGTATTGGCTGTCCCTTCCAGGAGTCCAATTACACTGGCTGCGTTTCCCGGATTAGCCGAGCAGTCCGTGGGCGATGCTTATCCAGAAGGCTGATCGATGCAGAAAGACTTGCGCGGCCGCCGTCTGCGCTGCAACGAGCAACGGAATCGCGATCAGGTAAACAGTGTGAATGCGGCGGCTGACGGCGAGGTCGCGTAAAGCGCCGAGGAGAATGAGTCCGTCAACTCCACCGTAAAAAGATAGTGGCGAGTGCATGACTGCTATCCTACCGAACGCCGCTCCCGTAAGTACGCAGGTCGCGATGAGCATCAGTCGGCGGTGGCGTTCTGGAACTTTTCTCCATAGGATCGCCAGTCCAAAACAAATCGCAAATGCGGCCATATCGGATAAGGGGACTATTAGGAAGGCATCTCTATTTGCTCGATGCAACTGGCTGGTATCAAACCGCGCCATAAGCACTGCCACCCAGGGCCCGACCACGATCATGGACGTACCGAGTGCCGCCCCCGCCCAGCCGAGAGTTCGGTGGAGTTCCACCTTGCGGATTCGTACTAGCACTGACTGTGTGATGTAAAAAGCAACCCAACTGGAGAAAAGGATTGCATGCACCCACAGCAGAATCGGGCGTCGGGGGTTGGCGTGGATGAGTTTGTTCTCAACGGTGTGGCTGAATCCATAAATAACGACTGCTGCGATTAGCAGCGACATACATAAATAGAAATACTTCTCTACCCATCGTAGCGATATGGAGGGCTGGGAAACGGAAAAAGCGCGCACAGTCTGGGTGCTGGCCATACGCTACCTCGTTGTGAACAGCGGTCCTCTGCTGGATTGGCAGTCACCGGATGGTAGCAGGGCCGCAAACTGTCCCGCAAGGGAACCGTGGGCAGGGGGGAGAGTGCGACTGTCTGTTCGCCTTGGCTTGGGGGTTTTGAGCGTAATCGGGATTTTGCGACAACTGACTATTCGTGCCTCAAGTCATGGCGTGTGAATCGCGGTTGCACAAGGCATCACTTGACACGCCAGGCGGCTCCGAGCAGCATGTTGCGTGATACGGAGGTGCATGATGGCAACAGGGAACGATCCCATTCTCGACAATCTCGGAATGGCTCACCTAGGCAGCCCGAAAGCCTTGCTGGGGAGCAAAGGGCGGATGCTCGGAGAATTCAGAGAGTTTGCAATGCGCGGCAGCATGCTCGACATGGCGGTAGGCATCATCGTGGGCGCAGCCTTCGGAAGAGTGGTGAGTTCCTTCGTCTCCGATGTCTTGATGCCCCCGATCGGATTGTTCACGGGCCACTCGGATTTCTCGAACAAATTCATTAACCTTTCTGGACATGCATATGCCACGCTCGCGGAGGCCAAAGCTGCGGGTGCGGCTACCATCAATTACGGCGTCTTCTTCAACGCCGTGTTCGACTTCTTGATTGTTGCTTTCGTGGTGTTCACACTTATTCGCCAAGTGAACCGTTTGAAGAACGAACAAAAGGCGTCGGTCGCAATGACGAAAGATTGCCCATTCTGCCTCTCTGCCATTGCGATCAAAGCAACCCGCTGTCCGCATTGCACATCCGCGTTGAAAACAGCTTAGGTTCAGTCCGTAGATGTCTCCGTTGTGGCCAAGAGCTCGCGACCCGGTCAATGAGTGCAATCGCGAGTGGCTGTTGAAAAACCCCTCTTTTGAAAAAACGGCCTCCGCGGAGGGATAGAAAATGTTCACCAAAATCGAGAACGTCGTTTATAGGGCATCCTAGCGCGATGAAATTTCTGTGAACTTCTCGCGTGTGAGTTTTTCAACAGCCACGCGATTTTTCGCCAACTATGGGCATTCTGCAAGAAATCGCTTGGCGTCTCACGGCCACTGAGCTGATCTCTTAGGCGTTCCGAAACAGAAAGAATGCCACAGCAAAAACCATTATTGCGAGGGCCCAAAAGACCGGCGAATGCAAAACATGAGCCTGGCTGCCTGCCACTCCGATCAAGCCAGTTGTTCCTCGTTCCTCAGCGGCTGATGTGGCCTTCATGAGAATCCAAGTGAGAAAGCAGAGGTAGGTGATTGCGGAAGCGCAAATTCCGGCCAAAAGCGGTTTCAAGTAGGCCATCAGCGGATTGTACGCCCGGGTCAATGAGCGATATCGCGATCTTTCGCCAGCTATGGCTCAGGCATGGCATTGCTGCCGGGATGTAGGAGGAAAGACCAAGCGACCAGTGCGGGAATCGCAAACGGCAGCAGCGCCGAAAACCAAAACCCGCTCCAGTAAGCGACGCGACGGTAACCTTCGACGTTGGTCGGCCTAATGACTGACTCTAACCACGGCCCCAAGTTGTAGCAAAGGTTCGCTATTCCCATCATCACCAGATAACCAAAGCCTTGGAACGCAGTCGTGAACAGGGTGATTTCAGCATCCGGCATCGTTCCTTTGGAAATGCCCCGGTCAACGACTCCGACGTAGGCAGCGAATGCGAGCACTCCCGCGACAACGAGTGCAATGTTGTAGCGCAGTCGACGTTGCTCCCACCACGCACGTGCGCTCTGTGAAGTTGTAGCCGTGTCCAACGCTCTTTCCTTAACCTGCTGAACGCCAACAGTCTAAACCAAACAACTTGCCGTCACGCGGACAACTGTTGCAACCAGGCCATTTCACTCATTGAGGGGTTTTGAGCGTAATCGCGATGTTTCGCCAACAATCATCTTAAGCTCGACAACCTACCCCGTCGGATGCCGGTAAGCCCCGACTAATCTCGAAATCAGAACCGCGAGGTAGAGTACGCCCACGATGGCTTCGATCACCGAGATGGAACGCGCCTCCGCCGAGACCGGCGTAATACCGGACGCCCCAAGTGAGGTCATCGTCCCAAAGCTGTAGTAGATGAAGTCGAGCCGGTCGGGGACGGTGTGAACATTCGCGGATGGGTCGAGATAGAAGGCGTGCGGCTGCAGCAACGCCAACATCCCGTAAATGCTGGCAAAGGCGAACCCCGCCAGCAGATAAATACAAAGCGCTCCAAAGATGGTCTCCGCGTTCGGCTGCTTGGGGGCAAAAACCCGCCGGAAGATTACCACCACAATAACGACATCAAACACAAAGCTGGCCACGACATTGAGAACAGAAAACCAACTTCCAGGAACGCCCAGATTCAGCACGCGATGCAGGAACGTCGGAACCGCCAGCACGAGCGCGGCAACCACGAGACTGCGCCGGAAACTGACCACGTACACGCAAAGCACAATCGCGGTGCTCCCCAGCACCCGGAATACGTAGTAGCCGAATACGGTATTTTCGGCATAGGGATAGAGAATCAGAGAAGCCAAAAGAAAGAGGAATAGCAGGAAAAACTTCCGTCCAGCCAGGGCGGCCGACACCCGGCGGATTTCATCGCCTGGTCTATGGGACATGTGCAGCCGGAACTGCACACAATCTTAGCCTCATCACCACCGTCGACGCAATCCATCGACCCCGCCACCCCCTCAACGAGTGCAATCGAAATTTTTCGCCAACTACGAAACTCCGCCCAGCTTCCTTCGCAAGCCACCCGCCGCACGCAAAAAGACAACAGCGGGAAGCGGGCAAGCCGCTCTATGCTCGGGGCAGCGTAAGGATGTGGTAAACCGGACCGCAAAGTATGAGCATGGCGATCACTAGCAGTCCAACTCGCACACCACGAGTCTTGAACCGCTGGCTGATCGCCATCAGTAGCAGCACAGTTGCCAGCGTCACGGTTACTCGCACGTAGTCGTCCGAGTGTTGCCGGTCTCGAGTGCCTTGTTCGAAGACTTCCGTGGCTTGTTCGTTCAACTTGGCAGCCTCTTCCGTCTTGGAGCTTTTGTATTCCTCCATCAACTGAGGACCCGGGGGAGCGTTGGGGTTGTTGAGTGGATCAGTTTTCTTCCAAGCTTCAAAGGCGGGACGAAACTCGGGAAGGAAACGTCGTTCAAAAAGCTCGGCGAGCTTCTTGTCGCTGTGGGCTTCGGCTTTCAGCCACTCAACCACGGTCGAAGCGTTGTACAAACGCTCCTGATTGGCATAAGTGGCGGATCCCTCGGCTTCAATGCGCAGTTTGCTCGCTTGGCCGTACAGTTCCGCCTGATGTCCAGTCCAGAGCGCCGCCTGATAGCCGCTCCAGGCGGTGGCGATAGCGACTACGGCGAGCACAACGGCCTCCGCGATCTCCAATATTTCGTGCCCAAGAGACTGCGACGATTCTTTGTGCTCGCTGAGGTGCTGAGCGAGTTCGATGTTGGAACCTCCAGCTTCAGACATTGAGACCTCCTAGGCGATCATAAGAGAAGTTGCAGGACAAGCAATTGCTCTGTACTACCGGTGATTGAGTGATCGTCGCTTTGCCCGATGGCGGCCGCAATTGTTCCATCACATCCGTCCAGTGCCAGTCTGGAGTATGTTTGGTGTACGGGGAACTGTCAAAAGCTGCAGCAAGGGAATCCGAAAACGTGCTGTCAACCCAAACACTCTCGACAGTTTACGAAACCATGCCATTTCACTCAAATCCCCGCGCAAGGCCAGATGAGTGTAATCGCGATATCTCAACAGTTACCTTGGCGGAACGAATCGAATATGATGTGGCCGGTTATGATTCTTGATTTATGGGTGATTCCATCAGTCGGTCGGCATCCGCCGCCGTCCCATGTTTGTACGGCGTCCGCAGGTACTTCGCCGCGAGTTCCGGACCGGAACGCAGTCGTTGCGACCGCTTGTCCAGTTCCTTTCCCAACTGGACTTTCCGCCGGGCACAATCGGACAAATTGGGGTCAGTTCCGTCTGTCCCCGAATTGCTCCCCATTCATTTCGCGCGGGAGGCCACTGAAAGTTCGGTAGTGCCTTTCACGCCCTTTCACGTCTAACGCTTATAGTCTTTCGCCTGGAGGCGCCATGAAGAGATGGATCAGCTCTATTCCTCTGCTCCTGTTGCTGGTGGCCAGCTTGGCCAGCGCTGCCGAAAAGAAGGCATCGGGCTCGCGATTACAAAATGCTGCACCTAAACCGGCGGGGGCCTGGGATTGGGAGCACGCGCAGGTCGGCCCGCTTGATGCCAGCCGCGGCATCTACATGCAAGCTACCGCCCAAGTCATCACGCCGGCGGGCAAGAGCACAGTCTTCTTCGGCAGGCCGACGGACCTCGCGCTCGATCCCGCGCAGAAACTGGTGGCGGTGCAACACTCCCACGGTCTCATGCTCCTTGACGCGACGAGCGGCGCCATTATCCAGAGTTTGGCGCTCCCGCCCAATGAGCCATTTTTCCCATAGCCTGGGTGGCAACGGATTCCACGGCATCACATGGGAACCAGATGGCAACAAGGTTTGGCTAACAGATTCCTTCAACGGTTTGCACGGCGCCAGCCGTCAGCCGAACGGCGGATTTGCGTGGAGCGACTCCATCACGCTCCCCGGCCTGGCTGGAATTGGAAGATCCTTCTGTGCCGGGCGGTATTGCCATTGATCCTGCAACCCAACGCCTCTACGTGACGCTGAGCAGCAACAACACGCTCGGGGTCGTGAACCTTGCCTCGAAGAAGCTCGAGGCGCAGATTCCAGTCGGAGTTGCACCCTATGGCGTGGTGCTCGTGGGTGGGCGCGCCTTCGTGAGCAACTGGGGTGGACGGCATCCGGCCACCGGCGACGACTTTACCGCCGAGAGCTCCGGCACTGATACAGTGATCGATCCCCGCACCGGAGTGGCTTCGACCGGCACGGTTTCAGTGGTGGACCTTGCCAAGGGCGTAGTGATCAAAGAGGTCGAGGTGGGGCTGCACCCGAGCGGCATGGCACTCGCGGCGGATGGCAAGACCATCTATGTCGCCAACGCCAACAGCGACTCGGTCTCGGCGATTGACGTGGAGAAAGCCCAGGTCACAGCGACCATCAGCACCAAACCAATGGCTGACCTGCCCGCGGGCAGTGCTCCCAACGCGCTCACGGTCTCGACTGATGGCAAAAACCTCTACGTGGCGAACGGCGGTAACAACGCGATCGCTGTGATAGATATCGCGACCCAGAAACTGGAAGGGTTAATACCGACAGGCTGGTATCCGAGCGCCGTCGCGCTAAGCGGGCAAGGACTCGTGGTCGCCAATCTAAAAGGCGTGGGTAGCCGCGGGACCGATTTCGGTTTTGCGGCCACCGTCGATACAAAGCGCCACGGCGGACACAACGTTTACGATTACTCGGGCAGCATCTCGATCATTCCGCCGCCGAGCTCGGAGGAGTTGAAGAACTACACGCTTCAAGTCGCGGCAAACATGCGGCTGCCGAACCTCACGGCAGCGGGCGCTGCGAGCGGCGAGCCAAAGTATGTCCCGGTGCCGATGCGGCCGGGCGAGCGTTCGCTGTTCAAGCACGTCATCTACATCATCAAAGAGAACCGCGCCTACGATCAGGTGCTGGGCGATCTGAAGGGCGGTAACGGCGACGCTTCGCTCACCATGTTCGGCGCCGAGGTCACGCCGAATCATCACGCGCTGGCTGAGGAGTTCGTGCTGCTCGATAATCTGTATTGCAACGGAACGCTCAGCGCTGAGGGCCACCAGTGGACGGATGAAGGCTACGCCACCGACTATATCGAAAAGAACATGGGCGGGTTCAATCGCAGCTATCCTTCGGATGGCACCGATCCCATTGCCTACTCGCCGGCAGGGTTCATCTGGGATGCAGCGCTGCGGCATGGACTGACGTTTCGAATTTACGGCGAGTTCCTGAAGGGGCAGCTGGGCACCGAGCCGCACAAGAGTTGGCAGGAGCTGTACGAAGCATACAAGCGCAACGACCACTCCACGCGGTTCCTTCAGAAGACAGAGTTGCAATCGCTCTTGCCGTACGTAGATTGGGGCTATCCCACGTTCGATCTCAATGTGCCTGATGTCTATCGTGGGCAGGAACTCATAAACGAGATCCGCCGCTTCGAGCAGAACGGTGATCTGCCTAACCTGATGGTGGTGCAGCTGGGCAACGACCACACCTCAGGTACTCAAGAAAGCGCGCCCACCCCGCGTGCCGCAGTCGCCGATAACGACCTGGCGCTGGGACAGATCGTAGAAGCGCTAAGCAAGAGCAAGTTTTGGAAAGACACGGCGATCTTTGTGGTGGAAGACGATCCGCAAAGTGGCGTGGACCATGTCGATGGCCACCGTACGGTCGGGTTCGTCGTGAGCGCTTACACTCGGCGCCGCTATCACGATAAAACCTTCTACAACCAGAACAGCATTCTGCGAACCATCGAGCTTATCCTGGGGATCGATCCGCTGACGCAATTTGATCTCGCCGCGAATCCCATGCTTGCGCTCTTCCAGGCAGACCCAGATCTGACTCCTTACGCGGCGAAGCAGAACCAGATCCGGCTGGATGAGTTCAATCCTAAACGCTCAGCGCTACACGGTGCCGCGCTGCGCGATGCCGAGCTTTCGGCACGAATGGATTTTTCCGTCGCCGATGCCGCCGACGACGGCGTGCTGAACCTGATCCTGTGGCATGCGACCAAGGGATACAAGACGCCGTATCCGCGAAGCAACGAACGCGAGTCGCTCGACAAAGACTAGTGCTTAGACGCAGCGGCCTGCGCCTCACCGAAGCGCCGCGCCTGGATTTCAATAAACACGTGAATCAATGAGATTAATATGCTTGAACTTGCTTCTCTGAGTAAGCCCGCGCAGACTTTGGAGCGGATTGCAGCACAGTGACTCTCAAATCATCGGGCTCTGCCAGTTCCGGCTTATATTCTTCCTGATGGATGCGTGCCGGATGACAAGTGCGAGAACATCACCCAGGGCAGAGTATGGATTGACGCGCAAGACACGCAGGACAAGCCGCCAAAACACATCTCAGGTAAGTACGAAATCAAATTGAACGACAAGCTCCTCGAAGGTACATTCCTCGCAAAAACGCGTTATAGAAAACGTCCACTGAGGCTGTGCATGTGGCAACTAGCTTATCCCGCAGGCAAGCTTGGGAGAGCCAAGTGATGCAATCAGGCCTTAGCGCTCATTGAGGGGTTTTGAGCGTAATCGAGATGTTACGCCAACTATTTGAGTTCTTGCTTTCCAGCAGAACTATCGTCGCAAGGATTGTAGTCCTTGAACTCGACAATTATTTCGTTGGTGTTGGTGGTGCCTATGTTTTCGGTCGCGTGTGTGGTTGGAGGACTACACCAGACTGCGTCACTTGGGCCATCAATAAGGGTCTGACCATTCTCCAGAGTAATTTTGGTCTTAACCGGGCCATCTGGAATTGAAAGGTATGCTGGATGATGATGCACAGGGGTTTTGTCGCCCGGCTTGTCTCTGCCTCGGATTACTCGGATGTGCGAGTTCTCAAAGATCACACGGTAGTGCTGCGGGTCAACTTTGGCTACATCCTGCCCTATCGATACCGTGGCGAAAAGCAGTAATAGCGTCGCAATCGAAATCACCGATTGATCTTTCATGTCATCCTCCAGCGCGGCATGATACCAGTAGTACACGCGATTGACGTAAACAGGTCGAAAATCAGGTGGCAGCACCGGCTGCAACGAGAACAGCCAACTTGCACCGAGCGAAACAAATCGCTCACTGAGAGTGCGGATGGAAGGGTGGCGACAGCCTGGGTTTGGGCGCAAAGCAAGAATGGAGGAAAGATCGAAAAATCCAAACGACTGCCCCTTTCTAGTGGAATGGTGCCAGAGCGGTCCTCGCCGTCAAGGGTTCGCTGACGCCGCGAAGAACGCGCCCTTGACCGCTCCGGGCCGCTCTGCACACCCTCCCGCCAGAAAGGACAGGGAGACTTTAGGAAAGGCAAATCAAAATCTACTTGACCTGGACCGGCCTTCTCATGGAGGCCATTTTGCTCACTGAGAATTACTGGTGAAATGGCGACGTAAGCCAACTATCTACTGCCGGAAGATGCTGGTCTCCAACGTGCCGGAAACCGGTGGCGCGCTCGTTATGAGCTTTCTGCAAGGGTTGTCTCTGCTTTTCGCGAGCGGCTATCCGACTATTCGAGCTTCAGGGAACGGATCAGCCGCGCAGGAGCTTCCTGGCGAAAGCACGCGCGATGGTGGTGGGATGAGTCGCCAGAATGGAGATTTGTCCCAATAGGCTTTGGGGCTCGTGGAAAATGCCGAGTTGTCTCAACACCGTCCCCCGGTCGTAATAAATTTTCTCCCCGGCAAGACGGTCATCGGCGTCGAAGGTGTATACCCCGCAGAGCGGGAACTCGACTCGTCGGCCCGTCGCCGGAAGGCCACGCCACCCGCCGAGGTGCGTACCGCGAATCATAACTTCAACGAGAATGGCGTCGTCGGAGACATGCCGGCGCTGTACCTCGATTTCCAAGTCAGGGAGCGCCTTCATTAGCTGCTCGTAGAACTCGCGAACTCCGTTGCGGCCCTTGTAGTGTTCGCCCCACGGCTCGTCATCGTACCGTGCGGAATCGCCGAAGGTGCGGAGAACACCTTCAAGGTCATGCTCGTTTTCAAGTCGAATGTGCTGCTCAACAACTGCAATACGAGTCGACGCTCGGTCCTTAGGAATAGATGCGCCTGCCACATGCACCTTCGGTCGCGTGTTGCGACGTCTGGGCGAAGCCCCAGCTACAAAATACTACCATTTGGCAACTGTCGCTCTTGGCTACCGGAAATGGTTGACCGAGTCCCAAGAGAACGTGGATGGGCTGCGAGGCGATGGTTTTCAGCGAAGACTTGGTACAGGTCTGAAGTTTATCCGATTACATCAGTTATGGCTCAGCTTGGAAACCTTAAGGTTGAAGTCGGGATGAAGCCTCTTCAGGTCACGTCGGTTGGATGCTGCTTGTTCCTTTATTTGACTACCGCCGATCAGGCCGAAGGCGTAGAGATTGCCGTCAGTCGAGCCGACGTAAACGACACCATTCGCTACGATTGGGTCGGACACGTAGCCGCCGGTGGCGTAGCTCCACAGCAAAGCACCGGTACTGGCGTTCAGCGCGTACACGCTGTCAGGATATGCGCCGAAATAAACCACGCCGTTCGCCACGGCGGGCGAAGAACTCACATAGCCGCCGGTGGCGTAGCTCCACAGCAAAGCACCGGTGCTGGCGTTCAGCGCGTACACGATGCCGTCGTCCGAGCCGACATAAACCACTCCATTTGCCACAGCCGGCGAGGAATCTAGGCTGCCTGTCCCGCCGGCTGCATAACTCCACAGCGGGGCACCGGTTTGTGCGTTCAAAGCGTATACCTTGTTGTCAGGGTAGTCGCTGCCAACATAAACCACGCCATTCGCAACTGTAGGCGAGGAGAACCCGCCGCCGGTGAGGTAGGTCCACAGTCGGGCACCGGTGCTGGCGTTCAGCGCGTAAACGTGGTAGTCCTCATAGCCATAGGCGAAATAAACCACGCCATTCACTACGGTGGGTGCTGAACTCACATAGGAACTGGTGTAGTAGCCCCACAGCCCAGCGCCGGTGTTGGCGTTCACCGCCTCCATGCCGCCGGGATCCCCGACATAAACCACCCCATTCGCCACGGCGGGTGAGGATTGTCCAGCATCGCCGCTCCACAACACAGCGCCGGTGTGAGCGTCCAGCGCGAACAAGTTCCCGCCGTTCGGGTCGACAAAATCGCTGGCAAAAACAACACCATTCGTCACCGCGGGCGAGGAACCCGGGCTGCCACCCATTGCGTAGCTCCACAGTTTGGTTCCGGTGCGGGCGTTGAGGGCGTACACATTACCGTCGTTCGAAGCGGAATAAATTACTCCATTCACTGCCGTGGGGTCGGAAACATAGCTGCCCGTGGCGTAACTCCACTTCAAACCGAGGCTCGCAACATTATTGACGTTGAGCACATTTTCATACGGGTTCGTGCGGGTGCCATCGGCGTCGAAGTGAAACTGGCTCCAATCGGTTTGAACCAAAAACGACTTTTGGGCGCCCTTGTCGTTATTCCGCTCCAGAACCGTGACCCAATGTTTGCCGGGACGCGCACTACGGGGCGCTTCGATTCCCGCGTCGTGGAATTCTCCATTTCCATTGGTGACCACGAGCGCCCTGTCTTTCGTGTCGAAGAAAATGTCCACTCCCGCGTTCGGTTCAAAGCCACGACCGGAAACGAGAAACCTGCTCGTGGGCGGTCCAGATTTCTTCGAGAGCGTGATGGAAGGCGCGGCGCTGGCTGTGCCACAGAGCAGCCAACACACGACGAAGAGGAAAGCACAACTTGCGATCGGCTGAGAGCGCTCCCCAGGGTTGAACATATTCCCTCTTCGTTCAAGCCGCGATTGGGTTTCCAGACAGAGACAGCGTACTTGAAACGCGCCGACAATCTTGTTCCCATTCCGCTTCTTTGTCAATTGGCGCAAAATCCCGATTTGAGCGGGGTCGCAAGTGTCATTCCGCGCGAACGACCCGCCCAGAAGCCGAGAAAACTACTAGTCCGACCACGAGCACGCACACCCTAAGTCCTACAATGTTCCATGGGCCTCACTTTTATTGACTTGCCAGTTTTGCAGACGTAAGATTCGCGCCAGTGATCGGCCAGATCATATTTGCGCAACCTTGTCGAGAATCGGCGGTGATCGGATCTTTAAGGAGCTACTTGTCGGAGTTGACGTTCTTCCGTTTCGGCCTCAGAAGCTCACTGCGTCGCGGTGAGCATGGGGATGCATCTAATTAACATGGCCACTACCAGCACTGCTGAGGCCCGTCACTCGCCTAAGATGGCATATGGCGAGATGGTCAGCTTCGCCTACGACACGTTCTGCAGCGATAAAGTGCGGTTTGCTCTCACTGCATTAGGGATGGTCGTCGGAACGGCTTCGCTCATTCTCGTGGTCACAATCGCCATGACAGGCAAGAAGTACGTTTTGGATCAGATCCAAGGCATCGGCGTGAACATGATCGTAGGTGAATACCAGGGCGGAGAACGCGGGCGCGATTTTTTGACCATTGATGACATGCACGCTGTATTAGGGCAAGTGCCGGGCATTGTGGCTTCGTCTCCGGTGGTTCCGCTCACTGAGCGGATCCCTATCGGCCTTGGCCAGGAGCGTGCTCTCCAGGTCCTGGGTGTGTTCCCCGAATACATCGCGGTGCGTAATCTGGTGGTTCTTTCTGGAAGGTTTTTCGATGGGCAGGACGAGCAGGCCCGCAACAAAGTTGGCGTCATCACGCAGAAACTCGCCGAGCAAATCTACGGGTCGGCGGATAATGCGGTGGGGAAGGTTGTGAAACTGAATGGTTTGCCTTTCACAATCATCGGGACTTTCAGAGAGCGGGTGGACACCTTCGGACGGTCAGAGGTGACAAACGACACCATGGTGATTCCCTACACCGTAACTCGATATTTCACTAACTCGCCCGAGGTGAGGCAGCTTTATTTCTCAGCCGCCGAACCGTCCATCGTGATACCGGTCACCGCACAAATCCAAAAGGTTATTCAGTCCCGCCATCGGCAGGAGTCGGTCTATTTCGTGCAGAATCTCACGGAGGTGGTCGCAATGGCGGAACGGACTGCTAACGCACTCACTTTGGTATTGTTGCTGATCGCAGCAGTGACTCTTCTCGTGAGTGGCATCGGAATCATGAATATAATGATGGCGACAGTAAGTTCGCGTATTACCGAGATTGGGATACGCAAAGCAATCGGCGCGACCAATCGCGATATCCGTTTTCAATTCTTGTCGGAAGCGATCCTGATCTCTCTTATTGGAGGCTCTGCTGGAGTAATCTTCGGACTGGCTCTGCCGTTATCGGTGCGTCTTTTTACTGAATACCGCATCCCCATTTCGACACTCTCGGTTATCGTGGCAATCGGAGTCTCTTCCCTGGTAGGCATTCTTTTCGGAACGGCTCCGGCGACGTTTGCGGCCGGGTTGGATCCAGTGGAAAGCATGCGCCATGAGTAGTTTGTTGCAGCTAGTCGGCGCGTTAAGGCGCGTTCGCATCAGGAAAAACGGCAGTGTCTTCTAACTAGCAAGGCACATTTCTCACGGAACGCTTCCGTTACAGGCAAGAACATTTAGAATGCGAACGAGGTCAACGCGTGACTCCGATCGCTCGAGCTGTAACATTTTCACTGACGTTTTTCGTGCTTCTCGTTCATGTTTTGGCTTGGGCTCAGGATCGTGCCTCGCATGATGAGCACGCTGGCATGTCCATGCCCATGCCTGCGGACGAACCCACACCGGCCGAACTCCTGAGTTGGAAGCTCGAAAGCGAGGGTAACCATCACCTTATCGGACTCGTCGTGGCTCTGGGCGGCCTTTTCATCCTGGCCCAAGACGCCGTGAAGGAGAGGTTTCCTGCGGTACGTTACGCTTGGCCCGTCTGTTTTTTGCTTGCGGGCTTATTCGTTCTTGTGTACAGCGATACGGAACTCTGGCCCTTTGGTCCGAAGCCATGGATCCAAGGCACCATAACGAATCCCGAAGTTATCCAGCACAAGATCTTCGCCGTTTTGCTTCTTGGTGTGGGCCTGATCGAAATGGCGAGAGCGCGGGGGCGTCTCAAAGCTGTATGGGCGGTGTGGGTTTTTCCCGTGCTCGCGGTGGCGGGTTCGGTTCTGTTGCTCTTCCATTCTCATAATGCGGGAATGCGGGGCACAAACCATATGGCGGTCATGGCGCGTATTCAGGCCGAACATCTCAGCTACGCGGCCACCGGTTTCGGCATCGGCCTGACTAAAGGTTTGGCGGAAGCCGGGACAAGATGGAGCACCGTCTTCGCGAAACTCTGGCCCACGCTAATGATTGTTCTGGGTGTTCTTCTAATGTTCTATACGGAGTAGCCGTGATCCAGTGTCGGTGAAATTGCGGTTTTGCAACAGGATTGAGACGATATGCCAGCCTGATCGCGCATGGCAGCATCGGAGAAGTTTGTTACTTGCCTGACTTGGGAAGGATCTCCAGCTTCTCCAATTCCTTCACGACCAACTCTACCAATCCGTTGATCACTTCGTGCGCCGAGCTGGGGTCGAAGGTGTCGCTGGTTCCGGTCCAGATGAGTTCGCCGTCGGAAGAGTTGATGGCGTACACATTGGTTTCAATTTGAACGGTCTTCTCCTGCACCAGATAGTCCGGGGAGTAGACGATGGGATAGACGGCTCCGTAGTAACCGTAAAAAGAGTTGTAGTAAGGAAGAAAGTAGGGTTGACCGGGCACATCCACGATATCGGTTTTCACCTTGACCAAACGGCAAACGACGACGGCATCGATTTTGTAGGCTGCGATTTGCTCCTTGAGGTACGTCATATTGATCGGGCCGGCGGTGGGACGCAGCAGGATGTCGGTGCCTGCGATAGTGGTGATTCCGGGCCTGGCCATCTTGCTGGCGAGGGCAACTTCGAAGTCAGCACGGTTCTCCAGGTTGTTACTCATTCCGAGCGCAAGGATGGTTTTGAGGGGGCGGGGGGAATAGTTTGGATTCTTCCAGCTTACTTTTAGTTTGGTCGAGGCGTTCAAGTTTGCCGCGCCAAATAACAGGATCGCAATGAGCAGTATCTGTTTCAAACTGGTTCCTCCGATTCCGGGGTGAGCAGGCTTTGCAAGTTTACACGGGTTCGGGTTCGGAGGTGGCTTGGTTCGGGTTGCGGTTCGCGTTTGCGATGATGCCGGGGATAGGCCAGAGATTTTTCGTTGGGAGTTCCCGGCTTTGCTTGGAACTCTGCTTCCTCCGGATGACGGCGAGGGAATGGGTCGCCAGGGAGCACGAGCGTGGACGCTCGCGCCTACATGCCACCTACTGGCCTGCGTCTTTGTCGATTTTGGCGGCTACTTTTACGCCGCTCAGGCCGCTAACGTATTTCGCGATGCCGCGGTAGAGCGATTCGGCGATCTTCTGGCGGTATTCGGGGGTTCCCAGGCGGCGTTCGTCTCCGGGATTGCTGACGAAGGAAATTTCCGCGAGGATCGATGGCATATTGGCGCCGATAAGTACGATGAACGGGGCCTTTTTCACTCCGCGGTCGCGCACACCGGGGTTCTTTGCGGCTAGACCGCTGTGGAGAGAGCTTTGCACGTCGGAGGCGAACTCTTGCGATTCGTCGATCTTCTCTTTCAGCGCGATCTTTTTCACCAGATCCTGGAGTTCGTGAATTGACTTCTCCGAGACTGCGTTTTCGCGTGCGGCAACTTCGAGCGCTTCCGGGGACGAGGTGAAATTCAGGTAGTAGGTTTCCACTCCGCGGGCGTCGGGGTCGTGGCTTGAGTTGGCGTGGACGGAAACAAAAAGATCGGCAGCTTCTTCATTGGCGATGGCGGTTCGGGTTTCGAGAGGAATGAAGGTGTCGTCCTTGCGGGTGAAGATAACCTCGGCACCGAGGCGGGTTTGCAGGAGCTTGCCCAGGCGGCGGCTCACGTCGAGCACCAGGTCCTTTTCCTCGAGGCCATTGGGGCCGATCGTGCCGGTATCGTGGCCTCCGTGGCCGGGATCGATTACGATTTTTCCGATCTTCAGGCCCAGGGCGCGGGTCAGGGAACGCTCGCCGCTGGCTGTGGGCTGGGCTTCGCGAGCGTCGGGGTCGGCGGTTGTTGTGTTGCGCTTGCTTCTTGCGGTGCTGCTTTTGGCGTGGTCAGAGGTTGCAGGTGGGCTCGGGATTGTGCTGGCCGGCTTGGTCTTCCTCAGGTCTGTCTTGCCGGAGTCGACGTCGGGAGGGTCCAGCCTGGCCACTGTGTCTTTATCTTTATCCGTATCCTTTGCCGGCGGATCTTTCAGCGGCGGCTCTTCATCGTCGGCGTCGACGATCGTCTTTTTCACACCGTGGTTGATCACCACGGTGTTGCGGCGCGCTGGTTTCGGAACTGTCTTTGCTGGTGTTGGAGATTCTTCGCGATCGGCAATTGAATCGGGCGCGGTCTTGCCTGCGGGATTTTCGTCTTCTGCGATCTCCGTGGTGGATGCCGCTTCCTTCACGACTGGCGCTTTGGCGGCCTGTAGCTCGTGCACGCCTTGGTTATGGATACCCTTATTATGGATATCGATGATGAGGCGCGGTGGATTCGAAAGAAGGGAGGCGTCAAACTCGGAGACCTCATCGAGATCGAGCACGATGCGTGTCCGTCCCGCCTTGAACTGAGCCATGCGGACGTCTTTTAGCAGGCCATCGCTCACGTCGAAAGTCTTGCCAGACAGCTTGGGGTCGAGCCTCGTGTTCAGCAGGTCGAAGAAGATGCGGTCGGGGTTGTCGATTCGTTGTGACTCAAACTTGACGCCCTGTTCGAGATCAATCGCCACCCGCGTGTAGTCGGGCGTGGACCAGTGACGGATTCCCAGGACGCGCGCGGGTTTTCCGTCATCGGCCAGAGGCGTGGCATCGGCGTCCTTGATTGCATCGTTTTTAGCTGCGTCGTTATCCGCGTCGTTGTCGGAATCGGCGATTGGCTTGGATGCTTTGGCATCCTTGCTCGCGGTCTTGCTTGCATCCTTCGATTTCAGGCTGGCCTGCGGTTGCGCAGGTTCTGCTATCGCTTGGCGGGCTGCCTCGGCGAACTGGTTGCGGGGATAGCGGCGCAGGAATTCCTCGAACGTGGTATCGGCTTGAGCCTTGTCGTGGAGGTCGTCTTTGTAGATCTCGCCGATCCGGAAGAGCGCGTCGAAGCGGAACTTGCTGCCAGGATACTCGCGGCGCAGGAATTCGTACTGCTGGATGGCGTAGCGCAGAATGTCGGGGTCGTTGAAGCGGCGACCCATTTCCTCTGTCATCTGAGCGGCGGCGACCACGCTGGGATCGGCGCGGCCCGAACTCGGCGCTTCGAGGTAAACGCGGCGATAGGCATTGATCACGCGTTCATAGTCGTGGCGGGTCCGGTTCTCGAGGGGGCGAGCCTCCAAGGCCTCTTGCATCTGTTCGGCGGCAGCGAATTGCGCGTCGGCCCAGGTTGCGGATCTGTGCACGCGGGCGTGAACAGGCACGGCCGGCAGCAGTAGCGCGAACACAGCCGCACTCCAGCGCAGCGCGCTTTGAATTCGAGAATTCTTCAATGGAACTGCCCGTAATCGCTGTTGTGAATCTCTCACAAACGCATCGAAGCCTGGGAGAACCTTTGCCTCTGGGGCTGAAGCCCGCATCTTTTATTTGCTTCTAACGGCACGGCTGAAGCGGTGCCATTCCCAAAAGCGCATTTTTGAAACCAGCCCCAGAAGCTTGTAACTAACCACTCACGACTTGCAACTGCTTGCTATGGTGCGCTTCCTTACTCAGTGTTGCTGATGTGAAGCACGCCCCGGGAATCCCTCTCTACGTGAATCGGATCGTGCATTGGGTTTTGGAGGAATTGGGTGCCCGGGTCCGATCCTCCGTAGTACAGTTGCGTGATCCGCTTGACGTAGTTGCGGGTCTCAGCAAAATGCGGGACTCCGGCGCTGCGCGCTACCGCTCCCTGACCCGCGTTATAGGCGGCCAGGGTTAGCTTCACGTCGCCTCCGTAGTTCTCCATGAGCTGCTTTAGATGACGAACCCCGGCGTCGACGTTTTGTTGCGGATCAAACGGATTCGCAACGTTCAACTGGCGTGCCGTCTGCGGCATCAGTTGCATCAGCCCCATTGCGCCCTTGCGGGAAACCGCATTGGGATTGAAGTTCGACTCCACTTTGATGACGGCGCGCACCAGGTTGGGATCGACGTTGTGGCGCGAGGCGGCCTGGTCAATAGCAGCGTCTATGTCCTGCGGAGAGAAGGACTTTCCGCGAACGAAGCTTGACGACGTGCTTTCGCCCGGTTGCTCGCCGAGGTAATGGTTGACCTCGGCCGCGGCCGAGCGCGCTGCCCGGATGTTGGCGGAAGGAACCGGTTTCCATCGGTGTTCGGTGGTGCTCCAGAATGCCAGCGAACTGCGCCGGGCCGGCGCTTCGGAGCGCTTGTTGGTGGTAGCCACCGGAAAGGATTCGTTTACATAGACTTTCCGGCCGTTGTCGTCGGTGCTCGTGATTACCGCAGTAGCACCCGCTTCTGCCTGCACGTATGGCGTGGTGAAGGAAAGGAAGGTCGCGATTACGGGACTGGCCATCAGGACGAGTTGCAGGTTTTTTCGCATAGCCGGGCGCCAAGTCGCGTGGACGGCTGAACCGTCAACGTGACAAACTTCGACGCGGACGAAATATCCGCGCCTTACCCACCCGAAACCTGACGGAGAATCCTAAAACCAGAGTGGGTCAATTATAGGTGGGAGGGGGAGGGGGGGCAACTTACCAAAGGGATATTGAACCACGATGGTAATATGTGTAAGTAGTTGATAATAATAGTTTTGCTTAATGGTAATAGGTGGATCGCGATTGTGAGATTGAATCACTGCGCGCGAGATCCTTCACCGGCTGCGCCGGGTTCAGGACGACGGAATTGCTCGGGGGATGACGGATTCGTTTGGGGGACGGATTCGCTGGGGAGAAGTCGGGCGGGGACGTGCGTCCTCCACAAACTTTCACTGCTGTAGTAGGCTGCCTGTGATTCCCCATGAGCGAATTGGAAACTTCTTCGCGGCAGACGCCGGACTCGCTGATGCTTCAAGGCTTTTGGTATCGCGCTCTGCCTGGCGGGCAGGTCTCGCGGAACCGTTTGCATAAAGCCATGTTGCTGGAGACACCTCTGGTCGTTGGCCGGGATCGCCAGGGGAAGCCCTTCGCTTTGCGCGATGCCTGTCCACACCGGGGAATGCCGCTTTCGTGTGGCAGATTTGACGGACAGAATTTGGAGTGCAGCTACCACGGGTGGAAATTCGATGCCCACAGTGGACAGTGCCGGCTGATTCCTTCGCTGACTTCCGATCAGGAGTTGAAAGTAGACCGGATCTATGCTGGGAACTACCCCTGTGCGGAGAATGACGACTACATTTGGGTATTTATTCCTGCGCCGCCTCCGCCCGGGGCTGGCTTCACCAAAGCAGTGGAGCCAACTTCTGGCGCTCCCCGCGTTCCTACCTTTGACGGAAAGTATAAGATCGCGCACCTGACGGCTGACCTGCCATGCAACGTGGATCACGGCATCATTGGACTGATGGATCCGGCGCATGGGCCTTTTGTCCATCAGGCGTGGTGGTGGCGCAGCCGGCATAGCATTCACGAGAAGCAGAAGAATTTCGAGCCGATCCCCATGGGCTTTCGCATGAGCGCTCACACTCCCAGTTCGAACAGCGCGCCTTACAAACTGCTGCGGTTTTACGCGGATGCGGATTCAATCTCGACCACCATTGATTTCGTTTTGCCCAACTTGCGGTTAGAAACTATCCGGGCAGGGAAGTACTGGTTCTCCAGCCTGACTACCGTCACGCCTATCACCCGCAGCCATTGCCGCATCGACGTAGTGGCTTGCTGGAACATTTTTCGCTGGGTTCCGTTTGGACCTTCTCTGCTTAAGTTTGTGTTTGCGAAGTTTGTCGAGCAAGATCGGCAGACGATGGAGAATCAGTCGGAAGGCTTGAAGCATAATCCGCATCTCATGCTGATCGATGACGCGGACCGTCCTGCGAAATGGTATTTCCAGTTGAAGGCGGCTTATCTGGAGTCATGCCGCAACGGTGGGGAGATGCGGCATCCCATGAATGGGCCGGTTACGTTGAAGTGGCGAAGTTAGCGTCTTAGCTTTCCCGGTTCTAACCTCTGTGTACCTTCGTGTCCTTTGTGGTTATTGCTCTTTTTTTCTCAACCACCAAGGACACGAAGGTACACAGAGGTA
Source organism: uncultured Acidobacteriota bacterium (assembly GCA_963820925.1). Classification (GTDB taxonomy): domain Bacteria; phylum Acidobacteriota; class Terriglobia; order Terriglobales; family Acidobacteriaceae; genus JABDBE01. The sequence continues at coordinate 257,726 of CAWGBX010000020.1, forward strand.
TACAAGAGCGGATCACTCATCTTTTACCAGCCAGTCCATCGCTTCTTCGCGCGTCTTGAAAGTTGGTAATTCTCGCTGGGAAAAATTCTTTATGTGTTCGTAGAACACTTTTGGTAGGTTTTCTGTTCCTACCCAGGCGGACTTTTTGAGATGAGGGCGGTCGAAAACCGCGCTTTCTTTCATACTGGTGATAGCCTCGCGATCGAACTCGGCTCCGGTGAAATCGGCCAGCAACAGGACGGAGCCGCGTGGCTCAGGCATGAGGTAGCGGGGAACCAGGCGGGAAATCTTCAGCAGTTCAGCGGCCGTGCAATGGGATACATCGACCAGCAGGATCGCCTTGCCCTGATGCGTGATGATGCGGATTCGGTCATCCATAGGGGACTCCGAGCCGTGGGGTAGAGTTGAGAAACTTTCAACCCAGCAGCGAGCCGACTACGTTATAAACTTCGGCGAGAGCTGCGTCCAGTGCTTCGGGATTTTTTCCGCCGGCCTCGGCTAGATCGGGACGCCCGCCGCCTTTGCCGCCGACTCTTTCTGCTACCGGCCCGATTACTTTTCCTGCCTGAATGCGAGTGGTCAGATCTTTGGTTACGCCCACGATGAGGGCGACGTTGCCATTGTTGGCCGAGCCGAGTACGACCACGCCCGAGCCCAGTTTGTCGCGAAGTTGGTCGACCAAGGTACGCATCTGGGCGCGTTCGAGATTGTCTACGCGGTGCGCCAGGACCTTGACGCCGTGGATGTCTTTGATCTTGTCGGTGACCGAGGCTACTGTTGACGAGGCTGACTTCATCCGCGCCTGATCCAGTTCGCGCTGCAGGCGCTTGATTTCGGAGTCTTTCTTATCCAGTTCGAGTTTCAGGGCTTCGGCGGGCGACACCACATCTTCCCCAACTACGGGTGCCCCATCCTTTCGCGCTCTTTGCGAAAGGGTGGGACCAACGAAGCTTGCTACTACGCTTTCCAGTTTGTGATCTTGCTGGAAGTGATGGAGCGAGCCTTCGCCGGTGACGGCCTCGATCCGGCGCACACCGGAAGACACGCTGCCTTCTTTTAAAACTTTTATCAGGCCGATTTCGCCAGTCGCGTTAGTGTGCGTGCCGCCGCAGAGTTCGGTGGAGAAGTCTCCGATTTTGATGACGCGGACCCGGTCGCCGTATTTCTCTCCGAACAAGGCCATCGCTTTGTATTCGTTGATGGCGACGTCGATGGGCACGTTCTCGATGACTTCGATCTTCTCGTTGCGGAGAACTTCTTTGTTGATGAGGTCTTCGATGTCTTGCAGTTCTTCGTCGGCAACGCCGGTGAAGTGCGAAAAATCGAAGCGCAGATGGTTGGGCGCGACCAGCGATCCTGCCTGCTTCACGTGCTTGCCCAGAACTTCGCGGAGGCCGGCCTGGAGCAGGTGCGTGGCCGTGTGGTTGCGCATGGTGGACTCGCGGATTTCGGCGTTGACGACGGCGTCGACTTTGTCCCCGATGCGGATTGGTTGTTTTGCGATGACCTGGTGCGCGCGTACTCCTTGAATAGGCGAGTAGCAGCCCTTGACTTCGGCGATGATGGTGTTGTGGTCGTCGGAGTAAAGCCATCCGCGGTCGCCGACCTGGCCGCCGGATTCGGCGTAGAAGGGCGTGTGATCGAGGATGATCTCGCCTTCGTCGCCGGGTTTGAGTTGCTGTGCGCCTTGACCGTTGTGGATGATGGCGAGCACTTCGCAGCCTTCGGAACGCGTCTGGCGGTAACCTTCGAATTCTGATTTCGGAAGCTGCTGGTAGGCAGGATTGGCGGTTTGTTTGGCTGCGCCCTTCCAGGACGCGCGGGCGCGCGACTTCTGTTCGTCCATGGCGCGATCGAAACCAGCCTGATCAAATTTAATGCCTTGGTCGCGCGCAGCGTCCTGCATGAAGTCGAGGGGCATGCCGAATGTGTCGTAAAGTTTGAATGCCTCTTGCCCTGACAGTCGGCTCTCGCGAATCAGAGCTTCCAGCTTTTCGAGGCCAACATTCATGGTGTGGCCGAAACGCACCTCCTCGGCGAGGACAGTCTTGGAGACTCGCTCGCAGGTCTCGTTTAGCTCTGGATATGCATCCTGCATCAGATCGCGTACCGCAAATACGATCTCACTGAGGAAAGGCTTCGTTTGTCCAAGAAGCCGACCGTGGGTTAAAGCACGTCGGATGATCTTGCGCAGCACATAACCGCGGCCTTCGTTTGAAGGCAGGACTCCGTCGGAAATCAGAAATGTTGCTGCGCGTGAGTGGTCGGCAATTACTCGCAGAGAAGCGGCGGACTTATGGCCAGCCGCTTCTGCCGAGCTTTGCTCGGCCGGACGGCCGGGGGCGGCCGTCCCCACGTGAGCATTGGTGGTTCCGGTCAGTTCTGCTGCCCGCTTGATCAGCGGGGTGAACAAATCTGTGTCGTAGTTTGAGATCACGCCTTGCAGAACTGCTGTCACCCGCTCTAGCCCCATGCCTGTATCAATCGAGGGCTTGGGCAGCGGATTCAGCTTGCCGGTGGCGTCTCGGTCGAATTGCATGAAGACGAGGTTCCAGATTTCGACGTAGCGGCCGCAGTCGCAGGTGAAGGCGCAATCTGTGTGGCCATGTTCGGAGGCTGCGCGGCCCATGTCGTAGTGGATTTCGCTGCATGGGCCGCACGGGCCGGTGTCGCCCATCTGCCAGAAATTGTCTTTCAGACCCATCTCGAAGATTCGTTCTCTGGGCACTCCCTGCGCGGCCCACAGGTCGTGGGCTTCGGCATCGCGCGGGATGCCGCCTTCGCCGTTGAAAATCGTCACGTAGAGCTTGTCTTTTTCTATGGCAAACCACGAAGACGACGTGATCAGTTCCCAGGCGTATGCGATGGCGTCTTTCTTGAAGTAGTCGCCGAAAGAAAAATTACCCAGCATCTCGAAGAACGTGTGGTGGCGGTTGGTGAAGCCGACGTTTTCGAGGTCGTTGTGTTTGCCGCCGGCGCGGACGCATTTTTGGGACGTCGTGGCGCGATTGTAGTCGCGAGTTTCCAGACCTAGAAAGACATCCTTGAACTGGTTCATGCCCGCGTTGGTGAAGAGCAGCGTGGGATCGTTGGCCGGAACGAGTGAGGAGGAGTGGACCTCTTTATGTCCGTGCTGCACGAAATAATCCAGGAACTTGCGCCGAATTTGGGAGCCGGTCAGCATTGCGATGTGGTGATGTGACGAACATTTTGATTCTAGCATCCAGCCGAATTGCGGGTGAGGCCGTGGCCAAGGTTCAATCACGGCACCATTTTGCTTGCCGCGCAGTCGCCCTTTTCGAGCGTATGCCATCGGCGGGAATGCTCGCAGAAAAGATCGCCTCTGCAGCAAATCGAGTAAACTTTAGGGTACTCTCCTCCGGTTATCCCGACGCTGCGAAAGATGGTCGTCGGGCAGAAATGTCAGGCATCCGCAGTTCGTAAGCATCGGAGACATCGCCATGGCCAGTACCACGATCGAAGTTGAGACCGCCGCACGCCCTCGCAAACATCCCAAGCTGGAGCGGTGGGTGGAAGAAGTCACGCAGTTGTGCAAACCCGATCGGGTTCACTGGTGCGACGGCTCGCCCGCGGAGTATCAGGCAATGCTGCGGCGGATGATCCTGACGGGTACGGCGATCCCTCTGGATCCGGCGAAGCGTCCCAATAGCGTGCTGGTGCGGTCGGATCCGGCCGACGTGGCCCGGGTCGAGGATCGGACTTTTATTTGCTCGCGAACCAATGAAGAGGCTGGCCCGACTAACAACTGGGAAGATCCCGCGAAGATGAAGCAGAAGCTGAGCGGACTTTTCACAGGCTGCATGGTGGGGCGCACCCTGTACGTTGTGCCGTACAGCATGGGTCCGATCGGATCGCCGATTGCAAAGATCGGGGTGGAAATCACCGACTCGGCGTATGTGGTGGCCAGCATGCATCTGATGTCGCGCGTAGGAAGCGGCGTGCTGGAGGCTCTCGGGGAGGACGGCGATTTCGTGCGCGGACTGCACTCGGTGGGTTCGCCGCTCGCGGCCAATCAGCCGGACACGACCTGGCGCTGCAATGCGGAGCACAAGTACATCTGTCATTTTCCGGAGACGCGGGAGATCTGGTCGTATGGTTCGGGCTATGGTGGCAACGCCTTGCTGGGCAAGAAGTGTCACGCGCTGCGGATCGCGTCGGTGCAGGCGCGGGATGAGGGTTGGCTGGCGGAGCACATGCTGATCCTCAAGCTGATCAGCCCGGCGGGTCAGGTCAAATATTTCACGGGCGCATTTCCCTCGGCCTGCGGCAAGACCAATCTGGCGATGCTGATTCCGACCATACCCGGCTGGAAGGTGGAGACCATCGGCGATGATATCGCGTGGATGAAATTCGGGGCGGATGGCCGGCTCTACGCCATCAATCCAGAGTACGGTTTTTTCGGCGTGGCGCCGGGGACCGGGGTGAAATCGAATCCGAATGCGATGATGACGTGGCGCGGAATTCGATCTTCACCAATTGCGCGATGACGCTCGATGGTGATGTATGGTGGGAGGGGATGACGCAGGAGAAGCCCGCCGAGTTGGTGGACTGGCTGCGGCGGCCGTGGACGCCGGATTCGGGCCGGCCGGCGGCGCATCCGAATGCCCGGTTTACGGCTGCCGCGAAGCAGTGTCCGGTAATCGCTCCGGAGTGGGAGGATCCGAAAGGCGTGCCCATCGATGCGATTCTGTTCGGCGGGCGGCGCGCCGGAATTGTTCCACTGATCACGGAAGCGTTCAACTGGCAGCATGGCACGTTTCTGGGCGCGACCGTCAGCAGCGAGACCACCGCGGCGATCACGGGAAGGGTGGGCCAGCTGCGGCGTGATCCCATGGCGATGCTGCCGTTTTGCGGCTACCACATGGGCGACTATTTTGCGCACTGGCTGAAGATCGGCGCCAGTTCGGACGCCTCCAAGCTGCCGAGGATTTACTACGTGAACTGGTTTCGCCAGGACAAGAACCACAAATACCTGTGGCCGGGCTACGGCGAAAACAGCCGCGTGCTGAAATGGATCTTCGAACGCTGCGACGGTAAGGTGCACGCGAAAGAAACTCCCATCGGACGGATTCCCGACGTAGCCGATCTCGACACGACGGGGCTCGACATCAAGGGTGCTCATGTGGATGAACTCCTGAGCGTCGATATCGAGGGCTGGCTGGCCGAGGTGCCATCGATCAAAGAACACTTCGCCAAGTTCGGCAGCCATTTGCCGAAAGAGCTGCACTTTGAAGTGAAGGCTCTTGAAGAGCGCCTTCGAACGGCGAAGCGCTAATGCGTCAAGTCGTGTCGCCAGACGCGGCGACGGCCGCCTCCAACATATTTTTCCGATGGCCTGGCTAAAGAGACCGCCCAAGTCACCGAGGACGGCCCCAAAATCGAAGCTATCCAGACTGACACCAAGGCAGCGGTAGCAGCCATCGCATCGATCAGCGGGGTGATCAACCAGATCATAATAGATGATATCTCGGGCACAATTGCCACAGCAGTCGAGGAGCCACGTCCAGGGGGCTGGTCATTTTGGTTGCTGACAAGCTGGAGACTCCGCCAACAGCTTGGTGCAGCTGTACACGGTTCGCGTGCAGGACATGGGGAGGCCCACCCGCTCACCCAGCTCCACGACCGCGCCTACCAGCGCTTCCAGTTCCATGGGCCGGCCCGCTTCGAGATCTTGCAGCATCGAGGTTTTGTGCTCCCCAACTTTTTCCGCGCCTGCGATTCGCTGATCGATCGTAACTGGCAACTCCATACCTAACTTGCGAGAGACCGCTTCGACCTCTTGCATGATGCTTCGGATTACGCAACAAACTCCTGCATCGCGCACCATTTGAGCCACCGTGGCGCGCGTCAATGCGCTGACCGGATTCAGGGAAGCGTTGCCCAGAACCTTAACCCAAATCTCGTTTCGGATATGAGTGGTGACCGGGGAGCGCAAGCCAGAGGCGATCAGCGCCTCTGCAATTCGGCGGCAACGATCGGAGCGCGTGCCGTCCGGTTTGCCGAGAGAAATGCGGTTTCCCTCGATATGTTGAATTACTCCCGGCGCTGTAATCTCGGTCGAAAAGTAAACGATGGATCCGACCACCCGATGGGCTTCTATGGCCGAGGAAATGACGCCACCAGGATCGACGCGCTCCAGACGCATTCCTTCCCATTCGCCACCGAAGCCCTGGAAGTACCACCACGGGATTCCATTCTGGGTGCTGACGACGGTGGTGTCAGGCCCAAATACCGGCTTTAGGTGAGGCACAAGTTGGGGGAGGCCGTGCGCCTTTACCGCCAGAAAGACAACGTCCACCGGTCCCACGTCTTCGAGCGAGCTGACGATGGCAGGCCGCGCCACGAAATCTCCCTCGCCACTTTTCACCTGCACGCCATGCTCCTGCATGGCGCGAAGGTGCGGCCCGCGCGCAAACAGGGTGACGTCGAATCCGGCTTGTGCCATGCGGGCACCCAGGTAGGCGCCGATTGCCCCTGCGCCTGCGATCAGAAATCTCATGGTTGATTATCCACGCTGGTCATCCGTGAGCGCGGCAGCGACGTCGCGCCGGCGAATTTTTCCGGTCGCGATGGTTGGAATACTTTCTACCAGGTAAATCTTGGTTGGACACTTGTACTCTACCAGCAACTCGCGGCAGTGTTTGATGAGTGCCGATTCGGTGGCGCCATGGGGTTCGTGCAAGACCACGGCTGCGGCCACTTCCTCTCCCAGTGTGGGATGGGCGCAGCCAAATGTGACCGCCGCGGCGACGGCGGGATGCCGCAGCAGAATCTCATCGACTTCATGAGGCGCGATGTTCTCGCCTCCGCGGATGATGATGTCTTTGATTCGGCCTGTCAAATGCAAATAGCAGTCGGCATCAAGCGATCCCTCGTCGCCAGTGCGAAACCACCCATTCACAAAAGCCTGAGCGTTGGCTTCGGGATTGTTTTCATATCCACGAAACACGGTGGCTCCCTGGATGGCGACTTCGCCCCGCTGGTTCGTGCCGAGGTGATTGCCGTCCTTGTCCATGATGCTGATGCGCAAGCCAGTACCCACGCCGACCGAACCTGCCTTCCGATGTCGCGGGGGCAGCGGATTCGAGGTCATCTGGTGGGCAGCTTCAGTCATCCCGTAGGCTTCGACGAAAGGCACGCCAAAGAGATCTTCGATCTTGTGAATGAGCTCCGCCGAGAGTGGCGCGCTGCAGGAACGGATGAAGCGCAGAGATTCCGCTTCTGCCGGTTTGTGGCGAGTCCGGGCCAGCAGAAGCTGATGCATGGTAGGGGCTCCGGAATACCAGGTCACGCGATGTTCTCGAACTGTTCGCCAGAACGAAAGCGCGTTGAACTTGGTGGGAACAACTACGGTCCCACCGGAAAGAAGCGTCGCCATGGTCGAGCCAATCAATCCGTGAATGTGGAACAGCGGCATGATACACAACGAAACATCTTCTTCCGAGAGCGCGTAGCAGTTCGCGATATTCGCCGACGAAACCGCGAGATTGAAATGTCGCAAGGGCACGCGCTTGGGCCGCCCCGTGCTTCCGCTGGTGTGCAGGACGAGGGCAATGTCATCCGCCGTGGGCTCGGTCGCCGAACCTCCGGTGGCAGCATTCGACAGGTGAACGATGCCCTGTTCGTTCATTTCCACCGAGAACACCGGGATCTTGCGGTCTGCAGCTGCGCTGCGCGCGAATTCCGCGCCTACCGGCGGGCAAAGCAAAATGCGGGCACCAGTGTCACCGAGAAAAAAAAGAAACTCCTCGTAGGGATACGCCGGGTTCAGAGGGGCGGCGGTTCCAGCAATGGAGGCAGCCAGAAAGCTCACAATCGCGGGCAATCCATTGGGTAATGCGATTGCCACCGAATCTCCACGGCGGATGCCGACAGAGGCTAACGCGTTCGCCATGGCCCACACTTGCTGCCGGAGCGAATCGTAGGTAACACGGATTCCAAGCTCGGGAACGATGACGGCTGTGTGACTGTCCGCGAAATGTAAAACGTCAAGAAGTGTGTGGACCGACTTCAGAGTCATTCGTTGTTGCCTTCGGCGCGAGTCGTTCGATGACCAGACTGTTTTGTCTGTTGTTCGTGAAAAGAGAGCAATGTGGCCGCAGTGTTCTTCAGATCGAGTAGCCCTCGGCGCTTAACGCTTTGCCAAAGTCTTTCAGAAAAAGCTGCACATTGTCCTCGGTGGCCAAGGGGCCCATAACGCCAATGCGGAAAACTTTACCCGCCAGAGGACCAAAACCCCCGGCGATCTCAATGCCGGATTCGTCCAACAGGCGTTTTCGCACTCTCGCCTCGTCAACACCTTTTGGCACGCACACCGTGTTCAGGGTTGCAATTCGATGCCCTTCGGGAACGTGCAAGCGCAAGCCCATGGCTTCTATGCCGTGGACAAACAACTGATGGCAATGCCGATGCCGCTCCCAGCGATTCTCAATTCCTTCCTCCGTGATGACCAGCAGTGCCTCGCGCAGGGCGTAAAACATGGAAATCGGCGCCGTGTGGTGATAGCGGTGGGAGACCGTCGAATAGTCATGAATCAGCTTGAGGTCGAGATACCAACTGCGTACCGGAGATATTCGAGCGCGCAGCCAGTCCATGGCTCGTGGTGACATCGCCATCGGAGACAATCCCGGGGGACAACTCAGCCCTTTTTGGGTGCAGCTGTATGCGACGTCGATACCGGTCCGGTCGAACTCTACCGGCACGCCGCCGAGCGAAGTAACGCAATCGGCGATCACGAGAGCGCCGGCATCGTGAGCGGCGGCACAGATTGCCTTGCCCGATTGCAACGCTCCGGTCGATGTCTCGGCATGAACATAAGCCACAACCTGGGGCTTCTCGCGGCCGATGAACTCTCTAGCCTCGTCATCGGTGAAGGTTTCCCCCCAGAGCTTCTCGAAGCGCACCACGTTGGCGCCGTGTCGCTTGGCCATCTCCGTGAGTCGATCGGAGAAATATCCGTTGGCGAAAACTGCGAACTTCGTTTCAGGATCAATGAAGTTGGCGACGGCAGCTTCCATGCCTGCGCTGCCGGTGCCGGAAATCACCAGGGTGGCGCCGTCGTTCGTGCCGAAGGCCATTTTCAGCAATTGCTGAACGTCTCCCATCACCTGGATAAAGTATGGGTCCAGGTGCCCGACGATCGGTTTCGACAGAGCCTCATAGACCCGCGGATGAACCATGCTGGGTCCTGGTCCAAACAAGTAACGGCGAGGCGGTTGCA
>CAWGBX010000021.1:0-451812 GCA_963820925.1 uncultured Acidobacteriota bacterium
ACTCAGCGATCATCTTGTGCCTGTACATGCACAGGTCATCGTTACTTCCGATCCGCTGCCACAGCTGATCAGCTTCAGCGCTTCACCGACCACGGTGCCGTACGGCGGTTCGACCACGCTGACTGCGGTCTTCAGTAATGCAAATCCCGTTTGCTCGGGACGGCGGGATCGGACAGCTCTGACATTTCCTCCTCCGTTACCAGCGGACAAGGCATTGTCGTCGGCCCGCTCACTGCAACCACTACGTACACCCTGACCTTGCCCACCGTGAATGGCACGCATACCAGCGCCTCCCAGACCGTCACCGTGCAATCGATACAAATTTCCTCGCTAACGCCTGCCTCTCCAACTGTGACGGCCGGCCATACTGTCGCATTTAACGCCGTCGTCAGCGGAGCGGCTGATACCGCAGTGGTATGGAGTTCGAGCGGCGGGACAATATCGGGGGCCGGCACATGGACCGCGCCTTCAACCGCTGGAACCTATACGATCACCGCAACAGCTGCCGCGGACTCTTCGATCTCCGCATCCACTACCGGGACGGTCAGTTGCTCTGCCCACCATCCAAGGCTTCACTGCCGCGGCGGGCACCGTGAACTATGGTCAATCCACTACGCTCACCCCAGTCTTCACTGCCGGAAGCAGCGCGCTGATTGGAACGAGCGGCGCGGGGTCTTCTGAGATCACCTCGAACGCAACCAGCGGGATAGGGACTGCAACGGGTACGCTGACCGCGAACACAACCTTCACCCTAACTGTTATCAACAGCGCAAGCGACGCCGTCAGGTCGAATGTACAAGTCACGGTCTCTTCGCCTTTCACCGCCTCTGGACCTATGGCTCTTGCGCGCACCGGACAAACCAGCACACCCCTCGCCGATGGTTCGGTGTTGATCGCCGGAGGCACGGGAGCCGCCGACGTAGCCGAGATTTACTCTGCCAGCTCCGGAACGTTTACCCCCACGTCGGGAATGCTGGCAGCGCGGAAGTACCACACCGCCACGCTGCTGACGGACGGTCGAGTGCTGATCACCGGCGGGTTTGATGGTTCGAATGTGTTGTTCTCTGCAGAAATATTCGATCGTTCCACGGGCACTTTCACTCCAACCGGCAACATGCTCCACGCCCGGCAACACCATGCAGCAGCGTTGCTTGCGGATGGCCGGGTTTTGGTCGTTGGCGGATCGAATCCAGTGGAAAATCAGCTCGCGAGTGCAGAGATTTTCGACCTCACGACTGGCGTATTCGCCGATGCGGGATCCTCGCTCCAGCAGGCCCGCGAATTTGCCACCGCTACGCCGATGCCAAATGGCGATGTTCTTGTCGACGGAGGAACCGGGACGAGTGCCACGGTGTTGGCCACCGGCGAACTTTTCACCGCTGGTGCGTTCTTGCCACAAAGTTTCCCGATGCTCAACCCCAGGACGCGCCATACGGCGACTCTGCTGCCTTCGGGCGAGGTGCTCATCGCCGGCGGTTACGATGGATTCAGCGCCCTGCAATCCGCCGAACTCTATTCCGGCGGAAGCGGCAACTCATCTTTCAGCGCAATTACCGCATCCCTGGTTGCTGTCCGCAAGCAGCACACCGCCACTGTGCTCGCCAGTGGCAAGGTTTTGCTCGCCGGAGGGACGAACGGAAGTTCACCCATCGGCTCCGGCGAACTATTCGATCCCACCCAGCAAACATTCATGGCGAGCGGCGTCATGGTTACACCAAGGTTCAACGCCAGCGCCGCGCTGCTTCAGGATGGCACTGTCCTGATCGCCGGGGGTACGGGCGCAAATTCCACCGCACTGGCAAGCGCAGAACGTTTCAATGCGCAAGATGGTCTAACCCCGGATCTTCCTGACCTCGGCTTAACCGCTCCTGATTCAGCTGCCTCCGGTTCGAGCCCGAGCGCTTCCATTACTGTTCCGGCGGGTGCTCTGTGTATCTGGTGGGTTGAGAATGGCACAGTGAACAACGTGCAGAATGGCTCACTAACTTTCACCATGGGAACAAGTGGCAACACCACGGTTCATGTTCTGGTCTATACGAGCAGTGGCCTACCTATCATAACGAGCAAGATCGTCGCTGGAGATTAGCGCCAGGCAATGCCAAAAGATCCATTTCATACGACACAAACTTGTTTAGTGAATCCGTGAATTTACAGTGAAACACACATTTTTTCGAGACAGGATCATATTCCCACCGTGAAAAACACGTCTCCCATAAAAGCCGCAGAGTGCTGGCGAGAACGGCAAGACTCTAACGGGCAGGCGTTCTAGACCGATTTAAGATCTTTGCAGGAAACCGATCTCTCTGCCCCGCGGGGTACATATACTGTTTGCGAAAGTCATCTTCGGGAGCAATAAGGAGTCTCAAGGATCGTTAGGTTATGAGCCCACAAATACTATTATTTTCAATAACGTACAAGACGCGGGTGGCCCCTTAAAAACCTTGCAAGAAGCGCTAAGGAATCCTTATTGGACAGTTAAAGGACAGTGAACAACCGCACCGTGAACCTTGAGGCTGCAGATCGAAAATTGTCTTAGCGTTCGTCTACGGGCGAAACTTTCGGCACCGCTGGCAAGGGCTCGCCCGCCAGTCGTTTTTTGACCAGCCCGGCGAGGAAGTCCGCGAAGGGCGCGATATCTTCGCCGACACTCGCTTTTTCGAGAGCGTCCACGTAGGTGTTGCGGTCGCGAGACCGGAATGACCGTCCACGGGTAGCCGCCCGCCGCCATCATCGTGTTCATGAGGAAGCGCCCCATGCGGCCGTTGCCGTCCATGTAGGGATGGATGTAGACGAAGATAAAATGCCCGAGCACTACGCGGACAGCCGGATGTGGCTCTTCGCGCAGCAGATCGAAGAAGGCCGGCATGGCATCCCGCACCGCGTCCCGGTTCAGCGGCACGTGCATCGACTTGCGGATAAAGACCTGGCCGTTGCGATAGCCGGCGAGGTCGGAGGGCTTCAGCAGGCCCGCCGTCACGCTCGGCGCGAACATCTCCCGGTACCACGCCCGGTGGTCCGCGTCCGCGACCGCTCCCGGATTCTCGCCCTTCAGCACCTTGCCGATGCTCTTCTGCACGGCCTGGAAGGCCTGCCAGTATCCGCGCGCGGCCATGGCGTTGCGCTGCTCGCGGTCCTCTTCGTTCGCGTCCGGATTCCAGCTGTCCGCTGCGCACCCTTTCGATCAGGTCGGCGTGACGCGGTAGCCCTCGATCGACAGCGAATGATAGGCGTCCGTGACATAGGCCTCTTCGACGCGCTTCATGTAAGCGGCGATATTGCGCGGCAGACCCGGCGCTTCCGGAAAGCTTCAATCACCGGCTCGCGCATCTTCTGCCAGAGCAGCCTGATCCGGTTGACGTAGGGCGAGGTTTCGCGGGCTCCAATGACCAGGGACGGGCTTGTCCGTGAACGGATCGTTTTCGCGCACGGCGTAGCCGGCCGCGGTCATGGTCTTCACGATCTCGTCCGCGATGCGGTCGCGTCCGATGTTGCGGAAGGCGCCCGCCAAGCGTCCGGCGATCATGCTGTGTCCGCCGTCCAGCAGTCTGCGCCAGCAGGTCGGAGGCGTCGCGGATCATCGGCAGGGCGGCGCGGGCGTCGGTGGCGTTGTTCGAAAAATAGGGGGGAGCCCGCGATCAGGGCAGATTCCACGAGAACAGCCGCAGGCCGCCTCTTCCTTTCGGTCCGCGACGCTGGCAGCGCGATGCGAAGGTCGAGCAGGGACGTGCCGTGCGGAAGTTTGGTCACCTTGTTGCCCGCGGGGCGACCGCGCGGCGAGCTGGCGGGGAACGGTCCAGTTGCCGGCGTGAAGCGACAGCGATTGTTCCGGAGACAGGCACCAGTTCTTGCCGAAACGCGCTCCAGATAGGCGGCGCCGAAACGCCAGAACGAGGCATACCAGGCCGTGCTCTCGCCCTTCACTTCGTCCGGGCGGCTCGGGATATACCAGCCCTTGATGACTTCCTGCAGGAAGCCGTTCTTTAAGAGGCGCTCCCGGTGCGTCCGCGTCAGGTCGCGCGCGCGAATCGCCGCAGCCCCTTTCGCGTTCTGGAGTTTCCGCAGGATTTCGAGGGACTCCGCGAGTTTTTCAGGGGGTCTAGCCATGGCCGGTTTCCTTCAGGCTTCGTGCTTCGATTCTTCGATTGCGTTGTACTGTATTTATACTATTACGATGTACCACTTATTCTCCTATTGTGTTGTACCATTTTATCTTATTGCGTCGATTCTAGGATGACCTTGTCCTCCCGTTAGGAAGTGCGGCCCCGGACCCCGCTGCAAATCGCTGACCTCGCTATTTGCGGACTCTAGGAACGCAGAGTGACCCACGCTCCACCATTCGCGGTCAGAACGTATCGCAGGTCGACCATTCGCCTGTGCAACGCGCCAACTCCAGCTGAACGGAAATATGGGCGACTGATTTTTGGGGTACTTTCGCATGCGGACCGAGGGCAGAAGCAGGCCGGAGGTCGGTAAGACAAGCGCATCTGTTCTCTACACCTCCCGGCTAGTATACTCTCCCGGGTTGTCACGCGGATTGTCATTTGAGGTTTCCCGACTTTAGGTAGCTCTGCGTCATCGGTGCGACTACTCATTCGAGCAGAAAAAATTAGGCAATTCGCTCTCCCGCAACGGCACCGTCTAGACTTATAGCCAGGTTGCCTTGCGCGGCAATCGCCGCAGCAAGTCTCTTGAACGTTGATCTCGATTTGCTCCGAGACCACTGAACCCAATCCGTCGGGTGCCTGGACCTGAATCCAGTGCTTGCCCGCGGGCGAACCGGATAGCGTCGAACGTTTCCAGTGCCGAGAAAGCCACACCGTGACGACGTCCACGGAATCCGGTCCCCGTGTGCGCTGCCAAAGTCAGGCGAGACGCGGCCGCGGCGAGCGCAACTGATCGCCCGCTAGGTGGGTAGAGCCAGGGACAGGCCGTCGGACAAAGATCGATCGCGGGCTTCACTAGCACCGCGGAAGGGTTGCTCTCCTGAAGGGCGAGTAGTTCGAAGGCCTGCGGAAGCGATAACTTGAACTCGACATTCAGGTCCACCCGGCAGGCTATCGAGATCGACCAACAGATCAGTCTTGCTTGATGATCTCACAGCGAGAACACGCCGCCGCGTCGTCCGGAGCTGTATCGGACCGAGGAAACGGTTAGCTGCGGCTTCGCATCGCGCGGCGCCGAACCCTTCCAGGAGACCTTCAGCAATCTCTTGTCCGAAGCGCGCTTCGGGATATCGAGGATCTGAGTTCGGGCGGTTTACTTGCAAAAATAAATTCGCCTAGTGCGGTCTCGCCTTCGGACAATACTAGTCGCCGGCGCGTTACCGGCATTCGCAGGAAGTCGGAGTTCAATTCTCCGGTAGGGCAGGGCCATCATCTTCGTTAACTGCTTCATAGGCCTCGCATAAGAGTGCGTCGTTCGCTGCATAGGCTCGGGCTCGCACGTGCGAAGAGGGTTTCCCAGAAACACTCGGCGCTCGAGGGACCGAGCAAGTGAAAGGCGCTTTCAATATTAATGCGCCGTGCCAGCGGTCGTACTTGAGCTCTGTCTAGTAGATTCTCGGCGTTCCAGTCCGCTTTCAGGATCGTCGGTAAATTGGCCTGAGCGGAACCGGTCTAGTGCAAACGATCCCATATGGTGAAGTCCACGTTGCGCTGCAATACGACATATCTAATCGCGCACGACACTTGGATCCATGATCGCAGTCAACTGGCCGGCAGGAGACAGATCGCGCATGTCGAGCCCAATGCCGCCTATGCTAGCGCGAGGTAGAAGCGGGCCATATATTGCGGAATGAAGTGTCACCCTCCTCGCCCGGGGGAAGCGCATTCCGGCGCATGTTTACGGCCAACAGCGTGACCCATCTCATGGACGATGTTAGCTAGTGGATCAAGTTGTAGCGCCCGGCACGGAAGATACACGCGCCACCACCAATCACCCCTTTCCGCAGACGCACCGCAGCTCCGCTTCCTCGGGTACGAAGCAAGGTAGATCGCATCACTATCACTCTGGTCGCGCGTTGCGGAGACATGATCGAGGAGATTGCCCAATTGTCGAGCTTTAACTTCATCTGCTTATCCCACTCGATAACCTCACAACCGTCGAAATCTAGGTCACTTATCGGATAAGTGGCCAGTACCCCGTCGAGCGCAGTCAATATCCCGGAGAGATCGACTGTCTTGTCCACGGGATTACTCTGTTACTCCGGGGAGGGATCTTCAGCCAACACGGTGTCGCGACCAGTAGGATAGCGCTGCTCTGAGCGACATTCTGTGAAGGCGATTGGTTGGCAAATGCGACTCGGATACCGGTACACGGAGGGTGTCTGATTCGAGAGTCCTTAAGATGTCGTTTTGGTGCCCGGGTTTGTAATCTTTTTCCCTCGAAAATCTGCCTTCGAAGCGTTTGCGATGATGCCGTCATGGCCTTCCATGAGAAGGCCGGTCCGCGTCAAGTAGATTTTGGTGTGCCCCCTCCTAAAATCTCCCTTTCCTTCCTGACGGGAGGGTGTGAGAGAGCGGCCCGGAGCGGTCAAGGGCGCGTTCTGTGCGGCGGCGCAGAAACCTTGACGGCGAGGACCGATCTGTCACCATTCCGTCAGAAGGAGAAAGGGAGCGGTCGCCCCGAATGGTTGGTCTTCCTTCCTCTTTTCCTCAGTTCTTGCTTCGCGCCCAAGCCAACCCTGTCGCCACCCTTCCCATCCGCACTCTTTGGTGAGCGATTGATTCGCTCGGTGCAAGTTGGGTGTTCTCGTTGCAGCCGGTGCTGCCACCTGTTTGTCGACCTTCTCTCCCGTCTCCAGCATGGAAGGGTGGGCCAGGCCATAGACGCAGTCACCGGAACTCGGCATTTGGGCGCGCTGCTTCCCACTCAATAAATCGTTGAACTTATGCGGCTGCCGGCAGCACCGACCGGTCGGCTGTTCGCAGTGGTTCGTAAGCCTCTCCGCTCACCCACAAGCGATGCAGCAACACCGCCAGCTTTCGTGCGGTCGCGATCACCGCTCGTTTCTTACCATTCCCCGCCGCGCTCCGCCAGCTTCAGTCCCCAACGCCGCAGATCGCTGTCCGCTCCAAACGGCCGAACATGTGATGCGCACCCTGCGCCGGCGGCGTTCGTAAATACGGATCGCCTTCCTTGTAGATTTGGGGCCTGCGGCCGGCGAAACCTTATGAAAATTATTCGGGTCATGTGAACAGCTTGGAGTGGCGAGGTCGATATCGAGCAATGGATAAGTCGAGGCCGTTTCTTGTCTGACCCAAGAGCGTGCGTGATTGAGCGAATAATTGGGCGTCGTTGTCTTCCTCTGAAGGAGCAGCGACAACCGCGACCTACCGGTTAATGTAAGTTGCGGCACGCTCTCCCACTCCCGGCGGGAAGCTCATGGCTTACCGAATAGCGGAGTGGACGAGTCCATAAAAGGATGTTGGCCGTGGTGGTAGCAGCTCCTCGAAGGCGAAGGCGAGTACCAGTTCCGACAACGGCGCTATGGTAGCAACCCCGCCCATCTGCGATTGCTGTCCGAATGGCTGATCGAACAGCAGGTCGAGGAAGTGGTCGATGAAATCGGCCGCGCAATATTGGAAACCGGTCTGGGAAGGGCTGGAACGGTACTGGAAGCCGAGCTGCCAGAAGCGGGAAGGGGCAGGCCCGATCTGCAGACGTCATTGTCGCAGGCGCAGTCGAATCGCGGGCCGCGGGGGCAGAAGGATTTTCCGGATGCGGAACGACTGGTGAAGCGGCTCGTGGCCCAAGAGCTGATCTTGAGCTTTGTGCCCGATACCGGACCGCGACTATGGCGAACAGTGATGCGCAGGAAGTATCAACTGACGCGCGACCGGGTGACTACAGAACCGACTGGAGAGTCTGCTGGAAGAGACCCATATTGAGTTTGTCCAGTCTGGTCTCCGATCTGCTGGGTGCAGATGCACCGCGTCTATGCTGAAGGCGCTCGCCGACGGGGAAACCAACCCCACGGCTCTGGCCGCTTTCACCGGAGTGAAAAAGTTGCGCGCCACGCAGGCCCAGTTGTGCGCTCGCCGCCTGCACGGAGCTCAACCCCGTTTACCGCCGGCTGCTGAAGATGGTCCTGGAGGAGTTGCAATTCCTCGAGCAGCAGATCGTCGAACTGGAGCAGGAAATGGCGAGTACTGAGCGAGCCGCCAGAGGCCGTGCAGCGTCTGGCGGAAGTGCCAGAGTATGGGAGTGGATTCGGCGCAGCAAATTCTGCCAGAAGTCGGCGCCACGGCAGCGACCTTTCCTTCGGACAAGCAGCTATCCTCATGGGTGGGAGCATGCCCCGGAGATGAAGAGAGCGCGGGTGTATCCAAGAGCCACCGCTCCCCAAAGGGCAACCGCCACATGCGACGCGTTCTCAATCAATGTGCCAACGCTGCGGTCAGGGTGAAAGGAAGCGTACCTCGGAGTGGGTGCTCGCCGCCTCGTACCACGCATCGGAACCAATCCAACCATGGGGATTGCCCATGGCTTCGAGCTGATCTGGATGATTTTGCACAAGGGGTCCGCTACGAGGAGACGGGGCCCGGCCGTGCACGAAAGGTCGAAGCGAGTACGCACTGCCAGAATGATCCGGCAGCTCCGAAACCTCGGCTACCGGTAGAAACCGCTGACTGTTCAAATCAATACCAGCATGAGGCCGAGGGCGACTTGTCGACCCTGCTGATGTGCAGTTGCGGCTCGCTCTCCCCCGAGTTCCGCCGCCCCGGCTGCAACCCCACATAGCAGCCCACGTCGCAGCTCTGCGAAAACGTTGCGCATCTTCCAGCGTCAGTATGTGAGTGAACGCGATCACGTTCCACTCCCTTCACCTGTTCCAGCCGCGCCACTTGCGGATAACTGTCCCTGGCGATCTTCCCGATTTCTGGTTGTATTCGTAAATCCGTTCGCTCAACGATTCGATGGCGGCCAGCAACGGTTCCAACGCCGCTTGCAGTTCCGGGCTTAGCTGGCGTGCTTCTCGGCATTCAGGTTGCGCGGGCTGCAGCCGCGCAACCACTCTGGCGTAAGACTTCGTCAGTCCCCGCGCCGTGTTGATCAACGACGTCCGCACCCGCACCAGTCCGGCACGCGCTCGGATCACCATCAGATGCGCTTGTGCCTGCGCACTTCGATGTTGCACCGGCGCCAGCAACTGCGGGTCGATCCGCGCCAACCGAGCCAGCGTCCGCGCGTCGAAGCGATCATCTTTCCGTCGACTCTCCCCGATCAAGCGCACGTTGCGCGCATGGGCCACGATTACTTCGTGTCCCAACTCGCTGAACAACCGGCTCACCCACGGCGAATGCATCCCCGTCTCCAACGCGATCCGACTGCGCGGCATTCCCCCGAACACTTCTTATCGCTTTCGGAGTCGTGCCCAGCCTTTGTTCCAGAACTACTTCCCCCGCTTCATCCAACACGCAATACCAACTCGATCGATCCCCCAGGTCCAAACCGATCGTCAATTTCTAACCTCGAAAATTCCTGCTCTGCTTTGTCCCTGCAGTGCTAACCTTCTTCATTGCCGGTCTCCTTTATCTCTTGCGCTTCGAGCGCGTGGATAACGTTGAAGCGTACGGCATCCGCCGGAGACCGGCTCTTCTCATCTCATCTGTTTGACTCAGTTCTTCTGAAACGTCCGCATTCTCAAAGTGATTTGCTCAACGAGATGTGAGACGACGAATTAGTCTTGCTGCCGTCTGATATTCCCGGCAGGATATCACGCGGACGAGAAGTTGTTGGACACGGCTGCAGGATTGAAGCAAATTGCTTAACATCACCAGCCCTGCGGAAACTCAGCAGCCGTGAATAGAGGTGCAACATGGGAAATGGTATTTTGCGTCAGCTGGGTGCAAACGCTGAAACGCTCGGCGATTGCAGCGAGACTTCCAACGTCGACCTCTCCGGGATTCCCCTTCCTTTCAAATCGCCAACTGGCTGGATTGAACCCGCGGACCAGCATAGGCGTCGACAGCTCGTCAGCACCAAGGAACTTTCAGAGATTTGGGGTGTCCACAAAAGCACCTTGCGCTACTGGCGTTGTGCGGAGATCGGTCCGACCTACGTGAAACTGGGAGGACGAATCAAGTATGATCTTGCTGACGTAGAACGTTACGTCCGAGCCAACAAGCGAATGCCGTCCGTGCGGGCACATGGAGGCTAGAGCAATGGCTCTGCACAAACGAGGCGGGTCTACCATTACCGTTTGGGTCGACGGTACGCGCTACCGTGGATCTACCAAGAAGAGCCAACCTGGCGGCGGCTCGGCGAGTGGAATCGCTGCTGCTCGCCCAAGCCAAAGAGAAAGGAGATGTGGTTCTCGAAAGCGAAGCCCGCTGTTGCGTGACTTCAAGATCCGGTTTTTTGAATGGGTAGAAGGCAACACGACACTCAAGCAAAAGACTAAGGAATATTACAAGAACGGCTGGCGGTTGCTTGAAGAGACTGACGTAGTGGCCATGAGGGTCAACACGATCACCAAGGATGATGCTGATCGACTCACCTTCCTAGGTGGTCCGTCAAATCACAACAACGCCTTGCGTACGCTGCGGCGGATGCTCGGAAAAGCCGAGGAATGGAACGTCATTAAGGCTTCTCCGAAGATCAGGCTCATGCAGGAGCACGCACGGGAGCGCGTCATCGACGCCGAAATAGAAGCCAGGCTTTTGGCCTCTCTGCAAACAGCCGCTTCGCGATGTGTTGATGATCATGCGTGATTCGGGGATGCGAAACCAGAAGGAAGTTTTCCGAATGCGTTGGGAGCATCTGGACTGGGGCAACAAACGATACTTCGTCTACGAGAGCAAATCGCCCAAGGGACGGAGATTCGTGCCAATCAGTCCGCGTGTTCGCCAGGCACTTCTGGCACGATACTCGGAGCAAAAGGAAGGATGGATATTTCCCTCCAAGCGCGCCGGGGAAGGGCATCTCACAACGGTCACTAAGCAGTTCGAGAAAGCCAGGAAGCAGGCTGGGTTGCCAAACGACCTCGTCCTCTACTGCGCGCGTCATGGCTTTGGAACTGAGATGTATCGGGCGACCAAAAACCTGTTTGCGGTCATGAACGTCATGGGACACACGACCGTGAGCACAACCATGAAGTACCAGCACCAAAACATCGATGAGGTGGCCGAGGTGGCCAGCCATCGAGTCCAGTAAGGACACAAACAAGACACAATCGGTGGAATGGGGATCGAGCCGAAGCTGCCAAGTGATTGAAAAGAATGGTGAGCGCGGTAGGAATCGAACCTACAACCTACTGATTAAGAGTCAGTTGCTCTGCCAATTGAGCTACGCGCCCGAACTTTTCTTTCTGCGACCTGTGGGCAGTCGCGTGGGCTGGCTTTTTCCCGGAACTTCATCAAAATCTTCACTAATGGTCAGCGTTGTTCGACGCGTCGCATCGCTTTCGTGACGTCTCGGCGTCCGTTATGCGGTAGCGGTTGAGCCTGCCCGCTTTGACTGCGGATGTTCGTCGTAATCCGCTCCGGTGTGCCGACATTCACGAGGTCGGGACGGCAGCTCGACGAAGATCGTGAACGCTGAACCCTACATATTTATACCACGGGTAGCTTTTCTCGTCCTCGCGCTGATCAGCCTTTGCTCTGACAGAGCTGTGGTTCTGCCAATCCGTTCGCAGGGGCCTTCCTAGAGAGAACCTTTATCCAACTGCAGGTCGACTTCCGCCGACATCTCCTCCATCCCCGATCTCTTCCGCAAACTATGACCGAACTACCCTACTGCTCTGACGGTTCTTTCTTCCGTCCACAACTTTGTGATCTCTTCCAGCGACCGGCCTTTGGTTTCGGGAACGAGCCAACCGACCAGAACGATCGTCAGCAAAGCGCCGCCGCTGAAAAACCAGAACGTACCATCCGAACCCAGATGTTTCTGCATGAGTGGAAACAGTTGGTTGCCCAGGTATCCGACCAGCCAGAGCGCCGTTGTAGCGATGGACATGCCGCGCCCGCGAACCTTGGTGGGATAAATTTCCGAGATGATGACCCAGCAGGCCACTCCATTGCCAAACGCGTGACCGGCGACGAAACTCATCACAAAGATCAAAACTGCCAGGCCACTGCCGTGGATGTGGTAGAACCAACCGACCAATACAAGGGAGATGAATTGGAGAGTCGTCCCGGCCAGGATGAGGGTCTTGCGCCCGGCGCGGTCGACCAGCCAGAGGGCGAATAGAGTAAACAAAAGATTGATGAGGCTTACCAGCACGGACTGGAAAAATGCGTCACTGGTTGCGGTTCCGGCGGCGCGAAAAATCTCCGGCAAAAATGAGAATAGCGGCGTGATGCCGCTGATCTGTTGTAGACCGGCGAGCATGATGCCAAGTAACAGTGGGCGACGGAAGGTAGTGAAGAGCTCCGAGATGTGGCCCTCTTCAACGGCAAGCGACTTCTCGATTTCAGCTGCTTCGCGCGACGCAACGTCAGCGCCGTTGATCTTGGCAAGCACATCGATGGCCTGATCCCGCCGGCCCATTTTCATGAGCCAGCGCGGACTTTCGACCGCAGGCAAAATCATCAATCCGAACAGAATCGCTGGTACGACTCCGGCGAGAAACATCCAGCGCCAACCGGTCGATATGTTCCAGGCTTCATTGCCCATGCGTTGAATGAGCATGTTGACGAAGACGGCGGCAAGAATTCCAACTACAATGCCAAGTTGGTAGAGAGTCACGCAACGGCCGCGAACCCGCGTGGGAGCGATCTCTGCAATATAGTTCGGCGAGATCACGGACGCCGCCCCGATGCCCACACCGCCAATCAGCCGCCAGAGAACGAACTGATGGAGATCCGAGGCAAAGAGCATCCCCACGGAGGAGAGCGCGAAACAGAGGGCGCAGAGGGCGAGACCCTTTTTCTTGCCCAGGTAGTCAGCCACGGTGCCGGCCGCGACGCAGCCGGCAATGCATCCTATTAACGCGCATCCTGCGGCCCACCCTATGCCTGCTGCGTCCAGATGAAACAACTGGCTTAGATATCCGATTGCGCCGCTGATCACAATGTTGTCGTAGCCAAACAGGAAACCGCCAAGAGTGGCGACGCTGGCTGCAATCACGAGCGGGGAACGAGAATGCGGCGGACTGGATTTGGCGTTCAGGGCTGCGCGCCTCTGGGCTCGAGTTCCGCCTCGTGTCTTTGAGAGGATTCGACGACCGCTTTCGCCGCCAGCATAAAACCGAGAGTGTGGGCCATTCCAGCATGCCAAGGAGCAGAGCACGTCATTTGCGGAGTGTGATCGGGGATGAGCACGCCGTCGAAGCGGTTGCGATGAAGGATCGCGAGTATTCGAATCATGTCCACATCACCTTCGTCGATAAAGGTCTCGCGGTAGTGCGGGACCTTCCCCACGACATTGCGGAGATGAATATAGGCAATCTTGCCTTGTTTGCTGTATTGATCCACCGCCTCGTAAATATTGCCTTCGGTCATTTCCGCCAGAGTTCCGACGCAAAGTTCGAGCGCATTACTGCGGCTTGGAGCCAGATCAATCAACGTTTGATACATGTGAGGCTGGTAGACAAGGCGCGGCTGCTGTCGCATGGTGGGCATGGGAGGATCGTCGGGATGGGCGGCAAGCCGTACCCCCGACTGCTCGGCCACAGGAATGACAGCCTCAAGAAATCTTTGCAGTCGCCGCCAGAGTTCTACATGCGAAATCGTGGGAAGAGTGCCGGCAGCGGCGTTGCGGTCGTAGACCATGTTCCAGACCATCCCATTCGGAATGGGCACGTCTTCAGCGGGACCATCCATTCCCAGGGTGATCGCGTGGCCGCGCCCCAGAGGGGCGGTCACGCGGCCGCAGACGCCAGCCAAACTGAAGTTGTAACCGAGAACCGGAATGCCGGCTTCGCCAAGGCGGCGAATGATGGTCTTCACCTTCTCGATCTGTTGCGGACGTTGCGGCCCATCGAGCAGAATGTCGTGCCAGTGCGCCGGATCGAGGTTCTCAATCGCAGCTAAGACCAGCCCAGCATCTTCAATCTCCCCCCGAAGTGTCTTCAGTTCCTTGGTCGTCCAAAGCTGATCGGGATCGCCAGCAACTCCCCAAGGTTCGTACTTTGAGCCGGTGGGCTGGTTGTTACGCGGGTTCGAAGGGCCCTGGTTGAAGTAATCGACCAGATGAACCACAACGTGCGTGCAGCCTGCCTGGCGCGCGAAGTCATAATAATCGCGGGTCAGCATGTGACGGTAGAGGCCGAGACCAATTTTCATAGCCGATTTCCGATGCCTCCGCCATAGTCGGGGCTGAGGATTTGTCCGTTGATCTCGCTGGCCAGGGGCGAGCACAGAAAGACGAATGTGTCTGCGACGGACTCCGGGCTGTTTCTTCTGCCCAGCGAAACCCGCAGTACAAATTCCCGGTAGGCCGGGTCTTCGTCGAAAACCTTGAGCGAGCTGCCGGCGGCGACGTTCCCCGGTGAAACCACGTTCACGCGAATGCCGGTCAGGGCATATTCCAGGGCCAGGCTGCGGGCGAAATTTTCCAGTGCGGCTTTGGCCGAGGCGTAAGCAGGAATTTGTGAGTGCGGCATCCGAGCTACATAAGAGGATGTGAAGATCAGATGACCGGCAATGTTGTGCTGCACCCATCGCCCGAGCACGGATCGGGCCAGATAGGTTTGGGCAAAATAGTTGAAGCGGAAGATGCGTTCGTACTCGATTTCCGACGTGTTGGCAAACGGATGCAGTCCACACCCGCCCGCATGTCCGATGACTGTATCCATGCCCGGGAATTTTTCGAAAGCTGCCTTGACCACGCCTTCTACCTGGCTGGAGTCGGTAACGTCAGCAGCGAAATAGGAATAAGACGAAGGCGGAATCTGCCAATGATTGAGTGTCTGCCTGGCTTGTCCCTCTGGTTTGATATCGGTGAGCACCAAAGTTGCGCCGCTTGCAGCCAGCCTCCGCACCATGTGCTCGGCAATCGCGCCCAAAGCTCCTGTGATCAGAATCGTCTGGCCGGCAAGATCAATGCTGATCATGGCTGTTGGCTCCTTCAATTCTCGATAGCACCTCGTGACCTGATTCGGTGACCAGAACGTTATCTTCGATTCTCGCGCCCCCACCACGTTCGGGGACGTACACTCCGGGCTCGATCGTAATCACCATGCCCGGTTCAAGCTTGGCAGATTCTCCTGGAACGATCAGAAACCCCGGGTCGTGATAGCGGAAGCCAACGTGGTGGCCGGTGTGATGCGTGAAGAAAGACGCGAGTCCTTGAGCTGCGATCTTGTCTCTTGCCAAGGCGTCGATGTGGCCGGCGGAAATGCCGGGACCCACACCATCGACCGCCGCTTGCTGCGCATCTCTGACAATGTCGAGTATCTGAGCAACTGGGGCCTTCGGAGAACCTACCGCAGCGGTGCGCGTGAGGTCGCTCCAGTAACCATTGACGCAAGTTGCCAATTCGATCAAAACCAGATCGCCATTCTCCAAGCGCCGCCCGGTTGAGCGATTAAATCGCCCGGCGTCAGCGCTGTTAGGGCCGGATTGAACCATGGCCCAGCCTCGGGAATGGAAAATGCCATCGCGGTCAATTTGCCGGTAAATGGCTGACTCCACTGCCGCCGCAACCCCCGCCTCCGAGTTTCCTGCTTGCAAATTTTCAGAAAAAGCTTGCAGGCCAACATTCGCCACCCGATTTGCCAGCCGAATCGCGTCGACTTCCGTCGGAGTTTTTCTTAAGTAGAGATCCGCAAAAGCCGCCTGGCACTGAGCCTGCGGCTTTGCGGTGAGCGCGGACAGCTGTCCAGCAAAACCTTCGGGGATGGGAATTTGCTCAGCGGCTTGAATCGGCAGAGAAATTCTGGAGGCGCTGGGATTCATTCCAGCCTCTTCACTCTTGACCTTTGCCTTGACTAGTTCATTGCCAACGGCCGACACGAGAACAGAATACGGGTCGCCGCATTTGAGATCTCCCCACGGATATTCTTGAACCCGCAACCCGGCGGGAATATGGTCCCTTGGTTCAATCTGTGGAACAAAGAGGATGGGCGCCTCATCCGCAAAGCAAATCAGCAACGAAGCGCCCCAGAACGGAAAATACCCGGACAGCATGACGAGTTCGTCCGGCCTCCATGCGATCCAGGCTCGCAGCTCATATTGCTGGAGAAAGCTGCGTAATTGTTGCGCACGAGTCGGCGGGATTACGGTCACAATCGATGTCCCCATTTTTCCATCTATCTCTACATGATCCCGTACTTGTCGAACGCTTCGACCGCACTGCTTCCTTCTTCGATGGCTTTCTTTACAAGTTTTTCTCCGCGAGCTTTTTCGAGCGCGCGCGTGAAAACCTCGGTCTCAGCTTCGGCAGGAACCAGCAAGACTCCATCCATGTCGCCGAAAAGAATATCTCCGGGACGGACGCGCACCGCGCCAATCTCGACCGGAATGCGGAAGTCGACTACCTTGTAGCGCGGGGCCGAATCTTGTCCGTAGGAACCGAAACCGAAAGTTGGGAAATTCATGCTCAGAATGGCCTTCGTATCTCTTACGTAGCCATTCAACACCGCGCCCCGACTGCCTAATTTGCGGGCTCGCGTGCTCATGAGTTCGCCCCACAGTGCATTTCGGGGCGAGGAGCCGGTGTTCACATAGACTTCGTTATTGCGGAGGTCGTCGAGCGCTTCCAGCATCAAGCCGAACGATTTGTCCATTAACTTGTTGGCGCTGCCGGCGATTTTTTCGGCAAACACATCGACTGAAAGAACCGGCATAGCACGGCCGATTACAACCATATCCGGCCGAAGAGGCTGAATCTGCGGCGGCAGGAACTGGTGTTGAAGATCCAACTTGTCCATCACATCGCCCACGACGCAGGTGAAGAGCTCGCGCTGCACGATGGCGAAGAGTTCGTCGTCGGATTTCCAAGACTGCGTGGTGCTCATTGGGTGCTTGCTGTCTCAGGCTTGAAACGAATCCATGTGAAGTGCGAACAACACGGCCTTAGCATAACCTGCCGCCGCTATCGGTTGCACGCGCTCATTCAAAAAATGGTTCACCCTTGCGCGCATAGCGCCGGGCGACGTCCTCGTTCAACTTCACCCCCAGGCCGGGTTTCTCCGGGATAGTAATGTATCCATTCTGAATGATTGGCTGGGGCAAACCTTCGACCAAGTCATTCCAGAAAGGGACTTCGGAGGCGTGAAACTCGAGAGCCAGAAAGTTTGGGATTGCGGCACAAAAATGGGCTGCAGCTAAAGTGCCGACCGGACTGCTGATGTTGTGTGGAGCAACCGGCATGGTATGCACGTCGGCAAACTGGGCGATGCTTTGAGCGATGGACAACCCACCGACTTTCTGAAGATCAGGAGTAACAACGCTCAGCGCGTGCTGCGCGATGATTTCCTGAAAGCCTTCGAAGAGGAAAAGATTCTCCCCGGTCGCGATCGGCACTCGCACCTTCGAGCTCACTTCCTTCAGCGCAGCAGTGTTGTTGGGCGGAACCGGATCTTCGAGCCACAACAGCCGGAATGGTTCGAGTTCGCGTGCCACTTTCACGACATCACTGGCGTTGTAGCGCCAATGGCAATCCACTGCGATGTCGGTATCCTGACCCACCGCATCGTGAACCGCGCCGATCAAACTCACCATATGGTCAATGGCGCGATTGCTGAGGACTCGATTGTGAGGATCGGAACCTTGCGTGCCCGGCACGTCCAGATCAAACTTCAGGGCGGTGAATCCTTCCGCTCTCTTTGCCAGAGCCTGGCGGCGATAGTCGTCGGGCGAAGAAGGGGGGGCCTCGCCAGCCTCGCCGAAGTAATCTCTCGCAGTGTGCTTGGGGTCGTTCGCCGTCCACGCCGCCGGGCGGGAACGCAACACCTCGTCCAGGCTCTCGAGGGCTTCACCCCCGTGGCAATCGGCGTAAATCCGGATTCTGTCTCGAAACTTTCCTCCCAACAGGCGATAAATGGGTACATCGAGCCATTGGCCAAGCACATCCCAAAGCGCCGCTTCGATACCACTGATCGCGTTATAAACGATGCCCGCCACCGAACCGGCGCCTGAAGTGGCAAGCTGCAGTTTGCGAAACAAACGATGGATATCGCGCGGGTCTTCGCCTAGCAATAGCGGCTCGAGTGAGCGCAGAATGGAGGTAAGGCCCGGAGCAAAAAAGCACTCACCAAGGCCAGTGACGGCTTCGTCGGTTTCTATGCGGACAAAGGTCCAATCGAAGTTTCCTTCCACGACCGCAGTTTTGAGGCGGATGATTTTCAATGGCTCACACTCTCTATATCTTCACCACCGGCACCCAGAATCACGACCATACCGTGTGTCGATTCCAGTCACATGAGCTCCGGATTTATAAGTTAGGAGTTTCGTTCGTGATTTCAAAAGCGGCGCTCAGTGTACCCCATCTTGCTGTTCGTGGCACGCAGGTTCATCCTCTTGCGAGACGGAACTCCTCACCGGTTAGCATCGCCGCGGGGACGATCGCACGACGAGGTATGTCAGGCCGTCGGCATCTTTCCGAGCAACTTTCTTGCTAGGATCGGGTTTGGCAAAAGCGGAGGTCTCCATGACAAGAATGACGCGATTTGGTTTTGCAATAGCGGTGCTGACTTTGCTCGGGACGTATCCGCTGGCGGCACAGACAGTTCCATCTCCCGCCGCACCCCGAGGGACAACCACGGCCAGCCCGACCCACCAGAGACCGTGTTGGCAGCAGGCAGGAATCTCGCAGTCGGCCATGCAGCAACGCAAACAAATTGAAGAAAACACTCGCAGCCAAGTGGAATCCGTGTGCAGCGATTCTGCTTTGACGCCACAACAGAAGCAGCAGAAAATCCAGCAACTCGAGCAGGAAGCGCACACACAGGTCGGAGGTTTGATCACACCGCAACAAGGGCAAGCGCTCAAGTCATGCCGGGAAAGCCGGGGTGAAGGACCTCGTCCTGGTGGTATGCACGGTGGCGTCGGCCCGTGCGGCGAGACGACAGCTTCGGGCAACAAGCCTTAGCATCGAGAGCAGAAGCCCGGAACCCGTTTTCCGGACTCGCCCCCATGACGCTCTCAGCGCGACCGGGGGCCGTTGGTAAAGGAGAGACCCTTTCAGGAACGCTGTCGAAGATCCGCCGCGAACGGTGCCATCGCGTCGGAGACGCTTTGACTGGGCCGCCGTGGGGGTGCAACAGGCGGACGTTGTTCCAGGGTCCCGAGCAGCGGAGTATCCACCAGACCATTGGGTTCCAGCACGGAGACAAACCCGTGGCGGGCGCACATGGCCTCGATACGTCTTTGTTGTCGCGGGCTGAGTACCTTCACGGGCAAAGTCTCGAAGTTGCGGAAAATCCACAACAGATAGAGGCGCTGGGCGAAGGAAGGATTGAGATATCGTGGTCCTAGCGGCGTGAGCACGCGCAGCACACCTTGAGACAGTTTTTCCATCCACATGACCGGATCACCTGACATTTGCAATCTCTAATGTTGATATCTTGGACCAGAGCAATCCAAGGGCCAGCATTATTGCACCAAATGTTATGCAAAGGGAAGTGGAATCCTAAAGTTTTTAATAAATTTTCACAGGCTGTCCGCGGGCGTATCACCAAACCGCCGTCCTGACTGTGCAATCAGGCGCGTGGTTCGCGAGAAGAGTTGCCGTCAACCCGGAATCTCCGGCAAGGTCGCGATATTCCGGATGCTGGCAGCCACGCCGAAACGGCCGTCTTCTCCGCCAGTCTCCACGCGAACGACCATGGCTTGACAACACACCCAACGTTTTTCGCCCTTGGTTAGCTGGGTTGGCAGCATTAGCACCATCTCCAGTTCGCTTCCCACAAGAATTTCGGAATCCGCGTAAAGGAAAATGCCGCTCGTACTTAAATCACGGGTATACCCTGTGGCCGCTTGGCCTTGCGGAGATCGGATAGAGACGCCCAGACGTACAGGTATGCGCTGGCGAGAGCGACGGTCAGACTTGGAGTCGGGCATGGAAGGCCGAGAGTATCACACACCGCCGCTTGGAGAAACCAGCGAATGCATGGTTGGAGATCAGCGCTTAGCGCTGTCGTCGCCCAGCAACAAATTGCCAGGAGCGTCGGCCCTCGAGATCAGGAAAAGAACCAGGCAAGCGGGGTCCATGGCCCCGCCTGATCGCAGAATCGCAGTGATGAGTCAGTGCCTGATCAATCTCCACGTGTCCCGGAAGAGCGTGTTGCCGCCCACCCCGCCAAAGACCAGGAGTTGGTGGCTGGCAGCGTCGTAAGCCATGCCCATGGACTCACGGGCAGCCGGAGACTTCGGGGTGGTCAGTTGAGTCCAGTCGGTTCCCGTCCACGCCCAAGTCTGGTTCTGATCCACGCCGCCCACGCCGCCGCCGAAGATGACCACCATCCGCAAGTTAGGATCGAAGGCACTGCCTGCGCCATAGGGAGTAGGCGGCTGGACGGTAGGAGATTGCTGAGTCCATTCGGTGCCGTCCCATGTCCATGTGTTATCCGTCCTCACGTCGCCCAGTCCGCCAAAGAGGACTACATTCCTTCTCGCGGTATCGAGCGCAGCCACGGCGATCGACCGTGCTCCGGGCGTGTTTGTCGGATGCAGTTGCACCCAGGTCCTTCCGCTCCACCGCCATGTCATGAATTGATAGAACCTGCCATCGTAGCCGCCGAACTCGTCCGCATGACCGTTCTTCGGATCGGTAAACAGCATGGGTCCAGTCACGGCGGTCGGCGAAGACTTGGGATGGGCTCGCGTCCAACTGGAGGTGGCGCCGTCCCAAAGCCATGTGTCTCGGAGGTAGTGCGCTCCGTCGAACCCTCCGAACAACACCAACTTGCGGGTGACCCGATCAAATGCCATGGAAGCCGCTACGCGCGCGGGAGGTGCGATCGGGGTTTTCTCGAGGGCCCACGTGGTTCCGTCGAATGTCCACGTCTGATTCAAGTAGCGGCTCGTGGTAAGCCCGCCAAAGATCACAGTCTTCTTACTCACTGGGTCGTAAGCCATGGAGACACCTTGTCGAGTGGTTGGAGAACTGGTCGGGGAAAGCTTCTTCCAAGTTACCGATTGTGCCAAAGCGTCAGGCACGAAAGTAGAACAAGCGGCCGCGAATGTGACTACCGCCGCCGCGAGCAAACGAGAAACCCGAATGCGTTTGAACATGGATTCCGCTCCCGTCCGGAGAAATGCAATTCTAGAACTATTGGACGAACGCAAAACTCTAGCAGATGAGGCGCATAGCGCATAGAGCCTGGAAGTTAGCCAGCGTCGTGAGAAGAAAATCTCCTACACAAAACATCGCTGCCCTGTTGCTCCTTGATCGCCTTACCTTGAGTCCGACACCGCTACGAACGCACCCAACCCAATCAGCGTGAGGCCCGTGGCAGTGCGCTGCCTGCGACGCAAAACCGCGGAGGATCTGAGGCGTGCGCCGATCGGAGCCGCCATGAACGTCACAATGAGGTCGCAGGACGTGTTCAGCGCGACCGAGATCGTACCCAGCAGAAGGAATTGCAAGAACACTCCGCCGCTCGCTCGGCTCACAAACTGCGGAATGAAGGCGAGAAAAAAAATTGCCGTTTTCGGGTTCAGGACCTCAGTCACAACTCCTTGCCAAAAGGGATTTCTTGGAACTTGGCCGGCAGGAATTTGGAGATTGGCATCTTGATCTTGGCGAGCGCCGACGATCATACGAAGACCCAAGTAGATCAGATACGCGGCCCCAACGTACTTGACAATGGCAAAGGCTGTGGCCGAGGTAGCCAGCACAATCGACAATCCCGTCGCTGCCGCCAGAACATGGGTGAGACCGCCAAAGAACGTTCCGAGACAGGAGAGCACTCCCTCGCGACGGCCGCCGGCAAGGGTGCGAGCGAGCACATACAACATGCCAGGACCGGGAGCCACCGCCAGTAGAGTGGCCGCGCCCAAGAACATTGAGAACCGGTGTGGATCAATCATGCGAATGATTCTAAATGGAAGACACTGCCGCCTGCGCGACAATCGGCGATCACCCTTTACCATCAGGCGTGGTTTAGCATGAAAGCGTGACCCGCACGGATTCATCCCGCCGAATCGGTCTGGCACGTGCCCTCTCCAAGTTGGGGTATTGCTCGCGCTCGAATGCTTTTGATCTGATTCGCGCGGGGCGTGTCGGTCTGAATGGCAGAATCTGTCACGATCCGGAAGTCCCCGTGCGCTCTGAACGCGATCGGATCGAAGTGGATGGCCAGGAACTCACGGCCCGGGCGAAGGTTTACCTGATGCTCAACAAGCCTCGTGGCGTGGTGTCGACGGCGTCCGACGAACAAGGACGCGAAACGGTGTATGCATATCTGGACGAAGAGCTGCCGTGGGTCGCACCCGTCGGACGTTTGGACAAAGCGAGCGAAGGCCTGCTGCTGTTGACCAATGATTCTGAGTGGGCGGCATGTGTGCTCGCGCCCGAGACGCATCTCGACAAAATCTATCACATCCAGATTGGCGCGGTCGCGGACGCCGCACTTCTTGAATCCATCATCAAGGGAGTCCGAACTGATGACAACAGTTTCCTGCGGGCCAAGGGTGTGCAAATTCTGCGCGGTGGTGAAAAAAATACCTGGCTCGAAATTGTCCTCGACGAAGGCAAGAATCGCCATATCCGACGCATGCTGGCGAAGCTGGGAATCAGCGTGCTGCGTCTCCTCCGCGTCGCCATAGGGCCCCTGAGGCTGGGCGATCTCCCGAAAGGCGCTGCGCGAGCGCTGACGGATGGGGAGAAACATGCATTGGATCAAGCAATGCGCCAGTCGTCTTCCCTAGGAGCCTCTCCTCGCTGGCAAACGAGCGGACTGGTTAGGACCGGAAGATCAAGGAGAACGCGGGGACAAAGTAGTTAGTCGCTGGACTGCCTCGGTAGCGAGGCATGGGGTGGTGGGGTGGAGTCTGTTCTACTTTACAAAAGGCAGCGTGGATAAGACTTTCGCGGCGAGTTCCAGTTGCTGAAGGTCGTCCAGTGAGAAATCCGGTCCTGCAGTCGCCGGATCAAA
Source organism: uncultured Acidobacteriota bacterium (assembly GCA_963820925.1). GTDB lineage: Bacteria > Acidobacteriota > Terriglobia > Terriglobales > Acidobacteriaceae > JABDBE01. The sequence goes on from CAWGBX010000021.1 coordinate 22,988, forward strand.
TCCCTTGCGGCAAACTTGAACTACTCCCAGAACCTTACGATGAGCATCAAGAATCGGTGCGGACATCAGCTTCTGAATCGCATTTTGGCCAGTTCGTTCGATATCCTCTGACTCTGAATTGTTGAGCTTCACGCTCTCGAAAATGCTGGCGTGTTTGACCTTCACGAAGGCATTGAAAAGTTCTGTCTTCTTGGTCGATGCCGTGTGGGCGGCTACCGCCGATGAACTGGAAACCGGAATCGACCCTGCGGTTTTCAGTTGCTCCGGATGGACGAAATTCAGCAGGCCTTTCTCCAGGCGCATCAGAGCGACTTCAGTAGGCCGTACACCGAAAAGCTTAGCTAGGGCCACACAGAATTGTTGTGGCGTCGCAGCCTGGCCCAGCACATGTTCCACCGATGTATTCGAAGCCCTCGCCGGAGCCGCAGCTGTACCGCCTTGGTCGGAATGTGGTTTATCCGCCATGTCCTTTTGGACTGATGCCGGATCACCTCCTGCATCAGCGTAACCATGGTGACCCATTGCAATGGCTGCATCAAGTTACGGAAGTACTTTCGACGCGGGTGATGTTTCTTGTCGCCCCGTTTATGCCTTGGTTAGGGCAAAACCCTTTTCGCGCCAGCCTCGAATGCCTCCGTCCATCGAGAGCACATTGGTGTAGCCCATTTCTTGCAGGTTGTCTGCGGCCAGGGCAGAGCGAAATCCGCCACCACAATAGAGCACCATCGGAGTGTTTTGATCGGGCACACGATCCTCGACATCGCGCTCAATAATCCCCTTACTCAGGTGAACCGCGCCCGGCAGGTGATCGGCCGCGTACTCACTTTCTTCGCGTACGTCGATAAGCAGAAACTTTTCGCCTCGATCGAGCTTCGCTTTGACATCATCGATCGTAACTTCGTGAATGCGTTTCTTAGTATCCTCGACGATCTTGAGAAAACGAGGGGAGTGCTGATGAGTCATGGGTTTCCTCCATCCCGTATAAATTCAAAGTTCATTCTGACGACAGGTTTTTTCGGTCAGGGATTTCGTGTGAGCTATTTTACCGGAGGACTGTTCTAGTGGGCTTCACTACTCGTTCATGTCGGAGGAAATTTCGGTAATCTTCGCTGGAGTGGAGACAATCGCTGCTGCCGAACAGTCGAGCAATCGTTGCAAATCAGCTTGTAAATTGCATCGGTCCTCTTCGTCCTAAGTCGGCAAATTCGAACGGTTGGAGATAGCCTTGGGTCGCCCACATCGGAAACAGCATGCGGGCCTTACTGCGCACGGTGCTGTTGCCCACATGGAAGATCACTTCGACCTTGATTCCTTCATCCAAAGGGTTCTCCAGGTGCAATAGTCCTCCCGTGATCGAGAGCTGGTGCAGCCTTCCTCGAGTTTGCCGTCCGTTCTCCAAACGAACCAGGGACAGAACAGTGCCTGCGAGTTTCACGCGCGGAGCCCGCGGTTTGGGGTTTACTGAAGAGGCTTTGGCCATACTCTATACTCAACTATTTCACTTCAACCGCTGCCAGCGGGAGATTACGAAAGACCCCGGTCCGCTTCCTGTCGGGCAGGCAACTGGCCATGTCCGATCCATGCCAGCGACCCAGATCATCCAACGAAACCAGTGCGCGGTGCGTCCGTCTCCCTCGGTTAACGGCGCTAAACGGGCAGGTGACCAAGTCCCTGTCAGACACTTGTCTCATAAGAGTGATAGCCGAGTTGTGCCGTCTCAGTCTCTTGGACCAGATTCCCTACTTCAGGCCGCGCCGCCAGTCCGACCCGTTGGAATGTCGAACCTACAACATCAAAGAACTTAACGTACGGAGTTCCGTCCAGGAGCTTTTCCAGAATTTTTATCACTTCTGGATAACCGCTCGCGTTGTATGCCTGTGCGTTCCCCTTGTGATCCCAAAAGCTGATGGTTGCGACTTCTATGCCATCGGGGGCAGCCAAGGTGATCAAATCCAGGAAACCTTCCTGCTTTTGCAGCCAGGGAAGAATTTCACACTCCATAAGATTCGCAAATTCCGTAAGCGAATTCGGTTTCAGGCGCGCAGCAACCTTGCGGGCAAACATGTAAACCTCCCTGGTGTCGGGCTGGATTTCTATCCTGCGATGGAACCGATCCGCGCGACACCGTCCCATTTGATAGTGCCTTTCAGCGCCGGATCGTTACATGACTTTCAAGTCACGTTGGAGCCGTTGCAGGCTGGGTCAACCTATTCTGCTGGCGAGGAGGATCGAGCTGGCAACGCACGCCAGCTTTCGCCATGGCCCTCCATGTATGCTCGATAGGCCCCCAACCAGTGTTCTTTCTCGTTCCTTGTCAACTGGGGCCAGCCCGCTTCGTGCACATAGTCCATCAGGATGTATTTCATTTGGAATCTCCGTTATCGGTTTTAGGTGGCACTATGTCCCGCTACTATGATGACGCTCGAACATCCAGCGATTTGGACAGCCATGCCAAGATATTTTCGCGGGTCACAACGAGCTGAAGTCATGTCAAAAGTTTAACCGTCGGAAACGCTGCCCTCCTTGGATTTCTGAAGGCGTGGAATGGTCGGGAGCCCAGGGACGGTGCTGCGCCCTTCAGTTCCCGATTGTCGCGGACTCATCTGATGGCACGAGCACCAGATCGCCCGCGATCCGCCTGCCGCAACCAAATCGTTGCGGGTCCCGATGACCGATTCGGAGGCCTGCGCAGTCAGAAGACCCACTCCATGCGTGTCTGCTTTCCTGCAACCATTCTTGTATCCTGTAATCGATCCTTTTGGTTGCGGCGCGGGAGGCGCAGGATGGGTCACCGTAATCTGGGAGTTCTGCTGAATAAAGTTGCCCCTGATAGGAGAGAACTTCGGGTGATTTTGATAGGAAGTAGGGAAGAAGAAGAAACTTATTCATGGCACTCCGATTCAAGTCTGGACTGATGGTTTTTGCGCTGGTCGTTCTCGGTTGCGCACTTCCCTGCTTGGGACAGGCTTCTCCGCAAAGCTCCCCTTCTGCTTCAGAACACCCTGCCGGCGAGCAAACGCCCGATCAGCAATTGTCGGGAAGCATCCGCGGAACGATTGTTGATGGAACTGGAGCACTCGTTGCCGGAGCCCGGGTAAAACTTACGTGGGACGCATCCCCAGGCCAAGAGGTGCTATCGGACAATGATGGGCAATTCTCCTTTGTGAACATCGCTCCGGGGCCCTTCCAGTTGACCGTCACTTCGGCGGGCTTCGCGAAGCAAGCGTCCTCCGGAACCCTGCATTCGGGGGAGACCTATATGGTCCCACCGATCACGTTGACGGTTGCTACCGCGATCACCGACGTGGAGGTCGTACTCTCACCGGTCGAAGTGGCAGAAGAGCAGATTAAGGACCAAGAGAAGCAGCGAGTGCTCGGTTTCATTCCAAATTTCTATGTCAGTTACGTCCCCCATGCGGTTCCCCTCACCCCGAAGCAAAAGTTCGCGCTAGCCTGGAAGATGACTATAGATCCAATTACCCTCGTGCTGATCGGGGGCACCGCGGGAGTTCAGCAGGCTCAAAATGATTTCAGTGGGTATGGGCAAGGCGCAGAAGGCTATGCCAAACGCTACGGTGCTGCCTTTGCGGACACGGTTTCAAGCACGTTCATCGGAGGCGCCATACTGCCATCGCTGCTGAAACAGGATCCACGTTATTTCTACAAGGGAACCGGCGGTACGCGATCACGGATTTTGTATGCGCTGGCTACTTCGGTGATTTGCAAAGGCGACAATGGACACTGGCAGGCAAATTACTCGGGTATCCTCGGATCACTCGCCGCGGGCGGGATCTCAAACCTCTACTATCCAGCGACCAGCCGCAATGGAGCGGCATTAACCTTTGAAAATGCGCTAATCGGGATCGGAGAGGGCGCCGGTGCCAACATCTTCCAGGAATTTCTTGTCCGCAAGTTGACACCGAAAGCTCCTAAGCGCGATCCAGCCAAACCCTAGCAGGCTGCCCAATTCCAGTCACAACACATTGAAAACGGGGTGCAGCTTTGTGCTTCTCAAGTTCGGTATCGGTGTTCAAACCCCTGATTTCAGAGGCGATCTCAGCCTTCATCGCAGTTCCAAATCGGGATGAAGCTCAGCTTGGTAACGATTGATTAATTACTGCTGTTACTTTACTGGGCCACCCTCGCGCCATAAGCTCCGGTTTATGAGACTGAATGCCTTGCTGGTATCGCAGGATCGCCCGTCGCTTCGGGTGTTGACGGCGCTTCTGGACGTGCTTCAAATCGAGCACCAGACTTGCGGCTCGTCGGGCGAGGCGGTGGAGCTGCTGGTGCATGGGCATTATTCGGCGCTGGCTCTGGATTTTGACCTGCCCGGAGCTGGCCAAGTCGCCCGAATGGCACGCATGGCATCAGCCCAGCGCAGGCCTGTGGTGTTTGCCATGGTCAGCGCGTTTACTCCGGTAGGCGGAGCGTTCCAATCCGGAGTAAATTTCGTCCTGTATAAACCTCTTGCTTTCGAGCAGGTTGCCCGCTCGCTGCGCGCCGGGCAGGGATTCATGAAGCCGAACCCTCGCCATTCGCCTCGCCATCAGTTGGAAACGCTGGTCTACCTTCAGTTCGGAGTGGCAGCTTTGCCCGCGATCATGCTCGATCTGAGCGAACAGGGTTTAGCGTTGCAAGCTCCAGAGCCGTTACCCCCGGTTCAAAATGTGCCTTTGCGCTTTGTCTTACCCGGTACGACCCACTTGGTCGAAGCCACCGGTAAAGTGATTTGGTCCGATGACGATGGTCGCGCTGGCATGTTCTTCTCCCGCCTTACACCTGGTTCGCGACACCATCTCAAGAACTGGCTTGCGAAGCGCGGCGCGAACACAAAAAACGCTGTGCGCGTGCTTTTGCCGCCGCAACGTGCGCGACGTTCGGCGCACGCTTCTCACTGAAAACATTCTTGGCCTGTGAGCGTCGATTTCGTTCGTGCTAGACTCAGTCTTCTCACGCATCGAAACAACTCTGCATGCCTGAACTTAGCCTCCTGTCAGCCGTTTCCATGGCCGAACAAATCCGCCAGGAAAAGTTGTCCCCGATTGAATTGGTAGAAGCGCATCTCGCCCGCATTGAGAAACTGAATCCTAAGCTGAATGCCTTCGTGCAGGTGGATGGAGAAGGCGCGCGTCGCCAGGCCCATGCAGCTGAAGATGCAGTCGCCCGTGGCGAAAAGCTAGGCCCGCTGCACGGCGTTCCCGTAAGCATCAAGAGTTCGATCGAAATAAAAGGCCTGCGCTGCGAAGCCGGAACCAAACTTCGAGCAGGCTTGCGTGGCCACGCAAGATGCGCCGCTGGTCTCGCGCCTACGCAAAGCGGGCGCAATCATCCTGGGCAATACCAACACGCCCGAACTGCTCATGGCATGGGAGACGGACAATCTTCTCTACGGTCGCACCAACAATCCGTGGGATCTCTCGCGAACCCCCGGAGGCTCGAGCGGTGGAGAAGCTGCTGCGATTGCATCGGGATGCTCGGCGGGAGGTGTAGGCAGTGACGGCGGAGGCTCCATTCGCGTGCCCGCACACTTCAGCGGAATATGCGGCCTGAAGCCGACGCCAGGCCGCATCCCGGCCACCGGGCATTTCCCGACCTCCGTCGGACCGTTTGCCTTGCTGGGTGTGGTTGGGCCGATGGCTCGGACAGTCGCGGATTTGAAGGTGCTGTTCGAAGTGATGCAAGGGCCGGATGATGGCGATCCGTCAGCCGCGCCCGTTCCAGCGCGCTGGCCGGACCGTGACAACCTGAAGAGACTTCGCATCGGCTATTTCGAGGATGACGGACGGAGTCCGGTGACCGCCGAAACCCGTGCGGCAGTGCGATCCGCTGCTGAGGCGCTGGAGAGTGCGGGATTTGAGGTCCAACCCTTCCGTCCCGATGGGCTTGAGCAGGCACGGCAACTTTGGTGGCAGTTTTTCGGAATCGCCGGCGGAATGCTATTGCGACCGATGACTAAAGGGCGAGAGGCAGACCTCAGTCCAATTCTCAAACAGTTTTCGAGTTGGGCTGCCGCCGAACCGTCCCATACTGGCCAGACATTGCTGGACACTTGGATCATGCGCGATGTGTTACGCATGGAAGTCTTTTCCCAGATGCACGAATATCCCATCCTGCTTTGCCCGGTCGCTTCGATTCCCGCTTTTCGTCACGGCGAGCGCAGCTGGCAAATCGATGGCCAGACCGTGGAATATCTCGATGCATGGAGTTATGCAGAATGGTTCAATCTGCTCGGAACCCCAGCGGCAGTGGTTCCCTTCGGGCGATCAAATGGAGGCTTGCCGATCGGAGTGCAGATCGTAGCCCGTCCATGGCAAGAGGAACTGGTGCTCGCAGTGGCAGCCGAATTAGAAGCGCACCGCGGAGCATGGCAGGCACCGAATATTACCCTGGGATAGGATGTTCTTCCGTGCGACCTCGAAGGGTCGGATCAAGCGCGATTCAAAACTGAACTGCCTCAGAGACGTGGATGGTAAAGTTCCATGGTCCCCCTTTGTGTACCTTTGTGTCCTTCGTGGTTCCAGCGGCCCTTGTACTTCATCAACCACGAAGGGTGCGAATGTGCACGAAGGCAAGATGTCCGACTAATGGATTTGTACTATTTCTCCACTCCTAAAAAGCGATAACCTGTTGCCACCCAATCTCCCGCTAGCGGCTTGATCGTTGCAGGGGTTGACGCACCTACTTGATGCCATACCCAGCGCAGTCCAACGGCTTCTTCATGTCCCGAGGATTTTCCGGGCTGCTCGTGTTTTTGTTGGTTTCGGCCGCCTACCTCTACACTTTTCCTCAGACGAATATCTTTTATGCCCTGGTCGTTTTGCTGCATGCGATTGCGGGTGTCATCACCGCTCTTCTGCTGGCTGTTTTTCTTTTTCGCCTGGTCCGGAATGGAAGCCTCACCGCTCGCCTCGGCTGGGCGTTGCTTGCTGGTGGGGCAATTGTTGGCCTGATTCTAGTCAAAACCGGGACGCCGCGAGTCCAGTGGAACCTCCTCTATGCACACATTCTCCTGTCGCTCGCCGGTGTGGGCATCATATTTGCGGAATGGGCCGGGAAACGCGGCTGGCTAATCGCGGCGACTCGGGGGTTCGATCATTCGCTGCGCAATTTGTCTGCTGGCGCTCGCCGTACTCGGCGCGGGGGCCCGTTACCTGCGTGAATCGCGCTGGCAACATCAGGCGCGCATCGAGAATCCCTCGATGCCGCCCGCCAACCATGAATGGCGAGGGCGATGGCCCTGATGGCCCATTCTTTCCCAGTTCGGCACAGGTTTATGGCGGGCAGAAAATTCCCAGCAAGTTCTTCATGGAATCCGACTCCTGCAAACGCTGCCATGAAGACATCTACAATCAGTGGTTCAGCTCGGCTCATCATTTTTCGTCGTTCAACAACCAGTGGTACCGCAAGAGCATCGAGTATATGCAGGACACAATTGGCACCAAGCCCTCCAAATGGTGCGGCGGATGCCACGACCCCGCCGTGCTCTACAGCGGCTTGATGGATACACCGATCAAACAGGTCGTACACCGCCCCGAGGCGCAAGCTGGGCTGGGTTGCATGATGTGCCACTCGATTGCCGACGTAAAGAGCAGCATGGGGCAAGGCGATTTTTATCTCGAATACCCCAAGCTGCATGAATTGGCGGCAACCAAGAATCCGATCGCGCGCGAGTTGCATGACTTTCTGGTGAAACTGAATCCCGAACCGCACCGCCGAGTATTTCTGAAACCCTTCATGCGGGAACAGACGGCGGAATTTTGTTCCAGTTGCCACAAAGTGCACCTCGACGTTCCGGTCAATCACTACCGTTGGATTCGCGGGTTCAACGAGTACGACAATTGGCAGGCCAGCGGTGTATCGGGACAGGGCGCACGGTCTTTTTATTATCCCGCCAAGCCCTCGCAGTGCGCCGACTGCCACATGCCCCTGACTCGTTCCAGCGACCTCGGCAACATGAATGGCCTCGTCCATTCGCATCGTTTCCCAGCAGCAAACACGGCATTGCCGACAGCTAACGAGGACGCCGAGCAACTCAAAATTACTGAGGACTTCCTGAAGGGTGGCAATTTGAGCGTGGATATCTTCGCGCTTTCCCCCGCGTCGGGCGCAACTGAAGCCGGGAACCGCGAACCAGTCGGACCTGTCGACGACCTTCGCGGTCGGCGAGGAAGCGGAGACGAAGATCACTCCGGGCGAGGAGGCTGAAGTCCTGCCGGTCACGGCGCCGCTGAACCGTGTGCAACCCGTAGTCCGTCGGGGAGACACGGTACGCGTGGATGTGGTGGTCCGCACCAGGAAGATCGGCCACTTCTTTCCTGGAGGCACGGTTGATGCCTACGATACCTGGCTCGAACTGAAGGGCACCGACAACAAGGGCCAAACCATATTCTGGAGCGGCAGCGTCGAGGATGACGGCAAGGGCCCAGTGGAAAAGGGCGCGCACTTCTACCGATCCCTACAAGTCGATGCGCATGGCAATCGCATCAACAAGCGTAATGCCTGGGCCACGCGTGCCGTGGTCTATGTACATTTGATTCCGCCAGGCGCGGCCGATACAGTTCATTACCGCGTGTACGTTCCCGAAGGCTCGGGCAATAAGATCACGCTGCACGCCCGCCTCTGCTATCGCAAGTTCGCATGGTGGAATACGCAGTTTTCGTTCGCCGGAGTTCCCGACCCTAACCAGCCCAACTCAGACGTCACGCCCGACTACGACGACAGAAAGTTCGCCTTCGCAGGATCGCTGACGGGAGTATCAGCGAAGGAAGAAAGAATCCCGGACCTTCCCATCGTGGCGCTGGCGGAAGATGAAGTCACGTTGAACATAGCGCCGCACAATGCCACTGCGCCCAAGCCCAAGATCGTTCTGCAAGCGGACGACTGGCAGCGCTGGAACGATTACGGCATCGGCCTGCTGCTGCAAGGTGATCTGAAAGGTGCGCAGGCCGCCTTCGAGAAAGTGACGGAGATTGATCCCAAGAATCCCGATGGCTGGGTAAACATCGGACGCGCCGCGGTGCAGGAAGGTGACATGGATCGTGCCCGCATTGTCCTGGCGAAAGCCTTGTCGCTGAATTCAGACCTGGCCCGCGCCCACTTCTTCTACGCCAAAGTCCTGCGCAGCGACGGCCGTTACGACGATGCCGCCGATCATCTCCGCAAGGTCCTCGCGCAGTATCCACGAGACCGCGTGGCGTTGAACGATTTGGGACGCATTCTGTTTCTCCAACGCAAATACGGGGATGCGGTTAACGTTCTGCAATCGGTTCTGGCCGTCGATCCCGAAGACTTGCAGGCGCACTACAACCTGATGCTCTGCTACAACGGCTGGGAGACCAGAAGCAGGCTCACGAGCACGAGGTGCGCTACTTGCGTTTCAAAGCCGACGAAGCTGCGCAAGCCATCACCGGCCCCTACCGCCAACTAAATCCCGAGGACAACAACGAGCGCCAGGCCATTCACGAACATGTGTCTGCAACCTTGCCGGCGAGCGGCCCAAGCCACGTGGGGACGGCCGCCCCCGGCCGTCCGGCCGAGCGAAGCTCGGCTTATGCCAGGGCCGCGGCAGCTCTCGGGGCGGGGAAATAGTGGCCAAGCTTGTTACTCAGTTTGGAGCAGTGTTTAGGTCCGTATCAGGGCACGGCTTCAGCCGTGCCAACAAGACTGAAAAACGAGCGACGGTTGCGGCACGCCTGGGGGCGTACCCTGATACGAAGCGGGCCCGTCTCAAAGGTCGATTGGCGCTTGCAATCACGTCAGCAATATTGCTCCTACTTGCGACCCGGTTCGCACCGGCACAACCCATCCAATTTCGCGACATCACCACGCAAGCTGGAATCAAGTTTGTCCACAACAACGGCGCCTTCGGAAAAAAATATCTGCCTGAGACAATGGGTTCGGGTTGCGCTTTCATCGACTACGACAACGACGGCTGGCCCGACATTCTGCTGGTGAACAGCGAAGACTGGCCAGGGCATAAACGCGCGGATTCAACGCTGAACCTCTATCACAACAACCACGACGGAACCTTCACCGACGTCACTCGCAAGGCGGGCCTTGCGGTTTCCATGTACGGTATGGGCGTTGCCGTGGGAGATTACGACAACGATGGCTACGACGACCTCTTCATCAGTGCCCTCGGGCAAAGCCACCTGTTTCACAACAACGGCAACGGCACGTTTACCGATGTAACGAAAGCTGCAGGATTGTGGGGCCCAAACGAGTTTTCAACCAGCGCCGCCTGGGTGGATTACGATCGCGACGGCAAGTTGGACCTGGTGGTCGCGAATTACGTGCAGTGGTCTGAGAAGGGTGATCTGTACTGCACCCTCGATGGCGCGCACAAATCTTACTGCACACCGGAATCCTACAAAGGTTCTTCCGCGCGACTGTGGCACAACCTGGGAAATGGAAAGTTTGAAGATGCCACGCAGAAGGCCAAGTTCTACGATCCGACTTCCAAAAGTCTGGGCGTGGCGATCGTCGACTATAACGGAGATGGCTGGTCCGATATCCTGCTGACCAATGACACTCAGCCAAACAAGCTTTACCTCAACAAGCATGACGGCACATTTGAGGAGAAAGCTGTCTCTGCCGGAATCGCGTTCAGCGAAGACGGCGTGGCCCGCGCTGGCATGGGCGTGGACGCTGCCGACTACGATCGTTCCGGCCGCCCCAGTTTTATCGTCACCAACTTTGCCAACCAGATGCTCTCGCTCTATCACAACGAAGGCAACGGCTTGTTTGTGGATGAAGCGCCGCAGTCGGAAGTTGGCCGCGCAACTTTGGTGACGCTAGGCTTCGGCTGTTTCTTCTTTGATTACGACAACGACGGCTGGCCCGACATTTTCGTAGCCGACGGACACATCGAGAACGAAATCGAACGGGTACAGAAGCGTGTGAGCTATGCGGAACCGCCTCATGTTTTTCGTAACCTCGGCGGCGGAAAATTTCAGGAAGTGACCGCCTCTCTGGGATCTGCATTTGCCAGCCCAAAAGTAGCTCGCGGCGCCGCCTACTCCGATATCGACAACGATGGCAGGCTCGACGTGCTGTTGACCACCAATGAGAGCCGAGCCTACATGTTCCACAACGAAGGCGGCGATAATCACAGTCTGCGGGTGAAACTGCAGGGCACGAAATCGAACCGCGATGGTATCGGAGCGGTCGTGCACGTAACCTCTGGAAAAGATCAGCAGTGGCAGACGGTCCACAGCGGGTCGAGTTACTTGTCCCAGAGCGAACTGACACTGACCTTCGGCTTGGGCGAAAAACTGAAGGCCGATTCGATTGAAGTGCAGTGGCCCAGCGGCCAGGTAGACAAACTCTCGGGCGTGCCCGGAAGCCAAACCATCACGATTCAAGAAGGCAAGGGTCTGGTGGCGAACAAAGCCTACAGTAAGCCTTGGGCAATTACTGCTCCTAAATAAAATCAACCACTCGCATGAGTCTGATCACGGACAGAACTCAAACTTGTCTCCAGATTTTCCTTTGTGTACCTTTGAGCCCTTTGTGGTTAACTGGTCTTCGCAATGACTAGGACGATCTCCCTCGTTTGTGCTGGCATGGTTTTATCTGCGCTGGCCATTTTCACAGCCACTCCAGAAGCCGCCCCTGCCGCAAAGCCGACGGATAACTTTGTCGAAGCGGCTCGCCTCAACAATCTCGGCGTCGCCTATATGAACCAGCAGGCTTTCGAAAAAGCGCTTAAGGCGTTCGAACAGGCTGCCGCGCTCGATCCCAAATTCCTGATCGCGCAGATGAACCAGGGCATCGCGTTGCTCAATCTGGGACGGGTCGATGCGGCCAGGCAATTTCTTGAGCAAGCAGTAAAGCAGAATCCCACCGATCCCCATGCCTGGTACAACCTCGGCATGTTGGAAAAGAATTCCGCGAATTCGCAAGCCTCGATTGACGCGTTTCGCCGGGTGACTGAGCTTGATGCGAATGACGCGGACACCTGGTATTTCCTCGGCGCCTCATACGCCCAGAACAAGCAGTATCCCGAAGCCATTGACGCCTTCCAGCATGCGCTCAAGCTGAATCCACTGCATGCTTCGGCCGAATTCGGACTCTCCCGCGCCTATCAGCAATCGGCCGATCTCACTCACGCCCGCGAACATCTGGCCCGCTTCCAACACATCACGCAAAATAAGTTAGGCTCGCCGATCAGCTTGGCTTACGGCGAACAGGGAAAGTTCTCGCTTGCGGAAGAATCACCAGAACTGGTCCAAAAGGTTCCGCTCCAGGTTCCGGTTCGGTTCGTGGATGTAACCGAGTCAGCTGGATTGCTGACAAAATCCTCGCCCGGGGATGCGAAGGATCTTGCGTCTTACCTCGGGCGTGGCGCGTGCTTTCTCGATTATGACAACGATGGTCGCATCGACATTTTTCTGCCCAACAGCGGCAAGGAAGGCGGGATGTCGTTGTACCACAATCTGGGCAATGGCAAGTTCGAAGACGTAACCAAGAAGGCGGGTCTCGATCCGACGTTGCATGGCAGCGGCTGTACGGTTGGCGATTACGACAACGACGGGGCGACCGATCTCGCGGTGACGACGAAAGATCGCGTGTTGCTCCTGCACCACGAAAAGAACGGCGTATTGAAAGATGTTACCGAGGCTGCCGGCATCAAAAACGCCTGTTGCGTCGCGGGGCTAACCTTCATCGATTACGACCATGACGGAGATTTAGATCTTTATCTCGCCAGCCATTCCGGACCAACTGGTAACGGGGCAGACGAAACTGGAAGCAATCAGATGTGGCGCAACAACGGTAATGGAACATTCACTGACGTCACAGACGAAACTGGCTTGAGAGGAACTTTCGGTACTACAGGCGCGATTGGCACAGACTATAACAATGATCGGGCTATCGATCTCATTGTTACCGGCAGTGCGCCGGAGATTTTCGAAAATCCGCGCGAGGGAAAGTTTAGGGAACACCGTCTCTGGCCGGATCCGGTACGAATGAGTCCTACTGGAGTCACAGTTTTGGATTTTAATCATGATGGCTGGATGGACATTTCATTCACACATCCCGCCGCACCTGGAATTACGCTCTGGCGAAATAATCAGGGCAAGAGTTTCGAGCCCGTTCCGCTTCCCGACACGAACTTAGCGCGGGCGTGGGGCATTGCTGCCATCGACTATGACAACGATGGCTGGATCGACCTCGTTGCCGTTGGTGAAACTGCCGACGGGCGCGGAGAAGTGCGTCTGTTCCGTAATCTTGGGCCGGATGGTTTCAAGGATGTCACCGCCGACGTTGGTCTCGACAAGATTGCCCTGAAAGATCCACGCGCTATCATCACTGGCGATTACGATGGCGATGGCGCGACCGACCTGCTTATCACGCAGAATCACGGTCCCGTTGTTTTGCTTCGAAATGAGGGTGGCAACAAGAACCACTGGCTGCGTCTTGCTCTGAAGGGATTGAACGACAACAAGAGCGCGATCGGCACCAAAGTCGAAGTCTTCGCGGGAGGCAATCGACAGAAATTCGAGATCGCAGGATCGTCTGGCTATCTGGGACAGAATTCGCCTTATCTTACCGTCGGCCTTGGACAAGCTACCCAGGCCGACGTTGTCCGCATGCTCTGGCCGACCGGAGTTCTGCAAGATGAAGTCGAAGTCGCAGGCGATCGCGAACAGAAATTCATGGAGATCGACCGCCGCGGCAGTTCCTGCCCCACCCTTTTCGTGTGGGACGGTCAACGCTACCAGTTAGTTGGCGACATGCTCGGTGCTGGCGTCGTGGGACATTGGGTTGGGCCGGGCCAGCGCGATATTCCGCGTCCTACCGAATACATCAAAATTGATCGCCGCGCGATTCGAGAAAAAGACGGTGAACTCAGCTTCCGCTTCATGGAGCCGCTTGAAGAGGCGGTGTATCTCGATCAGGTAAAGGTCATCGCAGTAGATCATTCGACGGACTTCGACGTTTATCCCAACGAGTACTTCGCCAGCGATCCGCCGTATCCACCATTCAAGGTGGTCGTCAGCCGGGACGCGCGACCGCCAGCCGCGGCACACGATGAGCACGGCCACGACGTGCTCCCTGATCTGCTCGCGCACCGCTACTTCGGCGATTTCGCCCTGACCCAATTCGCAGGCTTCGCCAAGCTGCACAGTCTCGAACTTGACATGGGCGAACCCTATCGCGGCGGGCCGCTCTGGCTGTTGCTGCACGGAGAGGTCGAATATTACTCCGCGAACAGCATGTACGCTGCGTCCCAGGCCGGGGTCGAGTCCATTTCTCCTTACGTTGAGGCGCTCGATGCCGCGGGTAAATGGATTCGCGTGATCGACGACATGGGCTTTCCCGCGGGTGGGCCACGCACGATGACGGCGGACTTGAGCGGGAAGCTGCCGATCGGCACGCAGCGCATCCGTATTTCGACCAACTTGCAGATCTATTGGAACAGCATTTTGATCGACCGTACGAATCAAGATCAGAAAGTTCGCCTTACGCCCGTTCCGCTGGCTCGAGCTGATTTGAGTTTTCACGGATTTCCGTTGAAGATCGAAGGCACGCCACCGGGCAAAGTTACGTACGTATACGAAAAGGCGAGCCCAACGGGACCCTACACGCGGCCAGCAGGTTCTTATACACGCTACGGCGACGTGCTCCCGCTACTGACCTCCCTCGATGACCGGCTCGTCGTTTTTGGATCGGGCGACGAAGTCGCTTTGGATTTTGATCCATCGAAACTCCCCGCCTTACCGAGGGGCTGGGTCCGCGACTACTTCTTCGTGGCCGATGGCTACGAGAAAGACATGGACTTTTACGCCTACGACTTCAGCAGGGTCGATCCACTTCCGTTCCGCGATATGGGCGCATATCCGTATCCTCCGGACAAGTCGTTTCCCCTCGACGACGCGCACTTGAACTACATTCTGGAATACAACACGCGTTATATGTCGGGGAACGAGGCGCGAGGCTACGGCTTCAACTATGCTCCGCTAAAATGAGGCTCGTTGTGGTGGAATCAAACCCTGTATCCCCCCTCCCCCCTGATCTTTTGGAATCATTGGGTTACGGACGGACTACCACCAAAATCTTTGAGGAATAAGGACTTACACGTAAAATATTCCAAAATAAGGACTTGGCCTATCGTCATGAGGAACTTACGGTTCACACTCAAACCAGCCATCGATGTCAAAGAGCTAATTTACCTTAGCTAATAATAGCCACTCGAAAACGCTGGGTCAACATAAATCGTTCCGTTTGCGCCCGGGCGAGCCGCGACGTCTACGTTGGACGGTTTCATCCCGTTCGAGGTCAGTTCCATATTGGGAATCCGCGCCACGAGGTAACCTGCCAGTTGAAACCCGCGGTAATTTGTTCCCCTTGCACCTCGGACGTATAACCAGCACAGTATCTGCTCGCACAGCGAGTGCGGTTTCCTGGTCGCTGTCCGGCGATTTCAGCCCGACTGAGCCACAGCCTCAGAATTTGATCCGGGGGATGCATGCGAAAAAGATGGGTCACCCTTCTTGTGATGTTCGGATGTTTGACGCATCTAAGCGCGCAGATTGCCAAAGAGGCAATCCACTTGTCGCCGAACGGCAAAGGATGGGGTGTCGAAGCTGAGGTCTCCGAGAGGGCGGGAACCTCAGGGAACAAGGCTGTGGCGACCAATGGCATCAGTTACCACGGCGGTCCGGAAATGCGCGCTGACTCGGTCAACGTGTATTTCATCTGGTATGGCAATTGGACCAACGGCCCCAAGGTTTCAGATAGTCGGACCACCGTGAATCTGCTGAACATTCTGTTTGGACCGACCCGCGGCCTCGGTGGATCCGGCTACTTCAAGATCAACACGACCTACAGCGATACTATAGGCCATCCTAGCGGAAATATTTCTCTCCTGGCGTCCGCCGCCAACAACTACAGCCGGGGCAAACAGCTCTCGGACAGTGACATTCTGAACATCGTCAGTAGCACCATCAGCAGCCGGGCTCTGCCGAAGGATGCCAACGGTCTGTACTTTGTGCTCACCGCGTCAGATGTGGCGGAGACTTCAGGTTTCTGCACCAAATACTGTGGGTGGCACAATAGCAGCAACATCGGTGGAGCTGACATCAAATTCGCATTTGTGGGCAATCCTGACCGTTGTCCGTCCGCCTGCGAAATGCAGATCGTGAGCCCGAACGGCGACAGCGGCGCCGATGGTATGGCTTCGATCATGGCGCACGAGGCCTGTGAAGCGGTTACCGATCCCGACTTGAACGGCTGGTACGACTCCGCCGGCAACGAGAGTGCGGACAAATGCGCCTGGAAGTTCGGCCCGGTCACAGGTCGGCTCGGCCAGGGCGCCTACAACCAAACGTTTGGCACTTACAATTGGCTGATCCAGATGGAATGGGAGAACAGCCGTGGTGGCGGTTGCGATAAAGTCTTGGGCGGCAAGTTCTATAACCAGTAAAGAGTTCCCTGGCTCACCTGATATGCGGCGGACACTCTTCCGCTTCTTGACCTTGATTCTCAAAATGCGGAAATCAAAAGCGGCGGACAGGAGTGTCCGCCCCACACGGGTATTGCTCAATCCTTTTCAATTCCCATGTGATTCGTTTTAATGGTTGACAGTTTCGCTCCGGCATAATCCAATACCCGCACATGGCAACCGCTTCCACTGGCACGCCCGCGCGTCTCCGGCGGACTCTTACTCTTTGGGATCTCATTCTTTACGGCGTGATCGTGATTCAGCCGGTCGCGCCCATGTCTGTATTTGGGGTGTTGAGCGATCGCGGCCATGGACACGTTGTTACCACGATCCTGATCGCGATGGTGGCCATGCTGTTTACCGCGATCAGCTATGGGCGCATGGCGCGGGCTTATCCCAGCGCCGGATCCGCTTTCACCTACGTGGGACAGGAGATCAATCCGGCACTCGGTTACGTCACCGGATGGAGCATGGTGATGGATTACATGCTGAATCCGATGATCTGCATCATCTGGATCAGCCAGCAGGCGCACGTGTTTGCTCCCGGCGTTCCGTATGGAGCCTGGGCCGTCTTTTTTGCAGTGGTGTTCACCGCTTTGAACGTTCAGGGAGTGAAGACTTCCGCTCGCGTGAACACTGTCCTGGCGGCTGGTATGGGTGTGGTGATCGCAATATTCTTCGTGGCCGCTGCCCGCTACATCTTTGGAAATCCGCATGACGGCACGGCGTTCTTCACGCGTCCTTTCTACGATCCGCAGATGTGGAATACAAAAGCGGTGCTCGGCGGCACTTCCGTCGCGGTGCTGACCTACATTGGTTTTGATGGCATCTCGACGCTTTCGGAAGAGGCCGAGAATCCGCGGCGGAACATTCTGCTGGCAACCGTGCTGACGTGTTTGGTCATTGGCATTTTGTCAGCAGTCGAGGTTTATGCGGCTCAACTGATATGGCCCGCGTCGCAGCCTTTTCCTAACGTGGACACCGCGTTCACATTCGTGGCGGGCCGTGCCTGGCCGCCGCTTTTTGCGATTATCGGATTCACCCTGGTCGTGGCCAATTTCGGCTCTGGCATGGGAGCGCAACTGGGGGCAGCGCGCCTGCTGTATGGCATGGGCCGCAGCAGCGCTTTGCCCAAGTCTTTTTTTGGCGTGGTGGATGCCAAGCGGCACGTTCCCCGCAACAACGTGCTCTTCGTGGGAGGTCTGGCTTTGGCCGGGGCATTCTTCCTGCCGGCAATCGCCGGAGCAGCGACTGGCTACGAACTGGGAGCGAACTTGCTCAACTTCGGCGCTCTGATCGCTTTCATGGGGGTCAATGCTGCGGCGTTTGTTCGCTACTATCTCCACGAAAAAGACAAGAAACTGAGCAATCTGCTGCCTCCGGTTTTAGGCTTCGTGATTTGTCTGCTTCTGTGGCTGAACCTCAGCACCAAGGCGCTGATCTTTGGAGCGATTTGGATGGCGGCGGGGATCGCCTTCGGAGCGTGGAAGACGCGGGGCTTCCGTGGCAATCTAGTGGATTTCGAGCTGCCGCCGGAAGAAGCCTGAACGATTCGTCAGCGCCCAATTACCCCATCAAGCTACGTCCCATGCGCCCAACCCACCTCCACTCTTGCCTTGGTTTATAATATTTAACTCGCCCTTGTACTCCGGAGTGATAAGACGATGATTCGATTTTTGCAAACCCCTGGCCCGATCAAGAAAATTGTTCTTGGCGGATTGCTGACGATTATTTCTGTCTTCATGGTGATCACCTTAGTCCCTGGCTTCGGTAGCACCGATTTTTTTGGCAGCGCACCGACCCGCGGCGTAGTAGCCAAAGTGGCTGGAACCGATATCACAAGCCAGGAAGTTCAGCGTCAGGCGCGGGAGATGGTACGCCAGCAATTCCCACGTGGCGGGGCGCAGGCTTCCATGCTGCTGCCATTCTTCGCTTCGCAGGCCGCCCAGCAATTGATTCAGCGACAAGCTCTTATCGCCGAAGCTGAGCACCTCGGCTTGCATGCGACTGACGAGGCTGTGCGCGACGAATTGCAGCATGGCCGCTACAGTGGAACCTTTTTCCCGGGGGGCAACTTCATCGGGCAGGCGGCATATGAGGAATTGCTGCAACAGCACGACCTCACGGTAACCCAGTTCGAGCGGAGCGTGAAGGAAGAGATCCTGATTGATAAGCTGCGCAGCCTGGTCGCGGGCAGCGCCATGGTCAGCGACGCCGAAATTCGGCAGAAGTTCGAGAAGGATAACGCCAAGGTTAAGTTCGACTATGCAGTGCTGCGTAAGGATGAGATTCTCAAAGGGCTGCATCCCACGGACACCGAGTTAAAAGCCTTCTACGATCGCAACAAGGCGACCTACAACAATTCGATTCCAGAGAAGCGCAAAATCAAGTACGTGCTGATTGATACCGCGAAGCTTCAGGGCGAGGCTCACGTCAGCCAGCAGGATCTACAGACATACTATGATCAGCACCGGGACGAGTTTCGCGTGCCGGAGCAGGTGAACGTTCGCCAGATCCTGATCAAGAGTCCCCTGCCGGGTTCGGACGGAAAGGTTGATCAGAAGGGTATCGACGAAGCACGCAAGAAGGCGGCGGATGTTTTGACCCAGTTAAAAGCCGGAGCAAAATTTGAAGATCTGGCTAAGAAATATTCCGAGGATCCGAGCGGCAAAGATGGAGGGTCGGTAGGTTGGATTAAGCGGGGAGGTTTTCCCGTCCCCGAGGTAGACAAAGCTGCGTTTTCGTTGGCCAAGGGTGGGACCAGCGATGTGATCAACGCGGGCTATGCTTTCGTCATTCTTCGCGTGGAGGATAAGCAGGACGCTCATCTGAAGACGCTGGCCGAAGTTAAGGATCAGATCGAGCCCATCCTCAAGCAACAGAAAGCGCAGTTGGCCGCCGACGCCACGGCAACCGCGCTGCTTGCACAAGCGCGGACGGGTGGTCTCGACAAGGCGGCTGCCGCGAAAAGCATGCAAGTAGTGGCAACAGACTTTATCAGTCGCACGGATTCACTGCCGGGTATCGGCAGTGCGCCACAGTTCACCGAGGCGGTATTCAACGCAGCCGAAAAATCTCCGCCCGATCAGGTGCAGGTACCGCAGGGTTTTGCGATATTTGAGTTGGAAGCGATTAAGCCGCCGGCTACGCCCACATTCGAGGAGATCCGCAGCCGCGTGGAAACGGAGTTTAAGAACGAGCGAGCGGGAACTCTGCTGACCCAGAAGACGCAGGAACTATCCGACCGCGCCAAGGCCGATCACGATTTGAAAAAGACCGCTAAAGAGCTGAGTGCCACCATGAAGACCAGCGATTTCGTGCTGCCGGACGGCCAGGTTCCCGATATCGGCTCGATGTCAGGAGCGGCTTCGGTCGCCTTCAGCCTCAAACCGGGCGACATCAGCGGTCCGGTCGACAGCGGCAATACCGGTGTTGTATTGGCGATTCTGGAGAAGCAGGCGGCTACTGAATCCGACTTCGCCGCCAAGAAGGATCAGATTCGCGATGCCCTGGTGCAGAGCAAGCAATCCGAATTGTTCGGGCTATTCATGGCGAACCTGCGCGACCAAATGGAAAAATCAGGCAAGATCAAGATTAATGAACAAGAGATGAAAAGTTTGACCAAGCAGCAGGCCGAGGGGGAAGAGGGCGAGTAAGTGTCATTCCCTCGCTTGACTGGAATTCTGCTTCACCCCATCTCGCTGCCCTCGCGTGGCGGCATTGGTGATTTCGGCCCGGCTGCCTACGAGTTCGTCGACTTTCTTGCTGCCGCGCGCCAGGGGCTATGGCAAGTGCTGCCGCTGGGACCGCCGGCGAACGGGAATTCTCCGTATTCTTCGATCTCGGCC
This sequence comes from uncultured Acidobacteriota bacterium, assembly GCA_963820925.1. GTDB lineage: Bacteria > Acidobacteriota > Terriglobia > Terriglobales > Acidobacteriaceae > JABDBE01. The sequence goes on from CAWGBX010000021.1 coordinate 43,286, forward strand.
TTCGCCGGCAACCCGCTGCTGGTGAGTTTGGACCGCTTGGCAGAGCGCGGTTGGATCGACGTTTCGCAAGTTCATGGACTTCCCAATTCCTCTGGCCCCATCGACTATGAGCAGGTTCACGAACACAAGCTACCCCTGTTGATGGAGGGGGCGCACAAGTTTCTGGACTCTGCTCCTGGAGCCGCAAAATCCCGCTTCGAACGATTTCGAGCCGAAAATGAATGGTGGCTGGAAGACTTTGTCCTCTATGACGCGTTGCGGGACCGCTATCGCAAGCAATGCTGGAACGCATGGCCACTCGAGTTGGCGCGACGCGACGCAGGCGCGCTGGAAACTGCCCGAACGGAACTAGCTTCGGAGATATCCGTTCGCAGGGTTATCCAGTTCTTTTTCTATGAGCAGTGGCGGGCCTTGCGTCTTTACTGCGCGCAAAAATCCATCCATGTGGTCGGCGATATTGCCATTTTTGTGGATTACGATAGCGCCGATGTATGGGCGAATCGAGAATTGTTTCGTCTGAAAGATGACCTGGAGCCTGAGGCTGTTTCGGGCGTGCCTCCGGACGCATTCAGCGCCACCGGGCAGCGCTGGGGAAATCCGCTTTACGACTGGAATGCGATGCGCTCGGAGAGCTACAAGTGGTGGGTGCAAAGGTTGCGTTGGGCCACGCAGACTTGTGACTTTATCCGGCTCGATCATTTTCGTGGCTTCGCGCAGTTCTGGGAGATTCCCGCCAGCGAACCCACCGCGATCAATGGCCGTTGGGTGGATGGCCCCAAAGACGAGCTGTTTAATAAGCTGCGCGAGGAACTAGGCGGGCTGCCATTCTTTGCCGAAGATCTCGGCTACATTACGCGGGACGTGCACGAACTGCGCGAGCGCCATCAGATTCCTGGCATGGCGGTGCTGCAGTTTGGCTTTGGAGATCCCGGCGCGCATACTTATCTGCCGCACCGCCTTACTCCTGATCGTGTGGTCTACACCGGTACTCACGACAATGACACAACTCTGGGCTGGTGGAATTCAAGCGCAACCGAATACGAACGCCGGGCGGCGGACGCTTACGTTGGACATTGTCAAGACGGAATCAACTGGGCGTTCATCCGCGCGGCCCAGGCTTCCGTAGCCAGCTTCTCTGTGGTTCCTCTGCAAGATGTGCTCGGGCTGGGCAGTGAAGCCCGCTTGAATACTCCGAGCGTGAAGACGGGCAATTATCATTGGCGATACCAGGCGGGGTCGCTAACCAGCGATTTGGCGAAGCGCCTGGCGAACCTCGCCGAGGTCACCGATCGGCTGCCACAGCCCGTTTTAGTGCCGCCAAGTGAAGACTTCATCGCCTGATCCCTCAGGATTGTCCGGGCGCGCCCACAGATCATTCCACGACCACTGTTCGCATTGTGAATGTCAGGTTACAAAGCGCCGAGATGCTTGGAGCGGCACAATGGAATCGTGTATAGATGTAGACGAGGTCGGGAGTGAGGCCTAGTGGGAAGTCCGATCATCCAGGCGCGCGCCGTCGAGAAGTTCTACATCCAGCCGGACGGGAACCGCATTGAGGTGATTGCACCTACCGATCTGGAGGTCTTTCCGGGTAAGATTGTTGCCCTTCTCGGCCCATCCGGCTCTGGAAAGTCAACGCTGCTGCGAATGCTGACTGGCCTCTCCGTTCCTTCGTCCGGGGAGGTGTTCTGGCACGGTGAGCCGATCAGTCACCATCCGCCTAACGTCGCCATCGTCTTCCAGAGCTTTGCGCTGTTTCCGTGGCTCAACGTGCTCGAAAATGTGGAAGCGCCTCTGGAAGCACGGGGAGTCGGCGCCATCGAGCGACGCAAGCGCGCGCTGAAGATGTTGGATACCGTCGGCCTCGACGGCTTCGAAACCGCCTACCCCAAAGAGCTTTCCGGTGGAATGAAACAGCGCGTAGGTTTTGCCCGTGCACTGGTCGTCGAACCGGAAGTGCTGTTCATGGACGAACCTTTCTCCGCTCTCGATGTTCTAACGGCTGAAACTCTGCGCGGTGAATTGCTCGAGCTGTGGCTGGGGAAGAAGATGCCGACCACCGCAATCTTCGTAGTCACGCACAATATTGAAGAGGCAGTTCTGCTCGCCGACCGGGTCATCGTTCTGGGAAAAAACCCCGGCCGCATTCGCTCCGATTTTGAAATTGGCCTGACCTACCCGCGCGACCGCAAGGCAACTCGTTTTGTGGAGTTCGTGGACTATATCTACAAGATCATGACGCAACCGGATGTGGAGCCTGCATCACTGCTCCCAGGGCAAGTTCCCGCGGTCCGGGTCGCCCGTTCCGCGGCAAAAGTACCAGATGTTGCCGCACGCTCGCACAGCAGGAATCGCGGGCCTGCTCGAAATCCTGCACGACGGCGGTGGACAAGCGGATCTCTACCGGCTCGCGGAAAGGTTAGCCATGGATGTAGACGACCTTTTGCCCATCGTGGAAGCTGCAAATCTTCTGGGTTTTGCCAAGCTGAAGGAGGGGGACGTTCAAATCACGCCTGAAGGAGTGGCTTTCGCGGAAGCCGATATTCTTACCCGAAAGGTTCTTTTTCGCGAAGCCGCTCTCAAGCACGTGGCCATTCTGCAATGCATTGACAGCGTTCTCAAGGCGAAATCAGATCATTCCATTCCCGATGAATTCTTCCATGACATTCTTGACGAGCATTTCAGCCAGGACGAAGTCGAGCGACAGTTCGAAACTGCGATGAACTGGGGACGCTACGCGGAGATTTTCGATCATGATCCGAAGAACGGGCGCCTGATCCTCACGGAACCTGTGTCGGAACCCAATCACCAGGTATCAACGGTGAAATCATGAAGAAAAGCACCGGGCTGCGAACGATTTCTCCACTTCGTGTGTGGTCTCTGTTGCCGCAGCTCGAGACATCGCATTTGCCCGACTTGCTGATGTTCGCGGCGGCCATCGCGCTGTTCTATGGCGTTCTGGTGGTCGCGCGAACCTGGCTCGGGCCTTTTACACCTGCGGTTGAGATATCACAAAGTCCGCTGGCGCTTCCTGCCTATGCCGGCTTGTCGCTGTTGCGCATAACCCTCGCCTATGGGCTTAGTTTGGCGTTCACGCTCGTATATGGCTACATTGCTGCCTACAACGCCAAGGCTGAGCGTTTCATGATTCCGCTGTTGGATGTTCTGCAGTCCATACCCGTGCTGAGCTTCTTGCCCGGAGTGATGCTGGCCATGGTCGCGCTATTTCCAAGCCGCCAACTGGGCGTCGAATTGGGAGCAGTCCTTCTTATTTTCACCGGGCAAGTGTGGAACATGGCCTTCAGTTTTTATGCCTCGCTCAAAAGCATTCCACGCGAGATGCACGAAGCAGCCAAAATTTACGGGTTCAGTTGGTGGCAGCGTTTCACCGAGGTCGAATTGCCGTTCGCCGCGATTGGACTGGTGTGGAACTCCATGATGTCCGTGGCTGGGGGATGGTTCTGCGCTGATGGCTTGCGAGATGTTTGTGCTCGGCTCGCGCGACTTCCGGTTGCCTGGTCTTGGCTCTTATCTGCAGACCGCCGCCAGCGCCGGAGACACGCGCTCCATTTTGTTAGGCGTCTTCACCATGATCGCGGTGATCGTGCTGCTCGATCAGTTCGTTTGGAGGCCGGTGATCGCCTGGGCGGAGAAGTTCAAGGTCGAGCAAGTGGAGAGCGCGGACGTGCCCCATTCCTGGGTGCTTGATCTGATACAGCATTCGCGCAGTCTGGCACAACTGCGACAAAAAGCCGTCTTCCCATTGCGTGAGTCTCTCATGTCGTATTTTTCGACGCGGCACAGAGCCGAACCAGTCACGGAAGCGCGTACCCGTGGGAAGACTTGGCTGCTTGGGACTCTAGGCATCGCCGCCTTGGGCCTCACGGGATACGCAGTGGTTCGAGTCGCGATCTTGCTGACTGGACTCGATCACTCCGAGGTAGCTGAACTGGGACGAGGGCTCGGCGCCACATCTCTTCGCGTCATCGCGGCGCTCTTGATTGGTGCCGCCTGGACCATTCCCGTAGGCGTCAAGATCGGCTTCAGCCCGCGCCTGGCTCGCGTGGCGCAACCGCTGGCTCAAATTGCTGCATCCGTCCCTGCGAACGCTTTTTTTCCGGTCATTCTGCTGATCCTGATTCGTCTGGGCGGAGGACTCGGCATCGGCTCCATCCTTCTGCTTTTGCTCGGAACGCAATGGTACATTCTGTTCAACGTCATTGCCGGGGCGATGGCGATTCCTACTGACCTGAAGGAAGTCTGCTCCGTCTGCCGCATCAGTGGCGTGGAACGCTGGCGAAAGCTCATTCTCCCCGGAATCTTTCCTTATCTATTGACCGGCATGGTCACTGCATCGGGCGGCGCCTGGAACGCCAGTATCGTCGCCGAGTATTTTCACTTCAAAGGCCAGACATTTTCTACCATCGGCCTCGGCTCGATTATTAGTCGGGCTACAGACAGCGGAAATTTCGACTTGCTAATCGCCGCCACCATCGTGATGGCGGCTATGGTGGTTACTGTGAATCGTCTGGTTTGGCGCCGGCTCTATAGGCTGGGCGAAACCCGCTTCCGGCTGGAAAGCTAAGTAAAAAAGCCAGGATCTCTCGATCCCGGCTGCAGTTGGCTGGTTGCCCGGAGAAATTCTTTCGCTGGAAGACGGGCGTCCCCGCCCGTCGTTTGTGCCTGCGGCCGGGGGAGAACGCAATCTTTATGCGCTTCTCCGCGGACGCACGGTCAAATCCCGCACCTGGGTTAGAATGCTCGACATCTGCATCCCATTCAACTGGTTCACGAAGGGAAGTATCTCCGCGATGAACTGGTCCTGCATCAGTTCACGGACCTCTTCCTGCCGGTTGCGCTCGCCACCGCTAAGCAGATCAGGCACGGTGACTTCAAGCGCCCGCGCCAGCCGTTCCAGCGAGGAGAGAGTCGGAGTCGCCTTCTCGTTTTCGATCTTGGAGACGTAGGTTCGGGGCACGGACATACGCGCCGCCAGTTGCCGCTGGCTGAGTCCATTGTGCAGCCGCATGGATCGGATCGATGCTGCCAGGTGCAAATGCCCGCGACCGTGGCCATTGGTTGGCATCATCTGCGGCGGGGGCGGAGCTGCGACCACTTCCGGCTCGTCTTCATCCAACGAGGCATGGCAGCGGCGGCAAAGATCGTTACTGGTACGGAATTGAACCAGCAGGCAGCGATCACAACGAACGACTTCCCTGGAATCTACTGGGGCAAGAGTGGTGGCCATCTAAGGTGTGGGAGGGCCAGAGCGGGCTTCTCCTGGAACCGAGTGAACCAAACTAGATACGGTTCCCAACCTGCAGCGTAATCTGCGGTACAACCCCTGTGGATGTCAAGCACAATCTGCGAAGCAAACTCGAAGTATCATGTGAGAAAAAGTAATATGACACTGTGAAGTGACGAACGCAGGGGAATAGTGTTGAGAGCGCCGGGAAGGGCACGGCTTCAGCCGTGCCGCTAAAACCCGCCATGGGATGTGCTTTAGCCCCTGAGCTTTCCAGTTGTGATTGCTTAACTGGGAGTCAGTGAATGTGAGAACCCAAGGAGCAAGATGACGATTGATCGCGAGTCGGCATGGTGTTTACTAACTGAGTTCACCCAGTCAGAAAGTTTGCGAAAACATGCTTTGTCGGTTGAGGCGTGCATGCGAGCGTACGCCCGGAAATTTGCGGGGGGCTCGGCGGAAAACGAAGAGCTGTGGGGGGTCGTCGGCCTTCTTCACGACTTCGATTACGAGAAGTACCCGAGCCTTGATGACCATCCTTATAAGGGTAACGAGATCCTTAAGGAGCGAGGTTACCCGGATGAAATTCGCAAGGCGATTATGTCGCACGCAGATTACACCGGTGTGACGCGGGACACCGCAATGGAAAAAGCGCTCTTCGCGTGCGACGAACTCGCCGGATTCATCACTGCGGTCGCACTGATCAAGCCGGGGAAATCTTTAGCAGAGGTAGACACTAAGTCGGTGCGAAAAAGAATGAAAGACAAAGCCTTCGCCCGTAAGGTGAATCGCGGCGACATCGTGAACGGCGCTGCAGGACTGGGCATCGATCTGGAAGCGCACATCACGTTCTGCATCGAAGCTCTAAAGCCAATCGCAAATAAGCTGGGTTTGGACGGAAGTGCGGCAAAGTCAGTCTAGCCATCGCTCGTGTGGGAACGGGTCTCCGACCCGTTCGGCCGAGCGAAGCTCGGCTAGCCGAACGCGATGATGTTCGAATCACCGCAGCGCCTCCGCCACCTTCCCACTCGCAATCACCTCCGCAATGCGCTCAAAATCCTGATACATCACCCGGTCTTTGTCCATCGTCGCACACACCGACCGAATCGCCGCATGCGCCGCCATTCCGCGCTTGCCGGTCTTGAGGGGCGCCACGAAGTCCAATGCCTGAGCCGCAGCCATGGCTTCAATCGCCATCGCGTTGCGAGTATTTTCGATGATTCGCTTCAACTTCATCGCCGCGGTCATTCCCATGGAGACAAAATCTTCTTTGTTGCCGGACGTGGTGATCGAATCTGCAGACGCGGGGTGCGCAAGGATTTTGTTCTCGCTCGCCAGCGCCGCCGCTGTGACCTGCGGCATCATGAACCCGGAATTGAGGCCTGCACCCGCGGCGAGGAACGGTGGCAGGCCTTCATTCAGCGCCGGATTTACCAGTCGCTCTAGCCTTCGTTCTGAGATGCCAGCCAGCGCGCTTAATGCGATTCCGAGAAAATCCAGTGCGAATGCCACCGGTTCGCCGTGAAAATTTCCTCCCGAAATAACGTCGCCTTCGCCATCCGTCTGCTTCGGATTCTTCACGAAAACCAGAGGATTATCCACCGCCGAGTTAACCTCAGTTTCCATCACTTCGCGGCAGTGAGCCAGCGTATCGCGGACCGCGCCGTGCACCTGCGGCATACAGCGCAGGGAATACGCGTCCTGGACGCGGCCGCAATCGCGATGCGAATCACGAATCTGGCTGCCTTCGAGCATGCGTCGCAAATTTTCCGCCGACTTCAATTGGCCACTGTGCGGGCGCGCCTCATGAATGCGCTCATCGAAGGCTGCATCCGTACCGCGCAACGCGTCAAGGGTAAGCGCGCCAATCACATCCGCGGAATCCACCAGCGTATCGGCTGCGAGCAGAGCCAGGATTCCGACCGCTAGCATCCCTTGCGTTCCATTGATCAGAGAGACCGCTTCCTTCGCTTCAAGCACCAGCGGTTTGATTTGAGCTCGACGCAATTCCTCGGCACCCGAAACGCGAGAACCTTTGTCATCGAGGCACTCGCCTTCACCGATCAAAGCCAGCGCCAGATGGGCCAACGGGGCCAAATCCCCACTTGCGCCCACGCTGCCCTGCGACGGAACAAACGGAGTTACGCCGCGGTTCAGCATTTCACAGATCGCGTCGATGATTTCACCGCGCACGCCGGAGAAGCCTTTGGAAAGCGAGTTGGCGCGCAGCAGCATCATGGCCCGGACCTCGGCCGTCGCCAGAGGTTCCCCCACGCCCACGGCGTGAGACCGCACCAGGTTGACCTGCATTTCACGAATCTGTTCGCCTGCGATGCGCACATCGCTCAGTTTGCCCACGCCGGTCGTGATGGCATATGAAACTTGGTTACCAGCGACCAGCGCGTCCACTACTGCGCGGGCGCGACCCACCGCTGACCGAGCGTCAGGGTCGAGCAGCACAGGCCGCCGCTCGACGGCGACTTCCCGCACCGCTTCCAAGGTAAGATCATTACCGTTAATGTGAAGAGCTTTCAAAGGATTGTTAGATCAGCTTTCGAATTAGATAAAGTCTCAGGTGTCATTTCTCTGTTCCCATCGCTGCCCGGAACGCGGTGACGTATTTTTCTGGTAGCGGTATTTTCTTCATCTCAGGGTCGACAACGATGTGCGTCGTATCGCCCTCCGCCAGCAGCGTTCCGTCATCGGCCCGCACCAACTCATACTCGAACTGCACCAGGGATTCACGAATATACTTCAAATGGGTGCGCACAATGACCTCATCGTCATACCGCGCCGGAGCCTTATAGCGGCAGCGTGCATCGATTACGGCGATGCCGCAGCCGTCTTGCCGCTCCATGTCACGATACGAAAAACCAAGCTGCCGCAGCAGTTCTACCCGGCCGATTTCGAACCAAACAAAGTAATTGGCATGATAGACTACGCCCATCTGGTCGGTCTCTGCGTATCGAACCCGCATGCGGGCCTCACTGACCATAGGATGATGGTCACTTCCTCTGCTCATTCGCCGCTCCAGCGTGGTTTGCGCTTTTCGAGAAATGAGGAGATGCCCTCATGGAAATCGCGTGTGGCACGGATCGCCGCATTCTCGTGCACAGCGGATCTGATCTGTGCGTCGAGCTCAAGTCGCGCATGATCGCTGAGCAGACGTTTGGTGCACTCCAATGATACCGGGCTGTTTTCCATGACCTGCGACGCTAATTCTCGAGCGCGCGGGATGAGATTTTCTTCGGAAACGATTTCGTTAATCAGGCCGATGCGATGCGCCTCCTCGGCTCCGACGATCCTGCCGGTGAGCAGCAGGTCTCGCGCGTGCTTTTCACCGACCTGGCGTAGCAAAAAAGTCGAGACGATCGCGGGAACGAATCCAATTCGTACCTCGGTGTAACCGAACTTGGCGTCGGGCACGGCCACCGTGAAGTCGCACAGCGTAGCGAGCCCGCAGCCGCCCGCGATGGCTGCCCCATTCACTGCCGCAATCGTCGGCCTCGGAAAGTCATATAACGACCGGAAGAGCCTTGCCATGATTTCGGAATCTTTCAGGCCCTGCTCCGGTGATCTACCCACCAGCGCCTTCAAATCCTCCAAGTCCATGCCCGAGCAAAACGCTTTTCCCGCTCCCGTGAGAACCAGCACTAGCGCAGACGAGTTAGCAACTTCATCGAGCGCAGCCAACAAATTCTCGATAAGTTCGTAGCTGATGGCGTTGCGCTTGTCCGGGCGGTTGAGCGTGATGGTGGCGATGGCGGCATCATGCGCGAGATGGAGTGTTTTGTATTCCATTTCAATCCGCCGCCGATGAATTGGTGTACCTCGCTCCGATCTCTGCTGTTGCTCGTAGCAACACGTCGAACGGCTTCAGCGGAGGCAGAACTGCGCCGCGCGCGATCAATGCCTCAACCACCTTCTCCGTCGCAATATTGCCTACCAGCGCATCTTGAGCGAATGGACATCCACCCAAGCCGCCCAGCGCGGAATCGAATCGACGGCAACCGGCATCGTACGCGGCCCCTACTTTCTCCGCGGCCTGCTCAGGTTCGCTGTGCAGGTGTACGCCGATCTCTAAATAGTCAAACTTGGAAATCACTGCCGAGACCAGTTCAGCAATCTGCTCCGGCGCTGCCGTCCCAACCGTATCCGCCAGTGAAATCATGTGTACGCCATAAGATTCGAGCAAGTCGACCGCGTCGACGACTTCGCCCACATTCCACGGATCGCCGTAGGGATTTCCGAATGCCATCGAAATATATACGACTGTATCAAGTCCCGCCTCTTCGCCTTTGCCTTTGATCTTCTCCAACTCATCGACGGCTTGGTCGAGCGTCTGATGCTGGTTATTGCGCAGGAATGTTGGCGAAACCGAATAGGGGAATCCCAGCGTGCGGACCGAATTCGTGCTAATGGCTCGCTGCGCGCCCTTTTCGTTCACCACGATGCCAATGATTTCAACATCATCGGGAGGATCTAGTTCCTTCAGAACGTCTTCCGAGTCGGCCATCTGCGGCACCGCCGTCGGAGAAACAAAGGACACGGCGTCAATGTGCTTGAATCCAGTACTGATCAAGGCCCGCAAATATTCCAGCTTGATGTGCATAGGGATTTGCCCCCTCAGCCCCTGCCAGGCATCCCGCGGACATTCAACGAGTTTAACGGACTCAGGCATTTCAAAAGCCTCGGCCACGGACGGTGACGGATTCTCACGGATAAGATCGTCGCTCAGTAACTCGTGCTTTGGCCTGTATCCGCGCTAATCCGTGAAAATCCGTGGCTACGTCTGCAGTACTCCGACCTTGAACTCCGGCACGTCGGGGTTCAGAGATGCCGCTTCCAAAGCCAGCGTAATCGCATCGCGGGTTTCGATCGGGTCGATAATCTTGTCAATCCACAGCCGGGCGGCGCCATACCGTGGATCAGTCTGTTCGTCGTAAGTGCGCTTCACTGACTCGTAAAGCTCTTTCTTTTCCTCTTCGGTTAACTTCTTCCCGCTACGCTCCAGCTGTTTGACTTTGATTTCCAGCAAGGTACCGGCGGCCGAATCGCCACTCATCACGGCATAGCGCGCCGTCGGCCAGGCAAACAGAAAGCGGGGGTCATAGGCTTTGCCGCACATTGCGTAATGTCCAGCGCCAAAAGAACCGCCGACGATGACCGCAATCTTCGGCACAACGGAATTCGAAACCGCGTTTACCATCTTCGCGCCCGCTTTGATAATGCCGCTCCACTCCGCGTCGCGCCCCACCATGAATCCGTTCACATCGTGAAAGAAAACAAGTGGAATCAGATTCTGATTGCAATCCATGATGAAACGCGCCGCTTTCTCCGCGGATTCCGTATAAATCACGCCGCCAAACTCGAGCCGCTTGTGGCCCTCGTGGTCGGTTGCCTGCGCATGCAATTTCTGATTGGCGACAATCCCCACCGCAAATCCGCCGATACGCGCGTACCCGCAGAGCAAAGTCTTCCCGTATTCTGGTTTATATTCGTCAAAACGGCTGCCATCCACCATGCGCGCAACGATTTCTTTCATGTCGTACTGGCGCCCTGGGGAAGAATCGTAGATGCCGTAGATTTCCTCCGCCGCCAGCGCCGGATCTTCCGGTTTCTTGCGGTCCCACGGAGATTGCCGACGGTAGCCCCACTTCTCGACGATCGCGCGAATCCGCGCCAGGCAGGCTTCGTCATTCGGTTCGCGGAAGTCCACGGTGCCGCTGATGGCCGAGTGCATGGCCGCTCCACCCAATTCCTCGGCGGAAACTTTCTGGCCAATCGCCGCCTGCACTAGAGCCGGACCAGCAAGAAAGAGCCCGCTGCCATCCGTCATGAGCACGTGATCGCACATCACAGGAAGATATCCGCCCCCTGCCACGCACATCCCCATAATGGCCGCGATCTGCGGGATACCCATGGCCGACATCACTGCGTTGTTGCGAAAGACTCGGCCGAAATCATCTGTGTCCGGAAATACATCTTCTTGTAAGGGTAGGAAAACACCGGCGGAATCGACCAAATACATGGTCGGAACGCGATTTTCGATGGCGATATTCTGGGCCCGGATCACCTTCTTCGAGGTCATGGGGAAAAATGCGCCGGCTTTTACCGTGGCATCGTTGGCGATAATCATTACCAGCCTGGTGTGAATTCGGCCCAGCCCGGTGATCACGCCCGCCGCCGGTGCCCCACCCCACTCCTCATACATGCCGTACGCCGCGAAGCAGCCGATTTCAAAGAACGTTCCGGTATCAACCAGCAGGTTGATCCGCTCTCGCGCCGTCAACCGGCCCTTGCTGTGCTGGCTCTCAATTGCCTTCAGCCCACCGCCCTCACGGATTTGCTCCTCCTCGTTGCGCACCTGGGAAACCATGTCAGCCAGAAAACGCATATTGGCTTCAAAGCGCGGGGAGGTGGCATCCACGTGGGTTTCGAGGACGCTTGAACTCGAGGGCGTGCTGGGTTCGTATCGCTCGGCCATGAAGAGGACAGCCAGGAACCATTTACGGTATAACAGCGCAGCGTTGCGACGCAAACTTGGATTCGCTCTTGCAGGAACGAACGTGAACACCGGATGCCTAAACGCAGATTGCCGGTAAAGAATTAATGCGCCTTGCTGCCTCTACGACAGGGTCCTCCGCGATTGCGTCGATCAGCCCACAGCTCAACGCATCGCGGACGTGTGCCTTCTCTGCGGCTACAAACATCTCCAGCGCCTTTGCCTTTCCCACCAAACGCGGTAACCGTTGTGTTCCGCCCCAACCGGTGATCAGGCCGAGAGCAGCACCCCGATGTCCGAAAATCGCGCCTGGCGAAGCGATTCGCTGGTGACAGGCGAGACCCAGATCGAGTCCACCTCCCATGCAGTATCCAGAGATTGCCGCGTAAACATGCCGAGGGAAACGCTCGACCGTATTCATCAGCGTCTGGCCTATTCTCGAGAACTCGTACGCTTCGGGCCCGGTTAAGGCTGCAATCTCTCTCAGGTCGGCTCCGGCAGAAAAGAATTTCCGATTTCCGGTGACAATCATCGGCTCCGGGTTGCGCGCCAGGTCACGGAACGCCTCAGTCAACGCCAGCACGCATGCCTGTGTCAGGCGATTCGTACCGTCGTTGGACTGCAAACGCAGCAGGCGAACACCGTCATGCCGTTCGAGATGGAAGAATGCAGCAGGTAGCACTTGGCATTTGGCACCGTCTTGCGCACAGATTCCCGGCAAGGCGCTTCTGAACAAAATGCCGAGTGCGAATTGCTAAGCGCTCCTCTCCATCCACTGATCGAGCCGGCATCCATCCTCTTCCAGCAGGAAGCTGCCCACGCCGAAACAGTCGCCGAAAATGCGATGTGACTCGGAATCGCGAGCGGCGCGCGTGATCCATTGCTTCCCAACCTGATACTGGCTGGCCGTGAACCACTTCTGCGGCAACACCTCAACCAGTCCCGCCTGCAGATAGAAGACGTACAGCGCGAACGCCGGATCATCGTTGCTCTTCGCAGGGTAACTCGTGGGGACAATTAACTCATCCACGGCCTTGAGCGCCGCCGGGACCTCAATCTTGTGCATGCCGGCGTCGAGACCAAGGGGGATCTCAAAGTCCGCTACCGGAGCAGTGGCTGCGTAAATGCGCTCAGCGGACTGCTTGAACCATCCCGCAATCTCAGCGAGGTCAAAGGTCTTCATCTGGTCGGGATCAAAGCACGTAAAACGAAGGCTTCGTCCCTCGGGACACCAGACGCCAAGGCGTGAAGGAGGCACAAAGAATGGACGGCAGTATGTATTCAGGGCCAGACGGGGCTTTTCCGGTTCTTGTATCAGACCGAGAGAGACCACGTATCCTAAGGGCCCTTCGCTTCCGTGATGGGTCCACGCAAAGCGCTGTTCAGTTGCGGACCTCACTCGCGGAAAAGTTTTCCAATACCAGGGAGTGGGTCCGATCGTGCGAGCGAGAAGGTCGCGCAGACGGGAGGTGCTGATCTCAGCCATCAACCGGCCGTCGGCACTGTGCGCGGCTTGATGTTGGCGCGAATGAATTGAACGATAGCGTCCATCGCGGTTCCCGGCTGGAAAATAGCGGCAACGCCGATTTGTTTCAGGTGGCCAACGTCTTGATCAGGAATGATGCCGCCGACGATTACGATCACATCATCCATCTTGTTTTGTTTGAGCAGATCCATTACGCGTGGGACAATGGCGTTGTGCGCACCCGAAAGAATCGACAGCCCGATGACGTTCACGTCCTCCTGCACTGCAGCGCTTACGATCATCTCTGGCGTCTGACGCAAGCCGGTATAGATGACCTCCATACCCGCATCGCGCAACGCACGCGCGATTACTTTCGCGCCTCGGTCGTGTCCGTCCAAGCCCGGCTTGGCGACGAGCACGCGGATTTTCTGCTCAGTAGGCATTCTCTTCTTTGGAATAACGCAGCTCAACGCGTATTGCGAACGCTCTAGGATACAACAGGGAGAGGAGAATCAACCAATCTGATGGAGAGCACGTGGTGGCTGACTATCGGATTTCCTTTGTGAACCTTCGTGTCCTTGTTGTTAGTGGTTTTTCCGGCTACACAGTCTTGATATCCAAACTTCGCCACAAATACCAGCAAGCGATGCTGCGATAGGGCTCCCACGCCTTCGCGATCTTCTCCATCTGCACGGGCTTAGGCAGCTTGCGTTTTTTGTAATGCTTCTTAATCGCCATCTGGACGCCGAAATCGCCGGTCGGCAGCACGTTTGGCCGCTTCAACGTGAACATCAGAAACATATGCGCGGTCCAAACCCCGACGCCTTTTACTTGCGTCAGATGTTTTATGACCTCGTCGTCGGACATCTCCGGCAGGCGAGTGAAGTCAAGTTCTCCACGAATTGCGCGCGCTGCCATATCGCGCAGGTAAGACGCTTTTTGTTTCGAAAGGCCGGCCGATCGCATTTGCTGATCGGTAAGCTTCGCAATCCCTCCCGGAGTGACGGGTTCACCAGCGAGTGCGGCAAACCGCTTGAAGATCGTTACTGCAGCTTTCCCATTCAACTGCTGATAGACGATGGCCTCGGCCAGGCTGTGGAACACCGGCTCGCCAAATTCCATACGGTAGGATCCAACACGCTCGATGATGCCTCGCATTACAGGATCAGATTTCTTAAGATGATTGATGGCTTTCCGCATGCGAACGTTAGACGAAACTCAGATCCAAGAGGATAGCAGACCCGTGTGCCGCGACACTCCTGTCCGAGTGGGCTGCCGGGAGGTGGGCTAGGGTTGTCCGCTGGAGCACCTCAATCCCTTACAATCTGAGCCGTATGACTGCTTCCCTGGCCGAAACGATGGGTATTCCTTTCACCGCCCGCAACGAAAGCAAGTCGGCTTTGTCGTTCGTGACCAGCCAGTTCGCCCCGCCGTCCACTGCTGTTTCCAGGAAGACATCATCATCCGGATCCGGGCTCAGCCTAATGCTCGAGGCGAGTTCGACGCGCTCCGTTTGATAAATTAGATATGCGGCGATGTCCGCGACGAACTCGTCGGTGATTTTTCTGTATCGCCGGATCTGAGGATAGTCGAGCACCCGCAAATATTCTTCTACGATGGGGTCTGAAACCAGGTGGATGACCTTCCCGCGCTGAATGGCCTTCAATATCTGGGCAGGCGAACCTGCCGCTGAAATCAGCCCACTCACAAAGACATTCGTGTCAATGACCAGACGCGGGCGGAGTTTGTCATCAGCCACGTCGGTCTTTTCGAACCGACCTCACTGCCTTTGCGACTGCGCGCTCGACTTCCGCCTCGGCGAAGTCACGATTGGCCGATTGTACTTCGGAAATTGATTTCCAGGGATCCATCTTCCTTAGGGCCCTTCTAACGACCAGCGCCTGGGCGACGATTCCGCTGATGGAGATTCCCTTCTCAAAGGCTTCCTTGGCAACTTCTTCGTGAACACTGGAGGAAACCCGGACGTGAATCTGACCGTTGAATGGCCTGGGCATAAGATTCTATCGCAACACCACTATACCACTATACCATGGTACAACGATTCGCGACCTGCGCCGTACGGATACTGGTTAGGTAAAGCTTGACTCCGTGTAGGTCCCGTAGACTTCGCGGAGCGCATCACAAATCTCGCCGACCGTCGCGTACGCCCGGACGGCATCCACAATGTAAGGCATGGTGTTCGCCGCTGAAACATTTCCACTCGACCCAGCCTCCGGTTCCTCGGCGGCGGCTTTTTTCAAGGCATCCAGCCGCCGACGGACTTCCTCATTCGACCGCCGCCCCCGCAGAGCTTTCAATTTTGCGCTCTGATGGCGGGCTACACTCTCGTCGATGTACAGGATGTTGGGCGGTTCCTCCTCAATGACGAACTCATTGGCACCGACAATGATCTTTTCTTTCGCCTCCGCAGCCCGCTGAAACTGATAGGAAGCTTCCGCAACCTCCTTCTGTGGGTATCCGCGCTCAATCGCTTTGACCATTCCGCCCATCGCGTCAAGCTTGCCAAAGTAGTCAAACGCGCCTTGTTCCATTCGCAGGGTCAGGTTCTCGAGAAAATAGGAGCCGCCCAGAGGATCAACCGTTTGCACAACACCAGACTCATAGCCAATGATTTGCTGAGTGCGAAGCGCGATCCGCGCGGCTTCTTCGGTGGGCAGAGCGAGCGCTTCGTCGTAGCCGTCGACATGCAGCGACTGCGTTCCACCCAGCACGGCTGCCATCGCCTGAATGGCGGCTCGCGCTATGTTGTTCAACGGCTGTTGTGCCGTCAGTGAAACGCCCGCAGTCTGGGTGTGGAACCGCATCAACCAGGTGCGCTGGTTCTTCGCCCCAAACCGGTCTTTCATCACCTGATACCAGATCTTGCGCGCGGCGCGATACTTCGCAATCTCTTCGAAGAAATCGTTGTGTGCGTTGAAGAAGAAGCTCAGCCGGGGACCGAATTCGTCCACGTCAAGACCGCGCCGCCGCGCCCATTCCACGTATTCCACGCCGTCATAGAGGGTGAAGGCCAACTCCTGCAGAGCGGTCGAGCCCGCCTCGCGAATGTGGTATCCGCTGATCGAAATGGTATTGAAACGTGGCGTAAATTTCGATCCGAACTCAAATGTATCCACAACCAGACGCATCGACGGCGCAGGGGGATAAATATATTCTTTCTGCGCTATGTATTCCTTGAGAATGTCGTTTTGAATTGTCCCGGAAATGTTCTTCCAATCTGCGCCCTGCTGCTCCGCCACCACCAGATACATAGCCCACAGCACTGAAGCGGGAGAGTTGATGGTCATCGAAACCGTCGTGTTCTCAAGATTGATCCCGCCAAAGAGAATCTCCATATCCTCGAGCGAATCGATAGCCACACCGCACTTCCCCACCTCACCTTCACTGGCGGGATGGTCGGAGTCGTAGCCCATGAGCGTGGGCAGGTCGAAGGCAACCGAAAGCCCGCCGCTCCCGTGTTCGAGCAAGTACTTGTAGCGCTGATTGGTTTCCTCCGGCGAGGCAAAGCCGGAGAACTGGCGCATGGTAAAAAGCTTGCCGCGATACCCGCTAGCGTGAATGCCGCGTGTGTAGGGCGGCTGGCCGGGATAACCGAGATACTGGTCATAGTTCCAGTCCTCGGGGAGATCGGCTTGCGTGTAGAGGCGACGGATGGGGACGCCGGAAATAGTAGTGAAGCGTGCGTGCCCGTTCTCGTCCAGATTGGTACCCGTAAGCGCACCGATCGGCCGCTCAGGAGCTTTTTCCAGGGTTGGCGCCAGCGTCGTTTCCGCCCAGTAGTTCTCGGCCTCGGAGGGATGTCGTCCCTCGAATACATCGGCGATCGGACTCTCGGCGACTTGCGGTTTGGAAGGTTTCTTGTCAGGCATGAATACTCCGTCTAGCTTTGATGATAAAAGAGCGTGCGGTGCGCCGCAAGGCGAGACCTACTGGCGCCCTCCGGGCTATTCCTGCGTGCGTGCCAACTCCCAAGCTTTGGCATACTTCCACGACACATACGCGGAGTGGTACAGGTGCAGCAGCAGGCCCTCGCGTCCGTCGAGAAAGCCGAGCCGGATGAAATAGTTGTACACAAAAGTCAACAAAGGGCGGATCACGATGTTGGCAAAGCTGAAGCCGCGATGACCTTGCGCCGCCGCAACCTCCGCGCCCATCGAGGAATAGCTGTTCATGTGATCGATGTAGCCGCGCAGGTTGGGATAGGCATCGTGCAGTAGCGCGTGGGAAAGCCTGCCAGTCGGGCCAATGACTTTCATCGTGGGATGCGCCCCGTAATCTTCGAATCTCGCCGTACCCCGCCGCACCAGACGTAGTTTAGGATCGGGATAGAAACCGCCATGCCGGATCCAGCGGCCAAGAAAAAAATTCTTGCGCGGAATCCAGAAACCGCTTATCCCCGAGCGCGATTTCAACGCAAGCTCCATTTCGGCGGCCAGTTCCGGTTCCAGTGGCTCGTCGGCATCTAATTGCAACACCCAATCCATCGTCGCTTTGTCCATTGCCGAATTCTTCTGCGCGGCGAAACCCTTCCACGGCTCGACAAAAACCTTCGCACCATAAGATTGCGCGATCTCGACCGTACGATCGGTCGAGCCCGAGTCCACCACAATGATTTCTCCCTTGCCATCGCGCACCAACGGCATCACGCTTTCCAGGGTGCGTGGAAGATTGTGTTCTTCGTTCTGCGTGATCAAAACGACAGACAGGGTCACGCGTGGAAGGATACATCGGGCGCCAAGAAGACTGAAACTATAAAACACTCGGCCCTGTCGTTGAATACCAGACGAGCAGGGCCGAATCAAATCACAATCGCATCAATAACCCGGCGGCTGTGGTTGCGAGGCCGCGCCCGGCGGCACGTCCGAGCTCGGCGCGATGTACGGAACATTCGGCATGTGAGTGACCTGTCCGCGTTCGGCATCGGCCATAACGATTCCAGAGTGGTCGAGCAGCAGGCCGGTAGCGCGATCCAACTCTACCCGCGCCTTCTCGTACGCCGCCTTGGCGGAAACCAGATTGGATGCGGCCGAGGTCAAGCTAGCCTGGTCCTGCAATACAGCCGTCGAATTGGAGACGCCAACCGCCAGTTTCTGTTGCTCGGCGTTCAGTGTCTGGCGCGCAAAATCAACCGCGGCCTGGGCGGCTTGCACGCTGGCTCGATTCTGCCGCAGGGCGAACTGGGCATTGCGTACTTCAATACGGACTTGATTTCCCAGTTGCTGCAAACGGACCTGCGCCTGACGATACTCCAACTCGGCGCGAACCTGGTCTGCCTGGGCCTGCCGATTTCGAATTGGAATGGTAAGAGTCAGTCCAATTCCCTTGTCGGGTGCGGTGCCTGTAACGAGCTGATTCAACGTCGAAGCATAGCCGACCGGCCCGCCATTGCGGAACGGCGGCGCAGCCTGAGCCGGGTTGAAGCATTTTTGCAGGGCACTGTTTGCCGACGTGCACGCTGGAGGGAGCAGAGCCGAATTCACATCCCCACCGATTCCGGAGCCGCCGTAATACGCGAACAGATCCAGCGTAGGCAGCATTGCATTGCGGACTGCTTTGATGTTGAGCTCCCGAGTGCTGAGATCAACCCGCGACTCGGCCAATTCGGCGCGATGACCGAGGGCGTCACTAACCAGGTCCTGCGTGGGTACGACCGTCTCCTGCTCGGGCAGTTGCATGGTCGATGTGGGAATCACGTCGGCTCCGGCAAGCGTCGGATCGTCAAGATTGCGGCTGAGTGCGTTCTTCATCAGCAATTCCTGCAGCTCAAGGTTGGTTTGGGCCAGGATCAAAGCCTGTTGATCGGTGGAGACGGTGCTCTGCGCGCTCACCACCTGGATGGGCGGCACAGTTCCGAATTGCAACTGCTTCCTGGTGTCCGCAAGTGTTCTTTCCGCAAAGGTGAGCGCCTCCTGTTGGACTCTCACGTTCTCATAAGCAAACACCAGATCCCAATACAGGTTTTCGATCTGGTCTACCGTGGTGATGATTTGCAAGCGAAAGGCCACGTCTGAGATTTCGCGGTTGTTCTTGGCAATCCGGATGAAACGCGTATTCGGCAAGAATCCGAAACCTTGAAGCAAGGTCTGAGTAAGCCTGAACTGCAGACCAGAACCGATGCTGGGAGTGTAAGTGCTGGTCGGGTTATTGGTCGTGACATGCGTGTTGTTGAATCCCACCGCGAAGTTCGTGCCCCAATGAAAACCCTGCAGGTAGCTGAAATTGGCGGTGCCCGTGTTCGTGTTGGCAATCGGCACAGGGCTGAACACACTCGTGGATTGGGTAAAGTCGCGGTCCATCTGAAGCGTGCCACTGATCACTGGATCGAAGCTGGTAATGGGTGAGCCAATGCCCAAAGTTGAGCCGACCAACCCATTCGTGCCAGTGCCCGCGCCTCCCGCGGCAATACTGGTGCCGCCAGTTCCAGAACCGACCGTTCCGCTGAGCCCGCCCACGCCGCCACCGGGCGTATTTTGCACGATCCCGGTGTTCACGCCGAGAATGTTAGCACCCGCGTCGGCGCGCAGAATGTCCGTGTCCGCGATGTTCAGGTTGTAGCGCGCCAGCACCAAATCAAGATTGTTCTCCAGAGCCAGCGCCACCGCATCATTCATCGAAAGCATGATCTTGCCATCATGCATCAACAGTTGAATGCGGTCCGTGTTGTTCAGGTTCGGCGGAGGCACGTAACCGGGCTTGTAAGGGGCGATGACGTTGGGAAACTGGGAGCGCGGTTTTGAATAATCCACCGCAACGTACTGCTGTGATTGCAGCGCTGGAGTCGGCATGGGCTGAGGCGCTTGCGGCAACGCCGAGGGCGCAGGTTGTGCGTTCTGTGCCCAACCGTTGAGCGACAGCACAGCGGCAAGCACAATGCCAAGCACTCGCAGGCCGGCCAAGTTCAATCGAAGCAAAGGCATTTCCTTTTCTCCTTTTGCGTAAAAAGTGCTGGTGAATCTCGCGGCTTTTCTCAATCTCGACATTGGATGCGTCCGATTTCGCCCGGACACTCTAGAGTAGCTTTGGTCGTGATGAAATATGGGGATGAATTGTAAAGAATTATAAAGACGGGGTTTGTCGCAGAGATGAGGATTGGCGTTGCCTCACGCAGCACTCCCCCTCTGAGCTGAAGCCCAGTGCGGGGAGTGCTGAACAAAGATCGCCGATTTATTTCTGAGGCGGCGGTGCTTGCTGTTGAGGAGTTTCTATCACGGACTTCACATCCTGACGCGGCGTAACATAAGGTACGGTCGGCATATGGGACACTTGGCCGCGCTCCGCATCTGCCATGATAATGCCGTTGTGGTCCAGCAGCAGGCCAGTGGCGCGGTCCAGTTCTATGCGCGACCTCTGGTAAGCCGACATGGCAGAAACTAAAGTTGACTCCGCTGTCGCCAGCGCTGACTGGTTCTGCAAGACTAGAGTGCTGGTCGAAGCGCCAAGGTTTAATTTCTTCTGCTCCGCGTCCAGTGACTGGCGCCCCAATGCCACTGCGGCTTGGGCTGACGCCACCGCCGCCCGGTTTTGCGTCAATGTAAACTGAGCGTTCCGAACCTCGATGCGAATCTCGTTCTCGATCTGCTGCAGACGCATTTGCGCCTGCCGATATTCCATCTCAGAACGAATCTGCGTGGCTTGGCCAGCACGGTTGCGTATCGGGATATTCAATGTTAGGCCAATACCTTTGTCCGGAGCGCTCGAATCAATTGTTTGGTTCAAGGAGGTCAGATAGCTTACAGGCTGGGCCGGTGGAATATAGCTGGGGCTGGTGGTCGGTATGGGCGGTCCGGCGCACCCAAAGGCTTGTTGCAGCGACGACAAGTTGGCGCAGAGATTTGCCGGATTCTGTGCGCCCGCTAAGCCCGATCCTCCATAGTACGCAAAGAGATCGAGCGTGGGCAGCAGCGCGCTTCGAACTGCTTTGTTACTGATCTCCTGGCTGGCTAAGTTAATGCGCGCTTCCGCCAGCTCAGGGCGGTGACCCAAAGCATCGTTGACCAGATCTTGCGTGGGGGTGACTTCTTCTTGTGCTGAAAGCTGTACGGTCGACGTAGGAATGACCTCGGCGTCGGCTAATCGAGGATCTACCAGCGTGCGGCTCAGTGCATTTTTCATCAGCAGTTGCTGCAGCTGAAGATTATTCTGAGCCTGAATCAGACTTTGCTGATCTGCGGCCACCGTGCTCTGAGCGCGGACTACTTCGATGGGAGCCAGGCTACCGATCTGTACCTGCTTCTGAGTATCCGACAACGTCTTCTGGGCGAAGGCCAGCGACTCCTGCTGCACCCTCACGTTCTCATAAGCAGAAACCAGATCCCAGTACATGTTTTCGATCTGATCGACAGTCGTGATAATTTGCAGCCGAAAGGCGACGTCGGTAATTTCGCGGTTGTTCTTTGCGATGCGGATGAATCGGTTATTGGCCGGGAAGCCGAAACCCTGCAGCAGATGCTGGGTTAGCCGAAAGGTGAAATTCGGGCTGATGACCGGGCTCAATGCTGTGAATGGACTGTTCGTACTCTGGCGGGTATTGTTAAAGCCGACGAGCAAGTTAGTGCCGGATTGGAAGCCCTGCACGTAGGAGAAATTATACGTCTGTGTGTTCTGCGACAGCACGGGAACACCGGTAAACACGCTGCTGGCCAGTTGATTGAAGTGGTCCCACTGTAGCCCGCCGCTGAAGATGGGATCGAAGCTCGTGATCTGCGGACCGAGGCCCAGCGTAGACCCGACCAGGCCGCCAAGTCCCGCGCCAGCGCCGCCTGAGCCGGCACTGGTACCGCCGGCACCGGCCCCGGACCCAGCCTGCACGCCTAAACCGCCGACGCCGCCGCCCGGTGTGTTCTGCACTACGCCCGCGAACACACCCAAAATGGCCGCGCCTGCCTTTGCCCGCAAAACGTCGGTATCGGCGATGTTCAGGTTGTAGCGCGCAATCCCAATGTCGAGATTATTTTCCAGGGCCAGCGCGACCGCGTCATCGATTGAGAGCATGAGTTTGCCGTTCTGCATCAGCTGCTCAATTCGCGCAGTGTTGTTCAGATTTGGCGGAGGCAGATATCGAGCCTTGTACGGAGCAATCGGATTTGGAAAGTATCCGCTCGGCTTATCAAAATTCTCCAGATGGAACTGCTGCGGCTGCGGGGCTGGCACCGGCGCGGATTGAGATGTTGCGGAAGGCGCCGGCGGAGTGGCTTGTGTTGAGTCTTGCGCCCAACCGCTGACGGCCAGCATGCCGGTGAGCATTATCGCAGCAACCAACCGGCAGACGGAATTCAAACCAGGCAAAGACATTCGCTTATCTCCATGCATAAGAACAGCTCGTGATGACAACAAAGGCTTTTCTAGATCAAGAGTTATTACGCAAAACAACCCGCCCAGGTTTCATTTTTGTGTTCTCCGGGCAAGGCGCTGGTTTTGTAGTTAAACCGCCGCGTGGAATGCAATAGTATAGCTGACGCAACAGCCATCCGGCCCGGACCAGGCAACTTCGCTAAGCTGCTTAAAGACTTGCAAATTCTTTCGATGATCGGCATTGCGGAGAAGATTCCAGGCAATCCTCATGCGTAATTTCAAAATCGTTCTGGCGTATGACGGCTCGGAATTTTCCGGCTGGCAAGTGCAGCCGGACGCCGCCACGATCCAAGGCACGTTGGCCTCGGCTATTGGACGAGTGACCGGCGAAAAGGTTTTACCGCAAGGCTCTGGACGCACCGACGCGGGAGTTCACGCTCTCGCCCAAGTGGCCACATTTGCCACCGGATCGCCCATACCGGTGCAGAATCTGGTGAAAGCTCTAAACGATATGCTGCCGCCCTCCATCCGAGTGCTCGACGCCACCGAAGCGCCTCTTGAGTTCCACGCGCGCAAGTCCGCGCATGCAAAAACCTACCGCTATCGCATGCATCGCGGCGCCATCTGTCCTCCCTTTCTGGCGCGCTACGTGTGGCACTATCCCTATCCGCTCGACGAAGATGCCATGCGACAAGCGGCTGGTTTCGTGCTTGGCGAACATGATTTTACTTCCTTCGCAGCAGTAGATTCAGAACGCAGCCGAGAGGATGGAACTATTTCCAACGTGCGGTGGATCTTCGCGTCAACCTGGGAGCGGGCTGGGGAAGAAATGATCTACACAGTCCGTGGCAGCGGATTCTTGCACCACATGGTAAGAAATCTGGTGGGGACGTTCCTGCTGGTCGGAAAAGACACATTGAAACCGGAAGACGTAACCGGGATTTTGGTGGCACGCGACCGTTCGGCGGCAGGAGCAACAGCACCAGCCTGCGGACTGTATCTGGTGAGCGTCGATTATTAGGGCTCGTGTGGCGCGGGCGCCCTTGCCCGCGTAAACTTTCAGCAGCATGGTTACTGACCTGCAAATTGCCACACGGAAGGTAGTTTCGGTTAATCCCGCAACCGGCGAGACGCTGCGCGAATTCGATTCCGCGACCGACACCGACGTTCATGCAATCGTGGCTCGAGCTCGAGCCGCTCAGACCGCATGGAACGAGGTCGGAGTGCGGCGGCGAGTCGTCGTCCTGCGCGAGTTTCAGCGTCTGCTCCACGAGAAGAAATCGGAAGTTGCCGCGCTAATTACGCGCGAGGCCGGCAAGCCGCTGGTAGAGGCGCTGCTTACGGAAGTGCTGGTGGTGCTGGACGCCACACGCTTTTGTGTCGAGAATGCCTTTGCCTTCTTGCGCGAACAGCCGGTTCCTCACGGCAATCTGGCGATGAAGACCAAGAGCGGACGCATTCTGCGTGAGCCGCATGGCGTCATCGGGATTATTTCGCCGTGGAATTATCCGTTCTCCATTCCTGCGACGGAATCGTTGTCCGCGCTCGTGACCGGAAACGCAGTGGTGCTGAAGCCATCTGAACTCACTTCCCTGAACGCGTTGGAACTAGCGTCCTTGCTGCATGAAGCTGGGGTGCCTAAGGATGTTTTTCAGGTCATCGTCGGCGACGGAGCCACAGGCTCAGCGCTGTTGAACGCCGAGATTGACAAGCTGGTCTTCACCGGAAGCGTTGCCACGGGCAAGCGCATTGCTCAGGCCGCGGCGGCGCGCTTGCTTCCGGTGGTGCTGGAGCTTGGCGGAAAAGATCCGATGCTGGTGCTCGATGATGCGGATGTGGACGTAGCCTCAAGCGGCGCGCTTTGGGGCTCGTTCGCGAATTGCGGACAGGCTTGTCTTTCGGTCGAGCGCTGCTACGTGCATCGCAGTTTGTATGACGCATTCCTTGAGGCTTGCGTCCAAAAAACGAAACAATTGCGGGTGGGCAACGGGATTGATCCGCAAACGGAGATCGGACCGCTAATTTACGAACGGCAATTGCGGAATGTCGAGGCGCACGTCGAAGAAGCGCGAGCCCGCGGCGCGCGAGTGCTGACCGGAGGCTCGCGGCTCACTCAACTCGGCTCGAACTTTTACGCACCCACCGTTCTCGCCGATGTCACTCATGCAATGCACATTATGCGCGAGGAGACGTTCGGTCCCGTCCTCCCAGTGATGCCGTTTGACACCGATGAGGAGGCGGTCCGGCTGGCCAATGATTCCGACTACGGTCTCGCTGCCAGCATTTGGACGCGTGATCGTGCGCGAGGAGAATCCTTGGCCCGGCGCATCCATGCGGGGACGGTGATGGTGAACGACGCAGTCGCTTGCTTCGGCATCAGTGAAGCTCCACATGGCGGAGTGAAGGCGAGCGGCATGGGCCGAACTCACGGGCGTTTCGGCCTGGAAGAGATGGTGCGAATCAAGCACGTGGACTCCGATCATCTGCCTGGGATGAAACAAGTCTGGTGGTACGGATATGGCGAAGCGTTCACGCGGCAGATGGAAGGCTTCCTCGATCTCATGTTCGCCCGCGGACTTCGGCGAAGGTTGCTCGGCGCATTCCACTCAGCCGGGGCGTTCGTGCGAAAAGGTCGGCTCTAGCGCTCACTAACTCTCGCATTTCCTCCAGTACCGCCCCCTCTCACCTTACTTTCTGGATTTTGTTGTGGCTAGGGAAATCAGGCTTGCTTTATGTCAGGGAAGTGTCATGGGACTGTTACCTTTTCACCGGCGTGGAGCGGCGACGTGGTTGTTGCACGGAAAAATGCAAATTCTTGACGATCACATGACAAGCAGCGTTGATAAGTTTTTTAAGGTCTTCAGAGTGCAGTTAAATTTTAGTTCTGGAGACATTCGTGACGAACATCCGTTTCACCCGTATTTCAGTCCTTCTTTCGACGGGGCTGGTTGCGTTGCAACTGTGCGCTGGACAAGTCTACCAAGGTGGGCAGCAGGTATTCACTGGGGAAATCACCGACACTTTTTGCGCCAGGAACAAATCGCATGAGGAAATGATGAATGAAATGAAAAGCATGGGCCGCGATAAACAGACGTGCACTCAGAAGTGCGCTCAGATCGGCGGCAGGTACGTTTTATATGACTCCGCCAAGAAGGCGGTTTACAGCCTCGACGACCAAAGCAAGGCTGCAGCATATGCCGGCCTCGACGTGCGGGTTGTCGGTACACTCGAAAACAACCAGGTCAAGATTGCCAGCATCGAGGGTGGTTCGTCAGTTGCTGGGTCGGGCCGGTAGGCGGAATCCTTCCGCTTGGGGCAGTGTCTTAGCAACCTGTTTTTCATGGTTCGTTAAGACGCTATCCCACTGCGGCAGGATAGCGTTGACAGAGCCTGGGAACGCTCGTCGCCTTGCTTCATCACGCGGGTGGATCCTTCTCTGACACGCTGCCGAAAAACTCACTTCTGTAACCTCAGCGGCTAAAGACTCTAATGATTCGAGAGCATTTACCGCAGCGATCGCGCTGCGGTACCCAAAGCCAAAGCTTTGCGGCGGGCTGCCATCGGAAACGCCGATTAGCGTGAATCTCGAATGGGGCCGGGTGTGAACACCTGCACCCACGTTAGCTGAGTTACGGGTCTGTGGCATCCTGGAAAAGGGTTCGAGTAGAATGAAACTGCAGCAGTTGAATTCTGCGGCATGGGCCGCTTGAACCAGGGTGAACCTTTTGGCGACAACTGTAACCTCTGGCATACAGACTCCTCCCCAACTCCCCAATCACAAGGTCAAGATCAAGAAGGCGGGACAGCGGGCTTGCAACGAGAAGAATGAGAAAGGTAAGTTCTGCGGCGGTCATCTCAAGCGCTGGTTCTATACGACGGACGTGCTGGAGCAGGCTTGCGGCGACGTGGAGAAGGCTTGGGGCGATGATGCCGAAGTCTATCGTTGCGAACATTGCAAGACTCTTTATTTGCCTAACCCTGAGGAGTCAGGTGGGTTGAATGTTGCCGGGTCGGGGCAGATTTCGATTTTCGGGTTGACGGTGCCACCGAAGAAATAAAGGAAGGTCAAAGGCATTAACCACAAAGGACACGAAGGTACACAAAGGAAAGCCTTGTCAAGCGAACCATCTGGTATGTCCGCTATCAGGCCGGTTGAACGAATTTCTTCGTGGAACATCTTGCCCGTTGTAGTTGGTAGTGTTGGCTCTGCGCAAAGATGAAATCTTCCGAACTTATTTACGACTGGAACCGGATTCACCCCGCGTCGCTGCGGCCGGTGGGGCATGTATTGCTCAACGACGAAACTTTGCGCGACGGTTTGCAGTCGCCTTCGGTGCGCGATCCTTCCATCAAAGAAAAAATTCCGATACTCCATCTGATGGAAACTCTGGGCATCAACTCCCTCGATCTCGGGCTGCCCGGTGCGGGTGCGCGCGCTGTGGAGCATGTGGAGGCTTTGGCGCGAGAGATCGTCGATCACAAAATGAAGATTCGCCCAAACTGCGCATGCCGTACTCACCCGAACGACATCCGTCCGATTGCAGAAATTGTGCAGCGTACCGGGCTGAAGATCGAGGCTGCTGCATTTATTGGATCGAGTCCCATCCGTCGTTACGCGGAAAGCTGGACCGACGATTTTCTGCTCGAGACGACGGAGAGCGCGGTGAAGTATGCGGTGTCGCTTGGGCTCGAGGTGCTGTACGTCACCGAGGACACAACCCGGTGTGATCCGGAGATGGTGAAGAGGCTCTATACAGCGGCGATCAATTGCGGGGCTCGCGCCATTTGCGTTTGTGATACGGCGGGGCATGCTACGCCCATGGGGACCTTTGCATTGGTGCAGTTCATCATTAAGGAAGTAGTGAAGCCTTCGGGCGAGAAGATTCGTGTGGACTGGCATGGCCATTGTGATCGCGGATTGGCCATTGCGAACTCCATGGCGGCGCTGGTCGCGGGCGCCGAATGCGTGCATGCGACTGGGCTGGGAATCGGAGAACGCGTCGGTAACACGCAGATGGACCAGATGCTGTTGAACCTCAAACTGATGGGAATTCCGCCATGGGCGGATCAGGATCTCACCAAGCTGAAAGAGTATTGCCAGGCTGTGTCGCGGGCTACAGGCGTACCTATTCCCGCAAATTATCCCGTAGTTGGCGAGGATGCGTTTCGCACCGCAACCGGTGTGCATGCGGCCGCGGTCATCAAGGCTTACAAGAAGAACGACATCGAACTGGCGAACACGGTGTACTCGGGTGTTCCTTCACATGTGTTCGGTCTGGAGCAGATAATTGATATCGGTCCCATGAGCGGGAAGTCGAACGTGTTGTTCTGGCTGGACCGGCGCGGTATTCCGGCGTCAGACGATGTTGTGGAAAGCATTTACCGGCGCGCCAAGGCTTCGGATCATACACTCAGCGAGGCGGAAATTCTGGAGTGCGTAGAGCGGGTCGCGCCCCACTGAGTTTGATATTCCGCGCGAAATCCCACGCCCCCGCTGAAAAACACGGGGCTTCGGGGTGACGCCTTTTAAACAACGATTGATCCGAACAAAGTCTGTTACGACCGTCAGAAGGCTGCATGATTTACACTGGCCCGTTCCCCACGGAGGCAGGTCATGCGCCGTTTATCCGGCTTGATTGTTGTCATGTTATTCGCTCTTCCTGCTCTGGCTCAGAGTAAACATCCCTTCACCTTCGAAGACATGATGGCGCTCAAGCGCGTGGGCGAGCCCATTGTTTCTCCTGACGGGAAGTGGGTGTTGTTCAGCGCGATTGACGTCAGCCTGGACGCGAACACGAAGACGCCGCATGTGTGGGCGGTGCCAACGGCCGGCGGCGAGGCGCGCGAGATCATTCTGGTGCAGGACTCGGATCGTCCGCGCTGGGCGCCTGACGGCAAGCGCTTCTTGTTCTTGTCATCGAAAGAAGGCGGTTCGCAGATCTGGATTGCCGATTTTGACGGGACCAAGGGCACGGTGACCGCGACCCACAAGCTGACCTCAATTGCTACGGAAGCCGATGGTCCAATCTGGTCGCCGGATGGGAAGAACATTCTTTTTGTTTCGAATGTGTATTTCGACTGCACTGACGAGGCCTGTAATGCCAAGAAGGTGGAGGAGGCGGAGAAGTCGAAGGTCAAGGCACTGATATTTACTCATCTGCTTTACCGGCATTGGAATGCGTACAAGGACGGAAAGCGCAATCATCTTCTGATCGTTCCGGCTGACGGTGGCGCCAGCCGCGACCTGACTCCCGGAGACTATGATGTTCCGCCGTTTAGCTTGGGCGGGCAGGACGACTATGCTTTCTCACCCGATGGGCAGGAGATTTGCTACACCTCGAATCACGATGCAGTCGAGGCCACCAGCACTAACAATGACTTGTTTATTGTTTCCGCGAATGGCGGACCGGCAAAGAAGATCACGGACAATCCCGCGAGTGATTCGTCGCCGCTTTATTCTCCCGATGGAAAGTACGTCGCCTATCGCGCTCAGGTTCGCCCGGGATACGAGAGCGACCGCTTCCGGCTGATGTTGTACAACCGGCACAGCGGACATGTCAGGAATCTGACGGAGACATTCGACCGTTGGGTGGGAACTTACACCTGGGATCCAGATTCCTCCAAGATTTATTTCGTCGCGGAGGACAAGGGCGATTCGCCGGTCTATTCCATCTCCCTGGATACCGCAGTCATCGGGGGTGACGCGGGGAATGATGCCAACCTTCGGCTTACGAAAAACAATATCAAGATGATTGTGCCCGGGCATAACGATGACCTTGCCGTGACCCATGACGGCAAGACTCTTGTGTTTACCCGCATGTCTGTCAGGTTCCCGAATGAGATCTTTCGCGCCACGTTGCCGCAGCCTGGGGCCGCTGCTGCCGCTGCGAGTGTCTTTGAAGCGCAGGAAGTGTGTACCGATGCGAGCGGAAAAATCAAGCCTGAGGGATGCAAGACTGCGAGTGTGGAAAAAAGTGAGGTCCAACTTACCGATCTCAACCATGCTGTTCTTTCTCGTGTGGCAATGTCTCCGCTCGAATCTTTCTGGTTTACGGGCGCGGGTAACGACAAAGTAGAGGCCTTCTTTATCAAGCCGCCGACCTTCGATCCCAACAAGAAATATCCGGTCAAGTTCCTCATTCATGGCGGGCCGCAGGGCGCTTGGGGGGATGACTGGAGCTATCGTTGGAATCCCGAACTCTTTGCGGCCA
This sequence comes from uncultured Acidobacteriota bacterium, assembly GCA_963820925.1. GTDB lineage: Bacteria > Acidobacteriota > Terriglobia > Terriglobales > Acidobacteriaceae > JABDBE01. The sequence goes on from CAWGBX010000021.1 coordinate 73,024, forward strand.
ACGGTTACGTGGTTGTGATGATCAATTTCCATGGATCGACGGGCTACGGGCAGAAGTTCATTGACGCGATCAACGGCGATTGGGGTGGAGCTCCCTTTGAAGACCTGATGAAAGGCCTGGATGAGGCCGAGCGAACCTATCCATTCATCGAGAAAGACCGCGAGTGCGCTTTGGGCGCGAGCTTCGGTGGCTACATGGCCAACTGGATTCTCGGGCATTCGAACCGGTTCAAGTGCATCGTGTCGCATGATGGATCGTTCAATAACGAATCCGCATGGGGCACAACCGAGGAACTCTGGTTCGACGAGTGGGAATTTAAGGGGGCGCTTTATAACAATCGGGAAGTCTACCGGAAATGGTCGCCGCATTTGTCGGCGCTGAATTTCAAGACGCCAACGCTGGTGGTTCACGGCCAGCTCGACTACCGGCTGGATGTGTCGGAAGGATTCCAGCTCTTCACGACGTTGCAGTTGCTGAAAGTGCCCTCGAAGATGCTGTATTTCCCGGATGAGGGACACTGGGTGCTCAAGCCGCAGAACAGCCAGCTTTGGTACAAGACGGTGAACGAGTGGGTGGATCAATGGGTGAAGAAGTAACAAGATTTCTTCACGATTTCACGACGCGCCCTCCGGCTGGCTAAAAGGTGTGAAATGCAAAATGGTCGCCGCACGGGCGGGGACGCCCGCGCCTACATTAGCGTCCCTAGTCGCTCATCGGCCACAGCGATTGCAACTGAAACGGCAGATTCCCTGGCCCAGCTGTGACCGTACCCAGAATTGCTAACGCGCCCTGAAATCCGCCGGTGGAGGGCTGCATGCTCGCAAGGCCGTTTGCATCGGAGATTACGGAGGCCTGCGACGTCCCGAGAATGATCGGCATCGGATTCCTCGTGATGGTGGTATCTCCGCCCGACACAATCGGCGCATCGTTGGTGGTGCGTCCAAGCAACGACTGGAATAACACGCTGACGCCAATCACTGGGTCCGGGGGAACGGACATGTCCGTGACCCGGATCGTGACCGGTTGAAAGGCTGGCCCCACAGTAATGAGTTGGAGGTCGCCAGCGACTGCCTGCAGTCGCAGCGACGAAGCCGGCACCGCGGTTCCATAAAATGTCTGGCACGGCACGTCGCCAGGCTCGACACAGACGCTCACTTGTACATCACCGGCCAACGAAGAAATCCTCAATGTACTACTTGCGTATCCGTTGGCGTTCGTCTTGCTGTTCGGCGGACTGAGCGTCGCGGAACCCTTCACCAGGTAATAGTTGACGGTCCGTCCTTTGATGGGAACGCCATTTGATAGCACCCGGGCGTTAAGCGCAATGTTGAAAGTGGCGCCTTGCGCAATCCAGACGTAGGGTGAGAGCACAGACAGATCGAGCGACGACTCCGTGCCCAACAACGTGGTCTGCACCTGCTGGGGGCTGGTATAGGACGCTGGCGCGAGTTGCGCCGTCATTGTGATGGTGCCAGCCGTGAGCACGCTGACCAGACTGGAGGCTTGGCCCGATTGATCAGTCAGCACGGTGCAACTTCCGCCCCCGGAGCAGGCTGCAAAGGCTACGGCGGGACTCGAGGTAAAGAAGATGCTGGCTCCAGCTACGGGAGTTATTCCGTCGGGGGCCACGACTTGCACTCGCACGGGATTGGGGGCCTGTTCCCCTACGGCCGTCGGAGGATTCGCCCCGGCAGTTAGGCGGAGAATGTCGTTGGGTCCTGCGCCGAAGGTCACAACTCCACTCAGGATCGAGTTGGCGAGGGTGGGCGGATCGGTGAGCGTCATGTCCTGCACCCCGTCCGCGTGAGCGGACGCCATCACCAATATCTGGTTTGCGGAGGCCGCCAGCGGCTGCGCGTTCCCGCTTCCGATGGTGACCCTGGTATTTGCCTGGAATCCGAAACCAGCAATCGCGAGAGCCGTGCCCCCAGCCACGCTGACTCGGGTCGGAGTGATGTGGTCACCGTAGAGCAGGCGCGCGTGATAACGGTAGTCAGGACGCCCATCGCCCCGGATGTCGGCGATGCCGACGCGGAAGTTGGTCGCTTCCAGCAGCTGTGCGTTGAGAACCGTCGTCGCGAACAATGCGGAATTGAATGCCGATGGCGTGTTCGCGGGAGCAGGAAAGGTTCCCGGATCGGATAGCGCCCACATTCCAACTACCGGTTGAGCTTTGCTTTCTGATGGAGCGCCGTAGTCATCCAGCGCAGTCGCCAGTACCGAAAGGGTGCGGTTCGCCTGGGCGGAAAACCAGAAATAGTTGAGGCCGCCGTAGGGATCAAGAGAGGCTGCCCAATCGCCAGCAGCCGGCAGCGGCGCGGGAGAGTCGTAGGTCGTAGGTCCAAACCAATCGGGCTTTTGTGCGGCACTGCCCTGCATGGCGATGTCCTGCGGAATGCAATCCAGCCAGGTCAAAGAAGCCTTCGAGCGTGGGATCGTTCGAACCGTAGCGATTGAAGGGTTGTCCGGTGCTGTCATTGAAGCCGGTGGCTGTGGTTCCCACATTTCCGGCAAACAAGAAACCGGAAACGGAAGCGGCCGCGTAGGCCCCTGAAGGCAGACCGGTATTGGGATCGATCCAACGAGCGACGACATTTACTCCTTGCATGCCCTGACCCGGCTGCCCGCTCGTATTCGCGAAATATACGTTGCCATGAATACGCGCCGTGGTGGTGGAAAAGGTCGGCCCCGGATATAAGCGCGACAGTGCCGCCTGATCATCCATTTTTGGCTGGTAAGGATTGATCTTGCCGCCGTTGGAATAGCACACGGAAATCGGAATGCAGCTAGGAGGATCCACGGCATGCATGATGGTGAAACCGAGATAGTCGTCGGAGGTCGGCGTCGGGATACGCGTCTGGATGTTAAGGTTCGTCTGCGACCAGCCGAGGCCCAGCACTTGCCCCAACACGCGCACCAGCCGATACTCCACATCCGGGTTCGGTAACTGGGCGACACAGTTTCCGTTCAGAACCACTAGTGCATGAAGGAGGTGGGCATCAGTTCCGAAATTGTCGAGTCCACCGAAAACCGCGTTGCCAAAGCATTCGGATGCATCGCCGGCGCCCTGGCCGAGAAGCGCGTCCGTAACCGTGCCGTCAACGTCATAAACGACACCGACCGGCGTGCCTGTGGCGGCAGGGAGAATGTCGGCAGGCATACTGATGCTGTCATCAGCGTTCCGGTAGACGTTCGCTCCGCTGACATCTTCCGCGAGTTGTCCGGCCCGGGTGGCCGATATCGCTGCGGTTGGAATAGAAGTCCACTGGCTGAAGGCGTCGGCGACCAACGCATCCGCTTGAGGGCCGGAAACCGTCGAGCTCAAACTGCCCCGGTCGGTATAGTAGCTGACCGCGCCCTGGGCCCAGGTCAGTGGCGTGCCGGCCGTTCCCTGGTTGAAGTAGCTGACACCAGCGATGTAACGCGGACCACCCGCTCGCGCCAGTTGCATGAGTGTGAGCAGGAGTACAATTACTCCGGCCGCCGGACAAACGAACCCCAACCGAAGCGTGAGTCGTCGTATCCGTTTCGATCTGTGTGGAGAGTCTCCGATAAGGAGGCAAGGCTTCCTTCCATTAGCTGTTTCTTGCAACCGTGAAAAAAGAGAATGCATCGGCATGCGCCTACTCTTCTTCCGCCGAGCGCAAGAAGCGAACCAGGTCACGAGGGCTGACACGCGTTCTTCCCGTCAACCGGTCTCGCATGCCCGGACGGACCGTCGGGACACCGATTCGTCTTGGGTCGAGCACGACCTGGCCATCGGGGCCAATTCTGAAACGTCCGATCGGACCTCGGACCGGGCTGGTAAGGCCTAACTTGCTCGGAGGATAGAGAAACAGCAGAACGCGTTCGCCGGGGCGATAGCGCTCACCCGATTGCCATAAGCCGGCCCACTCACGGATCGCCAGCATTTGCCCAAGTCGAACGCCCTGCATGGCCTGGTCCACATGAAAGTTGATCTCGACGATGGCTACGCCGTTTCCCTTGGGAGCAATACGCTCAACCGACTTAACTGTACCGGCGAAGATGTAGCCCGAGCTCCGGGTTAATGGGGGCGGCTGCCGCGGGCGTGGTGATCCCGGGGGGATCGTTCCGGGTAGCTGTAGACGCGTTGGTTGCTCTGCGATTGCTTGCAGGGAAATTGAAGTCAGGATCAGCGCAACGATAAAGAACTTCCAAAATAGCGACAACATTCGCAAGCCTCGCTTCTGATCGAGGCCAGCCGTTTCGACGGGAATACCCTGATACTACAGCTCGACGCAAAGGATGGCTGTGCCGGTGATCACACGTGCGACGAGTTTTCCCTGAGGAAATCGCGGCAGCAAATTCTGCCGGGCTTCGCTCGGCTGCCCGGGCGGGGGCGTCCTCGCCTACGTGTGCGTCGAACTTCAGGCTACCTCGGCTGCGATTGAGTCTTTCGCTGGCTCTGCCGTTGCGCCGACAGGTGAGCTCCGGTGAGCAGTAACAGTCCGGACAAGAATGCCCAGAACATCAGGCTCGCGGACAAGGCGAACGGTCCATAGACTTCCTGGAAATCCAGCCGCGGCAGGGCCAGGATGTAGCAATACTTCAAGACCTCCGAGAGCAAGCCCATGATCACCGCCGCGGGCACGACCGCCCGGGCCGGCACCTTGCCGTTAGGCAATAACCAGTAGATCAAGAAGAAAATCGCGATACTGGCGGCGATGGCGAAAACCTTCATGATCAGAAAACCCAGCAGCCGGATGGCGAGAAAGTCGTGGCCGAAGGTTAGAGTTTTCAGCAGCACCACATTCCCCGCAGTCAATGCAACCGAGATCAAAGCTAGCACACCGCAGCCAAAGGCCAGGCCCAGCGCGATGAGCTGATTTCCCAGATAAGAGCGGTTGTCGGGAAAGCGCCAAATGCGATTGAGTGCTACTTCGAGCGGCATGAAGATTCCGGTGGAAGTGACCAGGAGAATGAGCAGCGAGAACACCTGTGCCCGATGGCGTGCGTTGACCAGCGCATTCAGGTTGCGAATCACGAAGTCTTGTCCCGCCGGCAGATAGTCGCGGAGCAATTGCACCACGACTTCATACATTGCGGGCGAGTGGAATACTCGCCGAATCAAAGTCAGCAAAAGGAGAACAAAGGGAAAGAACGAAAGGATTGCATTCGCAGCCACGGAGAAAGCAAAAGTGTGGACTTCGGTTCGCAAGACATATCTCAAAATAGAAGATAGGAGTCCGGCCCGCGGGCTGAGGCCCTTAGCCGATGTGCTAGAAGGAGCGGCCAGGGGCAAGACCGGGGGCGAGGATGCTGGGTGTTCGATCAATATTTATCCAATGTTATCAAAGAGTTACAGCCCGCACGGAACCCCAAAACCCAGTGGTGCGATCCTCCCGAATCCTGTCTTCTTCAGGAAAAACCATGGGTCATGTTTGTTCGTTTCGCTTCATTTCGCTTTATTGTGAATTCTTCTCTTGCCAGAAAAAAACTTCCTGAATATTATTCCTGCTCGTTGTCGAAATGTGGCAGCGAACGTTCGTAAGTTTAGGTTGATGTTTTGTCTATTGTAGTCGAAACTCGCGCCACCACGACAGGCTCCAGAGCTTTGCGCCGTGCTTTCTCCACCGACGGCGGAAATCTCAGGAGCCTTTCTTGTTGCACGCGAGTCTCGACGGTGCAAGCAGCGGCTGCCGTGTTCGTCCACATGCTTTGAGGGGGATGTGACGAAGCGCACGCTTCGCGAAGCCTGTGGAATTTCAAATCTTAGCAGAGGCGAAAGGAGTTTTTTGTGAGAGAGAAGGGCACAGTAAAGTGGTTCAACGGGGCTAAAGGATACGGGTTTATCCAGCGGTCCACAGGGGAGGATGTCTTCGTTCATTTCTCCGCGATCCAAGAGAACGGCTACCGCACGCTGAACGAGGGCGAAACCGTGGAGTTCGACCTGCTGAAGGGCCCCAAGGGGTTCCAGGCGGCCAACGTCGTCCGCGCCTGACAACCTAAGAGCAAGAAATTTGCAAACCCTCTCAGAATCCCCTGCGAGGGTTTGTTGTTTCAGCTTCCTTTTGCGCTTTCTTTGGAATGCGGTTCCATCAATTTTTTGGTTAATAGCACCAAGCCGAAAATCTGTGTCCACTCGGAAACGATATTGCCCACGACCTGGCCCCACTTGGCCTCCGAGTTCATGTACGCGTACAGCACCACCCAGCCAACCCCTGTGATCACCAGAAATATGGTGAGAGAATGATCGCGCAGTAACTTGCGAAGGCGACTCAATTTAGCGTCAGCAGGTCGCCGGCTTTCTGCCGAACCTTTCTCGTACATATATTTAGTCGCCAGCACGGTGACCACGACGCCCGTCCAATCGGCGATCGCGTTTCCGAAGAACGATCCAACATGCGTGCCCGGATCGGACACGCTGTACAGGATAATCCAGACGATGAGGATTGAGACGGACGCGACGCCGAGCGAATGACGCCGGATGAAGCTTAGCGGATTGTTCGACTTGTTGGCCATGCGGCTGAACCTCCGAGAGCTTAGAGTTTAATCGTCCGTTCAGATGCCGCAGCTTGGGAATCGTTACTGTACTTCCACCGAAACCAGATCGCCGTCAGCTTTTCCTCCGGCTCTATAGTTAACGTCCACCAGGCGGTTCCTCCATTCGCAGGAGAAACCGTCCGCCCCAATGAGCGTCAGGGATTTGTAATCCTCGGTCCGGAGCTTGAGCACTCTTGCTCCTGCGGTTACAGTCAGCACAGCCGACGGTGGTTGAGAGCAATCGACCGTAACTAGTTTTCCTTTCAGAAATTGGATCGCACGCTTGTCGGGCTGTGGTGGAGATGGAGGTTGGTCAGGGCGATCGGCGTCAGCCTCAATTGATTGAGGACTTTCCTTGCCAGTTTTTGCTTGCGGCTCCGCTGGCTTTCTGGACACCGAAGAAGACGAGGTTGGGGCAGGCGAGGTCGGCGAAGACGGGGATCGTGGGTACGATGCTGAGGGCGACGTCGCCACAGCGGTCGGCTGTGACTGCGGCTTGCTTTCGCCCTGCGCTACGGTCCCGTACTTCTTCAACATAGGCAATCCTTCCAGTTCCTCGCCCGCGGACTTCGCTACCTGCGGATCGGGGCTGTTCTTGAGCCGCTGCAGCAACGCGGCAGCTGCATCCCAGTTTTTTCCAGCCATGTAGATTTGCGCCAGGTTCAGCAGATAGGTTTGATTTCGTGGGGCAAGTAGGATAGCAGCTCGCATCGAATCCAGGGCGGCGTGGCTACCGCCGCCCTCCAGTTGAGCCATGGCCAGCATGCCGCGAGCCTCGGCAAATTCTGGATCCCAGTCCAGAACCAGCCGAAGATCCTGCATCATGTTGGGAAGCCCTCCTGCTTGTCCGGTCTGCGCCAGGTGGTACCTTACCAGCGCCAGATAGTAGTGCAACCAGGGATCCTTGGAGTTGAGCTCTGGGCCCTTGTTCAACTCTTCTACCGCGCTATCAAATTCTTTCTTCTCCATATGCGCCCAGGCCAACCCGCGACGCGCGACCACGTTGTCCATCTTTGGCTGGCTGGTGATCAACTCCATCTCCTGGATAGCTTGCTCGCGGTGCTCAGGTAGACGGACACTCATTTCCGCGATCAGTGCTTGCCCCTCCGTCTCGGCAAGGTCCTGAGTGCTGCTGCCGATCTGGTCGCCGGGGGTTACAGACAGAAGTTGGATTCCGCCGGCATCGCTTGCGCTCGGCGGCTTGCCTTTTTCCGGCGTCTGTGGCGGTTGAGCCAGGGAATGGAAGTGATCCTTCACCGCCTGTGCGAACTCGGCTGAGCTCATTCCGTACGCCTTCTGAATCGCTTCCTCCACCGGAAGCTTCTGGTTCTGGACCAGGTCGAAGTATGTCCCGGTTTCCGGAAGCTTGTTCTGGCTCAGCAGGTAGTGCATCACGATCCACGACTGTGCGTGGAATAAGGTATGGAGAGAGCTCTCCTGATTGGCAGCGGCGTCACGGCGCGGCGTGAATAAGTCGGGGATCGCGAGCCACGACGACGTGCTCAGCAATTCCGTGAACGATTCAGGGTCGCCGCCAATCTGTGCCTGCTTGTTGTCCAGGCGCAGGCTGGAGAAGTATTCTGCAAAGCCTTCGTCGAACCAAGGTTGCGTAGGCGGATAGTTGAAGTTCAGGAATACGCGGGCAAAATCGCGGGAAATCGCTCGCCAGCTCTCCTCTTTGGACAGGTTCAGAACGAAATAATTGCGGTCTGTGCCGGGGAGAAAGAAGCCAAGGCCAATTCCCTGCCCCTGGCGGGCGGGCACGACTTTGCTGTATTCCTCATCGCTTTTCAGGGCAATGATGTCCACCGGTTCCGACATGTTGATCCGGTTTCTCATCAGCAGTTGGCCGAAGACTGCGCGCATCTGCTCGAATCGCACAACTACATCGTGCCCGTGTTTCTCGTCTGCATCAGTGACCACGGAAAAGTGACTGGAATTAACGCGGATCCAGTGCGGCTCGTCGGAGCGCCCACGCGCGGGCGGAAGGAACGCTGCTGCACAAAGCACTAGAGTACAGAGAAGCCGAGCCCGGGAAGAGTGAATGCGAGGCATTGCTTAGCAACCTGACGATCAGGAACGTCAATGATGCTAACACGCAGTTACCAGCTTCGGAGTACCGGTTCCGCGCCCCCGAAGGCCTCTGCATATGCAGTTCCGTGACTCTTCTTCCTTCGTGTACCTTTGTGTATTTTGTGGTTGATGAATTGCAAATGCTGGAACCACAAAGGACACAAAGGTACACAAAGGAGTGATGGAAACTTACACGTCCTCACGCCAGTTCAGCCGGAACTCATATTTAGCCAGAGTTTCCCGCAGGAGAAATTTTATGTGCGTGGTATTCCCAGTAAATGAGGTGTGACAAAAATTATGAAAGCGGACGGGCTATTGCTTAAACACCAATGCAGGCCCGCTGATTCGCTTCCCCTGGAGGTCGACGGTCACGTCGACGCTGTCGCCGATGTGGACAAAGGGAATGCCTTTATTCATCCCGTAGTCCTTACGGTCGAAGACCATGGTCCCTTTAATCTCGCCTGTGCCTGTCCCCTCGCCGGAAACGGTTAGCGTCAGCGTCTGGGGCTTAGAAGCTCCACGTATCGTGAAGTCGCCCTGCACATCGAAGGTGGTTGGGCCGGTCTGTACAATCTTCTTTGACAGAAAGGTGATCAACGGATCCTGATCGGCGTTGAAAAAGTCTTTGCTCTTCAGCTTGCCATCCTTCATGCCGCTCCCGGTATTGACACTATCTGCCTGAATCTTGATGTCCAAAACGCCTGTCGTCACATCTGTAGACGTAAAGGCCAGAGTGGCGTCCCACTTGTCGAAAGTACCGTTAATGGCTACCGATGCCTTCACGGCGAACTTAACCGAGCTGTCTTCGGTCGTAATCTTGAAAACAGGAACCTGTGCTCGACTTACTGACGGAAACGCCGCAGACGCTAAGAGACAAACGATCGCTAGTCGCATGCCGCGTAGTGTGACCCTATTCCGCGTCCTTGTCAACTCAGGATCGAGTTGGCCAAGAGCGAATGAGTTTTTTCCAAACCACGTCCTCCGCGATTTCTTCGACTCTACGACGCGGGCTTAGGAGCTGCTTGTGCAGAGAGCCTTTCAACAGCCCGGTTCGCACTCTCAGCTACGACTGAATCCTCGTCCGCCGTCAACTTCTTCAGGACTGGTAAGAACTGCCGATTCCCACTGTTGCCCATCGCGATCGCCGCATTGCGCCGCAGCCCGGTGCGTTTGGTGCGGCGGATGGGGGAGCCGCGAAACTTTTCCCGGAATTCTTCTGCACTCATTTCGGCGAGCCAGTCCAGCGCCGGATTGACCAGTCCTTCCCGCGATTGAAATTCCTCAACGCTGGTCGCCGGCGCTTTACGGTTCCAGGGACAAACATCCTGGCAGATGTCGCAACCGAACACGTGCCGGCCCATGCCTTCCCGCATGTCCTCTCGAATGGCCCCCCGTTTCTCAATGGTCAGGTACGAGATGCATTTGTTGGAATCGAGCTGATAAGGCGAGATCAGCGCGTCCGTGGGACAGGCAACAATACAGCGGGTGCAAGTGCCACAACGATCCGGCGCAGGCAGATCGGGGTCGAGTTCGAGCGAAGTCAGAATGACGCCCAGAAATAACCATGACCCCAGCTTCTGATTCAAGATGCAGGTATTCTTCCCAATCCACCCAACACCCGCATACTTGGCGTAAACGCGTTCAACCAGAGGCCCAGTATCCACATAGCAACAAGTCCGTAGCGCCGGCGTCCCGCCGGCTGTCGCGAGGGCATCCTGCCCTCGCTGGGCAACCACGTCTCGCAGTAGGTTCTCCACCATGTGCAGCCGTCGCATCACCGCTTCGTGATAGTCCTCGCAGCTCCACGCGTATCGCGAAATCCATCCCCGGTCGGAATCATCGAACTGGGTGGAGTACGGGTGCGCCGTGTTGTAGTTCATGGCGCACACGATCACACTCCTCGCCCACGGAGCGGTGGACTGAAGTGAGGCGCGCTTGAGCTGTCCACCTTCGTCGCGAGCCTCCATATATTTCATCTCTCCGGCAAATCCGGCTTCGATCCAATCAGGAAAGTAATTCAGCTCGGAGAAGTCGCGGACCGGGGCGATCCCAGCTAATTCGAACCCTACTTTGTGGGCTGCTTGCTTTACCAGCGCCGTGATTTTGCTGATTTGATTCAACGGACGGGCCGCGACGGGCAGGACGCCCGTCCTCCATTTACTTGTTTTACTTGTTACTTGCGTTGACGGTCTTGTCCGCGGCGGCTAGCTCTGCTTGAAACTTCGCCGCTTTCTCGGCTTGATGCAGCGCACTGTACTCCTCGACCAGATCTTTGCGCACATTTTGGAGCCAGTTGGCCGGCGGACTGGTCTGCTTCATCAGAATCCCGTAGGCAGCAAGGCTCTCGACTTCTGCATCTGTGTAGCGGCGCTGCGGGATGAGAGATCGTCCCAGTTTGATTCTCGCGATCGCCACGTTCAGGTGGTCTGGAGGAAGTGTCTCGGAGTAGATCTGAAGCGCATCCCGGAACGATCGTTCTGCGCGCGCGTACTGCTTGCGCTCCATGTAGACTCCTCCCAAGATTCGCAAGCGCCGAGCCGATATAGTAATGCTTCCCGTTGTACACCGAGCGATAGATGTCGAACTGGCGTCGGAAGTCTGCCTCCGCCTCATCGAGCTTACCTTGCTGCATTGCTACCTTGCCCAACTCGCCCACGGCCGAAGCGACGCGAGGATGCACTGGCCCATAGACGCGCTCTTGAATGCCAAGTGCCTCGTGCAACATGTCAGCCGACTCGTTGAATCGTCCTTGAGCATTCAGCGACCGGCCGAGGATGGTCATCAGCGAAGCCGTTTCGGGGTGGTCTTTGCCGTAGAAGCTACCGATGATGTCCAGCGCCTGACGATCGTAGCGTTCAGCTTCGGCGTGATGGCCCCACTCGCTCTGGATCGCGCCGAGGTTGATCAGATCCTCGGCAACATTGGGATGGCGCTCGCCATAGAGTTGGCGATCCATGGCCAGAGCTCTCTGATTCAACGATTCAGAGATGTCCAAGTGTCCAGCGTAGAAGTGCGCGTTCGCCAATTCGCCAAGGCTCACCGCGAGATCGGCCGGTACCCCGCCCGGCGCGGACTGAATTCGCACCGCTTCATCGAGTACCGGGATGGCTTGGCCGTAGGCCCCCCGATTCGACCAGTACTCGGCCCAGGGAGTAGATATGCCTTTCCTACGCCTGGGTGAGTGGGCGGCAAATGCCGCTTGCTCATATCAAGTGCTTGGCGAATTAGCGGTTCGGCTTCATCGTACCGAGCCTGATCGGAACGCAACTCACCGAGCGTCTCCAGGCTTTCCGCCACTTCCGCGCTGTCCTGACCGAAGACAGCCTGTCGCCTCACCAGTGCGGATTGCAAAAGAGAGCTGGCTTGATCGAACTGGCCCAGTTGCTGGTAGATGGTTCCGAGCGTCTGATAGAGCTCTGCTTGGACTTTGGGATCGTTGTTGAGCGTCTGGGCCTCCTGCACGCCACGGTCAAGGAGGGTCACGACGCGCATGCTGTCGCTGGGCCCGGCCGACTCATCGCCGCCCTGGAACAGGTTCATCATGAAGCGCTGGATGCGCTGGGTTCGAGCCGCTTCTTCCAAGGCAGCGTTTCTGGCTTTCGCCAATCGCACCGTAAAAAAGACCACCAGGCCCACGACGATCGTGAAAACAAAGGCCGCAGCGGAAACGGCGCGCCGGTTCCGCCTGACGAACTTACCCAGCCGGTAGCTGACGCTGTCGGGCCGTGCCTCCAGGGGCTCGCCCTTTAGATAGTGATCAATGTCTCGAATCAGCGCCTCAACCGAGGGATACCGCCGCTGCGTGTCCTTGTGCATTGCGGTAAGGCAGAGCACGTCCAGGTCAGTCCACGCGCTTTTGCTGGCGGAAGGGATATTCGCCCTTGCCCCCGGCAGTTCAGCCATTTTCTTGGCGAGCGCCGATGGCTTCTCGGGAACCTGCCCTACGATCAGCTTTTCTGCTTCACTCAGAGTCAGCCGCGACAAGTCGAAAGGAACCCTTCCGGCCAGAAGTTCGTAGAGGATGACACCGAGAGAATAGACGTCAGTGTGGATTCCCACCCGATCACCACGGATTTGCTCCGGAGCTGCATAGGCCGGGGTCATAAGCCGCAACCCCGTCATCGTCCGATCATTGCCCACGGATGTTTCAAGACTCTCCAGTTGCTTGGCAATACCAAAATCAAGCAACCTGACCGTGCCGTCCGGCTTTACCAGGATGTTCGAGGGCTTCAAATCCCGGTGGATGACCGCATGCTGATGCGCATACTGCACCGCTTCGCACACCGCACGAAACAGTTGCAGCCGCTCCTCGATCGAACACGCATGCTCGGCGCAATACTCCGTGAGCGGAACGCCCTCGACGTACTCCATGACAAACCACGGGGTGCCGTCGTCAAGTGTGTCGGCGTCGTACAGCCGCGCTATGGACGGATGATTGAGTTGCGCGAGCGTGCGCTGCTCACTGGCGAAGCGTTCGCGACGGGCCGGTGACAACCACGCATCGCGGAGGAGTTTGATCGCGACCAGGCTGCCCAGGTCAATGCGTTCTGCCAGATAAACCACGCCCATTCCACCCTCGCCGAGCGCTTCCTTGATGCGGTATGGGCCAAATTCTCTGAAGGGAAGCGCAGCGGGAATTGCCTCGTCAAGCACGTCATGCGCAACATGAGCCAGATCGCGATCCAGCAGCGATGCCCCTCGGGCGTCCTCCTCGACCAAGGCTAGAACGTCGGCCACGAGTACGTCGTCACCACCGCACGCTGCCTTGAGGAAGTCGCGCTGCTCAGGCTCCGGAAGGTCCGCAACTTCGTGAAACAGCGTCTGGATTCGTTCCCAGCGCGTACTGTCCATCGGATTACCCCGACCCCTTCGCTTTGCGCAGGCGCGGTTGCCCCGCCTGACACACGTTCGTCAACTCGCTCGCCGAAGCGCATGGGCCAGCCAAGCCTTCGCCGCTCGCCAATCGCGCAGTATGGTGGCTTCGGACACCGCGAGCAAAACCGCGATTTCGTTGATGTCAAGCCCACCAAAAAACCGGCTCTCCACCATCATTGCCTGACGCGGCTGAATCCGCGCAAGTTCTTCCAGCGCCGTATCCAACGCGAGCAAGTCTTGCCCACACGACGTCGTTGGTCCCTGCGACTCGTCGAACGTAACCACGGTGACGCCCTCACCTCCGCCGCGCTTGGACGCGTTCCGGCGCCGGGCCGCCTCGACCAGAACCTGGCGCATGGCGCGGGCGGCGATCCGTTTGAAGTGCAGCCGGGAGGTCGAGGCGAAACTTGGTGATTTTGCCAGCTTTACCCAGGCTTCGTTCACCATGGTCGTGGGGCTGAGTGTGGCGCCGGGATCGCTACGCTTAACGCTCGAGGCCAGGCGGCGCAGCTCCTCGTAGGTGACGCTGAACAGCTGGTCCAGCGCTCGTCTTTCCTCCGGCGTTTTGCTCAGCTCGTCCGGCTGAAATCCGCTTGCCAATCGACTATTTCGAAACGGCATGACAGTTTTTCCCGCGCATTTGCGCAATGCGAAGTGAAGGCTGGCTGCGGGGGAACCGCCCCGGGGATGGGCGAGGAAGCACACAGCGTTCCTGGGACTGAAATGCTATCAGTCATCCACCCTCAAAGCAACCGGCACCCTTTTATGCGGATCTCGGACGCCACGACGCCTGTTTCTCAGCCACTGTAACCCGTCGCGAGGGTCCGAAAAGATTGTGTCACAACTCTGAGCTAACGAAACAGGTGGACCAGACAGCGCTCCAGCCGCACAGCGACGGCAAGGGAAAGCCTGGCACGACAGTGCCGGGATTCAACGGTAAAGGGCAAGAGCACTCGCATTTGCGGACACAGTCCCGTAGGCTTTGCAGTCGCTGGATTGTCAGGCTCCGAACCGCGAAATTCCGAATTACGAAGTTCAGCACTAAGGAGAATTGATAAGCCGCCCTGTGAGGTGGCCTTTCTGTTGTAAGTTCGCACTATTTCGCCTTCGCATGACGGTTTTTTTCGCCCTTCTACGCAATGCATGGTAAGGGCTGGATCGGGCGGGTCTACCAGAGAACAGCGCACGAAATAAAAGCGTTTCTGGGGCCGGTGTGCTGTCGCTCGAGAACGCATCATGCAATTCCGATGAGGCGGATCTTGGGTGGCCCACAGGAAGAATCTGTTTCCCCGGCGCCGAGAAATGCGAATGAAAAAGCCAGCCCAACTTACGATCCCGAGGCGCGTTACCTCGGGCAATAAAAAAACTAAAGGAGTCGCCATGAAGCACAGCATTTTCGCGTATTTGATGGTTTTCGCTTGTACCTTGCTACTCATTCCTTCCGCGTCGGCCACTTGGAGTGGTTTTCGCGGGATGGGGACTACCCCCACAATCGGAGAACCCTCTTGCGTTCAACTCGCCGCCCAGCAGGTGGTATGCGTGACCCGAAGTCAACAAAGTACTTTGATGACAAACGAATTTAGCAACAGTGCATGGTCAGGCTGGACCAACTTGGCCGGCCTGGTCACCTCCGACCCCAGTTGCGTGAATGACGGGGCCGGCAATGTCGTCTGTGGCGTGAGGAGCGGCACGAATACATTGGTTGCTACCATTTTTAACGGCACAAAATGGAGTGCCTTCATCGATTCCAAGGGCCAGATTTTTTCGGCGCCCAGTTGCGCGCTGCTGCGCAACAGCAAGGTACTTTGCGCGGCTCGCAGTCAGACCAGCGCGCTTGGGAACGCGCTCCTGAACACCACCACCTCGACTTGGGGGTCGTTTAAGACAGTGGCAGCGACGTTGACCTCCGGCCCAGGTTGCGCCGGCGATAATGACGGCGACGTGATTTGTGCGATGAACGGGCTTCCAACCGCCGGGAATGACACCATCATCGTAAACCGCTTCGATGGTTCGAAGTGGGAGGGCTTCCTGACGTTGCAGGGCGGCATCAGCGGCAGCAGCCCGAGCTGCACCTCTCTGGGGATCAAAGGACAGGTGGTGTGCTTCGACCGGGCCAACAACTTAGCCATTTACGCGAACATGTTCAAGAGCGGGCTCTGGTCGACCAGCGACTGGACCGGGTGGCGTGCAATTACAGGTGGAAACATTGGCCCGCGGGTAAGTTGCGCCATGCCGTCTGCCGGGACGCTGGCTTGTGGGGTTCTCTACGTGGTCGACTCCTTCATGTATGCGGCTACGTTCGACGGAACCGCTTGGACTGCATTCACCAAGGTGGGCACAAAGCCGATTAGTGCCGGCCCTGCTTGCGCGACCCTGAGCAGTGGGAAAGTCACGTGTTCGGTGGTCGGGCTCAACAATCAGACCTCCAGCACCACCGGTCCATAAACGCGGATTGGCCTCCAGATCAGCCTTCCCGCGCGCCACTACACAATGCATAGGGAAGCTGTTTACTGGACGCCAACCGGAGACGGGGAAAGCCACAAGCTTTCCCCACCCCGGCGGTTCCAGTCTACCTGTTGCAAGGAAACCACCACGGTTGTCGTACCGATCGCAGCCTACGAGACTCGCCGGGTGCCCGGACCTTAGTAGATCAACGCAAGAAGTGGGTGCCCCGTTCCTGGCGCTTTTTGCAAGGGGCGGGTGCATGCAACGCGAAAAGTGTGGACGCGACATTCCCGATTTGGAACCGGGCCTGCAACTCGCTCGCTTTCTCGTTGACCTCACGCCCTCAATTGCGATAATATAACGGTAAATTGGTTATCTATAAGATAATCTATGCGATCTTTGACAACTCGTCCCAAAACCGATCAACGGGCACTCTGGCGCCGCAATAACCTCCCTGTTTTCTAGATTTTGCCTGTAACTACCTTGAGAACCATAGATCTAGGAGGCAGGAAAATCTCCGGCTCTTTGTTTTCTAGATTTTGCGCAGGAAGAGAGGTTTTTTTGCATGAAATTCTGCACCGATAATTGGGCAGTTCGGCGCATCGCACAGGTGGGGGCCATGAAATCTCCCGTCAGTTCGGGGCCGACAAACTCGCTGAACTGTTGATCAGAGCCTCCACTGCAGCCGTGAAGACGGAGCGCAGTTCCGCCACATGTCCCGCGGGGATTGCCCTCGAAATCAGCAGCATGGCGGTTCCGTGCGCCATCATCCACAAGGCCAGCGATAAGCGCGTGTGATCCGCTGCTGTCCCACCCAGCCGCTCCACCAGTTTGTTCTCCATGAACTGCATGGTAGGTCTGTGTTCCCGGAGCGGAGAAGCGTGATCGGACCGCGGCGGATGAGAGAAATCGTGGGCATAGGTGTAGAAGAGTTCGTACTCATGTGCATGATGCACCGCGAACTCAAGATAGCGCTCGCACGCTTCCTCGGCACAGGAGCAGGGCTGAAGCGCGCCCACGACATCCTGTTGGATTCGCCGCAGCAGGGCGCGCAAGATGTCCTCGCGGTTGCGAAAACGGCGGTAGACCGCAGGCGTGTTCGTGCCCGCTGCCTTGGCGACGGCCCGCATGGTGAGCGTCTTCTCCGCTCCCTTTTTCCACAGTTTCTGAGCGGCGTCCAAAATACGTTCTTGCAGATCAGGATCAGGCTGCCGTGGCATTTCTGTCCTTTGCACCTACATAAAACGATTTAATTATATTGACATCGTAAACGTAACAGTGTATACGTAAAGAATTATAGGTCCCTCCCCCGGATTTGTATAGCTGAATTCAGGAGTTCATGGATGTTTTCCTGGGAAAACCCGGATGACCGGGTCGCCGTCGTGCAAATGAACAGCGAGCTGCGTCATGCACGTCTGGAACTGCTCAGCGCGGAGTGTGCAACCCACCAGCTTCGTCTCCGCTTCTCCACCGAAGACCTGGCCCGCTTTGCCGAGCACGATCTCTTGCGTAAGGCCATCGATTCCGCTGCTGCTTTAAACGACTTTTACGCCTCCATCGAAAGGCAGATTCCTCCCGCCGGTTTGACGTACGAGACCAGCTCGCCGAAGCTGAACGAAGAACAGGGCCGCGAACTTAGCGCATGCGTTTCCTCGTATCTGCGTGAGCAGCGGGACCGCTACTTTCCCTCTGGCACGCCGCTGAGCGCAAGACGCAAGGCCACCATGGAGCCCTTCTTTTCTACGGCCTTCCTCGATCGTGTCAGGATCGTGGAACTCATTGGAGAGCGGATTCCGGACCCGCCGTTCTACTCTCAGGCGAAAGATCTCGGCTTTGCCAATCTGCCCAGCTTCCCCCAAATGGCCTCCGTGACCTTCCTGGACGTTGTGGTCTTCAATGAAAGAATCGCGGATCGGGCCCTGTTCGACGGCCTAGTGCATACGGTTCAGTTTTACATCCTCGGACTGCAGCGTTACTCCGATCTTTTCGTCCGCGGCTTCCTCAGAACCAATGCACACTTCGCAGTCCCACTCGAAGCCCACGCTTTTGCGTTGGCATCAAAGTTTGCTCGAAATACCAGGGCGAGTTTTTCGGTCGAAGAACAAGTCCGGCTCTGGATCAGGGAAGGCCGCTACTAATTAGCAGGCGGCGGGAATAGTCGAACTCTGGGTTTTCCGCTCTAGCGGACTTAGTCCTTTACATCCCAGCCTCGTCAGCCGACGGCCCATAAATCGCGGGCACCGCGATGTTGTTCAGCCGCAAGTAAACGCCCAACTGCGCCCGATGATGAACATTGTGATTCATCACCCAAGTGCGAAGACAGGCCATTCGAGGCATGGAGAAGACGGTCACGCCGTTGTTGAGAAATGACCAGGTCTTCCCCAAGTCAGCATCACTCGCTCCAGCAAGGGCCGATCGTGCAGCAGCCACGTTCTTGTCGAACAACTCCAACAACTCTTTGCGCGACTTGGGCACTGGCGGAGGCGTGAAAGGCTTGCCCCCAGGGGACATGTCGAATGAGTCTTGCTTAATCGTTTCCACGGCCCATCCGGTGAGATTGGCAAGATGTCCGGCCAGCCAGCCCATGCTGCCGGATTTTTCGTGTGGCTTCCAGGAAAACTTCTCGTCCGGAACCCGCTCGAGAGTCTTGCGGGTGCTGGCCATTTCCTGATCGAACTCGGGTAGAAGAGATTGGCTGAGTGACATTCGTTCCTCCGTTTATGATTTTCTGGGCTCAACAGCGGACCAGATCATAAGCGAATAAAAAGCGAATTGTCAAGTGGAAATGTACGACGCATGCAAACCAGGGAAGCCATAAATTCGTACGGACGTTTGTGTACCTTCGTGTCCTTTGTGGTTCTAGCATTTGCACTTCATCAACCACAAAGGACACAAAGGTACACGAAGGAAGAATGCGATCTTTGCTATGCTCCTTCTGGTTTAAAGATCATTCCTTGGCTGGTCTTTCCGTTCATCACGACGACGAGTGGCACGTCAAAATGCAGGTGCCGCACACACCCCTGCTCCTCGACCGCAGCTGCCGCTCCAAGCCACTGCCAGTCCACGAAGCCCTCTCCCGCATCTGGATTGACTGTGAAGTATCCTACCTGAAACGCTGTGAGGTTCTGGAAGAAATGGCTGCCCTGCGATGGGGTCACGCGAAAGTCCCGGAATCCCGCCTCCACAATCACACGGGCTCCTGAAATTTCATCCCACTCCACGGGGATTCCGAGCCAGGGATCATTCGATCCCCAGCGGCCAACTCCGATCAACAGATACGGCGTGCCACTCTCGCTCAGCTTGGCATTCAGTTGGGCCACCCCTTCGGCGACTTCCTGACTTCGAGCCCGCTCGAAGCGGTGAAAGTCGACCACCACGACATCGCGCAAATCCCGAATGCGTCCGTTGCCCAGCACCATGGAGCTGTGGCAGACTAGCCGGTCTGGATTCACATCTTCCATCCGCAACTCTTCGCCTTCCCGCGAAAGCACCAGCGGACGGATTTGCAGAAACCCAAACTCGGCCGTTTCCTGAGGTCGCTGCGGCAACCGCACCGCAAATTCCACCTCCACCGGCCGACCGAAAGCCTCATCCCCGATTCTTGTGAGCCGTTCCAGAATCGAAGCCAGAGGAAAAACTCCGTGCTTCAGAATCGGCGCGAAGCTCACGATGCGGGTACCGGGCCGGCTCAGTCCGTCATAAATGACATGGTTGTCGACCGAATAGGTCGATCCCAGGTTGTTCAAGGTTCCGTCGCTCTCCGCCACATCCAGCCCGAACCGTGCTTCCTTAAGTTCGAGCAACGGGTCGGACACGGGATCACCCTGACCACGCTCTGTGTGATCAAGCTCCAGGGCCCAGAATTCGCGCTGCGAGTTCGCCAGAATGTCTTCCACTGAGGAAAACTGCACAATGTTTCGGGGATAGCGCGGACAGAAGGTCAGACATTTGCCACCATCGACGACTGCCCGCCCCAAGCCCAGAGCCACCGCAGCGATTCCATCTCCATAGCTCATTGGGGGAACCGGATAGAAATTGTGCGACCGCACTACTCCGGACATATCGGGATAGAACCGCTGCCCGCCATGAGAGGCATGAATCGTGCCCACCACCTGCTGCAGAATCACCGCCATCTTCTCTTCTTCCAGGCGATAGGGCGTGGCCCGCACATATGCCTTGGCATGCTGGCTGAAGGTCGAAGCATAGACGCGTTTGATCGCCTCCATCAAGCTGCTCCAGCCGTACCGACAGATCAGAATGCTGGTTGGCCAGCATGAAGGTTTCGTACACGCCGGTGAAGGGCTGGTATTGCGAATCCTCCAGCAAGCTGGAAGAGCGCACCGCCAGCGGGTAATGGACCTCTGCCAGAAATGCCAGCAGATCGTCGCGCAGTGAGGACGGGAGGGATGCCTCCAGGAAGCGCCGCATGATCTCGGCATCATCAGTGCTGCTGATGGCGAAGTCGAGCAGATTGTTCTCGCTGAGGAAGCTGTCAAACACATCGGTTGCCAGCACCACGCTCGGCGGCACGGCAATGCGGACTTCGGCGAAGCGGCGCGCGATTCGGTTGTTGTGCAGCAGGTGGCGGACGAAAGCCAGCCCTCGCGCCTTTCCGCCCAGAGAACCACCGCCAATCCGGAGAAAGTAGTGCGTCGCTCGACTTGAAAGTGGACGGGTTGAAATCGCCGATCAGAACCTGGCTCTGCTCGCTGCGATATTCGGCAATCGAGTCGATCAGATCGCGCCGCAAGTCTTCCAGCGTGGCGAAATCGGAGACTTTCCGCGGCCGGAGTTTCTGCGCCAGTGCGAACTCGGTTCGCGCCCGCAGCCAGCGCGAGAAATGGTTGCGCTCGCTGTGGTACGCGATGCTCTCCGCCGGAACTTCGCCCAGCCGGGCTTCGAGTTCGTTCAAATCGCTCGCCCGCGCCACCTCGCTACCGTCGGGTAGACGGAAAGCGAAGTCACCGAACCCGAACTGCTCGGTAAGAAAGCGCCGTAGATCCCGCAGCAGCGTGGGCGAGCGTTTTCGCAGAAACGAATATCCCTCGGCATGCGCCCGCGGCCTGAATTCGGTTCGGCTGGATCTGCAGGACGATCGGAACGTCCGGTACTTCCTCACGAACCAAGCGAGCGAGGTCGAATCCCGCGTCGATGCTCAACTCTCCGGCCCGCGGAAATTCCACATCCGACACCACTCCCAGCAGATACTCGCGATAGTGCGTTACTTGACGCGCCGCATCTTCATAGTTCGTGGCGAGCAGAATCTTGGGCCGCGCCCGCATTCGCACCAGCTTGTGCGCGACATTCAATCCTTCGCTGAGCAGGCGCCGGGACTGGGTGATCAGCTCGGTATAAATGGCGGGAAGAAATGAGGAGTAATAGCGAATGTTGTCTTCGACCACCAAAATGACCGGTACGCCGATGGCGTGGGTGTCGTGGTCAACGTTGCGCTTGTCTTCGATGTATTTGACGATCGAAATCAGAATGCGGACATTGCCTTGCCACAGGAAATATCTGCTGCAGATCAGTGACGGGATTGCGGGCGACGAACTTTTTGATCTCGCGATAGTCGTAGGCCAGCACGACCACGGGCACGTCGAGCCCAGCCGCTTTGACTTCGCGCGCCAACTGCGCCGCGTCCATGTCTTCGACTTCGAGGTTGGTGACGATCAGGTTGAATCGCGGCTGAGATCGCGCCAGCTTCAGCGCTTCTGCACCGGCTGAAACGTGGGTGATCCCGGGAATCTGCTGCAGCTTGAGTTCGAGCGATTCGCCGATCAGCAGTTCGTTGAGCCGGCCGTCTTCGCGCAGAATGAAAGAGTCGTAGAGGCTGGAGACCAGCAGAATATCCTGCACCCGGAAGGGCATCAGGTTCTCGAAGCCCTCGAAGAGGCGTTCGGGGTCGACGATGGGGTCGGGTTGGTGGGTTACTGCCATCGACTAAACTGTTTTGAAGCTGTCATCCTGAGCGAAGTGATCGTTCGCAACGCGAACGATCACGTAGTCGAAGGACCCCGAGGATCTGAACCTAGCAACGACGTCGCAAGGGAATTTTCACTTGGCAGTCTCGCGGGAATGCCTTGCTGCATTCGTTTGACCCGTGCTGATAAGGGGTCCTTCGACTCCGCATCTGCTTCGCTTTGCGAAGCAGCCGCTGCGCTCAGGATGACACCGTATTTTCTTTCTTACTCCCAAAGATGGATTTCGACTCCGGGTCTGGATGACAGAGTTGTTATTTGTTCTTGATCGATTCCCCCGCAAACGCCATCTGCGCTCCCCATTTCTCTGCCAAATCCTGCCAGCGTGGGTTCAGGGCTTCAATCAGAGCAATCTTCTTCTGCCGCCGCCAACCTTTCAATTGCTTCTCGCGATCAATTGCTTTTCGAACATCATCAAAGCTCTCGAAATAAACGAGGCGATTGCAACCGTACTTGCTGGCAAACCCTTCAACCTCACCGCTCTTGTGCTCCAAAACGCGCCGGTAGAGATTGTTGGTCATTCCGATGTAGAGCGTTCCAGTCTGGCTACCCACGATGTACACCGAATACTGCTTGTTGTCCATCATCCTCTACTCGTTGTCATCCTGAGCGAAGTGATCGTTCGCAACGCGAACGATCACGCAGTCGAAGGACCCCATGGTTCTGAACCTGGCAACATCCTCGCAGGGAATTTCCACTTGGCAGCCTCGTGAAAACGCCTTTCCGCATTCATCGCAACCCCGCTGACTAGGGGTCCTTCGCTTCGCATCTGCTTCGCTCCGCGAAGCAGCCGCTGCGCTCAGGATGACAATGCATTATCTTTTCTTACACATAATAAGGGCTTCCGCATCCCGGAAGGGCATCAGGTTCTCGAAGCCCTCGAAGGAGGCGCTCGGCGTCGCCGATGGGGTCGGGGGTGTGGGTTGTGACCATTTCAGGCTCAGAAGCTGTCTTATCGTGCAAACTGTTAGTAAAGCGTGTTCAACATCAGGATTGTCTGGGGTGTGTCTTTTGCCACCACCGAGATAGCCTAGGAACAGCAACGAACCACTGGACGTAGCCAGCGACCACAAACAAAAGCCACGTAGTTATCATCTCGGGTCTGCTGGATGCAGGCAGTGCGAGGCCAAAAAGCCCGAGTCCCGCTCCCGCTAATGTCAATCCGGCGGCCACGACGAAGGAGCTTGGGAACGATAGCACGATCATCTCAAACGCCAGCCCCTCCTCCACTTTCCAGTCGGAGGAGCCTTGGTAACCCTTGTACGCATAGACCAAAGACGTGAGGCAAATCGCCAGCCATACAATTCGAGCGAGTATTCCAGCGGCCTTCCTCACAACAAGAGATCGTACCGGAGCCGCGCTCTTGACGACATTATCTTGCAATTTACCCTGCACCAAATCTTGCGTCAGAAGTGACACCCGCCAAAACTTGCGGGGTGGAACTGCTCCACCCCGCATCATAGCCACGCGAGACGTTGCGAGCAACGTCTCTACAGAGAGGCGGACAGGAGTGTCCGCCCCACACGACCACTACACCAATCCCTGATCCAGCATGGCATTGGCGACCTTCAGGAAGCCGCCGATGTTGGCTCCGTTCACCAGATTGCCCGGGGTGCCGTATTTTTCGGCCGTCTCGAAGCAGTTCTTGTGAATGGCGATCATGATGTTGTGCAGCCGATTGTCCACTTCCTCGCGGGTCCAGGTCAGCCGTGCGCTGTTCTGGGCCATCTCGAGGCCGGAGGTCGCTACGCCGCCGGCGTTCGCAGCCTTCGCCGGACCGTAGAGAATCCCGGCATCCAGGAACATCTTGGTCGCTTCCAGGGTGCTGGGCATGTTCGCGCCCTCGGCCACCAGCTTGCAGCCATTCTTAATGAGGTTCGCGGCGTCTTTTGCCTTGATCTCATTCTGCGTGGCGCTCGGGAACGCGCAATCCGCCTTGATATTCCAAATCGGATTGTGCTCCAGTTTGATGTCGGTGGGCATGAAGATCGCTTTCTTGAACTTCTCCGAGTACTCCCGGATGCGTCCACGGCGGACGTTCTTCAGCTCCATCACCCAAGCCAGCTTCTCGCGATCGATCCCATCCGGATCGTAAACTACGCCGTCGGAATCGGAGAACGTAAGCGGCTTCGCTCCCAGATCGAGCAGCTTTTCGACTGTGTATTGCGAAACATTGCCGCTGCCCGAGATCAGGCAGAGCTTGCCTTCGAGCGAGTCTTTCTTGCTCTTGAGCATTTCGGCGGCGAAATACACGCAGCCGTAGCCTGTGGCTTCCGGACGAATCAGCGAACCGCCCCAAGCCAGCCCCTTGCCGGTCAGCACGCCGGTGAATTCATTGCGGAGACGCTTGTATTGGCCAAACAGGAAGCCGATTTCCCGTCCGCCAACTCCAATGTCGCCCGCTGGAACGTCGGTGTCCGGGCCAATGTGGCGCGACAGCTCAGTCATGAAGCTCTGACAGAAGCGCATGACTTCGTTGTCACTCTTGCCCTTGGGATCGAAATCTGATCCGCCTTTGCCGCCGCCCATGGGCAGCGTGGTCAGCGAATTCTTGAACACCTGCTCAAAAGCGAGGAACTTCAAAATGCCGAGGTTGACCGACGGATGGAAGCGCAGTCCGCCCTTATAAGGACCGATGGCGCTGTTCATCTCGATGCGGAAGCCGCGGTTGACTTGAATTTCTCCGCGATCGTCGAACCAGGGCACGCGGAACATGATGACCCGCTCGGGTTCGGTGATGCGCTCAAGAATCTTCGACGACCTATATTCCGGATGCTTCTGCAGCACCAGCCGTAGAGAATCGAACACTTCCTGGACTGCCTGATGGAACTCAGGCTCCGCCGAGTTCTTTGCTTTTACAGTAGCCATTACGTCTTCAAGGTAATTGCCCGGATTCTTGATTCCGGGCGGTGTCATTACGCTCATGGGATTTTCCTCCGATGTAAGAAATGCACTCAGAATTTACGATTTACTGTTTTGAACATGGCACACTCATGAAACTTGGCCAACGCTCTATTTAAGGCCTGCGCGCCGATTTCTGCTGTGATCCACATCACCCCAAACCGTGATAATGGTACTGCGGGATGAGCCCAAGATACGCACTTTTTGTGAAATGACGGGTTTCCAATGGTGGCACCACAGGTATTTAGGGAGAAAATGCTGTTGCTGGCCAAGGACAAACCCATCCTTCTGTCATTCCGAGGAGCGCAGGCGACGAGGAATCTGGTTTTTCGCTGTGGGGGAGAAGTTTCGCTTGATTGGATAACAACGACGGCTCCTCGCGGGCGCCGAGTACACTTGAGTTTTTGCGAAGAACCAAGACTCGGAGCGAAAGGAGCGGCCATGAATATTATAGGCTGTGATTTCCATCCGAGTTTCCAACAGATTGCCATGGTCGACACAGAAACCGGGGAGGAAACCGAAAAAAAGCTGACCCCGGGAGAAGCGGTCCAGTTCTATAGCCAGTTGCCAGGGCCGGTTTTGGTGGGTATGGAAGCTTGGGAACACGCTGTAATTGGAGCGTCTGCTGGCCAAGTTAGGGCACGAGTTGTGGTTGGGAGACGCGGGCAAGATCCGAGCCTTGGAAGTGCGCAAGCAGAAGACCGACCGAAGAGATGCGGAGTTGCTGTTGCAGTTGTTGCTGGAGAAAAGATTTCCGCGGATCTGGGTGCCGAGCCCGGAGCAGCGGGATCTGCGGCAGGTGAAGAACCAGTTGCAGCATCTGGCCCTGAACCAGGGCGTGCAGCAAAAGCACAAGCTGTGGACGGCAGCTGGAAGGAAGCTGCTGGAAGAGCTGGCCTTGACGGGCTGGACGGCCCAGCGGCGGGAAGAGTTGCTGACATTGCTGGACGATCTGGAGCCGCGGATCGGGAAGCTGGACCAGGCGGTGAGAGAAGCGGCGGAGAAAGACCGCGTGGCCCAGCGGTTGCAGACCCATCCGGGGTGGGACCGATTACCGCTCTGGGGTATTCGCTCACCCTGGGAGACATCCGTCGATTTGCGCACAGCTGGCAAGTGGTGAGTTACCGGGGCTGAATCCGGCCGAGCATTCTAGCGGCGGCCGGCAGCGGCTGGGGTCGATCAGCAAGCAGGGCAATCCGATGTTACGCAGTCTGTTGGTGGAGGCGGGCAGAGCGCGGCCCGTCTGGTACCAGAGTTGAAGCGCGCCTATCAGCGGCTGAAACACGGAAAACATTCTTCTGTGGCCAAGGTGATGGTGGCGCGCAAACTGGCGGTGCGGCTGTACTGGATGTGGAGAAACGAGCAGCCGTATTCCGCCACTCGCATGCGGGGCAGCCCGAGTCATCCTGTGGCTGAGGTTTAAAGCCGTGCGTTTGAGTGGGCGCCCTCCCTCCCTGAATAGTCGGGGTGTTTGAACGAGCAATCATGGTCGAAGTTGTGACCGAATAGATGGTTGGTGGAGCACACGCTGCCACCCGTGATTCAACGTGAATGCGCGAGCCTTGGTCATCGTGAAAAAATCAAAACCGCAACGAGAGCGAAATGGCGCTTCTTTAAAGCCCAAAGCGTCGCCGCTCCCGTACGCCCTTGACACCGCCGTCGTTGTTATAGACAGGATGACGTCTTTTTTTTAGGGGGCGGGAGAAATCGCGCCATATGGGATCGATTATTTTGATTTGTTTTGGAGGAATTCGCGGACTACTTGTTTTACGTCGCGGTGTTGACCGTCTACGGCGTAGTTTAGTTGGCGCATTTCCTGGTCGGAGATTTTTCCGGCCAGGTCGTCCAAGGCTTGTTTTACTTCGGGATGGCGGCTTAGGGTTTCGTGGCGAATTATCGGCACGGCTTCGTAGGGGGGGAAATAATGTTTGTCGTCTTCTAGGACGAACAGGTCTAGCGCGGGAATAAGGCCATCCGTTGTGTTGCCGGCGATCAGGTCTACCTGTTTGTCTTTCAGGGCGCGGGTTAGCAGGCCGAGGTCCATGATTCGGGGGTTGTCGGCGAAATGCAGGTTGTAGGTTGCGGCTAGCCCTTTGTAGCCGTCGGGACGCTCCATGAATTCGTAGCCGAATCCGGCGCGCCAGTTGGGAGTGTACTGCGCGGCTTGGCTGATGGTTTGCAAACCTAGCTTGCGGGCGTCTTCACCGCGAATTTCTATGGCGAAGGTGTCATTGAAGCCGAATGGTTGACCAACCTCCAGGTTGAATTGCTTCTCATATTTCGTTTTGACTTCGTCGTAGACTTCTTTGTGATCGGCATTCGGATTTTCTTTCAGGACTGCAGTCAGCGCTGTGCCGGTGTATTCGGGATAGATGTCGATGCGGCCTCCGAGGATGGCCTGATGGCAGATGTAGGTTCCAGCGAGATAGAAGCGGCGCTCGACTGGAAGATGGGTTTTGTTTTCGATTTGCTGGGCGATTAGTTCTCCGAGGATTAGCTGCTCGGTGAAGTTTTTCGAGCCGACCACGATGCGATTTTCGCGCGACGGGCCGCATGCGGTTAGCAGTGCTACCAGCAGGAATGAAAGCCATGGGATGATTTGGCTGGTGCGCGGATTGTCGTTCTCACGGGGGGGCATGTAAAAAAAATCAGTTGCTCGGTTCTCAGTGTGGGCTCAGGCGTTTTTCCAGCCATCCCAGGCTCACGTCGGCTAGCAGGGCCATGGCGGCGGCTGGGATGGCTCCTGCCAGGATAACCTGGTTGTTCACCATGGCCAGGCCGCGGAAAATGTATTCTCCCAGGCCGCCGGCGCCGATGGCGGCGGCTATGGTCGCCAGGCCGACCGAGATCACCGTCGCTACCCTGACGCCTGCGATGATCACTCCCAGCGCTAGCGGGAGTTCGACTTGAAAGAGGAGTTGGCGGTCGGTCATCCCCATGCCTCGGCCGGCCTCGACTACGGAGCGGTCCACGCCTTGGATTCCGACGTAGGTGTTACGAATCAGCGGCAACAGAGCGTAGAGCGTGAGCGCGAGGATGGCCAGACGATCGGCTCGGGCTCCGATCCACGGGGCGGGCAGCAGGAATCCGAAGAGGGCGAGGCTGGGGATAGTTTGAATGATGTTGGCGCCGCCGAGGACTGGCTTGTTGAGCGCGGGCCAGCGCGTGATCAGGATGCCGAGCGGGATTCCGATGAGTACGGCGAGCAGGGTGGAAATTCCTACCAGCCACAAATGCTCGAGCGTGAGTTCGACGACTTCGGTGTGATTCTGCAGCATGAAATCCCAGAGGTTCATGATTCCTCGCTATCTCAAGGGGTGCGGAAAGCGGCTTTGTAGCCAGTGGCCAGGGGCTCTGTGGAATCGAGAAATTCTTTGGGGGTTTGCACGGTGACCAACCGGCCTGCTTCCATCAGGGCGATGCGGGTGCCGAATAACAGGGCTTCGCGCATGTCATGCGTGACAAAGACGACTGTCTTTCGGAGGCGCTTCTGCAAGTGGAGAAATTCCCGTTGCAGTTCGGCGCGAGTGATGGGATCGAGCGCGCCGAAGGGTTCGTCCATGAGGAGGATGGGCGGATCGGCCGCCAGAGCGCGGGCTACGCCTACTCTTTGGCGTTGGCCGCCGGAAAGTTCGCGGGGGTAACGCGACGCGATCTCGGGATCGAGTCCGACGAGTTGCAACAATTCATGGATGCGTTCGGCGATTCGACTGGATTGCCAGTTCTCAATCTTCGGAACCAGGCCGATGTTGCGCTCCACCGTGAAGTGGGGGAACAGGCCTACTTCCTGGATGACGTAGCCGATCATGCGGCGGAGGCGGATTACATCCCAATCGCGGATAGGACGGGCGTCGACGCGAAGTTCGCCTTCACTCGGAGCCAGGAGATGGTTGATAAGTTTGAGAGTCGTGGTTTTGCCGGAGCCGCTGCGGCCTAACAGGACCAGAGTTTCTCCGCGCTGAACTTCCAGGTTGAGATCGTGGAGTAATTCGCGGCCCTTGCCTTCACCGTTCACGCGATAGGAGACGTGGCGGAATTCGATGGCGGGGCGAGCGTTGGGGGAATCGTTCATAGTCTTGCTTGCAATTTCGGCCGATGCCTCCGAGGGCAGGATGCCCTCGGGACAGCCGGCAAGATGCCGGCGCTACAAAACTTCCAAGTGGCCGGCGCTACGCAACTTCGTATGCCGCGGGTGGCAAGCCGGTGATGCGAATGCCGGAGTGGCCTTTGTGGCGGATGTTCAGGCCAATCAGCAAGGCTGTGATCTGTTCCAGCATGCGGGCGTTTTCCAGTTTGCCTCCGTCGATGGCGCGAACGCCAGGAATCTTTGTGGCCAGGTGACGCACGATCTGGCTGGCATTCGGATCATCGCTGCACACAATTACGTCGCAGTCGACCGGACCATCGGCATTCAGTAGTTCGGCTCCGACGTTCTGAAAAGCGGCCACGACGGGAATACCCTTGGGCACGAGTTCCGCGCTCTCTTGCGCGGCGGAGCCTTGCCAGACACCGAGGGTGCGAGTGGCGCGGCCACCCACGCTTGCAGCCAGGGGAACGGTGGCGTCGATCACGATGCTGCCGGGACGAATCGCTGGCTTGAGTTGCTTCAGCAATGCAGCGTGGCCTTCGAAAGGAATCGTGAGCACCAGCAGGTCCGCAGCGGCGCAGGCAGCGACGTTTTCGTTGCCGGAAATTCTCGCGTCGGCGCCGACCCTCTGTTTGATTTTTTCAGCGGCGTCCTGAGCCCGCTTGGCGTCTCGCGATCCGATGATCACGGTTTCGCCGGCTTGCGCCCAACGCAAGGCGAGGCCGAATCCTTCGGGGCCGGTGCCTCCGAGAACCGCGATGAGGTGGGGCGCGTTCATGCGATCACCGTCACGCAAACTCCGGTTCGAAGAGTTCCTCGGCGGTCAGCGCCTCGGGCTGCAGCTTGAGATTGATTCGCGTGTAGACGGTGTTTCGTTCGGCGGGGATGCGGCCGGCTTCGAGGATGAGAGACTGAAAATCCTCAGGGCTGGTGTACTGGCCGGCGGTGGCTCCGGCTTCGCGCGAGATGTTCTCTTCCATGAGCGTTCCGCCGTAGTCGTTGGCGCCGGCGTGCAAGCAAAGCTGAGAGAGAGCACGGTTCAGCTTTACCCATGACACTTGAATATTGTTGATGGCGCCGGCAAGAAGAACTCGCGCCAGCGCATGGATCTTGAGGTGTTCGGCGAGCGTGGGACCGGATCGGGCAATTCCCTGATGGAAGAGCAGCGTGTTCTGATGCACGAATCCGAGGGGAACAAACTCGGTGAAGCCTCCGGTTTGCTGCTGGATTTCGCGGAATAACAGGAGCTGGTTGACCCAGTGCTCGGGTGACTCGACGTGTCCGTACATGAGCGTGGAAGTACTCCGGATGCCGCAGCCATGCGCGGTGCGGATCACTTGTTTCCACTGCTCGGTGGAAAGTTTGTTGCGGGAAAGCACGAAGCGGACATCGTCGTCGAGGATCTCGGCGGCGGTTCCCGGCAGAGTGTCGAGGCCGTTGTCGCGGAGCATGAGGAGATAATCCGCGAGCGGCATGCCGGTGAGTTCGACTCCGTAGACGATCTCCATGGGCGAAAATGCGTGGATGTGCATGCCGGGTACGGCTTGTTTTACGGCGCGCAGGATGTCGCGGTAGTGATACGGAGGCAGGCCGTGGGGTAGGCCGCCCTGGATGCAAACTTCGGTGGCGCCGATTTTCCAGGCTTCGGTTGCCTTCTGGGCGACTTGCTCGAGGCTGAGGAAGTACGTGTCAGATTCGCGTGGGCCGCGGCTGAAAGCGCAGAACTTGCAGCCGACGAAGCAAACATTGGTGAAATTAATATTGCGATTCACGACGTAGGTAACGATATTTCCGGCTAGCTCGCGGCGTAAGGCATCGGCGGCGACAAGCAGGCCGAGGAGGTCGTCGCCGTCGGCGTTTGCCAAAAGCGAGCATTGCTCACGTGTGAGCGCGCCGCCGTCCAGCGTTTCCATGACTTGCTCGAGCGCAGCGCGCGACTGGCGGCTGACGCGAGGGGCGATGTCTGACCATTCGAGCGAAGGGAAGCCTTCCAGTTCGGGCTGGGTAAGTACGCGAGTCATACGTCCTCCTCGAAACAATCTCAGCGAAACAAGTCAGTGGCTGCCGGACGGATCAGATCCAGAGCTCGCCCGCGTCCGGGCCGATAACGGAATCCTCGAATGATACACGCTGGCGTGCGCTCTAGCTTGCCGCAGACCAGGCCAGCGGCGCAAGCGAGTTCATCGGCGACGGCTTCAATGGTCACGCGCAAGGGGTAGCCGTGGGGATCGCGATCTCCACGATAATCGTGCAAGGGTTGCATTCCAGCGACGCCAATCGCAACTTCAGTGAGTCCTTCCCGCCAAGGACGCCCGAAACTATCAGTGATGATTACGGGGATGGAAAGGTTCAGACGTTCTTTCAGCTGGCGATGAAGTTTAGCGGCTGAGCTGTCGGGGTCTTTGGGAAGCAGGAGCGCGTGACGGCCACCGTCGACGTTCGAAGCGTCCACGCCGCTGTTGGCGCAGATCAGGCCGTGGCGGGTTTCCGTGATCAGGACGCCGCGCTTGCGGCGGACTACTCGCTTGCTCTCCGCGAGAGCCACTTCGGTTACTCGCGCGTCAAGCTTGTAACGGCGTGCCCACGCGCGGGAGCGCGCCGAGGGCCTGATTTTGTCGAGCGCGACAAATTGGCCTTCCGCTTTGGATACGATTTTGTGTTTTACGATCAGGATGTCGCCTGTTCTCAGTTCTAGATTCAGATGCTTCAGAGTTCGGACGAGTTTTTCCGCTAAAGAGTCACCGGAGCGGATTTCGTCGGCCAGCGGAACGGGGATTATGCACAGGTCTCGGGATTGATTAATTCTTGCCATACCCAACGCATGCTAGTGTACGAAAAAATACGCCGATCGACTGGCCAGTTGTCTGTGCCTAATGCGCTGCCGAGCTTTGCTCGGCCTGGACGGGTGAGGCGCCCGTCGCCACGCGAGTGTTGGCTAACCTGTCCCCACGTGTGTTGGCGCTATTGGTTTGCTGCGCGGGAAAGATCGCTTAAGTCCCACTGGCGAGCCAGGCGCTGGGCGCGGGTTTCGCCGGGGGCTTCGGCGAGCTGGCGCAAGTCAGCTGGGTTGTCGACGTCGAGCGCAATGCCGGGGAGTGACAGAACGACGCATGGCTTCTGAGTGGCGCGCGCCGCTGCCAGATGTGGTTTGAAGCTATCGTTTCCAAACCGCAAGGGAAACAATCCCGCGGGGCGCCGCCAGGCTGCGTTCGTGCCTCGTCCGTCGGCGGCTGGAGCAAGAACGGAGCCTTCGGCGGGCGCGGCTTCGAGAATTTGTTCGAGCTCCTGAACCTGGATCAGTGGAATATCGCCGGGAATGACCAGCGTGCTGTCTATCCCACGAGATTCGCAGAAGCGGGTTGCCATTTCGATGGCGTCGGTCTCACTGCGATTTGCGGTGTCGGAAATGATTTGAAATTCGAATCGCCGGGCCAGATCAATTGCAAACGGATCGCTGGTGACGATGCTGACCTCCGGCCGGCTGGCCCAGGTGCCGAGCGTCTCCAGCACGTCGAAAAGCATGGCTTGCGCCAGCTTGGTGCGTGTCGGCTGATCGAGCACTGATGCCAGCCGCTGTTTGGCGTTGGCCAGACTTTTGACGGGGATGAGGATCATGACGGATCCGCGGCGCGGGCATTTTCGGCGTTCAGAAGAGCCAGGACGGTTCGCGCCAGTTTGGTTTTGTCGTCCGCAGTTCGCATGATGGTGTTGGTGCAATGGACACGCAGTCCGGGACGATCCAGTTTCTGGGCGGCTTCCAGATCGCGGACATCTGCAATCAGAATATCGAGAAAATCCTCGTAGGCCTTGGCCACTCCGGCGATGGAGACGGGCAGTCCCAGCGCCGCCATTAACGCCCCAGCGGGGCCCGACACTGCGGCGTCGTTAACAATCGGGCTGATAGCGGCTACGGTGGCCTGGGTTTGCCGCAATGCCTCTCGAATGTCAGCGACGGCAAGAATAGGGCCGATGCTGGTGGCGGGATTGCTCGGCGCCAGAATCACGGCGCTAGCGGACATGATGGAATCGATTACACCGGGCGCAGGCTCGGCATCGGTTGCGCCGGCGAAGCGAACCGATTTGACTGGGTCCTGATACCAGCGCTGTACAAAATACTCCTGGAAGCTGAGGTCCCCCACCGGGGTATCGATCCTGGTTTCGACACGCGAGTTGCTCATGGGCAGGATCCGCGCCTGCACGGCCAACTTATCGCAAATTGCCGTAGTGGCTTCGGCCAGCGTTTTTCCCTGCGCCAGATATTTCGAACGCAGCAAGTGGATGGCGAGATCACGATCGCCAACGTGAAACCAGATCGGCTCGGCTAGTTCCCCCATGGCCTGCAGGCAAAAGAATGTGTCACCCTTTACTCCCCAGCCGCGTTCTTTGCTGAGGAGACCGGCCATTGCGTAGGTGATCGAATCCAGGTCGGGAGAGACGTACAATCCCCACCACTCCAGATCATCTCCGGTGTTCACGACGAAGGTGAGTTGCTGCGCTGAGGCGACTTGCCGAAGACCCTCCACGAACTTTGCGCCGCCGGTGCCGCCCGTGAGCACGACGATCATGCGGGCCTCCGCACGAAGCCTTCAGCGTCGGCCGCAGCTTTAAGTTTTTCCGTTAGCAAGCCCGGCCGCTTGGTTACCGCTGGCAGGAACTCAGGGTAAATCGGCAGGCGCTGACGCAGAAGGTATCCTTTCGCTTCAGTTCGCAACTTCAGCTGCTCCAGGTGCGGCCACGGCTTTTCTGGATTGATGAAATCGGGCGTCAAGGGCGAGATCCCTCCCCAATCGTTAATGCCGGCATCGAGCAATTCATCATAGTACGGCGCGGAAAGATTGGGGGGTGCCTGAATGTTGACATCTGGCATGAGCAATCGCGCGACCGCGATGGTGCGCATCATTTCGCCCTGCGTGGGCTCGGGCCAGTCGCGCATGGGAATCTCGGGTTTGGCCCGAAAGTTCTGAATGATGACTTCCTGAATGTGCCCGTAGCGGCGATGCAGGTCGCGGATGGCGAGCAGCGTGTCTACGCGGTCTTCCAGAGTTTCTCCGATGCCAATCAGCAAGCCGGTGGTGAATGGAACATTCTGTTTACCCGCTTCCTCAATGGTGTGCAGACGTTTGGCAGGGACCTTGTCAGGAGCGTTGTCATGGGCTGCCCCGGCTGCCAGAAGCGAAGCGTTGGTAGTCTCGAGCATCAGGCCCATGCTCGGAGAAACCTTCGCCAGGCGCGCAATCCATTCCGCACTCAACAGGCCCGGGTTCGGATGGGGCAGCAGAGTAGTCTCGCGGAGCACGAGTTCGCACATGGCCTCGAGATAATGAAGAGTGGACTTGTATCCCAGCCGGCGCAGGGTCTCGCGCATTTCAGGAAATGCGAGTTCGGGTTTATCGCCCAGGCTGAAGAGAGCCTCAGTGCATCCCATCTTCTCGCCCGCGCGGACCACCTCAAGCACCTGGTCGGGGGTCATGGTGTGCGCACCCGGCTGGCCCGGATCGCGGCGGAAGATGCAATAACCGCAGTAGTCGCGGCAGAGGTTCGTAAGCGGAATAAAAACCTTGCGCGAATACGTGACGACGCTGGGTTTGAAACGGCGCCTTGCCTCCACGGCTGCCGAAAGCAGCATCGGGAGCGTGTCTTCTGTGCAGCGAATCAGCTCGCAGGCGCCGTCCCGAGATAGTGGCATTCCGGAACTCAGGTCGTCCCCATACGAGTTCGGGAGCTGCCGCTGGCTCCAAGTTGTTTGGCCTACACTCACGCTCACGAAATCATACATTAGGTTCGCCTCGAAGGAGGTGCCGTCAAGCAGGGAAAGTGGTCAAACCTGGCAGACGTGATAAAACTTGAAGGGCAGAAAGTTCGATCACGCCCTTTGTGTACCTTTGTGTCCTTCGTGGTTGCAGCATTTGCAGTTCATCAACCACAAAGGACACGAAGGTACACAAAGGATGGATGTCGTAGGACTGGGACGAACTCAGAATAACTCAGGCAGGAACTCAGCTTTTCTATGGGCGTTACGCAGGCAGAATTCCGCAAGGCGATGGGTAGCTTTGCCACCGGGGTTACGGTCATTACCGTCGACTCTGAGGGCGAAGTTCACGGGATGACTGCCAACGCATTCACGTCGGTTTCGTTGGATCCGTTGTTAGTTCTGGTCTGCGTCGATCATCGCGCTCGCACTCACACTCATTTGCATGCCCGAAAGCGTTTTGGAGTGAATGTTCTGGCGGAGAATCAACGCGCGATTTCGGAATACTACGCACTGCC
Organism: uncultured Acidobacteriota bacterium; assembly: GCA_963820925.1. Classification (GTDB taxonomy): domain Bacteria; phylum Acidobacteriota; class Terriglobia; order Terriglobales; family Acidobacteriaceae; genus JABDBE01. The sequence goes on from CAWGBX010000021.1 coordinate 108,154, forward strand.
AAGCCCAACCCATCAGAATGCCGAGCAGGAAGCTGGAGCTCGCTTCGATCGCACCCAGCATGGCACTCCCGTTTTGCACGGGGCGCTGGCCTATCTCGAATGCCGCTTGCATAGTGCCCAGGACGCGGGGGACCATACGATCTTTATTGCGGAAGTCGAGGACGTGGTGGTGCGGGAGGGAGATCCGCTGCTGTATTTCCGCGGAGCTTACCGGCAAATCGGGACGGTCGAGAGGTAGAGCGTCAGGTCGGCGCTTCCTCCGCTGTCAGTTCCGAGAAAACGATTACTCCAAACGCAAAGCAGCCATTGGCTGAACCCTCACGGCACGGCTCGCGGGGACAAACGCCGCCAGCAGAGCTATCGCGAGCAAGATCAGCGTAACGCTGGCGAAGGTTAGCGGGTCATTGCTGCCAACGCCGTAAAGCAGGCCGCGCAACATGCGGGTCATCAAGAACGCGCAGCCGACGCCGATCAATACTCCGCTAGCCGCGAGCCGGAGCCCCTCGCCGATGACCATTCGATAAATATCTTCGCGCTGAGCTCCCAAAGCCATCCGAATTCCAAATTCTCTTACCCGCTTCGAGGTGAAATAAGAGATCAAGCCATAAATACCCACCGACGTCAGCAAGAGGGCGACGCCGCCAAAAATTCCGCTCAGAATCAAAATGAAACGAGCCTGCGCCATAGCCAGGGAAAAATACTCCTGCATAGTGTGGACCTGATGGACCGCAAGGTCGGGGTCAACCTTGTGCACTGCCTGAGTGGCGGCGGAGATCAGCGCGGTGGGGTCGCCCGAGGTCTTGATGGTATAAAACATGACGCGTGATGGCTGCTGCTGGAAGGGGAAGTAAACCTGTTCGCGCACGTTGGTTGTGATGTCATGAGCGCGGACGTGAGCGATTACGCCAGCCACAGTCAACCAGTCTTTCGGCGGCGAATCCTCTGTAGTGGTGAACCGTTTTCCGATGGCATTCTCACCCGGCCATGCTTTTCTGGCCAGCATCTCATCGATGATTGCGACTTTCGGATGCTGGGCATCGTCTTGATCGTTGAATGCTCGCCCAGCGATGAATCGTATGCCCATGGAGCGGAAATAGTCGGGAGTGACGCTGCGCCAGTCGGCGGAAATGCTCTCCCAGTGATGCAAAGTTTCACTATCCCAAGCATAAGGAGTTTGCGAACCGCTGCCGGTGAGCGGGACCTTGGAAACTGCTCCCACTATCTGAATGCCGGGCGTATCCCGCAACTGATCGGAGATGCGGCGGTACACGAGCCGGATTGCATCCGGATCAGCGTACGCGGAGCCAGGAAGGAAGAGGCGAAACGTGAGCACGTTCTCCGGGTTGAAGCCCGGGTCAACCCGCTGCAACCGGGCGAAGCTGCGCAACAGAAGGCCGCAGCCAATCATCAGAAGAACCGAAAGCGCCACTTGTCCCAGAATTAAGCCGCTGGCGAGCCTGCTCTTCGAGAGGCGGTGGGAAGACCGGCCGCCCTCGACCAGAGACTCGCGAAGGTCGGGTCGTGAAGCCTGGATCGCGGGAGCCAAGCCAAACAGGAATGCGGTCAGGATTGAAACGCCGGCGGTATAGGCCAGTGCCCATCCGTCGAGAGAAATTTCATTCAGCCGCGGAAGGCTCGCCGGACGCAGCACGAGAAGCATGCGTAGTCCAAGGCTCGCGACCGCAACTCCTGCCAGACCTCCGATCAGCGAGACCACCAGGCTCTCCACCAGTACCTGTCTAGCGAGTTGAGCACCCGTGGCGCCGAGTGCCGAACGAATCGCCATTTCCCGTCGCCGCGAAATGGCTCGTGCCAATAGAAGATTAGCCACATTGCCGCACGCGATCAGCAGGACCAAACCCACGGCCACCAGCATGACCAATAAAGGGAGACGCGCCCGCTTGACGACATCCTTCTGCAATGGGACGACCCGGATGCGCAAGCCCGACATCTGGTGAACCGCGTGCTCGCTCCGGAGTTGGGCCGCAATATTGTCCATTTCGGTTTGCGCTTGAGCCCACGTAACATTCGACTTCAGCTTTGCCAGTACGGTCATCCCCGTGAGGTTGCGGGGAATGGTATCGATCTTGATTTGCAGTGGCTGATAAATGTCCGAGTCTTCCATCAGGAATTTCTCGGGCGGCAGCTCCAATTCGAAGCCCGCGGGAAGGACGCCGACAACGGTGGTGGGAACGCGGCCAACGCTGACGGTCTGGCCAACAATGTCGGGGCGCCCTCCGAATTGCTGTTGCCAAATGCGGTGAGTGAGTATGGCCACGTGCGGCCCGTTGGGCACGGTCTCATCGCTGGTAAACGCGCGACCGAGGATAGGTTTGACGCCCAACAGGGAAAAGAAATTTGAGGTGATCAAACCAACATCTACCTGCTGCGAACCATTCTTTCCGGTCAACTCCGCTGACGCGTAGGTGCTTGCGGCAAAGCCCTCGAATTGCTGGGCACGCAGTTGGTAGTCCCTGAAGTCCGGTAGGGAAACTGCGGGAAGCGATTGTCCTCCCGAACCATAGTCGTTCCATATGATTGCCAGCCGGCCCGGATCACGATAAGGGAGCGGTCGCAACAGAACATTGTTGGCGACGCTGAAAATCGCGGTGTTCGCTCCAATGCCCAACGCCAGCGTAACTAGCGCTGCCAGTGTGAACGCGAGCGAGGTCCGCAGCCCTCGGACGGCCACGCGAAGGTCTTTTAGAAGCTGTTCCATTCCCAACCCTCATCACAAATCGAACGGTGCGAACCTTACTTCACCGCCAGATTCGAAAAATATGCATCGGTGGCGACATGGGCCCAGAGCGCGATCTGACCATGGGTCTCGCCCCGCTTCAGGTCATTAACGATCAAGCATGGCTGATCGGCGCCGTTCACGTACAGCTGGGCCTTTGTGCCCGAAACCACAATCTTCATTCTGGTCCACGCGCCCGCTTCCAGATCGACGTAGGATTCGTACACGCCAGGATTTTCTTTGCGCAGGCGATACCAGGGAAAATCCGGGGCCGACTCATACTGGACCGAGTGATTCCGGCGGAGTTGGTCGTCGGCGCGGCCGTTGGTCGGACGCAGGTAGAAATCTTCCGCCTTTTCTCCGTGGTCTTGAACACGGAACAAAACTCCGATGAAGCCTCGCATGTCTGGCGCCACACCGGGCCGCGGGGCACCCGCAACCTCAACTTCTATGGTTCCGTCCTTGAAGTCGGTGCCGGTGAAAATCGCCAGCATCCCGTCATCGCCGGCCTCATGACCGGGCAACGGAGCGAGCCGCAAGGCGCGCTTCCCGCGATAAGTCACGAACTCGGGCTTTGCATTCACCAGCTCCAACCCGTCCGTCGAATCAAGACGGAATGGTGGGGTTGGCGCTTTGCTGTCCTGCCCACGCGCCAGACTCACGAAGGACGCGACCGACAGCATGAGAATGAGTCTGAAGAGGATTCTCCGCATATGCTTCTGGTCTCGCAACGGCAAATGTCGAATCAGATAGAAGGACAACAAAAGTCTTATTTGGTTAGCAGACTTGCGGGAACGTTTGAAACTAGCAAATCCCGCCGCTCCATATGCGCAACCGCAAAACGTTTGTTAAGCTTATTGGCCCAGCCCTCAGATTGTTATGTACAGTGGATGGGTCGCCCAGGACAGTGCAAGATGTATCCGCGAGCGTTTCACTATCACCGTGCTGGTTCGCTGAAGGAAGCGGCGGCCATGCTTGCCCAGTTCGGGGATGACGCCAAACTGCTGGCTGGTGGCCAGAGCCTCATCCCGCTGATGAAGCTGCGTTTTGCGAACCCGGCTCATCTCGTGGACCTGAACTTCATATCTGGCACTTCCTACATCAACGAAGACAATGGCACGCTTCGCTTCGGTGCGCTGACTCGGCATGCGGAGATCGAGGCATCCGCTGCGGCTCGGACAATTCCCATTCTTCACGACTGTGCCGCGGGAATTGCCGACGTCCAGGTCCGCAATCGCGGTACGATTGGCGGGTCCCTCGCCGAAGCCGATCCTAGCGGCGACTGGGCGACGGTGCTTTTCACGCTTTCTGCTGAAGTTCGTTGCCTCGGCACCAATGGCGAGCGCACTGTGAACCTGATGGACTTTATCAAGGACGCATACACTACTGCGTTGGCTCATGACGAATTGGTCAGCGAGGTAGCGGTGAAAGTCCCGCCTAAGGGAAGCGGCGGGGCGTACCTGGCATTCAAACGCTCGGCGCCGGTGTATCCGACGGCCAGTGCCGCGGTGCAACTCACAATGGAGGGCGATGTTTGCAGGGATGCGGCGATCGCTCTAGGCTGTGTCGGCCTGACCGCAATCAGAGTGAAGGATGCTGAAACGGCTCTACGTGGACAGCCGCTCACGGAGAAGACCATTGCACGCGCAATGGACGCAGCTCAGGCCGCCGCTGATCCACAATCCGACATGCGCGGGTCAGCCGATTACAAGCGCGCTCTCGTTGGTGCCCTGGTTAAAAGGGCGATTGAGATCGCGGTCCGCCGAGCCCGCGGTGAGCAGGTTGAGGTGAGCCACATTTATGCCTGACATCGAGAACATTCCGATTCGAGCTCAAGGTCAACGGCAAGCCCTATTCACGGACGGTTGAGCCGCGCAAGCTTCTGGTCGAGTTGCTGCGGGAAGATCTCGATCTCACTGGGACGCACGTGGGCTGCGATACGACCTACTGCGGCGCATGCACCGTGCTGATGAACGGCGCGGCGGTGAAGTCATGCACCATGTTCGCGGTGCAAGCGGACGGCGCGGACATCCTTACCGTCGAAGGCCTGGAAAAAGACGGCGAACTTCACCCCATCCAGAAAGCCTTTGGCGATTGCTACGGCCTGCAATGCGGATACTGCACACCGGGGCTGATGCTCTCGGCCCTGCAATTGCTGTCGGGGAACAAACAGCCGAACGAGAAAGAAATGCGCAAGGCGATTGCAGGAAATACGTGCCGCTGCACCGGATACCAGAACATTCTCAAGGCGATTCAGGCTGCCGGGCAGAACATGAAAGGTGCTTGAAGCATGGCGATCAAGTTGGCCGGCGACTTCGAAGTCAAACGCACGCCGGAAGAGGTTCACGATTTTCTCATCGATCCGAACCGGTTCGCGTCGCTGCTGCCCGATTTTCAGGGCCTGTTGGTACAGGACGCGACCCATTTCACGGTGAAAGTGAACGTCGGCATTTCTTACATCAAAGGCGTTGCGGAAGTGAAGATGGAACTGGCGCAGGCGGAGCGTCCGAAACGCGCGCAATATAAGGGGCAAGGAAGCGTGGCTGGAGGTAATGTTTCGCTGACCGCAGGATTTGATTTGTCGCCGCTCGACGGCGACAGCGGCACAAAAGTGGCTTGGCAGGGCGAGGCGCAAATCTTCGGTCGCCTGACGTCCGTGGCTGGCGGTCTGCTGGAGCCGCTGGGAAAGAAACAGGTTCAGAAGTTGATTGACGGATTGCAAGCGGCGTTGCGACCGCAAGATGCTGGCGCGACCACGGGTACGACGCCGGCGCCAGCAGAAGTTAAGGAGACGGTGTGAGCACGAAGGACGGCGTGAAAAACTGGGTGGGGCAAGCGCTTCCGCGCAAGGAAGAGAACCGTCTGCTGCGCGGACGGGGCAAGTTTGCCGATGACATCAAGTTGCGCGAGATGCTGTATCTGCGTTTCGTGCGCTCGCCATACGCGCATGCGAAGATTGTGAGCGTTGATGTCTCTGCAGCCGAAGCCCTCGCGGGGGTGGCCTGCGTGCTCACTGGATCTGAGATCGCAGCCCAGACCCAGCCATTCATCGAAATCGGTCCGGATGCCTGCGGCCGCATCAAAGATTATCCGCTGGCCGTCTCCAAAGTGCGCTATCAAGGCGAGCCGGTTGTGGCGGTTGTGGCCGAATCGCCCAGCCTGGCCGATGATGCCGCCGAGTTGGTGCAGGTTGAATACGAAGCGCTCGATCCGGTGGTAGATGCGGAAACCGCCCTGACTGACAAGAGCGTCCTGCACGACGAAGCCGGCACCAATCGTGTCTGGAATGGAGTCTTCGAATACGGAGATGTCGACAAGGCTTTCCGCGAAGCCGCTTACGTCGTCAACATCGACCGCATGCATTTCCATCGCTTCTCCAGCACGCCGCTGGAGAATAACGTCGTCATCGCGCAATGGAATCCGAAAGACGATCGCATCTATTACCAGTGCAACAACTCGTTCCCGTCGTTTGCCATCCAGTTTTTATCGGCGCACCTCGGCGTCCACATTGATCGCATTCGCGTGGAGACCTCCGACATCGGCGGCAGCTTCGGTATCAAGATCACGAGCTACCCGCAGATGGCCGCGTGCGCGTTGGCATCGAAGAAGGCTGGCGGACGGCCCATCAAGTGGGTGGAAACACGCTCCGAGCACATTACTTCGAGCGCTCACGGCAACGAGCGGACTTTCCGCGACACTCGCGTTGCACTTGATAAGAACGGCGTCATCACCGCGCTCGTCTCTCGACATATCGATGACTGTGGCGCTTACCCCCGCTACGAGCCGCTGGGCTGCGTGATCTGGTCGCAGGTGTTCCCCGGCGTTTATCGCTTCAAGAATGCGCGCATCGACTTCACGCAGGCGGTCACCAACAAATGTCCAGTCGGTCCCAATCGCGGATACTCCCGCATGCAGCACCTGTGGTTCCTGGAGCGCGTGATCGACATCTGCGGACACGAGTTGGGCATTCCGACTGACGAGATTCGTTTGCGCAACTACATTCGTCCGGAAGAGTTTCCTTACACAACTCCGAATGGTTGCGTTTACGATTCGGGCAACTATCCGAGAATGTTGCAAGTGGCGAAAGAGCGCATCGGCTGGGACGAATGGAAAAAGAAACAGCTCGCGGCTCGCAAGGAGGGCCGCCTGATTGGAATTGGTATCGGCACCACGCTCGACTCGGGCACCAACAATTTCGGCCAGTCGCAGATCGTGAATCCGGGCGCGCCATTTTCCGGAAACTCGCAAGGCGCGAACTGCAAGCTGGATATTTACGGCGAAGTCGTGGTTTCAGTAGGCTCCTGCCCGCAGGGCCAGGGACACGAGACGACTGCCGCGCAGGTCGTTGCCGACGTGTTGAACATTCATCCCGACCGCATCACGGTGCGAACCGGCTTCGACACCGAACGCAACGTGCACACCGGATTCTCCGGAACCTACGCCAGCCAGTTCGCCGTCTCAGGACTTTCCGCGGTTCACGGGGCCGCGCAGAAGCTGAGAACAGAAATGCGCCGCCTGGCGGCATTCCTGCTCGAAACCAAAGAGGACGATCTCGAATTCGGCACTGGCGAGCAAGGCCCGCAGATTCGCGCCACGAGCACAGGAAAATCCATCAATTATTGGGGACTTGCCAACATCGTCAATGTGAACAGCGCGGTGCTGTCACCCGAGTTATACGAGCTCACGCTGAATTGCCGGTACATCTGGCGCGCTCCGTTTAAAGTGCCGGACAAGCAGAAAAAATACGGCAGCCTGACCCTGACCTACGCCTCCCAGCTTCACATTGCGGTGATTGAAATCGAGCGCGACACATTCATCCCACGCATTCTCGACTACGTCGCGGTCGATGATTGCGGCACCGTGATTAATCCGCCCATCGTCGAAGGCCAGGTATATGGCGCAACTGCGCATGGCATCGGCGCAGCCCTTATGGAAAATTGCGTCTACGACGCGGTCGGGAATATGCTCACTAGCACCTTCAGCGACTACACGCCGATTACCGCGATGAATATGCCAACGGTGAAGTACGATCATATCGAAACCCCTTCGCCGCACAGCTACAGCGGCGCCAAGGGGATGGGCGAAGGTGGCGCCGCTCCCGTCCACACCATTTCTGCCGCTCTTCAGGATGCGCTGTTTGCCAGCGGCATCATGATCGACGACTCGTTCAACAATGCCGACAGTCTGTTTCGGGCGATGGTAGGAAAAGAGATCAGTCAAGCCGAGAAGTTGGTAAGAGTGGAAAGAAGAGTGTAGCGCCGCCGTCCCGGCGGCCCGATGGGCGGGTGAAGGCCCGCCAGCCGGCAAGATGCCGGCGCTACATATGAAACGTGTTTGCATCGTCGGATGTGGCGCCATCGGCAGCCTCTACGCGGCGCACCTGGCGCAGGTTGCGGAGGTATGGGCTTTCGTCCGCCGCGAAGATCACGCGCGGGCTCTCAACCGCGAGGGTCTGCGGGTCTCGGGAAAGCACGAGTTTCATGTGTCGCTCAAGGCTACAACGCAACCCGATCAGCTCCCCGATTGCGAGCTCGGCATCGTGGCCACGAAGGCCACTCAAGTGGAGGACTCCATAGCGCTGGTCGGCAACCGTTTCAATCAGGGCGCGGTGATTTCCGCACAGAACGGCCTGGGCAGCGAAGAGATTATCGCGGCTCATACTCTCGGGCAAGTGATCCGGGGCACAACTTTCATGAGCGGCACGAAGCATACCGATACGCATGTGCAGTTAGAACTCGACACTGCGACCTGGATCGGTCCATTTGAGCCGCGCCACACCGCATATGCGCTGGTAAAGGAAGCTGCCGACTTGATCAACGCTGGAGGCTTAAAGGCCGAGGCGTTGCAAGACGCGCGTCCGGCACAGTGGTCGAAGCTGATCTTCAACGCCTCGGTCAATGGCGTGTCCGCACTAACCGGGCTGCCGCATTCGCCGCATTTCGCGGACGAATCGAATTTTTCCAGTCTCGGACATCTGCTGCACGAGTTGATTGAAGAAGGGAAAAGTGTGGCGGCGGCAGCGGACATAAAACTCCCCGAAGATCCGTGGGAGATGAACAAGATCGGCGCTATGACCAATCATCCCCCGTCGATGTTGTATGACGTTCGCCATCAGTTATCGACCGAGGTCGATTTTCTGAGCGGCGCCATCGCGCGCGAAGCCGAGCGAGTCGGCGTGCTGGCGCCCCTGCACAGCGCCGTTTACCGTCTGATCAAAGGCAAAGAAGCATCGTGGACGTTCAAGGATGAGAATCGCGCCGTCGAGCCGTAGAAAGGTTTACAAGGTTAGAACATGTCGTGGCCAATTGACGAAGCAAAATTAAATCGCGTGCGCGCTCTGATGAAAGATCAGGACCTGACCGCGCTGGTCGTGCGGGCGCCCGACAATCTGGTGTATCTCACCAATTACTGGTGCATGAAAGGATATGACGCGGCGATCTTTCCGCGGGAAGGCGAGCCGACGCTCATCGCTTTGGAACCGCAATTGGCCGACGCCCAACGTAATTCCTGGACGAAGGACATCCGCCTTTTCAAGAGCTATCACGAAAGCGACCCTCGCCCGCCGCAGTATCGCGCTCTCGATCTCGTATTGAAGGTGCTGAAGGACCGCGGCCTCACTGACAAGGTTGCTGTCGAACTCAACATGGGCACGCAGTCCGCCGATCGCATGGTCGGCGAGCCCACAACCCCTACCCTGATGTATTTCGACGCCTTCGGCGAAGTCGCGGGTGGAGTAGTTGATGCCACGCCGCTGCTCAACGAGGCTCGCGCCATCAAGACTCCGCAGGAAATCGAGCGCATGCGGCTGGCCAATGAACTGGCCGCCCTTGCGATGGAATATACCCGCGAGCACATGCGCCCCGGCATGAAGGAAAGTGAAGTAGGCGGGATGTACGAGAGTTTCGTGCATGGCCTGGGTGTGGGATACAAGGGAAAAGTAGAGATGGCGCGCGCCTTCACACTGGTCTGGTCCGGCAAAGGAATTGCCACTTTCACCGCAACCGGCGACCGCCCAATTCAGAAGAACGAGCCTACCCTTTTCGAAATATGGGTGTGCGTCGACGGTTATTGGACCGACCTCACCAAGAATGTCTGCCCTGGCGAACTCACGCCCGAATATCACAAGCTGCTGGATCTTCTGCTTGGTGTTTTCAACGAGGCGATCGCTTACGCGAAGGACAGGGCCAGCTTCCCGGAACTTGATCGTCTGATTCGCGCCCGCATTGCTGAAGGCGGCTATCCCGGTCAGCCTTCGCATGCCATTTGTCACGGCGTTGGCGCGCGCGCGCATGAGTTCCCCTACGCGCATCAGGCCGGAACAGGTACGATCGCAAAAGGGATGGTGCTGGCCATCGAGCCAGGAATTTATTGGCCCGGCGGCGGCGGCCTGAGACTTGAAGATGATTTCCTGATTACCGACGAAGGCAACGAAAAACTGTGCAGTTACCCGGATGATTTTCGGCTGGTAAAGCGCAACTGAGAACCGATAACCGTGCCCAAATCAAACAAAGTTCCAACCTCGAGGCTCAACCCGAAGCTGGTGGAAAGAATCCTCGCTGAGGTCAAGGAAGAAGAGATCGTGGCCATGTGCTGCGATGTCATCAATATTCCGAGCCCCACTGGCGACGAAGCGAAGATGGCGGAACATATGCGCGCCGCGTGGGAAGCCATACGCCTCGAAGTTACCTGGCAAGAAGTGGAGGACGGGCGCGCCAACGTCATCGCCCGCTGGGAAGGCACTGGCACTGGCACTGGCCGCAGCCTGATGTTCAACGGCCACATGGACACCTCCAACACCGGCCAGGAAGAGTTCCTCACCGGAATCGGATACAAGCCGAACGCCGTAATCAAAGACGGAATGATTTACGGCCTCGGCATCTACAACATGAAGGGCGCGTTAGTTTGCTACACCCACGCCGTGAAAGCTCTACAACGCGCGGGAGTCAAGCTGCAGGGCGACGTCATCCTCGCCGCCGTAGCGGGCGAAATCGAAAAGACCCAATGGAAAGAATTCCGCGGCCGCGAGTACCGCGGGTACGGCGTGGGCACGCACTACTTGGTGAACCACGGAGTGCTGCCCGACATCTGCATCCTGGGCGAACCCACCGACATGCAAATCGTTCTCGAACACTACGGCTCGCTCTGGGTGCGCCTTTCCGTCACAGGCATGTATGTCCACACTGCGTTCGCCGTTGGGCGGGCGGAACGCAACTCCATCCGACGTCTCTACGACGTACTCGGCGTGGTTCTGAAATGGATGAAAGGGTGGGAGCAGAAAAACTCATATCGAGGGCACAAGGGCGTCGCGAACCTCGGCTGCATCCGTGGCGGACAGCCTTGGCGCGTCAGCCGGACCCCCGAGCGCGCTGAGCTGTTTCTTGATCTGCGCGTGCCCGCCGCATATGTCCATGCAGGGAGCACGTCGAGCCGCCAAGTCGCTCTTCCTCGATTTGAAACGCCGTTATCCAGATTATGGTCTGGAGTTCGAGACCTACGTTTCCGTGCCCGGCGCCACGATCGCACCGGACCACGCCATGGTGCGGGCGATCGAGATGAACCATCAGCGCGTCATGGGCGAAGCGCCCAAGCGCGACGTGGTGTTGTGGTGCTCGGATGCTTCGGTCATGACGCGGTATGGTATTGACACCGTGAACTACGGCCCCTCCAGCGGTCCGCGCGACGCCGAAGGCGAGAAGGTCAAAATCAAAACGCTGGTCGATATCACGAAGATTTATGCTTTAACCGCTGCCGAACTCTGTGGCGTGCAGTCTTGATTTTTGGTGGCGCAGCCGCTTCAGCGCCACGGCATTTAGCTTTTTATACTTTGGGCTTCAGCCCCTGAGGGACGTTTGCCAAGCCAACTCGAAATCAATCGCCGTTACAAGAACATTCGAACGGCCATGCAGCGTGAGCGCCTGGACGCGCTCATCGTTTGCGGCAACCAGTATGCTGGTTTCGAAGGTGCTGTGCTGTATGTTTCCGGATTTGAAATCGTTCATCGCTACGTCTACGTCGTGCTCCCGCTCGAAGGCGAGCCTACCCTGGTGTTTCCGCGGGAAGCCCGCTGGATCGGCGACAAAGTCAAGCCGTGGGTGAAAGATCACGTCTGGCCCGATGTTCCCGGACAGTGGATCTCTGATCACGCGCGCGAGCGCGGATGGAAGCGAGTCGGCGTCTACGGCATGAATTTCATCATGGCGGTGCGCGACTACCGCGAACTTGCAAACGGTCCATTTGAAATGGTCCCCTTCGATCTTGAGTTCGACATGGCGCGCGCGGTCAAGAGCGAAGAAGAACTCGCTGAAGTACGCGACGCGATGGACATTATCGTCGACGGATTCTGGGCTCTGGTCGCGGCTTACGAGCCGGGGAAGACCGAAGCCGAAATCATGGCCCCGGCCGTCGAAAGATTCTTCGCTCGCGGCGCCGGCCCACGCATGATGAACATTCTGCTTTCCGGCACGACATGGCGAAGCGGAAGCGTCGTTCAAAGTTCCAGGGCATCGCGTCACTGCAGTTGACGACTTGCTGCTCTATTCTCTCGAGGTCACGGGGGCGGGCGGGTACTGGGTCGAGTTTTCCCGTCCGCTGATTCGGGGCAAGTTGAGTGCGCGGACGCTCGCCATGGCAGACGCATATCCTCAGGCGCTCGAAGCCGCGCGCAAGCTGATGCGGGCGGGCGAACTGGCCAGCAATGTTCATCGCGTCGTCGCCGAGACTTTTGCGAAACATGGATTTGCCCTCGGCCATCTGTCCGGGCACAGCATCGGCACAACCATGCTTGAATATCCCGCGATCGGCGCGAAGAGCGAAGTGCAGCTTCAGGAGAACATGATCTTCTCCCTGCATCCGCAGGTCGTCGATCAAGACGGCAAGGTGTGTCTCTATACGCAGGACACCTATCGCGTCGGCAAGACGGAAGGCGAGTGTCTGGCGGATGTGCCCTGGAAGTTTTATACCGGAACTGAAAGGGAGCAGAGTGCGCGCGGCCACGAACGCCAGAGAGGTACTTCGTAGATGAAGATCTGCGTGATCGGTTGTGGCGCCGTGGGCAGCCTGTTCGCCGCGCACCTGGCGAAGGCTGGCGAAGCGGAAGTGTGGGCGTACGACGTTTGGAAAGAGCATACCGACTGCCATCCAGCAGGAATGGCCTTCGACTTTCCGGGGCTGCAGACTTTACCGCGCGCCTCAATGCGACCAGCGACGCGAAGGAGTTGCCCCGCTGCGACTACGGCATTGTCGCGACCAAAGCGATTCATACGCGCGTCGCAATCTCTGAGGTCGCGCACATCTTCGACGATGAGAGCGCCGTGTGCTCGGTTCAAAATGGCGTTGGCAACGAAGAGATTATCGCCGAGCACGTGCAGTTCGTGATTCGTGGCACGACCTTTCCCGCCGGGCATCCGATTGCGCCTGGACACATTGGCTATGACATCAAAGGCGACACCTGGATTGGGCCGTTCGAGCCGACCAACACCTCCATGGAGAGAGTCGAAGAACTTGCCGGGTTGATGACTCGCTCCGGGATGAATACCATCGCACTGAAAGACGCTCGCGGCGCGCAATGGACCAAGCTGATCTTCAATGCGGCCACGAATCCGGTCGGAGCGCTCACGCTGTTGCATCACGGCGCCGCCACGCGCTTCGAGCCGACCGGACATCTTTTCGACGACCTGATCGCGGAAGGTGAGGCGGTCGCGAAGAAGCTGGGAATCGAATTGCACGGCGACCCTCGGCAACTTGTGCAGAAGGGTGCGAACGCTCCCGGCAAGCACCGCGCCAGCATGCTGCAGGACGTGCTTGCCAAGCGGCAGACCGAGATCGATTTCATGAACGGGGCGATTGTGCATTGGGGCAAAGAAGTCGACGTTCCGACTCCGTTGAACAAGGCGCTTTGGTCGCTGATTAAAGGGTTGGAACATTCCTGGACGGATCCGGAGTGAATCGCTGACGGCAGAATGCAGAGATCCTTCGCTTCGCTCAGGATGACGTCCGCATATTTTAGGAGGCGTCCGCTTCGAATCGGGAGCTACGAGTATAGTCATGTCCATTCCATTCAACATTGGCGTTCTGCAACTGAGCATGGAACCGGTGCGCGAAACCGTTGCCATGGCGAAGGCCTGCGAAGACGCGGGGTTCGATGCTTTCTGGATCGCGGAGGCGTATCCCTGGTGGCGCAAGCATTCGTTCGAGGCGCGCTCCTCGACTGCGGTACTGGCAGTCATCGCGGCCGAAACGCGGAGAATCCAGTTGGGGTGGGGCATCATTTCGCCCTACACGCGACATCCAGTGCAGATCGCGATGGAAGCGCGGGTGATGCAGGATCTCGCGGGCGACCGCTTTCTGCTTGGCCTGGGAGCTTCCAAGATCTTCATGAAAGAGATCGGCGAAGGCGAGGGCGAGAAAGTCGGGCCAGCGACCGTGATGCGCGAGAGTATCGACATTATCAAGGGCGTGCTCGCGGGCAACGCTTTCGAGTATCAGGGCAAAGTCTTTCAGGCGAATGTGCCACCACTCAAAGCCGGACGCGCATACGCCGCGTGGCATTCCGCCCATCTACATCGCCGGAACCGGGCCGGTTTTGCAGCGAATCTCCGGAGTGGTCGGCGATGGGTTGCTTACGGCCAGCATCACAACGCCCGCATTCGTCCGCTACTCGCGCAAGAACATGGAAGAGGGCGCGCGCAAGGCCGGCAAAGATCCGTCGCAACTCGTGCTGGGCTCGGTAATCGTCGGGAGCATCGATCGCGATTCGGCGAAGGGCAAAGAAGGCGCGCGCGAGCAGGCGGCGATGTATCTCGCTAACAAGGTGCAGAACATCAAAGGTTCCGCTGACGTGCTGCTCGAACGTGCTGGCCTGTCCTTCGACGAGTTGCGGCCCATCGCCGACGCCATGGAAAAAGGCGGCCGGAAAGCGGCGGCTAAGGCCGTGACCGACGATATTCTGCGCAAAGCTTGTCCGATTGCCGGGACGCCGGAGGAGTGCATAGCTCGCATCGAGGAGTTTCGTGATGCAGGCTGCACCCACATCATGCTGGAAATCTGGGGCGACGACCGGACCGGACAAGCGAAGTTGTTCGGCGACGCGGTGCTGCCGCACTTCAAACGCTAGCCACGGATTTTCACGGAGTCACGCGGATTGTTTTACGATGGATCGAAACTCTTCGTCGGTTAGCAGACCGCGCTTGGCTATGGAGCGCTTTTTGACCTCGGCCAGGATTGGGGCTCGCTGTTCTGGGGTTATCGTTAGGCCGAGTTCTTTGCACTTCAGATCGATGCTGTCTGGCCCACTCTTTTTTCCCAGCACGATGCTTCGGCGGGCATTCACCAGTTCTGCGGAATAGGGTTCGATGGCTTCGGGGATGTGGAACTGAGTCGCAACGGCGCCGCTCTCCCGCGTGAACAGGTTTTCGCCGACCAGAGGCTTCCAAGCGTCCAGAGTGTAGCCCGAGGACTTCGAAACCGCTTCGGAAACCTCGCGGACTTTCGTCAAATCCAGGGCGACCGGGACGTCATACAGACAACGTAGGGCCAGGGCGATTTCACAGATGTCGGCGTTGCCGGCGCGCTCGCCCATGCCGTTGATGGTTCCTTGAATCCAGGTGGCTCCGGCGCGGACTGCGGCTACGGCGCAGGCGGTGGCCATGCCGAAGTCGTTGTGGCCGTGATAGTGGACAGGTACATTCGGTCCGACCCACTCGCATACTTCGCGAACCAGAAATTCGACAGCTTCGGGGCCGCAGGCGCCGATGGTGTCCACGACCACGATTTCTGTGGCGCCGGCTTCGAGGGCGGCTAGATAAACTCTCTTCAAGAAATCGAGTTCGGTGCGGGTGCCATCGACTGCGAAGAAAGCGGTTGTGATTGCGTTTTGTTTTGCGATGGACATGGCATCTAGGACGCGGCGCAGAACATCTTCGCGGGTCATGCCATAGGCTTTCAGCTTGATGTCGCTGGTTGGGGCTTCGATGACGGAGGCGCGCAGGCCGAGGCGAACGAGTTCGTCGACGTCTCCCTTCACTGCGCGGGAGAAACCCCACAGCTCGGCTTTCAAGTTCGCTTTCTGCATGAGCTGAATGGCTTCCGCGTCATCGACGGAAACGCGCGGGAATCCGGCTTCGATGCGGGTTACGCCCAGTTCGTCCAGCTTACGGGCGATTTCGAGTTTCTGTTGGGGAGAGAGGACGACTCCGACCGTCTGCTCGCCGTCGCGCAGGGTGGTGTCGTAGAAGCGAATCCTGGTCCGCGGAAACGCGGCGCGGATTTCAGGGCGGGCGTTCAGGTTGCTGACCCAGATTTTGTCGGAATGGCTCATTGGTGTGGATCCACTAAGGTTGTCGGTTGAACTGCTCTCACGTTGATTTCCCTGATTTGACGACGACCCTCAGGGGCTAAAGCCCGGTTTCTGTTGTTGCTTGCGGCACGACTAAAGTCGTGCCCTTCCCGAGGGCTGCGACGGTCGGTTCTTCCCCCAGCTGTGAAGACGCATCCTGCCGAGCTTCGCTCGGTTGCCCGGACGAGGGCGTCCGGGCCTACGCGGGTGTTTCTTGTGTCGCCAGCGCCGCGGGCTTTTGGCCGTAGGCTTCTTGCCAGGAGATTACGCGGTTTCGCAGGATGCCGATGTTTTCGATTTCGCACTCCATCACGTCTCCAGGCTTCAGATACCAGGCTTTTGGATCTCCACTGAAGGCGGCTACGCCGGAGACTGTGCCGGTGGAAACTACGTCGCCTGCGCTGTAGCCCATGGGTGAATAGTGCGAGAGAATCTCGGGGATCTTCACGGACATTTTGCTGGAATGGGAACGCTGCCGGGATTCGCCGTTGACTCGTAGTTCCATGGCCAGATTGTGCGGGTTGGGAATTTCGTCGGCGGTCACGATCCAGGGGCCCAGCGGGCAGAAGGTGTCGATTCCTTTGCAAAAGCTGAATACGCCGGACTTCATTTCGCGGCGCTGGATGTCGCGCGCGGTGATGTCGTTGAAAATGACATAGCCTCCTATGCGTTCCGCGGCTTCCTCGGGAGAGAAATGCTTGCCGCCTTTTTTCAGGACGACGGCCAACTCCAGTTCGTAATCCAGCTCGTTGGTCAGATGCTCGGGATAGATGACGGGCTCGTCGTGGCCGATGATGGCGTCGACGTTTTGAAAGAAGACGATCCATGGCATTACAGGGTGGGAGAATCCGGCTTTGGTGGCTTCTTCGTGATGCTCGCGGAAGTTTCCAGCAGTGTGAAAGAACTTCCGGGGAATAATTGGAGCCTTGAGTTTGAGCTCGGCGGCGGAGTAGAAGATGGTCTCGCCGCTGGGCCCGGTTGCGGCATCGTTGCGCAGCGCATAGTCGAACGCTTTGTGCGCAGCTTCCAGACTGGTGTCACCGCCCTCGAACAGAGCGAGCATGTGGGGAGGGACCAGGGCGTCGGCAAGGCGCTCGAAGGCGCTTTCATTTTCGACATCTCGCAGGTAAAGGGCACAAGCGGAGCGCAGGTCGACGATGCGGGCGTCCTCGGTCACGGCGCCAATGCGGCGGCGTTGTGCAGGATCTTCGAAGGTTACAAGTCGCATGGGAGTGGCTGAATCCTAGAACCTAGAAAGTGTATGAGCGGGCGTGCGGGTTGTCCAGGGATGGCCGACCACAGCCATCGATGTTTACTTACTGATAATTGACACAAAGCTAGAGTTTACCATCTGATATCGGATATATACCCCCAAAAATGCATCTTGTTCCTAAATCTATCAAAACAAAGGGTCTGCCTTGGAGATACCCACGTAAAATATCCCTTCTAAAGGACTTATGGAGGGGATACCGTTCAAGCCGAGTGAATTTCCTCTCGTAAGTCTATGAAAACACGTAGAGGCTTTCTAGATACCCGCCAAGATATTGCTTCTAAACGACTTATATTGTTTGGCTGGCTTCCTTGCTGGCTTTGCCTCGCCTGGGAGTCAGTTCCCGTTCCCGGATTCTCGGATCTTTGGATCTTGGGTCTCGGATCCCACGGTCCACGGGCGAGGGCGCCCGCGCCACACAATCTCGACAGATCCCTAATACTAGTATGACAGGTTGGAGGGGGTAAGTATGCCATGCTTTCGAGAAATATATTTGGAATGGAATGAGGTGGTTGGGGGAAATTGAGCGGTTCAGGGGGCTTGACAAGAATTTGGCTCTGCGCGGTTTTTTCGTTTGAGTCGGTTGGGATGTCGTGGTAGCTTTCCTAGGCTCGCACCTGCCGAAGTGAAGGAGATTCCCAATGCTATTGAAGATAGTCCGCACGTCTGCCTTGCTTGTTGTTGTTCTGGTGCTGGGTTGCACTACCTGGGCACAATCGATTGATGCCGCGGTGAATCCGGCGACCCATACTCTCACCATCACTCTGAAGGGCAAGATTGGACCGGTGCTGTCGGGTTCAGATCGTCTGGGGTTGAACGGGCTGAGCGGGACGGTCAAGATAAAGGCTAGCGAGTCGCTTTCGCCCACGAAACACACGAGCACTTCCGCTACCTACAAGCTTCCTGCTGGCGCTATTTCGGTTAAGGCGGGAAGCAACAATTTCTCGACCACGTCCCCGTCAAAGATGATCATCAATCTGACCAGTACGGCGGACACTATGACGCTGGTGGCCGCGGGTCCGGAGGGGTTAATGGTCACGGACACGACGTTTCTTAAGGCGGGGAGTTGGACGACCGCGGTATTGAAGCACCCAGGAGTCTTCACGCCTTCTCCGCAGAAGCTGACTGCGGCCAAGACCTCGGGCGGACCGGGCTGCAAAATCAAATACACCATTTTTGGTTCCACATCCGTTCTAGGGTTTAAAGGAACGGCTTCGAATAGTGCGACCGTGGATCCGGTGCTTCCTGACGAGAACTTGGACTGGTAAGAAAGGCAGGTCGAGTCAGTCGCAAAGGTGGCGGGATCCGACGCAATCGGCAGGTGCCGGAAAACACTGCGGCCCTACGTCACCTCTGGTTAGAGGGCGTAGGGCCGCATTGAGCTGGAGGACATATTTCTGGCAGATCAGAGGTGGGCAGGCGTAAAGAACCCCGTCAAACGCGCGCCGCAGGAACTCAGTGGTGTGCCGCTAAGATTGTCGACGTTGAGAAATATCGAGTTGACTCCCGCCGATACACTGAAGACGTTCTGTGCGGTGATAGGGAACTGGGCAACATTAGAGCCGCTTGGGAAAAGTACAAGCGGATCTGGGAAAGCCCACCCCTGGCTCGCCGAGGTGGCGATGACATAGGCCCACTGCACCAACGAACTGGTCGTGTTAGTGTTGCAATAGCCGTCGGCCGAAGCGAAGAGGAAACCGCTCGTCGGGACAGTAATGTTGAGCTGAAGCACGTTGGTTACACCCGATCCAGCGAAGACCAGTCCCGAGTTGGCGACAGTCGCAAAAAGGGCGGCGGTCTGCTGCTTCGTTCCATCGGGGAAGGTAACCCCGTTTCCCGACCCACTTACATTCATATTGCCGGCGATGGTCTGGCTGGCGGTGAAGGTATTTGCGGCAGCCAACTGCGCGAATGCGCCAGGCGCCAAGCCGCCCAGTGCTGCCGCGTTCACATTGGTGACGCCCGCGCCGTTACCGAAGAGCGAGCCAGCGCTGATCGTACTCGCGCTGAAGCTTCCGGAGCCATCGCGTTTGACGATGGCATTTGCGGTGTTGCTGCTAGTGGGATTAACCGTCCAGGCTAACCCCAGGGTGCCAGAGTGCGTGACGGGAGAGCCGCTGACCGTAAAGTCGCTAGCCGGGGCAGAGAGGCCGACGCTGGTTACCGTGCCCGTGCCAGGGAAGGTCTGGCCGGAGACGAAAGTCACCAGACCGGTGTGGTCAACGCTCAGAGCCGTGCCGTGAACCGACAGCACCGGATGCGTTGTGTTGGGAAACAGGGCGAGAGTGTCACGGACGTTTTCTTTACCCTTAACGTCCAACTTGACGGATGGAGTTGTGGTCCCAATGCCAACGTTGCCTCCGACGGTCTGAAAGATTATGGAGTTCGCAATGGTGGTGGTGCCAGTGAACATGGGAACAAAGTCTGCTGTGCCATGGCCGGTGATGGTTCCCGGAGGAGCATTCCCCTTGCCCGAACCTTCGGAAGAAGTCGGTGCCAGCATGAAGGAAGAGACGGGCCTGCCACCGATGGTCTCGGCGTCGAGGGCCTTCAAGGCGTAAGGTACGCTCATGAGCAGGACACGCGGCTGTTCGGCCTGTCCCTGGGGGTGTACACCCAGCCAGCGGGCCTCGCCCGAAGCAAACATGGCGGGAGGCAATCCCTGACTGCTGGCGGCGCCGAGCGCGGCCGTATAGTGCCCGGCCTTGTCGACTTGCACGTTTTGGGTTTCCATCCAGAGCGGTGCCCCACCCTCGGAATCTTTATACAGGTAGAAAGTCACTCCGACCGTGCCGGTTAAAGGCTTGCCGTTTACGTCGTTCAACACGCCGCTGAAATTGACCATGGGCGGCACGGCCAGGTTAGCGGAAGCGGCTGCCGGTTGCTGAGCATTCACGGGCAGAACGCAATAAGCCAATAGGAAAAACGCGCACACACAGACGTTGGTACGGAACATAGACCCTCCTTTTTGATTTGTTAGCTCGTTCTGAGGAGTCCAAGGCTACCGACGATGTGGCGCACAGCAGGCAGAGAACTGCTGGTGCGAGCCTGAACGGTGGCCCGAACTCCTACCCACAAACATCACAGATCTAATTACTTTCCCCGGATTCGGAAGGACGGCCCGAGTCTGGAAGAGACTGGGCTTTGAGCGTCCCGGAAAACGAATTGCCTATCTGAGCCCTTATTTTGCGGGCTCAGGGATCCACTTGCGTGTACATAGTGTCGTGCGCACCGAATTCGTTTCAGGCGTTGCGCGTCGAGACCACCTTCACGCGATATTTGCCTCCTTACCTTACAAGGCGCGAAATCGAGGCGGAAAGGATCAGGCGAGCGAAGAAAATTGCTGGCTACTGGCGTCTGTCCAGACCTCACCCGGTGAGAGTCGCTCCAACGGAAGGCAAATTCGCTGTCGTGCCCGTAGCCGGCGAGGAATAGCTCAACCTTCAGTTTGTGTCGGACTGCTGGGGATCGGGCTGGCCGGCGCGTGCGGCGAACGATGCTGTTCGAGAAGTATCTTGACCAAACGGGCACGGCACTGATTGAGGGCGTCTTACTCGACTTTTTTTCTTCGGCATCGAGTCATGGTCGGGCGGCATCTGAATTGTTGAAAGGCTGCCGCCCTATTGTTTTGGACTCGGCGGTGGCTGTGTGGATAGTGTCTTCGTCGCAGCACTGTCGAGTTTTGCTCGACCGGACAGCCGGGGCGGCTGCCCCGCGTGAACTTATATGAACTCCACTCTGCCTACATTTCGCGCTCCCACTGCTGTCGAACGCGTGTTCAACCGGGTGTTCGGATTCCTGGTTGGACTCGGAGTCGGGTTTTCCCATAACTATCTCTTACAGGTGCGCGGCCGTAAGAGCGGGAAGCTGTACTCCACTCCAGTCGATTTGCTGGAACTCGGGGGCAAGCAGTTTTTAGTAGCTCCGCGCGGGCGGACGCAATGGGTTCGCAATGCGGAGGCGGCGGGAGAAGTGACGCTGAAGAAAGGACGGACGCAGCAAAAGTATCGGCTGCGGCCTATTCAGGATGCGGACAAGCCGGAGATCTTGAAAGCTTATCTGGACAGTTTCAAGCGTGAGGTGCAGAGGTATTTTCCCGTGGCAGCGGGGTCGCCGGTTCAGGCGTTCGCTCCACTCGTACAGAGTTATCCGGTGTTTGAGTTGATCGCAGTCTGACCGTCGAGTCACGCCTTGCGAGCGAAAATGTATGCCCTTCGGCTTTGGTATTCCACCTCTGGATAGGGCTCTCGTTCGACGACCTCTTCGATCGTGAATCCGGCGGCTTCGAGATTGAGCTTGATTTCTGACGGTGGAAGGAGCAGGAAATCCATGGAGATTTTCTGGCCCCACAATTCTTCCTCATGAAGTATTTCGTCTCCGGTGTGAAATGCAAGTAGCAGGAGCCCATTGGACTTCAGGACTCGGTGAATCTCCTGGAAGACCACGGGCAGAGACGGCCTGGGAATATTCACGATGGCATAGAAGGCTGCGACTCCTGCGAGGGCTCCGTCGGGAATGTCGAGTGAGATCATGTTGCCTTCACGAAAGGGAATGTCGGGATTCAGCTTTCGGGCCTGCTCCAGCATGCCGGGCGAGAGATCTAGCCCGAAGACGGAGGCGCCGACGTCGCGCAGGTAGCGAGCGACGTGACCGGGGCCGCAGCCCATGTCGCATACCTGGCCTCGTCCTTGGGTCTGTTTGGCGAAGCGGTCGAGCAATTGGCGATCGAGCGGCTTGTGCTGAAGTTCGTCGAAAATTCGGCGGGCGTACTCTTCAGCGAGGCGGTCGTAGCTCTCGCGGATCGAGCTGGTGGGGTCGTTCATTGGAGGCTAGTCAGTTAGTTTAAGCGGTTCAGGAAGGTTTTGTTCACGGCGCCCGGGTGAGGCGTCCGGGGCTACGTAAGCATGGGCAATGCTTACTCAAGAACGCTGTCGTCCAGCTTTTTTCTTCCCCAGTCGGCGGCGGCTTGCACGAAGGCCAGCACCAGCGGATGCGGCTTTCCGGGCTTGGACGTAAGCTGCGGCTGATACAGGGTTGCGATGTAGAAGTGGTGCGTGGGCGATTCGATGGCGCGAATTTCACCTTTCGGGCCGCGGGCAACGACGGGGAATCCGGCCTCCATGGCGGCCCATTCGTAATCGGGATTGACTTCGAAGTTACAGAAGAACTCTTCGGTGACCGTGTCCTTCGTGTAGAAAGATTGCAGGTACGATCCTGGCCGCAAACGGATTTCTGGAATCAGGCCGGAAAGTTTGGGCGCGTCTTTCTTGCGATCAGGCACCGCGCAGGCTACCGGGTAGATGACGATGTTCTTGGAGCCGGAATTGTTTTCGGCTGTGTCTGCGTCTTTGATGCCCACGACGTTGCGGGCGCACTCGATGAGGGCGTATTGAAAGCCTCCGCAGGTGCCGAGAAACGGCCAGTCGCGACGGCGCGCGAACTCGATTCCCTTCAGCATGCCGTCGAAGCTTTTGTAGGGACTTCCGGGCGACGCCCAGATTCCATCAAAGCTTTCCAGTAGCTTCTTGCTCGTCAGGGGCGAGGACGGATGGAGTTGGAATCCATTGCGAGTCGAGCTTGATTTTCAGCTTGGCGGCGCAGTGCTGCAGGGCGTCATTGATCGCGTTGTAGCCGCGCGATCCGGGGTCGAGGTCGCCCAGAATGCCGATGCGAACAGCGTCGCTCACGGGGTCAATTCTAATTGAGATGGTTTGGTTGTGGAGGTTACGGCAGTGTGTAGGTTGGTGACCGGGACCAGTACATGGCGGATGCTCTGCCGAGCGGTGCTCGGCATGGACGGGCGAGGCACCCGCCCCTACACGATTCTCGCGACTATTTGGAGGCGCTGAAGCTCATGGGGACGTCGGATTTATCGGCTTCTTCGACCTTGAACATTGGACGCGGGGTCAGGTTCATGAAGCTGGCGACGAAGGTGTCGGGCATCTGCTGAATGCGGATGTTGAAGGTGTTCACGGAGTCGTTGTAGAACTCGCGGCGGTCGGCGATCTGGCTTTCGAGATCGGTGATTCGTCCTTGCAGGCGCATGAAATTGTCGTTGGCCTTCAGTTGAGGATAGTTTTCGGCTACCGCAAAGAATCCGCGCAGGGCAGATGTCATGCTTTGATCGGCTTGCGCTTTTTGGTCGACGCTGATGGCTTGCTGGTACAGGCTGCGGGCCTGCGTGATCTTCTGCAGGGTGTCGCGCTCGTAGTCCATGTAGCCCTTGCAGACGTCGAGCAACTTGGAGAGTTCGTCATGGCGCTGCTTCAGGAGAATGTCGATGTTGGCCCAGGCTTTGGCGATGTCGTTCTTGAGGGCGATCAGCCCGTTGAAGATCATGATCACGATACACGGTCAGCCCGGAGAATCACAAACAGGAACGCGAGTGAGACGATGGTGTTCATTTTGTTCTTTATCCAGATTCCTTACAGCCAAGTCAAAGTATGCGCGGCTACGATGTAGGCGCACAACAGGGCGAGCGCGGGCCCGCCCCAGATCATTAGCGTGGATTTCCAGTTTAGCGAGTTAACCACATCGCGCTGGCTGCGCCAGGAAATCAAGAATGCCGGATCGTGCGTGCCTCTCATCAACACGACTGGAGGATGGAGATCAAATTGCTCGGATGCAGTGGCTGTGACCGCGCCCTCAGCTGTCAAGGCCGAGGCCGGTGCGGCCATGACGGCAGGGTTCAGGCCAGCAGCAGCCCAAGCTGCGGGATTCGAAATGCCTGGCTTTCACCAAGACTGCCGAAATCTTCTGCTGCTGCGCCAGGTCGTAAGGCTGGCCGGGACTTCTCTTCTCCGAGAAATGGGCAAACTGTAAGTTCCCTTCACTCTTGAAATCATTGAATAGAATGCTTTGCGGACTGGTTACGCCCGTACTGAGGGAAAACGCTCCGGAGCTACCGGGCATGCGGAACGCGATGGTGTGCTGCTCGGCGGTCAAGCTGCGCACTGGGGTAGCGCCCACGGTCAGGCCGGTATTCTGCGCCAGTGTTCCCAGGATGAAAAGCGCGTTTTTCGGCTTGATGCAGTATTCGTCGATCTTGATCTTCCTGTCGGTGGAGACGCCATGTCGTGCCAGGAAGGTGGATATGTTGGAGGGAATCTCCAGGCTGCTGGAGAATAGCGAAGTGCTGAACTCGTCGTGGAAGTCGCGGTGAATTTCCAACTCGGCGCCTTGCGGATCGACCAGCACGCGCCCGGTGTTGTCGTCCAGAAAAAATGGAACGTGCAGACTTTCGTCGGCGACTTTTACCCATTCGCTGTTCTTGCCCCGCTGTTGCCATTGCCACGCCGTGGTGCGGAAGTAGTAGCAAGGGACGCCGGTGATTGGCGCCATCATGGTGTAGGGGCCGACGGCGAGGCCGTTGATTTCAACCAGGCCCATGGCGGCGCTGCGGATCTTGGAAGCGGGTGTATTCAGGATCAGGCGCTTGCGTTGTAAGAGGCAGAAGCCGCGATAGAACAAGTACACGCCAGCGAAGGCGCCGATGACGGCTATCGCGACGCCATCGTTTCTTGAGTAGCGGAATAATGCCAGCAGTGGGATCACGCGCTTGTCCAACGCCTTTGTCTTGAAAAAGGCCGCCCGTCGTTCCGAGCATAGCGGACGGGAAAATCGGGTGGCAACAGAAAACCGCGGCGAGCTTACGTTCGTAACGTGGACCAGCGAATTTGCGTGGCACTTTGACTTACATGATAGAGTCAACTAATATAGTTGTCTAAAGCAACTATATGACTCCGTTGCATGCATCCCAATCTCCAACGATCCCGCAGTCTGATCCCGGTCGTATTGCAGCCGTGCGGCACTTCAACCGCTTCTACACTCGTCAGATCGGCGTCTTGCGGGAGAAACCATATAGGAGTCCTTTTTCTCTGACTGAAGTGCGGGTGCTGTATGAGCTTGCCCGTCGCGAGAAGCCAACTGCTGCCGAACTCAGTAGGGACCTAGGTTTGGACGCAGGCTACCTAAGCCGAATCCTGGCTGGTTTCGATAAGCGAGGCTGGCTCGACAAAAAGCCTTCTAACGCTGATGGCCGGCAAAGTTTTTTATCGCTGACGGCGCAAGGGCGGAATGGTTTCGCGCCGCTCGATGCTCGTTCCCGGGAGGAAGTCGGCACGATCTTAGCTGGCCTGTCGATCGCGCAACAGAATCGCCTGATCGATGCGATGCACACGATTGAGATGCTGCTCGGCGCTCAATCCAAACATGAGCCTGCTTACATTCTCCGGCCTCATCAGCCGGGTGATATGGGGTGGGTGGTGCATCGGCACGGCGTGCTTTATGCCCAAGAATATCAATGGGACGAACGGTTCGAGGCTCTGGTAGCCGAGATTGCGGCGAAGTTCATCCAGAATTTTGATCCCCGGCGGGAACGCTGCTGGATCGCCGAGAGAGAGGGCCAGATCATCGGCTGCGTATTCCTGGTGAAACACTCGAAGACCGTGGCCAAACTGCGCTTGCTCCTGGTCGAGCCGGCGGCGCGCGGATTGGGAATCGGCAAGCGGTTAGTAGAAGAATGTGTGCGTTTTGCGCGGCAGGCAGGTTACAAGAAGATTACGCTCTGGACGCAGAATTCACTCCACGCAGCGCGCGGCATTTACGAGAAAGCCGGGTTTCGTTTGGTTGAGCATCATCCACACCATGGTTGGGGGCACGATCTTGTGGCGGAGACTTGGGATCTGGTGCTGTGAGGGCTTCGTCCTTGACTCAAGAGCGACGCGGAAGTTTTGCTTCCCACAGGGCTTTGAGTTGCTTCTCCACCAAAGACCTGCGGAGCCTTGCTCCGCATGGACGGGCGAGGCGCCCGTCCCCACACGAGCAGTAGTTAGCTTCGGTCATCGCACTGCTACAGCGCGGTTTTTTAAAATTTCCTCGACTGCGGCGATCGCGAATTCCAGTTCCTGATCTGTGTTGTAGAAATGGGGGGACATGCGGACGCCGGCCTTTGGGCGCCAGTCGACCATAATTTCGCGCTTCAGCAGTTCGCGGCAGACTTCCTGGGAGTCGGGCATTTCGATGGATACGGTTCCGCCGCGTTTCTCGGGATCGCGGGGCGTGTTCACCCTCCAGCCTTGCTTTTCTACTAGTTCGATCAGGCGGGCTGTCTGGCGTTTTGACTTCTCGCGAATGCGGGGAACGCCGACTTCGGTGATGATCTTCAGTCCGGGACGCGCGGCTTCGAGCGACGGTACGTGCGACGTGCCGTTCATAAAGCGGAAGGGAGGGTCGGTGTAGCGGATCGGTCCGACTTCGAAGGCCATCGAGTTCTGATGCGCGAACCAGCCGGTAAACTTGGGCTCCAGCTTTTCGCCCAGGTCTGGACGCACGTACAAGTAACCCACGCCGGGGCCGCCGCAAAGCCACTTCAAAACCCCGCCACAGGCAAAATCGGTATTGAGAGCTTGCACGTCTACCGGCACGGTGCCGAGCGACTGGAAAGTGTCCAGCACCACGTGGGCGCCGACTTTGTGGGCTTTTTCGATGATGGCTTTCGCGTCATTGATGAAGGCGCTGCGGAAGATCACGTGGGAGATCGGTACCAGCAAGGTTTGTTCGTCAATGGCATCCAGCAGCCGCTCGGTGGGGACGGTGATTCCGTCGTCGGTCTTGACCATGTGGACGCGCGCGCCGTTGGCTTGCTGCGCTTCCCAGAAATACATCACCGAGGGAAAATTCATGTCGGTATAAACGACTTTGTTGCGCTTGCCGGAGAAATCGAAGCAAGAAGCAACCACGGCCTGGCAAGTCGTGACATTCTGATGGGTGGAGACGGAACCTTTAGGCGCATTCATCAGGACGCCAATCTCGTCGCCGACTTCCGCGGCCAGCATCCACCATCGCTCTTCCCAGGCGCGGACGCCGCGCGTGGCCCAGGTATCGGCGTAGCCTTTCATGGCGTCGTAAACGCCGCGCGGCATGGCTCCCAGGGAATTGCTGATCAGGTAGGTGGTGCGCTCGAGGATGGGGAACTCGGAGCGATAGCGGAGTAGTTCGTCGGTCATGGGGCTATTGTACTGGGCAAGTAGCTCGGACGCTAAGGCCGTCTGCGCCGGTCGCGCGAGACAGTAGCATAAAGATTCCGACGTCGCCCAGGTGCTAAAGCGTGGTCACGAGCCACCTGAAATCGCGAAACTCGGCCAATCTGCGGAAGTCTCGTTGGTTGGCCGTAATCACAGTGATGCCTTGGCGGCCTGCGCTGATGGCGATCAGTGCGTCGTTGGTCAATCGCCCCTGTCCGATTTGTTCGTAATGATATTTGGCCGCCAGCCGAGCAAGGACTCGGCCGACTTGAGTCCAATCGTTCTGGTTCGGCACCAGGATTCGCTTTGCCCGGTCAAAATCTCGTTCCAGACGTTCCACGACGTTACGATTACGGTCGGCGGCGCCTGCATATAGTTCTTCGAGCACCACTGCACTGAGCCAGAGAGGAGCATCGGCAGCAAATCGGCGGAGCGCTACGACTGCCTCGTCTCCTCGACGTAATGCAGAAATGTAAATGGAAGAGTCGAACAGGGCGGGCTCCATCTAGCGCAGCGTGCCGTACACGTCCTCGATATCAATGCCGCTCTTGAGGAAACGCTGGGTGGCTTCGAGAGCCAGTCGGTTCTTCCGGTGTTCGGCAATCACCAACTCCAACGCACGCTCGATGGTCTCAGTCTCCGTTTTGGCTCGCAAGGCTTTTTGGGCGCGCTTGATCTTCATGGAATCCAATTGAAAATGCTTGTGCGATCGATTCCTAGCTGTTCCCATAAGCGTCCCCTTCTTTTGCCAGAATAACATCGAATGTACACAAATTCCATTCCTATGTACATTCAAGCTTGTCGACACTGGTCGGGTCGAGGCGTGACCCTACCTATTCGCCGAGGGATCTGTTCTTCGAGGTTCCCAGTAACATATAAGCCACGGTGAGTAACAACAGGCTGGAGACGCCGCTGAGCAGGCTGACACGCGAATCCCACCAGGTTTTCAGAATTGCCGCGATCACCAGGGTGAGCCCCAGGAGCGACCCCCACGCGCCGAGGGGCGAACGCATGGGAAGCTCGGTTATCTGTCCCGAACTCATGCGCCGCCGGAAGGAAATGTGCGCGGCCAGCGAGACCACCCACGAAAGCATCAGCCCGAACAACGCGCCGCTGAGTATGTATACGAAGGCATTTTTCGGGGCCCATTTTTCCAGAACTACAGCCACCAAGATTCCGTAGGAAGAGGCCAGCAAGGCCAGCTTTGGGGATCCGGCAGCATTCAGCCGACCGAGCGGGGCGGGCGCCCACCCTCCTCGCGCCAGCGAGAACAGCATGCGGGATGCGGCGTAGAGATTGGCGTTGGCACCCGAGAGAGCAGCGGTCAGGATGACGAAACTCATCAGGCTACTGGCCGCCGGTATTCCTACCATGCGGAACACCGTCACGAACGGACTCTCCGTAACGCCCACGCGGTTCCACGGCATCACTCCTACTAACACCACGATGGCGCCCAAGTAAACCACGGCCAGGGTGATAAAGGTCCACCTTATGGCGCGGGGAATCTGGGTGACGGATCGGGATTCGCCGGTCGTGATGGCCACGATTTCTATGCCGCCGAAGGTGTACAGCGCAAATGTCATGGCTAGCAGTGGCGCTAGCGTGCCTTTCGGGAAAAAGCCTCCCTCCGCGGTGTATTGCGCTGGGACGCGTCCGGCCGCCAGCAACATCCCACCGATAACGATGAAGGTCACCATGGTTGCCAGCTTCACCATCGCAAACCAGTATTCGAACCGGCCGTAGTCGCCGACGCTGCGAAGATTGATCACGATCAGCACAAGTGAGAACAACGCCACCCACACCAAGGCTGGAACCGTTGGAAACCAATACCGCATGTAGGTTGCGGAAGCGACCAGGTTAGCGCCTACCGAAACCGAGATGGCGATCCAATATCCTGCGCGCGAGATAAACCCAGCCCACGGGCTCAGATAGAGATCAGCGTACAATCCGAAGGATCCGGCTGCGGGATGCGCGCTGGACAGTTCCCCGAGCGCCATGGTTACGGTCCAGCAGATGAAGCCGGCCAAGACGTAGCTGAGGATCACGGCTGGGCCGGCGATCTCCATGGCGGCGGCTGAGCCTAGCAAGAGGCCGGTGCCGATCGAGCCGCCAACCGCTACCATGGCCATTTGACCGGCACTGAGCTGGTGGCGAAGTCCGCTTTCCTGGTTGGTCGCGTCTTCCGTCGGCATTCCGGGACGTATACCAGAAACCCCCTTATTTCCAAAGAGTTATTCTGCCTATGACCTTCGTAATCGGCTGTGGGCGGTACGCCGTTGCCCGCTCCGGTAACCTGCTCCTAGACTCTGTATGGGTTACTCCGCGCGGCGCTAGCTCTCATGGCAGACACTGTAAAACGAATGGACCGGACCGAAATCTCAAAACGCGTGGAGCGGGCCGAGAAGCTTCTCCAAAAGGGAAAAACCGCCGAGGCACTGGAGGACTATCTGCAGGTGCTGGCGGCCGAGCCCGGCAACGACACGGTATGCCAGATGGCGGCCGATCTTTGCCTTTCCCTGCAACGCATTCCGCAAGCGGTCAAGCTGCTGGGCGACCTATTCGAGCGCCAGATCGAGGCGGGCGATGCCACGCGGGCGAGCCTCACTTATAAGAAGCTGGCTCGCTTTGTGCCTCCGACCTGGGAACAGAAATTACGGTTCGGGGAGCTGCTGGAGAAGTCCCACCCGAAGCAGGCCCTCGAGACTTACGAAAGCGTCTTTCAAGAGCTGGAGAAACAGGGGCGCAAACCAGATTCCCTGGCGGCGTTGAAGCGGGTTCTCGCTCTTGATTCCAGCGAGAAGAACTTGCAGCGTCTGGGAGAACTCTCATCCGAACTGGGGGAGAGCAAGGCGGCCGCGGCCGCATTTCTGAAAATTGCTCAGCTGACTCAGGCCGCGGGTGGAACAGCAGCGCAATGGATAGAACGCGCCTATGCGGAAGATCCTGCCGACCCCCAGATTGCTCTCGGGTACAGCAAGAACCTGCTGGAGCAAGGGCAAGCCGGCGCTGCCATTTTCGTGCTCGAGTCTCAGGTCAGCGCTGGTTCTGCGTCAGAGGAGTTGCGGGATACCTACGCCAAAGCGTTGCAGGCGGCCAATCGTCTGAGCGACGCCGAACCGATCCAGTGGCAATTGTTCGAGGAAAATCCCTCGCGGGTGCAGGAGATCGCGAACCTCATCGGGCTCTTCATCGATGGCCAGCAGGATGCCGAAGCCGTCGCGCTGGGGCGAAAGCTGGAACAATACCATCGCCGCAAAGGGGATCGCCGCGCTTTCCTGACCATGATTCAGGACATTACGGCACGGCACCGAGCATCGCCCGAAATGCTCGAGTTCATGGGCGAGCAGTTTAATGCGTCAAATCGAGAGAGCGACTATTGCCAGACTCTGCTAAAGCTCTTTGATCTTTACTGCAGTGTGGGCAACTACTCGAAGGCGGCTGATTCGCTGGATCGTGCCGCCGAAGTGGATGCGTACGAGCCCGGACATCAGAAGCGGCTGGAAATATTGCGCGGCAAGATTGACGACAACCGTTTCAAAGTTATTGCTTCGCGCTTTGTCCAGTATGGCCGACACGGCTGCGGCGCCCCTTCCGATCAGGAGAAGATGCTGGGCGCCGCTGCTCTGCAGGATCTGATGCTGCAGGCGGAAATTCTGGTGCAATACGGCATGCGTTCGAAAGCGGTTGAGCGCTTGCAACGGATTCAAGAACTGTTTCCCCGCGAAGAGGAGCGCAATCAGGATCTGCGACAGTTGTACATGACGGCGGGATTGATTCCTCATTATGCGGGCTCGGCGCCCGCGCCTGTGGTGACGCCGGCACCTGCCGATTCGCGACCGTTGTCGCCACAAGTTGGCGCAGCGCAGTCCGGCGAAACTGCGGATGTCAGCAGTTTCGCACGAGTGGCGGAAATCACCCGCAAGCTTTATCGCCAAAGCAACGCGGACGCGGTGATGTTGACCGCGGCCAAGGAAATTGGATCGCAATGGAAGGTCTGACCGGTGTGTGGTCGCAATGCGTAAGCCCGGGTTGCACACTACCAGCGTGAAAGAGTATTGCAGCGAACTAGCAAGCCAGCAGAGATCCGGGCGCTGGAAAAAATTACAACCACAATCCACGATCTGGCAATCAATCGCGGCGGCACGCTCACGATTGCCGACACACAGGCTGGCTCTGACTTGCAGACGATGCGTGAAGCCTTGTCGCACCTGGCGGTCGACTTCGCTGCTGGCGCTGCCTCTCAGCGACGGATCGGAACAGGTCGGGCTCCTGGTTCTGATGGACAGCAAGCCGCATGCCTGGGGCTCTAACGACGTGATGGTGCTCAAGACCATAAGCGACCAGATTGTGATTGCGCTGAACAACGCCGGGCTTCGCCGCCTGGTCAAGAACCTTTCTGTGACCGACGAGCATTCGGGCCTGCTGAAACGGGCTTCGTATCTCGATCTGCTGATGGCAGAAACGCGGCGCAACGCCCAGCAAAGCACTCCGCTTACGATTCTGTTGATGCAGTTCGGCGAAAAAGCCGCAATGGTGAAGGAGTTCGGCGAATCGGCGGTGGAAGCGGTGATGCAGCAAATTGGCCAACTCTTTGCTGCCAATATCCGGCAGAACGATCTTGCCTTCCGCTACGAGACGACGACTATCGCCATCGTTCTTGGGGAAACGCCGGAAAAAGAGGGTGTCATGGCTGCGGAGAAACTGCAACGACTGCTCGCTCAAATACGAATGCCCGAGAAGCAAGAGGCTGTCCACTTCAGTGCCGGGCTGGCGGAGGCGGTGGTGCGCGGGGAATTTGATCCTGTGGACATCGTCACTGAAGTGATCAATCGCGCTGAACAAGCGCTGCAAACCGCCATCGGACAGGGTGCGGGCAAGATCGTCGCCCTGGCTGCATCGTACGCGGCGGCGGCGGTGGCCTAGAACTGAATCAGCGAATCGCGATGTTGGTCGGTCGCGATAAATGCTTTTGCCCTTTGACTCCTGCTTCGATGCGCTTTCACCAGCGGGGGAGCAATCTCGCGCGGACCGTTTCCAACTGATCCCCGATTCTTATCCGGTGATCGGTTTACGCCTCCTTATCTCCGCTGTTAAACTAACCAGTTTGGTTAGTCCGCTCAGACTCTTCTGATCACGGGACCTCATACTCGAAGCTACGACTAGGAAGCCAATGTTGAAACCAGGGGACATCGCAATTGTGAGCGGGGCGCGTACGCCCTTTGGACGCTATTGTGGCAAGTTGAAGGATTTCACGGCTCAGGAACTCGGCGCCGTTGCAGGTAAGGCTGCCATTGAGCGCGCTGGACTGGATCCGAAAGAATTCGATCACGCAGTTTTTGGCAACGCGCAGCAGACTTCTGGCGACGCTCTTTACGGCGCACGCCATGTCGGACTGCGCGCCGGTCTGCCCATTGAAACGCCCGCTCTCACCGTAAATCGTTTGTGCGGATCGGGGATGCAGATCCATCGTCAACGCAGCCCAGATGATTCAGCTGGGCGAAGCTAATGTTGTGCTCGCGGGCGGTATGGAGGCTATGTCGCAAGCGCCGTTCGTGATCCGCGGGCGCGACGGTTTTACTCTTGCTCCCGGCGGAAAGCTGGAAGACTCGCTCATGGTTGCGCTGCTCGACACCTATTGCGGTCTCTACATGGCGAATACCGCGGAGCTTTACGGTGAGCAGCAGGGCATCACGCGTCAGGCGCAGGATGAATTCGCGTTGCGCTCGCAACAATTGGCGGACGCCGCATACAAAGATGGCCGCCTGCAGGAAGAGTTGGTTCCGGTGCCACTCAAGGACCGAAAGGGTGAGCCATCCGGCGAGACTTTGAGCGAAGACGATCATCGCCGTCCGCAAACCACGATGGAAGGCCTGGCCAAGCTGAAGCCGGCGTTCGGAAAGAACGGCACGGTCACTGCGGGGAACGCCAGCGGCATCGTGGATGGTGCCGCGGCCGTCGTGGTGATGTCGCTCGAGGAGGCTGGCAAGCGGGGATTAAAACCGTTGGGGCGAATCGTGGGCTGGGGCGTTGCCGGAGTTGAACCTAAGCTGATGGGCCGCGGTCCGGTGCCGGCGACGAAGATCGCTTTGCAGAAAGCCGGGCTCACGTTGGATTA
Organism: uncultured Acidobacteriota bacterium; assembly: GCA_963820925.1. Classification (GTDB taxonomy): domain Bacteria; phylum Acidobacteriota; class Terriglobia; order Terriglobales; family Acidobacteriaceae; genus JABDBE01. The sequence continues at coordinate 141,634 of CAWGBX010000021.1, forward strand.
CATCGACTTGATCGAAGTGAACGAGGCGTTTGCGGCGCAGTACCTTTCGGTCGAGAAAGAGCTCGACCTCGATCGCGACAAAGTCAACGTGAACGGTGGAGCGATTGCGCTGGGACATCCCCTGGGCGCGACTGGAACGCGGTTGGTGATCACGCTGCTGTACGAATTGCGGCGGCGCAAGAAAGAAGTACGGACTGGCTACAGCGTGCATCGGCGGCGGGCAGGGGATTGCGATGGTGGTGGAGAGTTTGAATTAGAACATTTAGCGACAGAGACACAGAGAAATCAAGAAAGAGGTTTTCTGTGACTCTGTGTCTCTGTGATGGGAGCAGCTGGTTCAGGCCTGATCACGTGCAAAAAGGAATGGCTAATGGAAATAAAGAAAGTTGGAGTACTCGGTTGCGGTTTGATGGGCTCTGGAATCGCTCAAGTTGCCGCGACTGCTGGATTCGATGTTACCGTGCTCGAAGTTGAGCAGAAGTTTCTCGACAAGGGTTTTGCCGGGATTGACAAGTCGCTGGCCAAGTTCGCCGAGCGGCCTCCCGAGAAGGGCGGCATAACTCTCGAACAAAAAGACCAAATCCGCGCTCGCCTCAAAGGCACGACGAACAAGCAGGACCTCGCTGACTGCGACATCGTAATCGAAGCCATCATCGAGAATGTCGAGGACAAGAAAAAGATGTACGCGTCCTTGGATGGCATCGTGAAAAAAGACGCAATCTTCGCTTCGAACACGTCGTCCATTTCGATCACCGAACTTTTGACTTCGACCAAACGCCCGGAGCGGTTTATCGGATTGCATTTCTTCAATCCGGTGCCGCTGATGAAATTGGTGGAGGTTGTGCGGACCATTGCGACCGCCAGCGAGGTCTACGACGCGGCTTACGAGTTTGCGAAAAAACTCGACAAAACGCCGGTGCGCACCAGCGACAAGACCGGATTCATCGTGAACCGTCTGCTGGTGCCGTATCTGCTCGATGCCATCCGCGCCTATGAAGAAGGCGTGGGTTCGATCGACGACATCGACAACGCCATGAAGCTGGGCTGCGGCTATCCCATGGGCCCGTTCACGTTGCTCGATTTCGTCGGGCTCGATACGACTTTCTACATCACCCACGTGATGTATGACGAATTCAAGGAGCGGCGATTCGCGTCGCCGCCGCTGTTAAAACGACTGGTGATGGCTGGCTGGTACGGGCGGAAAACCGGCAAGGGGTTCTACGATTATTCGGACCCGAACAATCCGAAGCCGAATAAACTTTAGAAGCGCGTCCCGGAGCGAAGCCCCCGAAAAGGTTGATTGGCACGCTAGCGCTTGTAAACTTCCCGGCGGTGCCCGATGCGCAGAACCAGTACCACGAACCGGTCGTCTTCCAGGGAGCAAATGAGGCGGTAATCTCCGACGCGGTATTTCCAGAAGTCGCTCGGCGTGCCTTGAAGCCGTTCGCCGATTCTGCGCGGATCGTCCAGTTGTCCAACGCGCTGGTAGAGAAACTTCATAATGCGTCGGGCGACGGGTCTATCCAGCTTTTCCAGTTCTTTCCGGGCGGCGATTCGAACTCAATCTTCCACGCCATAGCGACGCAATAGCTTTTCGATCGGAATGGTCCGGCTGCGACCCGAGCGCACGGCCTCAAGGCGTTTCGTCAGCAAGATAGATGTCTTCCAGTTCGTCCAGATGTTGAAGGATCGCCTCGCGGGCGTAGTATGTCTTGGTACGGCCAGTGCGTTTAGCGAGACGTCCTAGGCGCTTTTCGATTTGTTCCGGAAGGCGTATGGCGAGCATGGGTTACCTCGTGCTATACAATTATAGCAAATAGGCACTCGCCAAGCGCCTGCGGAAGGCGGGCGAAGGTGTTTTACGGTTATTCTGAACAAGGCCGGCAAGGGATGGGGACCACTACTGTGCCTTTGTACAGTTTGGGTCTGGGCAATGAGTTCTTGCTTCCCGGGGCACAGTTATCCTATGGCACATTGTTCATCTGAGTTTTCTTTGCAGCAGACGTGAATACGCACGAGGCGCGGAAATCCGTGACGCAATGCAGAAGCTTGCACGACTTTTTTTCTCGGTCGGTCTCGCATTAGTATTGGGTGGCTTTTGCGGACTGTGGTTAACACGGAAGGTTTGAGATAAGCAGTTTCTTTATTCGATGATGTGACCTAAGTAATGCCCATGGAATTGGACCGTATGAACTTTGAAAACATTCTTTTCGAGAAAAAAGGTGCCATCGCTTACGTCACCGTCAACCGGCCCAAGGTGCTCAACGCGCTCAACATGGCCACCATGGAAGAGTTGCGCGCGGCATTTCACTGACATCAAGAACGATCCCGGCATCCGCGTGGTCATTATGACCGGCGCAGGTGAGAAGGCTTTTATCGCGGGAGCCGATATTTCCGAACTGGCCAAGCATGATGCGGTCTCGGGCAAGGAGTATACGCATCGCGGCCAGTCTGTTCTCGATTTGATCGAGAACCTGGGGAAGCCGGTGATCGCTTGCATCAACGGCTTCGCGCTCGGCGGCGGGTGCGAAATCGCGATGGCCTGCACCATGCGCCTGGCCAGCGAAAACGCGAAGCTCGGACAGCCCGAAGTGAAGCTGGGAATTATTCCGGGTTACGGCGGGACGCAACGTTTGCCTCGACTGGTGGGCAAAGGCATCGCCATGCAGCTTGTGCTCGCGGGCGAAATGATCAGCGCGCAGGAGGCGCATCGCGTCGGATTGGTGAATGAAGTTGTTCCCGCGTCAGAGCTGATTCCCCGCGCCGAGGCGATCGCGCAGAAGATCATCGCCAACGCTCCGCTGGCGGTTCAGTACGCAATGGAAGCGGTGAACAAAGGCATGGAGATGACCTTGGCGGAAGGCTTATATCTTGAGGCCGTGTTGTTCGCCGTTGCTTGCGCGTCGGAAGACAAGAAAGAAGGGACGACGGCGTTTCTGGAGAAGCGTCCGGCGCAGTTCAAAGGCAAGTAACGCGGCACGGATTTCACACGAATTAAGAGCCAATTCACCACGGAGGCGCGGAGTCACGGAGAAGACCGACAAACAAGATCCGCCGTTGCCCTCGGTTCCGGTCACAGTGCTCGAGGGAAATCTGAGCGCTTCCGGAAAACGTTTCGGCATCGTCGTCTCGCGATTCAACGAGTTCATCACGGAACGATTGCTGCGCAGCGCGTTCGATGGACTACTGCGCTGCGGCGCCAAAGCCGAGGACATTGAAGTCGTTCGCGTTCCTGGCGCCTTCGAAATTCCTTCCGCCGCGCGTACTCTCGCCGAGACCGAGAAATACGACGCCATCATTTGCCTCGGATGCCTGCTGCGCGGCGACACCGCCCACTACGACGTCATCGTCAATGAAGTCACGCGCGGCATCGGCCAATCCGCGCAGGAAACCGGCGTGCCTCACGCTTTCGGCGTGCTTACCTGCGACACGCTGGAACAGGCCATCGATCGCGCCGGCCTGAAGATGGGCAACAAAGGCTTCGAAGCGGCGCTGGCGGCGGTGGAGATGGCGAATCTGAAAAAAGCTGTCGTTGGTCGTTCGTCGTTGGTCGTTGGCAAGAGCGAAGAGCCGTCAGCATCTCAAGCCGGCAGCTCTCAGCAAGACCGAAAACCGCAAGCCTGCCCGCTCGCTCGACAAAAACGCAACCGCTGATACTGCTTCTCAACTCCTGTAAACTGAAAGCCGATCGACGAACGACCAACGAGCTCCATGGGCACCCGCCGAAAATCTCGCGAACTTGTGCTGCAGATGCTGTTTCAGGCCGACATGGGCAAGCAAACTCCCGACGAGGTCCGCCGCACCTTCTGGAATGAACACGATTCCACCGAAAAAGATGTGCGGGGTTTGCCGAAGATCTTTTTCGCGACAGCCACCGACCGTGCCGCGGAGATCGACGGCCTCATCGAGCGTCACGCCGAACACTGGCGCATGGACCGCATGGCCGCCGTGGATCGCAACGTGCTGCGTTCCGCGGTGGCGGAGCTGATGGGCTTTCCTCGACACGCCGCGCGCCGTGGTGATCAACGAAGCCCTGGAAATCGCGCGCAAGTTTTCCAGCCCCGAATCCGTGCAATTCATCAATGGCGTGCTGGACAGCGTGGGCCGGGAACTGGAAAAGGCAAAAGCGTAAGAAAGTCCTTCGTCATCGGTCGTTCGTCATGAGCCTTGATCTTGCCCGAGCCACAAAGCCATCCAGATGCCATTGACCAACGGCCAAGGACTCACGACCGACGACGGCCCTTCTACGGCTTTACTGCAATCAGATCTGGATTACAGGTGATGGGAAATCGCTGCCCCACCGAGTTCTGGCACAGGCCTTGCGGGAAGGATATCTGTCGAATGTCACCACCCGCCACGGTACTCACGACGTGGACCGTCCCGTCGCTGGCCCCGACCCATAGCTGGGTGCCATCCGGCGTGAGCGAGGCACTAAGAGGCATGGGGTTTCCAAACAGGGCGATCGCGGATGATGTTTGGCCAGGGATGTTGAACACCAGGATGCTGCTCAAATTGGAAGTAAGCACGTAAGCCGTCGACCCATCTTGCGAGAGAATCAACTGCTTGGGAACAAAGTCACCCTGGCCCAGATTGAAGGATGCAACCGGGCCATCGGTCACTGCGGGCGTACAGCCAGAAGGCGTCGTATTCACGCTAATGATGTCGATGCCGGGAGGGTCTACCGCCAGGAGATGATAAGTGTCGGGAGAGTCGAGCGGAAGTAATTTCGCTGGGCCGGGAAGAGTCTTTATGAAGCTTGGTGTTGCCTGGGACGGCGACGGTATCGACGTGCGCATTGTCGCAGGTTCTCCACACGCTGATCGCCGACGGACGCGCCTCCGGCTACATAGGCAAACGCGCCCTCCGAAAGAAAAGATGCGTCGTTAGCGGGGGCGGCGAGGGCAATGGTTCGGAGCCCATCGACATTCGAATAGACATACAGCGTAGTCCCCGCCACGATGTATGCCTTCAGACTGTCCGGCGAAAAGTCGGCGGCGGTTGCTCCGGTGATCTGAAATGTCGAAACGGTGTTGCTGGTCGTGTCAAAAACAAACACGTGGTTCGGCTTGTCTTCGGATGACGTGTCGGAAATGATGACCTTGTTTCCATTGGGAGAGACAGCTAGTACTTTGCCGGGAAGAGATGCGAACTGAGTCGCGGTATTGGCCGTGGCATCAACCACCGCGAGGCCCACCGTCCCCAGCCGTCCGGAATCGGTTCCCAGGTAGGCCTTGTTCCCTTGTCGGTCGAAGACCAGCGAATCTGGCGTCGCCGGCAAGGTGACGAAGTTCCCCACCGTGTTCGGAGCTGTCACAGGAACGACGGTGCTGAAGCAGCCATCGGTTGTGCCACAACTGGTTGAGCTTACAAATACGGTGGCGTTGTTGGGGGGTCCCGGCGGGGGGTATGGTCATGTTTACAACATTCTCTGGATAGATCGGCAGCGACGGATAAAAGCCTGTGTTGCAGGTGGGCGGAGTGCAAGATGCGATGATGGTGGCGCTACCTCCCGTCGACGACCCGCTTGCTCCCCCGGCGCTGGTCACGCTGACCGATGCAGACTCGGAGGAACTCCAGGTCAGTGGAACTCCGGTGATCGTCGTGCCCAAAGTATCAAGGATTGTCGGCGTGATGGTTTTTGAGCTGCTTGTGGAAGTTGTGACGGTGAGTGTGAATCGACTGCACCGCGCAAGTTGTGAAATTGAGCGGCACACTATCGACGTTGCCTATGGTGGCGAACAGGGGAGTGAGGCCGGGGACCTTGGCGGTCACTTGGACCTGTCCCTGAAGCAAGCCAGTAGCGGTAGTACTGAGCGTTGCCACATTCGTGATCAGAGTTTGCCAGTTGAAGACTCCGACCGTGGAGGTAATGTCCACGCCGCGGCTGAACGCATTCGCCTGGTAGATGGAGGTTTGATTCACGGAATAGCATGGATTGGTAGGGGGCGGCTGGTTCGGAGGCACGAACAAGCTCACCGTGACTTTATCGATGTGCTGATGCACGTAAACCGTGGTCGAAGGGCTGCTCACCCCTTGGGCGGTCGCTGTGACCACAGCCACGCCCACCGGCCCGGGTGTGCAAATCTGTGGGTTGCTCAACGAATTCCAACTGCCGGCGCACGCGAGTCCGTTGTTGGCCACGGTGAGCACTGCAGTGTTACTGGACTGGTAGGACACCGGCTCGGCGATCGTCGTCCTGGTGGAGGTCAAAGGGCTTGCCAAGAATGACTGGAATGTACCAATCTCCATGGACAGGTTCGGGTTGGGATTGAGGGTAATGCTGGCCGGGACTGCAAAGCTTGTGGTGGTGACAGCGCTGTTGCTGGCGCACCCGGTGAGACCGGCAACCAGGAAAATGAGAAGAGCAACAAAAAACCCGAAACCGGCAAAACCGCACCTACCCATGTATCCTCCCCGCCCTCATGGTCGCCCACGCGGCGAGCAATGCCTTCTAGGAATTTATTCGCTCTGGAAGGCTTCAAGTGTAGAGGCTGCGAATCTTTTCGGCAAGCGGGGCCGTCTTGCTCGCGCCGCAGACCGCCGAAATCATACGAGGCGTCTCTCGTTCTGCAACGGCTTTACCCTGAATGCCTGCCTTATTTTTGGGATGCGGCAAACCATGGTTGACGATGTGTGAAGAGAGTTGCTATATTTGAAAGGTTCCGCGAGTTCATTCTGGCTTGCCTGTAGGCTGTGGATTCGTTCGCTGCGCGTGTTCCGTGCGCGAAAGTCCCCAAAGAAAGCGGCTAAGCCCTAAAGATACACGTCTTCGGAAACAGTTCCGGAGATGCCCTCGCTGAAATGCCCTGCGCGCACCTTCCGTCCGTTGGAAGGCTATGTGGGGCAAAGCGGACGAAACGGAGCACCTCCCGGGGTTTTGAGATTCGGGCCTGGTGCCACCGTCGTCGCTGTTCAGTCTGAACGGGAAACCGAAAATCTCTCACCGGATTTGTGTGCGGTGAGAAGCATGGTTGGCGGATCGCCAGCCAGAACCCTGAGCCAGGGAAAGTCAAAGCGGCGTCTGTGTGTCGACGCGCCTCGGTTGGCGTGCGAGCACGCGTTGCCGAAGGAGCAGCAAAGAGTGCCTACCTTCAATCAATTAGTCCGGGACGGTCGCAAGCGGCCGCGATATAAGACGGCGAGCCCTGCGTTGCAGGGATGTCCGCAAAAGCGCGGTGTCTGCACTCGCGTGTATACGCAAACGCCGAAGAAGCCGAACTCAGCGCTGCGCAAGGTTGCCCGGGTACGCTTGACCAACGGCATTGAGGTCACAACTTATATCCCCGGCGTTGGCCATAACCTGCAAGAGCACTCGATCGTGCTGATCCGTGGCGGCCGCGTAAAGGATCTGCCGGGCGTGCGCTATCACGTAGTTCGTGGAACGTTGGATGCAGTAGGGGTTGCGGGCCGCAAGCAAAGCCGCTCGAAGTATGGCGCCAAGCGCCCGAAGGCGTAGATATTTCTATCGAGACGTAGCTGGCTACGTCTGCGCGGCTCGAGCGAGAAGCTTAGGAGCCAGGAGCTAAGAGCTGAAATGCCAAGAAAAGGACATACCCCCAAGCGGACTGTGGATGCCGATCCAGTTTACGGATCGGATCTGGTGACGAAGTTCGTCAACTCGATGATGTGGCAGGGTAAGAAGAGCACGGCTGAGGGCATCTTTTATGAAGCTTTGACGCGGCTGCAGGAAAAAGGCGGCGACGAGGCTCTGAAGCTGTTCAAGAAAGCCGTGGAGAATGCAAAGCCGCTGCTCGAAGTCAAGACTCGCCGCGTAGGCGGCGCGAACTATCAGGTGCCGGTGGAAGTCAACGCAGACCGGCGCACTTCGCTGGCGATTCGCTGGCTGATTACCTACTCTCGCGGACGCGGTGAGAAGGGCATGATCGACAAGTTGACCAATGAATTGCTGGACGCCGCGAATGGTAAGGGCGCAGCCATCAAGAAGAAAGAAGACGTTCACCGTATGGCTGAGGCCAATAAGGCATTCGCGCACTACCGGTGGTGAGCCAGTTCCTAGCTAGAAGCTAGTAGCAACTTTTTCGGAGCCCCAGAAGGAAGAAATAAAGTCGTGCCCAGAACAGTCCCATTAGAACGGTGCAGGAACATCGGCATTATGGCCCACATCGATGCCGGGAAGACCACTACGACGGAGCGCATCCTTTTCTATACGGGAAAGACGCACCGCATCGGAGAGGTCCATGAAGGCACAGCCACAATGGATTGGATGGAGCAGGAGCAGGAGCGGGGTATCACCATTACTTCTGCTGCGACCACATGTTCCTGGCGCGATGTCCGCATCAATATTATCGATACCCCCGGCCACGTGGACTTTACGGCTGAAGTCGAGCGCTCGTTACGCGTGCTGGACGGCGCGGTTGCCGTGTTCGACGCTGTCCACGGCGTGCAGCCGCAATCGGAAAAAGTCTGGCGACAGGCCGACAAGTACGGCGTGCCGCGCATTTGTTTCATTAACAAGATTGACAAGATGGGCGCGGACTTCGAGCATGCCGTCGATACCATCCGCAAGGGTCTCAACGCCAAGCCCATTGCTATCCAGATTCCCATCGGCCAGGAAGACAAGTTCAAAGGGGTGGTCGACCTCATTGAAATGAAGTCGATTATCTGGCAGGATGACACGATCGGAGCCGAGTACATTACGGGCCCAATTCCTCCCGAACTCCAGAAGAAAGCTGAAGCCTTTCACACGCAGTTGGTCGAAACCGTAGCTGAAAACGATGACGAAATCCTGCACAAGTTCCTGGAAGGCGAGGCTATTTCCGCCGAGGAACTGCGGGCTTCCCTGCGCAAGTCTACGGTTGACCTGAAGTTGTTTCCCGTCGTTGTCGGCACCGCTTTTAAAAACAAGGGTGTACAGCCGCTGCTTGATGCGGTGGTCGATTATCTGCCTTCGCCGCTCGATGCAGGCGAAGTGAAAGGCACGAATCCGGACACCGGAGAAGTGATTACCCGTCACCCGGCGGATAACGAGCCGTTTTCCGCTCTGGCGTTCAAAATCATGGCTGACCCCTTCGTCGGCCAATTGACTTTCATTCGTGTTTATTCCGGCCAGGTTAAATCTGGCGACTCGGTGCTTTGCGCGGGACGCCGACGTACTGAGCGCATAGGCCGCCTGCTCAAGATGCACGCCAATAAGCGCGAAGACATCAACGAGATTCTGGCGGGCGACATTTGTGCCGCGGTCGGTTTGAAGAATGTCAGTACGGGTGACACGATTTGCGATGAGGCCCATCCCATCACGCTGGAATCGATTACATTCGCGGTTCCCGTCATCTCGGTTGCGGTCGAACCCAAGACCAAGGCCGATCAGGAAAAAATGGGCATGGCGCTAGGCCGTCTTGCCCAGGAAGACCCAACCTTCAAGGTTCACACTGACCCTGATAGTGGACAGACCATCATCAGCGGTATGGGCGAGCTGCATCTCGAGATCATCGTCGATCGCATGATGCGCGAGTATAAGGTCGAAGCGAATGTCGGCAAACCGCAAGTGGCTTACCGCGAGACGATTCGCAAGAAAGCAGAAGCCGAGGGCAAGTACATCCGCCAGACCGGTGGGCGCGGGCAGTATGGTCACGCCAAGATTCGGATTGAGCCGCAGGAGCCAGGCAAGGGCTACGAATTTGTTAACGATATCGTCGGCGGCTCCGTGCCCAAGGAATTCATTAAGCCGATCGATCAGGGCATTCGAGAAGCCATGGAAGGCGGCGTCCTGGCCGGTTACGAGATGGTCGACGTAAAGGCCACTCTTTACGATGGCAGCTATCACGATGTTGATTCGAACGAAATGGCGTTCAAGATCGCGGGCTCGATGGCCTTCAAGGAAGCCGCTCGCAAAGCTTCGCCGGTGTTGCTCGAACCAGTAATGTCGGTCGAAGTAGTCACGCCGGAAGATTACGCAGGCGTGATCATGGGCGACCTTAGTTCACGCCGTGGACGCATCGAGGGCATGGAGCATCGCGCTGGTTCCCAGGTGATCAAGGCAATCGTGCCGCTGGCCGAGATGTTTGGCTATGCGACTCATATGCGCTCGAGCACGCAGGGCCGCGCCGAGTACTCGATGCACTTTGCCCGGTATGAAGAAGCCCCGCGCTCGGTATCGGAAGAGATTATTGCCCGAGTGCAGGGGACGGTAAAGAGATAACTCTTGGGCGCTGTTCGTGCCCTCGGGAAACGGTTTACGAAAGAAAGTACGGAGCAAGGCAATGGCGAAAGAGAAATTTGATCGTAATAAGCCGCACTGCAACGTAGGGACGATTGGTCACATCGACCATGGCAAGACCACGCTGACGGCGGCCATCACCAAGGTGTTGCAGAAGCACAACCCGAAGATCGTGTTCCGGTCATTTCGACAGCATCGATAACGCGCCGGAAGAAAAGGCTCGCGGGATTACGATTGCGACGGCGCACGTCGAGTACGAGACGGCGAACCGGCACTACGCGCACGTCGACTGCCCGGGCCACGCGGATTACATCAAGAACATGATCACGGGCGCGGCGCAGATGGATGGCGCGATCTTAGTTGTAGCGGCGACGGATGGTCCGATGCCGCAGACCCGCGAACACGTGCTTTTGGCGCGACAGGTAGGTGTGCCGTACATCGTGGTTGCGCTCAACAAGTGTGACGCGGTGGACGATCCCGAGTTGCTGGATCTGGTGGAACTGGAAGTGCGCGAGTTGCTGAAGAGCTACAAGTTTCCGGGCGACGATGTGCCGGTAGTACGGCTGTCGGCGTTGGGAGCTTTGAATGGCGAAGAGAAGTGGGAAAAGCAGGTTGATGCGTTGATGGAAGCGGTAGACAAGAGCATACCGCAGCCGGCGCGTGAGCTGGACAAACCGTTCCTGATGCCGATTGAAGATATTTTCTCGATCTCGGGCCGGGGCACAGTGGTGACGGGACGGATCGAGCGCGGCAAAGTGAAAGTCGGCGAGGAAGTGGAAATTGTGGGCTTCCGCGACACCCGCAAGACGGTTGTGACCGGCGTCGAAATGTTCAAGAAGCAATTGGACGAAGGCCTGGCAGGAGACAACGCCGGCCTCCTGCTGCGCGGCATTGGCAAGGACGATGTGGAGCGCGGCATGGTGCTGGCGAAGGGTGGATCGATCACTCCGCACACCAAGTTCAAGGCGGAAGTTTACATTCTCACGAAAGAAGAAGGCGGGCGACACACGCCATTCTTCAAGGGATACCGTCCGCAATTTTATTTGCGGACAACGGACGTAACAGGCGTTGCGGAGCTGCCGGCGGCGACAGAAATGGTGATGCCGGGAGACAATGTGAGCCTGGTGATTGAGCTGATCACGCCGGTGGCGATGGAGAAAGGCTTGCGCTTCGCGATTCGCGAAGGCGGACACACAGTGGGCGCGGGAACCATCAGCGAGATTGTGCAGTAGAAAACGTGGGGACAGCCGCCCTCGGCTGTCCAGCAGGAGCGGAAGCTCCGCAGGTTTCGCGGGCGAGGGCGCCCGCGCCACATAGTTCTTTCTTCCCGGACAGCCGGGAGGGGTTAGCGAGAGTTCAAAGTGATTGGAAAAGAAAGAATTCGTATTCGGTTGAAGGCTTACGACTATCGCATCCTGGATCAGTCCACGGGTGAAATCGTCGAGACTGCGAAGCGCACGGGCGCGCAAATCGCAGGGCCGATTCCCTTGCCCACGATGAAGAATAAGTATTGCGTCTTACGTTCTCCGCACGTGGACAAAAAGTCGCGCGAACAGTTCGAGATCCGCACGCACAAGCGCCTGCTCGACATTCTCGAGCCGACGCAGCAAACGGTAGACGCGCTGATGAAACTCGACTTGCCCGCGGGTGTGGACGTCGAGATCAAAGCATTTGGCAAGGAACATAAATAGCTTTCAGCCGTCAGCTCTCGGCTTTCAGTCTGAAGCGAGAAGCCCCAGCCGATAGCCAAACGGCCATGCTGGGTTAGCGGAGAAGAAGAAATATGGCAAAGGTAACTGGAATCTTAGGCAAGAAGGTCGGCATGACGCAGCTCTTTGACGACAAGGGCGACGTTCATCCCGCGACCGTGCTGCAGGCTGGACCCTGCGTGATCACGCAGCATAAGACGCAGACCAGGGACGGATATGTTGCCGCGCAGATCGGTCTTGTCGAGTTCGTCAAAGAGTCGCGGCTGACCAAGCCCGCTCGCGGACATCTCGGCAAGAACAATTTGCCGCCAGTCAAGTTCATGCGGGAGGTCCCGATCGAAGTCGAAGAAAAGGCAGAAGGCGACGGGGACGGACTGGTGAAAGCTGGCGATCGCGTTCTCGTGGACATTTTCGACGGCGAGAAATTTGTGGACGTCGTCGGTATCAGCAAAGGACGTGGCTTCTCCGGCGTAGTCAGGCGGCATCATTTTGCCGGCGGTCCCAAGTCGCACGGTTCGATGTTTCAGATCACGGGCTCGATTGGTTCGTCGGCGTTTCCGTCGCGTGTGTTTAAGGGCATGCGTATGTCCGGCCACATGGGCGTGGACCGGGTAACTGTACGCAACTTGCGCGTTCTTGGCATGGACAAAGAAGACAATTTGCTGGTGGTCGAAGGCAGCGTACCCGGCCCCAAAGGCGGATACCTGGTGATTACCAAGGCCAAGAAACCGCCGAGAGAGCGGCGCGGATTTGCCGGATCCGCAACGGTTGACCCGTTGAAGGCGGCCAAGCGCGCGGCCAAGAAGGCTTAACGGAATCAGGATCAGAACGTTATTAGGATAGATCATGGCAAGCATTGACATTCACAATCTGAGCGGAGCCAAAGTCGGCAGCCTCGAGCTGGCTGATGAGGTCTTCGGCGCTGTGAACGAAGACCTGTTGTGGGAGGCGGTGAAACATTATCGCGCTGCCCACCGGGCTGGGACTCACGCGACCAAGAATAAAAAGCTGGTCTCCGGAGCCGGCAAGAAACTCTGGAAACAGAAGGGTACTGGACGGGCTCGGGTGGGTTCGATTCGTTCGCCACTCTGGCGGCACGGCGGCACGGTGCACGGTCCGCAGCCACGGTCTTACGATTACGCTTTTCCACGCAAGAAATTGCTGGGAGCGTTGCGCTCCGCACTGGCTTCGAAGTTTGCCGATGGCAAGTTGATCATCGTGAACGCGTTCGATGTGAAGGAGCCCAAGTCCAAGCAGTTTCGAGAGGCGCTGGATGCGCTCAAGGTCGATGGCACGGCGCTGTTGGTCGAGGTTCCCAAGCATGAGAATCGCAATCTGACCTTGAGTTCGCGAAATCTTCATGGCGTCGAGCTGGTGAGCGGCAATGAGGTTCATCCGTATCATCTGCTGCGCTACGACCGGGCGATTTTCTCGCAGCCGGCAATTGAGAAGCTGCAGATCTCGCTCAAGAGTTCGATTTCGAAGCGGCAACACAAGCCCGCGGAAGGCGAGGGAGAAGCGCCGAAGAAAGCTTCGCGTTCTCCGCGGCGCCGCCCCCGGCATGAAAAAGCGGCGGAGGTGGCCTGATGAAGTCCGCATACCAAATCCTTCGGCGTCCGGTCATTACGGAAAAGGGTCTCGCCATCAAGGAAAACCAGAACACATTGGTTTTTCAAGTGGCGACCGCGGCGACCAAGACGGAAATTAAGGAAGCCGTGCAGGGAATCTTCAAAGTGAAAGTGCATTCGGTTCGCACTGCCACTTATCCTGGAAAAGAACGGCGGCGGGGAAAGTTTGCCGGCTACCGCCCGGATTGGAAGAAGGCATACGTGCGGCTGAAGGCCGGCGAAAAAATGCCGGAGTACGCGCAGAACCTGTAAAAGCTAAGAGCTAGAAGCTAAGAGCTGATTTATGCCAATCAAGACTTACAGACCGACGACCCAGACGTTGCGTTACCGCACGACTCTGGTCAACGACGATATTACGAGCACGCAGCCGCACAAGCCGCTGCTCGAACCCAAGCCGCGAACCGGCGGGCGGCGCAATTCTGGCCAGACCACCATGCGATTTATTGGTGGCGGGCACAAGCGCAAGCTGCGCATTATTGATTTCAAGCGCGACAAGATCGGCATCCCGGCCACGGTGGCGACGATCGAGTACGATCCCAATCGCTCGGCGCGCATCGCTTTATTGAGCTATGCCGATGGCGAGAAGCGTTACATCTTGCAGCCCGACGGATTGAAGGTTGGACAAAAAGTGTTGAGTGGTCCGGACGCCGATATTCTGGTGGGCAACGCGCTGCCCCTGCACAACATTCCTCCGGGTACCACGATTCACAATGTCGAGTTGAAGCCGGGCAAGGGTGCGCAGATGGTGCGTTCAGCCGGCGGTGCGGCCCAGTTGGTCGCGAAGGAAGGCGAGTACGCGCTGGTGAAACTACCTTCCGGCGAGATTCGCAAGGTTGCGCAGGGCTGCATGGCGACCATCGGCCAGGTCGGCAATCTCGATCACGAAAACGTCACCATCGGCAAAGCCGGCCGATCGCGGTGGCTGGGCAAGCGGCCGCACAATCGTGGCGTTTCGATGAACCCGGTAGATCATCCGCACGGCGGCGGTGAAGGCAAGACTTCCGGCGGTCGTCATCCGGTAACCCCCTGGGGCCAGCCGACGCGCGGATACAAGACGCGAAATAACAAGCGCACGGATGCATTTATCGTCAACCGTCGCGGCAAGAAATAGGACTGACTTTATGGCACGTTCAACAAAAAAAGGACCGTTCGTCGATGGTTTCCTGCAAAGCCGGGTGGAAGGTATGAACTCCCGCAACGAAAAGAAGGTGCTGCGCACCTGGTCGCGGCGTTCAACCATCATTCCGGAAATGGTGGGCCACACTATTGCGGTGCACAACGGCAAGAAGTTTATCCCGGTATACATCACCGAGAACCTGGTGGGCCACAAACTAGGCGAGTTCAGTTTCACCCGCCAGTTCAAGGGACACTCGATGAGAGCTGCAACTGAAGTCGCAGCCAAGCCGGCCGGTATTCCGGGTGGTCCGGGGGCTCCAAGTCCAGCGGCAGGAGCGGCACCGGCAGCCCCGGCGCCGAAGGCGTAAAGGAGACGCACGATGGAATTTCGAGCTCAAGCAAGGTTCATGCGCGTCTCGCCGCAGAAGGCTCGCCTGGTGCTGGATCTGATCAAGGGCCGCCGGGTGGAGGATGCGCTCAACACGCTGATCTTCACCAAGAAGCGGGTAGCGGCCACGGTCGAGAAGTTGCTCCGCTCGGCGCTGGAGAATGCCAACTATCTAAGTTCGGAAAAGGGCCTGGACGTCGATGTGGACCGTCTATATGTGAAGCGGGCTGTCGCCAACGATGGACCGCGGATGAAGCGCATTCGTCCAGCCCCGATGGGTCGCGCATACCACTACGTGCGGCGCATCTCGCACATCGAAATCGAGTTGGCGGAGCGGGGTAAGGGTGGCGAGGGGGTGGCGAACGTCGTGGGCGCAGAGAGAGTGAGCGGAACGTCGGCGGGTGCGTCGAGGCCCCGAACCAAAGCCAAAGGTAAAGCGCCGGCGGGAAAAAGCAAGGCCAAGGTTGCCAAGAAGTTTGCAGGAGCACGGTAGGATTCGTCAGGGTCGTTAGGAGAGACGATGGGACAAAAAGTTCATCCTTATGGGTTTCGCCTCGGCTACACCAAGCCGTGGAAGTCGCGCTGGTTTGCCGAGCGCGATTACGACAAGCAGCTGCTCGAAGACGTCAAGCTGAAGAATGAGTTGAAGGACAAGCTCAAGTCGGCGGGTGTGAGTTCGATCGAGATCGAGCGGCCGGGCAACAAGCTGCGCGTCATCATCAAGACCGCGCGCCCGGGAATCATCATCGGGCGCAAGGGGGCTGAGATCGACAAGCTCAAGGCGGACGTGCAGAAGCGCATGAATGGACGGGAAATCTACATCGACATTCAGGAAGTGCACAAGCCGGAGTTGGATGCGCAACTGGTGTCGGAGTCGATCGCGTTGCAACTGGAAAAGCGCGTCGGTTTCCGGCGGGCCATGCGCAAGGCGGTGGATTCGGCGCTACGTTTCGGCTGCAAGGGAATCAAGGTTCGGGTCAGCGGCCGCCTGAACGGAAATGAAATCGCCCGTTCGGAATGGTATCTGCAGGGCCGTTTGCCGCTGCACACGCTGCGTGCCGATATCGATTACGGCTTCACCGAAGCCCGCACTACGTATGGCGTTATCGGCGTGAAGTGCTGGGTGTACAAAGGCGAGATTCTTCCCGCCGCAAAGAAGCGCGAACCGCTGCAGGTTGGGGGCGCGTTCTAAGACTGAGCTAGAAGCAAAAGAGCTGACTTATGTTGATGCCAAAGAAAGTAAAGTACCGCAAGCAGCAGCGCGGACGTATGACCGGCAAAGCGTGGCGCGGCAGTGAGCTCGCTTTCGGCGACTATGGATTGAAGGTGCTCGAGCCGGGTTGGATTACCGACCGGCAGATCGAAGCCAGCCGGGTCGCCATGACGCGTTTCGTCAAGCGTGGCGGGAAGATCTGGATCCGGCTATTTCCGGACAAGCCCGTTACCAAGAAGCCGGCGGAAACTCGTATGGGTAAAGGCAAAGGGGCGCCGGATCACTGGGTTGCGGTGGTCCGTCCCGGCAAGATTTTGTTCGAGATGGAAGGGGTTACGCCGCAGGATGCTTCCGAGGCTATGCGGCTGGCTTCGCACAAGCTGCCCTTGCGGACCAGGTTCGTGAAACGCGAATCGGCAGCGCACTGAGAACTGAGAGCCGAAAACTGGGAACTGATTTATGAAATCCGATAAAATCCGCAACTTGACTGCCGAAGAACTTCTTCATCAGGAGCGCGATCTCAACGATCAGCTCTTCAAGCTGAAGTTCCAGCTCAACATGGGACAGACGGAAAGCCTGAAGAAGATTCGCGGCATGCGCCGGGATATCGCGCGCGTGAAGACCATTGCCCGGGAGCGTGAACTCGCCGCCAGTGGCAAGACGGAGCGTAAGTAATGCCAGAGACAAACACACAGCAGAGCCAACCGGCGGCTGCGGGCCGGCGCAAGGAAGTGGTTGGCGAGGTAGTTTCCAACCGCATGAAAAAGACCATCGTCGTCGAAGTCGTGCGCAAGAAGTCGCATGCGTTTTATGGCCGCGTGGTTTCGAAAGCCAAAAAGTTCTACGCCCACGATGAAAAGAACCAGGCTCGCATCGGCGATGTGGTTCGCCTGGAAGAAACGCGGCCGCTGTCCAAACTGAAGCGCTGGCGCCTCAAGCAGATTGTTCGCAAGACCGCGTTGGTGCCAGAACACACCGCCGCTGAAGTTAAGTAAAGGTAGAGCCTTCGGGGAGATTCAATTATGGCCGTGATGATGAGAACTTGGCTCGAGGTCGCCGACAATTCCGGCGCGCGCAAACTGCAGGTCATTCTGCCGCTCGGCGGTTCGACCGGCCTGCGGGCTGGCCTGGGCGATGTGGTCACCGCCAGCGTCAAAGAGGCTTCCCCGGACGGGCAAGTAAAAAAAGGGACCGTGGTCAAGGCGGTGATTGTGCGTACTCACAAGGAGTACGGCCGCCGGGACGGGACTTATATCCGCTTCGATGAGAATGCGGCTGTCCTGATCAACGAAGCCGGTGAGCCGGTCGGAACCCGCGTTTTCGGACCGGTAGCCCGCGAATTGCGTGAGAAAAAGTTTTTGAAGATTGTGTCCCTGGCGCCTGAAGTACTGTAGGTCGCAAGTGGCTGGGATTGAGAGATCGAAATGCATACTGTAAGCACCGAACATAAGCGAGTTGACATCCGGCGGAACGACACTGTGAAGGTGATCACCGGGCGGGACAAAGGCAAGGAAGGCCGCGTCCTGCGCGTGTTTCCGAACGATAACAAGATTCTGGTCGAGCACGTCATGATCGTGAAAAAGCACGTGCGTCCGAACCCGCAGCGAAATGTGAAGGGCGGTATCGCCGAGCAAGAGAGCCGCATCGCGCTCTCGAACGTGCAACTGGTCTGCTCGACTTGCGGACCGGTGCGCATCGGTCATGAGGTTCGCGGCGACCGCAAAGTGCGGGTGTGCAAAAAGTGCGGAACGACGCTGGATAAGTAGCTGTCAGCTTTCAGCGTAGAACTTTGAAGAGCTTATTAACTGGACAAAAATCTCTCGCTGGGAGCTGACAGCTGAGGGCTTTTCCGAGAAGGCGCGTTAGCAATGGCAAAAGATAAAAAAGAGAAAAAGGGCGGACAGCAGGAAGAGCAGAAGGCTCCCGCAGTCGCGCGTCACAGCGCCAAGGAGACGCCGCGGCTGAAGGCGCGTTTTCAGAAGGAAGTCGCTCCCACGCTGATGAAGGAATTCGATCTGAAAAACCCCATGGCGGTGCCGCATCTGCACAAGATCGTGGTCAACATGGGTGTGGGTGAAGCCACGCAGAACGCAAAGGTTCTTGATCCGGCAGTAAATGAACTGGGCCAGATTACAGGCCAGAAGCCGGTCGTGACGCGGGCCAAGAAATCCATCGCAGCCTTTAAGGTGCGCGAGGGGCAGGCGATCGGCGCCATGGTGACGTTGCGCGGCGACCGCATGTACGAATTCTTCGACCGGCTGGTGAATGTCGTTCTGCCGCGAGTTCGCGACTTCAAAGGCGTTTCGACGAAGTCGTTCGATGGCCGTGGGAATTACACGCTCGGCCTGCACGACCAGTTGATCTTCCCGGAGATTGACTATGCCAAGGTGGACAAGCAGAAAGGGATGAACGTCACTATTGTGACGACCGCCCGCAGCGATGATCAATCGCGAGCTTTGCTTCGTCATCTCGGCATGCCATTCCGGGCGCAGTGAGTTTCACAGTTTCAAGGTTTTACAGTTTCAGACTCCGACGACAAAGATTCTTTAAGGATTGCATGACTACAGCAAAACGAGTTAAGGATACGAAGATCCAAGAGACGTTTCGGAAGGCGCGCGACAACAAAGAAAAGCGGCCCAAGTTTTCGACACGCCGGCACAACCGTTGCCAGATCTGCGGACGTCCGCGCGCTTTTCTACGCAAGTTCGGCATCTGCCGCCTGTGTTTCCGGGGCCTGGCGCTGCGGGGAGAGATTCCCGGAGTTTCGAAGTCGTCCTGGTAGAAGTGCGTAGAAGTTGGGAGGGCGCGGCTTCAGCCGTGCCGTAAAGAGCTTGGCAATGTGGGCTTTAGCCCTTGAGGTCAGGCGGAATACGACGTCGCAGGTTCTTCGGCGCGGAGCAAGAATGGCCGAAGCAAACGGGCGATCGAGGAGAAGGAACGCATGAGGTTGACCGATCCGGTCGCAGATATGCTGACGCGAATTCGCAATGCGATTAGCGCCCGGCATCAGAAGGTGGATATTCCTGCCTCCAAGCTGAAGCTGGAGATTGCCCGCATCCTGAAAGAAGAGGGCTATGTCTCCAATTTCAAGGCTACGGAGGAGGAAGGGCACAAGATCCTGCGTATCTACTTGAAATACAGCAACAACAACGAAGCGGTGATCTCGAATGTGAACCGCGTTTCCCGGCCGGGTTGCCGGGTGTACGTGCGGCGTACCGAGATTCCCCGCGTGTTGGGTGGGCTTGGCATCAACATTCTCACCACGCCCCGCGGCGTGATGACCGGGCGCCAGGCGCGCAAGCAGGGTCTCGGCGGCGAGTTGCTCTGCGAAGTCTGGTAGGTAGTGCCTAAGCTGCTAGCGAGAAGCTAGTAGCCGAAAGCCGATAGCTGAAAGCTGAGAGCTGAACTTATGTCACGAATTGGAAAAAAACCGATCCCGCTCCCCAAGGGAGTTACGGTCAAGATTGAGGGCAACACGGTTGCTGTCCAGGGTCCGAAGGGCAAATTGGACACGCAACTGCCCACGGGTATTACGGTACAGCAGCAGGACGGGCATCTCCTGGCGGTACGCGAGAACGATTCCCAGGCCGCCGTCCATGGCTTAGCGCGCGCCCTGGTCAACAACGCTGTCGAAGGCGTTACCAAAGGATGGACCCGGGATCTGGAAATCGTCGGCATCGGCTATCGCGCCGAAATGAAGGGTAAGAACACGGTTGTATTCAGCCTTGGCTACTCTCATCTGATTGAATATCCGCTTCCTGTCGGCATTGAAGCTACTGTCGATCCCAAGCAGACCAAGCTGAGTGTCACCGGGATTGATCGCCAGAAGGTCGGACAGGTCGCCGCCGAAATGCGCAGCCTGCGTCCACCCGATCCGTACAAGAACAAAGGTGTGCGTTATGCGGGCGAGCGTTTGAAGAAGAAAGTGGGCAAGACCGGAGCGAAGTAACTCGTCGCTGGTCGTTGGCCATCGGTCGTTGGCCAGCAGAAACGAATGACAAGGTTCTTGGTTTGACCAACGACCAAAGACCAACGACAAAGACCGGCGACCAAGGACATTTTTATGCTTACACGGACATCGAAAAATACAAACCGGCGGCACGTACACGAGCGCATTCGCAAGAAGATCCTCGGGACTTCGGAGCGGCCGCGGCTGAACGTATACCGTTCACTGAACCACATCTATGTGCAATTGATCGACGATCTTCAGGGCAACACTGTAGTTTTCGCGCATTCCGCCGAGGGCAAAAAGGGCGAGCGGCGCACCGGCGGAAACGTGGCCTCGGCCAAAGAAGTCGGAAAGTTGATCGCGGAACGGGCGAAGGCCAAAGGGATCAGCAAAGTGGTGTTCGATCGCGGCGGCTATATTTATCACGGCCGAGTAAAGGCCCTGGCCGACGCAGCCCGCGAAGCTGGCCTGCAGTTCTAGGTTTTGTGTGGAGCCGGGTTTGACCCGGTTGGCCGAGCAAAGCTCGGCGGAGAGAAGAAACGAGAATCAAAGAATGCCAACAGTCATTAAGAAGCTCGATGCGGGTTCCTACCAACTGAAGGACCAGGTAGTGGCAATTAACCGAGTCACCAAGGTGGTCAAGGGAGGCAAGAATCTTTCCTTCGCTGCTCTCGTGGTAGTCGGAGATCCCAGTTCCGCCGTAGTCGGGTATGGCTCGGGAAAAGCGAAAGAAGTTCCCCAGGCTATCCGCAAGGGAATTGAGTCGGCCAAGAAGAATCTGATGAGGATCAACCTCACCCAAACCAGCATCCCGCACATCGTGCTGGGACGCTTCGGATCGGGGATGGTGTTGCTCAAGCCTGCTCCGGAAGGCACGGGTGTAATCGCTGGCGGTGCGGTGCGTGCCGTCATGACCTCGGCGGGCATTCAGAATGTGCTGACCAAGTCGATCGGCACAACCAATCCGCACAATGTCATTAAGGCGACGTTTGACGCGTTGAAAAAGCTGAAGAACCGGGCCGATGTGGCCGCCCTGCGCGGCAAGACTGCAGAAGAGTTGTAGAAGGATGGAGTCTGGAATGACGGCAAAAAAATCGAATGCGGGCGGCGGGAAGCTCCATCTTAAGTGGGTGCGCTCCGCTATTTGTGCCCCGGTAAAACACAAGCTGGTAGTGAAGGGGCTGGGCTTCACCCGGTTGAACCAGGTGATTGAGCGTCCGGACAATGCCGCCATTCGCGGCATGGTGGCCAAGGTTCCGCACTTGGTCGAGATCGTGCAGTAGCTGAGAGCTGAACGCTGAGAGTTTCATTATGAATCTGTCAAATATTCGAGCACCGAAAAAAGCGAACTCTGGCAAGAAGCGCGTCGGCCGTGGCATGGGTTCGGGCATGGGCAAGACTTCCACCCGCGGACACAAAGGCCAGCGTTCGCGCAGCGGTTCGCGCATGATGCGTGGTTTTGAAGGCGGCCAGATGCCCCTCCATCGCCGCATGCCCAAGCGCGGCTTCACCAACATCTTCCGCAAAGAATTCAACATCGTGAATCTGGAAAAGTTGGCCACACTCGGTGAGACTACGATTACTCCCGAAGTGCTGCGCAAGGCTGGTGTCATCAGTACTAAACACCCGGTGAAGATCCTCGGCGACGGGGAGATTTCGATTGCGCTGACCGTGCACGCGCACAAATTTTCCAAGTCGGCCCAGGAGAAAATCACCAAAGCGGGCGGCAAGTTTGAGGTCTTGCAGTAATGTTCGAGAAACTGGCCAACGTATTTCGCATTCCCGACCTGCGCAAGCGAATTCTTTTCACCTTGGGTCTGCTTGGCGGTTTACCGCCTGGGTGGGCACATTCCTACGCCGGGAGTAAATGCGGACAAGCTGCAGCAATTTTTCGAACAGAACAAGGGCACCTTTTTGGGTTTTGTCGACTTGTTCTCCGGCGGTCAGCTCCGCCGCTTGACCATTTTCGCGCTGGGCATCATGCCGTATATCACGGCATCGATCATTCTGCAGCTGTTGACCGTGGTCTATGAACCCCTGGCCAAGTTGCAGAAAGAAGGCGAACTGGGACGCAAGAAGATCACCCAGTGGACGCGGTATTTAACCGTTATTTTCAGTTCGGTTCAATCGCTCGGCATCGCCATCAGCCTCGAGAAATCAGGCGATTTCGTGGTCAATCCCGGCGTCCCCTTCATCCTGATGACCATGCTGACCCTGACCACGGGCAGCGCCTTCATCATGTGGCTGGGCGAGCAGATCACCGAACGCGGCGTCGGAAACGGCATGTCGCTGCTGATCTTCGCCGGCATCGTAGTGGGACTGCCGCGCGGCGTCGCCGACCTGATCGACAAAGTCCGCACCAATGCGCTGGGGCGCCTTTACCGCGCCAGCCATGATTCTGCTCGTGGGCATGATGATTCTGGTAGTGGCCTTCATCGTGTATGTGGAACGCAGCGAACGCCGGATTCCGGTGCAGTATGCCAAGCGCGTTGTCGGCCGCAAAGTAATGGGAGGCCAGTCCACGCACCTGCCGTTGCGCGTCAACGCCGGCGGCGTGATGCCGGTGATTTTTGCTTCTTCCATCCTGACCATGCCTCAGACCATGGGATAGGCTTGCGCAACAACCGGTACTTTGGCGATCTGATCCACTGCGCTGGGCTGGGGCGAGCCGCTCTACACGTTTCTTTATGCCGTGGGCATTATTTTCTTCGCCTATTTCTATGTGTCGATCGTCTTCAACCCCAACGAGGTTGCCGACAACATGCGGAAGTATGGCGGTTTTATTCCCGGCATCCGGCCGGGTAAGCGTACCGCCGATCACATCAATGAGATTCTGACCCGGATCACTCTGGTGGGCGCCCTGTACTTGATCATTATTTCTTTTATTCCCGAGTGGATGATCACGGGAATCCATCTTAACCACTTGTATGGACCGATCGGAGCATTTTTCGAGCGCCTGCCCACCTGGATGACCAACGGTCTGGGGGTAACGTTTTATTTTGGCGGCACGTCGCTGCTGATCGTGGTCGGTGTAGCGATGGATACGGTGACGCAGATTGAGGCGCAGCTCATCATGCGCCACTACGACGGATTTACTCCACGCAGCGGACGCATTCGCGGCCGTCGCAGTTGGACATAGTGAAGGTTTGAGGTTGCCGTACCGCCCGGTCGGCGGGTGGTTATGGTGCTGACCGCGTGAGCCTGGAAGCAGGGAACGTACAGGGTCAGTTCGATGGAAACCTCGCAAAACATCGGACCAGTTGTGTTGCTGGGACCGCCGGGCGCCGGCAAAGGCACACAGGCCAAGCGGATCGCCGAGCACTATGGTATTCCGCAGATCTCCACGGGAGACATTCTGCGGGGTAACGTACAGCGCGGCACCGAGTTGGGCATGCAAGCCCAGGCCATTATGGCGCGCGGCGAACTGGTTCCTGACGATCTGGTTTGCGACATGGTGGCTGGCGGCTCCGTGACGCGGATTGCGAGCGCGGTTTCATCCTCGACGGATTCCCGCGTACAGCCAGCACAAGCGGGCTGGCTGGATGCTTTTTTCGAGAGCGAGGTCTTTGAAAACTCACACGGTGGCAAGTGCCTGCCGATTGTGATCCGCATCGACGTGGACTATAATGAATTGGTACACCGGCTCACTGGACGCAGGACTTGCTCTCGCCAACGGACACATCTATAACGTCTATTTCCAGCCACCTCGCGTCGCGGACGTTTGCGACCTCGACGGTTCCAAGCTGGTAATCCGCAGCGATGATCGCGAGGAAGTGATTTGGGAGCGTCTGAAGGCGTATGACCTGCAGACCCGGCCCGTGGCGGAATATTATGAGCACAAGGGGCGCCTGGTTTCGGTGAATGGCGACCATCCGGTGGACGAGGTATCGGACAGATGTTCTAGGAGATTGAGCACCGGGATGGCAATTGTTTGTAAATCGACGGCCGAAATCGAGAGGATGCGGGCGAGCGGCCGCATCGTTCGCAAAGTGCTCGATCATGTTCGCGCGCTGGTAGCCCCGGGCGTCACGACCATGGATCTGGAGCGTGCCGCCGAGAAAAAGATCAGGGACCTGGGCGCGAAGCCGGCGTTCAAGGGTTATTACGATTATCCTTGCGTGCTCTGCACTTCGGTCAACGAAGAGATCGTGCACGGCATTCCGTCGGAAAAGCGGGTGCTGAAGGCAGGCGATATTGTTTCGATCGACTGCGGCGTGGTGCTGGATGGATACTACGGCGACGCCGCCATCACCGTGCCGGTGGACGACTCGGTCAAGCCGGAAGTTCGCAAGCTGCTCGAAGTCACCGAAGCCTCATTGTACAAGGGCATCGAGCAGGCGCGGGTCGGAAATACCGTCGGCGATGTAGGCGCGGCCGTGCAGGAATGTGTTGAAGCCAACGGCTTCAGCGTGGTCCGCGAGTTCGTGGGACATGGCATCGGCACCAAGCTGCACGAAGAACCGCAGGTCCCGAACTTCGGGGACCGCGGGCACGGCGCCCGGTTGCGCGAGGGCATGGTTCTCGCGATTGAACCGATGGTAAATTTTGGCAAGCCGGAGACCCGTGTGCTGGATGACAAGTGGACGGCAGTGACCGCCGACGGCAGCTGCAGCGCCCACTTCGAGCACTGTGTGGCGGTTACAAAAGAAGGTCCGGTGATTTTGACGCAGTAGAAGCTTTTAGGCGTCAGCTCTCAGCTTGTGACCCGAGAGCTACTGGCTGACGCTGACAGCTGATAGCTTCTAAGGAGTCGATGAGCAAAGTTGAGGCGTTTAGCGGGCGTGAGCGAAGCCGGAGCCCGCTGCCGAAATCCTGAGCATCGCGAAGGAACTCGGGCAACGAAAAAGTCAAGGAGTGCATGAGCAAAGAAGACGCGATTGAGGTGATGGCAACGGTTCTTGAGCCGCTGCCCAATGCCATGTTCAAGGTCGAACTCGAAAACAAGCACCAGGTTTTGGCGCACGTTTCGGGGAAGATGCGCAAGAATTTCATTCGCATTCTGCCAGGCGATAAAGTCGCAGTCGAGCTTTCGCCCTACGACCTGAATCGCGGACGCATCGTCTATCGATACAAATAATTCGTGTGGAACCGGGTCTCAGACCGGGTGAGCCGAGCAAAGCTCGGCAGTCGGCTAACGACCAAGGACCAACGGCCAAGGACTGAATTTATGAAAGTACGAGCATCAGTGAAGAAAATTTGCGACAAGTGCAAGGTCATTCACCGCAAGGGTGTGGTGCGAGTGATCTGCGAAACCGCGAAACACAAGCAACGCCAGGGATAACGGATAAAGGGATAAAGGACAAACATGGCACGTATTGCAGGCATCGACCTTCCGCGCAACAAGCACATTAATATTGCGCTGACCTATATCTACGGAATCGGCAACCCGCGAGCCGCCCGCATTCTCGACCAGGCCAAGGTCGAGCCGATGAAGAAGGTTCAGGACCTGGGCGAAGACGAAGTGAACCGCATTCGCCAGGTCATCGAGTCTGAGGGGTTGGTAGAGGGCGATCTGCGCAAAGAAGTTTCGATGAATATCAAGCGGCTCATCGAAATCGGCTCCTATCGCGGCTATCGCCATCGCCGGAATCTCCCCGTCCGCGGACAGCGTACGCACACCAACGCCCGCACCCGTAAAGGACCGCGCAAGGGCACGGTCGCCGCAAAGAAGAAGACGGCGACGAAGACCTAGAAACGACCAAGGACTGAAACACTATGGCAAAACCAGCAGCAGCAGGCGGCCCCGCCGCCCCAGAGAAAAAAGGCAAGAAGAAGACCTTCAAGAAGAAGGAGCGCAAGCACGTCTCCCATGGCATCGCGCACATTCAGGCGTCGTTCAATAACACGATCGTCACCATCGCCGATCAGGCCGGAAATGTGCTTTCGTGGAAGAGCAGCGGTTCGCTTGGATTCCGCGGATCACGCAAAGGAACGCCATTCGCCGCCCAGCAGGCTGCATCGAACGCCGCCATCATGGCGCGCGATCACGGCGTCCGCAGCGTCGAGGTGCGCGTCAGCGGCCCCGGTTCGGGGCGCGAGTCCGCCATCCGCGCGTTGGCCGCTTCGGGCATTGAAGTGCGGAACATCAAAGACGCTACTCCGATCCCGCACAACGGTTGCCGTCCGCCAAAGCGCCGTAGAGTGTAGGAGTCGGCTGTTAGCTCTTGGCTTTTGGCTAAAGGCTAACGGCCAAAAACTAACTGCTTATTTTCGTCCGGGACGAAGGGTGAAGCCAAACCTGTAAACCGGTCATCTAAAGGAGAAGCAACTTGGCACGTTACACTGATCCCGTCTGTCGTCTCTGCCGCCGCGAGGGCATGAAGCTGTTCCTCAAAGGCACCAAATGCTTCAGCGATAAGTGTCCCATCGAGAAGCGCAACTTTGCTCCCGGCCAGCACGGCAAGGACCGCAAGTCGAAAATCGTGGGCTACGGCCTGCAACTGCGCGAAAAGCAGAAGACCAAACGCATTTACTTCGCCCAGGAAAGCCAGTTCCGCAACTATTTCGAGAAGGCCGCGCGCACCAAAGGCGTGACCGGCGAACTGCTCCTGCAACAACTGGAGCGCCGCCTGGACAACGTGGTCTACCGCCTCGGCTTCGGCATGTCCCGCCGTCAGGCCCGCCAGTTGGTGCGCCACGGCCACGTTCAAGTCGACGGCCGCAAGGTCAACATTCCCTCGTACCAGGTGAGTGTAGGCGAGGAGATCGCGATCCGCGAAGGCAGCCTCAAGTTGGCGATTCTGGAGCCGGCGAAGGAATTCGCCAGCCACCAGAACGCGCCGACGTGGCTCGAGATCGATCGCGATCACTACAAGGGCAAAGTTCTAAGTTTGCCGAAGCGCGAAGACATTCAGCTGCCGGTGAACGAGCAGTTGATTGTCGAACTGTATAGCAAATAGTCGTTGGTCGTTAGTCGGCAGTCGTAGGTCAAGCCCAACGACGAAAGCCCAACGTCGAAAGTTGGATGAAAAAAGCCCGACGACGAAAGACTGACAACAAACGCCCGACGTCATCCTGAGCGAAGCGAAGGATCTCGCGGGCAGAACCAGATTTTTCTGGTCCACATTTCGAGCCAGATCAGCCTGTCCCGACGTTTGACCTGAACGCAGCACGGACCAGTTCAGGGAGTCAGGACTGAGCCAAACGGCCGAAGGAGAATAACAAATGTTGTGGAAAGGTTTTCAAAAACCGAAACGTCTCGCGGTCGATACTTCGACCCTCACCGATAAGTACGGCATCTTCTGGGCCCAACCGTTTGAACGCGGATTCGGCACCACCATCGGCAACGCCCTCAGGCGCGTGCTGCTGTCTTCGATCGAAGGCGCCGCAGTCACCGCGGTAAAGATCGAAGGCGTGCTGCACGAATTCCAGTCGATCCCCGGCGTGGTTGAAGACGCAACCGACATCATCCTGAACCTGAAGCAGATCCCGTTCAAACTCAGCGGCGACGCGCCCAAAGCCATTTACCTGCGCGCCGATCAGCCGGGCGTCGTGACTTCCGGAATGATTGAAGCGGATGCGGATGTCGAAGTTCTGGACAAAGACGTCTACGTCGCAACCGTCAGCGAAGGCGGCAAGCTCGACATGGAAATGCGGCTCAAGCGCGGCCGCGGTTACATCTCTGCCGACAAGAATTTCGACGAAGACCTCGGCATCGGTTTCATTCCGATCGACTCCGTTCACTCCCCGGTGCGCAAGTGCAACTACACGGTAGAAGCCGCGCGTCTCGGACAGATCACCGACTACGACAAACTCACCCTCGAAGTGTGGACCAACGGCTCCATCACGCCGGCTGATTCCATTGGCTTGGCGGCGAAGCTGCTGAAGGACCACATGAACATCTTCATCAACTTCGAAGAAGACATCGAGACTTCAACGTCGTCCGAGGAACGCAAGCCCGAGATCAAGAACGAGAACCTTAATCGTTCCGTCGAAGAGCTCGAGCTTTCTGTGCGCAGCTACAACTGCCTGAAGAACGCGAACATTCAGTCGATTGGCGAACTGGTGCAGAAGACCGAAGCCGAAATGCTCAAGACCAAAAACTTCGGCCGCAAGTCGCTAAACGAAATCAAGGAAATTCTGGGCACCATGGGATTGAGTCTGGGAATGAAGATCGACGAACAGGGCAATGCGGTACCAGGCCCGACGTCGAACCAGATTCTGCCCGCGTCCGCCTACGGCAACGACAACGACCTGTAGAAAGCTTGTGTGGGGGCGGGCGACCGCCCCCAAAATTTTGTCATTCCGAGCGCAGCGAGGAATCTGCTTTCCTCCCCCGCCGGAACAAAGGATTCAGCCATGCGTCACAAAGTAGCAGGATGGAAACTGGGACGTAACACCAGCCACCGCCGCTCCTTGCTGCGGAACCTGGTCACTTCGCTCATCCTCGAAGAACGAATCGAGACCACCGTCCCCAAAGCCAAAGCCATGCGCCCCCAGGTCGAGAAAATGATCACCCTCGGCAAGCGCGGAGACCTTTCCGCTCGCCGTCAGGCTCTCGCTTATCTGATGACCAGCGCTGCCGTCGACAAGCTGTTTGACACCATCGGCCCGCGCTTCGGCGATCGCAATGGCGGCTACCTCCGCATCGTCCGTACCGGATGGCGAAAAGGTGACGGCGCCGACAACGCCTTCGTCGAACTTCTGGGCAGCGAAAAACTGCTCGACGAAAAGCGCCAGAAGCGTGGCGAAGCCCGCGCTAAACGCGCCGAAGAAACCAAGCGAGCTATGGAAGAAGCCGAGGCCCAACAAGGAGTCGAACATCCCGTTCCCGGCGCCGAAGGCGAAGACAAAGTCAAAGAATAGCCGGGGCTTTCCCCGGCGGGTGCCCCACGTGTCATGCTTTGAGGCTGTTACGAAACTCGATGAAACACCGCTTTAGCGGAGGGTGCGAGTTTCTTAACAGCCTCGCTTTTCGAGACGTGGGCCCTGGCAGTGTCTCGAATCGTCAGCATTCCCGTTTTGGTCTGTAACTCCAATATTTTCATCGCCAAGCATTGTCTTTCCGTTTACCCAGACCTAGAATCCGCTTGTTAACGGACCACTGGAGTAATCTCCCCCATCACCTGGGAACACAAATCCGCGCCCTTCAGGCGCGTTAGATATGGAGGCAAGCATGGCTACATCACCAAAAATCGCTCCAACTCACATTCAACCCCATCTAACTCCCAACCTGGAGAACGTACTGGCGTTCCGCACACCAGTGGGTTCAGTCTCAGTTCCCGGCGGACAAACCAAGTTACTGGGCGTCGTCGATGTCAGCATGTACGAACGCATCCGGCTGGTTACAGATGAGCGCATCGATTCGACTTCCAACATTATTCTGCGGCTTACTTTTACCGAGGGTGAAGAGTTGGTGGCACAACTCGATACCATCCTGCTGACACCTCACTCGCAAATGACCCGGGTATACGAGGTTCCCGGTACCCAGCTCAGCATCTACGCCGATAGCGTGGGTGCCATGGGCACCAAAGGCTCGTTGGATGTGCTGATTTACGGCCAATACTAGCCCTGTCCACACTGCTGGGCAGTTACACTATTTTCTGTTTGAAGCGCACTTCCCCTCCGCCGGGGAGTGCGCTTTTTCCCTTCGTACATGTGCGGGCCTTCGAACCCGCAACTTTTCCAACCACCTACAGCGCATGGTGTCCTCCGGGCGAAAAGCAAAGGCGTGTGTGGCCACCAGGCTGCAACCCATTCGGCCCCAACTACTCACTGCTGCCGCCCGCGTTTGCAAGTCAAAAAAGAGCAAAGCTGAGGCCGAGCAGGACGGCGCTTCTCGCCGGCATCGCCCCGGAAAAGTCGGAGTGATCCGGGCTGACGTTTTCCGGGCCTCGGTTCAAACCGGGGAGGAGTCAGGATGGAGAAGGGTTGACTTCGGGACGCAGCCAGCGAGCCGGGTCATCACCCCTCAGTCCTTGAAATCCCCAGCACCCAAAAATTCCCCCCTTGTCTTGGTCTGCAGTTTTGTTGACAATCTGCCGAGCAGAACATTTGGAGGAAAGACGTTGGTGTCGTCCATCGGATGGATTCTTGTCGCTTCGGGAATTGTCACCGCCGGGGGCGGCCTCTCGCCGCGCTTTTTTCCCCTCATCTGTTTTTGCGATTAGGATTCGCAGTTGTAAATCCCGCTACTTCGGCAGTGTTCTTTGTCCGACATTGGGGAGTGCTGATTTTTGCAGTTGCCGGACTCATAGTGTATAGCGCGTACGCTCCCGGAACTCGCAGTTTCCAGTCTTGATAGCTGCCGCCATCGAAAAGTTCGCGATGGGGTTACTGGTCTTTTTCGGCCCTGTGAAACGGACGAATGCGATGACCGCTATCGCAATCGTGGATGGCCTCTTCGCCATCCTGTATGTTGCATATCTCGCCGGACTGTAAGACTTGGCTTAACAAAAACAGCCGTCAACCTTTCAGAACAGGACGTAGCACTCAGAACCCCCCGCAGTAGCACGTGGCCGGGGTTCGCGCGCGCCGGAAAAGGCCCCGGCACACGCGAAGCCCCGTCCCGACCAGTCGCCGCAAAGAACGCGGCGACTCCCGGATTTGACCCCCAGTGAGACAATAGAACTATGACCTACGTGGAGCGCGACAGTTGAACGCCGATCGTAATCTGCCAGTGCGGACACCGCGTCCCCAGCCCCGGACTCGTCGGGTGCCATCGAAATGGCTGCGTAGTTTCAAAATGGTCGAGGCCCTAGCACCAGCCAGGAGCAGAAACTCCACACCGCAGGGCGAACCCCAAGAGCTAAGGACCCCGAAAACCCCTTAACCCCGCTGTGGAAACCTCTGTGCAAAGTACGCCGCGCCGTCAGCATCGGCGAGAGAATTCTGGTGTCCAAAACAGGAAGCCTTCGCACCATCTTCGCCAACGGTGTCCAGAAATCAGGGACACGCCTCAAAACCAGCGTAAAGGTGAGCCTGCAAGTCAAACAAAACGGACACCCACCACGACACCAAAGCGCCGCGAAAAGTTCATTCGTACATGTACTTGTGCGGGCTCACCGCCGTAACCTGGCCCCCACTCCTCATCGCGTTACACTGGCAAGAGGATATGGAGTTTTCCCGCATACAAATCGGCATCGCGGTGGGCGCCGGCGTGCTCGTTCTGGCGATATTTTTTGGCTACTTGATGTGGCTGAACGGTCAGGGTCCGGTTCTGTCCCGCTCCGAGGGCCGCGATCCCCTCTCCGGCACTCCCAATTCCATCTCACTCAATCCATTGCGCGACCGTAGCACCGAGCGCCTGGCGGCGAAATACCTGGACGCCCTGCGCGACGGGCATTGCCAGGAGCAACTGGCCACCTGGGAAAAGGATTACCGCAAGAAGTACGCGGCTTTTATTTGTGCCTCCGAGGCACAACACGCTGCTCTCATGGAGGGTAGTGGACTGGGAAGATAACCCGCCGCTCCGCATCCTGCACTACCGCGGCAAGCGTCTGAACACTCCCGGCCAGCCGGGAACATACAAAGAGCTGTTCTCGCTCACGCTGGAGAATAAAGACGGTGAGTGGGTAGTCACCAAGTACGACGCAATGTATTGACCGCTCTCGGATCAATAGGGGGTCTTGAGCCTGAGGAAATGGTTCGGAATCAGCGGCGTAAGAATGCAGCCCACGGCGCAAGCCGTCGGTAAAGGCAGAAACCAGGCAAGCCCCAGCGGGGCGAAAGAATACCCTCACAAAATCTCGGCGCTGCGAGTCCTCAGTCGCCGACCGCCCTCGCTAAACGCGGCTTCCAGGTCAAATAAAGAAATATCAGAACTTGCGCAGTCAACGCCGCAAAACTGTCGAGCACGACATCGCTGAATACGCCAGTCCGCGAAGGAATGAAAGTCTGATGCCATTCGTCCAGGCTCGCGACCAAGGCAGACATGAAGAAGGCAATCGCCGCCCAGCGCAGCGCCCACCGCGGAGCCCACGGCAAACGCAACGTGGCGCGCCACGCACGAAACAGAAAGAAGCTTAAGGTAAAGTAGCCCACAAAATGGCCGCATTTCCTGATGTAGTGATGCACCACCTCGAAGCGGACCAGATCCAGGCCCATGAGGAAGTGAAGCAATGGGAACAGAAATCGGCTTGTGTTTTCAGAGGAGAACGTATCGGTGGACTCGATCGCGATCAGCCCTATCCACAAAAGTGCCGCAATCCAGGTCTTGAACAACTGCTTCTGATCGGGCGTCAACAGCGAGCTTCTCCCGCAGATTGGAAAATCATGATTCCTTTCACGGTGCCGACCTACTCAACCGCATAATTCGGAGCTTCCCGCGTAATCATCACGTCATGCACATGGCTCTCGCGCAATCCGGCCCCGCTGATGCGCACGAAGCGGGTCTTCTGCAGCAACTCCGGAATGCTCCCACACCCGCAATAACCCATCCCCGACCGCAATCCCCCCACCATCTGATGGACAATCATCGAAACGGAGCCGCGGTAGGGGACGCGGCCTTCTATGCCTTCGGGGACTAGTTTTCCGAGGCGGTTTGATTCTTCGCCCATTGCGGTGGAGGAGTCGCCGTCGGTGTTTTGGAAATAGCGTTCGCTTGAGCCTTGGGCCATGGCGCCTAGTGAGCCCATGCCTCGATAGGATTTGAAGGTTCGGCCTTGATAGAGAATCAGTTCGCCCGGGCTTTCATCCGTTCCCGCGAACAGAGATCCGATCATTACTGCGGCTGCGCCGGCGGCCAACGCTTTGGTGATGTCGCCTGAATATTTGATACCGCCGTCGGCGATTACGGGGATGCTGGCGTCTTTGGTGGCGCGGTAGGCTTCGGCGATGGCGGTGATTTGGGGGACACCGGCGCCCGTCACTACGCGCGTGGTGCAGATGGATCCGGGGCCGATGCCGACTTTTATCCCGTCCGCGCCCGCTCTAGCGAGTTCGCAGGCGCCATCGAAGGTTGCGACATTTCCTACAATCAGATCAACTTCTGGGAGCTTGGATTTCACTGCTTTGATGGCATCGAGCACGCGGGTGGAGTGGCCGTGGGCGCTGTCAATGGCCAGCAAATCTACTTTGTACTTTGCCAGTTCCTGGGCACGTTCCAGAAAATCTCCAGTGGCGCCTATGGCTGCGGCGGCGCGAAGCCTGCCATGCGAATCTTTGGCGGCGTGGGGATATTTCAGTTTTTTCTGGATGTCTTTTACCGTGATCAGGCCCTTCAGGTTATATTTGTCGTCCACCACCAGAAGCTTTTCCACGCGGTGTTCGTGGAGGATCTTTTCCGCGTCTTCGAGCGTCGTGCCGACTGCGACCGTGATCAGGTTTTCCTTGGTCATGACCTTGCTGATGGGAATATCGAAGCGGGTCTCGAAGCGCAGATCGCGGTTAGTGAGAATGCCGACCAGCTTTCCGTTCTTGGTGATGGGCACGCCGGAAATCTTGTACTGCCGCATGACATCGAGCGCCTCGGAGACTTTCGCGTCCGGCGACATGGTGACCGGATCGACGATCATGCCACTCTCCGAGCGCTTCACCTTGTCCACTTCGTTGGCTTGCTGCTCGATGGTCAGGTTGCGATGGATGATCCCGATCCCGCCCTGCTGGGCCACAGCGATGGCCATGTGCGATTCGGTGACCGTATCCATGGCCGCGCTGATGATCGGAATATTCAGGCGGATATTGCGGGTGAGCTGCGTCTGCGTATTGGTCTGGGTCGGAATCACATCAGAGTGGGCGGGCAGCAGCAACACGTCATCGAAAGTAAGCGCCTCAGGGACGGGAAAATGAATCATATTGTGTCTCGGGGAACGGTAGCTTCTATTTTAGAGACGGGGAGCGGTTGAGGCAAATCGGAGGGGGACTGGCCCCGGCCTTTCTTTCTGATCTTGGTCACGGGGGTGCGCTGCCCTTGTCTCCCTGGTTTTTGGAGAGACAGGGCGAGGATTTTTGTTTCTCCGACGGCTGAAATGCCCCAGCCTTCGCAAAGAAGGCGAAAGGCTGGGCCACCCGTCCGTCGGGCCGGGTGCCCGGGCAAATTGTAAGAACGCTGAAAGTGGACATTGGGCGAAATCTTGTCAATAGGCAAAACTTGCACGATCGGGCTTAACTCATTGCATCCAATGGAAAAATAAATTTGGAAAACGTGTCATAGTTACCTATTTCGGATTGATATAATAGAAGTATAAGCTTTCTCATCCCCCTCGATTTTCCTGCTTAGCGAAACAAACCGTTCCTACCGCCGGCGTGGCTGGCGGGGTAGGGATTCCTCGCTCTGCCTGGAATGACAGAACGGGATTGGCGAGATAGCCACTAAAATCTGAAAAGGAAGGGACGCGGCCTTAGCAGGCCGCGTTTTTTGTTGGGGCTTCGATTGACCTATGAATTCCAGGAAGATGATGAATAATTGCAAACGCCGCGGGGAGTGGGCCGAGCTTCAGTTCATGGCGAAGGCGGCCAAGTTTGGCCTGCGGATTTCCAAGCCGTGGGGAGAGATGGCGCGGTACGACATGGTCATTGACACAGGCGGCCGCCTCGTACGGGTGCAGATCAAGTCGACGACCAGCAAGAGGTCGGGCGGCCTCTATTACATGTGCGGGCTTAGGACGGGTAATGCCGCGAAGCCTTACCAGCGAGGAGAATTCGATTTTGTGGCGGTCTATATCATTCCGGAAGATACCTGGTACATCATCCCGGCGCGACTTGTGGTCACGGGGAAAATGAGAGCCATTCTTCTTTTTCCGTCCAGGGCGACTAGCAAGTACGGAGCCTACAAGGAGGCGTGGGATTTGCTGCGCTGAGTTTTGGCGGGCGCCAGCCTTTCTTTCTGATCTTACTCACGAGGGTGCCCTGCCTTTGTTTCTCCGGTTTTTGGAGAGACAGGACGGGGATTTTTATTCTCCGACGGTTGAAATTCCCCAGCCTTCGCAAAGAACGCGAAAGGCTGGGCCACCCGTTCCAGCAGAGTCAAAGGCGGCGGACAAGAGTGTCCGCCCTACAGGGCTAGGTGCCCAGGCCCGCAGATTAAGTGGTTCCAAGC
This sequence comes from uncultured Acidobacteriota bacterium, assembly GCA_963820925.1. Lineage (GTDB taxonomy): Bacteria > Acidobacteriota > Terriglobia > Terriglobales > Acidobacteriaceae > JABDBE01. The sequence goes on from CAWGBX010000021.1 coordinate 176,791, forward strand.
AAAGTGCATAGATCCTTCGCTTCGCTCAGGACCGGAAACGCGGAGACAGACGAGACATTTCTGCTGTCCGCTGATTTGCCTCCCACCTTTGCGCACAGAACGCGCAAAGGTGGGGAACCCCTAGTTGGGGGGGTGGTGCAGGCGGTCCACAACAACAGCAACGGCGGCGGACAAGAGTGTCCGTCCTACACGTGGACCTGTGATGCCGGCCGTGGCAGATTGCACAGGTGCTTCGCTGCGCTCAGGATGACAGTGTGATTGGGCTGCATTCTTCCGCCGCTTCGCGGCTAAAGACTTGGAGATCCCAGACTTTCTCGACCAACCGCCTCGCATTACACAGCGTCTAATTATCGCAGGCAGCCGATCCAGGCGAATCCTCATTGGCGAACCAACTGGTTCTGGTGGTGAGAACGCGCTGATCGCAAATTGAGTTCTCCGACCGCCTTTCATGTCGTGAGCGTCTCCAGCTTGCCTCGGCTTAACACGACGATCACTCGCGATCGATTTTGGCGGCAACGGACGGAATGACCAATGAAGTACATTTTCCAGACCGAGGAGAAATTATGTCGAATGCCGCAATTGATACGGATGTTCTGATCGTTGGCGCCGGTCCTGTCGGGCTGTTTCTGGCGAATGAGTGTGCTCGCCGAGGGCTGAGATGGCGGCTCGTCGAGACGCGCTCTTCGCAGTCGGAACACTCCAAAGCGCTCGCAATCTTTCCCCGGACGCTTGAGATCTTCGACATGGCCGGGCTCGTCGGTCCGTTCCTGGAAAGGGCGAACCGTGTCACGTCGGTCGCTGTCGTGACGCATGGACGCACGCTTGCCCACATGCGCTTCGCGCCCGAAGAGAGTCCATATCCATTTGTCGCCATGGTTCCGCAGGACGTGACCGAGAGACTGCTGGTGGAAGAGCTAGGTCGTAGAGGCGGAGCCGTCGAGTACGAAACGACATTCGTTTCGGCGGCTGAGCAGGACGACCGTGTGAGCGTGACGCTGGACCGCAAGGGCGAACCCATCAAGCTCACAGCGTCCTTCGTCGTCGGCTGCGATGGCGCACACAGCGCCGTTCGGCATCTGCTGAAGCTGCCTTTTGAGGGAGCAGAATACGATGATTCGTTCATGTTGGCTGACGTCGAGACGAACGAAACCCTCCCCGCTGACGAGTTGCAGCTGTGCCCTAGCGAATTGGGACCGGTCGCTATTTTCCCGATGAGCGCCACTCGCCGGCGTATCGTAGCGACGTCGAGAACACAGAAGGAGACGCGCCGTCGCTTGATCTGGTGCGGAAGATCCTGGCTGAACGTGCACCCAGTGGGATCGAGGCGCGCGCCTTGCACTGGAGCACCTATTTTCGAATTCATCACCGCCAAGTCGCACAGCTGCGGGTGGGACGTATGTTCATCGCCGGCGACGCCGCTCACATTCACAGTCCATTCGGCGGGCAGGGGATGAACACCGGACTGCATGACATTTGGAATCTGGTCTGGAAGCTCGATCTCGTCCTGCACGGTCATGGCGATGAGGAGTTGCTCGAGAGCTATAGCGCCGAACGCCGTCCGGTGATCAAGAATGTCATCGAGACCACGGATTTCCTGACCAAGGCGATGGGAACTCCGAGCAAGCTGGCGCAGATTCTACGCGATGCCGTCATACCGATGGTGTCGCGTCTGGCCCCTTTTCAGCATGCCTTCGTGCAGAGACTTTCCGAACTCGGAGTTGCCTATCACGGAAGCCCGATTGTTGATGGAGCCGGGAAGCGATACTTCGATGATTCGTTGCGCGGCGGCGATGGCATTCGCAGCCGCTTTCTGCTCATGTTCGATCGCGACGCAGACTCATCGGCCAGAGAGGCTGCCCAGCAGCTTTCCGAATCATTTAGCGATATCGTTGAGCTGCGCTCGCGGCCTGGCCACGACATAACTCTTGTCCGTCCGGATGGCTACATCGCGTTCTCCGCGCACAGCCGCGACGGAATCGCAGCATTGACATCTGTGCGTTCGCTTCTGGAGCGTCAGACAAATAGCCAGCGCGGAGGTTATGCAGCCTAGTCGTCGAATTTACTCTCACGAATTTTACGGTATCGGGCGCAGTCGTATTTATCGTGGCTCTGGGCTTCTCTCGCGAGCAGCGTGACCGCACCTCTGTGCCGGGTCCTTGACTAAACCAGCGTGCTTGGCTAGCATTCGCTTGCTGTTTCTTCCCTCCAAGAGCTTGGGGTGAAACGAAGAATCCGTACAAAAGGACTACACTTCTCATTAGCTCCGCGAGTGTCGAAACAATATCATCAAGCGGCGCCGGAAACTTAGGTAGCGTCCGGCGCGGATGGTCACAACCGATCGAAGGAGGAACCAAGTTATGTTTCGCTTCAAGACAGTACAGTTGTTCCTGCTGCTTGGGCTGATCGCCCCCGTCTACAGTTACGCAGCAAACTACTGCATCGCGGTGAACGGCGGCTTCGGCAATGGCGGCACGAGTTTCATGGGGATAAACTTTGCTTTGCCCGACGAGGGCAAGTGCAAACCGTGGTCGGGCTTCACGAAGACCGCTTCCACCGTCATCTTAACGACGACCGGTACCGGGTGCCTTTCCAGCAATGGCAAAGCGCTGACGGTCAGCGTTTTCAGCACCGACCCGGCGTTTCTCGGCGCGGGCCAGTTCGGCTCGGATTACATCCAGTTGTGTCCGGGAGGAGGCACCAGTTGCACGACTGGCGGGGGCACAGACCAGGGTACCTTCAGTGGAACCGCGGCACCGCAGACCTGCACGACCAAACTGTTGCAGCTTCCGGCGAACCACGACTAACACCCGCTCATGGCACTCGTGCGGCCACAGAACAGGCCAGCGCTTGTGCCGTGGGCTTGCATTCTTAGGCCGCTTCGCGGCTAAGGACCTGGGATCCTGTTCTACCGCAGGGCCGAGATCTTAGTTCTCACGCCCACACTAGAAGGACTGCGCTACCCACGGCCCAAAGAGGCTTGGGATCTGCTGCGCCAGCTTGACGAGCTGAGGTAGAATGTTTCACCTCCTCCCGCTGGGGTTCTGTCGCCATGAAACAAACAATCCGCAAATCGCCAGGGTTTCATTGTGTGGATCTATTGAAACGATTAAATATGGGTATCGCGCTGGTGCTGCTCGCTGTGCCTGTTCTTGCCCAGCAGGTCACCGTCGACATCACGCCGGGACATTCGACCAATTCCTTTAGCCCACTGCGGGCGCTCGGGGCCGGCATTGATCGCGATCCGCTGAACTCGGTCCACATTCTTTACGATCCGGCGCACGTCGCGACTATGCACACTGCCGGCTGGGGGCCGATCAGCTATCGGCTCAATACCGAGTTGAGCATTCAGGCGTGGCACTGGAATCCGACTGGCACGTGGAGCGATTCTTCGGGGCGCGGTTACTTTGTGGGCGATGCGAGCAGTTCTGGCGATATCAAACGATCGTTTGGATATAACCTTCCGCACCGTGGGACCACGAGCAACTACGGAACGAGCGGCGGCTATTCCATGCTGGATGACGGCGACACAGCGACTTACTGGAAGACCGATCCTTATCTTGACGAGACCTATACGGGCGAGAGCAACACGCTGCACCCGGGGTGGTTCATCGTGGATCTGGGCAGCAAGGTAGGTGTGAATGCGATTCAGATTGCCTGGGGCAATCCTTACGCGACCCGCTATCAGGTGCAGTACTGGACGGGTGACGACGCCATCGGCGATCAGGGGAATGGGGACTGGAAGACTTTTCCCGATGGAACGGTTACCGATGGAAGGGGTGGGCTCGCTAAGGTGAAGTTCGCACGGAAACTTTTCAAGGTTGAATTTGTGCGCGTGTTGATGACGGCGTCCTCGAACACCTGCGATTCTCATGGATCGTCCGATCGGCGCAACTGCCTGGGCTTTGCTGTTCACGAGGTCTATCTTGGATTCGACTCGGGGGGGACATTCACTGATCTGATGCATCACAGCCGCAACGAGAATCAAACGTGGACGTACGGCTCATCGGTGGATTCGTGGCACGAGCCCAAAGAGATTGCCACCGATGATGGCGAGCAACCCGGCTTTGATCTGGTGTACAAGAGCGGTCTGACACAAGGTATTCCGATGACCGTTCCAGTTGCGATGCTCTACGACAATCCTGATAACGCCGCTAATGAGATTGCTTACATAGAGAGCCGCGGGTACGCCATCAATTATGTGGAGCTTGGGGAAGAGCCTGACGGGCAGTTTGGGACTCCCGAGGACGACGCGGCGTTGTATGTGCAGTGGGCGGATGCGATCCACAAGGTGGACCCGAAGATTAAGCTGGCTGGGCCGGTATTTGAGGGCGTGAATAGCGACATTCAGGTTTGGCGGGATTCGCACGGCAATGTGTCGTGGTTCAATCGCTTTTTGAATTTCCTCCGGAGCCACGGTCATCTTGGCGATCTGAATGTGATGACCTTCGAACACTATCCGTTTGATCCTTGCAACCTGACTTGGAACGATCTTTATCAGGAACCGGCGCTAGTGCGGGGAATCGTGAAAGTTTGGCGGGACGATGGATTGCCGAAGAATGTTCCGATGGAGATCACGGAATCGAATCTGGCGTATGACACGGCCGTGCAGTATATGCAGCCGTTCGGGGCGCTCTGGCTGGCGGATTACGCGGGCTCGTTCTTGACGGCAGCCGGAAAGGCGCTCTTTTACTATCAATGGGAGCCGCTGTCCATGTACCGCGGTTGCGGCGGTTGGGGAACATTTGGCATGTTCAACGTGGATGCCAAGTACAACGTCACGCAGGACACTTCGCAGTTCTTCTCCGCTCAGATTTTGACTCAGGAGTGGGTTGATCCCGTGGACGAGACGCATTTCGTGTATCCGGCGGCGGCGGATATCAAGGATAGTCACGGGCACGTGCTGGTGACTGCGTATTCCGTGCGTCGTCCCGATAAACAATGGTCGCTTTTGCTGGTAAACAAAGACCAGTCGAATCCGCACTCGGTGGTGGTTGAATTTCATGACTCAGCGAAGCACAGCAATCACTATTTTCAGGGCACTGTGAGGCAGGTGAGCTTTGGCGCGGACAATTATGTTTGGCATGCGAAGGGACAGAACGGCTATGCGAATCCGGATGGTCCGGCGGTCATCTCTGATCAGGGTGGGGGCAAGGGGGTAGAGTATATGCTGCCGAAGGCGTCGGTGACTGTATTGAGAGGGCCGGTGCAATAGTCAAAGTTGGCGCTCCGGCGTTTGTCTTTTGGCTTTGAGCGGCGTATATTGGTGGTTGGAAACTGTTGTGTAGTACCAGATTTTGGCGGAGCACACCAGTGGGCGCAAGCCCACTTTTTAGTTTACGCTCCTTTTGGAACTTCCCGACAGCCCGATAACTTATTGGTTTCATGGGATTTGAGATCGATCAGGTGCGCGAGATTGTGGAGCGGGTGGCCACCGGCAGCGGGTTAGAGGTGGTTGAAGTGGAATTGCGCGGCGCGGGCAAGGCGCGGATGCTTCGCATCGTGATTGACAGGGTGCCTGGTCCCGGCGCAAGCGACAGCGACCGGCTTGGCGGCGTGACCCATGAGGATTGCGCGAATTTGAGCCGGGAGGTCGGTACCATCCTCGACGTGGAGGATGTGATTCCTGGCAACTCGTATTTGCTGGAGGTTTCGTCTCCGGGGTTGGATCGCAAGCTGTTGCGTCCGGCTGACTACGAGCGCTTCACGGGCAGCAAAGTGAAGCTGAAGACACGGAATCCAGTGAATGGAAACCAGCACTTCGAAGGACGATTGCAGAGTTTTCGCGAAGGGCGCTTGACCTTGGAAGTGAGTGCGTCGCGAAAGAAGGCGCGCCCGGGAGATGCCGCGGCGCAGATTTTGGAAATCGAGTTGGCCAACGTCGAGAAGGCTAACTTGGTGCCAGAGATTTAGGAACAATTTTTGGTTGCGCCCTGCGAGGGCAGGATGCCCTCGCGACAGCCGGCAAGATGCCGGCGCTACAAGGATTTTTTATTTATGGCAAGCGAGCTTTACAACACGATCGACGCCCTCAGCAGGGAAAAGGGCATTGACCCGCAGATTGTAGTCACTGCGGTGGAAGATGCCATCGTGGTCGCCACCCGCAAATATTACAAGACGCAGGAAAACCTGCGCGCGGAACTCGACAAGGATACGGGCAAGATTCGGGCATTTGCGGTGAAGACCGTGGTCGAGGCTCCCGAGCAGGTGGACGATCCGCTTCTGCAGGTTACGCTCGACGATGCGCGGAAAGTTGATCCTAACGTTGAGATCGGCGGTGAATTGCAGATTCCCAAAGTGACGGAGGGGATTCTCGGGCGCATCGCGGCGCAGCTGGCGAAGCAGGTGATTTTCCAGAAGGTGCGCGAAGCCGAGCGCGACACGGTCTACAACGAGTACATCGGGCGCGTGGGCGAGATCGTCAACGCCACGGTAAAGCGCATTGAAGGTCCGGATGTGATCTTCGATCTCGGCAAAGCGGAGTCGCGCATGCCGCGCAAGGAGCAGTCGCGCCTGGAATCCTTTGCCATCGGCGAACGCGTGCGGGTGGTGATCGTGCGGGTCGAGAGAGCTTCGAAAGGTCCCGCCGTAGTGGTTTCGCGCGCGGCCCCGGAACTCGTGCAGCATCTGTTCCAGACGGAAGTGCCGGAAATCTATGACGGAACCGTGGTCATTCGGGCGATCGCGCGCGAGGCTGGCGAACGCACGAAAATTGCGGTCATGTCGAAGGACAAAGATGTGGACGCGGTCGGCGCCTGCGTTGGCATGAAGGGCATGCGGGTACAGTCGATCATTCGCGAATTGCGGGGCGAGAAGATCGACATTATCGAATATCACGAGGATGCGGTGACGTTCGCCGAGAAGGCGTTGCAACCTGCGAAGGTGAGCCGCGTCAGTGTGCTCGAGGGAACCGAGAAGCATCTCGAAGTTGTGGTGGACGACAGCCAGCTTTCCTTGGCCATCGGCAAGAAGGGGCAGAACGTTCGTCTCGCGGCCAAGTTGCTGGGTTGGAAGATTGACATCAAGAGCGAGGAAGAGAAGCGCCAGGAAGTGGAACAGCAGATGTCGCAACTGGTGAATCCGGCTTCGACTCCGTTGGCAGATGTGCCTGGCCTCGGCGAAGGGTTGATCGAGAAGTTGAGCGCGGCTGGCGTGACCACGGTTGAGGCTTTGGCGGACATGACGCCCGAGCAGCTCGAGGCCATCGAGGGAATTGGTCCGAAGACGGTGGAAAAAATCAGCCTTGCGGTCAATAATTACTTTTCCAGCCTTGAGGGTGGTGAAGTGGCGGCGGCCGAGGGCGAAGCGGCTGTGGACGTTCCTGAAGGTCAGGAGGCTTCGGCCGAGGGATTGGCCTCCGAAGAGGCAGCGGCACCGGAAGATCTGGTTGGGGATGAGACGGCTGAAATTGCGGTCCCGGTCGAACCGGCAGAAATAGCGGAAGAAACAGTCGAACCAACGCAAGAACCGTCGGAGGAGCCCGCTCCTTCCGAAGGTAAAAAGTAATGAGAACGTTACGCATCCTCCGCGAATCGCGGCAGCGTGCAACCCAAAACCGACACCGTGAGGTTGATATGAAGACTTAGCGGGACAGTCCGGAGGAAAGAAAGGGCGGATGAGCAAGATTCGAATTAACGATCTGGCCAGGGAGCTGGAAGTCAAAAGCAAAGCGATTCTCGACGCACTTCCTGAAGTGGGCGTTACTGAGAAGAAAACGCATTCCAGTTCCGTTGAAGAGCACGAAGCGGAAAAGGTGCGCGCCTATTTGCGCGCCGCCAGCGAAGCACAGACGGTTACGAAGCAAACGCGCCCCAGCCGCGTCGATAGCGATGAGATTAAGACCAAGATCGATCTCTCCAATATTTCAAGGCCAGGTGATGTTCTCAATGCTATCCGTAGGCAACAGGCTCCTGTGAGCGCAGCAGTTCCGTCCGTCCGTCCATCGGCTTCAGCTTCACCCGCAGCACCGTCTGTCTCGACAGTGAAAGCTGCCGCCACCGCCGCCCGCTTCTGCGACGGTTCCGGGCCCGCGGGTTGTCATGCCGTCGACGACTGTTAGGCCGACATTCTCTGCTCCAGCGCCACCAGTTGCTCAGCCACCAGCGTCCCCTGGGGCACCCCCAGCGATGCCAACTTCTGCGCGTCCCACCCATTTGCCGGCTGCGACGCCTCCGGTGACTCAAGCTGCGGCTCCAACTTCTGTGATGGCTCCACCGGCTGCGCCGCCACAGCCATCGGCTCCGGTGGCAACGAAACCAGCGGCTCCCATTGCGCCATCGCGTCCGCAAGCGCCGTCGCCGCGCATGATCGTGCCTCACACCGGACCTCGTCCGGTCTATCAGGCGCCGGTTCGGCCAGCTGCGCCAACCGCTCAAGGGGGAACAACCGCGCGTCCGGTTCCGGGACGACCAGTGCCAGGCCAGCCTATTTTCCAGCGCCCCCGCCCTGGCAGCGCCGCGGCTCCGGGGGCTCGTCCTCCGTTGCGTCCGGGAGAACGTCGGCCGATGCATCCCACTCGGCAGTCGCCTACCGGCACGCGTCCGCTCGGGGTTGGACCAGGATTGCCTCCCCCAGGCTCGACCCGCCCCGGTAGCCGTCCGGGTGCACCCGCTCGCCGTCCCGGCCAGCGCTATGTTCCGCGAGGCGTAAAGGAAGGCCCGATGAAGGGCTTCGTACCGCCGCCGCGGCTATCGCTTTCGAACGAGCCGCAGCCGATCACCCGTAGCATAACCATCACGGAAGGAATCAGCGTCAAGGATCTGGCTGAGAAGCTTGGAATCCGCGCCAAGGATTTGATCGCCCGCTTGTTGGCTCGCGGCGTATTTGCCACCATCAACCAGACCCTGGACGCCGAACTCGCCAGCGAGATGGCGCGTTTCTTTGGGGCGGATACGAATGTAATCACCTTCGAAGAGCAAGCTGCTAAAGAAGTTTCCGACGCCGCTGCGGGTGAGGAAGGCGCCGTCAGCGAAGGCGTGCCGCGTCCGCCCGTGGTCACGATTATGGGCCACGTGGATCACGGCAAGACCACGCTGCTCGATTCGATTCGATCTACGGACGTGGCCGGCGGCGAAGCGGGTGGAATTACCCAGCACATCGGCGCGTACAAAGTCACGGTTCAGGATCAGCAGTCGCCCGCTTACGGCCGCCAGATTGTGTTTCTGGATACTCCGGGTCACGAAGCGTTTACGCGCATGCGTTCACGGGGTGCCAAGGCCACGGATATCGTGGTGCTGGTTGTGGCCGCCGATGATGGCGTCATGCCGCAGACCCTGGAGGCGATCGACCACGCGCACGCGGCGGAGGTGCCGATCATCGTCGCAGTGAACAAGATCGACAAGCCAGGAGCGCTACCGGATCGGGTAAAGAAGCAATTGGGTGATCGCGGCTTGATGCCCGAGGAGTGGGGCGGCACCACGGTATTCGTGGACGTCTCGGCAAAGCAAAAGACGAATTTAAACCTGTTGATGGAAATGATCTGCCTGGTGGCGGATCTGCAGGAACTGAAGGCCACGCCGGAGCGGCCGGCGCAAGGGGTTGTGCTCGAAGCGAAACTCGATCGTGGCCGTGGACCGGTAGCAACGGTGCTGGTACAAAACGGGACACTGCGAGCCAGCGACAATTTCGTAGTGGGTAACGTCTACGGCAAAGTGCGTGCCATGTTTGACGATCGCGGCAATTCGCTTGAAGAAGCGCCACCCTCAACACCGGTGGAAATCCTCGGCATGGAAGGATTGCCTCAGGCAGGCGATCAGTTCGTGGTGGTTGCTGATCGCGACAAAGCGCGCGGTATTTCCGAGTACCGCGAGCAAAAGACCCGGGAAGCCACGCTGGCCAAGAGCTCGCGCGTCTCGCTCGAAGGTTTGGCGGAACAGCTTAAGACGGCTGGCACCAAGGAACTCAATATCATTCTGAAGGCCGACGTCGGCGGTTCGGTCGAAGTACTCACCGATCTGCTGTCCAAGCTTTCAAACGACAAGGTTCGCCTGAAAGTGTTGCATTCTGGAGTCGGAGCGATCACCGAGACCGACGTACTGCTAGCCTCGGCTTCGAACGCGATTATCATCGGATTCAATGTTCGTCCAGAGCGCAAGGCGCAGGAGCTGGCCGAGCAGGAGAAAGTCGACATCCGTCTGCACTCGATCATTTACGAACTGCAGGATGAGATCAAGCGCGCTATGACTGGGCTACTTGAGCCTACTATCAAAGAAACCTATCAGGGCCGGGCCGAAGTGCGGGAAACGTTCCGCATTCCGAAGGTTGGCACCGTGGCTGGTTGCACGGTTATCGATGGCCTGGTCAAGCGCGATTCCGAAGTGCGTCTGCTCCGTGACAACGTCGTAATCTTCAAAGGCAAGGTCGGGTCGCTTCGACGTTTCAAGGACGATGCCAGCCAAGTTACTAACGGCATGGAGTGCGGCATCTCGATTGCCAACTACGGAGACATCAAAGTTGGCGATGTGATCGAAGCCTTTGCGACCGAAAAGGTTGCAGCGGAAGCGATAGCGTAAGAGCGTTGTTGGTCGTCAGCCGTTGGTCGTTGGCCATCCCATTCAGGCGTTCTTGCCAACGCCAACGACGAACGAACTTCTTCCGATGATCGCCTTTCTTACCCTCGAACTGCGCATCGAAGCGGCGCAGTCGCTCAAAGACAAGCGCCAAGTCGTGCGCAGCCTGAAAGACCGGCTACGGGCCCACTTCAATGTCGCGGTGGCCGAACTCGACGCGAGCGGATTGTGGAACCGCGCAACCTTGGGTGTAGTCAGTATTTCTGACTCGCGTGATTATCTGGACGGCCTGATGAAGAACGTGGAGCGTCACGCCACGCGCATCGCGAACAACGGCGGAGCTGATATCGCGGATTCCTTTGTGGAATACCTGTAACTCTCGCCGGTCGTAATCCATTCCATTCACGGCACTTTCAGCTTGACACGAAAGTACCCCAAAAGGCTCGCCGATAGTGAAGCCACGAGCCTGATTTTCTGATATTCTCATTCGTTTTACTCTGAGGCAAAAGCGGTGGAAAAGCGTGGGGCCAAATATCATCGGGAAAGACTGGGAGAGGCTCTGCGCGAGGAAATTGAGACTATCGTGGAGGGCGAACTTGGTGACCCTCGCATCGGGCTGGCCAGCGTGAGCAGCGTGATGCTGGGAAGCGATTCGCGCTCCGCCCGGATTTTCGTGGTCGTCCAGGGCGACGATGAGGAGGCCGAGCGTACGCTCGAGGGATTGACGGCGGCCGTCGGCTTCATCCGCCGTGAGGTGGCGGAGCGTTTGCACTTGCGCCGTCCGCCAGAATTGTATTTTCAGTTGGACCGCTCGCAGACGTACGCAGCGAGAATCGATGAGCTCTTGAAACGCAACCAGAAGAGGAGCCGATAGTCCGTCGCGGAGCAAAGGCACAAATGTTGAACGAGGTTCTCAAACACATCGAGCAGCGCGACCGCTTTCTGCTGACTTCGCACGCCCGGCCGGATGGAGATGCGGTCGGATCGGCGCTCGCGTGCTGCCAGATCCTCCGCTCGATGGGCAAGGAAGCCGATGTGGTTCTTCGCGATGGGGTTCCTCGCATCTATCAACCGTTGCCTTTTGCCGAAACCGTCGTGCGCGCCGAACGCGTCAACGGGAACTATGACGCCGCCATCATCCTCGAATGCGACAGCATTCAGCGTACCCGGCTGGAAGGATTGGAAAACCGCTTTCTGATCAGCATTGATCATCACGTGAGCGGCAGGCCATTTGCGCATGTGAACTGGATCGATCCCAAAGCAGTGGCCACTGCCGAGATGGTGTATCGCCTGGCCCGGGAAGCTGGCGTGAAGATCTCTCCCGAAATCGCGACTTGCCTGTACACCGCTGTCCTCACCGATACTGGTTCATTCATGTTTGAAGGTACAAACGAGCATACTTTTGCTTTGGCACGAGAGCTGGTGCTGGCCGGTGCCGATCCTGCGCATTGCGCCCGCAGTGTGTATTTCGGGCATTCCACCGCCAAGATGCGCCTGCTGGGAGCGGCGCTCTCGAACCTGCACCGCGAGGGGCCGCTGGCGTGGATTTGGGTAACCAGCGATCAGATGGAGCGCCTCGGGGCCAAGGAAGAAGACTGCGAAGGGCTGGTGAACTATGCCCTCTCCATTCAGGATGTTGAGGTGGCTGTGTTTTTTCGCGAACTTCCCGACGGTCGATTCCGCATAAGCCTGCGCAGCAAAGGCCAACTGGATGTGGCGGCGGTGGCCGAGCAGTTCGGCGGCGGTGGACACGCCTGTGCCAGTGGTTGTTCGATGGACGGCCCCTTGTCACTTGCGGTGGCGAGGATCATGGCGCAACTTCGGACCCATCCCTCCGTACAATAGCTTTCTATGGATATTTCGCTGCCGCGGCAGATCGCTTCATTTGTCGGCGCGCTACTCATCCTGTTTGCCTACGTAGGGCACCAGATGACATGGATGGACTCGCGCAAGGCTGGGTACAACCTTTTGAATTTGGCCGGCTCCGCCATTCTTGCCTACATTGCTTTTCATCCATTCCAGATCGGTTTCGTCGTGCTGGAAGTGACCTGGGCTTTGATCAGCATTTACGCTCTGGCCAGGCCAAGAGGAAACGAGTGAAAATCTCTCGCGCATCTGCCGATTGGCTCTTGCTCGCCGGCTTCTGCGGATTCCTGTTTTTCTTCGGTCTTGCGTTCTTTGGATTGATCGGAGCCGATGAGCCTCGGTACGCCCAAGTCGCACGCGAGATGCTCGTTCGCCACGATTGGATCACGCCGACACTCGGAGGCAAACCATGGCTGGAGAAACCGCCGCTCTACTACTGGCAAGCGATGCTGGCCTACAGCATCTTCGGAGTGAGCGATTGGGCGGCACGCTTACCTTCGGCCGTAGACGCGACGCTCATGGTAGTCGCGATCTACCTTTTCCTGAAACGCTTTCGTCCCGGCTTCCAACTTGATGGCGCGTTGATGGCCGCTTCGGCAGCGGGAGTAGTCGCCTTCGCCCGGGCAGCTTCCACGGATATGCCGCTGGCGGCCATGTTCACCATCGCGCTGTTAGCGTGGTATGCGTGGTACGAAAGCGAATCCCGTCGCTATCTGGCGCTTTTTTATGGCTTCCTGGCTCTGGGTATGCTAGCCAAGGGACCGGTAGCTCCTTTCTTGGCAACCTTGATCATCGTGATTTTTGCTGCCGCGAAGGGTGACTACGGCTTACTTTCGAGAACGCTCTGGATTCCGGGAATACTGTTGTTCTGCGCGCTGGCGCTTCCCTGGCACATCGCTGTACAGATCAAGAACCCAGAGTTTTTCCGTGTCTTCATTCTGCAGCACAACTTCGCGCGCTTCGGGACAAATCTCTATCACCACCCGGAACCGTTCTGGTATTTCTTGCCGGTTCTACTGCTTGGTTTGATTCCATGGACCGTGTTTGTGGCAGCGTCGTTTGCAGAAAACGTTCGCGCGTGGTGGACGGAACGACAACCGATGCTTGCGTCGGAAGACGCCCTGAATGCCTTCCTGGCGATCTGGCTGACCGTCCCAGTCGCATTTTTTTCTTTCTCCCAATCCAAGCTGCCCGGCTATATTGTGCCGGCGTTACCCGCGGGCACCTTGTTGCTGGCGGAGTACGTGCGGCGTCGAGTGTCGGATGGCGACTGCCCTAGCATCTCCTTGATCGTCCTGCACGCAATCTTGGCGGCGGCGCCCATTGTGCCGGCGCTGATGATCCAGTACATCGTTATGCAGCACCGGCTTCCGTGGGGCAAAGGTGCCGCAATTTCGTTTACATTTGCCACTGTGTTGGCGATCGGCATTGCCACCACACTGCGCACGAAACTCGGCTTCGGTGCATTGCGCTTCATCACGCTGGTTCCAGTCGTACTGGCAATTGCTGCGATACTGCGTCTGGGAGGTCCCGCACTCGATAGCACACTCTCAGTCCGGCCACTGGCGAATGAGATTAGCCACCTGGAGAACAAGCAGCTCCCCCTTGCCGTATCCGGTGTTTCTCGGGAAACGGAATTTGGCCTGGCCTTCTACCGAAACCAAATCATTGATCGCTACGAATCTGGACAAGTTCCTGCGGGCGAACACCTGGTGGTGGCTCCGGACGGATCGCAGACCGCGATTGCAAAACAAGTTGCGGGCCGCCGCGTCTCCTATCTGGGAAGTTTCGCACCGCAAGGGTTGAATTACTACTGGGTAGCGGCCGTGGGGATGCCAGGGATGAGCCACTAGAAGCGAAGGATCAGCACTCAGCATTCAGCACTCGTCAAATCTCCGTTGTCTTCTCTTCCTCGCACATTGTTGTCCTTCGTGGTTAAAATGCCTTTGTGCCTTTAGAAGAATACAAGCGCAAACGGCGCTTTCGAGGAAACTCCGGAGCCTCCGCCGAAGCTGGAGAAGAAGTCCGGCCACCGCTTTGTGGTTCAGAAACACCGCGCCACACGCCTGCACTACGATTTCCGCCTGGAGATGGAAGGCGTGCTCAAGTCGTGGGCGGTTCCGAAGGGTCCGTCGCTGGACCCCGCTGACAAGCGGTTGGCGATGCAGGTGGAAGATCATCCGGTTTCTTATTTTGATTTTGAAGGCACGATTCCGGAGGGCAATTATGGCGCCGGCACGGTGATGGTGTGGGATGTGGGTAGGTGGGAGCCACTTTCGCCGCAGCCGGTGAATGGAAAATATGTGCCCGGAACTGAGGCCGAAGCCGCCGAGATGTTGAAGAAGGGGGATCTCAAGATCCGGCTGCATGGGCAGCGGCTCAAGGGTGACTTCGCATTGATTCACATGCAGGGGCGGCGTCCGGGAAGCAAGGGGACGGAATGGCTGCTGATCAAGAAGCATGACGAGTACGCGGTTGAGGGTTATGACATCGAGCAATACGACAGCTCGGTGCTCAGCCATCGTTCCATGGCTGAGATTGCAGGCGACGAAGATTCGGCCGAATGGAAGAGCAGCCGCCCGGCGTCGCGTGGGAAGGTGAAAGCGGCGTGGCTGGCTGGAGACGCTGGCCAAGCTGGATAAGAAAAACAAGAAAACCCAGCAGACCACAGAGGACGCGAAGGGACACAAAGTAAAAAAAAACGGCAAGGAAAAGGACGGCACTGATCGATCATCAGCGGGACCACATAGTAAAACTGGAACAGCGACTGCACGGGTGATCTCTGCGCCCTCTGCGGTCAAAGATCTGCAAGGTGCTGTCCGGAAATCCATGCCGATCACGATACTCCCATGCTGGCCACGTCGGTCGAGAAGCCTTTTGACGATCCAGAGTGGCTGTTCGAAATCAAGTGGGACGGTTATCGCGCGGTTTCGTTCATTCAGGAGGGCAAGGTTCGGCTGGTTTCGCGCAATCAGAACGATCTGACCGGCGCAATTTCCTGAACTTCACGAATTGTCTAAATCCATTAAGGCGAAAAGCGCGGTCCTCGATGGCGAAATTGTCGCGCTCGACGAGCAAGGCCGGGCTTCGTTTAGCCTGATGCAACAGCGCACCGGCATTCGTAAGGGTGGGCGACGAGCCGGCAGCGCGACGCGAACTGCAAGTGGTGTATTACATTTTCGATCTGATCTATCTCGATGGGTATGATCTGCGGCGGGTTGCGCTCGAGCAGCGGAAGCAAGTTCTGGCTCAGATCATTGACTCCCAATGAGCTGGTTCGCTACTCCGATCATTTCCCGAGCGCAGGGTCTGGCGCTATTCGAAGCGGCCAAGCAAAAAGGTTTGGAGGGCATTCTCGCAAAAAAGCGTGCCAGCCATTACGAAGAACGGCGCAGCCGCGAATGGCTCAAGATCAAGGTTACGCAAACGGTGGATTGCGTCATTGGGGGTTTCACCGACCCGGAGGGCAGCCGCCAATACTTCGGGTCGATCGTGCTCGGGCTGTATGACAAGAAAGGCCGACTCGATTCACGTCGGGCAAGCGGGGACGGGCTTCAATCAGGCGATGCTGAAAGAAATCTGGCAGAGTACTCAAGACGCTGGAGACCAATCGCAATCCGTTTTATGGCGATGTGGACGCGGCCAACGTGCACTGGGTGAAGCCGGAGCGGGTGGCCGAGATCAAGTTCACGGAGTGGACGCATGAGACTGCGGAAGGCGGGATGAAGTTGCGAGCTCCGGTTTTTCTTGGGCTTGCGGGAAGATAAAGATCCGAAAGAGTGTACGTTTGCAGACCAAACCTGAACTTACTCCTGCTAACTATTGAGTTTTGCATAATATAGTGACAAACGGTCACGTTCCTGTCATTCCTGGCGAAGGCAGAGGAACCTGTGTTTGACCGGCGCGAGCGAAAAGCAGGTTTCTCGACTCCGCAGAATCATCTGCAAATGCGGATGATCCGCTGCGCTCAAAATAGAATTGGAAATTGAGTGTCACTATATTCTGCAACGTTCAATGAGCACACCCAAGGCTAAAGCCCGGCTGCATTCTTGGCATGTTACGGCACCGTGAACTCGTGCCCTCCCGAAAACTCAGGCGAAATTGTTACTTGATGTCTTTCATTGGCAGGAGGGAGCCGTAATCCTGGCCGGTGACGGCTCGACCGCACGGGCTACCACTCCATCGAAGGCGTCGCGGAACTCAGGAAATTTCCCAACCAGCGCTTTCATCACCGCGGCATTGTCTTGAAGGTCTCGGCTGTATTCGAAACATCCGCAGACTGGTACTTCACCACCAGATCCAGATCCTGCCCTACTGCCAGAGGGTACAGGGTGGTCAGCCGTAGCGTCTTTCCTCCCGTCGCAAGTTCCACGGTACTGCCATCCGTGGGGAGGTCCGCTGGCTTCACCGTCTCCGATTCGTCCGCCAGCTTGTCGGTCAACTGGGTATACATGAAGGGCACGGGGACCGCCAGGTCGCGCGCTTCCATGTAGTAGAGCCAAGCATTGCGGTTCTGACTTTTGGCCTTGAAGGCACGGGCATGGTCCGCAAACCAGTTCGCGTCGTGCCCTGCGATTTGGGTTTCCTTGACGTAAAGGCCGCCAATTTTCCAGTCCTTGCCCTGCTTGTTGCAGCACAAACGATACGGTATAGGGCTGTTTGGCAGTTGGAACATCCAAAGTTACGACGGCGTAGTTCCCCGGAGGCAAGTTTGGGATCACGAAGACGGCGCTGTGCGATGTCTGCCCGCTCTTGCCAAACACACCGCACAGAAACTCGGCGCGTTCGAGTGGGGCTGATCCCTCTGCCTTCAAGAGGAATGGAGAGCGCACAGTTGGCTGCACTCCAGAAAAGTTCGGCCTGGTTATCTTTGACGGCAGTTTCGATGCCGGAGAAATCCGAAGCCACGCTGGCAATCGAGTTTTGCCGCAGGGCCGCGGAATCTCCCCGAGCGGCCATGTCGAAATAACGTTTTGCTGTGTTCACGAGGACGGCGCGTGTAGGCTCGTCCATGTCATTCGCGGTGAAACAGGTTTGGGCATGAGCGAATCCAGCGCACAGAATCAGCGCGGTCACGGAAAGGCTCATCGCCATACGAACATTCAGCGGTTTCTTACCGAGCGTCACCATGCGTACCCCATTCTACGACGCGAGCCTCCAGAATTCCCGTCGAACCCATGGCTAGACCTATCGACCTCAATTGCGCCCGCTCCGCCCCTGTGGTACCGTCGCTTTGATTCGCACTTTCGGGGAAAGGAAACACTCATGGCCTGGATTATCTTGGGCGTTCTGGTGGTCATCGCCTTTGCGCTAGTTGGGATGTACAACAGCCTCGTTCAGTTGCGCGTCCGCTGCGACTCGGCCTGGTCCGACATTGATGTGCAGCTCAAGCGCCGTCATGACCTCATTCCGAATCTGGTCGAGACCGTTAAAGGCTACGCAGCTCACGAAAAGGGCACCTTTGAAAACATCGCCAAGTTTCGCTCGCATGGCGATGCAGGCCACCGCGTCCGGCGGACAAAGCTGCCGCGGAGAATCAGCTTACGGGTGCGCTCAAGAGCCTGTTCGCCGTGGCCGAGAACTATCCGCAGTTGAAAGCTTCCGAGGAATTCACCCAATTGCAAGGATCGCTGAGCCAGACCGAGGACACGATTCAGAATGCCCGCCGCTATTACAACGCCGTGGTACGCGATCTGAATACCAAGATCCAGTCCTTCCCGACTAACATTCTGGCGGGCATGTTCGGCTTCCAGGCGCGGCAATTCTTCGAAGTGGACGCGACCGATCGCGAGCCGGTAGCGGTGAAGTTCTAAGCTTGGGAAGGTACGATCCACTTGTTTAGTTGCATCAGGCAAGAAGGCGGGCTTGACGGATGCGGAATTCTTTAGTTACTGGGAGAATGTTCATGGCCCAATTGGTGTCCGGATTCCTCGGCTCCGCAAACTGGTCCAAAGCCAGCGTCTAACCGTCCCCGGGGACAAACGCCGACCCGATTACGCTGGCATGGCGGAACTCTGGTTTGACGATATGGAGGCTTTGCTGCGCCGCTCGTCAATCGCGCCGAATGGAAGCATCCAGCGAGGACGAAGCGAATTTCATCGACCACAACAGGGTTGCTTATTTCGTCTCGGAAGAGCGAGTTATCTTGGACAAGACGAAATGACTGGGACACTGACGACCCCGATCCTCCGTCATCCGAGGAGCGGAGGGCAAGCAGGAATCGGCAGGTTGTCCTGCGAGACCAAGCGCAGCAGATCCCTCGCTCTGCTCGGGATGACAACAACTGGGATGTTGTCCGGGGTTTGAGACGCAGCGAGCTGCGTCTCTACAGAGTGGCTGTAAGTTGTTTGCTTCTTCTTTTTGCTTCGCCTGTTCTTTGGGCGTAGCTGGCGGGTTGCTGATTTCAACGACACTATCTCGGTTCGTGAAGACGGCTCGGCTGCGGTTCATGAGCGGATTACGCTCGTCTTTTGACGGTGAGTGGCATGGCATTCACCGCTTTATCCCGATTGAATATCCCGGAGCGCGGGGAACGAACTACACGCTTTTCTTGCACGTTACTGGCGTAACGGATGGCAGTGGCGGCAAGTTGAAATACGAATCGTCTACGTCCAACGGTTTTCGCGATCTGAAGATTTTTATTCCCAACGCTGTCGATACCACTTGCACCGTCGAAATCGACTACACCGTTCGCAACGGCACGCGCTTCTTCGAAGATCACGACGAGTTCTACTGGAACGTGACCGGGAACGATTGGCCGGTGCCAATCGATCATGCCTCCGCGCTGGTCAACTTCCCGAACTCGGCGGGCGGATCGCTTCGCGCTCAGGCTTTCACTGGTGCTTACGGTTCGGCCGAGCGCAATGCGAGTGCCGAAATCCGAGGATCTGAGGTTTCATTCGAGACTAACAACCCGCTTCCCATGCGCGGCGGAATGACCATCGACATCTTACATTCCCAAAGGCATTCTCAAAGAGCCGGGCGCGTTCACCCGGTTTATGTGGTTTCTGGGCAGCAATCCCATCGTCTTTCTGCCTTTCTGGACTTTTGCGGTGATGTTCACTCTCTGGTGGTATAAGGGACGCGATCCTGATCCCGGGCTTTCCGTCGCTCCGATGTATGAGCCGCCAGCGGGCATGACTCCGGCCGAGGCTGGCACATTGCTCGACGACACGATTCATCCGCGCGACATCACCTCGACGCTGGTCGATTTGGCAGTACGAGGATTCGTGAAGATCGAAGAAGTCGATGACAAGGGCCTCGTGTTTCACCACAAGGACTATATTTTTCATCTGTTGAAGCCGCGCGATGAGTGGGGCCGGCTGGTGCCGCATGAACGCGTCATGCTGGAGAATGTTTTCGGGAACAACTATGAGACTCGGCTCTCCAGCCTGAAAAACCGCTTCTACCTGGCGCTGCCCGCGATCCAGGCAGGACATCAAGTCCGCGCTAAAAACCAAGGGCATGTATCTGCTCGATCCCGATTCGGCCAATGGCTACAGCATCGCGGCGATTGTCCTCATGGTCGCGCCGTTCGCAGTCGCGTACTTCGCCGGGTATGACATCTTTGGCTCATTCATCTTACTAATTTCTTGCGGAATCATTTCGGCGATTGTCTGGTGGCTGTTTGCGCGCCAGATGACCGCCAAAACCGTGCAGGGCGGACGCACTCGCGTCGCAGTTCTCGGTTTTCAGGAGTTCATGAACCGGGTGGATGCCGACCGGCTGAAGCGTATGCCTCCAGACACATTCGAAAAATATCTTCCTTTCGCCATGGCGCTGGGTGTCGAGCATCAATGGGCCCAGGCATTCGCGGGGATCGTGACAAGATCCGCCAAGCTGGTATGTGTCTCCCAACGGAGGGATGGGATTTAATCCTATTTTCTTTTCAAGCTCGATGCACAGCATGGCTACGGACATGCACCAGGTGTTTGTGTCGGCCCCGCGTGCGAGTTCGACTGGATCAGGCTGGAGCGGGGGAGGAGGAGGCGGTGGATTCTCCGGCGGCGGTTTCGGGGGCGGTGGCGGCAGCGCCTTCTAAAATCTGATCTCAGTTGGACCTCATCCGTGCGTTGCTTCCTTTGTGTCTTTTGTGTCCTTTGTGGTTCCAGCATTTGTACTTCCTCAACCACAAAGGACACAAAGGTGCACAAAGGTCGCAACAGGATTCAGATTCAGGAACGAGAACGCCCGCCGCAAGTTGACTCCATCAATAGGCCATTCCCGTGGCGGAGAAAAGGGGCCCGGGCGGCTTGCCTTCGGCGGCTGCCTTCAATCGGAACATCAGTTCTCCCCAAGTGGTGGTGCAGGCAACAAAGTAATCCGTCTCGGCGCGCCAATCTATGTGAGAAAACCGCAGCAGAGTGCGGCCTGCCTTTTGTGGTAACAGATCGAATAGCAGCACGGTGCCGTTCCATTCTTCGCCCGATTGGCACTTCCATTCGGCCAGCGTGGGCGCGACAATCCGCAGGGGTTGCAGATTGTAAATGGTGGCACGATTAAAAAACCCGAGGCTGACAATATTGCGCGGGACATCTTCAGTCACATCCGCCGCCCACCATCGCGAGAAACCACGTCCTGAGCTGACCAAGGGAAAAATCTGTTCGGGCGAGGTATCGATAGGGATCATATGTCTGATCGTCGGCATATTTCGGACTCGGTGGCAAATTATAGTGGCCCCGGCAAGCAGCAGTTGTAAAATTGTGTCCCTTGTCGCAGATCAGTCGTGGGGCCGCGATCAAGTCGCTTGTGACCATCGCGATAGTCCGGTCATCTAAATGGGAGGTAAGAGACTAGAGATATGCGACGTGGGCTAACCTGGCTTCTCGGATCGGCGTTGGGGCTGAATGGGCTCTGGATGCTGATTCGTCCCGAGACCTGGTATCGCACAATTCCGGGAGTCGTCGGAACCGGTCCCGCCAATCTTCATTTCATACGCGACATTGGATGTGCCTACCTGGTCGCTGGCGCCAGTTTGTTCTGGCTGGTTAAGATGCCCAGGCAAGCCTGGCCGGCGGCGCTTGCTGGCGGGACTTTCCTCACGCTACACGCTCTGGTTCACCTGTGCGATACGGCCGCTGGCCGTGAACCCGCGCGCCAGCTTCTGGCGGACCTGCCCGCGGTGGTTCTGCCGGCCTTTCTCGTGCTTTGGCTGGTGTGGCTCGCACGACGCGAATCGAAGGAGGAATAACCCATGCTCGGATGGTTCGTAAGACGGCAGATGGCCAAATTTGAGCGGAATTTTGATTACGATCTGACCTATGCGCGGGACATCTATGACGCGAGTCCGCGCGCATTTTTCCGATTCTCACGAATCTCCGGGCTCGCCGCACACCGCGAAGACGTGCCGCGCGAGGCGTGGTTTGCCGCAAAGATTGCGGCCACCCTTGCCGAAGACTGCGGCCCCTGTACCCAGTTGGTGGTCACCATGGCCGAACGCGAGGGGGTGAGTCCGGATGCATTACGCGCGATTTTGGCCGGGGACGAAAAGGCAATGCCCCCGGATGCCGCACTCGGCTTTCGATTCGCGAGGTCGGTTCTCGAGCGCGATATTGCGGAAGGAGACCGGCTTCGCAGCGAGGTTGTATCCCGTTGGGGGAAAAAGGGTTTGGTCTCTCTGGCACTCACCATCGCCGCCTCGCGTGTGTTTCCCGCGGTGAAATACGCCCTCGGCCATGGACATGCCTGCGTCCGGGTGACCGTTGCGGGCGCGGATACTGGCGTCAGCAGGCAGACGAGCACTGTGTAATTTGCAGCCAACGGCCCGCACAAAGCGACTCCTTAAACGTGCAGGCGTTATCCGGGCCGCCTCTTTTCAGCCCCCGGAAGCCTCGGGGAACCTAGTTTCTATCAGGTTACGATAGTAACTCAGGCCTTTGACTGAAGTGCCTTCCATGATATAAGGGCGAATACGTAGAAATCAGCGGAACCTGGAGTCTGTCAGGAGACCTATAGTGGAGTTGGCTTTTGCACGCAAGGAAGGCCAGGAGCTAGGAGGACTTGTGTCCGAAGCGCGGACGGGAAAACGGTTCCCCTTGGAACTGCCGATCAAGATTCATAAGGCAGACGAGGGTGGACAAGCAAGCGGCGTGACGGGAAATCTGAGCGCCGCTGGAGTTTACATTCGGGCGGACGCGGCGCTGGAGGTGGGCTCCAACGTGGAGTTCGAAATCGTCCTGCCGCCCGAAGTCACTGGGGCCAAGGAAAACGTGACCGTGCAATGCAAGGGACGCGTGGTCCGAACGGACGAACCCGCCACTGGCGGCAGCAGTGCTACCGCGGAGGCCCGGGGTGTGGCCTGCGTGATTGATTCCTATGATTTTGTTCGTCACCCGTAAGGTTCGTCACTCGTGTCGTGACTCGTAAAGAGGTGCTGAAGCGATGCTTAAATTGATTCTGGCCGACAATCAGGCAATCTTCCGCGCGGGAATAGCCAAAGTGCTGGCGGTTGAAGACGAGATGCGCATTGTGGCGCAAGCGCAAACCCAGGAACAGATGTTCATGGCGCTGGATAAGTTCCGAGCGGCCGTGCTGGTAATCGCTGGCGGATTCCATGGCGACTTCCTGGCCGTGCTGCAAGCCGCGAACAAAGCGAAGACCAGGGTGGTCGTGCTGGCCGACACCGGCGAAAGCACGCAACGCTACATGGCGGCGGGGGCGCACGGAGTGGTCTATCGCAACGTGACCAGCGCAGCGCTGGTGGACTGCGTGCGCAAAGTGGCTCGCGGCGAAACCTGGGTGCAGGACATTGCCGTCCCCAGCGAGCTGACCGAAAACGATATGGTCGGGCTGCGAGTGCGCGATCGCCTGACCGCGAAGGAACTGCGGATCGTTGCGCTGATCGTGCAAGGGTACAAGAACAAAGAGATCGCCACGCAGCTCGGCACCACTGAGCAGGTGATCAAGAATTATCTGCGCAACGTGTACGACAAGATTGGCGTATCCGACCGGCTGGAACTGGCGTTGTTCACGATTCATCACCGAATCTTGAATGAAGCTGCCGCAGCCACCGCTGCAGCCGCGCCGCAGCAGGGGCAGGCAGTGCCGTCATAGATTTTGCGTCAGAACGTGTAGAGCGGACACTCCTGTCCGCTTTTTGCCTTCGCCTTAAACTGCAGGAATCAAGAACCCTTAAACTGCAGGAATCAAAAAACCGAAGTCGAAGGCAGCGGACAAGAGTGTCCGCCCTACACGGTTACGTCTATCTGATTTTTTCTGCCACCGATTTGGCCTGCGTAAATAAGTACAGATAATCTGGGCCGCCGGCCTTCGAGTCGGTGCCGGACATGTTGAATCCGCCGAAGGGGTGTGCGCCGACCATGGCGCCGGTGCACTTGCGATTGATATAGAGGTTGCCGACGTGGAATTCGCGGATGGCGCGATCAATTTTGTCCTGCGAACCGGTGTAGACCGCGCCGGTTAGCCCAAACTCGGTGTCGTTGGCAATCTCGAGGGCATGATCAAAGCTCTTCGATTTGATCACCGCCAGCACTGGTCCAAAGATTTCTTCCTGCTCGAGCTTTGACTTGGGCTTGATGTCGGCAATGACCGTGGGCTGGACGAAGTAACCTTCACCAGCGTTCTTGACGGGACTGCCGCCCGTGATCAGGCGCCCGTCTTTCTTACCGTACTCGATGTATTCGAGGATCGATTTCATCGAACCTTCGTTGATCACCGCGCCCATATTCGGGTTCTCGGTAGGATCTCCGACAGTGATCTTTTCGACCCTGGCCTTGAGTTGCTCCAGGAACTTGTCGTAAATGCGTTCGTCCACAATGGCTCGAGAGCAGGCCGAACATTTCTGGCCCTGGAACCCGAATGCGGCCTGGGCAACACCCTCGACGGCGGCGTCAAAATCACCATCTGCATCGACGATGATCGCGTCTTTGCCTCCCATTTCAAGGACCGTTCGCTTGATCCACACCTGGCCCGGGAACCTTATCGGCGGCGCGCTTGTGAATGTCGAGGCCAACCTCGCGTGAACCAGTAAAAGCGATGTAGCGTGTCTTGGGATGCGCAACCACGGCATTGCCGAAGCTGGCTCCGGCTCCCGGACAGAAGTTCACGACACCGTCTGGCAGACCGGCTTCCTCGAGCAGTTCGATGAATTTCGCGGCGATGGTAGGCGAATCGCTCGATGGTTTCAGAATGACAGTATTGCCGGACACGACCGAAGCCATTGTCATCCCTGCCATGATCGCGCAGGGAAAGTTCCACGGTGGAATCACCGCGCCCACTCCCAACGGAATGTAGCGGAGAGAATCGTGCTCGCCGGGCATTTGTACGTCCGGCTTCACCTTCGCAAGCCGCAGGGCTTCGCGGCTGTAGTACTCGCAAAAGTCGATGGTCTCGGCGATGTCGGCGTCGGCTTCCGCCCAGTTCTTGCTCACTTCAAAAACCAGCCAGGCACAGAATTCGAACTTGCGTTCCCGCAGCAGGTCGGCGACATGGAAGAGCACGCTGGCGCGCTCCTCGACCGAGGTCCGGCTCCAGTGCTCAAAAGCGGCGAGAGCAGCCTGCATGGCCGGTTCCACATGTTCCTTGCCTGCCTTCTGGTGCAGGCCAACAATCTGCGACGGCTTGGCCGGGTTCAGCGATTTGATCTTGTCCTGAGTCTTGATGCGCTTGCCGCCGATGATGAGGTCGTACTCGCGGCCAAGCTGGCCACGAACTTTCTCGATGGCTGCACGCATCTTGCGCGCATTCTCTTCCTTGCTGAAATCCGTCAGCGGCTCATTGGCGAACGGGCCTTGATGAAGACGAATCTGCGGTTGTGTGGGGGCTTCAACGGTTGCCATAAGTGCACCTCGAAAACTATATGGATGCTGCGCGGGCAGGCGCGGAACCATTTATTGTAGCACCGGGTAAGCTAACAAGTTTCTGCTGTCATCCCTCGTCGTTTTTGCGTCTCGGAACGACAAAAGGATGGGGTTGTCGGCGGTCTGTGGAGCTTGGTCGTCCGGACAGCCGGGGGTGGCTGTCCCCACGCGGTTATGACTACTGGATTTTTCGGTTGGTAAGGGCTTTTAGTTCTTCGACGATTTGCTCCAACCGGCCGCGACGCTGGGCATGATTCTGCTGGGCCGGCAAGGTACGTCTCGCCTGGGAATATTGCTCGTTGAGTCTCTGAATGTCACTGATTTCTGCTTTCAGCACTTGGACACGACTAAGGATCGCTTCTCTTCCGTTTAGCAGCATGTAATTAGCATACCCTAGTTCGCCAGGATGCGCTCCGCTGTTTGATGACTTTGGGCATCTACAGGCTGGATTGGGTGTATATTTTTCACGAAGAAAGCAGGTCGGCACTCGTCTACAGGAATGACAGATACAGGAATGACAAATTACGGCACTTTCACCGAGTCGTGGGTCTCGGTGGTCCGGAAACTCATCTTAGCGGTGCGTTCCAGTTTGTCCCAGGCGAAGCGCTGGCCTTCGATGGCGCGCTTGACAGTCTTGAACAGCACAACTGAGAACAACTGGCGGTAAGCGAAACGTTGCAGCCATACCTGGCTAAGCAGCCAGGCATCTTCGCGCGCCTCGGGCTGGCGGCGTTCCAGGGCAAAGGCGATGGCGGAAGTAATGAAATCAATGACCAGAAAAGCGCGCAAAGAACAGCACGAGTCGCTGGAAGCTCGGCGGGATCGGTGGAGTCCGGATGGAAATGCTTTCTGAATGAAGTACCAGAGCGCGCCCACGGCAAACATCAGATCGATGAATGGCGAGACCAGCGGCAGCAAGATTTGGAATATGACGATGTTGGGCAGCGCCACCCACCCCAGGACTCCCTTGCGGGCAAACGCCGCGCGATGTTTCCAGACCGACTGCAGAATGCCGAACGACCAGCGAAAGCGCTGACGCATCAGGCCATTGGCACTGACTGGGCGCCTCGGTGTAGGCCAGAGCCAGATCTTCGTACTCCACCCGGTAGCCGTTGCGCAGCAACGCCATGGTGAGATCGGCATCTTCGGCCACGGTGTCAGTGTGATATCCACCGGCTTCGCGGACCGCGGATGTCCGCCACGCGCCGATGGCTCCCGGCACCACACTCACCGCACCCAGAACGTTCAAGGCCCGGCGCTCGAAGTTCTGGCTGGTGATGTACTCCAGCGCCTGCCAGCGGGTCCACAGGTTCACGCGATTGCCTACTTTGGCATTGCCGGCCACCGCAGCAACATTGGGATTGAGAAAATGGGGCACCAGGCGTGAGATCGGCATTGCGCGCAATCACGGTATCGGCGTCGATGCCGACGAAGATTTCTTCGTCGCGCAGATGTTCGAGGCCGAAGTTGAGCGCGTCGGCTTTGCCGGCGTTCGGCTTGGTCAGGATGAGCACACGGCCGGACGGCTTCCTCGTGCTGCGAAAGCCC
Organism: uncultured Acidobacteriota bacterium; assembly: GCA_963820925.1. GTDB lineage: Bacteria > Acidobacteriota > Terriglobia > Terriglobales > Acidobacteriaceae > JABDBE01. The sequence goes on from CAWGBX010000021.1 coordinate 203,528, forward strand.
GGCGCGCGACTTCCAGAGTGTTGTCGCTCGAGCCATCGTCAATCACGATCACGTGCAGGCTGGGATAGTCCGAGGCCAGCACGGCGCGCACCGTGCGCTCGATCACTGTCTCTTCGTTGTAGGCGGGGATCAGCACGGCCACCGCGGGTTTGTAGGACGCCGCCTCGTCCGGAGTTCCGTAATGTTGCCGCCGCAAGCGATCGAAGATGGCGAACGCTCCGACAAAGAGCAGACGTCCGGTCATCAGCAGGTCGCCAAGAAAGAAGATCCAGACGATGGCATGGGTGCTGAAGTCCCACATCGCGAAACCTATCCGGTCCAGACGCGCAGCCCAGCGCTCATCGGCGGGAATCGGCGGCATGACATCGGCCTTGGTTTTGCCGATTAACTGATAGAGCGGGACGATCTCATCCCCTTTGGCGCGCATGCCCTCGAATGATCATGGGCAAGGCGCGGACGGTCTCTCTGCGGTCACCTCCGCCGTCGTGCAGCAGGATGATGCTGCCGCAGAGACGGTCGTTGGGATCACAGGGTGGGAGGTGGGCGAGTACATCAGCGTGGCGATCTGCTCGGCCGAGTGGCGCGGGTTGTCCTTCCAGTCGTTGGGATCGATCTTGTTGCCCACACTGATGTAGCCCATGTCCTGAACGACTTCGAGCGGACGTACCTGGTCGTCGGTATCAGGCTCCTGATCGATGGAATATGGCGGGCGAAAGAGGATGGTGTGAATCCCCAGACGGCTGGCGAAGAGCTGCTCGGTGAGATTCAGCTCCACTTTCATGTAGCTGTGCGAGATGTTGCTGATGTCGGGATGGGTGAAGGTATGATTCCCGATCTCATGACCTTCGCGATAAATGCGAGAGGTGACGCCGCCGAAATCCTTGGCCTCAAGGCCAATCAGAAAGAAACGTCGCGGACGCGTTTTCTCGCTTCAGTACGTCGAGGATTTTCGGGGTCCACTCCGGATCGGGGCCGTCATCAAAGGTGATCGCGACCGGCTTTCGGGTTGTAGCCGTAGCGGGCTACGCGGTAAGGTTCGGGCAGGGGATCGATGGTCTCGTCCGTGATAATTCCCTGAGGCGGGGTCCACTGTGATCTCCCGCTTTCCGTTGGCCGGACGGGCTTCGATGCGCAGAATTTCGCCCTGACCCTCCATGTCCACGTCTTGGCCAGGAAGAACATCTTTCAACTTATCAGGCGCTGCGGGTTCGCCGGGCACATCCCAAACGCGCCACAGGGAGCGATCTTCGGCAGCCCAACCGCCAGAGGGCGAAAGTCTCGATTCCCAGACGTTGGGCTGCGCGCATTTCGTTGAGTGCGGTGACCGCGTCCAGAAACCAGATGTCGTGGCGGCGGTTTTGCTCGTCCATGTAGCTGACGTGGGGATTGCTGCTGTCGCCGTCGAAGTCCACGTCTTCTTCGGAATCGCGCGCGGCCAGCCAGGCTTCCTGGACCGACACGTTGGTGTCGCGTACGTCGGGCGGCAGTTTTCCGTGCTTCGGCTTCTGCACCCAGTCGTAGCCGTAGTTGCCGATGGCGCAGATCAGCTTGTCCAGGGGAACCACTTTGCGGGCGAATTCCAGGTTGTCCACAAACCAATCCTGGGACGCGACCGGCCCGGACGTGCCTTCGGGATAGTGCTCGTCATAGTTCATGAGCACCACGCCATCTACGCGGCCAGCCACGGCGGGATAATTGAAATCCTCATTGTGAGGAGGTACGCTCACGTACAGCTTCATGCCCTTGGCATGGAGATCAGTGGAGAGTTCCTGCAGCAGGGCCATGTAACCCGGCTGGGCCCTTCGGAGGAATCTCTTCGAGGTCGACCATAAGGCCGTGATATTTATCGGTTGCGAGAAACGCGTCCACTTGCTGCCGGAAAGCGCGCGCGCGCGTCCGCATCATTCAGGAAGGCCGTGATATCGACCCAGTTCACGCCATCGGAATTGTTCACCATGGGGAACACTTCCAGGCCCGTATTCTCCGACTTCAGGAATGGCATCACTTTCTCGTCGACGGGATGGATGGTCGAACCCTGTATCACATCGAAGTATTTGTTGGTCTGGTCGTCGACGCCCTGCAAGTGGCCATCGGGGGTCAGGACGTGAAGCCAGTCAGGATAGAGCAGGTCGACCTGACGAGCATATTCACGGAGGGAGGAGAAGCTGGCAGCATCCCAGGGGGCATAGAAAGCGGCGCGAACGCCTTCGTCGGAATTGAGCTTCAGTAGCGAAGGATTTGTTTTGCTTTTACCATGCCCGCGCAGCGCGGCCTGCTTGCGCCGCCGTTCTCTTGCCTTCTCTTTTTCTTTCTCCTTGAGCGCGTGGTAGGGCTTTTTCTGCGCTTGCCAAATCAACTCAGGCAGTTGTTCGTTACGCAGATGCGTTATAGATGAAGAAAATCACCAGCAGCATGACGCTGATGCCGAGAACGTCAAAGAGGCGCCGCAATCGCTTCCAGCGGGCTTGTCGGGGATCATAGAAAACTGGTTGCGCCATGGGTGAGTTTGCTAATCCATCCTAAGCTGTGCAGAAAGTCGGGTCAAACTTCGAAGGGCAGCTTTTGGCCATTAGCTGTTGGCCTCTAGCTTGGAGCAAGAATGGTTACGCGAATGGCCAAAGGCCAAAACGCCAAGAGCTGTTATATTTGCCTCCGTGCGCGAACTGCTGCGCAAGCATTCCCGATTTTTCCTGATCGCGACCGTCGCTGGCGTCGCGCTGCGTCTTCTATTCATTCTCCGGTTTCCCGGAGTCACCACCGACTCTTTCGTATATGGCGACATCGCTAAGAACTGGCTGCAGCATGGGATCTACGGGCTGAGCGGCGTGGGTGACGTTTCTCCTACCACCATTCGCCTGCCCGGATATCCCGCGTTTTTGGCTGTGGTGTTCGCAATCTTTGGCATGGAACACTACCGGGCGGTGCTGGTGCTACAGATGTTCATCGACATCGGCACATGCTTTCTCATTGCCGACCTCGCCCGCCGTTTGATTTCTCTTCGCGCTGCGCGGATTGCGTTTCTCTTGGCGGCGGTTTGTCCGTTTCTTGCCAACTACGTTGCGAATGCGCTCACGGAAACCTTGGAAGTATTCTTTACGGCGCTCACTCTGGATCTGGCCATCGTTGGACTCAATACACTTCAAGCGTCATCGACGAAGCCGTGGGTGGGATGCGGGCTGGCGGTTGGGGCGGCGATCCTGCTGCGGCCGGATGGAGGATTGCTCCTGGTCGCTATTGAGGCATATCTTTTCTGGCTGCTGGTGCGTAGTTGGACGAACCAAACGCGGACAAGAGTGTCCGTGTCACACGTTCTTCGCGCCGGCTTGATTCTCGCGGTCGTCTCGCTCGCGACACTCGTCCCCTGGACGATCCGCAATCTGCGTACCTTCCACGAGTTCCAGCCGCTCGCGCCGCGCTATGCCAACGAAGAAAATGCTTTCGTGCCTATGGGATTCAATCGCTGGATGAGAACTTGGATCGTAGACTATGCCTCCGTCGAAGAGATCTATTGGGTGGTGCCGGGCAGCACGGTGGACGCTCAGAAGCTTCCTTCGCGCGCTTTTGATTCGCCAGAGCAGCGCGAACAGACGATGCAATTGTTGGAAGATTACAACGACGCGCTGCACGTGACTCCGGAGCTCGATGCCAGGTTCTCGGCGCTGGCAGCCGCGCGCGTGCGCCATTCTCCCCTGCGCTATTACATTGAACTTCCGTTGCTGCGTATCACCGACATGTGGTTGCGGCCGCGAACCGAAACTCTGCCATCGGATACGCGATGGTGGCAGTTCGACGACGACCCTGAATGGTTGGCTCTGACCGTGGGCTTGGGGATCGTCAATCTTGCCTATGTGGGCGCGGCTTTCGCGGGGCTGCTGCGTGGACGATTTGCGCCTCATCTCGGCCTGCTGCTCACATTCGTGATCTTGCGATCAGCGTTCCTCGGCACTCTGGAAAACCCAGAACCGCGCTACACCCTCGAATGTTATCCCGTGTTGCTTGTTCTGGCAGCCGCGTTGTTTGACGAAAAATACCGATCGCAGATATTTGACCATTAGTCACGCTGGCAGCGACCTGTCTTGGATTTCGTGAAACGGACTCATGAGAATTCTGGAATCACCGCACACCGGCGTAAATTTCAGCTTGCATTATTGCGTCCGCGATTGCAAAATACCGGGCTACAAACCCAGCGAGTGTTTCCCGTAGTTGAAACGATTGAGCGAGGACAGAAACTACTGGACTACGCGACCTGGGTAGGGAGCCCTATGCAATCTGCCTCGCGGTCATGCGCTGGACTGATCGTATTTGTTCTGGTTTTCAGTACGTTTCTGTTGCCGCAATCCGAAGTGACCTCGCTGCACGGCACTGTCTTCGATTCCAAAGGCGCGGTTGTGCCGGGCGCAACAGTGACCATCACCAATCCTGCGACGGGTTTTTCACGCACCGCCCAAACCGATGATCAAGGCGGCTATAAGTTTGTCCAACTGCCGCCGGCAACCTATGTCGTTACGACAACCGCGGCGGGATTCGCAACCATTCGGCAGCCGAATGTCGAACTTCGGGTGAACACTCCGGGCACGGTAAACGTGACCATGAAGGTTTCTTCCGTCGCTGAAACGGTGGACGTAACGGGCACGGCGCCGCTGGTGAATACACAAGATGCCACCTTAGGCCATGCATTCGGCGCGGACCAGATCGCGAACCTGCCGTTTGAAGGCCGCGATCCGACCGGTATTCTAAGCCTGCAGCCAGGCGTGGTTTTTACTGGAAACAGCGCACACATCAATCCCGGCGCGGACAGCCGCAGCGGCGCCGTGAACGGAGCGCGCAGCGACCAAACCAACGTTGTGCTCGATGGAGTCGACAACAACGACGAACTCCTGGGCACTGCGTTCCAAGGCGCCTTGCGGGTTCCGCTCGATTCACTTGAGGAATTCAAAGTCACAACCAGCAATTCCGATGCAGATACCGGCCGCTCCTCGGGCGGGCAGGTATCGCTAGTGACAAAGAGCGGCACCAACAGCCTTCACGGTACGCTTTACGAGTATTACCGGCCCACTTTTTCCACCGCGAACGACTGGTTTAATAAACAGTCGGAGATACTCTCGGGCGAGCCCAACGTACCGCCATTTCTGTTGCGCAATACGTTCGGAGCAGCGATCGGCGGTCCCATCAAGAAGGATCGGCTGTTCTATTTTCTGGCGTATGAAGGACAGCGCAAGCGGGAAGATCTGCAGGTCACACGCGTCGTGCCCAGCACGCTCTTGCGCCAGGGGATCATTCAGTATCCGTGCTCGGAAGATCCGACATGTCCCGCGGGCGGAATTGAGACTCTGAATGCCGCACAGGTGGCCAGCATGGATACGGGTTGCGGCGCCAACGGAACCTGCCCCCTGGGTCCTGGTCCGAATCCGCTCGTCGCCAATATCAATGGGGCGAATCCGAACGCCATTTTCAGCCAATACCCGCAACCCAACAGCTTCACGGTTGGCGACGGTTTTGATTTTCAGGGGTATACCTTCGCCTCGCCGCTGCCGGCAAACTTAAACACATACGTTGCGAAGATCGATTATGTCCTCACCGCGAATGGAAACCATCGCCTGTTCGTCAGAGGCGTCTTAAACAACGACCGGGAAGCAGAACGCAGCAGCACTGATGCCAATTCAATTACCGGAGACGGTGGTTCACAATTTCCTGGGCAGCCCGCGATCTCGACGGATCACGTAAACAGCAAAGGCCTGAGCGTGGGCTATACGGCGACGTTCAGCAACACGTTAGTCAATGATTTTCACTTCGGCTACATTCGAGCCGGTATCGACCAGGCCGGTCTGCAAACCTCGCAATACGTAAACTTCCGCGGATTGGATAATCTCACCGCTTTCAGCCCCACAACTAACACTGATGTCCCCGTCTACAACTGGGTGGACGACCTCACCAAGGTGATGGGAAGACATACGTTGCAGTTTGGCGGCAATTTTCGCCGAGTTGACAACATCCGAGAATCGAACTCCACCTCTTTCTTTTTTGCCCAAACCAATGCCCTCTGGATGAATCCCGATTGCATCGCGGACTGCGGAACCAGCCTCGATCCCGGTAGCTTTGGGTTCCCGGCCGTGGACTCGGGCTTCGGCCAGAACTATGACTATGCAGTTACGGCTTTGACCGGGTTGGTGAGCCTGGTCGAGTCCAACTACAACTTGAACAAGAGTCTTGCCGTGCTTCCCCAAGGCGCAATGGTTCCACGCCACTTCCGCACCTATGAGTCAGAGTTTTATGGGCAGGACAAGTGGCAGATGAAGCGCAACCTGACGCTCACCTACGGCCTGCGTTATACGTTGCTGGAGCCGCCTTACGAAACCACCGGCACACAAGTCGCCCCCACTACAAGTCTCAATGGTTGGTTCAAGCAACGCGGGCAGAACATGCTGGTCGGCCAGGCGTACGCGCCGCTGGTGAGCTTTGCGCTCTCGGGACAGGCCAACGGACTCCAGCCCTATTGGGCCTGGGACTACAAAAATCTTGCGCCGCGCTTTGCGATCGCTTATTCGCCTGATGCTGACAGCGGGTGGAGGCGGCGGTTGTGGGGCGGACCGGGAAAGACCTCCATCCGGGCCGGATACGGAATCTACTACGACCACTTTGGCGAGGGCATCACCAACACCTTCGACCGCAATGGTTCGTTCGGGCTGACTACCAGTATCTCGAACGCAGGGGGCGTTCAGACTATGGACGCGGGGGCGCGTTTCACTGGTCTTTATAACATTCCAACTACCAGCGCCACCACCACCGGCTCGTGCCCGACCGCGCCCTGCCCGATTGTGGAGCCACCGCCCACTGGATCGTTCCCGGTTACTCCGCCCGCTGGCATCGGAGCCGGCGGATTCTCAGTTAACTGGGGTCTGGATAACAAATTAAAGACCCCGTATTCGCACGTCGTGGACTTCTCCATCCAGCGCGAACTTCCCAGTAATTTTGTATTCGAAGCATCGTACGTCGGACGTTTCGCCCACCGGTTGCTGCAAGAAGAGGATATGGCGGCGCCGGTCGATATGTACGATCCCAAGAGCGGGATGGATTATTTCACCGCCGCCACGCTGCTCACGAAGCAGTTCAACGCCGGAGTTCCCATCCAGAATGTCGCTCCCATTCCGTTTTGGGAACACATGTTTCCGGCAGCTGCGGGCCTGACCTCGACCCAGATTGGCGGTGTCTGTGGAACCTTCGGTTCGCTGTGTGGCGCGACCGGTACCCCATCTGCACAGGTCACAGCGACACAAGCCATGTATGACCTGTTCGCTTACTTTGGGGGTAACGCGACGAGTTCGCTGCAGTACATCGACATCCCTGGACAAGTGAGCGGCTGGCCCGCCGGGAACTGTTATCCGTCCTGCGCCACCATCAATGGGAAAGTCAATCCGTATTCGTTCTATTCCCCGCAGTTTGCTTCTCTTTACGCGTGGCGAAGCATCGGCAACAGCGCCTATAACGCCGGCCAGTTCAGCCTGCGTCGCAGCATGAGTCGCGGTCTGGAGTTTGACCTGAATTACACTTATTCCAAGTCCATGGACATGGGCTCCGACGCCGAACGGGTTAGTTCATTCGAAGGTCTCGGCTTCTCCGGCCAAATCCTGAACGCCTGGAACCCGGGGCAGTTTCGCGCTGTTTCCGACTTCGATGCCACCCATCAGATCAACGCCAACGGAGTGTGGGAGCTGCCGGTCGGCCAGGGTAAGCGCTACGGCTCAACGATGGGGAAATTCCTGAACGCGGTAGTTGGAGGCTGGACACTCTCAGGACTTTTCCGCTGGTCGACAGGATACCCGTTTTCGATATTCAGCCCTGTCTATCCCACAAACTGGGAACTCAACTCCGCTGCCGTTCTCGTTGGGAAACGTCCCCAGAGCGGCAGCTTCACCGTCCAGGGTGTGAATGGGCCCACCCCCAACGTCTTCAAGGATGCTTACAATATTACCGACGCCAACGATCCTAACCAGGCCATCCTTCAGTTCCGCGATCCTTATCCCGGCGAATCGGGACAACGCAACAACTTTCGCGGACCGGGCACTTTCAACATCGACAGTGGGCTCAGCAAGAGTTGGAACATCACCGAAGCGCAGGCGCTTAAGTTCAGCTGGCAGGTATTCAACATTACCAACACTCCGCGATTCGACGTGGGGACAATGCAGTTGGCGTTCAACAACCTCACCTCCAACAGCAGCCTTTTTGGAAACTTCAGCTCGACACTATCCAATGCGCGGGTGATGGAGTTTTCGCTGCGATACAGCTTTTGAAGCACTCGTCGCCTGAGGAACGCGGAATCTTCAGCCGAGGGGCGAGTCGGTCATGCGGAAGCGCGTGCGTACGTGTTCGGACAGCAGTTCGATGGCGCCGCGATTATTTACCGGGTCTGCTTGGGTTAGGTATCTCATCGCTTCGACCAGTAGCCGCTGGCCGTCAACATAGCGAGGATCGGAGGTGCGCTCGCGTCGCTTGCGCCCTACCGGCGTAGGAGGAACCGGGATAGTGAAAACCTTAGCCATAGAGTTAAGAGTGTTCGCACAACCGGAGTCTTATTGCCCTCTTCTTTGTTTCTCTAACAAGCTTTCTCTAACGAGCAGCGTTCCCGCAGTATAACGTCCCGCCCCCGGTTTTTCAGCCTTTATCTTTCCACAGGGACTGGCAAGGAAGATCAGCCAGATAACCTCCCTGCTGTCTGCGCTTTAGGCCCTGCTAGCCCTGCGGCGATACAACCTTGGTCTTGCCGGTGGTCTTCAACTTGAAGGCAGAGTCTGGAATCTTCTGATTCAATTGAATATCGGAATACTTGGCGAGACGGTAATCGCCGGAAGGTTCAAAGAGTTGCTGCTGAATGGAGACTCCCCGCGAGGGGTCAATCCATAACCAGATGTGATCGAATGTGCTGCGACCCTTTGCGGACTTCGGCACCAGTTCCAGCTTCGCGGTGTCCACGCCATCCACTTTTTCAGCGTCGATATACTTCACCTCAAAGGACTTGAGCATGTCCTTCCCGCTGCCCCCGAAGCCCAGCACCAGAAAGCTCTCGACCGTCGCGCGATCCTTTCCCGTGTTGTACCGGGTTACCTGGTCGATCTTCGGCTGGTAGACCTCGACCTTGCTGTCGGTAAAGAGCACGTACTTCGGGGAATCAGGGTTGGTGATTTCGGCAGCCATCTGAGTTTCGTTCCCGGCGCGCCGAAAATACACTGTCCCTTTCTGCGTGTCGTGTTCGTCGACTACTTTCTGATATTGATCCCACACGAAGGCGGCTTGGGTGGTGCGGAAGTTCGCCGCGGTCTGGTCCATCTGGCTGAGGACCCGTTCCTGCGGAGTTTGTTGCGCCCACGCAGCCTGCGCAATTAGAAGGCACACGATCGCAACAGCGAAAGAAAATTGCGGGAAGCGGCCGCAGTGACCGGCTTTTCTACCTGCTTGCCCAAACTTTGTACAGCAAGATGCGTCCCGAACGATCACGTACGACCTCGTATTTGGAGATGCTGACTTCGCCCGAAACAGGCTCGATGATGCGAAGCAACTCAGCTCGTATTCCGGCGTCATCGGTGCTTTGAACCGCTTTGCCTTCGACCTGGTAGATAAGCCCGTTTTGCCCGTCCGGAATAACCACCACGCCGGTACTTTGCGAATTACGCTCAACCGGCTTGTCCTTGAAATTGATTAGCCTTGGAGAAAGAAAAACAAAGAGCAGGATGAGCGTTACCATCACGTCGTACTGAATGGTGCCCCGCTCATAGGACCAGAAAATGTAGTCGCGGATTGTGCGCCAGATCCCAGTCATCGGAACGGTGGGAGCCGCCATAACCGTCGCATGTGTTTTCGCCCTGTCCAAGTCTATTTTTTACTCCCTGTCTTTGCAACGCGCAATGACTGATGAGTAGCGCCGGCATCCTGCCGGCTGTCGCGAGGGCGCTACATTTCCCTCGGCGTGAGCCGGTCCGTCCCCATGTATGAGCGCAGGGCTTCCGGAATCAGCACGCTGCCATCCGCTTGCTGGTAGTTCTCGACAATCGCGACCCAGGTGCGACCCACGGCCAAACCGCTGCCATTGAGCGTATGCAGAAACTCAGTCTTGTTCTTGCCTTCAGGACGATAGCGGATATTCGCGCGCCGCGCCTGAAACGATTCGAAGTTCGAGCACGAAGAAATCTCACGAAACAACTGCTGCCCCGGCAACCACACTTCGATGTCATAGGTTTTGGCCGCCGAGAAGCTCATGTCCCCGGTGGATAGCGCAACCACACGATAATGCAGGCCGAGCTTCTGCAGCACTTCTTCGGCGTCGTGAGTCAGCCGTTCCAACTGCTCATAGGAATCTTCCGGCCGGGCGAACTTCACCATTTCCACTTTCTGAAACTGGTGCTGCCGGATAATGCCCCGCACATCTTTACCATACGACCCAGCCTCGCTGCGGAAACACGGAGTATATGCGGTGAGCGAAATCGGCAGGCGCGCACCCTCGAGCACTTCGTCGCGATAAAGATTTGTGACCGGGACTTCCGCAGTTGGAATCAGCCACAGATCTTTGTCTCCGTGCGGAACCTTGAAAAGGTCGGCCGCGAACTTGGGCAGGTTGCCGGTCCCATACAGGGAATCAGAGTTCACCATATACGGCGGCAAAACTTCCGTATATCCATGTTCGCGGGTATGCAGGTCCAACATAAAGTTGGCGAGCGCACGCTCCAGGCGCGCTCCCAGATCCCAATACACGGCAAAGCGGGCCCCGGATAGTTTCGCGGCTCGCTCCAGGTCGAGCACGCCGAGTTGTTCCCCGATTTCCCAGTGCGGCTTGGGAGCAAAGTCCAACTGCGGGGGCGTGCCCCAGCGCCGGACTTCCAGGTTGTCGTCCGCGCTCTTACCGACCGGAACGCTGGGGTGCGGAATGTTGGGGATGCCGACAAGAATCTGTTGCAATCGGGCTTCGTACTCTTCGGCTGCCTTACCGAGTTCCTCGACCTGCTCGCGCAAATTCTTGGTCTCCGCAATCAACGCACTTGCGTCCTGTCCGCTCTTCTTCAGTTTTGCGATCTCTTCTGAGGCGCGATTGCGCTGGGCTTTCATGGTCTCCGCGCTGGTGATGGCCTGCCGCCGCTGGGCATCTACCTGGGCGAAGTTCTTCAAGACCTCAGCCGGCTTCATGCCGCGCTGGCGCAGCTTTTCCTCGACCAGCGGCAGGTTGTCGCGGACAAAATTCAGATCAAGCATGGACTAACTACTGTAACGGAAAACTGGGCGGCATTCCACGTCGATCGACTTGTAGCGCCGCCGTCTCGGCGGCCGTCGTGAAGGCGCTGCCCGCACTGCCGAGGGCAGGATGCCCTCGGGACAGCCGGCGAGACGCCGGCGCTACCAAAGTCTGTGCGAAAACTTTGGAGTCATGCACGCCGCGCTGTACACTAAATCGCGATGACCGCTTCCCCCGCCACTGCCAAGCGTACTCCTGACCTCGCCGTCAGCTTCGCCGGCATCGAACTCAAGAATCCCGTAATCGCCGCCAGCGGAACGTTTGGCTACGGAATCGAGTTCGAGGATGTTGTGCATTTGGACAAGCTCGGCGGCTTCGTGGTCAAGGGTTTATCAAAAGAACCCATGGCGGGGAATCCACCGCCGCGCCTTTACGAGACCGCAGCAGGCATGCTCAATGCCATCGGGCTGCAGAATATCGGAGCACGAGCCTTCGTTGACGAGAAGCTGCCCAAGCTGCGCGAGTTAAAAAATATCGTTTTCATCGCTAACGTGTTTGGCTATACCCGCGAGGATTATGAGCGAACCATTCAAATCCTGAATGAAGGCGAGGGCATTGCGGCCTACGAATTGAATGTTTCCTGCCCCAACACCGCGCATGGCGGAATTCAGTTCGGCAGCGATCCTCGTTCGCTGGATGAAGTGGTGGCAACCGCTCGGCATTACTCGCAGCGGCCGTTAATTGTGAAGCTTTCTCCGAACGTGACCAGCATCGGGCAGATGGCGCATGTGGCGCAGGAAGCTGGCGCCGATGCGGTTTCCCTGGTCAACACGTTCGTGGCCATGGCCATCGATGCCGAAACCCGCAAGCCGCGCATTGCCAACGTGACCGCCGGGCTCTCCGGCCCAGCCATCAAGCCGATCGCACTGCGCATGGTTTACGACGCAGCCAAGGCAGTCAAGATCCCAGTCATCGGCATGGGAGGCATCTCGACCGCGGTGGATATCGTCGAGTTCATGCTGGCGGGCGCGACGGCGGTACAGATAGGGACTGCGAGCTATTGGGACCCCGTAGCCACCGAAAAAATCGCGAACGAACTCGAGGACTGGTGCGTACATCACCGGATCGAGCAGTTAGCCAGCCTGACCGGCGGCCTGATCTTAGAATAGCCCCGAACCAAACCGAGGGTGCCCCATCCTTACGTTCTTTGCAAGGGTGGGAGACGATGCTGCCGGTAGTGACCCTTTCTTTCCTCAAGTAAATCGAGAAGCCCAGCCACCAGCCCTGTGCAGGATTTTCTAGCGAAGCGGCTTCACGTGCTGGCGGATCCAGTCGAGGATCTTAAGGAAGCGAAATTCGCCGCGCGATCCATCGATCCGAATAAACTCGTGCCCTGCTTGCGCATCGACTTCGATGTAGAAACCGTTGCGTCGCAGGAGGACGTCGGCGGCCGTGAAGGCGATCCGCTTGTTGCCGTCGAGAAAGCCGTGGTTGTTGCCAAGCGACTCCATCAGGGTGGCCGCTTCTTCTTCGATGGAGTTGTAATAGCCAATCTGCGGACGGAAAACGGCAGCCTCAACCGCACCCTTGTCGCGAACCCCGTGCAGGCCGCCAAACCTGTCGATCAAGAGGTGCAGCATCTGATACACCTCCTTCTCGCGTTCTTGGCGAGAGGGCGGGGCCTTTAGCTCACATCCCGCCGGCGGACCGTTGGATACACGCCAAGCCGCTCGCGCCGCCGCGCAGTCCAGTGAGATTCAATCTCCACCGCGCACTCCTCTCCGGTCGCATAGTGACGAGCACTGCTCCACGCCCAATCCTCAGGTTAAGCGACTAACCCGCGTTGACCGGCTTTCGATGCATATAATCCAATTTCTCCGTCAGTTTCCCTTCACTCTAAACATTGAAGTCATAATATCGGGATTGCCAAAATGGGTTCGCCCCTTCACGCAGCTTGCGCGAAACGATTTGCTTAAGCATTTGCAACCCAACCGCCAGTTTGCCTCGCTCCGGTTCGCTCAGCAGCAGATGCACGTGCTCGGGCATAACCACAAATCAGTCACGTAGGGTCCGTACCAGCGGCGCACCCTCTGCAATGTGGTAACAAACGTGTCGCGTGCGTGCGCGGTCGCCAGTAGTGGCGCCCGGCGATAACGGCTGAAGGTAATGAAATGAAGATCACTAGTCTGGTGGTATCTCTTCAATCCCCAGGGCATGCAAACCAAACTACTTCTTTCGCCGCAGTTCCGCTGTGATGGACGAACAGCCCCACCCTTCGCAAAAAACGCGAAAGGGCAGGGCGCCGGCAATTTTAGGGACGCCTACCGGCCGGTGCTGTACCAGATCGAACCCGGCGAGCGGAAGTTCTGGCCTTCGCCCCAGACGGCCTGGGTGCGGCCCTGGTTGTCGATGCCGATCTCGAAATAATCGCCAAATGGAAAGTTGAACCCTTTGGAATGGATGTAGCTATAGCCGGGGACGTAACTCGAAATCCGGGACTCTGCGGACCAAGTCGCGCCGCCATTTGTGGAACTCCGGTAATACGTATTCCATAGCGGGTTGTTGCGGGTGTCCATCCACGCGATCCGCACATCGCCCGCCTCTCCGGCTGCGATCGCCGGGAAAGCGTGCTCCACTCCCGAGGGTGCCGTCGAAACGTTCAGCCGCGGGGACCAGGTGTCCCCGGCTGTGGTCGAGGACGCAAAATAAATCCGCTCAAGGCTTTTATCGAATGCCCCGGAATTCCAGAGCGCGTACAAAGTGCCGGCGGCATCCGAGGACATCGTGATCTGTGCACCCAGATAACCCCACTCGCAGTGGTAAGCCCCGCAATCAGGAGGCGCGCCGGAGACGTCCATGAGCCTAGTCGACCAATTCTCACCCCCATCGGACGACTTGCTGATATAGAGGTTCTCCCGCCCTTTGGCGCCATCGTGCCGCGTGTATCCCGCCCAGGCTAAATAAACAGAACCCTGGGGATCGACCGTCGCCCCTCCAGCCAGCGATCGGACCAGGTTCAGCTTCGGACTTACATCCGCAGAAGTGAATGTAATCCCGCGGTCGTGCGAAGAGGCTACCCAGATCTTTCGCGCCCGGTTGAACCCGACGTAGATGTCCTGTCCTCGAACCGCAAGAACCGGTTTGTCGGCGTCAGTAACCCCGCGGTCGGCCACGACAATCGACCAGCTCTGACCAAAGTCCACGGACTTGGCCACAATCATATCGAATCGCTTGCGCTGCAGCCAGGCTGCATACACCGTCCGGTGATCAACGGGATCAACCACGATCTGCGGATCGAACTGGCCGGTCCCAGGCGGTGTAATGGTGTGCGATGGCTGCCAGCTAGCGCCATTGTCGTTGCTGACCACCAGAATCATCGAAGGGAGGGGGCATTTGCGACACCCCGGCACGCGCGCGTACTGCGGATACAGAATGTAGATGTGGCCAAACCCGTCGGAAGCAAGAGCAGGTTCCCACTGGTCGCCCACAGTGAAGCCAACCCGGGCTTGCGGCGTAAACCCTGCTTTCGCGGCAAAAGCAGCGGGAACGATCATGCCGACAAGCAAGATCGCGAGAGCAAGCCGGGAACTCCTGTGAGTGCGGTGGAAAACCAAGGTCACGAAACCTCAGGCGGGCTGGGGGGGAAGCCCCTAAAGCAATCTATCGCGGGAAACCGGGGTCCGTCAACCGGAGAACGACGCGGCGCGTCGGGTGCAGAAACCCGGACGGCCTGCGTCGTGACACTTTCCGCCGCTGGCGGCATCCAATAGAATCGCTACAGTCTAAAAAGGGAGTCATCGATATGGCAAAAGCCACATTTGCAGCAGGCTGTTTCTGGGGAGTCGAAGCTACCTTCCGCCAACTGCCCGGCGTGATCTCGACGCGGGTCGGCTATATCGGCGGCAACTCCCCCAATCCAACCTACAAGGAAGTTTGCACCGACACGACCGGCCACGCCGAGGCGGTGGAAATCGATTACGATCCCGCGAAGCTTTCCTATGACAAGCTTCTGGAAGTCTTCTGGGAGAACCACGATCCCACGCAACTCAACCGGCAAGGGCCGGACTGGGGCAAGCAGTACCGCTCGGCGATCTTCTTTCACACCCCAGAACAGGAAGCCGCCGCCAAGGCTTCGAAAGAGCACCTGGAGAAATCCCGGCGCTTCAGCAAACCCATCGTAACCCAAATTGTTCCCGCCGTGACCTTCTTCGAGGCTGAGGATTACCACCAGCAATATCTGGAAAAGAAGGGTCTGGCGAGCTGCCATATCAAGGCGTAGGCGGGAATAATCACGTAGTCCCGGACGCCTCGTCCGGGCCGCGAGGAACGCTCTCGGGGACCGGCACTTCGCAATGCTGGGCGGACGAGGGCGTCCGCCGCTACGTGGTTCGTCGGCAAGTCAGTCTTCAGACTGGCCGACTCGATGGTCGCCGCGGGCCGAAAAGCAGCAACAAGACGAAACCCACAAGATAGAAGGGTGCGACCTCTGAAAGAGTGAACCCGAGAATCCGCAGCACCAGCCCGAACAAAGCGACCGCCTCGCACAGAGCATAGGCGATCATGTAGCCGGACCGCCAACGGTTCAGCGCGACCACGTCTTCGGGCTGAGCCGCCAAGGTTGCTTCAGAGCGCAATACGAACAGCCGCCACACCGCGAAGATTATTCCTACCGTAGTGATCGCGACCAGAGTCAGAACAAAATATATATTCCGATCCGGAGCCAGCTGCTGTCCAACACGTTCACCGACAAATACGTAGAGTGCGATACTCACCAACAGGGTGATGCGAATCATCTGCACGGTTTTCCGCGCGGGCTCCATTCGTCAATTGTGACCGGATTGTGCTGGCTTGAGCGCGGAAATCTTGTGCGTATCCGAATTGACAACACGCCTAACCCGCGCTAGTGCCCGTGTTCCATCAGCCCCGGACGCACGCGCACAAACAGATGAAATGACACTGGATCATTTCCATAAGAAGTGTCCAGGACCGCGGCCTTCGAATAGAAAGTCACATCCCCGCCTAGCCCAACCTGCCAATGCTGGTTATGCACCAGATCGCGCACCCCGCCGAAAGTGTAAGCACCAATGCGGTATGCCGGATGAATCGGCGCCTCCGGAAACAATTCATCTTTATCCACCAGTTCGAGGCGAGTGTAAGCGTAGTTTCGCGCCAGAAAGTTCAGCGTCGATTCCAGCAGATAGCTGTTCTGATTGGTGTTGTCCAGTTCCTTGTGTTTCCGTCCCCAGATCAGCGAAGTGGCCCAGTTGCCGTTCCCCAGCTTTCCCCCCGACAACGGCCGGTTGTATTCGAGCGAGGCCGACTGCCGCAGCTCATTGTTGGGATCGAGCGCCTCGGGATGCTGCAGAAATCCCATGCTGTATTGCGCGGTCCAGTTGCGCGTGGGGGCAGCGCTCACACGGAACGACCAGGAATCGAGAGGCGCGAGTTGAATGCTCCACCGTTCTTCATTGGGTTCGTGTGCATTGAAGCCAGAGCCCTCGACCTTAAAGAGAGCATATTTGGCAAAATTAAGGATGAAGCCCGTCGTTACCACCCCAAAGCTGGTATGGGTCGAGTCCTGCAAATGATGGCCGAGCGGCGCTTCCGGATCTTCCGACGCCGACTGGCGATGCATGTAAGTCACTGGCCCCAGCGCGGGCTCGGCGGATGGACCTCCATACAACAGCCATGAAACCTTCTCGCTGACCGGTACCGTGTACAGCGCGGCCAGTTCGGCAAAGACATTGTGTGGATGCTGGTGATCGACCAGGGGCTCGCCGTGATAAGTTTCGCCGGTCTGAAAGAGCTCGGGAAAACCCGGATGCGGCGAGGTCAGCGACTCCGCCGAAAACATCTGCCGGAAAAGAAGCGTGCCCGAACCCAGCCGATGCTGCTCCATGAACATAAAGTAATTCGTCGACTCCGCCTTGCCCGCGCCGCGTGGCCCACCCTGCTGGTTATAGGTGATGAAGACGACACCGTGAAACATCAACTCCCAGCCTCCGGGTGAAATCATCCACATCGTCTCCGGCACCGAGGCCGGCTGCCACGCAGTGCCCGAGGAAGCGTGAAACGAAGGCATGGACGATAATGCAGCCTCGCCCATGTGCATGCCTGGCATGTCCTGCATGGTTTGCCCGGACTGGGCTTGCGCAGACATGCTCCTACTATTCTCGGCTAAGGACGAGATCGCAAGCACGGCCACTGCTGCAATGAAGTTGATTGCTGTTCGCATGCATTACTCTCGTGCCAACTCGTTCTTTTGTACCTTTGCGTCCTTAGTGGTTCTGGCATTTCAACTTCGTCAACCACAAAGGACACGAAGGCACACGAAGGAAAAATGCACCAATAAAATGCGTTTTCAAAAAGTCTGAGGGGGGGGGCGGCTAAAGGGCCGGCGGTCTAGACGCGCAGGGAAGATATCGCCGGCGGACCGCTGGATGCGACCACGGGCTTCGGAAAGGGATTGAACGCAGGCACTACCGCCGCGTTCTGAGGAGATTCAACCTTAGCTGAGGTTTGAAGCGATGGTCGCCAAGTGGCGGTCGGACTCAGAATTGCAGGATGATGGGCGCCCAGACAGCAAGTGTGACCCGTAGGTCCAGGCGCGGGAGGGTTGCCATCGTCCTCATGGCATCCCGCAGGCCGCTCGTGACGGGGAGCGCCAGTCTGAAGCGCTTGCGTTGCCAAGGGAGCAGCAACCACAGCAGCGAGGAGCAGAAGCGCCAGCGTCTTGGAAAAGGCCTGCATGGTTACGACCCGGTAATCTTCAAACGCAGTTCTTCCGGCAGGCGTTCGCGGATTTCCGCCGGGAGGCGATCGTGCACGTGACGAGCGCCAATCATGGCCACATCCACCACGGCCATGGGCGCTGGGGTGGCCACGGCGACGATCAACCAGATCAACGCTGACAACGCGAACCCGGCCAGAGCCGCAATCTCCAGCCAGAAGGCGTTGCGCGGACCAAAGTGGCGAATCACTCCGAAAGCCAACAGGAACACGCCGGCCGAAACCGAAGCCAGGGCAATCAACGAGATGTCAATGGTCCGATGTAAACGTTGCCGGCTGCGGCAATGCTCACAGGCCGCAAAATGTTCCTCGTAGTCGCCGCCCATCTCCGGCGCCAGGCCGGAAATGTCATAGCGCCAGCCAGCCAGAATCTTGCCTACGATGGGATCGATACACTGACTCATATGAACTGCTGATCTGCTTTGTTGCTAAGTGTTACCTAGTACAGATCAATTTACAACCGGATTGGTTGCATCGGCTCGGTTTGCGCCGCCACCAAAACCCGGTTGCCCCAAAGCGTCTGTTGACGTGAACTTAGGGCTTTCTCCGCAACCCTCAGCGCAATTTCAGGGTGGTTGTTCTCCTCGGAGAGATGCGCCAGCACTATAAAGGATGCATGTCCATCATAGTCGGTGGCAAAGAATTCTGCGAGTTTCTCATTCGATAGATGTCCTGTGCGCTCCATAATGCGTTGTTTGACTGACCAAGGATAAGACCCGGTCTTGAGTTTCTCGCGGTCGTGATTCGACTCGATGACCAGGATGTCACATCCGCGCAGGCTATACTTCATGTTCTCCAGGACAAGTCCGAAATCCGTGGCGACGCCCACCTTCACTCCCTCGGAAGAAAACGTAAATCCTACTGGATCTTCGGCATCGTGCGAGATTCTGAAAGACGCTACCTCGATATCGCCAATCTGAAATACACCGCTGGAGGAAAACGTCTCGAGTTTAGGAAGTTCAGGGAGATCGCCTTTTTTGTCCCGCATCGACCTTGCCCAGGCCTGGTGCGTGGCTCCAGTCATGAACACGGGAATCTTCAGTTTCCGCGCCAGCACCAAGAGGCCTGAGACATGATCAGCATGCTCATGCGTAATCACAATGGCGGAAAGCGAGTGCGGATCGTCGCCGGAAGCCTTCATGCGCTTGAAAGTTTCCCGGCAGGAAATTCCCGCGTCGACAAGAATCCGGGTGGACGAACTCTGCACAATCGTGCTGTTCCCCCGGCTGCCGCTCGCCAGCACCGAGACCGAAACACCCATGGGCGCAGCATACTCCCTCGCGCTGTGGAAACAGAAGTAACTTTCTGGCTAGCCGATACCTTTGGGTGAAACAGCACTTGCAATTGACAATTGGCAACTAGCTAAAAGATCTCTAATGACAGGAGCCTGAGGGGCTAAATGCCAAACGCTAAGTGCCCAGTGCTGGTTTTCTACAAAATCACGCGCTCATCGCCCACCCGCCGGGTCACATGCTCGCGGTCCAGATACTCGAGCAAAGGAATCGCATATTTGCGGGTCACTCCGGTGAGGTCTTTGAAGCGCGCCACATCCATCCGAGGCGACTTTGCCTTTTCCGCAGCCACGCGCTTGCGGAGATCCGCCAGCGCATCGCGGTGAAAGACCAAATCATCAGAAATCTTCACCAGAACCTTGTCGCGCAGCAGCAGCGTGACGATCTTTTGCGCCCGGGCTTTGTCCACTTTCAATCCCGCCAGCACGTCTTTCAGTGCGGGCACTTTGAGACCGGCATTCGCGAACGCTGCCTCGATTATCTTCTTCGACTCGGCTTCTTCATCCTTCATGACCACGCCGCGGCCCGCCAGACGTACCAGTTCGCCGGCAAGCTCGATCTTCTTAGCGTGCAGCGCTTCGACGAACACGCTGTCAAAGACCGTCGGCGCGACCTCGGAAAAACGTCCCCGCAATTCTTCCTTGCTCATGCCCGCAACCAGGGCATTATGCGTATGAAATGCGTCGAGAGCGGAGATGAGATTCTCTCCGGACCAGGTCCAACGCCGGCTTGAAGACGAAAATGTCACCGATGCGGACAATCTCCGGACTCGCTGAGGCTGCGGAAATAATCTGTCGCGCTGGCCAGCCGGTGCGAGCGACCGCTTCCGCGATGCCTAGACCCCGTGCCCCGCTTGACGTGACTCGGGCGAGCAACAGGCCAGGTCCCTCTTCGGTAAGCGTCTTGAGGAAATGAGCGTAGCCAGCCACATCCTTCACTCTCTTTGGGGGAGTATTCTCGACAATCACGCCCCCGCCACTGGTGACCACAGGCGAAAACTGCCGGATGATAAAACGATCTCCTGGCAGCAGCAGGGTGGGTTCGCTCAGCCGTAATTGCGCGAAAGCCTTCTCGCCGGGACCCACCATCTTCTTGCCATACAGCGCAACCGTCGCAAGGGTTTCGGAAGTGTACGAATGGAAGTGCACGCGCGCCCGATCTTTCAGCGGCTTGGCAGAAGGCAGCAGAGATAGTTCCACATCCACACGGGAGGTAGCGTGGAAAGTCGACGGCGGGGCGAGCGTCATCCCCCGCGCCAGTTCATCCGTGGTCGCGCCCGCGAGGTTCAAGGCCGTCCGCTGGCCTGCCACCGCCAGCCCAGCCGGTTTTCCATGCACCTGAATGCCGCGAACTCGCAATGGGCGCCCATTGGGAAAAACCTCGAACTCATCTTCGTTGCGAATCGTCCCAGAAACCAGGGTGCCAGTCACCACCGTTCCAAAACCCTTCATAGTGAACACACGATCGATGGGCAGGCGCGCGATCGCGTTTGAATCTTTCGCGGCGCAACCTCGCCAGCGACTTTCACAAGCTCGCGCTTCAAATCGTCGATGCCGGCCCCGGTCAACGAACTGACAGCGACGATCGGGCTGGGGTTCCCGAGAAACGACCCGCGCAGGTATTCCTCCACTTCCAGCCGCACGACATCCAGTGTTTCCCGATCGACCGCATCGGACTTGGTCAATACCGTGATCCCGCGCCGCACCGAAAGCAACCGGCAGATGTCGAAGTGTTCGCGAGTCTGAGGCTTGATCGATTCGTCGGCAGCAATCACCAGCAGCACCAGATCGATCCCCCCCACTCCCGCAAGCATGTTGCGCACAAAGCGTTCATGCCCCGGCACATCGACGAATCCCAGCCGCAGAGTCTCGCCACCGGGCATGGGCAACTCAAGATTGGCAAAGCCGATATCGATGGTGATGCCGCGGCGCTTTTCTTCCTCCAGGCGGTCGGCGTCGATGCCGGTGAGCGCCTTCACCAGCGCGGTCTTGCCGTGATCGATGTGGCCGGCGGTGCCTACGATGACCGATTTCATTGCAGAACAGTATAGTTGGGATGCAGTGAGCAGAGCATTCGACACTCAGCATTCTGCCGGTTAGCCTCGATCAAACTTGGTTTCTGGACATGGCTCGCCGAGCCTTGAAAGTGTTCTTCCCTAGTCTCGCTCCAGATGCGACAATAGTACTTCCCCATGACCACGGTCTCCACTCTTGCCATCACTCCAGAAATCGTGCGCGAGCACGGCCTCACGCCTGAAGAATACGAGAAGGTCAAACAACTTCTCGGCGGACGCGAGCCGACCATCACCGAGCTTGGCATTTTCAGCGTGATGTGGAGCGAGCATTGCTCCTACAAATCTTCACGCGTGCATTTGAAGCGGCTGCCCACCCGCAGCCGGCTCGTCGTCCAGGGGCCAGGCGAGAACGCGGGCATCATCGATATCGGGGATGGATGGGCCTGCGCCTTCAAAATCGAATCGCACAATCATCCCTCGTTCATCGAACCATTCCAGGGAGCGGCCACCGGAGTGGGCGGGATCCTGCGCGACATTTTCACCATGGGTGCGCGTCCGGTGGCGGTGATGGATTCGTTGAGGTTCGGGCCGATTGGGGTGACAAGGGCCGCGGGCGGGGGCGCCCGCGCTACACAAGCCGAGGTTCACAAGAATCATTCGCTGCTTGAAGGCGTGGTCAGCGGCATTGCCTCTTACGGAAACTGTTTTGGTGTGCCCAACCTCGGCGGCGAAACCAAATTTGAAGCTTGCTATTCAGGCAATCCGCTGGTCAACGCTTTCGCTCTGGGCCTGGTGCGGCGTGATCAGATCTTTTACGCGAAGGCCGCCGGTGAAGGCAATCCGGTGATTTACGTGGGATCGAAAACCGGCCGTGACGGCATACACGGCGCCACTATGGCGAGCGAGGAATTCAGCGAGGCTTCCGAAGCGAAACGCCCGAATGTGCAAGTCGGCGATCCCTTCCTCGAAAAGCTGCTGCTGGAAGCCTGCCTTGAAGCCATGCAGACCGGCGCCATCGTCGGCATCCAGGACATGGGCGCCGCCGGCCTGACCTGCTCCACCTGCGAGATGGGAGCCCGCGGCCACGTCGGGACCGAGATCGAACTCGATCGCGTCCCTCAGCGCGAAACCGGCATGACGCCATACGAGATCATGCTCAGCGAATCCCAGGAGCGCATGCTGCTGGTGGCGCAGAAGGGTCGCGAAGAAGAAGTCTTCCGCGTATTCCAGAAGTGGGGTCTCGACGCCGTCGAAATCGGCCGCGTCACCAATGACGGCAAGATGCGCGTCCTCCACCACGGAGAAGTTGTCTCCGAGATTCCGAACGAGGCGCTCACTGACGACGCGCCGGTGTACAAGCGTCCACTGGAACGATGGGAGCCACCAGTACCGCGAGAAATGCCTGAACACGTCAAGCTGGCCGAAGCGGGCGATCTTACTGGCAACTTGAAGCGCTTGCTGGCCAGTCCGAATATCTGTGGCAAACGTTGGGTGTGGCAGCAGTACGATCACATGGTGCAAACCAATACGGTCGAGGGTCCCGGGGCTGGCGATGCGGGCGTGATTCGCATTAAGAATTCCGAGCCCGGGGGCCCGCAGCGCGGACTGGCGATGGCACTCGATGGCAACAGCCGGTGGTGTTATCTCGATCCCAAGCTTGGAGCGATGCATGCTGTCGCCGATGCCGCGCGCAACGTGGCCTGCTCGGGCGCAACTCCGGTGGGCGCGACCAATTGCCTGAACTTCGGCAATCCCGAGAAGCCTCACATCATGTGGCAGTTCTCGAAAGTAATTGATGGCATCACCAAAGCCTGCGAGGAACTGGATGTTCCGATTACCGGTGGCAATGTCAGCTTCTATAACGAAACGCTGGGCGAAGGAATCTATCCGACGCCAGTGATTGGAATCGTCGGCATTCTTGATGATGTTCACAAGGCAGTGTTTCCGAACTTTCGCGAGCCGGGACGGTCTGTCGTTCTGCTGCGAGCCTCGGAGCCGGGAGACCTCACCGATGCGGAATCCGAGTTCGGGTCTTCCGAGTATGCAAAGGAAGTTTTGGGGGCAGTCTGGGGATTTCCTCCGGCCCTGGAGCTTGAGCGAGAGGCCTCGCTGCAGAAGGCCGTGGTCGAAATGATTGGGGCTGGCCTGGTCGAATCCGCGCACGATTGCTCCGAAGGTGGGGTTGCGGTCTCGCTGGCGGAATCCGCGTTTGGCAATGGTGTTGGCGCTCGCGTGAATCTGCCGTCGCAGGGTTTGCCGCCGGAGTTTGTTCTGTTCGGCGAGGATGCAAGCCGCGTGGTGATCTCGTGCGACCGGAGCCGGCTGCCAGGAATCAAACAGGTAGCGGAAAAATATGGGCTGTCCGCGGAAGAGATTGGCGAGACTGTTTCCGAACAATTTGAAATCCAGCAGGATGACCGCGTGGTGGTGTCGGCGACGGTGAGCGAGTTGCGCGATTCCTATGAAGGCGCGCTGGAACAGGCGTTGCGGACCGAGGCGGTTGGGTGAGTGTTTGGTCGTAGAGAGCGCTGAGAAGGACTGCCGAGCTCGGCTCGGCCGGACAGCCGGGGGGCTGTCCTCACGTGGGTTTTGAGGGGTTAAGCCAATTGCCAAAGGCCAAGTGCTAAATGCTGATTTCCGACAAATTTCGAGACGAATGCGGCGTGGTTGCGATCTTCGGCAATGCGGAAGCGGAGAAGCTTGCTTACCTCGGTCTGCACGCGCTGCAGCATCGGGGTCAGGAGTCGGCAGGGATTGTGACCTCGGACGGTATGGCGCTGCATATGCACAAAGCCATGGGGCTGGTCGCCGACATTTTTCAGGAGCACGTGCTGGCAAAGTTGCCGGGTACTTTGAGCATTGGCCATACGCGTTACTCGACTGCGGGAGATTCGGCGCTGCTCAATGCGCAGCCCATCATGGTGCAATCGAATAAGGGCATGGTAGCGCTCGCGCACAATGGCAACCTGGTCAATGCGCAGGATATCCGCCACCGGCTGGAGAGCCAGGGTTCGATTTTTCAGACCAATAGTGATACTGAAGTCATCGTGCACCTGATCGCGCTCTCGAAAGAGCAGACGCTGCCGGAAGCCATCGCTGATGCGCTGCGTCGAGTCGAAGGCGCGTTCTCGCTGGTCATGATCAGTCCCGACCGGATCTTTGCGGCTCGCGACCCGCGCGGCTTTCGGCCCCTTGCTATGGGGAGGATTCCGGCGCACGATGGCGAAAAGCAGGACACCATCGTATTTGCCTCCGAAACCTGTGCCTTCGATCTGATCGGCGCCACCTTCGAACGTGACGTCAAGCCTGGAGAGCTGATCGTCGTAGGTCCGGAAGGAGTTACGTCGCGGTTCTATACTCCGGCGCTGACCCAATCGAGCTGCATCTTCGAGCACGTTTATTTCTCGCGGCCGGACAGCCGCGTGTTTGGACGGGCGGTGCAGGAGAGCCGGGAAGAACTGGGGCGGCAATTGGCGCGCGAAGCGCCAGCGGAAGCCGACGTCGTAGTTCCCGTGCCGGACTCCGGTGTAACCGCGGCCGTGGGCTATGCGGCGGAAAGCGGGATTCCTTTTCGGTTTGGGCTGATCCGCAATCACTACGTCGGGCGTACTTTCATCGAGCCTCGACAGAGCGTGCGCGACTTCGGGGTCAAGCTGAAAATCAACCCGGTGCGCAGCTTGCTTGAAGGCAAGCGCGTAGTGCTGATTGACGATTCGATTGTGCGCGGTACCACCAGCCGCAAGATTGTGCGCATGGTCCGGAGTGCCGGAGCTAAAGAAGTGCACATGCGCATCTCGTGCCCGCCAACCATTTCACCCTGCTTCTATGGAGTGGACACGCCGTCGAAGAAAGAACTGATCGGCGCGAACAAGTCGGTGGAGGAGATTCGTGAGTTCATTGGCGCCGACTCGCTGGCTTATCTCTCGCTCCCCGGCATGAAGACAGCCTGCGGGGACGGCGAAAAAACCAGTTATTGCACCGCCTGCTACACCGGCGTTTATCCCACCAACTGGGTGGATGTCGAAGAGATCCAGCCTGCCAGCGTGGGTAAGCAGTAGGCGCCGTCTTAAAATTTCACGCGAAAGAAGCTTCCCCTCCAAATCACTACGAGCTGCCGATCAGGACTCCGGTGGCGAAGACCAGGGCGCCGCCCAAGGCCACCTGCATGGCGGCGGAAAACGTGGGCGTGTCCATAAAGCGATGGCGGATCCAGGTGATCACTCCGAGTTCGACCAGCACGACCACGAAGGCAACCGCCAGTGCCAAACGAAAGTTGGGCAGCAGGAACGGAAGAGTGTGGCCCACGCCGCCTAACGCAGTCATAGCGCCACAAATCAATCCGCGAACCCAGGGATGACCGCGGCCAGTGAGGCTTCCATCGTCGGAGAGGGCTTCGGCGAATCCCATGCTGATGCCGGCGCCAACCGAAGCAGCCATGCCGACCAGAAAAGCGTCCCAAGGATTGCGGGTCGCAAATGCGGCGGCGAAGACGGGCGCGAGCGTCGACACGGAACCATCCATCAGACCGGCGAGGCCCGGCTGCACGATCTGCAGGACGAAGAGCCGGCGGCGCGCCTGCTCTTCGTCTTGCGCTACATCGGGACTCAACTCTTCTTCCTTTAACTCCTGGGCGCGGTCTTCGTGGGCGCGCTCTTCCTGGGCCAGGTCATCGAGCAGTTGGCGGATGCTGGCATCTTCGGTTCGCCCCGCAGCCTTCTCATAGAACCTGCGGGTTTCTACTTCGATGGCGCTGGCTTCGTTGCGCACCACGTCGAGGCGCAGAGGCCGCGCCAACCAAATCGGCTTTCGTTGCACGAAGCCCTTTACGTCATGGCGGCGGATGAGCGGGATGTGTTCCCCGAATTTCTGCTGGTACAACTCAATCAATCGTCTACGGTGTCCGGATTCCTCATCCCGCATGCCTTCGAACACAGCGGCGGAAGCGGGGAAGTCCTGACGCAACCCTTCGGCGAAATCGGCGAAGATGCGTTCGTCTTCTTCTTCGAGTGAAATTGCCAACGCCAGAATTTCGCGCTGGGTAAGAGTCTCAAAGTTCTTCATGGCGGATAGTGTAATTGGAGGGGGTGATTCTATACATTACTGGTCAAGTACACACATCTTCGCGTAGCGACCGCGTCAAAAGAGCATGAGATACGAAAAACTCATTCTAGTTACTATCTAGTTATCTTGGGGCCTACCCCTCCTACCCCTCCCCCTCGATCTTTTGGAATCATGCGGTTAGGGCCAGACTACCATCAAGATCTTTGAGTCTAAAGGACTTATAGGCAAAATATTCCGGACAAAGGACTTAGGGTCACATTTTTCGCGATGACGGGACGTTTATTGCTATGTGACCACCGTGTGATTGAGCACCGTTAAGTTGAGGATCCGGCCCGTATGAGACGTCGCAAATTCCCGGCAGAATCATGACGACGTTTCAAAGAGATCGTTGCAGCTGGCTGAGCGTGGCTATTAAAGTACCCGGACCGCAGTGAACCTCGGCAATGCCAGTTCACTGCGGCATGAATCATCCTCAAGCGACGGGAACTAATAGGCCCAGAACGGACCCACTCCAACGTTGGGGACGGTTTGGCCATCGATGGCGGTAAAGACGGTTCTGCCGAAGAAAAAGGGCAATCCCCAGTCGAAGGTGCATGAGCCACCAGTCGATGTGCACGTGTTTGCGGTTCCCTGCGGTCCCGCTAACGTCCCAAATGCGGAGTCGGTAGGCGGGTTGTTGTTGAAAAGGTTGTCCGCGTTGTCAACGCTGAAATTCACAACGCTGGTTGGCGCACCGCTCGCTCCTGCATTAGTCGCCGATTGGGCGGTCAGTCCGGACGGGCAAAAGAAAGAGGCATTGTCTGGACACACCGCCAGAAGGGAAGACGGGAAAAATAGCGCGTTCGAGCCACTGTCAATAAAACTGGCGTTAAGGGTTTGGCCTTCGTACGCCGTAATGAAGTTGTCATTTGTGTCAAGGCCAAAGGCAGTCGCGGTCCCCAAGCCGTTGTTTGCCTCCGTCTCAATTCCAAAGATCAAAGAGCCGCTAACCGTTGGCGCGACGCTTGGAACAGGTGGGAACTGCAGAATTACGCCGTTGTTATCTAGGGTGAACAAGAATACTGGATTCACAACCTGGGCGCTCGCGGGCACAACTATCGGCCCATCGGTTGATTGACATCCCGAACTCGGACACTCGAAGTAGACTGGAGGAGCTGACGACGACACGCTCCCGTCGCAAAAGTCAGCGCCCGCTACAATGCAATCGGTCGGTTCGAGGCCGACTCCCAGGATACCATTGGCTCCTAGAAGGAGCGGCGTGTTCTCATTTACTGTCCCGCCGTTCGTGCACGCCGTCGGTATCCCCGTATTTGAGTTGCTCACGGTTTGAACAAGCTCTCCATTCGTTGCACTGGCTTCCTCGCCACCTATCTTGATATCTGCCTGCTGCACTGGCCCCCAAAGGTACGAGGTGTCTAAGAACGACACGCAGTTATAAAGTGTGTCACCCGTGTTGGAGTCAACCAGCGTAGGAAGCGAGAGCCCTGGAATCACCGACTGGAGGATTCTCAAGCCGGCAGATCCGGTATCAACCTGGATATTGTCCACCGTTTGACAGGTAGTCGTGTTGGGCACGCAAATGGTAACGCTGACAAAAGCAAGGTTGACCGAGTTTGCAGGCCCGCCGGTAACATTGATTGCCGCAACGTTTGGACCTGCGCCGGAGGGAAATACGGTGATCTCCAGCGTGGTTTTCGCGGTTGAGCTGGCCACAGATGTCGCCGTTACGGTCACGGTGGTATTGGCCGTCACAGTGCTTGGCGCAACGTAGGTCGCCGCAGCGGTCGTCTGGTTGGTTAGTGAGCCAACGGCCGGGGAAAGGCTCCACGTCACACCTTTTTTGCTGGTGTCGTTGGTAAGGGTCGCATTGATGCTGAGTTGCTGTCCCTGATTGATCGTCTGAGGCGCGGCTGGCGATAGAGAAACTGTGATCGCGGAAGTTTGCACTGAAATCTGTATGCTTGCGGTTACGGTGGAGCTGGCCACTGAAGTTGCCGTAATTGTCACCGCTGTGGCCGCCGGAACGCTAGCAGGCGCGGTAAAGGTTACTGAGGTCGCAGTCTGGTTGCTCAAGGTACCAAAGCCACTCGGAGAGGAAGTCCAGGTTACGCCTTTGTTGCTTGAATCATTCGTAACCGTGGCGGTGATGGTTGACGATTGGCCAGGATTCAACGACGTGAGGCTGGCCGACAACGTGATAGTAATCGGGATTCCGGCTGGCGTGCCGCTGCCACCGCAGGCCCCTAGAAAGGCCAACCCTGCGACCAAAACTATCGCTGAAAGTGCGCGCACGCTTCCTCCTCTACCGTATGTCATTAGCACCGACTCCTCGCGGTAACTTCCCGGGATCGTAGGCTCTGCCGGAATACGACCGCATGTGACCGTTCGACTCAACCACCAATCCGGCTTGTTGAATATTTAGTGGGGCGCGACCTCGGTGTGCGGTCCTCTGCGCTTGCGCGGCCGAGGAGTACGCATCAAAGTAAGTGCCAAGAAGCTGCTGCATGTCTGGAATAAACGGGCCTTGCCAGGAGACGCCAAACACCTCTCCAGCGGGCGAAACATATTCTCGAACTACAGTTCCGGTGTCCGCTTTGATCTCGTGGACCGTGTATGTCATGCTTTCCGTAGTTTTCAGTCTGCCCTTCATCCGGGCCTGATCTTCCTGGACCGAGGCGACGTCGCCGCCTAACGCGGCCAGTGCGGGGAGAGGGATGGCCAGCATCAGGAGAACAATTCCCGTCAACAACCTTCTAGACATTGATTTCATGCTACTCACTCCGCTTTCTGTAGTGCGCAAGGCTGGGTCGTTGTTTTGAACCCGAAAGATGGCTGCAAGTTGCGGCCGGTTGGCTAGGATTAGCATCGCGGTCCCGGGGTTGCTTTGGTTGCGACATTTGGGGTTGATTGACGCTGTTAGCGTGCAAGGGACACTCTTGTTCGTCTTGTCGCCTTGGTTTTCAAAATTTAAGAGAGCAAAACTTCTCAGCTAAATCAACCTCAACCTCAAAGGCGGCGGACAAGAGTGTCCGCCCTACACGACCACGTTTGATTGAATTTTATCCCTTTTATGGGTTGGGTATGTAAAGGGTTGTAAAGCTCCTTTACTATTCGCATTCCCCTTGGCGATTGGCGCCAGCGCGGGCCAAGCGGTAAATTGTTAAGCGGAGAGATTGATGTCCACGTGCGTATCGTGTGGTTCGCAAGTGCCGGAGACGGGGCGCTTCTGCTTGTCTTGCGGTGCGGCCATGGTTTCGGGGGACGAACTCACGACCATGGAGTTTGTGGACTCGAGGCCCAGACAATCGGGAAGGGCCTCCGGCTCAGCTGGGAGAATTTCGAGTTCCAAGACTTCGAGTCCCTCGGGCAGTCTACTGACTGAAGGCCGATTTCTTCCGGGACGCCTGCTGGCAGGACGCTATCGCATCATTGCGTTGCTGGGCAGAGGTGGAATGGGCGAGGTTTACCGCGCCGACGATCTGACGCTGGGCCAGCCGGTCGCCCTCAAATTTTTGCCCGAAGATGCGAGCCGAGATGAGGCTTTGGTGGAGCGGTTCCGCAATGAGGTTCGGCTTTCCCGCAGAGTGTCGCACCCAAATGTTTGCCGGGTTTACGACGTGGGCGAAGTGGATGGGCACACGTTCTTCACCATGGAGTATGTGGACGGCGAGGATTTGGCATCTTTGCTGCGACGCATCGGGCGTTTGCCTGCGGACAAGGCTTTGGAAATCGCGCGCCAGCTTTGCGCCGGTTTAGCCGCGGCCCATGCCAAGGGAGTGCTGCATCGCGATTTAAAGCCGGCCAACATCATGCTCGACGGCCGCGGTCAGGTGGTGATCACCGATTTTGGCCTGGCCGGACTGGTGGATCAGATTCCGGGAAGCGACGTGCGGAGCGGCACGCCGGCTTACATGGCTCCTGAACAACTGGAAGGCAAAGAGGTCAACGCCAAAAGCGACGTTTACTCGTTGGGTCTGGTGCTCTACGAAATCTTTACTGGCAAGCGGGCGTTCAGCGTTGAGTCCCTGCCTGAACTGGTGCGGGTGCGCAGCGAATCCGCTCCCAGCAAACCATCGAGTTTAGTGAAGGATCTCGATCCCGGAGTGGAGCGGGTGATTTTGCGTTGCCTCGAGCCCGATCCGGCGAACCGGATGACCTCCGTCTTGGGTGTTGCTGCAGCGCTGCCGGGCGGTGATCCACTGGCGGCAGCTTTGGCGGCGGGAGAGACGCCATCGCCGCAAATGGTCGCGGCGGCGGGAGAAACTAGAGGACTGGCGCCGCGAACCGCGGTCGGTTGTCTAGCGGCGGCCATCGTGGGTTTGGCTTTGGTTACGTTTCTTTCGATTAAGACAAGCGGTATGGGAAAGCTTGGTCTCGAGCAGTCGCCGGAGATTTTGACGCACAAAGCGAAAGAAATGTTGAACCGCCTCGGGTATGCGGACAAGCCCGTGGATAGCGCCGCTGACTTTTCCTACGACACGGATTTTCTGAACTACGTAGAGAAGAATGAAAAGCCGCATCCGCGCTGGGACGAAGTGCTCCCCGGGCAACCGGCGGCGCTGCAATACTTATATCGGCAAAGTGCGCAATACATGGTGGGCAGCGATTTCCACGATTCCCTGCTGACCCCGGGAGTAGTTACGGACGATGACCCAGCGCCAATCCTCTCGGGAATGATCAACCTGGCTCTGGATCCGCGAGGACGGCTGACATTTTTCCAGGCGATTCCGCTGCAAGTGGAAGAGACCGCAGCGCATGCGCAGCCGCTTGATTGGAATGCGCTTTTTCGCGAGGCTGGGCTGGACCCGGCGCAATTCAAGCCCACGGAGCCAGTCTGGACTTCACTGGCCACGTCGGACACGAGGGCAGCGTGGAATGGAACCTGGCCGGGCAGCAACCGTCCCTTACACATTGAAGCGGCTGCGTTCCAGGGAAAGCCGGTATTCTTTTCACTGACCGGACCCTGGACCCGACCGCAACGCATGCGCCCCGATCCACCGACCACGCCAGGACGAAGAGCGGGAAATTTGCTTCTCCTAGGAATAATTTTGTCGGTTGTAGCGGGGGCTGCGCTGCTGGCGCGGCGAAACTACATACGGGGCAGCGGGGACCGTCGCGGCGCTTCCCGTCTGGCTTATGTAATTTTTGCGACGCTAATGGCATTGTGGCTGTGTCGAGGGCACATCGTCCCGACGTTGGACATGCTCTTACCGTTCTTCCTGGCGATTAGTACGGCACTTTTCTTCGCCGGCCTGATCTGGATTTTGTATCTTTCGCTGGAGCCCTATGTGCGACGCCATTGGCCGCAAGCGCTGGTTTCGTGGAGCCGGGTGGTGATGGGTCGACTGCGTGATCCGCTGGTAGGCCGCGATGTTTTATTTGGGGTGATCCTGGGGGTGATCTGGATATTGATCTTTCAGGTGCGGGTCGCATTGAACATTAGAAATGGCGCACCTCCTGACTTCTATTCGACGGAATATCTCATGGGCGGCCGGCACGCGCTGGGGGCGTGGTTAATCCAAATTCCAGGTGCAATCCAGGGGACACTGCTTTTCTTTTTTCTGCTCTTTGTGCTGCGGGTGCTGCTACGGAAGGAATGGTTGGCGGCAATTGTGTTCGTGGCGCTATGGGTGGCGCTGAAAACTTTGGGCAGCGATTACCCGTGGATTGATGGATCAGCCTGGGCCCTGATCTACGGAGTCGCGGCGATCGTCGCGTTTCGTTTCGGGTTTGTAGCTTTGGCGGTTGGGCTATTTGTCACAGACCTTGTGTTGAACGCGCCTCTTACTCTGGACTTTTCGTTCTGGTATGCGAGCAGCACCTTGCTTCCGCTGTTAAGCGTGGTGGCTTTGGCGGTATGGGGATTTTACAATGCGCTGGCAGGGCAGAAATTGTGGCAAGGGGATCTCTTCAGTTAGCAGGTTGTCCCCGTACTGATTTTGCTGCGCAATCGCCGGATGCGGGTTACGGCGCGGTCGACTAAGCGGGCTAATTCGGCTCCGAAGTCAGGCGAGCGATCCTCGCGTAGGCGCCGCTTCGCCTTCTCGGCGGAAAACCAGGTGGGATTTCGATTGGACTCTTGCGGTGGCTCGAGCCGCGTAACCTCACAAAGGTGCGCCTGTACGGCAAAATCATTTTCGGCGGCTCTGTCGGCGGTTTTCGCCGAGTCTCGCAGTTCGCCACGCCTGCGACGAACGTACCGGGCGAACGAGGCTTCCTCCATGCGGCCGTGAACTCCGGCTTCTTCATAGGCCTCCAGCGCAGCCGCCTGAGCGTGTGTCAAGCCCGGCTCGGCGCCGCCTTTGGGGAAGATCCAATGTCCGCTGTTGGTCCGCACCAGCAGGAATTCGATGCCGCTGGGGCGCACCCGGTAGCAAACTGCGGCAACCTGCTGGCATCCACGGAGTCTGCGAAGTTGCGACAGGCGAAAGAACTTGGCTGACGGCCGAGGCGTCCGGGAGGGTGACCCGTTGGCGGCCAAGCGTGATTCGCCTCTGTCCATAGCATCTGCGCGCATAGCAGCAGAGTGCACGATGCCGTCCGCATCTGGCTAGAGCACACCTTGGTTCGGGGTGGCGATGAAATGGCTGGTAAGCATTGAGGATGCATCCTTAAGTTCGATCTCGCGGGAATCCTTCTACACACTTGCGAATAGTTAGGGCGTGGCGACAGTATTTCCTCGTAGCCGCAACTAGCCGCCGGGAGGACCTTTGGAAAACTTGTGTTGTCTTCGCTGCAATCGGGAGTTCGAGGCAGGACACAAATCGGTTGCGGTATATATGTTCGCGCAGACCGTGGGGATAAGACCGCGCCAGAAATCGGCAGCCCAGCGGATCTGTTTCTGCCCGCAGTGCTCAGTTTCCCTGGCGATGGGACCTCCGCCCGAGGGCGCTCTCAACATTGCGGCGTGGAACATGATCCGCGATCTCGTTGGCTCAGACCCGGCGCTGAACCGCGCGGCCTGGGAAAATTTGCGCGGGATTACGGGCTTGCTGCCGGCGACTGGAACCGATGGCGGGTCTCGTCGAGCGCCAACCGGAGGATACTTTGAATTCTGATGGGACTCGAAGTTAGAGTATTTCGCGGGGGAAGGAACCCTCACGATGAAGGACTGGCACGTTGACGGTAAAGTGCAGTGTCGATTTGTTGCGACATCGCAACCAGGTCCAGGGGGCAATTGAGAAACTGCTGAATGGACTCCGAGACGCGGCGAGGTTCATGCAGCACGTCGTGGTGCTCAACGCGGTGGACCGATATGTTGGCCTTATCCCTCAGCCAGGCGTTAACTTGATTCAAATGGGCTGCCAGCCCGGCAATTAGAGCCGCGGGAGCCAACGCCGCACCGGTTGTCGCTCGACGACGAATCATCTCCGCCTGAGAGGCGACCACTTCGGCAAGCGGGCGTTGCAGGAAGATGACTCGATAATCATGACTAACTGGTAGCGCGAAAAGGAGCTGCGAGATGACTTTCACCACTTTGCCTTCGGCTTCCTCGATGCAATCCGGCTGCTTAGGCAAAAATTTGATGCGTTCCCACTCGAAGTAACCGCGGGGATTGTCGGCGTCGGCTTTTCGTTCACCATCGGTGAGGACTGGCATTCCGCCCGCAGCGAGCATCTGCATCATGAGCGAAGTGCCGGAGCGCGGCAGGCCAGAGACAACCGTGATCACGCCTGTGCTCTCGTCTTTCTCTGTTGCATGAGTTGGGCGTAGAGGCTGCGGTGACGGACCGCTTTGTCGAGATCCCCTCCCGGTTGGCTGTGCAACGCGGCCAACCAGCGGTGCGCGGCAACCAGTCCGGGGAGCATGCTCAGGCAAGTCTCGAATGCGAGCATGGCACGCTGACGATGGCCTAAACGTGCGAGTGCAACGCCAAGATAAAAATGACCCAGGGGAAGAAAATGCTGCAGGCCCACGGCCAAGAGTGCCTGTTCAGCGGCGTCCTCGTTTCGGCGCTGTCGCAAGCGCACCATGGCTAGGCCCAAGTGCGCTTCCGGGCTGTCACCATCGATGTCGAGAGCTTGCTGGAAAGCGCGATCGGCATCGTCGGTTCGTTTCTGGCGGAGATAAGTCTCTCCAATTCGTAAATGCAAGTTGGGCAGGCGCGGGTCAGACTGTTCGGCCTTGAGCAGGCTGGTGAGCGCTGCTTCCATGTTTCCTTCCTCAAAGTGTATGACGCCCATGAGTAAGTCTGCCCATGGCCGAGGGTTGGGCTCTTTGCCCGGCGCGGCTGCTGCTTCCGGCGTTGTCGCTTCGGGAGTAGGCGTTTCCGGTGCTGCTGTTTTCGAGATTTCGGTTGGCTGCGTTTCCGTTTCTGCTCCGGACTGTTCTGGTTGCTCGCCTTTCGCTTCGGCCGCTTCAGGCGGGTTCAAGTCTGCGGTTATGATTGTCTCCAGAATTTGCTTCGCGGCTTCGCGGCGGCTGAGCGCGAGATAACACTGGGCAAGATGCATCTGGAAGCGTGTCTGCTTGGGATCATTCTTGGCCAGGTCTTCGAGCAGCGGCAGAGCATCGTCGGGACGGCCACAGTCCAAATAGTCGCGCGCCAGGTTGTAATTTGCTTCGCGCACCGCGCTGGCAACGGCTTTGCTCTGATCTTCACTGGGCGGCTGAATGTAACCAAGGGCCACGAATTGTTGCAGAACGGCTTGAGCCGCAGAGGGATCCATGCGCAGATCGCTCGGATGCATCCCGCACTCACCCGGTTCCTGCTCCCAACTGGGGATGCGAGTGATCTGCGGCGGCTCTTCGAAGGCTTGTACCAAGCACGCGACCGTCCATGTCTGCGCCCACGGGCAGTCCAAAGAGGGTCAGGATGGTTGGCGTCACGTCGAGCAGGGTCGCTCCGTAGATGCGTTCGTCCTGCTGGATGTGTGGCCCCTTCATGCAAAAAATTCCGAACGGCCTGTGCTGGACCGCCGGACCGGCCGGCTCGGCCGGGATCCCACGCGGCCTCAAGTGATCGGAGTGAAAACCGTGGTCGGACACCAGCAAGACGGTTGCGTCCGGACCCGCCAGATTCAGCAACGTTTCCAGCATCATGTCGTGAAAGCGATAAGCACCGTTGACCACATCTTTGTAAATCTCGAACCGGTCCTCCGGGATCCCTTCCATACGTGGCGGATGGTAGTGCATGAACCCATGGCAGAAGTGATCAATGCCGTTGTAATAGACGGCCAGGAAATCCCACGGCTCATTCTGCAGAATCCAGGTAGCGGCGTTGTGGATGGAGCAGTTCTCGGACAGGATCTTGGCGAACGACATCAGACCCTTGTCCTTCTCCTGATCGACCTCCGCCGCGCGCGGAATCCAGGGAAGGATAGCGGCCTCGGTCACATCCGCTGGATGCATACGCAGCTCGGCGAAAGTATCGCGCAGACTCTCAGGATGGACCGCGCCCGGCGGAAGTGGCCAGGGCTGATCCAGCGGTGCGGTCGCGTACGGATAAAGATCGGAAACCGAGATGCCATTAATCGGCTCTGCCGGATGCCCTGCAAACCAGCCCAGGACGTGGGTTTTAAAGCCGCGCTGGGTGAGAATGTTCCAGATCGCCTTGACCTTGCGCGAGGTGCTCGAGACCGGCCGGATGCCGCCGTTCTGCGTGTCCGGCTCCATGAATCCGTGAATGCCGTGCTTGTTGGCCCGCTTGCCGGTGGCGATTGAATTCCACAACATGGGAGAAAGGATGGGCCTCAAAGTGGCGAGATTTCCCATCACACCATGGTTGATGAAATCGTCGAGGGTGGGCATTAAGCCCTGATCGAGGAGGGGATTAATCACCTTCCAATCGGCCGCATCCCAGCCGATCAGCAGGACTTTTTTGGCGAGCGATTCAGGCATAACAGCACACGCAGCAGGGGAGCAACACTCTGGGGACGAGAGTTTACCACGTTCTAGCCCCCAGGGTCGCTGCGATGCAAGACAGACTTCCCCGAGGCTACCTTCGTTTTCGCTTTGGGGGTCGCTGCGGTTTTTCTTCGAATAGTGCGAACTGGATTTTCTTTTCCACGGGGTCGATACGATCCACGATCACGCGTAGCTTCTGCCCCAGGCGGTAGATCTTGCCGGTCCGCTGACCGATGATCTCGCGGGTGTTTTCGTGGTAGGTGTAGCGGTCGTCGGTTAACGTATCCAGTGGGACCAGGCCTTCGATAAACAGGTCTGTGAGTTCGACGAAGGATCCGAACTTGGTCACGCTGATGATCAAGCCGTCGAAGTCTTCGCCGACCCGGTCCTCCATGAACTTGACCTTCTTCCATTCCATCAGGTCGCGCTCGGCTTCGTCCGCGCGGCGTTCGGATCGGCTGGATTCCTCGGCGATCTCGTGGAGCTCTTCGAGAGAGATCGGGCCGGTAACTGGTTCAAGCGACTCGCGATGTGCGGTGTGATCGCGGCGTTTTGACCATGGGGAGGGGGTGTCGGCCGCCGCACTCTTCGCGGGCGAGGGCGCCCGCGCCACATAAACATGATCGTTCGATGAGTCGCGCAGTACTTCCTTCAGAATGCGATGGACGATCAGGTCGGGATAGCGTCGGATGGGCGAGGTAAAGTGGGTGTATGTTGGCGCAGCCAGAGCAAAGTGTCCCAGGTTCTCTTCTGAATAACGCGCCTGCTTCAGCGAACGCAGCATCAGGTAAGAGAGAATTCGTTCTTCCGGCTTGCCGGCGATCTTCTCCGTCAACTTCTGATACATGCGCGGGGTGATGTGAACCTCTTTCGGGATTTCGATCTCACGCGGGCGTTTGCCTGTTCCATGACTAGCACGACGCTCGGACTTGAACTGCACCCGCTGAATGGGTAGCGCGCCCACGCCCAGCGAGTATCCGAAGGCCGCGGCAATGACTTCGAAATCGTAAACCCGCTTGGCATCGGGCTTTTCGTGAATTCGGTAGAGCGAAGCGACCCGTTTGTTCTCGAGATATCCGGCTACGCATTCGTTCGCCGAGAGCATGAACTCTTCAATGAGGCGATGCGCGATGTTGCGCTCCGAACGGGTAATGCTTTTCATCAATCCAAATTCGTCGAATTCGATTACGGGCTCGGGCAAATCGAAGTCAATAGAGCCACGCCGCTCGCGCTTGCGATTCAGGATCAGCGCAAGCTCGCGCATCATCTCGAAAGTGCCAACCAGATTGGCGTAGCGCTTTCGCGTGCCGGCATTGCCTTCGAGCACGGCGTTCACGTCGGTGTAGGTCATGCGTTCGGCCGAGCGGATGATTCCTTCGCTTAGTTCGTACCCAAGAATTTCGCCCCGGTGGTCAATCTTCATGACGCAGGAGAGCACGAGCCGGTCCAGGTGCGGGCGCAGGCTGCAGATATCGGTCGAGAGCTCGAGCGGCAACATGGGCACGGCGCGATCGGGAAAATAGACGCTGGTGCCGCGCAGTCGCGCCTCTTGATCGAGAGCCGAATCGGGCGTGACGTAGTGGGCCACGTCCGCGATATGCACCTGGAGTTCGAAGTTGCCACCTTCGATCTGCCGGACGGTAACGGCGTCGTCGAAATCGCGTGCCGTCTCGCCGTCGATGGTCACAATAGGGAGATCGCGGAAGTCGAGCCGCTTTTGGATCTGAGAGGTTTGAATTATGGGTTCGACGTTTTGCGCCTGGTCGAGGACTTCTGGGGGGAAACGATGTGGCAGATGAAATTTGCGAATGATGACTTCCACATCGACCCCGAAATCGTCTTCGTAGCCGAGGATCTCGACCACTCTTCCGCGCGGATTCTGGGTGGCCGAAGGCCAGTCGGTGATTTCGACATCGACGACTACGCCTTCGAGATCGTCCCATTCGGTGCGGCGGGCGGCTTCCTGGCCCAAGACGCGATCGACGGATTTGTGTTTTCTTGAAGCCGTAACGTCATCCCGGCTCGGGTGGGACGCCTTCGCGACAGCCGACTGGCCACCGGCGCTACCAGGAGTTTCTGGAAACTCCATGCCTGGCGGAATCGCGATTTCCTGCGAGATTTTTTGATCAATCGGCGTGACGTAATTTCCACGATTCCCGTAATGAAAGATTCCAACTACCGTGCTATGAGCGCGGATGACCGGGCGAACGATGCGGCCTTCGGCACGGCCGTCGGGGCGAATCGTTCCAACCTCGACCAGCACGCGGTCTCCGTGCATGGCCGAGCCTACCGCGGGTGGAGGAATGAAAATGTCTCCAGAGAGCTGCGCTTTCAGGCGCGCATCGAGCGAGGAAGCGTCAGGCGTAACAAACCCGTAGCCGTCGCGATGCATGCTCAACTTTCCTACTAGAGCGTTCTTGCCGCCGACAGCCTTTGGAATCGCGTAGCGGTCGGAATCGGCCTGAATCAGTTGTCCGCTGCTCACCAGACGCTGCAGGTGCTCGGAGAGTTCCCCGCGCGCGGCACCGTGAAGTCCCAGCTCTCGCACCAGTTGTTTGAAGCCAGCGGTCGCTTTGGGCTGGCGTTCGATCTTTTTCAGGATGACGGAATCGGAAAGTCTGTCCAAGATTGTGGGTTGCGTGCGGCTAAATCCATAATACGCTGGTGCTGTTACCGACAGCTCTCGGTAAGTCGCGGCGTATAAGAACTACCCTTCGTCGGGAGGAATTACGCCTGCGTCAATTGTTTTCCCCGTTGCCTAAGAAGGTTACGAAAGGGTTGAAAAGTGCAGAAAGCACAGAATTTCCACAAGACTTGAGGCTGGCGGCGGGAGTAGAATTTGTTTGGTCACCAAAATGCGGGTTTGACCCTTAATCTACTCGTGAGGAAAGGAATTCTTCGACATGTGGAAACCCACTAATCAGCCTTCTACGACACCCTCCCGGCCAGGCGAGCCGGAGCGTCCCGTGGTTTCTACTCCGGTGACCTCTGCGCCCAGCGAGCCCACCGGGGCGCCTCGTCCGGCAGTTGCGGCCAGTACGGCGGATCAGGCAACGATCGGGAAATCGCTGGTGATCAAAGGCGAGGTGACCGGTTCGGAATCACTTTACATTGACGGTCGGGTGGAAGGTTCCATCAACCTGGCTGGCAACCGGGTCACAGTCGGCCGCAATGGTGTGGTCGCGGCGAACATCAACGCCCGCGAAATTGTGGTGCTGGGGAAAGTGCGTGGCAACCTGACGGCCAGCGACCGGGTGGACATTCGCAGCGACGGCTCACTCACCGGTGATGTCGTTGCCGCGCGCATCTCGATTGAAGATGGCGCGTTCTTCAAGGGCGGCATCGATATTCGCAAGGGCGGCCAGAAACCGAATGGCGAAGAAGTGAAGACGCCGGCTGCATCGACGGAAGCTGCTGCTGCGCGAGCCTAAGACTCCGGGTCAGGTCTCGGATCCGATGCCCGAGACCTGAAGAACCGACCCCTGCCTACGGCTGGATTCCCTTGGTCAGTGCCTCTGCTTGTGTCTCCGCAACACGTGGGAGTGCTGTTCCTGTGCGCCGGCGCAGATCGCCAGGCAATTCAGATTTGGTCAACCATAGCCCGGCTGCAACAGCCCCTGCCCAAGTGATGCAGATTAAACCCAATGCCTCGATGTCGGCGACGCGACTGCCGCTGACTACAATGGCGCCTGCGACGCGGTAACTCAACAGTCCCGCCGCGGCTGCCGTAATCGCAGCTTTTCCCAACTCTCCCCACTGCAATTCGTCCCATGGAACAAGCCTGCGCTGGTGCAGCAAAATTGCCATGGCCAGGCAGTTGGCTGCGATCCCCAAGTCAGAGGCCAGCGCCAATCCGGCAGAAGAGAAAGCATGGTAGAGCGCCCGGTACATGGGAATCGAAGCGACCGTAATGAGAGTACTGGCCACCATGGGCGTGAGCGTGTTTCCGGCCGCGTAGAAAGCACGCGCGTAAAGACCTTGCGCCGACCAGAACACCAGCGAGAGCGAGAACCAGAAGAAGTAGGTGGCGGTGGCTTGTGAATCGGAAAACACGAAGTGTCCGTGCGGTAGCCGGTATACCAGGTCGATCATCGGAAGCGCTGCCGCCATCATCAAGCTTGACGCGAGGAGGGCCGCGGCTGCGGTGCGGTAGACGGATCCGTTGACCGTGTCCGCAAACTCCTGCATGCGTTTTTCGCCAAACAGGCGGGCAAAGAACGGTAGTGAAGCTTGGCCGACCGCTTGTCCCAGGATGGCAATGGGCACAGCCAGGAGACGCTTAGCGTAGTTGATGTGGCTGATTGCGCCCGGGGAATCAGAGGCGAAGTAACGCAGTATCCAGTCATCAGCGCTGACCAGAGAGACTCCGATCATCAGAGGGATCGACATTCGGACCCATTCGCGAAAGGCTGAATTGCGAACGTCAAACGAGATAGTGTAACCCGTGCCCACGCGGGCGGCCCCGATTGCGTTGATCAGGAATGGTCCGACGAAAGTGCCAGCCAGCGCTCCATAAGCCAGAGAAGCAATTCCGAAGGAATGAGAAAGCGTCACCCCGCCAAGGATAATGAACGCGTTGTAGATCAGCGGTCCCAAAGCCGGGAAAAGGAAAAGCCGGCGCGACGACAACACCGCGGATACGACTCCACCGACGTAGAACAAAATCTGTGCCGGCAGCAGAATGCGGGTCAGATGCACGCAAAGATCAAGCTGATCGGGCTTGAAGTTGTGGAACATCAGACGCGTGATCTGAGGGGCAAAGATTTCCGCCAAAAGGACGCCCATGCCCAACACCAGCGTCATGACGGTAATGATTACGGAAAAGGTCTTTTGCGCATCTTCCTCTCTCTTCTCCGCGAGGAAGCGCGTGTAGATCGAAACGAAGGTGATGGAAATCGTGCCGCCGGCGACCAGGTAGGCCAGGAAGTCGGGGATCTGAAAGGCCGCGATGTAGGCGTCAGTGGTCGGGCCGGCCCCGAATGCCCATGCGGTGTAGGCCTCGCGAAGATAGCCGACGATGCGCGAAAGCACCATCGCGGTCATCAACAGCACCGTTGCTGAAAACGCGGTGTGCTGGTGAGATGGCCGGAAGAGGCGCAGCCAGCGGGCCGAAACACTCAGCTTGCTGGCTGAAGCATCATTTGCGGAATTCGCCATCAAAGGCCGATTCTACACGCAGAAATACCCTCGTCTCGTTAGGCGGGATGGTTCATGCCGATCATTGTTGAGGAAGGGCCCCAAAATGGAAGCATCTCTGATCTTCCTACGTAGAGCCGGCATCTTGCGGGCGGTGCAGTCTTCCTTTAATTTTTGACACCTGCACACAGACCGCCGGATAATCCGAGGCGTGCCCGATTCCGCTGCTATCGGTTCCTATTCCGCCGTTCTGCGGCGCTCGTTTCGCAAGACTTTTCCTCCTGCGGTGCGCGGTGAAGGTGTTTATGTGTGGGATGCGCGTGGCAAACGCTACCTCGATTTCTCTGGATCAGCGGCGGTGAACTTCATTGGGCATGGGGTGGCGGAGATCGCAGCAGCGATGGCAGCACAGGCAAAACAATTAGAGTTCGTGCACAGCAGTCAGTTCACCACTCCAGTAGCCGAAGAGTATGGGTCGGAGTTGCTCGATTTCGCTGGCCAGCACTTTGAGGGTGGCTGCGTCTCGTTCACCTGCGGCGGTTCGGAGTCCGTCGAAACCGCGCTGAAGCTTGCACGGCAGTACCAGGTGGAAATTGGTCAGACCAAGCGGCATCAGGTGATCAGCCGTGGGCAGAGCTATCACGGGTCCACGCTGGGCGCGTTGTCGGTCTCGGGAAACAAGCGCAGGCGTGAGATCTATCGTCCGATGGTGCGGGAATTTGCCCACGTCGCGTTTCCGTATTGCTACCGATGTGCGTTTGACTGCACAGATAGCTGCCGCAAATGCGGTCAGGAGTATGCCGCCGAGTTGGAGAAGGCGATCGAGGCGGCAAAGGGTGAAGTGGCAGCGTTCATCGTCGAACCGGTCAGC
Source organism: uncultured Acidobacteriota bacterium (assembly GCA_963820925.1). GTDB lineage: Bacteria > Acidobacteriota > Terriglobia > Terriglobales > Acidobacteriaceae > JABDBE01. The sequence goes on from CAWGBX010000021.1 coordinate 245,752, forward strand.
GGGGCCACGCTGGGCGCGGTCGTGCCGCCACCTGGTTACCTGCAGAGCGTTGCCGAGATCTGCCGTCGGCATGGCGTTCTCTTGATTGCCGATGAAGTGATGAGCGGCATGGGGCGCACCGGGAGAAATTTTGCGGTCGACCATTGGGACGTTGCGCCAGACATTCTGGTTGCCGCCAAAGGATTGTCGAGTGGCTATGCACCGCTGGGTGCAGTCGTGGTTTCGAAAAGAGTGGCCGACGCGATTGCCGATGGATCTGGAGCCTTTCTGCACGGCTTCACTTACAACTCACATCCGATTTCGCTGGCTGCAGGCAGGGCCGTGCTTGGATGTCTACAAAAGCAAGAACTGGTGCTCACGGCGGATTCTGATCGCTCGGGTTCGAGGGCTGCGACGCTGCGCTCCGCGCTCGAGGGGTTGCGCGATGCAAACGCCGTTGGCGATGTACGCGGCATTGGGCTGCTGTGGGGTGTCGAATTCGTCGCTGACAAAACTACGAAGCGGCCATTTGCCCCGGAATTGAATTTCGCCGGTCGCGTTGCTCAGGCGGCCGTAAAGCGAGGACTGCTGGTTTATCCCATGCAAGGATGCGTGGATGGAGTTGCGGGCGATCATTTGCTGATTGCGCCTCCGGCTGTGATCACTGCCCAGCAAATCGATTGGGCTGTGAAGCAGTTAAGGGAGGCGATTGAAGAAGCAATTCCCTGACGTGTCCACGCCCCGGCTCTGGCGACGGCCTTGCCCGATGGAGTTAGTCCATTTGGTTGTGGGCTTGACGTTCGACTGACCAGATGTCATCCGGCCTTTGTTCGAAGGGGTAGACATGCACCATCCAGCCGAAGATCTGGGGTGTGAACTGGCCTCCGGCGGCGTCGCAGGCCTCCTTCGTCGTAATCGAACCTTGCAGGCCAAATTGCGGTTGCGGTCCCCACATCTCTTGCTTCTTGTCAGCCGGAGGCACGCACAAGTTCACGTGGGCATGCCACTGGGCGATGCTGAGCGGAACGCGGGAATCGAGCTCGTCTTCACTGGCGTTCTTGGGCGCAGTGTACATGACACCGATGAGCTTGTAGCCATCGCCCCGTCTTCTCGTAAAGCAGCGAAGTGGGATGCTCGGGATTAAAGTGTGTAGTTGCTTCGAAGCCGTACCAGTAATTGGTGAAGTGATATTGCTTCTGCGGCAGGTTGGGTAGAAAAATCTTGTAGCCATCGGCCAGGGCGAGCTTGTAGTCCCCGTACTTTCCCGCGACCTTGCGGGCGGCTTCGACTACCTTCTCGGCTTTTTCCTGATCGCCCGGCTTGGGATCGCGCACCGTGGTCATCTTCATGTGCGGGCCCATGTCCATGTGGCGGCCTTCCATGGAATGCATGGCGTGCGCGCTGCCGTCGTTGTCCATTCCCGGCATATCGTGCATTTCGGAAGCGTTCATGTTGGACATGCCGCCCTGCGATTCTTGTTGTTGCCCCCAAAGCGGAGTGAATGCCAAAACTGCGAGTGCGGCAACGACCAGAATTGGTTTGCTCATACAACATCCCCCACGATGTATTAACCCTCAACCAGTCGGGAGGTTTCTGCAATAAGAGTTGGTTACTGCCGGTTACGGGGGTAATTCTGATTCGAAGTCCAGTTTTAGGAAGCGAGTCCCGCTGGCGTTACCTCTGGCAATCCGACCGCGAGCAAGGCTCTGTTCGCCGCCTCGCTTCCGGAACGGACGCAATCCGGCACGCCGATTCCGCGATATCCATTGCCGGCCAGCGCCAAGCCCGGGAGGTGCTGCAGCAGGCTTTCGATCCGCTGCAATCGCTCCAAATGACCGACTCCATACTGCGCCATCGCATCCTTCCACCGGTAGACGCGGGTGAAAAGCGGATCAGCCGTCAGCTTGATAATTTGTCGAAGATCTTCACGAACGATATCGACAGACTTCCTCGTCGGAGGCAAGGAGAACCTGTTCGTTGCGCGCGCCGCCAATGAAAGCAGCGGAGAAGCGCGCGATCGTCCGGAGCCCGGTGAGGAAACTTGTTATGCACAAAGGTGGCAGCAAGCATGCGTTTGCCTTCGCTGCGCGGCACTAGAAAGCCGAAGCCTGGCGGCAGAGATGCCGCACACTCCGGTCGTAGCCGAGAGTCGACTGTGACCGACGAAGTGTATTCGATGCCTCGAGAGTTCGGAGGCAAGGTTTCGCTGGCCAGTCCCTAAGAGTTCCGGGCTGCAGCCTGCGCTGACGTGGCGACGATCACCGCGTCGAATTGATCCGAAGCGTAGCCTGCCGAAACCACCCAGCCGTTGTCTTGTCGTTGAATGAGCTGCACCGGGCTGTTGGCGTGAAGCTCGGACGGAGGGAGTTGAGAAACGACCGCGTCCACCATCTGCTGCATGCCGTCTTTCAGAGAGGTGAACAGCGGTTTGGCCGGAGTGTTCGATGGAAGTGTCGTTTTTTTGCGTGCTGCCAGCATGGCGCGGCCCAGGCTGCCGTGCGTGGCTTCCATCTCGGCGAAGCGCGGTAGAACAGCGCGTAGGCTAAGTTGGCTGGCTTCGCCGCCGTATACGCCGGAAAGCAGGGGATCGGCGAGACGGTCGACCATTTCGGGACCGTAGTGACGCTCGACAAATGAAGCAACGATCTCGTCAGCAGCGGCCTTTCGTGGGAGGATGAAACCACTCGCGCATCATCCGTAGTTTGGCTCCGGCTGAAAACAGCGGAGACAAGACGGTTGGAGTGATCTTGGTGGGAACCATGAACATCAGGCCGTCGGGGATCGGGACCAGTCTGCCCTTCACCAGAATATAGGTCTTGCGCTCACGCGTCGTTGGAGCCGATGAGTTGATCGCCCAATCCGACTTCGCGGCACAGGTCGCGGCCCACGGCTTCTCCGTGAGGAAGGAGTCGGGGCCGGCTTCGACCAGACATCCGTCGACCCGCTCGGTGACCAGCACGCCGCCGAGACGCGGGCTGAGGATTCGAAGACGCCGTATTCGAGCGCAAGCCCCATGCGCCGGCGATGCCTTTCCAGGGCGAACGCAGCAGAGAGTCCCGAGATGCCTCCGCCGATGATGGCAATGCGTTTCACTTGTGACCTCGGGAATTGTGAACAGCCGCGATCGATGTCACGGCGAGGGCCGCGCCAGCAACGACGAATCATTCAGCGACTCGGCGCGCGCACAGGCGCATGCCTTGTTTCTCCGCGAATTGCTTGAAACCGATGTCAATGTCGTAGAGCACTTCGACGTGGTCACAGAGAAATCCTACGGGCTGAATGAAATACACCGCGATGTCCTTTTTCTTTCAAGCCAGAGAATCGTGTCTTCGACTCGGGCCGAGCCACGCCCCTCCGGACATGCCTTGGCTCTGAAATGCAAACGTCCAGTCTTCGGGAGCTCAGTGCGGCCTCGCTCGCCACGAGTGAGGCGGTTTCCTTCGCTTGACCCTCATAGGGATCGCCTTCGGCGATAGTGCGCTCGGGGACGCTGTGTGCGGTAAAGATGATTGGGACTTTCTGCGTCCCCATTTCGTGACAGGCGCGATCCCACCCAGTTCGGAGCTTTTCTGCAAAGGCCCTGATCAACAATGGCTGATCGTGCCAGGACTCGACAAAATCGATAGTAAAGGGTGTTCCGTTGCTGGCGAGGTCGGCACGATAAAGGCCGACGCTGGTCCGGGAATTCTGGGGCGCCAGGCAGATGGCCACAGCGTGGCGTCGATGCCATCCGAGACCATGGTGCGTACTGCATCGGCGATGAACGGCTTCCAGTTCCGCATACCGACATACACGGGTATGCCCAATTCGCGAGCCAGAAGTTCGCCTTGTTTCAGGGTCAGTTCGGTGAGCGGAGAGCGGCCAATCAGAGCATACCGATGCTTGCACTTCCTCCACAACTGGCGGCGGAAGCGGCCGGCCTCCAGTCACCCGGAGGAGGAATTCAGGCACTTGTTCCACGGAGTCAGGGCTGCCATGAGCAAGCAGAAGAACAGCAGTTTTTCCTTGATGGGCCAATCACTACTCCGTCATCGCGAAGCTGGGATGCCTTTCGCTGAGTGCTCTTGCACAAATTCGGCCAGTGCTTTCACATTCTCGACCGGAGTTTCAGGCAAAATGCCGTGGCCTAGATTGAAAATGTGTCCAGAACGTCCAGCTGCGCGGCGCAAGATATCTTCGGCGCGGGACTTCAGTTCCTTCCAATCCGCAAAAAGCAGAACCGGATCAAGATTACCCTGCACCGCAGATTCGAAACCGAGACTCCGCCAGCCGTCATCGAGCGGGATGCGCCAGTCGAGCCCAATCACTTCGGCACCGGTTTTTCGCATGGAAGGCAGAAGTGTGGCAGTATCCGTCCCGAAATAAATTATGGGCACGCCAGTGTTCTGCAGCGCCTTCACCAGTTCCGTGGTGCGCGGCAGTACGTAGCGCCGATAGTCTTCAACACTGAGGCAGCCGACCCAGCTATCGAAAATCTGGATGACGTCAGCCCCCGCATGCACTTGCTCCGCCGCATATTCCGAGATCACCGCGACCAGTTTCCGCATCAGCTCATCCCACGCGGCGGGTGACGAATACATCATCTTCTTGGCGTGAACATAATTGCGCGAACTGCCACCTTCGATCATGTAGCTGGCAAGAGTGAAGGGCGCGCCACAGAAACCGATCACTGGCAGACCGAGTTCCGAAATGCTTGGACACCAACCGCACAGCTTCGGAAACATACCCCAGATCGGCCGCCCGGTCGATGCGCAGACGAGCGATGTCCTCTTTGGTGCGCACCGGCTTCTCGATGACCGGACCCTCCCCGGGCGAGAAATGAAAAGGCAGCCCCATGACTTCGAGCGGCAGCAGCAGATCGGCAAAGATGATCGAGGCGTCCACGCCCAGAGTTTCGGCGGCGGTGATGGTCACTTCGGCCGCGACTTCGGGCTTCTTACAAATCTCGATCAATGAATATTGTTTGCGGACGGCCCGGTATTCGGGCATGTAGCGGCCGGCTTGGCGCATGAACCAGACGGGGGTTCGGTCAACCGGTTGCCGCTTGCAGGCCTTGACGAATCGGGATTCAGGGGCGGACATGGGACCTTCCCAATGTAGCATTTTCGAGCCCTCGTCTGTGCCGGACCCCGGAACCGGATTCGTCTCTGCACCTGCGCGCTGCCGTTCCAAAAACCGAACACTTGCCCTCCCGAGTAGGGGGCACCAAAAGAGATAACGTCATTCTGCCGGGGAGTCGGCCTATCATTCCTAAGAACAGTTTAGTGGGAGGTACGCAGATGGCAGCGAATCAGGTGGTTCTCTATTTCGACAAGCAGGAGGACGCTCTGCTTTTCACCTTGGCTGCCAGTTCGGTCATGTCAGCGGAAGGGTCCGTCCACACCAGCGACGCCGTGGTCAAGGTGGCGGAGGAAATTTGCAAAGCCAGTCGAATCACGACTGAGGGTGTTCTCGATAACAGCTAACTAGTCTGACCAGGGCTGCGGGCTGCGATCCCAGCGGTGTTTCTTGAGGGTCTTAAGTACCCCCGCATCGAGGGGCCCAGCATCACTTACAGCAATGTTTTGCCGGACATGATCCGGCTTCCTCATGCCTACGATGGTCGTGCTCACCGTTGGGTCCGATAGGATAAATCGCAACGCTGCTTCCGGCAGGCTCATGCCTTTCGGAACCACCGGTTTCAATTTGTCCACGCGAGCCATGGTGTTCTTGAGATTGTCCGGGCCGAAGTAGTGGGAGCGCCAGTCGTTCTCAGGAAATCTCGTTTCCGCTGTCATCTTGCCACCGAGGCTGCCTTCATCGAGCGGGACTCGGGCGATCACGCCAATGTTCAGCTCGCGGCAGACAGGGAAAAGTCTATCTTCGGGCGACTGATCGAAAATGTTGTAAATCACCTGCACGACGTCCACCAAGCCGGTCCGCATGGCCTTAATACCGTTCTCCGGTTGCCAGCGATTGAGACTCAGGCCAAAGAAACGGATCCATCCATCACGCTTCAGCTTCTCGACCGTGTCGCGAAATTCTGCTTCGTCCGTCCAGCCGTCGTCCCAGACGTGAAATTGCAAAAGATCGATGGATTCAGTTCCGAGCTTCTCCCGGATCAGCTTGGCATATTTGAAAACGTGTTCCGAGGGGAACACATCGCGGTATTTGTCCTTCGGGGACGCAGGCCACTGACCATTGAGGGGCGGAATCTTCGAGGCTGCGTACAAGCGCTTGCCGCGATTGGCCGATAGAATTTTGCCCAGCAAGGCGTCGCTTTTGCCGTCACCATAAGCCCAAGCTGTGTCAAAAAAGTTGCAGCCAAGATCGACCGCCAACTGCAGAGCCTCGAGCGACTGGCGGTCATCGGACCCACTCCAGCCGCTCATCCCCCAAAGTCCATGCGCAATTTCGCTTACTTCGAAACCGGTCCGACCGAGTGTGCGGTACTTCATGGGTCCTCCCGCAAGGATGAAATCCCATTACCAGGATTTGACATCTTCGCCCTTAGATTTTTAACATATAGGTTCAGCGCCGAACTGTTCAACAGTGGCGGTTAGTTACACACCCTAATTCCTTGCAATAAACCTCTATGATTACAGTTAAAGAGCTTACCAAGAGATACGCTCGTAATACCGCGGTCGACCACATTTCATTTCAGGTGGAAAAAGGTCAGATCGTAGGTTTTCTAGGGCCGAACGGGGCCGGGAAGACGACGACCATGCGCATGCTGACGGGCTTTCTGTCGCCCACGTCAGGCAGCGCAGCCGTAGCCGGCTTCGATGTTTTGGAACAGCCGCTCGAGGTCAAGAAGCGAATTGGCTATCTTCCCGAGACCCCGCCGCTTTATCCGGAGATGGAGACTGGTGAATACCTGACCTTCGTCGGCAAGCTTAAAGGGCTCTCCGGCGCGGAGCTGCGAAAGCGAGTCGATTACGTTTGCGATCGCTGCGCCGTTGCGGACGTAAAGAACAAATTGCTGGGTAAACTCTCGAAAGGCTACCGCCAGCGCGTGGGCCTGGCCCAAGCGATCATTCACAATCCGGACGTCCTGATCCTCGACGAACCCACGGCCGGGCTCGATCCCAAGCAGATCAACGAGACTCGGGACCTGATCAAGAGCCTGGGCGGCGACCACACCATTATTCTTAGCACACATATTTTGCCAGAAGTCGAGCAGACCTGTGAGCAGGTGCTCATCATCAATAAAGGCAAGCTAGTCGCGACGGATTCGGTGCACAACCTGCAAAACCGCGCCCGTGGCGCGGAATCGGTGCTGGTCGAAGTCAGCGGACGCAATGGCAATCTGGATTCTGCAGCCGTGCAGCGGCGGCTCGAACAGGTTGCCGGGCGTAAGCCGTGTCAGTGGCAAAGCCGAGCCGTGACAACTACAGCAGCTTCGAGGTCGAAAGCCAGAAGGGCTTTGTTCGCGGCGATCTGGCCCGTGCGGTGGTCGAGTCCGGTTGGGACCTGAACGAACTCCGTCCCGCTGCCATGAGCCTGGAAGAAATTTTCCTGCAACTCACCGGCGCGGAAGGAACCGCAAAGGAAGAAGTCGTAGTCAAGGGGGCACAGTAAATGCGAAATGTCTTGATCATCTGCCGCAAAGAGCTCCGCAGCTATTTCGCGTCGCCAATCGCGTATCTCCTGCTCACGATGTTCGCGCTGATTTTCGGCTTCTTTTTCTGGAACTCGCTGGGTTATTTCGTTTTGATGGGCATGGAATCGCAAATGCGAGGCCAGATGATGCCGATGAATCTGAACGAGATGGTCATAAGGCCACTGTTATCGAATGTTGGCGTGGTCGGGTTGTTCTTCATCCCCATGATCACCATGCGCTTGTTCGCCGAAGAGAAACGCAGCGGCACAATTGAGTTGCTCGCGACTTCGCCGATCCGCGACATCGAAGTGATTCTCGGAAAATGGCTGGCAGCCGTCAGTCTATACGCGTGCATGCTGCTGGTTGCGGCCGTGAATTTTGCATTTCTTTTTAGATACGGCAAGCCCGATTGGAAGCCCTTAGCGATCGGCTATCTCGGACTGTTGTTGCAGGCGGGGGCATTGCTCGCAATTGGCACGTTTATCTCAACCCTGACCAAGAATCAGATCATTGCTGGCGCCGCGACCTTCGGAGTATGCCTCCTCCTCTGGGTCTTGGGGTGGGTCAGCGGTTATGAGAACGCAACCTGGGCACAAGTGCTCGCTTATATGTCAATCATCACGCACTTCGAGTCATTCGCCAAAGGCGTACTCGACTCGAAGGACGCAATCTTTTATGTGACGGTGATATTCCTGGGACTATTTTTCACAGCCCGTTCCATGGAATCTCTCCGCTGGAGGTCGTGAGTGAACACACAGTTGCTCAAAGCTAGACAGACGAAGTACGCCGCGTACGCGGCAGTCTACGTCTTGGTCGTCATAACCGCCATTGTAATCGTGAATGTGCTTGCAAATCGCTATGCCAAGTCCTATGACGCCACCTCGAACAAGCGCTATAGCCTGTCGGAGCAGACGGCGAAGATTGTTAAGGGATTAAAAGAGAATGCGACCATCCTCTACTTCGACCAGGGCACACGGTTTGAGCATGCGAAAGACTTGCTGGGGGAGTATGCCAGCCTTTCCCCAAAAGTGCACGTTGACTACGTCGACCCTGACAAGAAGCCGCAGGAAGCCCGCGAGGCGGGCATAAAGAATTACGGAACGGCGCTCGTGCAGGTTGGCGACAAGAAGGAAGAAGCCAAAAGTCTGACCGAAGAAGGCATCACGGGAGCGTTCATCCGCGTACTTAAGAACAAAACGCGCACCGTGTGTTTCGTAGCCGGCAGCGGCGAGCACCAGATCGACGACTCCGACCGCAACGGTTATTCCAATTTCAAGGAACTAGTCGGCAAAGACAACTATCAGGCCAAGTCGATTGACTTGCTGCAAAAGGCCGCGGTTCCGGACGATTGCACGGCGCTGGTGGTGGGTGGGCCAACTCGCGATTATCAGCAACCAGAAGTTGACGCCATCAAGAAGTACGTCGAAGATGGCGGACGTGCTCTGTTCATGCTTGATCCACCACTCAAGATCGGCCGTTCCGATATCGCCGACAACGACGCCCTCACACGCCTGCTGCAGAGCTGGGGCGTAACTTTGAACAAAGATCTGATTCTGGACCTGAACCCCATCGGCCAACTTGCGGGACTCGGGCCGCAGGTCGCCCTCGTAACTACTTACGACTCACAACCCATTGTGAACGGCATGAAGGGCACAGCGACCGGGTTCCCACTCTCGCGTTCGATCGAGATCAAGAACGGCGACAAGACCACGGTGCAAAAGTTGTTCGACTCTTCAAGTACCAGCCTGGCGACGAACAACTTGAGTTCTCCGGCAGTCGATCCGAACGATCCGAAAAACAAAAAGGGACCCATGACGATTGCCGCCGCCGGCACCTATGACACCGGCAAGCAGGACTCGCAGGGACGGTTCGTCGTGGTCGGCAGTTCCTCGTGGGCAGCGAATTCGTTTATCAAATTCAACGGCAACAGCGATCTGGCTTTGAACACGATCGACTGGTTGGCGTCCGACGAAGATCTGATCTCGATCCGTCCCAAGCAAGAAGAGGACCGCCGCGTTACCATGACTCGCGCTCAGATGAACTGGGTGCGGATCACCAGCCAGTTCCTGCTGCCGCTAGTCGTGGTTTTTGCCGGTGTCTCGGTGTGGTGGCGGAGGCGGTAGATGAAACTGCGTGGTCTGATCGTCGCCGCTGTCATCTTAGCGGGCCTTACCGGAACCCTCTACTGGTCGAATCACCACAAGCCCGTGGACACTACCGAAGCTTCTGCCGAAGCGCCGCCTAAAATTCTTGCTGTTAAAGAAGCGGACATTTCCAAATTCGACCTGAAGAAAAATGGCGCAGAACAAGTCGGAGGCGAACGCAACGGCGCGGGCCAGTGGCACATTACTTCTCCCACATCTCTGGCCGCCGATCAGAGTGCGGTTTCCAGTTTGCTCGGCACTTTTTCATCCCTCAACTCGGAACGATTGGTAGAAGAGAGAGCCAGCAATCTTGCTCCCTACGGCCTGGATTCGCCAAAGCTCGAAGTTGCTTTGACCGACAAAGGAAACAAGACGCAGAAGCTGCTGCTGGGCGACGACACCCCTGCGGGCAGTGGAATTTACGCCAAGCTCGAAGGCGACCCGCGCGTCTTCACCATCCCCAAGTATGACAAGACCAGTATCGACAAGAGCGCAAATGATCTACGGGACAAACGCCTGCTGACAATCGATTCCGACAAAGTAAGCCAGGTTGATGTGGTGGCGAAGAAGCAGGAAATGGCGTTCGGACGCAACAAGGACGAATGGCAAATCGTCAAGCCCAAACCGCTGCGAGCGGATAACAGCGCGGTGGATGAACTCGTCCGAGCCCTGACGGATGCCAAGATGGAACTTGATGCTTCGGACGATCCGAAGAAAAATGCCTCAGTCTTCGCCACAGCCGCGCCGGTCGCGACCGCAAAGGTAACGGCTGAGTCCGGAACGCAGGAGCTGCAAGTCCGAAAAAATAAAGACGACTACTATGCCAAGTCGAGCGCGGTGGAAGGGATATATAAAGTCCCGAACACCCTCGGCCAAGCCGTCGACAAGAACCTGGAAGATTTTCGCAATAAAAAGTTGTTTGACCTCGGCTCCGACGATCCCAACAAAATCGAGGTTCGCGACGCGTCGAAGACCTATTTCCTCACCAGAAGCGGAGAAGACTGGTGGTCGGGGAGCGCGAAGAAGATGGACACCAGCACAGTCCAAGGACTAATCGACAAAATCCGCGATCTCTCAGCCAGCAAGTTTGTGGATTCCGGATTCACAGCAGCACTCATCGACCTCACCGTCACATCGAACGACGGCAAGCGGGTCGAAAAGGTCGCGATCTCGAAAGCCGGCGAGAGCTACATCGCGAAGCGAGAGAACGATCCCACGCTCTACCAACTCGATTCCAAGACGGTTGACGACCTCAAGAAATCGGCTGATGACGTGAAGCCCGCCACCGTCCCCGGCAAGTAGCGTCGTGCTCCGACTCGTCATCCTGAGCGGACTCGAAGGATCCCGGCAACGCCACTTGTCGACTAGGTGCTTCAAGCCATTTTTCGCGCGAAGTGTGCTTCGCCCAGCAAGGCTCGGGCTTTTGTCATTTGGGAGGCGCTGGAGTCCCAGCCGAAACTTGGGCTTGGGAGAAATGAGGATTAACAAAAAACCTTGTCCGCTGAGCAGTTTAGCGAGTGATCTTCCTTTGTCTTTGACTTGAGCAACGCTGCATTGATTTCGTCCGCATTGGTGTAGGAGATTGGCTCTCGCAACAACCTGAATCGGAGGCGAGATCAATGTCTACCCAAACCTACCCGCCGATAACCTCAAAACCACTGACCTTCATCCCTGCAACCAGACTGCAGCAAAGCTTCGTAGCCGCCGCGGAAAAGCGCACTCTGATATGGCTAGCGGAGCGCGCACCCCGCTGGATCAACTCTGACCATCTCACGCTCCTGGGATTCGCGGCGCAGTGCCTCGCCGGAGTCTGCTACGCCCTGGCACGCTGGAACCGCTACGCGTTGTTGCTGGGCATTGTCTTTCTGGCGCTGAACTGGCTCGGTGACAGTTTGGACGGCACTTTAGCGCGCGTGCGAAATTGCCAACGCCCACGTTACGGATTCTACGTTGACCACTTCGCCGATACGGTCGCTGCCTTTTTCCTGATGGGAGGGCTTGCGCTCTCGGGATACATTCACCCGGCGATCGCCTTCGGGATGCTCATCGCCTTCCTGATGCTCTCGATTGAGGCCTACCTCGCCACTTACACCCTCGGCCAGTTCCAGCTCTCATACTGGAAGTTCGGCCCCACGGAAATACGTCTGCTGCTAGCCGCCGGCAATCTGGCGCTACTACGTTGGCCAACCGTGAAACTAATGAACACGCAATTACGGTTGCTGGACATCGGAGGCGTCATTGGGATCGGAGGGATGGCTCTGATGCTCATCGTCTCGGCGATCCAACACACCGCAACGCTCTATCGCGAGGAGAAGATTTCATGAGTGGCGGAACGTCGCCCCGACGTTGGCAGACTCTTGCATGGCATCCCAGCCTTCAACGCCCCGCTAAGTTCGCCATGGTTGGTGCCATCGGAATCGTGGTTCAGCTTGTGGTTCTCGAAGCCCTGACCGCCCTCGGCTGCGACTATCTGTGGGCGACTGCCCTCGCAGTGGAGGCAGCGGTGCTGAACAATTTCATGTGCCACCAGAAGTTCACCTGGCTCGACCGCGGCGACTCGAGTTTGGCACAGGCTGGCGTCCGCATGCTTCGCTTTCACCTTAGCAATGGAGTCATCTCAATCTTCGGCAGCTTGATGCTGATGCGATGGTTGGTAGGTCAGTTGGGTGTGCGCATGCTCGTCGCAAATCTGCTGACCATAGCAGCCTGCTCGGTGGGGAACTTTCTCGCCAGTGATCGATGGGTATTTCTGTCGCCAGTTCAGGCGGGCGCGAAGGAGTAATCAGAGAGAATCGGCGGGCTGACGATTTTGCGGACGGTCTCCCATCAGAAGGAGTGTCCGCTGTGCGAAGGGAACATAAATGAGTGCAGCCGTCACAGCCAGCGCCAGCCCCACTCCGATCTGGGGCGACAGAAGGAATGGAGACAGCGCCCATAGTTCATCAAGAGGAAAAGTCACCGGGAAAAGCCTATGGAATTTGTGACTCAGTCCAGAAAGATCGAAAACAACTGCCGAGGTCAGATACAAGCGAATTGGCAGGCCGATGACTGCAGTGATGACGAGCAACGCCATCGCCCACGCTGGATAGCCGAGCGTTTGCTCCAGGAGTTCCTGCACTCGCGTCAACTGGGACAAGGCCGCGACATAGAAACTCAGATACATGACTTGAATCAGGAAGAAGAGCAGACGAACATACTGGCGTCGCACTGCGGGAACATCCTCGCGGCGGGTCAGTACCGCGACCGACGCTGGCGATTTAGGGGACACTGCCTCCTCGGAGATCTCGATCGACGAGGCGACGATCGCAGTCGGCGACACCGCGGAATGCTTATCGACAAATTCAACGGGAGCCACAAATCGATATCCCCGGCGCGCCAGGGTTTCGATAAAGCGCGGATTTGCTGCGGAATCACTCAAGGCTTCGCGGAGCTTGTTGATTACGGTGTTGAGGCTATGGTCAAAATCGACAAAAGTATCTGCCGGCCACAGTTTCTGGCGCAACTCTTCCCGCGTGACCAACTCGCTCGGACGCTCCAGCAACACCAGCAACACCTGGAAAGGCTGCTCCTGAACCCGCAGGCGAATCCCCGACTTGCGCAACTCCCCCGAGCCCGGATCAGCCTCGTAAGCGCCGAAACGGAAGATTCCGTTCGTGTGGTTTGGCAACATCGAAACCATCTTAACCCAGGGAGGTTCTCATGCTCCGTTATCCATTTCTGACCATTGCCGCCGTTCTGCTCGCGAGTTGCCCCGGCCGGGCTGTTGATCTCAAGCCCGAAACCGATGCCGCTTTCGATCGTTATGTGCAGCTGAGCGAACAGCGCATGCAAAACGACTTGCAGGCGGGGCCTTTCTTGTGGGTCGACAGCTTGCCCGCCCAGCAACGTCATGAAGTGTACGAGCGCCTGCAGCGGGGAGAAGTCGTGACCCAGAAACTGGAGACGCTTGACCGGGGAACGTCCCTGCCAGTTCCTGGCGGCCTCATTCATCATTGGATGGGCGTTGTCTTCATTCCCGGCGCCAGCCTCCAGCAGACCCTCGCACTCCTGCAGGGCTACGACGAGCATTCACGAATCTACGCGCCGCGCGTGCTCCGCTCCAAACTAATGCAGCACAACGGTAATGACTTCAAAGTCTTTCTTCGCCTGCGGGATACCCACATCATAACCGTCGTTCTGGATACCGATTACGATGTGCATTACGTCCGCCTGGACCCGGCACGGGCTTGCAGCCAGTCCTACAGTACGCGAGTGGTGGAGGTGGAAAGGGTGGGCCAGAGAGATGAGCATGACAAACCGGCTGGGCACGACGGCGGTTATCTGTGGCGGCTCAACTCATACTGGCGCTTCTGGGAGCGCGATGGCGGCGTGTACGTTCAACTGGAAGCCATTTCGCTTACCCGCGACATCCCCGACGGACTGGGCTGGCTGGTTCGTCCCTTCATCACCAGCATACCGAGAGAATCTCTGGTGTTCACCCTGAACCGTACGCGTGCAACGCTCGAGTAATTCCCCATTCAACAATAAAAGAAAAACATCTCTACTCATTCGAGGGCGCTTATCGCGCTGAAGTGCTGCGCCACCCAAAATCGGGGGGAGCCTTACAAACCTCTTAGTCTCCCCCCAGGGTCAACCTATTCGGTATTCCCACGCTGTTCCGTGCTAACGACTGTAACTTTTCCAAACAGCCCATCGTTTTCGTCGTTGGGCCCGGAAGTGAAGAATAGCTCGTTTAGCAGCCCAGTTGTACCGCTGCCGAAGCTAAGCGCCCAAAGATTCTCGATGAATAGTGGATTACCGTTTGCGTCCATGAGTTGGCCCTCATATCTCCCGGTGAATGCATTGAAGGCATGAATGTTGCCGCTGCCAAAGTTTCCAATCAAGATACGGTGGCTAAAAGCGCCGAAGTCGGAGGGGCTAAGTGCGATTCCCCACGGTGCATTCATCCACGGGCCCGGTTCGAGCTCGCTCAGGAAGCGCCCGTCGGTATCGAAGATTGCGACGCGGCCGAAACCGGGTCCATGCTCCTCGTCGGTATCTCCTGGCTCTCGCTTCGCGTAAGTAACAACGATATTGCCGCCGACGTTCTGAATTCCGAATGCTGACCAATCACGCCTGCCTTCCAAGTGTGGATTGCGGAATGCCCATTCATGCAGCCTAACCGGGGAGAATCCGCCATCGAACACTTCGACTTTGCCGGTCACGAAATTGGTGGCATACAGAAAAGGTCCCTGGGTTGTTTGTGCGATCGCCAGTCCTTTGTAGATTGCAGCTCCGGGCTGGTTTACCATCCTTACAGCTACGGTTGGATTTACATGCGGATTCCATCCGGAGATCGTTCCGTCTTCGGTTGCGAATATGAAGATAGCCGCCAGGTCCTTGCCTACTTGAAATGAGGTTGTTGGGTTGAAGATGACTCCAGTGGGAGCGGCTGTGCCGGTCACGTCCTTAGGTGGTGGAACGGTGACTACCAACGTCTGAGCGGCTCCGTTTCCGTCGTAAAGCGTGGATACTCCCGCGTGATTGTCCGAGATCCACCAGGTGCTGGTTGAGGAGCGAGCCAGGCCCCATGAGTTCAGGAGATTCGGGTCAAGGTTGGGAGCGGTTTCGGAAACGCTCCTTTGATCTGCGGTCAAGTCGATCCGGTTATACCGCTGCGCCGATGCAGGAACGGTTAAAGCAAGAAAGAGGGTGAGCGACGCGATGGCATAGGCAGCCATCACTTTTCGCATTGCTGTTTTCAATAGGGTCCTCATTTTGTCTCCACAGTTTTATTTTGTTTTTCAACCAATAACTCTCTTGCGACCTCCCAGGTTCCACCGTAGGCGCCCGGAGCTAATGGTCTCTGCTGGGGATGATCGGAAACGGGACGAAAAAGACGACAACCGGGAGGAAAAAAATCGAGACCGTCGGCAGACTATCGATGCCGGGTTTCGAACTCTGCCAAGTGCCCGTCCCTGCGGTGTCGGGATGCCCCGGGCTATGGAACAGAGGTCGAACAACTGATTCTGTTTTCTTGGGTACGAGAAAAATGACGCGCCGGTGACAAAAGTTTGACAAATCGCTATTCACCAACCGCTATGCTGAGTTTTCTCCGGTACTTCCCGCGCAACAATGGGGACGGTTTAACAACTACTGGCCACCTAGATCAACTGGCGAAGTCGAGTCTGAGCTTCCGGAGTCGACTTGAAGTTCTGCGGATTTTCTTTCGCAAAAATCACCGCCCTGCAGAAGCTGTTGGAACGTACGGCGCAAAGAAGATGGGAGAAGGCACGCATTTATCGCCACCGCAGCATTCGCACGGATTTGGCACTCTGAGGAATTGATGTCCACACTGAGTCCCGATCAATGGCAGGCCCTAAGTCCTTATCTGGATGAGGCGCTCGCAATGACCGACGAAGAACGCTTGATCTGGCTGTCCTCACTGCGCACCCAGAGTCCAGACCTGGTGGAGCAACTGGAAGAGCTTCTCCATGCGCACCGCGCATTAAGCGAGGAAGGTTTCCTCGAGGAGCGTTCCGTCGGATTGCCAAGAGTGCAGGGACTGGCAGGTCAAACTGTTGGCGTTTACACATTGGTATCGCCGATCGGCCAGGGCGGCATGGGCGCCGTCTGGCTGGCGGAACGAAACGACGGGCGATTTGAGCGGCAAGTAGCGGTGAAGTTCCTCAACATCGCGCTGATGGGTAAGGGTGGCGAGGAACGATTCAAACGCGAGGGCAGCATTCTCGGCCGTCTGGCGCATCCGCACATTGCGGAACTGATCGATGCGGGGGTGTCGCAAACCGGACAACCTTATCTCGTTCTCGAACACATAGAGGGCAATCACATTGACCGCCACTGTGACCAACACCGGCTCGATGTCCGGGCGCGCATTCGGCTGTTCCTCGATGTCCTGGGGGCCGTTGCCCAGGCGCACGCCAACCTGATCGTACACCGCGACCTCAAGCCGTCGAACGTACTGGTCCGAAATGACGGACAAGTAAAGCTGCTTGATTTTGGTATCGCCAAGCTGCTGGAAGAGGAGGAAGGACAGACCCGGGAGGCGTCGACAGTCACGATCGAAGCCGGGCAAGCGATGACTCCCCAATATGCGGCCCCCGAACAACTAAAGGGTGAAGCGGTGACAACCGCGACTGATGTCTATGCCTTGGGTGTATTGCTTTACGTATTGCTGACAGGGCAACATCCCGTCGGCACCGGCCCGCACGCGCCCGCAGACCTGGTCAAGGCTATCGTCGATACGGAACCGACACGCCCGTCGGAAACCGTGGCCCAGACGCGGACAAACGCAGACATCACCACCAATAACGCCGCCAGACGCGCCAGCACGCCGGACAAGCTAAGCCGCTTGTTGCGCGGAGACCTCGACACAATTATCACGAAGGCATTGAAGAAAGAGCCCAGCGAGCGGTACAAATCAGCCACTTCCTTGGCCGACGATTTGCACCGATACCTCAAGAACGAGCCGGTCGCGGCACGGCCCGATACGCTTCCCTACCGGGCGGCCAAGTTCGTGCGCCGGAACGGCACGGCGGTGGCGCTTACGGCGCTGGCAGTAATTGCCACTGTGGCGGGCTTGTCAGGCACACTGATACAGGCTCGGACCGCGAGCGTGCAACGTGATTTCGCAATGCGCCAGGTTGAGCGCACCGAAGCTCTCAACGACTTCCACGAGTTTCTCCTGTCTGATGCGGCGCCTTCGGGCAAGCCCTTCACGGTCAATGAGCTTCTCGAACGCGCGGAGCGCATTGTCGAACGGCAGCATGCGGCCGACGATCCCAATCGCGTAGTGCTGATGATCTCTATCGGCCGCCAATATCTGGAGCAAGATGTGGGAACCAGCGCTCGTCGCGTCCTCGAGGAGGCTTACAAACTCTCTCGGGATTGGCCGATCCGTCCGTCCGCGCCGAAGCCTCTTGTACGCTGGCCGCATCAATGGCTCGAGACGAAGAACTATCGCGGGCGGAGCTGCTCTACCAGGAGGGACTCCGTGAACTTCCCGAAGGTCCGCAGTTCGCCCTTCAGCGGATCGATTGCCTTCAGAGTGGTAGCGAGGTCGTCCAAGAGAGCGGGGACATCGGTGAAGGAATTGCGCGAGCACAAGCCGCCCAACGTGTGCTCAGGCAATCACGCTTTGACTCCGACGTGTTGGAGTTGCATCGTTGGACAGACCTTGCGAAAGTCTACAGTTCGGCGGGGCGGGATTCAGAAGCCGTATCAGCGTTCGAACAGGCAGGTGCGCTGCTGTCCTCCCTTGGGCGAGATAACACAGGAACCGCTGTTTCGTTGTTCAATAATTGGGCGATGGAGCTAGACCAACTGGGACGCCCTCGTGAAGCGGAAACAATGTATCGGCGTGCGATCGATATCAGCCGCACTGGCCGGACAGAAGAAACGGTGTCGCCTGTGGTGCTCTGCAACTATGCCAGATGCTTACGAGAGCTTGGCCGTCTCGAGGAAGCGGCGGATTATGCGGAGCGCGCCTATGCGAAAGCGCGGCGCGTTGGCCTTGAGCTGGCGGTCAATCATTCGCTACTGGCGCGTGCGAAGATCTACACCGCTCAGGGTAAGCCGTCTCGCGCCGCCGCTATGTTGGCTGAAGTAGAACCAAGGTTGCAAAAGAGTCTCCCTGCCGGCCATTATGCGTTTGCAAGTCTGGCATCGGCGCAGGCGCTCAACGCGCTGGTGAGAGGTGATATTCCGACAGCCATGAAGCTGGCCGACCGGTCGGTGTCTATCGACGAAGCGGCGATCAAAGCTGGCAAGGAAGGCATTTATTACCTACCAACTCTTCTGATCAACCGAGCCGCGGTTGAGCTCGAAGCCTCGCACCCCGATCAAGCAGCGGCGGACGCGTCCCGAGCCTTGGGCCTGTTGCAAGCCAGAACCAAGCCCGGAACATTCTCCAGCATACAGGGCAGCGCCCTCTTAGCCCTAGGCCGTGCCCTGCAGTCTCTGGGCAAACGCGACGAAGCTCACGCCGCATTTCACTCGGCCGCCGAACATCTGGAGAATACTCTAGGCTCGAATCATCCCGACACTCGCAGCGCCCGGCAGCTGGCTGAGTTGGAAACCCAGGGCTAGTCCGCCAACCGTGTCGATTTTTTTCCCGGTTGTCGCTTTTTCCACGATCGCCCGGACGTACCGAGTAACCGAATCGACCTCGAGAATCTCCGGATCTTACTCCTAAGCTGCAGTACCAGATTGGCCATGAAGTTTTTCAGTGAGGATATACACACTGATCAGGAACACCCACAGCGGGAAGACCAGCGGAATCCATTCAATGGTTCCGACGCTCAGCAGGAGCATCAGCGCGAGCACGTAGCCGAGGAACGCCATCCAGTGTGGGAAGACCCGGGTTTGTAGCGCGATGGTGGAGGTAGTGGTCATGAACACTGCGGCCATCTTCATTGCATAAATGTGCATAGTTTGCTGAATTTCGGCGCGGCCGAGGGCGTAGGCGCCACTTTGTACCAGGTTCTCCGATCCGCTGCGTAAGACCATAATGATCCCTCCTGCAGCCGCCGCTGCGTTGAACACCATCGCAATGAACAGCAGGCCGCTCCCGAAGAATGCGGTGGCAAAGAAGTGATCCTCACGCTCGCCTAAACGATCGCGCACCACAGCCATGAACCACAGGAAGGCAATGCCGGCGAAGGGCAGCAGGTTCAAAGAGAAAGAGAGTATCTTCAGATGACTGATAACCGGCGTCGCGGGCCCCAGTGGATTGGCTGGAATAGAGACCCAGACAATGAGCAGGCTGGCAGTGAATAACAAAGAAAAGATGATGCCAGCGATGGCGGCGGCGCGCGGCGTCCTCACTCGCTGATGGATTGAGGCGGTCTTCTGGTTCATTCATCCTCCTAAAACCTTCGCACTCTATGGCGACTCCTGAGCCGAAAGTAGGCACCACGGCGATCCATGAAAAGGAGTTGCGGTGTTGAGGGCTCCCAAGCACCAGTGTAAGGCCGAACTCGGTTGTAGTGGACGTGCGGATTCCAGCCCAGCGCGACGCCGCCCGGACGGACAAGACAGAGTTCCTTGATTTCACGATTCGGCTGGGTTGACGCCTCCAAACCCGCCAGCCCAGGACACCGACGGCACTTGCGATCCAATGAATGAACTTAGGGAAGCCGTTTTTCGTGGGTGGACAGGACGCGTGACAGCGCCTTCTCATCGAGTTCTGGAGCTGGAGCCGGCCAACCCAGCTTCCGCCATTGCCAAGTTCGGGCGAGCGCCGGCCCGCGCTATTTATCGAGAGAATTGTTGGTGCTCACGGCGCCAGTAAGATCTCACTGCACTGTCACCGTGACGGAGGCCTGGGTGCGGCCGTACTGGTTGGTTGCATAGAGGGTGTAGGTCGTCGTCTGAGTCGGCTTGACGGTTGCACTGCCCCCGCGCACCGCACCAATCTGCGGCGAGACGATGTAGTAGGATGCGCCACTGGCTTGCCAACTGAGCGTCACCTGCGTGCCGGAACTCACGGTGGTGGGACTCGCGGTAAAACTGGCGATGCTCGGAGCCGCTCCCTGCGGCACGTTAGATGCGCTGTAGATTGGCTTCATTTGAACCACTTCGAAAGCGGAAGCTGGCACCTGTGAAAGATTGTGCAGATCGTCGTTGTTCCAGCGGTCGTCGGGAGCGCCGCTCAAATACATTGCGCTGCCGTTGTCGGCCATGATCATACCGTACTTCTTCAGTGCGCTCAGAATGACCTGGACACTCGTCGAGAACTGCGAGATTTCATAGTTAGCCTTAAGCCGCAGCTTCATCCCCATGGGCGGAGCGATCGGATTCGACGAGTTCGCTGCCCAGTGCGATGCTGGTGGCACCATGGCAGCCTGGCTCTGCGGCAGAGTGAAGCGGATCGCATGTTGAATCTTTCCGGCGGCGACTTCGTCATAGCGAATTAGCCCGGGGAAGATCGGCAGTCCGGCGGCATCAGCCGACGTCCACGTCCAGGGACGTTGTTCATCGTTCTCCAGATCCCACACTGCCGCCGAACCCGCATTCCAGCTACCGTCATTGTTTGCCGAGGCGCTGTAGAGTTCGTACAGAAAACAGTTGCTGTTGTCGATCACCAGCACGTGGCGGTCGCCGTTTCCGGGATTAGGAAAGCCCTCAATCTGCGCGTTGGCTGGAATCGGCATCGGCCCGGGATCGCTTTCGTCGCCGTAGGCCGTGAAGTTGATGGTCACGGGACTCTGCGATGCACCGACTACGCTGTAAGGGATGCCCATACTTGATCCTGCGTAGAGGCCGGCGCCGAAGTCGGGATGTAGTCCGATGCTCGGACCAATGAAGTTGATGATCGCGTCTGAGTTCGGGTCGACCGCTGCGCTGGATACATCCTGGTTCCAGGCATTGTCGGCGGGAAACGGAATGAAGCCGTTCAAGCTGGCGCCCTGGCCGGTGG
Source organism: uncultured Acidobacteriota bacterium (assembly GCA_963820925.1). Classification (GTDB taxonomy): domain Bacteria; phylum Acidobacteriota; class Terriglobia; order Terriglobales; family Acidobacteriaceae; genus JABDBE01. The sequence continues at coordinate 266,876 of CAWGBX010000021.1, forward strand.
AAATAACGCTGCAGGCGCCAGTCTGTTTCTGCCCGCCTCCGCCACCATTATTTCCGCCGTTGGACTTGGACTGGTTTGATGAAACTCCGCAGCCAGCCAACAGCAGCGACAGCAATGCGGGTAAAAAGAATCCCGCTAGGGAGGATGGTTTTGTGCTTGATCGAAAGGTTGCCACGAACCATTTTCGCCGGATAAAGCTTTCCGCTAAACGGGGCATCCGTTCACTGAGCACACGAATTTGGGACATGTACAAACGATTGGCAACGGTCGACAAATAGGGGTGGAGTGACCGCTGCAGTCATTTTTGTGCACGACTCTAGTAGAACTGCCAGTTTGGGGACGCTTCCGACCCGGCTATAAATCGGGCGTGCAGAATTCTCCCGCTGGAAACCTTGCGGACGAATCGCAGAAACGCCACCACTGGGTTTCCCTTGGCTTGTCGGGTTTGGCGTTCATAGCGCTGGGCGTCCTCCTGGTCGCGATGACCGACACGGCTGTGGTCTGGTCGAGCTCTAACCAATTCTGCGGAACGTTTTGCCATTCGATGACCTGGGCGTCGGAGGCCTATAAACGCGGGCCGCATTACGCCAATCTGGTTGGGGTAACCGCTAGCTGCGGCCAATGCCACATCCCGTATGACTCGAGTCGCGCCAACCCGGTGGAGTATGTCAAATTGCTTTTGTTCAAGGCGGACCGCGGAGCCAAAGACTTCTGGAACGAATCCCACAAGACCATCGCGACCAAGGAAGCGTGGGAGAAACGTCGCCCCTTGCTGCGGACTACCTTCGAAGACTACCTAACGTCACACAACTACATCACCTGCCGCGGGTGCCACACGCTGGATTCGTTCGGTGGAGCGCGCAGCCAGATGAAGGTCCTGGTCCACAAAGAAGTGGTCAATGCTACCGCAGTGGATTGCCTGCAGTGCCATCGCAACATCGGACACGTGTACGAGCAGAGTAAGACGAAAGAGGGCGGATGGTACACCGAGGAGCAGGCAACGACAGGAGCCAAGACCTATGCGCAATCGTGCGCCCCCTGCCACGGCGCGAATCTGGAAGGCGGGGCAGGGCCCGCCCTCAAGGGCGCGTCGTGGCAACAGTTGTATGGAGGTGCGAAGCTGCTGACGGTGTGGGGCGAAATCAAAGGGCCGATGGCGCAATATGCAGGCACGACATTCACCACGCAGGAATCGCTCGATTTGCTAGCGTATCTGCTCCAGCAAAACGGACTTCCTGCCGGGCAGCAGCGGCTAGCGGATACGAGGGAGCTGTCCGACACGATTCCATCAAAGTAGGATGAAGATAGGCACTGCAGTGAAAACCACTGGCCGCGTGCATGGGGCAGTCGTTCCTGCTCGAACTCATTTCGTCCCCCGACTTCCTGGAACGCCGAGTTTCTCGGTTATTAACTTCTTCACTCCGGACTAGGACTTCTGCTAGTCGCACAACCTCCCTCCTTCGATTACAAATCTGAAGACGAGCACGGACCCGTGGGAATGCCATTGGTGGAAACGGGAGTCACAACACTACGGAACGGAATTAAATCACATGCGTATCAAGTTCGGATTCATCGTTGCTATTTGCATGATCGTAGGCGGCACATCGTTTCTGATGGCACAACAGAAAGGGCAATACGTGCCGGGGCAGTATGGGCTCAATGCGGGCGTCACGCCCGATCCCGGATTTAGCTTTGCCAGCTTAACGATCAATTATTCCGCCGATTCCCTGAAAGATTCAAACGGAAACTCGGTCCAGGGGATCACGGGAAACTATGGTTTTTGGGTGGTGGAAAATATTTTCTATTACGTGCCGGCACATAAGATTCTCGGCGGGAAATTCTTCACCATGGCTGCGTTAAATCTCGCGAATGGTTCCCTGACCGCAGACATAACCCCGGCTCAATTCGGTCTCAATGGTGGTGGCGAAGGCATGGCCGACACCTGGATTCAGCCTGCGAACCTGGCCTGGAGTTTCAAGCGAGCAGACGTTTGGGTTGGCTATGCCTTCGTGGCGCCCACGGGAAAATTTTCTCCTGGAGCCAGCAATAACGTTGGTTCCGGATACTGGGGCAACAACTTCGCGACCGGTACCACGTTCTACGTGACCAAAAATAAGGGAACCAGCTTGAACTTGGCCACGAACTGGGAGATCCATGGGAAAAAGAGAGAGATCGACATTACACCCGGTCAGGCTTTCAGTGATGAGTGGGGACTGGGGCAGATTCTTCCTTTGAAAAAAGACTTCAGCCGGCTGCTCCAACTCGGCGTCGTTGGCTATGACCAATGGCAGGTTACGGCCAATCAAGGTCTGACGGCCGCGTTTCCTTACTATTCGGTTCATGCCGTTGGTGTGCAGACCAATTTCATTCTTCCAACAAAGGGCTTCAACTTGTTTTTCAAGTATGAGCCTGAGTATTCGCGAAAGCTCGTCCGGAAGGGCGAACCATCGCATTCGGCTTTGTATGGACGCTTCGCGACCCGAAGCCGCAACCCCCGAAGCCATGAGCGACGATTCAACGAAGGCGCAAGACAACCGCGAAACATCTACTCAACAACGAGCGCCTCGGGAGTGTGAAGCAGCACTCTCCCACGCGTCTTCGAAACCGTCCCCTGGCGCTCCCATCCGCTTAACAGTCGGCTGGTGGTAAACGGGCTTATATCCGCGAGTGCGCTGAGTTTCTTCATTTGTGGCCTCAATCTCAACCCCTTGGGGATGTACCCGGCCGGTTCGATGCCCAAGATTCAACAGGGTCCCGGCCAGCCGCTGTTGAGAAGTCTTCGTCAGCAGGCCGACGTGGCGATTGGCATAGCCTTTCAAATAGTGCAGGACGATCCGCAGCGCGTTCTCAGCGAGTTGAGGATAGGCCTTGGCCAGTTTCCGCATGGCTTTGTGTTCCCATGCAAGCAGCTCACAATGGGAAATCGCTTCTGCGCTGGCCATATAGTTGGGGGGATGTTTCAACAAGGTCCCCAGGCCACATACGTCTCCCGGAAGCACCCATTGGAGCAGGATTTCTTCGCCGTCTTTCGTGACCATGTAGAACCGCGCTCGACCTTTTCTTAGCAGAAATCGATGAGCGGCTGGCTCTCCCGCTGAGAAGATGATGTGTTTCGCAGGTATTTCCTGGATCTTTGCGGCCGCGAGAATGGTAGCGATAGCTTTTTGATCGAGCCCTGCTAGAAATTTCGAGCTCACCGCCGCCGGCAAAGTTGTTTGAGAATCGATCATGGGCGGGCCTCGATCCCCGGACACCTTCCACAGTAACAAAGTCTAGCCAGCAGTTGCATGAAGATCATCATTCGCTGTCCTTGCGACCGGCGTCGGGCACAAGTCCCGCGATTCTTGGTCGCTCACCATACTTACCGATTTCCAAATGTCCAGCTCAGCCCCGAGCTGGAACCGTAGTCGCTGCCCGAGAAGTTGGCGGGCGGCTGGTTGTCCCAGTTGCCGTAGAACGATAAATTCCATTTCAGATTGCTGAAAAGCTTCACGTAGTATGCTGCGTTGGTATTGAAGTGAACCCGGCCGGGTTGGGAGAGGGCTGGAAACACTGAGGCGCTGACATTCAGATTGGTTTTGCTGAACTTGAAAAGCTTCACCTCCGCGGCAATCACGGCGGTTACCAGATTTTGCTGACCCTGCGGGACGATGGAGGGCTGATAATCCGTGGTCTGATACGCCAAGCCCCCGAGCACCGAGATGGTCGCATTGTTGGTGTTCTTCAAGTAACGTCCGATGCCCCCGCCGAGCGTGGTTTGCAGTCTGATTCCTTGCTCCGAGCTCTGCAGAAAATTGCCCAGCCCTGCATAAAAGTAATTGTCCCAGCGCAGGAGACGGGAGGCGCCGATTTGCAGATCGTTGCGGGTGGAAACGTTGGTTCCGGTGCTGGAAGACAGGCTTGAACTGAAGTTGGCGGCGGCGTTCCAACGTTCACGAACGTAGGCGACATCGGAGGCCACGTTGTATTGAGTGGATTGATTGCCCTTGGAGTAAATGATCCCCGAGCTAATCTCGCCGTTAAACCGTTGCCAGAACCGGTCGGAGGTCTCGGCCATTTTGACGATCTGGGTTCTGTCGATCATGACTTCGTGTTCCGGAGTTTCGACTACCTCAATTCTCACTGGCTGACCAGCGGGAGTTTCCGGTGTGTTGAGCCGGCCTGTATACACTGTGCCATCCCCCTTGGTCACGATGAACAATTGATTGCTTTCGAGGTGGGCCACCTTCGACCATTGAACCGAGGCCGTGCCGTCGATGTAATCGAAACTCACGTACAGCACGCCGCCACTGAGTCCTTTGACTTGGCAGGTCATGCGGTCGCCATTCTTCATGATCAACACATCGGTTTTTTCCCGCGCGAAGAGTGGCGCAGCAACAAGAAGGGCAGAAATCAAAATAATGGTTCGGATGTTCATGGTAGCTTTTCTTCTCACGCTGATCTCGACCTCCGGGGCATGGCCGGACCATTACCAGACTAGCGGAGGCGGGCTCCTTTGCGGCTGGTTTGGCCGAAAGATGCGGAATCGATCCCGCGTCCGGCCGCGGACCGCGAAAGACGACAGAGGCTGCGAAGATACAGAAAGAAGGCTAAATTGCTTTCCCCCAAACCTCCCACTGCAAGAACTACTAGTGACACGCCTGCTATTTTGGTGTTAGTCTGCCGTCCTCGTCGTTCATGAGTCTGTCGGCATGCCTGCGATCATGTTAACCTTGGTCCATCAACGAAGGCCTCCTGCAATCCAGCTTTAGGCCTCTGGGGGATCCGTCGGCTGGTCGCAGCCGGGTCCAAGCGCCGTACGTCTGGGCGGAGATCTAGATTTCTGATAGGCCAGTTCATCTGAGGAGGAACCATGCGCATACACAAGCTGACTATTTCAATTGTTCTCTTGACCGCGTTGCTTGGGCTGTCGATTGCATGCTCGAAGAAGCCCAGTGACGATACCATCGCGAAGGACATTCAGGACAAGATCGCCGCTGATCCGGACACAAAGGACTCCCAGGTCAGCGTGGCGGCCAAGGACGCCAAGGTTACCCTGACCGGGCAGGTTAAGACCCCGGCGGCTCAGCAGAAGGTGGAGCAAATCGCCCGAGAGGAACCGGGAGCGGCTGGCGTGGATGATCAGACTGCGGTACAACCAGACGCAGCGGCGGCTGCCGCCGCGACTGCCGCCGCAGCTGCTGCTGCCGCACCGCCACCGCCTCCGCCTCCTCCGGTGGAGAAGCCCAAGCCTGTCGTCGTGCCTGCTGGAACCACTCTTACAATCACGGTTGGCCAGGCTTTGAGTTCCAAGACCAGTCAGACGGGCCAAACTTTTATCGGTACCGTAGCGCAACCGGTGAGTGTTGGCGGCAAAACAGCGATCCCTGCCGGATCAACGGTGAGTGGCACAGTGGTGTCCGCCAAGTCGAAAGGCAAGATAAAGGGTCAAGGCGAACTCAATCTGGCACTCGCGAGCGTCACAGTAAGAGGGCAAACCTATAACATCCAGACTGGCGTACTGGACAACACGGTCAAAGGGAAGGGTAAGAGGACAGCGGTCGCGACCGGCGGAGGAGCAGCTGGCGGTGCCTTGATTGGTGGGATTGCAGGCGGAGGAAAAGGAGCAGGCATTGGTGCTCTAGTGGGTGCCGGCGCCGGATTGTTGGGAGGGACGTTCACTGGAAATCAGCAGATTGAAATCCCAGCCGAGTCGGCGCTGAGCTTCCGATTGTCCGCGCCGTTGACGCTGCCGCCGCCGGCCCAATGATTGAATGTTCAATGATTCGGTTTACGACCGACGCGAGAACTCGCGTCGGTCGTAAACCGAAGAATAACAACCAGCTGTGTAGGCAGGCATATCCTCCTTCCAACCTGCCGCTTTGTTATGATCTCTAGTCTTGAGGTATGCCTGCTCCGGCATTAACAGAATCATGAGTAAGAAACGTCGTGGAAAGGCCAATCAGAAAGCAACCTCAACGAGCGTCAGCCGAAAGAGGGTGCTATTGGTTTCGGCGGTCGCAGTGCTGGGTATTGGCTACTGCACGATCTACCTGATTCACCGGGAATCCATCGCGCACGCTGGGCATCCTCTTTCATCCACTACTACGGGATTTCAGTCCACCGTTCCTAATCGCGCTCCGCCTCCGGGAGCAGCACCAGAAGGTATGGTGTGGCTGCCGGGCGGAGAATTCTCCATGGGCGCGGCGGACGCTCCCGATATGAATGATGTGGGCATGAAAGCTACGGAGGATTCGCGGCCCGTCCACCGTGTGTACGTCGATGGTTTTTGGATGGATAAGACCGACGTTACCAACCGGCAATTCGAAGCGTTCGTTAAGGCGACGGGTTACGTCACGGTCGCGGAACGCAAGCCGCGGGCTGAAGACTACCCTACCGCGCCACCAGAAAACCTGGTGGCCGGATCGATTGTCTTCTTACCGCCGGACCACCCCGTTCCGCTGAGCGACCACTTTCAATGGTGGAGCTATGTTCATGGAGCAAACTGGATGCATCCGCTCGGTCCGGGCAGCGACATCAAGGGCAAGGCGAACTACCCAGTTGTGCAAGTCGCCTACGAGGACGCTTTAGCTTATGCGAAGTGGGCCGGGAAGCGACTGCCGACGGAAGCAGAGTGGGAGTTTGCCGCGCGCGGCGGATTGTCCGGGAAACCCTACACTTGGGGCGAAGAATTCCGCCCTAACGGCAAGTGGATGGCAAACACCCATCAGGGCACTTTCCCGGTGAAGGATACGGGAGAGGACGGACACGTCGGAATTGCCGCGGTCGCGCAATACCCGCCGAATGGATATGGGTTGTTCGACATGGCCGGCAACGTTTGGCAGTGGACCAGCGACTGGTATCGCCCCGACTACTATCAACAACTGGCAGCCACGGGAGGCGTGGCCCACAATCCCCAAGGGCCGGATTCCCCGTTCGATCCCGCGGAGCCGGCCGAGAAGAAGAAAGTCCATCGCGGCGGATCCTTCCTCTGCACCGATCAGTACTGCTCGCGCTACATGGTAGGCACACGTGGCAAGGGCGAGGTCACCACGGGAACCAACCACCTTGGCTTTCGCTGTGTGATGACGCGTGAGCAGCATCAAGCGATGGGCGCGGGAACCGATGGTGGCTCATTGCAGGTGGCAGGCAATTCCGTTAAGTCGAATCCGCAGCAGTGAAGCAATCGAAAATTCACTGAAACCCTCGCGCAGTCTCGTTATCACATCAACATCTTCAGCACGGCGCGAACCAACTCGTCCGCCGGCGTCACCAGCACAAAAAGTGGCACCGTCGGGAGTGCCGCCGCTGCGGCCAGGGAAATGAGTGTAGATTTATTGATTGGCACTGGTTTCATGTCTTGCACAACCTGGAAGCTGCTACCGAGATCGATGAGTGACGAAGCATCAGGGTCGCCCAGGAGTTCGTTCCCTTGGGCCGCGTGCTGGTCGATCCATTTGGTGGCAAACGACTGGTTGTGGCTCGTCACCAACGCTCCGTAGTCAAGCAGAGCTCGCCTTTTCGTCTTCATCAGAACCGGCGTCATGACCAACAACGGTACGACCAGAACGGCGACGGCAAGGACTCCATAGCTAATGAGTGCGAATTTCATTCCAGCCAGGGTTGCTCCCTCGTAGGTGATGGCATTTCCCACCTGGCTGGCGACTACGGCGCCTCCTGCGAAAACGATGGAACTGAATCTCTTCTGACCCGCCGACAAGAATCCGAGCCCGGCAGCCATGTCGGCATGCGTGGCGACCAGATGAAGATGGATTCTCGAAGTACGCCAGAGGAACAGCGTCCACAGGACCATCCTCCACATCCAGCGCAGCCCAAGAAAACGGAAGGCCGGCGTGCTGATGAGGCTAAACCACCACCCCCCCAGACTCAATCCTTGATTCGAACCGATGGTGTGCCAGTTGGACACATTCCCCATCAATAATTCGGTGTGTGAGCTGAACAAGAATGACGAATAAGCTACTGCCAACATAATCGCCTCCGGCAGCACGCTATCGCGAAGGCGGGTTATTTTCTGGATGACCGCTTCAAAAGATGTTAGTTCCGCTTCACTTACCAGTCCGGCCCTTAAGAAGTGGAGAACAAGGGTGCTCCATTGCCGGTCGATGCTTGATTCCGCGAGGATGAGGATCGGCAGCGCAACCAGGAAGCGTACGTTGACGGCGAAGTCACGGAGAAATGGGATTCGGACTTCCTTCCCGTAAGCCAGTCCCTGAATAAGTGAGAGCACTAACAAGGGCAGCCAAGTGAAGCCGATTGCGAACAGAGCTCTGCGGATAACTCGTGCGCGTTCTTCCTGGGCATGGCCAAAGCGGAGCTGCAGCTGATAAAGAGGACCTCCCCGGGTAAGGGAGAAACTCTCGGCCACGGCGGAGTGAATTTCACTCATAGAACCGTTTCTGTTCCAGCCTCGAGGCGCAACAAACAACAGCGCTCATACTCAAGCGATCTTCGAAACTGCGATACGGTGGGTGCGCGCCGCCTTCTTGAGTTCCGCATAGTCGCGGTCGTTTTGCTCGCTGTAGGCAAAGGCAAATTCCGTCAGAGCCTCGTCGAGCGCCTCGCCTTTCCCAACATATCCGGCAATCTTCGCGGGGTCGCCCGATTTTGCATGCGCCAGTGCCAGCGCCCAGCCGCACAATCCACAATATTCCCGGAAACCCTCGCGGGTCGAAATCTTGGGATCAAATTCGTAGCTGCCTTTCATGTCGCGGAGCTGCCGGACATAGAATTGCATCCCCTCCATATGTCCCCAACCCAACAGAATGTCAGGCGACCCCTGGATCAGGCGTTGCCCGGTGACCACGCGGAAGCCTTCGTTTTGGAAAGATGGAACGTCGACGTAGGGTGCGAGCACCGAAGCCTGAGCCTCTTTGACCTGCAGGAAAAGTGGGTCGCCTTCGTCCAGACCTCGCATGAGAACAATCCAGCAGCGAGTGCCGACGCTGCCCACACCGACTACCTTCCGGGCTGCGTCCAGCACCTGATATCGCGAGATCAGTTCCCTCCGATCGGGAGGCAGCGATGCAAGATACTGGTGCAGAAAGGTTCCAAGAGCCTCCCGAATGGGTGTTCCTTTCTGGGTCTTGGTCTCACGCACTACGAAAGGCACGGACTCGACGATGCGCTGCTTGTTATCGATCAGGTCCGTCATCTTTTCCAAAACTTGCAGGTGCGAGCCCTTTTTCGCCTTATTGAGCATTTTCTGCAGGCGGGTACGCAGCTTGGGCGGAACGATAGCGAACAAATCGCCTTCTTTAATGGTGGAGTACCAGGTCGCGAGATAGCCCATTTGGGCGTACTCGCGGATGCGCTTCCGGTAGGAACTCACCACGGCTCGGCTGAAGCACTCGCAACTCTCGCGGTCGCCTCCTAGAAACTGACCCGCCACGACCGCACTCGTCGCCAAACGCTTCAGGTCCCACTCCCAGGGGCCGGGAATGGTTTCATCAAAATCATTGATGCCGAACACAAGGTTGCGTTCGGCTGAGGCAAATACACCAAAATTGGAGACATGCATATCGCCGCAAACTTGTACCTGAAGGCCGGTGACCGGCGACGGGCTCAGATCCTGGGCCATAATTGCTGCACAGCCCCGAAGGAAAGCGAAGGGCGACGCCAACATACGCGCATAACGCACCGGGATCAGCTGCGGAAGCCGCGTCTTGGCCTGAGCTTCCAGAATCCCCACTGGGTCTTTGCGTTTTAGAGAAGGCTTGTATTCCGCCAGGCTGGCCCGGGAGACTTTCGTTCGCAAAGCTTTGCCAGCGGCCATGCGATCAGCGACGGACGGCCGTGCCGCGGTGAACCGCTCGATAAGCTTGCTTTCGCTGGGTACCACTTTGAGTGAAGGTAATGCCTTGGCTGTTGCCATGATTCCTCAATTCCTACTTCCACGCAGATTTTGACCGTTCCCAGTTCGATCTTGGTCGGCAGGCGCTGTCAGTCGACTTGCTCCCAACTGTCGTCGGGATTGTACTCTTTCATGACGGCCGCCGTTTCCGAGGTCTGCGGACCAAGATCCTTCTGATATACAACTCCGGTCTGATTCACGATGAAAGTCATGACCCCGGAATTGCGATATTCGGCGGGGTAGGCCACAAATGCGAAGCCGCGAGTGAGCTTGCCGTCAGCCACGTAATCGCGGGCACCGCCCTTCGCCGCAGGCCCCTGTTGGGTGAGAATGCGGTAGTAGTACCCGTGGAAGGGTGCCGCTTTACCCTGTTGTGGATTGTAGCCTTCGCTGGTGGCGGAAACCAGCAGTGGCCCGATGGGGCTGGCAGGCTCATTGTCACTTGTCTTCCAATAGAGGCCGTTCTGCTTGCCCTCATCGCTTATGAACTTCAAGGCATAGTGTTTTGTCTTCTCGCCGTCGCGCGGTTCGGAGGCGTAGTCTTTTTGGGCGTCAACCAGGGCGTGCAGGATTTCGATCGCATCATTCTCATTGGTGCCCACGCGCCGCTGAAGAATTTCTTTCTTGCCGCTCTCGGTGTCGAAATACCAGGCGCCATTGCTGTTCTTGACCATGGAAATCGGAAGAGGCCAGTTTTCAGCGCCGATATACAGAGTCGCGGTCTGATCGGGTTCGATGACGACGCGATGCATCTGCTCGTAGCGGCGGATGAAATTTTCCGCCATGTTCTTGTCTGCAACGTCGTCACCGGTGTGGAGAATGTCGTTCGAATTTGAACCGAAGATCGCGGCGACGGTCGGGCTGTCGTTGGATTTCACGGCAGTGTAAAGAGCCAGAGTGGCGTCGCCGGGCGTGGCGAAGGTCCTCTCATTTCCCTGCTGCGCAAAAGAGGTTGGGACATTCAGCGCAAAAACCAGGATAGCTGCGACCAGAGCGAGCGGCGCGAACTGAAGCAGGATCGTGCCCAGGCGCGATCGAAGCTGTATCTGTAAGTGCTGCATAGATTGCATAAGCGTGTTCTCCTGCTCTTGCTCTTGAAATTCGAGACCCGCGCCCTTACTGTGCCAAGCTATCGGCGGCGTCCGCCGTTCCCGCGCGCCTGCGGCTGAGGCCGCGATCCCCCGCCGCGATTCCCACCCCCGCCCGCCGGAGCGCGATTCTGCGACAGGCTCTGCTGACCACGGGCGCTGTTGGTGCGGGCGTTGCCACCCGGGCTGTAGTTGCTGAAGGCGCCGTTGCTGTTGCCACGATTGGCTTCTTGTCCGTAACCGCGCGCCGATTCGCGCTGTGCCTGGTTGAGATTGTTGGGACGGCTCTGATTCTGATTGAAATTCGGCCGATTCTGCTGATTCACGTTCGCACGGTTTTGTTGATTGAAGTTGGGCTGGGTTGTGGCGCCCGGCCGGCTGCCCTGTCCCAGATTTCCCCGGTCGTTCTTGAACTGAGCCTGATCGTATTTCTGATTGAAAGTCGGGGTGGTGAAATTGCTGTTGCGCGCACTGTTGTTGAAATTGTTGGCGCGATAGTTGTTCCCGTTAACGTTATTGCGATTGATATTGTTCCGGTTGATGTTGTTGGTGTTGATGTTGTTCCGGTTGATGTTGTTCACGTTCACGTTGTTGCGGTTGTAATAATTGTTGCGATTAACGAACGTATTGGAGTTGGAGATATAGGTGTTGTGGTTGTAGACCACGGTGGAGTTGTGCCAACCGCATCCCCACGAATTCCATCCCCATCCGCAGCAGCTGTTGTTGTTGGCGATCGCCGCGCCTACGGCGATGCCGACGCCGAAAGAGATCACGCTGGCGAGAGCCATGTCCCCAGACGAGTAACCGGGATAGGCCGCAACCGGAGCCCCATACACGACCGTCGGATTGTAGGTCGGCACGTAAACAACCTGCGGCTGCGCCGGTTGAATGACGATTGTCTGCGGCGGAGCTTGCACAATGGTGGGTTCGGGAGTGCCCGAAGAGTCAGGCGGTGGCGCGGCCCCAGGAGCTTGATTTTCCACGGTGACGTTCTGCTGCTGGTTGCTTTTCAGGTTGCCCGCTTGTTGGGCGCGCTGGCGCATGACCTGCACGGCATTCATCACGCTCTGGGGGACATTAAAGTAAGCGTCGCCGAGAGCGGAGGTCCAGGAGAGACTCGTGGCCATCTGATTCAGCACATCTGGAAACTGGGTGAGCCCCTTAACGCTGGCATCCCAGGACTGCTGATCCGCAGCTTGCATGAGCTGATCGCCTTTCAGGCCTGAGTTCTGCTGCAGCCAGGTGTTCGCGGCCGTGACTTGGTCGGGATAGGTAGAGGCCGCGAGAACTTGCGCGACCAGATTATCGGGAAAAAGCGCGATGGGCGCGACAAGCTGGTAAAGCTGATCGGCCGTGGGAACGGCGTAGGTTGTGGCAGGAGCCTGAGCCTGCGGGCCGCCGGTCAGAGGCGCCAACTCTTTCGACTTATGGCACCCGTCCAGGGGCCAGGTTACAAGGACTAAACTCATGCACAAGAGGATCGAAAGGAACTGCTTCTTCGCTGCCATGATCAGCCTCCGCACTTTCTGATCGTCATCGCGTTGCCGAGAAAGACGTCCCTGGGTGGGCCACGTCTTCACCGGTTATGGTTCGAACGCGAATATACTCTTCCAGTCATTCTTCATGCTGATGACGAACCAACCTTTTTGTTTGGCTTCGTCGTATAGGCTCTGCGGAAAGGTACCAATCTTGGAGTCCGGCAGCTTCTGGGCTGGTCCGTAAGCGTATTCGCGCTTTGCGTCGTCGTGCAGTACCAGCATTGCCAGGCGCGAGCCGTCACCTGCCTCGGTGTACTCCAGCATTTGCCGGTCGCCGCCCGAGTTGCCAAACGCAGCATAGGGCCGGCGGCCAATCATGAGGTGAATGCCCACGGGCTTGCCGGGACCGTCATTAATCAGGAACGGCTTAGGCTCTTTGGTGAGAATCGGCGTGCCGTCTTTGGCGTAACCATATTTCGTCTCACCCGCGGTGCCGACCACCCGCTCTGGCGGAACGCCATAAACCTCGTCCGCATACTCGCGCACGAAGTCCTGGCCGCCGCCAGTCACGATGTAGGTCCTGTAGCCGTTTGCGCGCAGGTACAACATCACTTCACGCATGGGTTGATAAACCAGATCGGTATACGGATGGTGCCAGTGGGGATCCTTCGCGGTCGCGAGCCATTGTTTTACTTGTGCGTTGAACTCTTCCACCGTCATGCCGCTGAGGGTTGCGCCAAGAATCTTTTCGAGGTCCGGCATGGTCAACTTGGCGATGGCCGCCCGGTCGCCAGACAACACAGTCTTGAAGGGCTCGACATTCTTCAATTCGGGCTTCTTCGCCACCACCGTCGGTACTTGCTCCAGGCAGTAGACCAACTGCGTGTACATGGGATGCTCGACCCACAACGTGCCATCCTGATCGAAAGCGGCGATGCGCTGCTCGGGCGGGACGTACTTCGGGCTCGCATGGTCAGCGGTCACTTGAACAAAGTTGATAATTGCCTGTTTGGACGGCCCGTCATTCCATGAGGGCAGAGGATCGGTCTGCGCGAATGCTTGCGCACTCAAGAGGACCAGGGCGAGCAGTGCACAACCACGCTTGAAATGGACCAACATTAACCCTTTCCTTTCGGGTCGCGACCTTTGGACAGGGAGATTCGACCTCTCTCAGCGACACAAACATATGGGCAGGCAACGGGGGCCGGAACTATCAAAACCGACAGTTCGCAGACTAGTATTTTTCGTAGTTTCCACCTGCTCTGACTCGTGGTTTTCTGATTCTCTTGTTTGTCTCCTGACATTGACACACCACTTCGTCCCTGAGTTTGCAGAAAAGAGCACAGAAGACAGGTTTCGAACGAAGTGACGGAAGTAGAGGCGTAGGGGGAATCGGGGATACCACTACTTGGCCTGTAAGGGAAAGCACCGTCGCGGTCGTAATGCATTCGCGGATATACGCGCCTGCGATTTGTGGTGTAGTCTACCGGGCCGTTCCAATTCCAAGAACATCGTCAGATCCCAAGTGTGCACAAGCGCCGACCCATTTCACCGGCACAACCAAGTCTAGTAAGGAGGCACAATGAGACTACGACACAGAAAACTACTGGCACCGCTGGCAGCACTCGCGGTCATGCTGCTCGCAGTCATTTCTGCGGATGCGCAAGCCAAGAAGCCCAATATCCTCGTGATCTTCGGCGACGATATTGGGCAAGCAAATATCAGCCGCTACACCCATGGCGTGGTGGGCTACATGACGCCGAATATCGATAGCATCGGCGAGCAGGGCATGACCTTCACCGATTACTACGCCGAAAACAGCTGTACCGCCGGCCGCTCATCGTTCATCACCGGGCAATCTCCGATGCGCACGGGGCTTACCAAAGTGGGCGCTCCCGGAGCGCCCGTGGGACTTCAAAAACGGGACATCACCATCGCGCAAGCCCTCAAGCCCCTGGGCTACGCCACTGGCCAGTTCGGGAAGAACCACCTCGGGGATCGCGATGAATATCTGCCGACCAATCACGGCTTCGATGAGTTCTACGGAAACCTCTATCACCTGAATGCAGAACAAGAGCCGGAGATGCCGTATTGGCCCAAGGATGACCCGGAATTCCTCAAGGTTTACCACGTGCGCGGCGTCATCCATTCCTACGCTGGTGGAAAGATAGAAGACACCGGCCCACTGACCATCAAGCGTATGGAAACCATTGATGACGAGACCACCGATGCGGCGGTCAACTTCATGACCAGGCAGGCCAAAGCGGGAACACCTTTCTTCGTCTGGATGAACACCACCCGCATGCACATCTTCACGCACATCCGGCCCGAATATCAGGGAAAGAGCGGCATGCCCGGCAACGATTATGCGGACGGAATGTGGGAACACGATCAGGATGTGGGCAAACTTCTGAAGGCTCTGGACGATCTCGGAGTGTCGAAGGATACCATCGTCATTTACAGCACGGACAACGGGCCCAATATGTTCAGCTGGCCCGACGCCGCCATGACGCCGTTCCGCAGCGAGAAGGATTCGAACTGGGAAGGCGCGTTTCGAGTGCCTGCAATGGTTCGTTGGCCGGGCCATATTAAGCCGAATACCTGGTCAAACGATATGTTTTCGGGGCTCGACTGGTTCCCGACACTACTGGCGGCTGCCGGAGATACAACCGTCAAAGAGCAGCTGTTGAAGGGCTGGGCTCCCACACCGGGCGGCTATGTACATAAAGTGCATCTGGATGGATACAACGCTCTCCCCTACCTGGAGGGTAAAGAGGCACACTCGCCACGCAAGAATTTCTTCTATTTCGACGACGACGGCATGCTCGTAGCCGTCCGGCACGAGAACTGGAAATACGTGTTTTGCGAACAGCGCGCACCCGGCAATCTCAATATCTGGATGGAGCCATTTATCTGCTTGCGAGTTCCAAAGATTTATAACCTGCGGATGGATCCCTACGAGCGGGCCGACATCACTTCCGATCAATACAACGACTGGCTGGTGCACAACGTCTACCTGAACGTTCAGGGGGTCATCCTGGGTGAGGAATTTATCGAGACCTTCAAGGATTACCCGGCTAGTCAGGCGCCGGCAAGCTTTACTGTCGATCCCGAAGCCATTCTGAAAATGCTCCGCCGTCAACAGGCAGCCATGTCGAAGGATTGATTTGAAGCCGCCTGCTGGCAAGTGAAAGTGGAATGGAGCCGCACACGAAGGGGCGAACGCAATTGCCTCGGCAAAGGCTCAGGCAATTGCCGTGTCCCTTTTCTGGGAGCTGTAAGCCATGAAGAAATGAGACGGATCGGTGGACATCTACTTCGGTTCTAAGTATCCGCCCGGACAGGAGACAAACTGGATTCCTACGGCGCCGGGCAAGCCGTGGTTCACATTATTCCGGTTCTACGGCCGGGACACGTCGCTCTTCGACAGGAGCTGGACGCTGGCAAACATCGAGAAGTCCAACTGAAATAAAACTCAACCGATGGGAGTGTGCGAATGACTCGCTGCAAATATCAGATCCAGTGCGCTTTCATTTTGGCGGTCACACTGGCGTCTTTTACAGGATGCAATAGCACAGAGACCCCTGCCCCTCCCTCCGCCATTTCCGAGAAGACGCCAGCTCCGGCGCCGGAGCCTCCAGCCTGCACTGACTGCATTCCGGTGACCGCGGACAACTTCGTCCGTGCGGAATCCGACCTCTACTTTGGCAACGTCGTCAAAGACGGCGGCTTCGCCAAGTTCAATCACAACCGGACGCCCGCGCCGATCGACAATCAGACGGTCATTCGATTAAATCGCGACACCCTGTACTCGGCGGCGGTCTTCGACCTCGACGCTGGGCCCGTCACGATTACGCTGCCGGATGCGGGCAAGCGATTTATGTCAATGCAGGTCATCAACCAAGACGAGTACACACCGATGGTGGTCTACGGCAAAGGCAACTACACGCTGACCAGGGAAAAGATCGGGACCCGGTATGTGGTGGTGGCGGTCCGCACGTTGGTCGACCCGCAAAGCGCCCAGGATCTCGACGACGTCGCAAAACTTCAGGACGCTATGAAAGTGAGCCAGAAGAGCCCGGGAACCTTCGAACTTCCGAAGTGGGACCTTGCGAGTCAGAAGAAGGTACGCGACGCGTTGCTCGTGCTGGCATCGACGATCAAGGACTTCACGCATGCCTTCGGAACCAAAGAACAGACCGACCCCGTACGGCACCTGATTGGAGCAGCAGTCGGATGGGGCGGCAATCCTGACAAGGAAGCGATGTACCTCAACGTGACTCCGGCAAAAAATGATGGCGCAACCTTTTACAAGGTAAGTGTGAAGGACGTGCCCGTAGATGGCTTCTGGTCGATCAGTTTGTACGATGCGAAGGGCTACTTCGACAAAAACCCGTATAACGCTTATTCAGTAAACAACATTACAGGGACGAAAGGCGCGGACGGTTCCATCACCGTGCAGTTCGGCGGTTGCGACGGGAAAATTCCCAACTGCCTGCCGATCATGAGCGGATGGAACTACACTGTGCGACTGTATCGTCCACGTGCCGAAATTCTCAGTGGCAAATGGAAGTTTCCCGACGCGCAACCTATTCACTGAGGGAATCGAATCATGAGACCTAGTCGAAACCTGGCCTGCCTTCTTGCGTTAACCATATCTACCCTGGCGATCTTCGTGGGATGTAACAGTGCGTCGAAGAACGCGGCTGAAACGCCGTCGACTTCAGATCAGGATCTGCGCGCCATCGCCAAGGAAGCTTACATCTACGGATTCCCGCTGGTGACCAATTATCAAACCATGTACAAACAGGCAATCGACACGACCAGCCCCGACTATCGAGCGCCATTCGATGTTCTGACTAGCGCGGCGAACGTGGCCACTCCGGAGGATAAGTTCGTAGTGACGCCTAATTCTGATACGCCCTATTCGTATCTTTGGATGGACCTGCGCGCTGAGCCCGTTATCGTGACGATGCCAAAGATCGAAGAGAATCGCTACTACACTGGCCAGATGATCGATCTGTACACCTTCAACTTCGCCTACCTGGGGACGCGAAGCTACGGCAACGATGGCGGAACGTTCATGATTGCCGGTCCGGACTGGAAGGGCGAGACCCCAAATGGCGTGAAGGCTGTCGCTCAATCAGAGACTGAGTTCGCTTATCTTCTGTTTCGCACCCAACTCTTCAATCCCGCAGATTTGGCCAATGTCAAGAAGATCCAGGCCGGCTACAAGGCGCAAACCCTCAGTCAGTATCTGAAACAGCCCGCGCCAACTGCCGCTCCTGCCGTCAACTGGCCCAAGCCGACTCCGGACGCCCTCACCTCACCAGCGCTATTCACCTACCTGAACTTCATGCTTCAGTTCTGCCCCACCAATCCATCAGAAAAAGACCTGATGGAACGTTTCGCCAAGCTCAACATCGGCGCGGGTAAGACTTTCGATTTTGCGAACCTCTCGCCTGAGTCGCAAAAGGCAGTGACCGATGGAATCGCCGACGCCGGAACGGACATGGCCGCCCTGATGAAGCGAGTTAATGCCGATGAGGTTTCCAGCTCCGACTTCTTCGGCACGCGAGAATTCCTGAAAAACAACTACCTGTATCGCTACGCCGGAGCCAAACTCGGTCTTTACGGTAATTCGGGCGAAGAGGCAATCTATCTCGCTTATTTCGTCGACGGCAACCATCAACCCCTGGACGCCTCGAAAACCAGTTACACCCTGCTCTTTCCCAAGGGTGGGCTGCCGCCAGCCAAGGCCTTCTGGTCGGTCACCATGTATGACGGCAAGACCCAGTTCCTGGTTGCGAATCCCCTGAAGCGATATTTGCTCAACTCAACAATGCTGAAGTCATTCAAGTACGGCGGCGATGGTTCGCTGACGATCTATGTGCAGAAGGATTCTCCGGGCGCGGCCAAGGAATCCAACTGGCTGCCCGCGCCCGATGGCCCGTTCTACGCTGTCCTGCGGGTCTACATGCCGGCCCCCGAGGTCGTGAATGGCACCTGGAAGAAGCCGCCAATGCAGCCTGTACCGGGAAAATAAGTTCAGGGTGGCAGCGCTTCGCTGATCCAGGGTGCACCCGGAAAATGAACGTTGCCGTCATTGGCAACCGCTAGCGCGCAGACACCCCCAACCTCGGAAGCTCGTGAGATCTCCATGGCTTATCAACATCCATGAAATGACCAAAAGCCCAGGTCGTGATTTCAACAATCCCGTAGGTCGCCAGGAGAATGATAACGGGATCGATCGGATGCCGATAGGTCGGGAAGGTGTGGGTCACGTAATACACTGGAGGAAATGCCAGCAGAGGGATAGCCAGCAAGACTGCGATTCTCTTCTTTTTCCAGGCGAGGACTGCTCCGGCCCATCCCAGGACCGAAATCAGAATCCAGGGAGGCGAATAGGGGATGTACCAGAACTCAAAGGAACGGCGCAGGCAACGCTTAAGAAAAGAGAGCGGATCGCTGGCGATGAACTCTTTCGCTTCCTGGAACTTTTCGTCCATGAAGCGCAATTCCCCAAGCTGCGCGTAGTTGCTGGGATCGTGATCGGGAAAATCGCCGTGGTAATCGACCGTGCCCTGCATCCCTGGCCTGTTGCCCAGCCAGAGCTCCAGCCCGAAGTTATCGCGGATCGGGACCAGCCGGCCTAATTGCACATAGTTCCTGATCGTCCAGGGAACAAGCATGAGACACAGCCCCGCGAGAGCTAACAGCATCTTTGGGGAGCGAGCTTTCGAGAAAGCCAGCCAGATGCCATAGAACGCCAGCACAACAAGAAATGTTGTTTGCAGGAGAACCAGAAGCCCAGCGTAGATGCCTAGCGTGAACCAGCCCCGATCTGCCTTCAGGACTTTGGGAAGCAGCAGAAGTAAAACCGTTAAGCCGAGAGCGGCGAGGTACGGGCTCGAGAGACTGGTAGAAAAAGCCAGCGCCCGATACATCCATGGCAGCGCCCACACCCATGCGGCCACAAGTCCCACGGTCTTAGTGAAGTAGAGGTTTCCCACGTAGTAGAGCAGAACCGCCGTCAACGCACCGGCCAAAATGTTCAGCACGACGGCGGCCCACGCGGATGAAACGGTACAGATTCCAAACAGTTTGAAAATTCCTGCCAGGATGAGCGGGTACAGAGGAGGTTGCTGAGCTGTCGCCGCAACAGGTACGTTCGCGTACGGAGACGAGAACCCCCACCCGGTAACCAGGGCACTGGCAATATGAGACGACTCATTTTGCACAAACAGCAATTGAGGTCCAAAATAGTTCCGGAAAATAAACACGGTGGCCGCTAATCGGGTTGTCAGCGCGGCCACGAATATGACGGCGGGCGAAGCCGCGATCCGTCTGGCTTGTCTCATATAAAGATGTCAGAAGTGCTGAAACCCCTAAATCGTTCTCCGCCTTGTGCGCCAGAGAAGAGTAGCAAGGCTGGGATCAAAGTGCAGTTACAGCTGGGGAGGTGCCCCACCAATCACAAACACTGGCGGAGAGGGGGATGCGCTCAAAGCCATCTAGCCCAAGTGCCGATGAACTCTACACTTCCGTGACAATACCCTGTGTTTATGTGGGTTGCAAGCGATTCCGAACCTAGGCTCCAGTTTCTATAGTTCCCCTAATAGGCTGTAGTTTCAATGAAAAGGGTATCACTGATATCAGTTTGGCACTCCCATGAACGGGAACGTGTGTTGGCCCAAGATCACAAGAGAGTTGTCAGCGACAAAGGAGTCCTTCCTGACAGCGTTGATGATCTCATTCTCACCCAGGAGACGTCCGTGATTCTCGGCCAGGAACCCGGGGCACTTCAAAGGACTTGGGCCGGAGCTTTACATCCGCGCCGTCCCGTCGCAGGCACTCAGATGCAAGATCCAAGATCAATGACAAATCCGTCGACCATAGGGCCTGCGGCCGCGATTCTGGCATACCCACACATCCCCCAGTCGGTTTTGATCGGCAAGGAAGAGGACTCTAAACGTTGAGAATCCTTTTTCGCTTTCCACGCCTCTGAGATGTCAACCTGAGACAACGATTTGAAGCCTGTCGAATATTTCCAATCTGGTATAGCATCCACTGGACGAGGTTCACCATGACAACGACCGCAACCTCACCGCGAAGTGACGTAACCACAGTGGCCCACCAACCGCACGCCGCAAACGGTCTGGCAATCGTGCGAGTCACGATCGGCGCGATGCTCGTGTGGGTCTTTTTTGAGAACCTAGGGAAAGGCCTCTACACACCGGCAGGATACGCGGGCCTGATCAATTACTACATCAAGAACAGTCATTCGCCCGCCATATGGAAGTCGGTCATGGCACTGGCGGCAAGCCACGCCGCGATGGCTGCTCCTATGCAGGCCATAACCGAGATCGCTCTTGGTATCCTGCTCGTCATCGGTCTGCTAACCCGACCGGCCGCATTTGTGGCTTTTCTGTACCTCGGCAGCCTTTGGATTTCGGAGTGGGGCACCTCGTGGATCTGGGAACTCCTCGTTCCCGTGATGGCATCACTCGGGGTCGCGATCGGACGCGCCGGCCGGAGATGGGGCGTTGACGCGCGGCTGTCCGAACGGTGGCCATCTTCTCCGTGGTGGTGATTGGGCCAAGTTCACGTGCGAGTGTCCGTCATCATTCCTACCCACAATGAAGCGCAGGCGATTGAGCGCGTCTTAGCGGATCTCCCGTCCGACCTCACGGAGGTCATCGTTGTCGACAGCAACTCGAATGACGGGACGCCCGAGATCGCCGCAAGAATGGGAGCCCGCGTCGTTCAGGAACCGCGCCGCGGCTATGGGCGAGCGTGCCTCACGGGTCTGGCCGCGGCAAATTCCCCTGACGTGGTTGTGTTCCTGGATGGCGACTACAGCGACCGGCCCTCCGAACTGCCGATTCTCTTAGCGCCAATCACTGAGGGGCATGCCGACATTACTCTCGGTTCGCGCCGGCGTTCGCTGGGGCGTTGCCCTGGCATCAGGCGTTTGGTAATCGTCTCGCCGCCAGCCTGATCAGGCTTCTGTATGGACTAGAAATCAGTGATCTCGGCCCGTTTCGCGCTGGCCGCGCAGATGTACTACGCGCGCTCGCCCTCGAAGAGACTACCTATGGCTGGGCGGTTGAGATGATCCTCAAAGGCGCTCTCGCTGGATTCCGCGTGGTTGAAGTCCCGGTGAGCTACTACCCGCGTATCGGAAAATCGAAGATCAGCGGTACGCTGAAGGGCACGGTCGGCGCGGCCTGGTTCATTCTCAGCTTGATAGTGCGCTATTATTTCCGGCACCGAAAAGCCGCAAGACCACGACCAGCGTAGGTCCGCGTCATAATTCCCAATGAGGCCATACGTAAGGCTCTGAGGGTGCCTTTCTGGCACGCCGACTGAAACGTCGCCTGGCCCCAGTCTGTATATGCCTTGACACGTATATGCTCTGTGTAGTATACAAAGAGAGTGGAATCTGTCTTCGAAATCATTGCGGAGCCGAACCGCCGCGCCATATTGAGCCTGCTGGTCTCGTCCCAACAGTCGGTGGGAGAGATCGAGCATCAAGCTTCGTATGTCGCAGCCGGCCGTGTCGAAGCATCTGCGAGTGTTGCGAGACGCCGGTTTCGTCGAATCAACGGTGGACGCACAGCGCCGTCTCTACCGGCTGAAACCCGAACCATTTCGGGAGGTGGATGGCTGGCTGGCTCAGTTCCGCCGGTTCTGGTCCGCTCACGTGGATGCTCTCGAACGCCACCTTGATCACATGAATCGAGATCGCAAGGATCACGACCGCATGGATCAGAAACCACCGAAAAAACGGAAACAAAATAGAAGACGACGGGGCCCAAACCGCGAACGTAATAAAGGAGAAACGAAATGAAAATCAAACTGACCAGCGTATACGTGGACGACCAGGACAAGGCCTTGCGCTTCTATACGGAAGTACTGGGCTTTGCCAAGAAGTCCGATTTCAGTCAGGGCCCATTTCGCTGGCTGACGGTGGCCTCGCCCGAGGAGCCGGACGGCACTGAGCTACAGCTGGCGCTGAACAACAATCCCGCGGCCACAGGCGTATCAGCAGGCGATTTTTCAACAGAGTCAGCCCGCGGCCAATTTTTTACGGACGACGTCAAGGGCGATTACGAGCGGATCAAGGCCCGCGGCGCCGAGTTCACGATGCCGCCCACCGACGTGACCGGCTCGACCATCGCGATGCTGAACGACACTTGCGGCAACCTCATTCAGCTCACTCAGCTGGCACCCATTGAAGATCGCACGTTAAGGAGAAACAGATGATTGATCGCGAGCAGTACACACCCGGGTCCGGCCAACGTGGCGCATATAGAAAAGGACGGCGAGACAAGTGGACTCTGGTTCTCGTTCGGGAACTGCGCCACTCGCCGGAAAAAGTCTGGCAGGCGCTTACCGACCCGGCGCATCTGCGCGAGTGGGCTCCGTTTGAAGCGGATGGGAGCCTGGGTAGGATTGGAACCACGGTGAAGCTCACCACGGTGGGGCGCCCAGCGGCTGCAGGTTTCCGAAACAACAGTGACGCGCGCCGACGCTCCCAAGGTGCTGGAGTACAACTGGGGCGACTACGACATGCGGTGGGAACTCGAAGCCTTTGCTGACGGCACGCGCCTGACGCTGTGGACCAACATCGGTCACCGCTTCATCGCCATGGGCGCTGCCGGGTGGCACATTTGTTTCGATGTTCTGGATCACCTGCTCGGCGGAACTCCCATCGGACGTATCGTTGGCCCTGAGGCCATGAAGTTCGGCTGGCAGCGGTTGCACGCGGAGTATGCCAAGCAGTTCGGGGTTGAAACGCCCAAATGGCCGCCTCAGGCGGACCAAAAGTCGTGAACCGATCTGGCCAGGAAAGCCAGAAAAAAAGAAGAGACCGAAAACCAAATCCAAGGAGTGACATCATGGCCACAACAGCCAACGCAGCCAACGTCACGAGCCGAGCCATCGCGCGTACGATTTTTCGCTGGACTCACATCGCCTTTGCCATCCCGATACTCGGTTATATTTACAGTCCGTTTGACAAACTCCCGAGCTACGCCCTTCAAGACCCGGTTTATTTTCGTTCCTGTCATGGTTCTTTCGGGATTGTGGATGTGGAAAGGCCATGTGGTGCGACGACTAATTTGGAAAAGACGCGCCAAGCAGGGTGCCCCGGTTTCCGCGTCGCCGCACGTCGCTAACCTGCGATAAGATCGCTTCCATCGGAGTATCAACCATGAACAGAATGAATCCCAAAGTGGATGGTCTTCTAAAAAAAAACCAAAAAGTGGCAGGCAGAATTTGAAACATTGAGAGAGATCGTTCTTGACTCTCCGCTGACCGAGGAGGTGAAGTGGCGCCAGGCCTGTTACACGTCCGATGGAGGGAACGTGGTCTTAATCCACGGATTCAAAGAATACTGTGCGCTGCTATTTTTCAAAGGCGCCTTGTTGAAAGATCCCAAGGCGATTCTCATCCAGCAAACCGAGAATATGCAGTCGGCGCGCCAGATTCGCTTCACCAATGTTCGAGAAATCGTTGAGATGAAATCCGCCTTGAGGACCTATATCCAGGAAGCCATTGACGTGGAAAAGGCCGGTTTGAAAGTTAAGCTCAAGAAAACTTCTGACTTCAAGGTTCCGGAAGAGTTTCAAAAGAAATTGGATCAAAAACCAGCGTTGAAAAAAGCCTTTGCTGCACTGACGCCGGGACGGCAAAGAAGATACCTTTTTTATTTTTCTGGCGCCAAACAATCCAAAACGCGAAAGGCGAGGGTTGAAAAATGTATACCCCAAATTCTCAAGGGCAAGGGATTGGAAGATTAGTGGGACGGCTATCAGAAAACTTGGCGGCACGATCATAGACGCTCAATCCCTTCGAGCGGGCAAAAATCCCGACCCTAGCGCAAAGAACGCGCTAGGATAGGGCACCCTTCCGTCCATTCCGGCTCGATCTCTACATGTCCCCCCGATTTACGCCCCCTTTCGGCCCCGATTCCGTGCTTCGAATGCGGCGGTAATTGCCTCATCCCGCCCGCGAATTTCGAACGGGCCGTTGCGCAGCCCCGGGTGCTTCGAGATCAACTCGATGGCATGTTTCCGGTCTCTGGCCTCCAGGATCAGGATGCCGCCCACCTGTTCCTTAGTTTCTGCATACGGGCCGTCAGTGACAATCACTTTGCCCTTTTTAAACCGCAAAGTGGCGGCATTGCGGGGAAGTGCCAGCGCCTCGCCCCCAGCAATGTGTCCGCCCTTACGCAGCACATCGTCATAGGCAAAGCATTCCTCGATGAACGCCTTCTGTTCGGTTTCTGACAGTGCTTCCCACTTCTTGTCGTCGAAATATCCAAGACATACGAATTTCATTGCTTCCTCCGACTGGAACTGACTGCTTTCACTCTATAGTCGTTCGGCGGCGCGCGAAATCGACAGCTTGTGCAAAAAAGATAGAACAGGCGGCCCGTTCAACAGAGATAAAATAAAAGTATGACCGGCCTGAATCGCAATAAGAAGGCGTTGTCACCGAAACAATGCGAAGAAATCCTGAGCTCCTTGAAAGCCCGTTTTGAGAAGAACATGAACCGCCATAAGGGTCTTGATTGGGCTGACGCGCAAGCAAGGCTGGAAGCTAATACTGAAAAACTGTGGTCACTCAGTGAAATGGAAAGAAGTGGCGGTGAACCGGATGTTGTTGGTCACGACAAAAAGACGGGCGAATACATTTTCTATGACTGTTCAGCGGAAAGCCCTAAAGACCGCAGAAGTCTTTGCTACGACCGTGAAGCGCTGGAGTCAAGGAAAGAAAATAAACCAAAAGGCAACGCGATGGGTATGGCAGCTGCCATGGGCATTGAGCTTTTGACGGAAGAACAATATCGAGAGTTGCAGAAACTTGGGAGTTTCGATAAGAAAACCTCGAGCTGGGTGAAAACGCCTTCCGCTATCAGAAAACTCGGCGGCGCCCTCTTTTGTGATCGCCGTTTCGACACTGTTTTCGTCTATCACAACGGTGCGGAATCTTACTATGCCGCCAGGGCGTTCCGTGGCTCGCTAAGGGTCTAGCGAGATGATTCGCGTGCGCATGGAGCAAATCGGGCTCCCGGTCGGATCAGCACAGGCGGAGGACAGATTTAGTCATGAAAGAAGCCTCCAAACGTTTGATTGTTCGCTGGATTCACATCGTCTTTGCCATTCCGATACTCGGTTATATTTATAGTTCGTTTGAAAAACTTCCAGACTACGCCCCCGCAACTCGGTTTGTCTTCCTTCCTGTAATGGTCCTTACGGGATTGTGGATGTGGAAAGGCCACGTCCTTCGACGACTTATTCCGAAAAGACCGGCCTGAGAAGATGCTGCAGATAACCTCTAGAAGCGCGGGTTTTTATGCAGCGCTGGTGGGGCACCGCTGTACAGGCGTTGCTTGCAACGTCTCTTTCCCCGGTATAATCCGTTATGGCGACCTTGCGCGAACAGATCGCGACCACCGCCCTCACGGTGACCAAGTTCCGCGAGCTGTTGCGCATCATGCGCGCCAACCGGCCCGGCGACGATCTGGAGCTGGTGCGCAGAGCCTACGAGTTCTCCCAGAAAAATCATGCTGGTCAGACGCGGGCCTCGGGCGAACCTTATCTAGTCCATCCTCTCGGCGTGGCGCAGGTTCTAGCCGAAATGAAGATGGACGCGGTGTCCATCGCCGCCGGCCTGCTGCACGACTCAGTCGAGGACACATCCGTCACCATCGTCGACATTCGCAAGGAGTTTGGCGAGCAGGTGGCGCACATCGTCGAGGGCGTCACCAAGATCAGCCAGATCGACTTCGCTACCCGCGAGGAGCAGCAAGCCGAAAACCTCCGGAAGATGATGCTGGCCATGGTCGATGACATCCGCGTTGTCCTGATTAAGCTCGCGGACCGCTTGCACAACATGCGCACCCTCGAGCACCTCCCACCGGAACGCCAGCAGAAGATTGCCAAGGAGACGCTGGAGATTTACGGCCCCATCGCCCACCGGCTCGGAATGGGCAAGATTCGCGGTGAACTCGAAGATCTGGGATTCCGCTATCTCGATCCGCTCACCCACCAGCAAGTGCACGATGCCGTCGAAGCCCGCCGCAAGAAAGGCGAGCAATTCCTGGCCCGGGTTGAGCAAACCCTCCGCGACAAGCTCAAAGAAGCAGGAATCACGGCCGAAGTGGAAAGCCGCATCAAGCGCCTGTTCAGCATCCACAAGAAGCTCGTTCGCCAGAAAATCAGCGTGGACCAGGTCTACGATTTGTACGCCATGCGGGTGATCACAAAGTCGTTGCAGGACTGCTACGCCGTGCTGGGAATCGTGCACAACGTGTGGCGGCCCGTGCCTGGCCGAATCAAAGACTTCATTGCCATGCCGCGGCCTAATTTTTATCAGTCGCTTCACACCTCAGTGATCACGGAGGACGGCACCCCGTTTGAAGTGCAGATCCGAACCGAGGAAATGCACCGCATGGCGGAAGAAGGCATCGCCGCCCACTGGAAGTACAAGGACGGCCCCGTCTCGGCTCAGGACGAACAGAGGCTGGCTTGGCTGCGGCAGGTGGTCGAGTGGCAGCGCGATGTTTCCGATCCCACTGAGTTCCTTTCCACCCTCAAGATCGACCTGTACCCGGAAGAGGTTTACACCTTCACGCCTAAGGGCAAGGTTGTAGTGCTGCCGCGGGAATCCACACCCATCGATTTTGCTTATACCATTCACACCGAGGTCGGCCACAGTTGCGTGGGCGCCAAAGTCAATGGGCGCATGGTGCCGCTGCGTCACAAGCTGCATAGCGGTGACATCATCGAGATCATCACCCAGCCGGGACATAAGCCGAGCCGTGATTGGCTGGCTGCGGTCAAGTCATCGCGCGCCCGCAACAAGATCAAACACTGGCTCAACATCCATCAGCGCGAGCGCGCCGTCGAAATCGGCCGCAAGCTGATCGAGAAAGAGGCGCGCAAATACCGGGTCGCGTTCAAAGAGATCAAGGACGAAGAGCTGCGCAAAATCGCCTCCGACTACGGCCTCGGCCAGATCGACGACCTGATGGCCGGAATCGGATACGGCAAATACTCCGCGCGCCAAGTGCTGGCGCGTTTGGCACCAGCCTCTGCCGCCCCCGTTGCTGACAGCGGCGGAGAGAAGTCCGGTGGCATCGCCAGCGTCGTGCGCCGGGTTTTCGGTGGAGACAGCGGCAACAACGCCATCCGCGTGAAAGGCCATGGCGATCTGCTTGGTATACCGCGCCCGCTGCTGCAACCCCATCCGCGGAGAAGACGTCGTCGGCTACGTGACCCGCGGCAAAGGCGTCGCCGTCCACGCCGTCAATTGCCCCAACGTGGTCAACCTGCTTTATGAGCCGGAGCGCCGAATCGATGTGGAATGGGCGCACGACGAGGGAACTCCAAGTTCGTATCCGGTGAAGCTTACGGTCTTTTGCGACGATCGCTTCGGCATGCTGAAGCAAATTACCGGGGTGATCGGCGACACTAAAACTAATATCCGGGATATCCAGGTGCGCAGCTCGAATGCGCAGGCCAACGTCGATATCATTCTCGATATTGCCGATTTGAAACACCTGGAAAACATCATCAACGGCGTGCGCAAGATTCCCGGTGTACACGAAGTGCAAAGATTGCAGAAGGTCTGAGAACCGGGAACCAGGAACTGAGAACTGACTCGCAGACTGTCCCGTCCAGTTGACATCATCCGCTTCATCTGCATTAATCAGCGGCTGGAAGTTTCTGGAGGATGGATGCGAGATGTGATTGCAACCAAAGACGGCCCGCAAGCGATTGGGCCGTATTCACAGGCGATCCGGGCCAATGGATTCGTATTCGTTTCCGGGCAAGTCGCGATCGATCCGGCGACGCAGCAGGTGGTCTCCGGCGATGTTGCCGTCCAGACTGATCGCGTGCTCAAGAACCTCTCCGCGATTTTGAAAGCTGCAGGAAGCGGACTGGAGAAAGTAGTACGGTCCACTGTCTTCCTGAAAAACATGGGCGACTTCACCGCCATGAACGAAGTCTACGGACGCTACTTCAGCTCAACACCGCCGGCGAGATCGACCGTCGAAGTGGCGCGGTTGCCTAAGGACGTGCTGGTTGAAATTGATGTGATTGCATTGGCGTAGAAGTTCCCGCCAAAGTAGAATTCAAGAGTTCCGAGACATAGTCCACGAATCGGGAGAAACATTAATGCTCAAGAGTGCATGTTTGATTGCAATCGTCACGTTTGTGGCGACGATGCTTCTGGCGCAGGGCGGTTCCAAGCCGGATACCAGCGCGCCGACCAAGGTCACGGGACCGGGTACGAAAATGGTCGGCGGCCTCGAGTACTGGGACATCAAAGTAGGCACCGGCCCTACGGCGACTCAGGGCCACACCGTGAAGGTCCACTACACCGGATGGCTCACTAACGGCAAGAAGTTCGACAGCTCCGTCGACAGTGGAAAGCCATTTACCTTCGACTTGGGTGGCCACCAGGTCATCAAGGGCTGGGATGAAGGCGTGGCCGGCATGAAGGTCGGAGGCAAACGCCAGTTGAGAATCCCGCCCGAACTTGCCTATGGAGATCGCGGAGCGGCAGGCGTGATTCCTCCCAACGCGACTCTGATCTTCGACGTCGAACTGCTCGGAGTTCGATAAGAGCCTCAACCACAAAGGACACGAAGGTTCACAAAGGAAATCTTAACCGCAATACTTCTTTTGTGGACCTTGGTGTCCCTCGGTGGTTATTTGGTTCTTAGGCCTTGACCACTTTGCCGCTGCGCAGGCAGGAGGTGCACACGCGCATGCGCTTGGCGCCGCCCTTTACTTTGGCGCGAACCGGGCGCAGGTTGACGTTCCACCGCCGCCGCGAGACATTGTGCGCGTGGCTGATGGTATTTCCAAATTGCGGCCCTTTGCCGCAGATATCACAAACTTGTGCCATGACTGCTCCAGAAGAGTTCAGGACTTGATGTGCAAAACATAGATTTTACCGGAGTTGAAGTGATTTCGGCAACTCGCGTCGGGCGCGGACGCCCGTCCACCATCAAAACCAGACTAGCTCAGCGTTCCAGAATCCACTTGCCGACCAACTCCAGGATCTCCGGTGTTTCTGGGTCCCAGAGCGTGGTGTGGGGCACGTCGGGATAGATTTTGAAACATTTGTCCGTCGACGCGGAGAGCCGATCGAATGCCACGCATTCCCGATGGCTCACTACCCGATCCTTGCCGCCTTTGATCAGCAGAGTTGGGGCATGCACGCGGGGTGCGATTTTCCATCTCCAGCCAAAGACGATGCGCAGCACGTCGAGCAAGTATCCGAAACTGACGTTCTTGTAGGCGAGCGGGTCGACGCGACGGCGGGCGATGAACTCCGGGTCGCGGGAACTTTCTTCAAGCCGCTTACCTACCAGACTGATCACCGGTTCACGGTGCGCCAGCGCCACGTATGGCATCAAGCTCAAGCTCTCCAGGCTCAGATACTGGCTGAGATCCAGGTTCAGCGCCAGTGCCAGGAGGATCAGTCCGGCGAGCTCGCGGCTGTTTCGCTTGGCGTAGTTGAGGGCCAAGTCGGCTCCCATGCTGTCGCCTAGCAGAAAAACCCTTGCCCTGGGTCGCTGCTGCTTCACGAGGCGGATCATGCATTCGACGTCTGCCCCTACTTCAGCCTGAGTGCCCACAAACCCGCGGCGTCCCTGGGAGAGACCGTGCCCTCGGGCGTCCAAGGCGTATACGTCCGTGCCCTGAGGATTCAGCGCGTCGGCGATGACCTTGTAGGGGGCGCTGTGATATCCAATGCCGTGCAGCACCACGACCACACGGCCATTCCACGTGCGGTTCGCGGGCCAGTGGCGATAGAAGAGTTGAGCCTGATCGGCAGAGGTGACTAATCCGTGCTGATCGGCGATCTTGCCCGAGAGATGGGTTACATCCTCGGGCGTGCTGACCTCGGGCGGCATGACCGCTTCTATTTGAGCGGAATCGAGCATTCTGGCAGTTTAGGAGACCGTTCTATTGATAGCACGCGCCGGAGCGTTCCGGCTATTCCACTATCGGGTGCAGACCAGAGTTGCGATTCCTTAGTTACCATTAAGTAAGTAAAGGAATGTGAAAGTTTATCAATTCATACCGGCAAAATTGTATTTTCCTCTCAAGTCCATCAAAACAAGAGAACTACTCTGAAGATACCCGCCTAAAATATCTCTTCTAAAGGACTTACACAAGGGACACCACTCAGCCCGAAGCGCAATTTCCTTTAAGTCTATGAAAACAGGTGGCGCTCTTTGAGATATCTCGCAAGGTATCCCTTCTAGAGGACTTAGCTCATGTCAGGCTAAATTGGCCTGTCTGGGACTAATCAAAGATCGCGCCTTGCGGATCAGTTCTCAGGTTTGCGCTGGGGAAGTCTCCGAACTCACTACCTAATACTAGTATGACAGGTTGAGAGGGGTAAATACGCACGGTTTTTAGAATTATATTCGTAATGGAATCAGGTAGTTGAGCGAAATTTGGTGGTTCAGGGGGCTTGACAAGCTTTTTGATGTTGGGGAAGCAGCGCTGTTTCCGCTGTGCGATACTGAATTCATGGCAGGAGCGGCAGACCCGAAGTCGGTGAAGGTGAATCTGAGCACGGGGACGGGTCTCGATATCGAGTGGAAAGACGGCCACCGCTCGCATTATTCCTTTCCATTCCTGCGGGATGCATGTCCCTGTGCGCTTTGCGATGAAGCGCGGTCCAAGACGCATCAGCAACCGGGAGAGCCTCCGAAACTTGCGCCGGGGGCGCTGCCTATGTTCAAGCCGGCGGTCAAGGCGACCTCGGCGGAAGGCGTGGGTAAGTACGCGATCAAGTTTCATTTCAATGACGACCACGAGTTGGGGATTTATTCGTGGCAGTTTTTGCGGGATTGGTGCCCGTGCGAGGAATGCAGGGCGGCGAGACTAGCGTCGACTAGCGCCAATCTCTAGAAAATGCGAAGGCCCCGATTTCTCGGGGCCAAATAATTCTCGGGTACTACAGCACCCTGCGACTCTTTCAGTATAGACCTCGACAATTCTCAGTCAAGTTACTTTTGTAGGGAAGTTATCCCTGCTTTCGCTTCCCACAGAACCTGCGCTCAGAAGACTGAGCGTGGACCGGACGGGATTCGAACCCGCATCTGCTACCGTCGCAGGGTGCTGTGTTCCCGTTACACCACGGGCCCGGAGAGAGTTTACTCACGTTTCTCGCGATCATCACGGTTGGATGTCACAACTGAGTCGGCGTGTGTTTCAAAAGAGGGCCGATGCCGTCGAATCTTTCAGCAAGGCACGTTCACCCACGGCGCCGATTCACTGTGGATGGGTAGCATTGACATGGACAAAGCTGGAGATATGGCGCTCGGCTACAGCAAATCCAACGCCACCACTTTGCATCCCTCGCTTGGGTTCACTGGACGAGTGCCTACCGATCCCCTGAACACCATGGAGGGCTCTGCCCTTATCTTCGTGGCAAAGGGCTCCGCGACCGACGCCAATCGCTGGGGAGACTACAGCAGCATGGTCGTCGATCCCGTGGATGACTGCACCTTTTGGTACGTGAACCAGTACATTCCAAAAACCGGTCCAAAGAACGCGATCACCTTTCACACCCGAGTAGCATCTCTCAAGTTTCCTACCTGCCAATAAAAGCAAACGGAGGAGCGGTTGATCCCGCTCCTCCGTGGGTTTCTACTGCGAGTTGACTGTTGACTAGTTAGTGCGTCGAGTGGGCGCATCCTTTGATGCGCTGTGGTCGTCGTTCTCCGGCTGAATCACGACGCCGTCAAACGGGGTGGCGGCCAGGAAGCGGCCGTGCACTACGCTGACTTGACGCAACGGGTAACCAGTGTCAGGACCGCGGGTCCAGGTATGGCCGGCATCCTGACTCTCAAAGACCACGCCGGTTTCCGTACTGGTCGCCAGCAGGCGCTTGTTGTTCTGGTCGTAGCTGATGGAGCTGATGTTCTTGTCGGGCAAGCCCATTCTGCATGTGCTCCCAGCCAGCTCCGCCGTTGGGGCTGCGGAAGGCGCCTTCACGCGAGGCAAACATGATCTGCCCGTCCCAGATGGTGACGCCACGAATGCTGGTCACCGAGGAGGACAAACTGGAGTCTTGCCAGGTCGAACCGCCGTCCTTCGAAACCAGCACAGTGCTGCGGGTCGCAAGGGCGATCAGGTTTCCATCGGCTTTGACGGAGACGAAATCCTGTTTGCCCATCACTGCACCGCCGCTCCAGCTCTTGCCCTGGTTGGAACTGGTGAACAGTCCCGCGGAGGTCGCTGCCATCCAGTTTGTGGGCGTGATCTCGACATCGCTCACGCGCGCAGTCAGGATGGAATGAACTTCAGCGGCCGCGCCCTTCCTCGCGGTATGCGAGGAACCGGCCCGGTTGATGACATTGTTGATCGGACTCCACTCGCTGCCATTGCGCGCCAGCATGAACATACCGCGATTCGTGCCCGCCACGAGTTCGCCATTGCTGGTCTGCTTCAGGGAGAACACATCGCGGCCGTCCAGGCCTTTGCTCTTCTGCGTCCAGCGCTGTCCGCCATCGGTCGAGACGAACACGCCACCCAACTCGCGGTCGTTGACCACGCCCACAAAGATGGTGTTGGGATCGTTCTTGTCCGCGATGATGGAAGTCACGTAGCGGTGAGTGTAGCCGTGATTGGAGGTGAGGAAGCTGTGCGCGCCGTCGTCGCTAGCCAGCACGCCAGCGCGATCGGTCGCCAGCATGACCCGCTGCGAGTTGCGCGGATCAACCATCACATCGTTGACCACGACGTCAGGATTGGTTACACGGTTCCAGGTCTTGCCCGCGTCGGTTGTTCTCCACAGACCTTCTGTGGTTCCGGCATAAACAGTGGCGGGATTGCTGGGATCCTGTTTCAGGACGCGCGTGCGCCGAGCCGAAAACGGGATGCCCTGAATCTTCGAGAAGGCTTCGCCGGCGCTGGTGCTCTTGTAAATGCCGGAGCAGGCGCTGGCGAATACGACCGAAGGATTGGTGGAGTCGACGATGATGGAGAAGACGTCAGAGTCTTCGATCATGCCTTTGCTGATGTGGTGCCAGTTGGCGCCGCCATCATCAGTCTTCCACGCCAGATGCCACGTGCCGGCATAGATCACAGCCGGATTCTTGGGATCGATGGCAACGGATTCAATGCTGTGAATGTCGGAGTTGCCGGCGGAAATCTTCTGCCAGCTCTTGCCGCCATCGCTGCTGCGGAAGACGCCATCGACTGCACCGGCAACCAGAGTCTTTGAGTCGGATGCAGAAATGGCCATGGCGCGGATCGATTTACCGTGCATCGCGGGCATGGTTTCCCAGCTTTTGCCGGCATCTCCGGAGTAGAACAAGTCGCCGGCCTGCTGAGTTTCGACGCTCCAGGCGGCGGCATACATGGTGTTCGGGTTCTGTGGATCGATGGCAAGGTGGTCGATTACGTAATCGTCACCGCTGCCGAGGTGGGCAAACTTTGACCAGTTCTTGCCACCGTCGGTCGAAGAGAAAAGGCTTCCCGTGCTAGTGCCGAGGAAGATGTGATCTGGGTTCTGGGGATCGTAGGCCAAGCTACGAACATCGCCCCCGTCCGGTCCCAGCGCGGTCCACTGTCCGGCCCATGCGGCGCTGGTACAGCACAGCGCAAGTAGAACAAATAGCAGTGATCTGCGGCTGACAAAATGCTTTGTTTCAGAAATCATAAAGCGGCTCGCCCCCAACGGAAGAAGAAAATCCGTTCGCGGCAAGATTGACAGGCTGACGGGAGGCGAGCAAGTTACCGAAGGAGAAGGAACAGTTGGTGTTTATTCTCGGTGCAAGGGAAAGGTCTAATCTCCTAGCTGTAGAATTCTCTCCCGCTTTGGGACAGGGTTTACTGTTTAGTACCGGCCCCCCCTCCCCCCTTTTAAGTGCAAAATCCAGAAAACAAATGGTTTAGTTTTGCACCACGTGCTAGATCTTTGAGTTTTAAGGGGTTACAGGCAAAATCTAGAGAACATGGGAGTTAGGGCCGGGTCTGGCTGCCGGCAGTTCCGTTTTGGAACTGGGCAGGCGGCCCGGGAGTTGCGCCTCGGGTCAGGTTTTCAAAGATCAGGTATTATCTTGTAGATAATCTACAGACGTCTATGTTATCGACGTTGGAGGCGCGAGGTCAAGAGAAAAGGGGCGGGCCGCGGAGCCGGTTCCAGTGGGAATGTGGCGCCCTGCCTGTTGCACGGGGTTGCGGTGCATGAAATCCAGCCTTTCCATCAGTTCCTGTTCACGGTAAAGGCTGCTAGGGACAGCAGCCTCGGGCGACCTGAGACACGAAGCCCTCGAGTCTTGCGGTCACGGAAGGGCCTCTAAAAGCCGCGCGCTCTCGCACAGAACGCGAAAGGGCAGGACACCCGCCTTTTGTGCCTAGGGAAAGCGTGGGCCCGCCTGCCCACGGTTTCCCGGACGATCAACAGGAAAACAATCCTCCTACGGATCTGGCCCAGCAGGTCTGTTGAGTAAAATCCGTGGTCAATGTATGAGAGTTTGCCCCCGGGCCGGTTACACGGGGCTTCTCCACCGAAAGCCTGCGGAGCCTTGCTCCGCCTGGACGGGCGAGGCGCCCATCCCCACATGAGCTTGAGCGGCGGATGGATCAAAGAAAACGGCCGGTCGAGTGTGTTGCACTCGACCGGCCGTTGCTTTATTCGGACTAAGCCTTCGGCTTATTGCTGAGCTGCGGGCTTTGCCTTCTTCTTGGGCGCGGCATGCGGATGATCCGGAACTGCAGGTACGGCGGATTCATCCACGGGCTGCGTGCCTTCTTCTGTGAACGTTCCGCCAGCGGGAACGATCCAGTATTCGGCGGTCATGGTGCCAGCGCTGCCGGTGCGGCATTCGATGCGGTTAGGATCGATGCCCAACTTGGCTTCGCCGCTGGTGAGATAAGCCTTCGAATTAACGGCACGTTCCGCCGCCAGATTCGGGCGTTTCTCGGTGGGTTCGGCATTGCCGACGATGACCAGTTTGTTGTCTGCGTTCTGCTGCAGGTTCTTGGCCACGTCGTCCAGTTTGCCCTTGCACTCGTTGTCCACGCGCCACGGCTTCTTGATCTTGGCCATGTTTTCGAAGCCGCAATCCGTCAGCTTGGTGGCCTGCGGTGGTGGCGGTGGCGGATTTTCAACGTTCACCTGAGTGGAGGCTTGCGTATTCAATCCGCGCGAATCGGTACAAGTCGCGCTCACCGTGATGGGACCGGCAGACGCACCCGTGGTGTTGAGGGTCGCGGTGTCGCCACTGCCTGAAACGCTTCCGCCGCTGGCGGTCCAACCGGCCACCGTGACAGGAACGTTGTCGGGGCTCGTGCAGGTGCAAGTGACGGTCGAGCTTCCACCTGTCTGCAACGAGCTTGGGCTAGCCGAGCAAGAGATGGTCGGCGGATTCTTGGGCGGTTCCTTGATCGTATAGTTCGCGGTGCAAGTGGCCTCGCCGCCGGTCTTCATCTTTGGATCCGTGATGTGTGCGCTGACGGTGTAGCTGCCGCCGGCGACGCCATTGGTGTCGATGCTGGCGGTGTTGTCCTTGCCGGTAACTTTTCCGCCAGTACCGCTCCAAGCGTAATTCAGCGTGTGCTTGGGATTGAAGTTGGCGCCAGAGGCGGTGGCTGTGATGGGTTCGCCCTGCATGACTTCGCTGGGCTGCACCGAGCAGCTGGCGGTCGGCGTCACTGCGGGAGGATAGCCAAAGTTAAATACCAAGCCGGTTCGCAGCCGTATGCCCTCGAGCGAGACTCGCCGGAGATCGGGGAATGCTGAAGACACCACCGACGAGTAGTTCTGCCGGGCCCATACGTAATCCGCTTCGAACAGCCGCAGATAGAACATATGAGTGATCTTCAGATCCATTCCGCCGCCGAGAATCGCGCCAATGCCATTCCCGTTGGGCAGACCGTTCACACCGAGCCGGTTGTAGCTCAACAAAGTATTCAAGAAGTAATTGACATTCTCCGTCCGGTAGGTCGCCTTGGGACCAAGCGAAACAGTGGTCTCGTAGTCGTCCCAGTTGTGCCCGAAGTCGGCTTCCAGTCCGAAATACTTCTGGAAGTTGTACGTGAAGGAGGCGCCAAAGCCTGCCGGCATATCTGGAACGTTCATGCCCGATGGGGCGTTGTAATTGCCAAAGGGGACTGGAACGGTTCCGCCTGGGTGCAGCCACTGATAGCCGGTGAAGATTTCGTACTTCGGGGTTTCGACGTCCTGCGCCAGGGTGACGGCTGACAGCAGAACCATAGTTAACAGCAGCAAGAAACTGCCAAACAATACCCGCGCGCTTCTTATCCTGGGATGAAACGACATATCTTCCTCCGAAACTTATTTATTCAGCTTTATATACCATGCACGCGTACAAGATTGGGAATCCCGCATGGTAACCGCTAGAGCGTCACTACTTCATTACTGTCTCGTGACAATTCTAAAAGAAGTACAGATTTCATAGTAAGAAATTCAGAGCAAACATTCTACTCGAAGGTTTTGGCCGCGTCCAGCGATTAACTGATAGAGTGTGTCTTGATTTGAGATTCGAGTACCTCTGATCCTCGTCTGGGGAACCGGGTGTAAGAGAGCCCACATCTGCGGAATCCCTCGGACGCGGGAGCTGGTCCGCTGAATATCGGCAGTTTGGCCACCCTCTGGGCTGTTTCTCTGCATCAGAAGGGAGCACGCGGCTTGCAGCGATGGCAGCAAGCCTTAATAATGATTACGGGTTGTTTCTATCGCGTGCCAGGTGAGCTGGGACTTATGAGCCAGGAAAAAGTGCTGATTGTCGAAGACGAAGAGAACGAGCGTACGGGGCTTGCCGAACTGGTCTCGGCGTGGGGGTACCACGCTGAGACCGCCCGGGACGGGGTCGAGGGCTTCGAAAAGGTGTCCACCTGGGCACCTTCCCTGGTCGTGACCGATCTCAAGATGCCGCGGATGGGAGGTCTGGAACTGTTGGAGCGAATTGGCGATGACAGCAAGACCATCGCGGTGATCGTGGTAACCGCCCAGGGAACCATTGACAGCGCGGTAAAGGCCATGCGCATGGGGGCCTACGACTACATCACGAAACCCATTGACACCGAACGGCTGCGGGCCATCCTGCAGAACGCCTCAGCGCTGCTCGGAACCCGGGTAGAACTCGAAGTCACGCGGCGGAAGCTGCGGGACGCGGGATCGCTTGGGAGTCTGGTGGGAGCGTCGAAGAAAATGCAGGAGCTTTTCCGCCTGATTGAAATGGTGGCACCCAGCACGGCATCGGTGTTGATCACCGGGGCCAGCGGCACGGGTAAGGAGTTGGTGGCTCGCACCATTCATGAACTCAGTCCTCGCCGCAACAAGCCGTTCGTTCCCATCAACTGTGCGGCGATTCCCGAGACCCTGATTGAGAGCGAGATTTTTGGCCATGAGCGGGGAGCGTTTACCGGAGCGCTCGAGCGCCGGACAGGCTGCTTTGAACTGGCAGAAGGGGGAACATTGCTGTTGGATGAGATCGGGGAAATGCCGGTCGGCACCCAAGCCAAGCTGCTTCGTGTACTGGAAGATCGCAAGCTCCGGCGCCTGGGCAGCAGGGTGGAGACGACGGTGGACGTCCGCGTTCTTGCAGCCACCAACAAGGTGCCCGAAGAAGCCGTGGCCCGTGGCGAGTTGCGCAACGACCTTTATTACCGGCTGAATGTCTTTAACATTCATATGCCGCCTTTGCGCGAACACAAGGACGACATTCCCGCATTGGTGGAATCGCTTCTAAAAGATATGAGCGCCAAGCATGCGCGCAAGGTGGCGGCGGTGAGCGAAGCCGTGCTGAATTTGTTTCAGAATTATTCGTGGCCCGGCAATGTGCGCGAGTTGCGAAACACTCTGGAGCGGGCGGTGATCGTCTGTGAGGGAGCGGTGATTGAAACCAAGCACCTGCCACCGGGATTTGGCCAGACCACGATTCGTACGTCGTCGGACGATCCCGATGCAATCCACCTGGGTGTGGGTACAACAGTGGAAGAGGCGGAGCGGCGGCTCATCCTGAAAACCATTGAGTCGACCACCAACAACAAGACGCGGGCGGCAGAGATTCTCGGCATCAGCCTGAAGACCCTGCATAATAAGCTGAAGGAGTACGGCAGCGCAACGGCAGATGCGGCCTTAGCCAAGGAAGATTAGCCGGGCGGCGGGGACGGCGACTGGCTTTCCTGACAAAACCCGCCATCATTTTTCGCGTAAGGTTCTAACTGAGCGATGCGCCGAAAAACCCAGATCGTGCTCGCCATTGCCTTCATGGTGGCGGCACTGGTGTGTTCGCTTTCCTATGTTTATCTTTCGGAGATACTGCGCCAGAGGGTCGCATTTGCACACGACTCGGCCGCCTATCTGGGTGAGCAACTCGCTCATATTGCGGACACCGAGATCCCCGACTTCACTAGCACCCATGTTGATACCAGCAACCCCGCGAAACTCCGACTCGCTATTGCGGACTATATTGCGACCAACCTTGATCTGAACGCGATGATGGAATCGGCCGTTGGCGATTGGCCAATGATTCAAGACGCTGCCATCGTGGACGGCGATGGCAAGGCAATTCTCCACAGCAATCCCGACCTTATTGGCAAAACCATCCCCAATCGCCCCGACTTCCGCGTCGTGCAGGATGCCAGATTCCGCCGACAGCTTCGTCTGGTCTACCACCCGCCCATCGTTTACGACGTCAGCATACCCCTGCTCTTTGATAAAAAGCCGTTCGGCAGTATCCGGTTGGGAGTTTCCACTGTGTTTCTCAAGAGCGAAATCACTCAGCGGCTGCGGCAGGCGGCGACCTTCTCCGGCATCTCGATCCTCCTCTCTCTGTTACTGGCGGCAGGACTTTCGCATATCGCGCTCGGCCCCCTGGAGCAAATCAGCCGCAGCCTGGATAGCGTTACTGCCGGTGAAGCGGACGCGGTCAACGAGGAAAAGGCGGGGCGCGACGAGTACGGGCTGGTGACTTTGAAGATTGCCCATCTGGGCCGCCAGATGCGCGACGCCAGGGAAATCTTCTCGGCGCTGAAAGACAACGTGGATCAGATCATGGGGAACCTGCAGGACGGCTTGATGCTATTCACGCGGGATTCGCGGGTCGTCCTGGTCAGCGCCTCGGTGGAGCGTTTTCTGGGTCGCCCGAGAGGGGAGTTGCTGGGGCGTACGGTGAAGGAGATTTTCACCCGGGATTCCTCGCTCGGGGCATTGGTGCTCGACGGTTTTGAACTGCGGCATCCCGTCAGCCAGCGTGAAGTGGAATCTTCGAACACGAAGCGCGTACAGGTTTCTCTTGACTTTATTCAGGAGCGGGGCTCTCCGATCGGCGCCCTGCTGACGCTGCGCGATGCCGAGTCGGTGCGGCGCATTCAGGACGAAATCGAAATATCGCGTCAGATGTCCGCCAGCGGTCGCACCACGCGGGGTGTCGCGCACGAGGTCAAAAACCCCATTAACGCGATTGTGCTGCATTTGCAGTTACTGCAGACCAAGCTGAAGCAGGTCGATCCCGACACCCGCCGCCACATGGACATTATCGGCAATGAGATTCATCGCCTCGACCGCGTCGTGCAGATCCTGGTCGACTTCACCCGGCCGCGCGATCTTCGTCTCGAGGAAATCGATCTGCGCCGTTTGCTGGAGGATGTGATCATGCTGGCCACGCCCGACACAGAGCAGCATGGCGTCACCGTAAGGCGCACCCTCGGCGTCGAACCGCTGGGAGTAAGAGTGGACCTCGACTTGATGAAGCAAGCCATCTTCAATGTGATAATCAACGGCATGCAGGCGATGCCACGAGGGGGAACGCTGACCATTTCTGCCCGGCGAGACGAGGATACCGTCATCACCGAAATTCGCGACGAGGGTGTGGGCATACCACACGAGTTGCAGGAAAAGATCTTCGAACTGTACTTCACCACCAGGAAAGGTGGCACCGGGATTGGGCTGGCGCAGACCTACCAGGCTTTGCAGTGGCACTACGGCTCGATCGATTTCGAAACGGTCGAGGGGAAGGGCACAACCTTCCGCCTTCGCTTGCCTGCAGCCGAGATCCAAGCCGGGGCGAACGACGCGAATGGCCGGTCGGTCGCACCTAACTTGACGGTTTCAAATTCCTGACTAGAAACCAGCGACTCGTGACCATGTCGATCGCCTGTGCTTTTCCAGTCTCGGTGCGGTAACGTCCGTTAGGCGATAGAATTTGCTGGTGGTCCAGGTTGCCGGTTCTTTGGGCCGCAGCGAGCATCGAATAACTGAATATGGCTCTGGCCGCCATTCTCGGATTGTGCGTATTGTTGCCTTGGTCGCAGGCTCGCGTTGCACTATCCGTGCGGGCAATGGCGGTTTGGCAGTCGACCCACTCCCGCGAGAATCAAGCGAGCAATTCGTCTTCGCAGAGTTCATCAGCCCAACCGTCGACCGATCAGCAAAAAACTCCTGACCAATCAGCCGTGCCGCCAGGGCCACCAGCGGCCGCTGGCCCTCCCTGTGCCGAGAATTCGCAGCCCGGTTCGAGCAAATCAGACTGTAAACCGGCGGAATCCTCCGGAACCAAAACCAAGAAGCGCCACCGAACCCAAAAGACCGGCGCGCCGCCAGGGACGCCTTCGGGGAACGGTCCCACTAAAACCGTTGTACGCAACGGCAGCACGGCGGATCCAACTGAGGATCCGTCGCCGAGCCCGAGCCCGCGGGCTTCCCAACAGAGTGAAACCACTCAGCAATTATTGGCGAGCAGCGACGCAAATCTGAAGAAAATATCGGGGCGCCAACTCAGCGCAAGCCAGCAGGACACGGTAAAGCAAGTCGAGAGCTACATGGAGCAGGCCAATACGGCAGCGAAGGACGGAGACGCGCAACGCGCCTACAACCTAGCCGTCAAAGCCAACCTGCTCTCGGCTGAATTGGCGAAACACTGAGAGGGCAAGCCTTCAGGCTCAGCATACTTCGCACAACCCTGGATCTTTGAAAATCAATGGGGATCCGATTACTTTCCTTTCGCGCGCGCGGCGTTCACCTTCGCCAAAAGATCCTGAGCCGGCTGTTGCACTGGTCCTGAAATCTTCACGGCCTCTTGTAAGACTTCCCGCGCTTCTGTAGTTCTATTCAATTTTGCGTAGGCAAAACCGAGACGATACATGGCTATTGCATACTGCTGATCGTCTTGCCCTTTCAACAGCGCCGCAGCAGATTTCAACTCTGGAATCGCCGCCGCCGTCTTGTCTTCCTTCATATAGGCATAGCCCAACGTGGAGTGCGCCGCTCCGGCGGAGACCTTGCGGGTGCGGTCGGCATCGGGAGCGTCGGCCTTGGCGGCCGCAATCGCCTTCTGCGAATAGGTAACTGCTTTGGCCACACTGCCGGGTTTAGGGTCATCGGCGTAAGTACCCGCCAGCAGGAGCAGGGCCGGCAAATTATTCGGATCGGCAGCCAGCGTTTTTTCGGCATAGGCGATTAAACGCTGAGTATCCTTCAGATCCGACAGCGACATCATCGCGTAGGACGCAACCTGTTCCTGAAAACGCGAATTGGGAAACGTGGGCGTGAAGCGTTCAATGTATGCCATGCGCTTCTTCGCGTCCGGTTCTCCCACGATTGCGTTGAACGCCGCCGTTTCCAGGAATTCATCGGAGCTCTTGGCTGTGACCTTTTCATCTTCGATGCGCTGGGCAAACTCCGAGTCACTCATTCCCTCCGGCCTGGCCTGCTTGGAAATCGAGTTGTACACTTCGCCGCCGCGAATCGCATAGTCAAAGGTCTTGGGGTCGTCCTTCATTTGCTGAGCGATGCTGGCTTGCGATACGAGAATATCGAGGTTGCGCGGAGAACCAGATAAAGCCTTATCGCCGTACTCGAGGGCTTTCGGCAAATCTCCCACTGTCTGGTAAGCCTGCGAAATTTGCCAGTTGCCATAAGCCACGGCCGCCGGATTGCCCGAGAACTTCTGCAAGAAATCCTGGTACATTGCCAACTTCTTTTGCGTGTCCTGCTCGTTCGAAATCGCCGTCAGTGCCTGATCCTCCGGGGTACCCGCAGGAATCACGATCTTGTCCAGTTGCGCGTGCCCGAGAACAGAGAGGACTAGCGGAAAAACAACCATCACGACGACCGGCCAATGACAGCGCTTCATAGTCACCTCCAAGGTTCGCGCCGGAATCGTAGCTCTGAATTGCCAGGCGCGCAAGTCCGCTGTTCATCGTGGAGGAGGGGCGTCTCGTCCCGCCGGGCGGGGACGCCCGGCCTCCATATGAGCGCCTGGTGCCGTGGCATGGGAAGAGTCAATGCTGTAGTCTGGGCCGATGCAGGGCGTAGATCGCGAGGGAACGAACTCGCTCAGGAGCTCCGAGGCGAACAGGCCGGAGGGATCCGAGCCTCAGCCTTTCTATCGTTCCATCCTCTTCATCGTTCTAATTGCCTTCCTGCTGCGCCTAGCCGTGATTACCATCGGCCACACTTACCGGATCACGCCGCGCCGGGACCACTTTCAATATGGATGGGAGATCGGCCGTCTCGCCCGCTCCATCGCCACCGGCCAGGGATTCAGCTCGCCCACGGATCTGCCGACGGGGCCAAGCGCATGGGCGGCGCCGCTTTATCCTTACATTTTAGCCGGAGTCTTCAAGTTGTTCGGCGTGTACAGCGCACTCTCAGCCTGGATGATTCTCGCCTTCAATAGCGTCTTTGCCGCACTGACCTGTCTTACGTTGTATCGCATCGCCGAGCGAATTTACGGAATTGCGGTCGCACGCGCGACGGCCTGGACATGGGCCGTTTTTCCTTACGCAATCTACTGGCCGGTACGAGTAGTTTGGGAGACAAGTCTTACCGCATTTCTGCTGAGCCTTGCTCTATTGCTGACTCTTCGCATGGCTGACGAGCCGCCGAGCCGCCGCATGTGGATTTTATTCGGATCGCTCTGGGGCGTAATCGCGCTGACCAACACTGCGGTCGTGAGCATGCTGCCATTCTGTTTGCTCTGGCTTTTGTACCGGCTACCCCGTCGTCCCCGGCAACTCGTTGGGGCCGCTTTGTGCGTGCTTGCCGCAGCTCTGGTGGTGAGCCCGTGGCTGGTACGCAATTATCAAGTGTTCGGCAAGTTTATCTTCGTTCGCGACAACCTTCCGCTGGAAATGTACGAGGCCAATAACGACCAATCCGCGGGCTTGTGGACCCGCAACGAACATCCCGGGAACAATCCCGAGGCCATGCGGAGATTTCAGGAGTTGGGCGAACTTGGTTTCATGGCGGAAAAGCGGCAGGAGGTCCGGCAGTTCATCCGCGAGCATCCGGGACGGTTCCTGTGGTTCACGGTGGAACGCGCCGCTTATTTCTGGATCGCTCCTCCGCAGGCGGCAATGATCGCGGGGTATGATCTGATGATCTCGCGCCATACCAATTTCTTGCTGGGAGCAGTATTTGCGTTCGCAGGACTGTGGCTGACCATTCGCAATAAAAAGCGCGGCGCATTCCTGCTTGCCTGCTTTTTGCTCATCTATCCGCTCCCGTATTACCTGGTGATGCCGTTTCCTCGCTACAAACATCCGATTGAACCCGAGATGATCATGCTGGTGGTTTATCTGTTCTGGGAGGCCAGCAGGATCCAGATCCGATGGCCCATCTACAAAATGTCTCGGTGATGCCCGGATTTGGCGAGTTCGTTCTCTTCAATTTAAATTAGATCATGCGGTCCATTTTGCAGAAGCCGGCGTTGCGCTTCGTTTTCGCCGCCAACGTGATTTCGATGTTGGGCAGCGGGATGAACTCGGCCGCGGTGGCCTGGTATATTCTGCAGGCCACTCATTCTGAAATTGCTCTGGGGACGTTTGCCGTTCTGCAAACCATCCCAGCCATGCTGATGCTGCCGTTCACGGGCGTCATCATCGACCGCGAAGACCGGCGCCGGTTGGTGATGATGCTCGACGCTGTCCGCGCCATCATTATTCTCACCGTTTCCATTCTCGCCTTCATGGGTAAAGCGAAAATCTGGGAACTCTATTTGATGAACACGCTGGTAGCGGCTGGATTTTGGATGTTCTGGCCAACCATCACCGCCCTCATCCAGGAGTTGACTCCCGGGGAAGAATTCGTCCACGCCAACACTTTTCTGCTGGCCGGCGTCCAGGGAGGCTGGCTGATTGCGGGCTCCATCGTGGGATTCGTTTACAACCGCATCGGGCTGGGCGGAGTGCTGCTCATCGATTTCTCTACGTACCTGGTCTCGTTCCTCTGCTACTTCGCCGTACGAAAGGGCCGTCACGTGGTGCCCCGCCCAGCGGAGTTGCACGCCGACATCGTGGCAGCCGAAACCGCGGTTGCACGCTTCGTACGCGAGATGCGCGAAGGAATGCAATTTCTTCGCGGAAGGCGCAAGTTGGTCCTCCTGGGAATCAGTTGGGCGCTGTTTCTTGCCG
Source organism: uncultured Acidobacteriota bacterium (assembly GCA_963820925.1). GTDB lineage: Bacteria > Acidobacteriota > Terriglobia > Terriglobales > Acidobacteriaceae > JABDBE01. The sequence goes on from CAWGBX010000021.1 coordinate 311,727, forward strand.
CAATGCTGACTGGAGTTGTGGTCACGCCGCCTCTCAGTGACAAGATATTTCACGCCGGCGCGGTGGGATATGGCTGGCTGAATGCCGGATGGGGCACCGGTGCCTTCGTCAGTGCGCTTTATGCGCCCTGGGTAATCTCGGGGCTGGGCGCGCGACGTTCGATTGCGATCTCCATGGGCCTGCTAACCATCAGCATGATCCTGGCGCCGCTTTCTCCCATGCTTGCCATCGCCGTGTTCATCTACAGCGTGATGGGATCGGCACGCGGAGTCAGTGGGGTCGCCATAAACACCAGCCTCATGGAACAGGTGCCACAACATTTCATGGGACGGGTGCAGAACATGTTCTATTTCGCCGGGACAGCGCTGCAGATCTGTTTGGCACTTCTGGTGGGGGCAGTTGCGCAGGCTAGTTTAGTCGCCGGATTCTCTATCATTGGGTTGGTGTACGCGGTCGCGTTTGTCAGCGCTAGCTGGCCGGTGAACACGGCAGTGCCCGTTCAAGAAGCCACTCCGGTGGAATAAGCCAAATCACCACAGAGTCACAGAGGAATCGGATCGCTTGAATTCGGAGCAGTCTGTGACTCTGTGTCTCTGTGGTAAATAAGCCTTTCCCGCTGTTATCCTTCTCCTTCAAATTCAAAAGGAGCCCTGCATGTCCTCCAGCCTTGAAGGTCGGGTCGCCGTTGTCTTCGGAGTCGCCAATAAGCGCAGTATTGCGTGGTCCATCGCGCAAGGACTGCACAACGCGGGCGCCAAACTTGCCATCACTTATCAGAACGAGCGCATGGCGCTTGAGGCTAAAGACCTCATTCTTTCCCTGCCGGGCGCAGAGGCATTCCAATGCGACGTTTCGAACGACGCCGAGATCGACCGGCTCTTCACTCAACTCAAAGAGCGCTACGGCAAGCTACACGTTCTGGTACACAGCGTAGCCTTCGCGCCGGCCGATGAGCTCAAGGGGGACTTTGTCAACACTTCCCGTGAAGGTTTCCGGGTGGCGCTCGATGTCAGCGTCTACTCGCTCATCGCAGTCGCCCGCGCTGGCGCGCCGCTCATGGAGGATGGCGGATCGATCATGACCATGACCTACTATGCCTCGGAAAAAGTCGTGCCCCGTTACAACGTGATGGCCGTGGCTAAGGCCGGCCTGGAATGCACGGTACGCTATTTGGCCTTTGAACTGGGCAAGAAAAACATTCGGGTGAATGCCATTTCCGCAGGTCCGATCAAGACTTTGGCCGCGCGTGGCATCGCCGGCTTCAGCGATATGCACAAAACTCACGCCGAGCGCGCGCCCCTTGGCCGCAATGTGGATGTCAACGAAGTGGGCGCCACCGGAGTTTTCCTGGCTTCCGACGCCAGTTCCGGCATCACCGGCGAAGTGATCTACGTTGATTGCGGCTACAACATTATGGGATTTTAGAAATCGATGCTAGCTACCACAGAGTCACAGAGGAACCTGCAGCATTCTTCTCTGTGTCTCTGTGACTCTGTGGTAAAAGCTCTTAGCGAGGGGTGCTGATTCGCACCCGCCGCTCATTTTCTCCCAGTCGTTCCAGCGCGATCTCGACATCGCGTTCGCGTTCAAAGCGCGCAAATTTCTCTCCCCATTCGATCAGCAGAACACTATTCTCCGCGATAAGATCGTCGAGTCCCAAAGTCTCAAGCTGGCGCGGCGTATCCACGCGATACAAATCGATGTGATAAACAATGGCCTCAGGCCCCCGGTATTCGTGGATCAGAGTAAAGGTGGGGCTGGTTACGTCTTCTTCCGAGGCCGCTTGAAAACCCTCTGCGATGCCCTTAACCAGCGTCGTCTTACCGGCTCCCAGGTCGCCGCGAAGCACGACAATCTTCGGTGGAGCAAGCATCCCGGCGAGCGTCCGCCCAAGAGCGATCGTCTCCTCGGGTGATTGGGTGATGAATTCTCGCGTCTCCATGGGGGCGGGACAGTTGGGTCCGAAAATCAGTATATCCAGAGTTCACCAAACACCGTCAGGCCAGTCGGGGCGTCGACCGAGTGGGAACCGCTTGAATTGCGGCCTTAATCGCAACCACCCGGTCTAACACACTGCCCGGTTCGATGGAGACGATCTCAAAGCCGAGATTTTGATAGGTCTCCTCATGGATCCTTTCAAAGCGGAGGGTTTCTTCGAAACTGATCCGCCTCGCCTCGGTCGGTTTGATGAAGCCAAGGTTCCGGATGAAGAAAATACGCTTTTGATAGATCGCCTCCGCCTTGACGCGATCTAGTTCGCGCGCGAGAGCGATCGAGACGGAGTGCCCAAGATAGACCGCCAACGCAAGAGTGCAGATGACTGACCGATCGTGGAACTGCACCTCGTGCGGCTTACGCGACGCACCAACCTGTCTCCGCCTTTGTAGATCAACCACCGAATCGATGAACGAGGGACGGTTCCATGGTTCGGCAATACCCTGCGCCTGTTCGAGGGCGATGAGGTCGGTAGCCGCCTCCTCCACGATGCTGAAACCATCAAGCTCCAGTTGACGAATAATCGCAGTCTTCCCCGCACCAGGCGCTCCGGTCAGTACGAACCTTTTCATTGAGCTCTTCACATTGTAACCAGGTCTTCAATATTGTTTTTGAATACGTGCCCGGGATTGCGGAGGTCTGCCCCCGTGCACGTTGGTGTGAGTAGAAAGTTAGGATGAAAAGGGACCCGCGACGTTGAGGCCGCCAAAGCAAATGGATTCAAGCGAACGTCGCCAACGGGCCAGGGGTGCTAAGAGAAAAGAAAAGAAGTTTACTTTCTCTTCGGCGCGACCCACTGCGGGGAACGAGAGTCCGAGGAAGTCCTTGTCCACGCGTGTGTCCAGGGCGTTGCGCAGCGTGAGGTGATCGTTGTCTTCTAATGCGATGAAGCGGAATGGCTGCAGGATTCCGTCCTTGGATTTGCGCGTGGGCTCCAGGATCTCCGCCATGGCTTTTACGGCGCCCGACTCCGTCTCGATCGTGACCTCGACCAGGTTGCCCTGCTCGAGGGCTCCGGCCAATCGCAACATGCCACCTGTCTCGGAAACGGTTTGCAGTTTGGCTCGCGCGCTCCGCCCGTCATTCAGCTTGATGACGACGGGGATTGTGCTTCCGAACTGAACTCGCTGGGCGCGATGCTGAGGGTGACTCTGGGGAAAGTGTGTCATGCCAGAATCACTATGTCATGGCAGCGGAGCACGGGGCAGATTACGGAAGCACTTGTCCGGATTCCAGGGTCCGACCGGCGTGGAGAACCGGCTTAAGTATCCAAGTAGCAATCAGATAGCCGATGCGTGCTGGCCAGCCTCCAAGAATGGACTTCTAGGGAACTGGCCGAACCGTTGGTTTCTCTTGTGATAGCGCGATGTTACAACAGGCACGTGGAGTCGTTACAGCTAAGGATCAGCGGCACATTAGGGCTTCAGCGTGATGCGCACCGAGGCTGGGACTTCTCCCCGCAAGAACGGGATGGCCATTCGCGCTAGGTCAGATCGCTCTGCATCACTAAATTTCTCTTCCGTCCAACCGTACAGTATCGCCTCGATCCGATACACTCCGGGTTTTAAGTGGCCGAAAAGTGCGGTATCCAATCGAAGTGTGCCGTCCAGATGTTCGCCGGGCTTCAGCAAAACGGCCTCTTGGCTCATCCGTTCGATGACCGTTTCTGGATTGGTGCTGCTGGATAAGCAGGACTCAGCATAGCCTGGAACAAAATGCTGCCCGGAACTATTCTCAAACCAAGCCCACACGTGAGGGCCTCCCGGACACGTAGTCTCCCATTCTCGCGGTGCGTACAACCTCCCGTTACTGACGTTCGTGACTCTGTATTTTACAGTGATTTGTTCTCCAGCCCTGTAGCTGGTGCGTTCCGGCGAAATGGTAAAGGAGACGTCATTGGCTGGAACGAAGGTTTCCTTCTGTGCAACCAGCGACGTAGTGATTAGAACGCAGCTAATCCCCACCTGCAGGATGTTCAACCGTCGATTGATTTGTTTCCAGTTCATTGGCTCTGCAGCAGTATGCGCCTGACTAAGGCCCGAGTTCAATTGATGCAATACACTCGTAACTCCATCGAAAAGTGCATCAGTCGCGAATTTCCACCTTGGAGCTTGCGGCGGATTCCCGTACCCGACGGAAGGCCTCCGGCAAGGCTTTTACTAGGTCGGTTGCGACCAGCGAATGTTCGCCCATGCTTTCGCGCGCTACGTCACCGGCGAGACCGTGGAGATGAACTGCGGCGATGACTGCTTCCGCGACGCGCTCGCGATTTTGCGCGATCAGGCCGGACACCATTCCGGTGAGGATGTCTCCCGTGCCTCCGGTTGCCATGCCCGGATTGCCGGTGGTGTTCACCCAAACTGTGCCATCGGGCTGCGCGATCAGCGTGCGATGTCCCTTCAGCACCACGATCAATTCGTGTTCGCGGGCGAATGTGCGAGCGACGTTGATGCGATCCCTCTGTACCGCACGGTATTGTGGAAGAGGCGAGGCGGGCCATCTCGCCCGGATGAGGCGTGATGACTAAGCTGCGTCCTCTGCCGTTGAGTGCGCTGGCTCCGCCTTCGAATGCATTGAGACCATCCGCATCCAGGACGAGCGGAGTCTTGCACTTCACCACCAGGTTGCGCACAAATTCAGAGGTCTCCGGATTCCGCGAGATGCCCGGCCCCACCGCCAGAACCGTCATGCCTTGGATTAGCGCATCCATCCGTTCGTTGACGCGAGAGGATATCGTGCCAGCATTGGTTTCGTCGAGCGGCTCAGTCATGACTTCGGGATGAAATCCTGCCACCGTCGCGAGCACGGACTTCGGCGTAGCTACCGTTGATAATCCGGCGCCGGTGCGCAGAGCTGCTATGCCTGCCATAGCGGCCGCGCCTGCCTTGCCCACGGAGCCGCCAATCACCAGCACATGGCCAAAGTTGCCCTTATTAGCCGCGCGCGGCCGCGGACCAACGAGAGGAGCAATCTCGCGCGCAGTAATCAGATTGAGTTGCAACAAAGAAACAATCGCTTCGTCCGGCGAGCCGATCGGAGCGATCAGCGTTGGCCCATCAGTCAATCTTCCGAAAATGTGTGCGGGGCGCGGTGCGGTAAAAGTAACTACGGCGTCTGCCCTGGCAACCGCTCCGGTCTGTTCGCCCATCACATCGGCGTCGGCGCCAGAGGGAATATCCACCGCAACCACGGGCGCGGAGCAGGCATTCAGCAGCCTGATCGCCTCTGCGTACAAACCGCTCACAGGTGGCTTGAAACCCGTACCCAGAATCGCATCGAGCAAGACATCGGATTCGAATACGGCTCGCGCTTGTTCCCGTTGTAACTCCTCATTTGATCGGACGATCACGGGCGCTACCGGAAGTTTCGCGAACATTTCCGCCGCATCGCCCCGCAGTTCCGACGGCTCCGTCAGCAACACAACTCGCACTTCTCTGCCAGTTGCCTTCAACTTTCGCGCCGCCACAAAGCCGTCGCCACCATTGTTGCCCTTACCGCAGACCACGCCAATGCGCTCCGCGGACGGATATTGGGAGACGACAAACTCCGCGACCGCCGTCCCCGCATTTTCCATGAGCGTGAGCGCAGGCACACCGAAGTGTTGGCTGGTGGCGCGATCGATCTCACGCATCTCGGCGGCAGTAACGATCTTCATAGCAGAAAAACTTTCCCGCATGGAGGCCGGGCATCTCCACCCGGCTGGACGGGCGAGACGCCCGTCCTCCATCGTCGCTTAGTGCGAACACTGCGACTATAAAACAAAAAGGCCTTCCGCGTACTTGCGGAAGGCATGGCTGCGCGGGCGAGGGCGAGGGCGCCCGCGCCACTGAACTAGTCAGCCATCGTCGGCGTAGGCTTCGGTTCGGCTGCGGCCCTCTGTTGCACCCGGCTGTGATGACGGCTGTAGGTGAAGTAAATCACCAGCCCAATCGCCAGCCAGATAATGAGCCGCGCCCAGGTTTGCCAGCCCAGGCTGAACATCATCAGCAGCGAAACCGCGATTCCCATGATCGGGGTGAATGGAATCCAGGGAGTCACAAATGCCCGCGGCACATCGGTCCCCCGGGCGCGCAGAATCCAAACCCCGGCGCACACGATCACGAAGGCGAGCAGCGTGCCAATCGAGACTAAAGAACCCAGAACGTTGATCGGAGTCAACGCGGCGACCGTAGCCACAACGCCACCCACAAGAATCGTGGAGAGGTAGGGCGTACGGAAGCGAGGGTGGATCGCGCTTGCCCACTTGGGGAGCAGCCCGTCTTTCGACATAGAGAAGAACACCCGCGACTGGCCGAGCAACATGACCACCATGGTGGAACTGAGCCCGCAGATCGCGCCCAGCTTCACCAACCGGCTTCCCCAGGCCACGCCGGTCATGTCGATACCAATGGCGATCGGGTCCGGCACATCAAGGTTGGTGTACTTCACCAGTCCGGTCAGCACCCCCGCCACCAGAATGTAAAGAATGGTGCAGATAACCAGGGATCCGAGAATGCCGATGGGCATGTCGCGCCTGGGGTTCTTCGATTCCTGCGCCGCGGTAGATACAGCATCAAATCCTATGTAAGCAAAAAAGATGACGCCCGCCGCGGTCGCAATGCCCGACCATCCGAAATCACCGTAGTGACCTGGGTTCGGAGGGATGAATGGAGTCCAGTTCGCGACCGTTTCGGCGTGATGGCCCATGATGTAGTTAATGCCCAAACCGATGAAGACGATCAGCACGCAGACTTTTACGATCACGATGAAGGAGTTGAAGTCTGCCGACTCCTTGATGCCGATGACCAGGATAACGGTCACCATCAGAATTCCGAGGAATCCGAACAGATTGAAGGAAGAATACTGGTGCGGCAGGGTCGCCGCATCGATGTGCTTCAGGTTCAGCACCTTCTGGAATTGCGCCGTCAGCCGTTCCCAATGGTTGTTGTAGAACAGAAAGACGGTCCCTGGACAACCCGCCCACCGGGGCGATAGCCGGATGCCGAAGTCTCCCAGGAAGCTAAGCACGTAACCGCTCCAACCGCTGGCGACAGTCGCCGCTCCCAGAGCGTATTCCAGAATGAGATCCCAGCCGATGATCCAGGCAACGAATTCGCCCAGCGTCGCGTAACCGTAAGTGTAGGCCGAACCGGCGACCGGGATCATGGAGGCAAACTCGGCGTAACACAGCCCCGCAAACACGCAGGCAACCGCTGCCAATGTGAACGAGAGAATGATGGCTGGGCCAGCATGATTGGCTGCCGCAGTTCCGGTCAGCACGAAGATGCCAGTGCCAATGATGGCGCCAATGCCCAGCGTGATTAAATTGGTCGGTCCCAGCGCTCGACGCAGGCTATTCTCGCCCGTGTCCGAGGCCTCTGTAAGAATTGTATTCAGCGGCTTTCTCGCAAAAAGATCAGACATTAAGCTCTCCCGATCGCTTGAGGGTGAGTGCTGATCCCCGCCGCGACCACAGATAGTAGACCGGGATTCCCAACAGTACAATGATCAATCCCGGCCAAGTGAATTGCGGTTTATAGCGTAATAGTACGACATCGATGAACAAAGCCATCACGATATAAATCGCCGGCAGCACCGGATAGCCAATCGCCCGGTATGGCCGTTCGGCCTCGGGATGGGTACGGCGCAGCACGAATAATCCGAAGATGGTCAGAATGTAGAACACGAGCACCGCGAAAACAATGTAGTCCAGCAGTTGCCCATAGCTTCCGGACACACAAAGCACGCACGTCCATACCATCTGCACCATGAGGGAAACCGCCGGCGTCTTGTAAGTAGGATGCAATTTCGCCACGTTGCGAAAGAACAGCCCATCCTTAGCCATGGCGTAGTACACGCGTGCACCCGCTAGAATCAGTCCGTTAACGCATCCGAAACCGGAGATCATGATGGCCACAGCCATTAGCAGGCCACCGGCCGAGCCGAACATCTGCGTCATCACGGCCGTGCCGACGCGCTCTTCGGTCGCGTACTTGATTCCGCGTTCCAGGATGGTCGCGCCCATGGGCATGCCGTCGAGCGGCAGCACGTTCAGGTAAACGAAATTGCAGACGATGTAGAGGGTTATGACTACGCCCGTGCCCAACGCGAGAGAGAGCGGCAAATTGCGATTAGGATTTTTGACCTCACCCGCCGTGAAGGTCACGTTATTCCAGGCATCGGCGGAGAACAGCGACCCGACCTGCGCCACTGCTAGAATCGTCAGCGTGCCCACCATCACCAGAGGTCCGCCCGCTCCCACTTGAACTGCATGTTGTGCCCCTAGTCCGGCATTGTTCCAGAAATTTCCGTGGAAGTTGGCGGCCAGCGCTTGCGCGTTCCGTCCGATGAATAGGCCCAGCAAACCCAGTGCCAGTAGGGCCGAGACTTTGGCGAATGTGAAAACATTCTGAATCAGCGCCCCGGTCTTCAATCCGAAAATGTTAATCACCGAGAGCGCAATCACGACCAGAATCGCTACCAGATTCTGCGTGTTCAGCCCTACATCCATATTGCCCAGAACCATGGGCCCGACATGAATCGGCGGCACTTTCCAGAAGTGCAGAATCCAGTTCGAAGAGGAAATGGATGGAACGAAGATCCCGAGAAACTTGCCGAAGGCTACGCCTACCGCGGCAATCGTTCCCGTCTGAATGACCAGGAACAGCGTCCACCCGTACAAAAATCCCCACAAGGGGCCGAGCGCCTCGCGCAAGTAAACGTACTGGCCTCCAGCTCGCGGCATCATGGCAGCCAGTTCGCCGTAGCTCAAAGCTCCGACGATGGTCATGAAGCCCGTCACCAGCCACGCCGCAATCAGCAGCGCGGGAGAATTCACTTCCCGGGAAATCTCGGAAGAAACAATAAAGATACCCGAGCCGATCATCGAGCCCATGACCAGCATGGTGGCACTGGTCAGACCAAGGCCTTTCACCAGTTCCTTGTCCTGGTGACTATGGATCTCCCAATCGCTGACAAGCGGCGCCGATAGCTTCGTCTCGATGCTCAAAGGGCTCCTAGACTTGTGTGCCTACGTGGGGACAGCCGCCCCCGGCCGTCTGGCCGAGCGAAGCTCGGCGCTTCGACTCTATCCTAAGATGCGGAAAAAATCCTCTGCTGATTTTCGCGGCTCCCGCATCAGGTCCGATATTACCGCCACCGAGTCCGCTCCCGCCTCGATGACCGACCGGCAGTTGGCACGATTAATGCCTCCAATTGCGACCAATGGCTTTCGCGTCAAGGCCCGCGCCTTGCGGACGCCTTCGAGGCCAACAACCGGATCAGGATTGGCTTTGCTCACAGTTGAAAACACCGGTCCGATGGCAATATAGTCCGCCGAAGTTTCGTCTGCGCGCTGACCTGCTCTGGATTATGCGTGGACACGCCGAGCCACAGTGCCGTGCCGATAACTTTTCTTGCGCCTTCAGGTGACAAGTCTTCCTGACCGACGTGGACGCCATTAAATTCAGCGGCTAAACAAAGGTCTGCGCGGTCGTTCATGATCAATTTGACGGAGCTGCCGAGCCGACGCTTCAGTTCCCGCGCATGCTCCAACATCTCGCGAGCATTGCTGGACTTATTGCGGTATTGCAGCAGAGTCACGCCAGCCGCAGAAGCTCCTCGGCGGTCGAAGACAACCTCTGGCTTTCAGAGAAGCGTGAGGCGTCGAGAATCGCGTAAAGGCGAGGCAGGTGAATCATGGATTCCCGAGAATCATCGTGGATCTCTGCATTGCATTAGCGGTGCAGGAGTGCTGGCACTCCGCGCGAGATCCTTCGTCCGGCTGACGCCGGGACTCAGGATGACGTCTAGGCGCTGCTATTTGGCCATCGACTTTCCATGCTTCGCCAGAAACCGCTCAATAAACGTGGTATCGAACTTGCCCGCGCGAAAATCTGGATCCGCCAGAATCCGCCGATGCAGCGGAATGGTCGTAAAGATTCCTTCCACGATAAACATTTCCAGCGCCCGCGCCATCGCGAGAAACCGCTTCTTTCCGGTCTTTACCGCGCACGATCAGCTTGGCGATCAGCGAATCATAATAAGGCGGAATCACGCCTTCGGCATAGGCCGCGGTGTCGATCCGCACTCCCGTGCCGCCCGGCGGATTGAAAGCGGTGATCTTCCCCGCCGATGGCGTGAACTTCTCCGGATGCTCGGCGTTAATGCGGCACTCAATGGCATGACCACGATGTACGATTGGACCAAGCAGCACATTCTCCATGCGCTCGCCCGCGGCCAGCAGGATCTGGCTCTTCACCAGGTCCACGTCGGTGACCATCTCCGTCACCGGATGCTCCACCTGGATGCGCGTGTTCATCTCGATGAAGTACAGCTGCCGGTCTTCATCCATCAGGAACTCGATCGTGCCCGCGTTCACGTAGCCGATGTCGGACAGCGTCTTCGAGAGTATCTTGCCGATCTCATCGCGCAGTTCCGGAGATACTTGCGTGGACGGGAGACTCCTCTAACAACTTCTGGTGACGCCGCTGGATCGAGCACTCGCGTTCGCCCAGGCTCACCACGGTGCCATACTGGTCAGCCAGAATCTGGAACTCGATGTGGCGCGGCCGCTCAATGAATTTCTCCATGTAGAGATCGCCGTTGCCGAAGGCCGCTGCCGCCTCCGATTGCGCGGCTTTGAACAAGGCGGGAAGTTCCTCCTCGCTGCGTACGATGCGCATGCCGCGCCCGCCCCCACCCGCCGACGCTTTAATGATCACCGGAAACCCGACCTGCCGCGCCCACTCTATGGCTTCGCCGTCACTGGCGAGGATGCCCTCGGAGCCCGGCAGAATGGGCACGCCCGCTTTCTTCATCGCGGCGCGGGCCTTTTCTTTTTCGCCCATGAGCCGCGTGATCTCGGGCGGCGGCCCAATGAAGGCGATATTGCTGGTCTCCGTAACTTCGGCGAAATTCGCGTTCTCCGCCAGCAATCCATATCCCGGATGAATGGCGTCGACGTTCGTGATCTCAGCCGCGCTGATCACCGCGGGAATGTTGAGATAGCTTTGCGCCAGTTGGGGCGGACCAATGCAGATGGCTTCGTCCGCAAACTTGACGTGCAACGAGTGCCGGTCGGCCTCGCTGTAAATCGCTACAGTGCGGATGCCCAGCTCTTTGCATGCGCAAATGACGCGCAGGGCAATCTCGCCGCGGTTCGCAATAAGGATTTTATTGAACATGTATTAAACGAGTGTGGAGCGGACACTTTGTCCGCTTTTTGACCTTGTTTCTAAAAAAATATGAAATCCCCAAAAAACCTAACTTCAGAGGCGGCGGACAGGAGTGTCCGCCCACACGATCAGCTTCGCGGCCGGATCACGAACAGTTCCTGCCCGTACTCGATCGGCTGACCATTCGCCACCAACTTCTTCACAATCTCACCTGCCACGTCGGCTTCAATCTCATTCATCAGCTTCATGGCTTCGACGATGCAAAGCACTTGCCCCACTTCAACCGTGTCGCCCGGCTTGACGAACGGCGGCGACCCTGGCGACGGACACTCGTAGAATGTCCCTACGATGGGCGAACGCACCGTGTGCAATCCAGCCTCGGCTACCGGAGCAGCCGCGCTTTCGGCGGAGGGAACAAGCGCCGGCGGCGTGGATGAAACCTCCGGCGCCGGAGTCGGAGCCACATGTACGGCAAAATGGGGCGCCGAAGAGGCGGCCGGAGCGACGTGCTCCGCGCCACGCTTGATCCGCACTTTCACATCGCCGCGTTCCAGCTCGAACTCGGCAATATCCTTTTCAATTAAGAACTCAATGAGTTCTTTCAGTTCTTTCTGGTTCATGGTTTGCTGGTGGGACTGCTTCCTGCTTCTCTCGCGCCAACCTGAGAGGCCGGGCGGTATCTCCGATGCCCGGGCCGAGAACTCAAGAAAGTTCGCCCTCAAATCGTGATGAGTTCCTTGCTTGTGGGCGTCAGGACTTCGCACCCTTGTTCAGTAACTACAACCATGTCTTCAATCCGCACGCCCCCGCGGCCTGCGATGTACACGCCAGGCTCGACCGTGATCACCATTCCCGGACGCAGAATCTCGGTCTGTCCCGCCGCGATGCGTGGAGCTTCGTGAATCTCCAAGCCTACACCATGCCCGGTCGAGTGTGTAAAATGTCTTGCTAATCCTTTCGCTTTCAGTATCTTGCGTGCAGCCTGATCGACCTCGCCAACGCTCACACCAGCCCTAACCGTCTCGATAGCCGCGGCTTGCGCCTCTCGTACCGCCTCATACACCCGGCTGGCCTCTCCCGTGGGGCGCCCGACGTGCACCGTGCGGGTCCGGTCAGAACAGTAGCCCGTGAGTATAACACCGAAGTCGCAGACCACGAATCCCCGCGCCGGAATCGCAGCCTTTGAAGCCCGCCCATGCGGCAGCGCGGATCGTTTCCCCGCTGCAATGATCGTAGGAAAAGACATCTCCTCCGCCCCGGCCCGCCGCGCGGCATATTCCATCTCCGCCGCCACCTCACTCTCGGTCACGCCCGGACGGATCACCTCAAGTGCCCGGTCAAACAGGCTCGCCCCCAAAGCCACGGCGGCCCTCAGGAGCGCGATCTCACCCGCGTCCTTTACCATGCGAGCCTCTTCGACCAGCCCTCGCGTCTCCCGTAGCCGGAAGTTCGAACTCAACCAACCCACTAGTTGCATCCGCGCTGCAACCGTTAAATGCTCACTCTCAATTCCAAGTCTCTTTGCATTCTTTCCGCCCAGCTGACCCTTGTTTTCCACCAGCCACTCAGCGGCAGCGGCCACCGGCGACTTGCGAGCGATCACTACGCGTGTTCCCTGTATCTCAGCCCGGGCCTGTGCGCTGTAGCGCCCATCGGTAAAGAAGACACTTTTCGCTTCGCTGACGACGAGGACGCCGGATGTTCCCGTGAACCCGCAAAGATATCGCACATTGGGGAGATGGGTAACTAGAAAAGCATCCAGAGAGTTGCGGTCGAAAGCGGTTTGCAAAATTTTCAACCGACGTTTGTGGTCCATTTTGAAAGTTTAACAAGCAAGAGCGAATGACGCGCGCTGCCTTGCGTCGGTTCTGTCGGCCCAAAACAAAACCGCCGGTCCCTGACAAGTACTTCAGGAAACCGACGGCTGTCTTTACTGCTAACTTGTGACTAGGTCTGGATGATCCGCGGAGTGATGAAGAAAATCAACTCCTGGTTCGAGGTGCTGACGGTGGTGTGTTTGAACAGCTCGCCCAGCCACGGAATGCTGCCCAGAAGCGGAACCTGCGCCACGCTAACCGAGTTGTTGGTCTGAATGACGCCACCGATGACCACGGTACCGCCGTCGGTGACCAGCACTTGCGTCGTCGCCTGTTGCGTGATCAGAGTGGGGTTGCCGTTGATTGTGCGCCCGAAGTCAGGCGTCGTGTTCTCGACGTCCACATTCAGGAAGATCGTGCCTTCCGAGGTGATTTGCGGAATCACGGTCAGCCGCAAGAAAGCATCCACGTAGGTTACGGTCGGCGGCCCGCCCAACTGCGCCAGGGTCACGATAGGCACGCGCACGCCCTGGCGAACCAGAGCCTGGATGTTGTTCTGCGTCACCACCCGCGGACGGGAAAGAATTTTCAACAGTCCACGAGATTCGGCCATCGTGAGTAGTGCATCGATTCGCACCGCAGAACTCGCATTCAAGAACGAAAGGCCGCTGGTCGGGCCGGTCGCGCCCAGGTTAGAGAACAGCGGTATCTGCACTCCCGTGCTTCCCGTCGGCTGGGTGGTTCCAACGATCGGGTAATGCGGGGTGATGCCAAAGGTAGAAAGGGGCGATACGCCTGCGGCGGTTGCGCCGCCGACACCGGTCGGGTTATTGCCCCAGCCAAACCCGAGCTGGGTACCGATTTCCCGTGCGTAGCTGCGGGTCGCGGCTACTACGCGAGCTTCAATTTCTACTTCCTGCGTCTTGCGGTCGAGCTGGGTGAGTAACCGGTCGATGTTTGGCATCACCGCAGGAATGTCGGAGATGATTACGGAGTTGGTGCGCTCATCGGCAACCGCGTCCCCGCGCTGCGACAAGAACTTTTTCACTGTAACGAGGACATCTTTGGAGTGAGCATAGCTCAGGAACCGCGTAACCGTCTGCTTATCGACTGCCAGTGCTTCGGCTTCCTGCTCTGCGCGGCGAGACTCGGCTTCATGGCGCAGCGTTTCTACCGTCGCGATGCGCAGCACGTTGCCGTCAAGCTGCCGGGCCAGATCGTTGTTCTTGAGCACGATGTCGAGCGCCTGATCCCACGGTACGTCGTCGAGCACGATGGTCAGTGCACCCTTAACGTTGGGATCCAGCACCACGTTCAGTCCGCTGATCTCGTGAATCAGGCGGAAGAAATCTTTCAGATCCACATCTTTCAGGTTTACGGAAATCGGTTCGCCCGTGTACTTGGCAGTGGTGATCGGGGTAACCAGGTGGCTCTCCCCTTTTTGCTCCGCCGCCAGATTCACCGCCGGTTGGATGGGTTGAGTAGACGCAGCCTGAGGCGCCTGGGGCTGCATGGCAGCGCTCGGCGTCGGCAGGAGGTTGCCCTCGGGCTTGTCCACGAATTTCGCCGCCGCGCCCGCTGCCCGGTCGGAGGGAGCGGTTTCGTCAGCTGTAGTCTTCTCGCTCGCATTCTTCTGCTGGTAAGACGGCTCCACGAAGACAAAGTCGGTCGCGGAAGCGGTCTGCTTCGAAGTCTTATCCGCAGCCGTAGCCGCCGCCGGAACTGCGATCGGAGATGCCGCCACGGGAACTGGTTTGCTGACCGCGAGGGCCGTCTTAACCGAAACTGGCGCAACCGCCGCCGCGGTGGTCTGCAGCTTTGCCGGCGACGGCGTCACCGCCTTCGCGCTGGTCTTCACCGCCGCAGGATGCAACTTGACAACGATTCGGTTGTCGCCGCCTGAAAGCAGTTCGTACTGGCACGCCTGCACCAGGTCAATTACGACGCTGGTAGTGGGAGGCACGTGAGCATCGGTGCCGATGCGCACGCCCTTTACGCCGTCGCTACCCACACTGATGTGGTTCTGCACGGTGGCTGCCACGGTGTTAGGCAGAGTCACCAGGAGACGGGCGGGCGAGTCCAACGTAGTCAGCTTGGGCGTCATCTGTCCGCGCGCGGTGATCTCCACGCTGATTCCGTCATCCGCGTGCATCACGTCCACCTTCTGTACGGTGGCACGCGTGTCCGCGCCTGCGCTCGTGCTCTGGGTCTCGGCGCCCGCAATCAGGGCCAAGATCAGCAGCGGTAGCAAAACAGCCAGCAATTGCTTTCGCATTTCCCTTCTCCCCACGGGCGCGCGTTTTGCTCGCCTCGTGATCTGTTTCTCAAATTTCGTTGCTGCACCTGCCGGATCGAACCGGCGCGTCCGCCCGGGCTTAAACTGCCGGGGTCGAAATCTTCTTCGTCACTTCGCGCGTGAACGACTTGCCTAACTTGTCCTGCATCGTCTCTTTGAAAATGATCGAGTCACCCGTGATCCTCACCACGTATCCGTTGAAAACCGGATCGTTTTCGCGCAGGAAATATGCCTTGTTCATAGCGTTGACCACGACCGCGATCATGCCCGCATCCGACTTCACAATCCCAGTGAGCGCGATCTGGTCGACCGCCAGGCAGCGCTTTCCGGTGCTGCAGCCCGAGCCACCCATGCTGTGGTTTACCACTGGACTCAGGAACGGATCGCGGCGGCCTCCGGCCATGCTGATCTTGTGCTCATCCTTTTTCGGGTCGACCGGATTCTTCTTGTCTTCGACCGCCACCGCCGGTTCTTTCGACTTCGGCTGATTCACTGAAACACTGGTAGTCTTCTTCGTCTTGGCCTTTGGTGCCGCTGTGGTTGAAGCTGCCTTCTTCACGGCTGCTGGAGCCGCAGTCGCAGCCTGTGGCTTCGAAGTCTGAGTGGGTGCCGCCGTCTGTGCCTGATTCGTGCTCGCCTGCTTGCCAGCCGCCGGTTTTGCGGCCGCGGGTTGAGGGCCTGCCTTCTGCCCCTGCGAAGCCGCCAGCGCGGCATTGGTATCCGCTGTCTTCTGCTGCTGCACCGCATTGAGCTTGGCCTTGGTGTTGTCGAGGATGCTTGGGTTCTGCGCCACGGCAGCTCCCAGCCCCATTCCCACGATTAAGATTACAGTCGCCAGCTTCATAGGCCTCCCTTACCTTTGGCCGGTGCCCCCGCGGGCGGCGTCAAGTCATGACTAAAGAATGTCGTCGCGTCGCAGGTAGCCACGATGCTTTCGTTGGGCGCGTATTGATACGTGTGCTTCACTTTGGCGTCGCTCGGCTTCTTGGTGGTCGAGATCAGCAAGCCGGACATGTTCACGATCCGCTCCAGTTTTCCGACCCGGTCGAAAAAGTTCAGCACCGAGTAGTACGGCCCATCCAGTTCGACTTCAAACGGCACTTCGGTATAGAACTCGCGCGTCGACACCGGCTTGGCGGTGTAGCGTCGAATTTCGATTCCCGCCTTCATGGCCTCGGCGTCCAGCATCTTGATGAAACCATCGACTTCTTTCTCGTCGGGCACGATGCGGCGCTCGATTTCCAGCTGCTGTTTCAGATTCGCCAGTTGCCGCTCCATGTCCTTGAGCTTGGGGGCGTAGGACTCGAGTTCGGCATTCTCGCGAAGTTTAAGTTCCAGGGCGGCTTGCGCCTGGTCATTCGCTGCCCGCTGGGACTTGAACAACGTGAAATGCAATGCGGCGGTGATCAGCGCTGCCCCTAATACCAGGGCTGCCCACTGCTTGAGACCCGATAATTCGCCAAAGTTCCCCATATTCTTCCGCCTTTAGGACTTCGCTTTTTCGCAGGTCAGAATGAATTGAAATGCCTGCATTTCCTTGAACGACTCGTCCTGAAACGTCTCTTTGATTTCGATGTTCTTGAAATAGCCCGTCTTCTGCAGATTCTGAATCAGCGCGGCCACGGCATCGGCGCTCAGTGCCATGCCTTCGATATCCACACTGCCGCCCTGATCCTTCATGGTGTTGAGCCACACTGCTTCGGTGCCGTTGATAGTGTCGCCGATGGTGTTGAGCAGATTCACCGGCCCGGACTGGCTGGCCCGCAGCTGATCGATCACGTCGACGCGACGTTTGTAACTCTCCGCCTGGCGCTGCCGCTCGAGGTAACGCGCCTTCACGTCGGCCAGTTCGCGATTCCTCTGCTCCGCAACCGCCATCTTCGCGGCAATGTGCTGTTTCTCTTTGTCAAGCCGATACCAATACATCACGTTGAGTGATCCAGCCAGCACCAGCACCAGCAGCACTTTCAGCTTCGGTGAGCCGACCTCGCCCATCTCCATGACAGCCGCTGCCGAGGCTGCGGCCCGTTTGTTCTTCGGTCTGGATTGTCCCAGCAGGTTGATTCGGATCATAAGTTTTCAAAACTCCTTAAGGCCAAACCCACCGCAACTGCCAGCTGGCCAGCGTTCTGCTCGATCAACTCCACTCCCGGTCCATCGACTGGCGGCGCGATCTTCTGGAAAGGATTGAAAATCTCGACCGGCAGCGAGAACTCCTGACGCAACGCCTCAATCAACCCGGGAACTTTTGAGGATCCGCCAGCCAGATAAATCTTCTCAATGTGCTCGCCCGCCGAGCTGGCGCGGAAGAAGTCAAACGTCTTCTGAATCTCCAGCACGATGATCTCGGTTACTTGCTGCAGGATCGGAGTCTTCGCGTCCTCGCTAACGGTGCCGACTTTGTTTCCCAGCTTCAGTGACTCCGCGTCGTCAAAGCTCAAATCCAGTTCCTTCTGCAGCGAATCCGTGTACTGGTGCCCGCCCACGCTGACGTCGCGGGGGAAGAGCGGCGTGGTCCCTTTCACGATGTTGATGTTCATGACGCTCGCGCCCAAGTTCAAGAGAGCCACCACCTGGCCAGGCGCCGGCTCATAGTTGTACTCGTAGCAGTTCTGCAGGGCGAGCGCATCGATGTCCACAATAGCCGGAGTCTTGCCGGCCATCGAGAGTACGTTGGTGTAATTCAGGATCTTGTCCTTCTTGACGGCGACCAGCAAAACGTCCATCTGCGGGTTGCCAGCGTCTTCCGAGAGGATCTGATAGTCGAGGTTTACGTCGGCCAAGTCGAAGGGGATATGCTGCGCGGCTTCCTTCTGGATGGTCTCGGCCAGTTCCTGATCACTCATCGAGGGCAGCGAGATCTTTTTCACGATCACTGAGTGCCCGCTCACTGCCGTAGCTACGCTCTTGGTTTTGATCTGATTGTCGGTGAACAGTTTGGAGATCGCGCTCGAAACCGTGCCTGAGTCCACGATCATGGAATCTACGACAATATCCGGAGCCAGCGGTTCCAGGCCCAGGTGCGCGACTTCAATCCCGTTGCGTCCCTTCCTCAGTTCGACTGCCTTGATGCTCGAGGACCCCACATCCAGACCAACAATCGTTTTCGATCCGAATCCAAACATGTGCCCGCCTTTACTGTTGCCCGGCAGCTTTGGCAGCCGCCTTCGGTTTCTTTCTGCTCTTCGCTTCCATCTGGCTGGACTTCTCTTCCATCCACTGGTCGAGCTTCGATTTCTTGAAGCGCCAGCGGTTGCCCAGCTTGAACGCCGGAATCTTCTGCTCGCCTACATATTTGTAGAGCGTGTCGGGACTCACCCCCAGGTACTGGGACGCCTGGCGAATATTCATGACTTCCCGCGAGTCGGCCATAGTTTCCAAACCCTTTCCACAGACTTAAGGCCCTTTGCCGCTTGCCGCCACCGACCTAAGTTGGGAAGAACTCCTCGTACAAAATGCGTTCGAGTGAATTCAGGTGTCCCGAGCATATATCAGCCCTGAAAGCACAAGAGCTGAAGGCGAATCTCCGAGTTTTACCGTGTTTTATGCCTGTTTCTTGGAAAGTAGCCGAACGGGGTGGGAGGCGTAATCAATATATGGTATTCGATGTTAATACGGGCACAATATGAAGTACTGCCTGTGCTCATGCTGCTACCCGGTCGATGGAACCGTAACTAAAGTATTAGAGACGGTACGAAGGTCGCGGCACGAGCGGAAAAGCCTTGGTGGCTGGGCGTTTTGGGCAGAACTAGAGATAATGAGCGTCGAGCGTCCCGCCATCCGTAGCAATGAACGCTTTACCGCCGGAACTGCTCCGCCAAACCGAGGCGTTGCATATAAGAAAGCCTAGAATCGCGGCGCGAATAACCATCCACGCGGTAGTTCTGAGTGCGATGTCAGTACGAACTTCTGCAACCAGGGAGCAATGCGGTAATCTATTCACCTCTTAATCGGAGGAAACTCTTTGCGCTATCTCGATCGTCTGCAACCGCTAGCCCTTCTCGTCTTGCGTGTTGTGCTGGGCGTGATCATGATTGGCCACGGCTATGGCAAAGTATTCGGCGGATTTTCGCATGTTCACGACATGGTGCAACACCTCGGCTTCCCCGGCTGGACCGCCTATCTGGTGGCGGGGACGGAATTTTTCGGGGGCATCCTGATCATCGCCGGATTGCTAACCCGGTTCGTGGCCGTGGCGATCATGATCGACATGTCTGTCGCAATCTGGAAAATTCACTGGCACAATGGTCTGAAAGGGCAGGGTGGCTACGAGTTCCCGCTTACCTTGGCTGCGATCGCGTTCGCACTGGTATTTTTCGGGGGTGGCCCTATGGCATTTGATAGCATCCGTAGGGGCGGCGCAAGGATAAAATCCAAACCGGCTAAGGCAGCCTAATTCAATTTCGGAGACCAAACCATGAGTCTCGGCAAACGTGCGGTTGCGGAATTCTTCGGAACCTTCTGGCTGGTATTCGGCGGATGCGGCGCGGCTGTGCTGGCCGCAGGCTTTCCCGCTTTGGGAATCGGCTTCCTCGGTGTGGCCTTTGCTTTTGGCCTGACCGTGCTCACCATGGCCTTCGCCATCGGACACATCTCGGGATGCCACTTGAATCCGGCCATCAGCGCTGGGTTGGTAGTTGGCAAGCGGTTTCCTGCTTCCGATTTGCTTCCGTATGTCGTGGCTCAGGTTCTGGGTGCGATCGCAGCCGCGGGCGTTCTGTACGTGATCGCCAGCGGACAGGCGGGCTTCGACCTGAGCAAGGGATTCGCCTCGAATGGATATGGCGAGCATTCTCCTGGCGGATATTCGATGCTGGCCGGTTTCGTGGCGGAAACAGTCCTCACCGCGTTCTTCCTGATTGTCATCATGGGAGCAACCGACAGTCGCGCGCCCAAGGGATTTGCGCCCATCGCCATCGGCCTTTGCCTGACTCTGATTCATCTGGTCTGCATTCCCGTGACCAACACATCGGTCAACCCGGCACGCAGCACTGGTCCGGCCCTCTTCGTCGGCGGATGGGCCTTACAGCAGCTCTGGATGTTCTGGGTCGCCCCGCTCATCGGCGGAGCGCTCGGCGGAGGGATTTACAGAGCGCTATTCAGCGAAGCTTGACACGCTGAAATGACAGGCGTTGCCGAGGCGCGAGCGTTCCTCAACCCAAGTTAGCATCAAAACAACGGACGCGAACCTGGGCACCAGCGACGACGGGTCACTGATGTGTTCGAATGGCGGCCGGAAGTTGGGCTCGCCCGGCCGCCGAACGCCGGATAGCGCGGACTCAGCTGTTTGTTGTTCGTGGCCAGTTGGCTCTGGAACCACCTTGCCTCCCTGGTAAACGCTACGGCGTTTTACAGGAGTCATCCGCGCCTCGTGCCGATGAACACGCAATCTGGGATACTTTGCGGTCTCGCAAGCCTGGTTCTCCACGGGCGGTGCCAAGCCAGTTCGAGACCTTATGCTCGATCTAGAAAGCGTGAATCACGGCGAACCTTGAGCGAACCGATTTCTCCATTCGAATCGAAACTTATGTATAATCCGCCGATGCAAGGAATACCGTGGAGCACAATTGCGCTCGGCTCGCTGTTGCTCATCTCGGCCCGCTCAACAGGAGGACAGGAAGTGAAATCTCCGCAACCTGAAAAGTCGAAGCCGCCTGTCAAAATGGAGCAGCGCGGGCGCATCCTTGGAATCGGCGGTGTCTTCTTCAAATCCGCTAATCGTGATCAGATGCGCGAATGGTATTCGAAGCATCTTGGACTCGCTGACAAAGGCCAAGGCGCGATGCTTCCGTGGCGCGAACACGACGACCCGCAAAAGGAACACGTTACAGTTTGGACTGTTTTTCCCGCCTCCACTAAGTATTTCGATCCCAGCCCCGCACCGTTCATGATCAACTACATCGTGGACGATATGGATGCTTTGCTCGACCGCTTAAAACAAGAGGGAGTAAAGATTGACGCCAAACGAATGGATGAATCCTACGGTCGCTTTGCCTGGATCTATGACCTGGATGGGAATAAGATTGAGCTCTGGCAGCCGCTGCCCGCAAAGCCCTAAGGGCCTTCCCCTGCACTTACTCAATCGGTTTTCCGACCGACAGGCCGTTGATTTAAACATAGCGTCAAATACCGCTGAAGAAAGCCGCCGTTTTTCTCTGAGCGGCCCTAAACCAGGACTGTTCCCCCATCCACCACCACCGTCTGCCCCGTGCTGAATCCTTCCTGCATCAAAAATAAATAGGCTTGCGCTACGTCACGAGCCTCACCGACTCGGCCAACAGGGAGACTCTTGCCCACGCTCTCATACAGGTTCTCGCGTTCTGCCGCAGTCATGCTCTGCCAGAGGTTCGTCCGAACGACTCCGGGAGATACCGCGTTTACCCGTATTGGCGCCAACTCGACCGCCAGTGCCCGTGTTAGTGCTTCGACGGTTCCGCAAACACTTGCAGCAATTACCCAACCCTTTTGCGGGCGCTGGCCAGCAATTCCTGTTGTGAGCACGACAGAGCCTTCCTTGCGAATGTGGGGGCTTCCGTATTTGGCCGCAGCGAGTGCCGACCAATAACGCAGCTCAAAAGCACGTCTGGCCTGTTGGAGATCCGTAGCGGCAAGATCGTGCAATTGAAGGCTGTCGCCCGCGGTGAATACCCAATGATCGAAAGTACCGAGCTTGGAGAAGAAGGTTGCAACGGCGCGTTCGTCCGAGACGTCAACCGCTTGGCCCTGCGCTGCTCCACCAACGGATCCGACTGCCTTCTGAACTCTTTCCCCACTACTGGAGGCGATAACAACGCTCGCTCCCTGCGATGCCGCCTGCTTGGCGACCTCCAAACCAATTCCCGACGAACCGCCCAGCACAACCACCCGCTTATCTTGCAAACCGTTTCCCTGCATTGAATTCTCCTTGTTCATTCTTCTTGCCTGCACAGTCAAAGATGATTCCCCAACCACACGCGGCTCATGCTTAATAGTTATGGCCGTCATGCGTTAGAGAAACTACGACAGGCCGACTTGAACCTCCTGATTACGTTTGCCGCCATAGCGGAGGAGAAAAGCATTACGGCGGCCGCATCTCGGCTGCTGCTGAGCCAGCCTGCGGTTAGCCGGGCATTGCAGCGTGCTTTGCCTGGATCTATGACCTGGATGGGAATAAGATTGAGCTCTGGCAGCCACTGCCGGCAAAGCCCTACGGGCCTTCCACCGCTCTTACTCAGTCATTCTTTTCCTTCGTGGCCGCCCTCATCGCGAGGTATCATTTCGCCGTCGCCGCTGCTCGCTCTCCTTTATGATTTCAACCGGCCGTATTTCAATCGGTCCAAGACCATACTTAAAGCCTGGTTGCTGTGAGACAAGGTGGACGGCATCATTGAGGTCTCGCGCCTCAAGGATTTGAATGCCACCAAGCTGTTCCTTGGTTTCCGCATAGGGGCCATCCGTCGTCGTGACGCCTTCACGCCGCGCGAATCTCTGCTCCTCTTTCCGCATCTCCCGGGGCACGATGGAAAGTACGAACAATTCCGCGAGGCCTGGTTTCTCATGGCTTGCCGGCGCGACGGCGAGCCAAGGGATGGGATTGTGACGTCGCCTTCGTGCAGCTACTGCCCTTCTTCAGCCAAAATGTGCCCTGGCTGTAGGCAGAAGTAGGGAACGGCGGCGGGCAGAAGGGGCACAAAGAGGCGTGGGATCTGCTGCGCTGCGCCCGCGGGAGCGGCAGCGAGGCCCCATCGCGTCCCAACCGGCACTGAACGCGGCAAACCGGCGATCGCTGCTGTCTGGGAGTTTGCGGAAAGACGTCGAAATCGGCGTCTGGAGCCTTGAAAGGGTGCGGCTTTAAGCCGCGCCGTACATCATTAGCAAAGACTTACGGCACGGCTGGAAAGCCGCGCCTTTTCAAAACTCCAACGCTGGGAGTTTTTCCGCAACCTGCTAGGGCATCAGCTATACGACTAACTCTCCATATACAATAATCAAACCTACGCAAACTCTGATCGGAAGAAACTTGAAAAGAGGAAAGTTCTCACAGAAGCGCCCCGCCGTTGATCCATCGCTTGCCACTCCGACGATCCGCCGCGCCAAGATTATCTGCACGGTCGGTCCGGCGTGTAACTCGGAACTGATCCTGCGTGACCTCATGCGCCTCGGCATGGACGTGGCCCGGCTCAACTTCTCCCATGGATCGCACGAAGAGCACGCCAGCAACATCGAGCGCTTGCGCCGCGTCGCCGAAGAAGAGAAACGCACCATTTGCATTCTGCAGGATCTGCAGGGCCCCAAGATTCGCACTGGCCGTCTGAAAGATGGGATTCCGATCACGCTCATGGCTGGGTCGCACGTCACCATTACGCCGCGCGACATTGAAGGAACCCCGAGCCTCATCTCGACCACTTTTCAGGGATTAGCACAGGAAATCGGACCGGGCGCTCGCATTCTTCTCTCGGACGGGCTGATTGAACTGCGCGTCATTCGTGCTCGCGGCGAAGATGTGGAATGCAAAGTCATCAACGGCGGCCAACTCGGTCAGCATCAGGGCATCAACCTTCCTGGGATCGCGCTCTCGATTCCGGCGCTGACAGAAAAGGATCGTGCTGACCTGGAGTTCGGCCTCAAGCACGGCGTCGACATGCTCGCGATTTCGTTCGTGCGCTCTGGAGCGGACGTGCGCGAGGTAAAGCAAATCATCGCCAACCATGGCGCCGATCTTCCTGTGATCGCCAAGCTGGAAAAACCTCAGGCTCTCGAACGCCTGGAAGAAATTTTCGAAGCGGCCGATGGCGTGATGGTGGCGCGCGGCGATCTGGGCGTGGAAATGCCGCCTGAGAAAGTGCCGGTTATCCAGAAACACGTGATCCGCAGGTCGGCCGAGTGGCGCAAGCCGGTGATTATCGCCACCCAAATGCTGGAATCGATGATCGAGAACCCGCGCCCCACGCGCGCCGAGGCCAGCGATGTCGCCAATGCAATTTTCGATGGTACCGACGCCGTGATGCTTTCCGCGGAAACCGCCAACGGTCTCTATCCCCGCGAAGCTGTAGCGATGATGGCACGCATCGTGGTTGAAGCCGAGGGCAATACGGGGGACTTCGCCCCGTCCCGGCGGCGGCGGGAGAAACATTCGATCACCATCGCGCAAGCCATTTGCGAGTCCATCTCCCATGCCGCAGAGGATTTGCGCATGGGCGCTATCGCCGTGTTCACGGAGACTGGGAACACCGCGCGCATGATTTCCAAGTATCGCCCCAAAGCCGCGATTTATGCCTTCAGCCAGATATTGCCGGTGTGCAACCGAATGAACCTTCTCTGGGGAGTAAGTCCGGTGCGGACTGCGCAGGCGCGCAACGCCGAAGATATGGTTACGACCGCCGAGCGAGAGCTCTTGCGCGAGGGCCGCATCAAGGTTGGCGACGTGTTAGGGGTCGTGGCCGGAACTCAAATGGCCTCCGGTTCGACCAATCTCATGCGGCTTCACGTAGTCGAAGATTTAGGCGCGCCCGTCCCCGTGCGTGGGACTGCGCGTGGAACCACGCCGGGCTTGACCCGTCAGACAAAATAGTCTCATGTCACAGGAAATACTTGCGGTCGCCATCTTCCAGCCCCTGCCGGGGCACGAGCAAGCGTCTCTGGCCACCATGCGCGCCCTGATCGCAGCGCTCTCGGCCGGAGGCTATAGCCGCGACCTGCTGTATCGCGATGCGAAATCAGATGACGAATACGTATTGCTGCGCTACTGGAAATCGGAAGCGGCTCGCCGCGCCGCCCTGGAAGATCCAGAAGTATTGCGTTGCTGGGCCAAACTCGCCCATGAAATCCGCACAGTGAAAATTTACGAGACCCTGGAAGAAGCTCTGGCCTCGTGAAGGGCAGCACGCCACCACTGCGATTCATGCGTATCCGAGGCAGGCGATTGCAGCGGATTTGGAGATCATGAGTGCTCGTGACGCAAAGGTTTAAGGAGAGGTGGCCCCAACAACTCCATCCTGTACTTCGCCATGGCCGGAACTATATATGCAGAGATGGACACGCCACAACCAGTCAGGCCCGAGCTTTCGCCTGGCCCTGACCACTCAGTTCACCCATTTGCTCTCCGTCTGCTCCAGGGTGCGGATGTACTCGACCACTGACTCGCTCCAGCCGTCGATGTGCGTCCAACTGCCGTAGCCGACGCCGTTCTTGTAGCTGGCGACGTTGATCACGTAGCCCTTGGACGGGCGAGAACGCCCGTCACGCCATTGACAGGGTCCGGGAACCGAGTCGTGCGCCTGCTCGTCGGTGATTACGACCAGGCGATCGTAGGTCTCCTTCCGGTTCAGGCTTTCAACCGCCTTCCCCAGTTGGGTGCTGTTGTGGCGCTGGCTGGCGTCGATGGCGTCGCGCAAGGCGAATCCACGACGAGCCGGCACCTCGGCGAGATCGTCCGAGAAAGAGAACACGCTGACCTTCTCGCCAATCTCGCGCAGCAACACGGCGAGCCCGTAGGCTGCGTCGGTGCGCTGCATCTCGGAGCGGCGGGAGAGCGGGGCGGTCATCGAGCCAGAAACGTCCACCAGCACGACGGTCTTACCCGGCAAGACATTGCCCGCGAGCTTCTCCTGCCCGGCAACGCACTTCAGCATTGCCTGCTCGAGCGTCTCCTCCCACTGCGGCGCGTAACGAGCCGCAGCGAGAAAGCGGAACGGCAGCACGCGCGCCGCGTTCATGGAGCGCAGAGCAGAAAGCACCAGATCTTCCTCCACGCCAGCCTCGCGCATGTTGCGCAGGTTGCGCAGCAGGGCCATCGCGCCCAGCTTGTTCTCTGCAAGCAGACGCTGCCAGGCTTCGCGCTTGTCGGCTCCGGAGGAGAGTGCAACCTCCCAGGTGTCGGGCGCGTTGAGGCGTCCCCAGATCAGCTTCTTCCACACCCCGGCCTGAGCCGCGTCACGCGGCTTGGCGTGGGAGAGGAACAAGACGTCGCGCAGCTTGACGGGTCCGACGCGATCGTACTTCGCCAGAGCG
The DNA here is from genome assembly GCA_963820925.1 of uncultured Acidobacteriota bacterium. GTDB lineage: Bacteria > Acidobacteriota > Terriglobia > Terriglobales > Acidobacteriaceae > JABDBE01. The sequence goes on from CAWGBX010000021.1 coordinate 337,979, forward strand.
TACTCATCAAACTTGGGGAAAGCCGCAGCCAGCCCCTTCTTCACCTGGCCGGAGAGCGGGATGCGCCCATCTTTCCAATAGATGGCGACGAACTCGGCCAGCTCATCTGCGCGCTGGATAACGCTTGCGAGGGTGTCGGCCACGAGACCACGATGGGTCTTGTGACGTGCCATCTCGCGCACCAGCAGCAGCGGTGCGTGACGCAGCTTCATCTGCGCGCGCGCCTCGACGGCAAGAGCCGCTACCTTCTCCGACGCAACCTTGGGCACCAGCTCGGTGATGCGGCCGGCGATCTCGACTCCGTCCTCGTAGAACTGCTTTTCCCAAAGCAGGCAGGCGAGCACGGAACGCCGCAGCTGCAGTTCGGGCGCGATGTAGCGAGTCGGTGCGTCCTCGTGGGTGCGCGGGCCGAAGTTGAGGTTCAGTGTGTTGAGTCGAGCCATGGTGGCCTCCTTTTGAGCTTTCAGTCGTCAGCTTTCGGCACTCAGCAATAGCTTCTAACCGCTAGCTTCTGGCCAAATCAGACTTGCGGTTCCCGGCCGCGTTCGGCGGTGGGGAATCACGACTATTGAGGAATTTGCTGTAACGCGGACAAGAGTGCCCGCGCCACACGAGCAAAGTACTGGTCAGGGAACATGCGGACACGGTTTCGTTTGTCAAGAAGTAACCGTGGCCTTCACCACTGACCCTGTGTGATCCGTCGCAAACAGCCTCGGGATTGCTAGCGGGATATGGATCCTTCGCCACAAGAACGTGGCTCAGGATTTCGGGCCGCGGCTCCCGCCTTGCTCACGCCGCGTAAGCGCCTCAAGTTAAGGGCTGGGGGAATAAGCGGCAGCGGTACGTTTTTCGAGGACCAGTCGAAGGAACCGCAGCCTGCGCCACCCAGCGCAGCTATTGTTTTGGTTGGTTTTGCGTTAAGCGGCGCCGCAGATCAGTTGGCGCGATCGACGACGCCCGGAAAGCGACAGAGGCCGCACATGGCCTGCAGTCGCACGCTTGGCGATTTGGTTGTGAGTTTTGCCAATTGGGCGTCCTTTCTTAGGAAGATATTTCAAGATGCCATGACTTCGGAATTTCCGCAAGAAAAAAAATGTAAAAAAATGCTAAACGTGGGCGCGCAGTAGAAGAATCAACCTATGTCATACTGCCCATTGAAGATCGACTCTTACTATGTCTGCCAACTCCAGCCCCGAGCCATTCGTTGATACATCGCGCGATCCCCATGTCCGCGGATTTCTCCATCGCCCTGTTGCGCCCTCGGGAGATGGCCTGGTGTTAGCTCACGGCGCCGGATCGAATTCCAAGGCTCCACTGCTGGTAGCGCTAGCTGAGGCATTCGCCGGAGCAGGCGTGACCGTCTTGCGTTGTGATCTGCCGTATCGCCAAAGTCGGCCCTTCGGTCCACCACGACCCGGCGATGCGGCTCGCGACCGTCAAGGTCTGAAGGATGCAGTGAGTGCTCTTCGCACAATGATTTCAGGGCGCATGTTTCTCGGCGGGCACTCTTACGGAGGCCGCCAGTCGACGATGCTCTGTGCCGATCAGCCTGGTTTTGTAGACGGCTTGCTGCTGTTATCGTATCCGTTGCATCCGCCGAGGAAGCCCGACCAGCTTCGGGTCCAGCATCTGCCCAAGTTAGAAACTCCTGCGCTCTTTGTGCATGGAACGCACGATCCGTTTGGGTCGGCGGAGGAGATGGAGTCGGCCCTAAGTCTGATTCCGGCTAAGACGCGATTGCTGCAGATCCAGGGTGCGGGTCACGATCTCGGATTTAAAGGGAAGTTAAGACAGGACCAACTGCCTGCACTCGTGCTGGCGGAGTTCCAGAAGTTCTTTGGCTGACGCCGTGGCTGAGAGACAACTCCTGTCAAGCTTCGCTCGACCACCCGGACGGGGCGTCCGGGTCTACGTATGCAACCGCTGCTACTAGTTCACCCAGCCAGATTTCGAGCCGCCATTTTTCTTGTCCACATCATCCGGCGGAATGTAGTTGCCGTTTTCGTCGAAGGTCCCACTCACGGTGCGGTTCTGTTTGCGCATGAACACTTCAAACTTGCGCGCCGCCCTGCGCCGCTTCCATCGATAGTAGGAATTCCGCACGCTGAAGTAATGTTCCGTGGCCCCGAATGCGAGCCCGCGCTTGGGCATGAACTTCACGTACAAAAATCCAAACAGCAGTCCGCCGAGATGAGCGAAATAAGCAACGTTCGAGCCCTGTCGTGACCCCGACGCGCTGATCGCTTCGACCAGCGTGATGAACGCGACGCCAGCCACGAAGTACTTCGCGCGAATGGAGAACGGAATTGGAAACAGCATGATTTCCCGATCGCCGTAGAGGAGACCGAATGCCATCAGAATTCCCAGCACTCCGCCGGACGCGCCAACAGTCGGGGTTTGCGGTGACACGCCACCTACGCCGGTGTAGGAGATTGCAATCGTGGTCAGCGCAGCTCCGATCACGCAGAAGAAATAGAACTCGAGAAATCGCCTGTGTCCCCAGTCAGACTCCAGCTGCGCGCCGAACATCCACAGTCCCAGCATGTTGAAAAGAATATGCAGTATTCCCGCGTGCAGGAATGAATACGTCACGATTTGGAATATCCAACCGCGCGTGACGGCTGCGGGTATCAATGCCAAGGCGAAAAACAGCGCCCCGCCCAGTTCGGGGGCTGCAGCCTTCAACAGTTCGATGAGCAGGTAGACCGCGGCATTGGTAAGGACGAGCCACTTCACGGCCTTGGTGAAGGGTGGAAAACTCAGCGAGAGGGTTCGTCCGCGATACATAAGAGCAGTTGCCGGTTCTCAGAGGCCGGGTTGCCAGCTGACAACTTACGCCTGAACAACGAGGATGCCATTTTAACAGGTTTAGGACTCACCGCTCGGGCAGGGGCGTCACGGCCAGACTCCGGTGGCCCTGATTATCCACGGCGCGCACGGCAAAGATCACATTATCCTTCGATATGGGAAGCGTGGTGCGAGTTATATTTCCCACCGCGCGAACGTGCTCCCATTCTGGGCTGCTGGTCGCACGCCAGAGCACTTCATAGCCCGCCGCACGCCCGCCGGGGGATGCTTCCCATGTCAGAGTGGAATCGTTCTCCGGTTTCACGGTCAGCAGGCGGACCATGGCCGGTGGCGCGGGCGCAAAAGCCAATGACGCCAGCGCAGCCGCATTCAAGCGCGCGACATCGGCCACGTAGTCAAAGTTGACGAACTTGGAAAGGTCGCCGAATTGGGTTCCATTCTCGGTGCGTACGTTCTGGTGCTGGTGGTTGTAGTCTTCGCGAAATTCAGTGAAGCGCACGGCGGCATATCCCTGCTCGTTGAATGAGCTATGATCACCGCCGCGCAGGTAACGATCCGGACGAAAGACCAACGTGGGCTTGACACCTGCATTATAGGTGCGCGCGGTCTCGGCGATGTAGCGGGCAAGTTGCCGAGAGGTGGAATCGCTCTCGTCTCCTTCGGATCTGGTGCAGGTCGGCATCGGTCGAAGCAAGTGGCAAACCTTCTGAAAACACGCGCACCACGCTGGCATCCTGCTGCGGACTGCGATCGCCGCCCACGATGTCGTTGTTCAGCACCGCTTCGATATTCCATCCCGCGGACTTGGCCATTTGCGCAAAGTGATGACTCCCGTTCAGGCCCTGCTCCTCGCCAGCAACGGTCAGAAAAATAATGGTGGCGGGAAACTTCAGTTGGCTCAGAACGCGGGCGCATTCCAGACTCACGGCCGTGCCGCTGCCGTCGTCGTTGGCTCCAGGGGCAGGGTCGGTAATGTCGAGGTTGTCGCTGTTGCGTGAATCGTAGTGTCCGGTCACCAGCACAATGCGTTTTGCGCTATCGGGATCGGAGCCCTTCATTACCGCATAAACATTGGTGATTTCGGTTGGTTTTGCAATCCGGCCGCCAGGTGCTTCGGTAAAACTGTCGAACTTGACTTCGAGGCATCCGCCGCAGTCATGCGAGTAGCGTTCGAATTCGGACTTGATCCATTCCCGCGCCGCACCGATGCCGTGTCCCGACGCGATCGAGGCTGGATCCTGCGCGGAAAGGGTGGAGCGAGTCTGGAAGCTGACCAGCTTTTCGATAATGCCCTGAATCCGGGACGGGGAAATCTGCCTCATGGCTGCGACAATCTGCGGGTCGGCTGGGCCCGGAAGTAAAGTGTCCTGTGCAGCAGCAATGGTCGGCAGCGCCAATGCGAAAGCGGCGCACAAGCTGGCGCAGAGCAGTGGCCACGCGTGTCTCAGTTCAGAAAAATTCCCGCCACCATAGCGTTGGAGAATCACAGAGGTTGTTAGAATAGCCGCCAGCCAAAGAATTCCCGAGCGCTCAGCCAGGTTTCGGAAATCGAAGACTTGACCTTCGGCTCAAGAGCCACTAAATATTATCAAGGAGTCTTAGAGATATGGAGGCCATTGTGGTTCATTGTCCGGAATGTGAAACCAACCTCGACATCGAAGAAGACGAGGTCGATGAGGGAGAAATCGTCTCCTGCCCCGAGTGCGGTACTGACTTCGAGATCATCACGGTGAGTCCCATTGAGTTGAAGCCGGTGGATGAGGAGAAATATGAGGAGGACGACGAAGAGGAACTCGAAGACGGTGATCTCTCCTAGTTCCGGCACGCCTCTGTCCCGTCCGCTAGAGTTCGACTTCCGCGATGTCTTTCGAATGGCGCTTCTTGGGCTGTGCGTCTCCGCCGCAGTTGGCATCGGCAGACCTGCAGCCGCTGCCGTTAATTTCTCGTCCGGGGAGACCAAACACGAAATACCCTACGCATTAATCTTCGGCACGGTCTGGGGACCGGACGATCACCCTATCTACGCAGTAAGAATCAAGATTCGCCGCGAGGGTGAAAAGAAAGCGCGCTGGGAAGTGCTTTCGGACCACAATGGGGAGTTCGCCCAGCGCGTCCCGGCCGGGAAGGAGGACTATGTGATTTGGGCTGACACGAAAGGGCATAAATCTAAGAATGGCAATCAGCTGCAGGGAGAAGAGGTTAAGATACACATAGACGCGGACGAGCGCGTCGACACCGGCCTGCATCTAAAGTAGCACTCGGCACGCAGCCGTCGCCGGTGAGCTAAGGGGAAAAATCACATGAGAAAGCAGCAAGTTGTCGTTCTGGTGGTGCTGCTGCTCGGCGTCGTCGCGGCTGCTTCTCCCTATTCGAAAGACAAGGACAACAAAAACACTGTCGGCCGCATGCTGACAGGCAAAGTGCTGGATCACCACGATAACCCACTGCCGAACGCCATTGTCTACCTCTCTAATACACGCACCCGCGCGGTGAAGAGTTACATCATCGGCACGGATGGCGCGTACCACTTCCCAGAACTTTCCCCGAACATCGACTACGAAGTCTACGCCCAGTACAAAGGCCTAAAGAGCGACACCAAGACCGTGAGCCAATTCGACGACCGAAAGACAGTGAACATCATCCTGCGAATTGATACGAAGTGAAGCGTCCGGAGCGTTGCCGCGATGCTGGCGAATTCGGGTGGGCGATGATTTTGAAGAGACCTCAGACAACATTTAAGGCTCCGGCTGGGAAATCCAGGATATTTCGTTTCAGCGTTCTCAGCGCTGTTCTCGTGACCGCATTCCTCGGTCTGCATCTGGTCAGCTGCAATAGCAACTCGCCAGCAAAGCAATCCGCACCCCCGCCGCCGGGTGCGTCCGGAATCAACGTGACGACGTACCACAACGACAATGCGCGCAGCGGACAGAACCTTGGCGAAAAGATTCTCACGCCCAGCAACGTCAACTCTTCCAGTTTCGGCAAGCTTTTTGTCATCAGTGTGGACGGGAAAGTGGATGCCCAGCCCCTTTATCTCACACAAGTAAGCATCTCCAATCAAGGGACGCATAACGTTGTGTATTTGGCAACGGAGCACGGCAGCGTCTATGGCGTCGATGCCGACAGCGGAACAGTTCTCTGGCAAGTCTCGATGCTGGCCGCTGGCGAAACGACCAGCGACGATCACAGCTGCGGTCAAGTGACACCGGAGATCGGGGTCACTGCCACCCCGGTCATCGATCCCAAAGCGGGCCCGCATGGCACGATTTACGTGGTGGCAATGTCGAAGGACGGATCCGGAAATTACCACCAGCGACTGCACGCTCTGGACGCGACCACAGGCGCGGAAGAGTTTGGCGGCCCGCGCGATATCCAGGCTTCGTTTCCGGGGACGGGCGACAACAGCTCGGGAGGGAATGTGATCTTCGCGCCCGGGCAATATGAAGAACGGGCCGGCCTGCTCTTGCTAAATGGCGTCGTGTATACGGCTTGGACATCCCACTGCGACTTTCGCCCTTACACCGGCTGGATCATGGGCTTCGACCAGTCAACGCTGGCACAGGTCAGCGTGTTGAACGTCACTCCGAATGGCAATGAAGGTTCCGTATGGATGAGCGGCGCAGGCCTTGCCGCCGACACTTCCGGAAACATCTTTTTGCTTGACGCGAACGGTACGTTTGATTCCACACTCGACGCAAACGGGTTCCCCAGTCAGGGCGATTTCGGAAATGCCTTCCTGAAGATTTCTACCGCCAACAAATTATCAGTCGCCGACTACTTTGAAATGTTCAATCAGGGCGCGGAGAACGGCTCTGATGAGGACTTGGGCTCGGGCGGTGCGCTGGTGCTCCCCGATCTTACGGATGGCATGGGTCACACACGTCACCTTGCGGTCGGCGCGGGCAAAGACTCGAATATCTACGTGGTCGACCGCGACGCGATGGGAAAATTCAATTCGAACACGAACAACGTTTACCAGGAACTTCAAGGTGCTTTGTCGGGCTCTGTATTTTCCATGCCCGCCTACTTCAACAACACGGTTTACTTCGGCGCGGTCGGTGATCGCATCAAGGCATTCGCCATCAGCAATGCACAGGTCGCGAGCACCCCGGCGTCGCAGACTGGCAATGCCTTCGGTTATCCGGGCGCGACTCCAAGCATCTCCTCCGATGGGACCAGCAATGCGATCCTATGGGCTGCAGAGAATAGCGGCACCGCGGTTCTGCATGCCTACGACGCAACCAGTCTTTCGCATGAGCTATACAACAGCAACCAGGCGTCAGGGGGAAGAGACCAGTTCGGCGCGGGGAACAAGTTTATCACCCCGATGATCACAAATGGCAAGGTGTACGTGGGAACAACCAATGGGGTTGGGGTGTTTGGGCTGCTGCAGTAAACAGCCCGGCTCGTGTGGGGCGGACACTCCTGTCCGCCGCCTTAGGGTGTGTTCTGATCGTACCTCTGAAAAAAGCGGACAAGAGTGTCCGCTCTACACAAGTTAGTTGTTATCGCTGCCCGCACGCTTCCACGACATCAACTCTCCGATGGTGGAACCACCGGTGCTCGACACGGGATGCTTATAGGCTTCGACTTCAGTACGCGAAGCTTCCTCGCCCACTGCCTTGATGCTGAGCCCGACTTTCTTCTCTTCCTGATTCATCTTGATGATCTTGAAGTCGTGCTCCTGCCCCGGCTCCAAGGTTAACTGTTGGCCATTGGCATCCACCGCTTCAGAGTTATGACAGAGACCCTCGATGCCCTCGGCGATTTCGACAAATGCGCCGAAGCTGGCTACGCGGAGGACCTTCCCGCGCAGCACGTCGCCAACTTTGTGCTGCCCGAAGAAGCTCTCCCACACATCCGGCTGAAGCTGCTTCACACCCAAAGAAAGTCGCCGCTTGTCCGGCTCAATCGCCAACACGACCGCCTTCAGGCGGTCACCCTTCTTGAGAATCTCCGAGGGGTGTTTGACGCGCTTGGTCCAGCTCAGGTTGCTGACGTGGACCAGGCCATCGATGCCATCTTCAATCTCGATGAATGCACCGAAGTCCGTCAGGTTTCTCACCCGGCCTTCAACCGTCGCGCCCACCGGGTATTTCTCATGCAGAGCGTCCCATGGATTGGTGGCAAGTTGGCGCATGCCCAGCGAAATGCGCCGCTCCTGGGGATGCACATTCAGCACAACGCAGTCCACATGGTCGCCAACATTGACCAGCTTGGAAGGATGTTTCATGCGCTTCGACCAGGTCATCTCGCTGACATGCACTAATCCTTCAATCCCCTGCTCAAGTTCCACAAACGCGCCGTAATCGGTGACGCTGATAACGCGTCCCCCAACGTGCGCACCCACGGGATAGCGGTGCTCGGCGTCCAGCCACGGGTCAGGCGTGAGCTGTTTGAAGCCCAGCGATACGCGTTGCTTGTCTTTGTCGAACTTCAAAACCTTGACCTGGATCTGGTCACCCACATTAACCAAGTCGCGGGGATGAGTTAGCCTCCCCCAGGACATGTCCGTGATATGCAGCAAACCGTCGATTCCGCCGAGATCGACAAAGGCGCCGTAATCGGTCAGGTTCTTGACCACGCCGGTCAGGATCGAGCCTTCCTCCAGATGCTCCAGAGTCTTGGATCGCTTCTCGCTCTGCTCCCCTTCCAGCACCTGCTTGCGGGAGACGACAATGTTGCCGCGTTTCTTGTTCAGCTTGATGATGGCAACTTCAAGAGTCTGCCCTTTGACCGCGTCGAGATTGCGCGCCGGACGCAGGTCGGCCTGGGAACCGGGAAGAAACGCATTTGCCCCCATAATGTCGACGGTAAGTCCGCCTTTGATCCGTTCCACCACAGTGGCGCGAATCGGCTTCTTCTCGTTGTATGCCTTCTCAATCTCGTCCCACGCCCGCAGTTTTTGCGCCTTCTGATGCGAGAGATTGATGTACCCTTCCTCAGTCTCGCCCTTGTCCCGCATGACGTCGATTTCGTCGCCGGGCTGGAACCTGGGCTTGCCCTCAAAATCCAGCACTTCGGACAGAGGCAACATGCCCTCCGACTTGGCGCCGATATCCACCACGACGTGCGTACCGGTGAGTTTCAGCACGGTGCCTTTGAGGACTTTGTCCTCGCGCACTGCTTCTTCACTTTCGGTGGTGAAGCTCTCCAGAGCCGACGCAAAGTCCTCAGCGCCTGCGCTGCCTGGCTTTTCGTCCTGATGCTGGGCCGCTTGCGGCGTCTCAGCAACGGAAGCCTGTTGGCTTGAGCTTTCGGCAGAACCCTCAAGGTTCTCGGTTAGGGTTGAGGTCGCTGAATCGTGGTTGTGGGGAGTGTTGTCGTCGAGCAAGGTTTATCGCCTCTCTGGTGTACTCGCGCGTGCGCGAAGGATGCGGGATCTGTTAGCGGACTGCTGGCGTGAGTCTTAGGTTGTGTGGAGTCCGCCCTGGCGGACGGACCTGAACAATCCCAGCGGTCGGACGTTGCCAAATAGCGAACCCGCGTCCAAAAGGGAACTCTTCGACTATAGCAACGGCTTGCAAACAGTGTCAAACCCCAAACTCAGAATAATCGAAATTGGTTAAAGCCACGTTAAAAAGAGAGATTTTGTCCGAGTCTGGGTTCAAGGCAAATGAGGGCATGTTCCAGCCTTCCAGCAGATATGTCCACAAAGTGCACGCTCTTTGGTTACCGAGGTCCCCGGGAGAAGGACCGCTATACTGCACGTACACGGTTGCCCCAAACGGCATCAAAGACTAGCCGTAGGTCTGGCCAGCAGCCGGAGGCTTATGACGACTCGGTTCAAATTGGCTTTGCTGTTTTTTTGCCTGTTAGCGGCGACATCTCGCGCGCGCGCCGGGGTCACGTTATTTCTGGAAGAGCCATATAGTTACGATGGCGCCTTTGCCGGGACCGGTCACGCAGCCGTCTACCTGACCCGGGTTTGCGCCGAGTCGCCGGAGATCCTACGCCCTTGCGCCCCGGGAGAGTTGGGCGCAGTCATAAGCCGCTACGATAACATTGCCGGACGCGATTGGATCGCGATCCCGCTGATCCCTTATCTGTACGCTGTCGAAAAGCCAGAGAATGTCCCGCTGTCTGCCAACGAAAAGTTGGCCGACTTTCTCAGAGATCAATATCGCCGCAGCCATCTTCAGTCCATCGCTCCCGACGATCCTAACGGAGAAACTCCAGGCGGACGCTGGCCGCAACTGGTGGGTGTTGCCTATCGCCGGACCGTTTACGCTTTCCAGATCGATACGACCGAAGAACAGGACGATCAACTGATTCGCAAATACAACTCGGAGCCTAACCGCTTCCGATTCAATGTGCTGAGGCGCAACTGCGCGGACTTTGCGCGTAACCTGGTAAATTTCTACTATCCGAGCGTTCTCCATCGCAGTGTGGTGCGCGATCTTGGAGTCAGCACGCCCAAGCAAATGGCAAGACTGTTCGTGCGCTTCGGAGAACGACATCCCGAGCTGCACTTTTCGAGCTTCGTGATTCCCCAGGTCCCAGGCGGCATCCGGCGTAGCGGACCAGTGCGCGGCATTGTCGAATCCGCATTCCGAGCGAAAAAGTATATGGTGCCGTTGCTGGTGTTTCACCCGGTGATGGCTTCTTGCTTCGTCGTCGGGGCCGTGGGCGTTGGGCATTTCAATCCCGCGCGCGATGCAATGATCTTTGACCCGAGCCGGGAGTTGGAACCACCCGTGACAGCGGCGCAGCGACGCGAGTACCAGAATCGGCTGGACGCGCTGAAGCGCCCTCTCGATGAGGGCAACCCCTGGAGTGGAATCTCCTGGCAACAGTTGCAGGCTGATACGGTCCCACGACTCGACCAGGCCGGAAATCCGGTGCTAGAAGTGAAGCTTGGCGATGGAACGGTTGACCTCGGACTCTCACGGAACAACATCCTGAACACCTCGGCGCCGCCCGAGTTGACGGAGCGGATTGTACTGCTCCGGCTCCACGAAGAGCTGAGCAAAGGCGGCCCTCCAAAGCTCTCGCAACGCGATGCCGAGAACGACTGGCAACTGTTGCAACAGGTTCTCCTCGCCCGCCGGAGGAAAACCGACGCAACTAACGCCCGCCTGACCGCAATGAAGTCCATTTCGCCCTAGCCTCGTGTCCCGAAGGTCTGCGCTTTCATCCTGAGTGCTGGATGGACGCAGCGGCCCACCCATGAGATCAAAGTCAGAGGAGTACGAAGAAGGCAGTGTGGGATGGCGATGGCCGCTCGTCGTTCGAGCCTTACACGTCGCCTAGGAGGGCATCGCCTGGGCTTGCACGGGCGCGGACGCCCATCCTCCATTGACTAACCTGTGAGTTCGGGCGGCCTGAGGGAGTGGCGCTTATTCCCGGTCGAGATTTTCGTCGATTACGACCTTGCCGCTCTTTTCCACGGTGATGACGCGATGAACGCTCTTGAATCCAGACAAGGTAATGTCGAGGACATAGTTGCCCGGATCCAAGTACAAGTCTACCGGCGAGTTCTTATCCACAATCCGATTGTTGATGGCAACTTGCGCGCCCCTGGGCTGCGTCTTGATGCTGACCGCGCCCATTCCGGCGGTGTCGCCGCTGCCAAAGAGCTTCTTGAACTTGCCCCCAATCTTGATGTCGTCGGTGTTGCCAAGCGCCTTCAGGCTGGGCGCCAACCGGAAGGTTTGACCAACCTGGAGATTCGCGGTGGTGGTTTCTTCCAGATAGCCTTGCTTCTTGAACGCGAAGCTGTGGTTCCCGGGTTTATCCACCGAGATCTGCGCGGGAGTGACTCGACCGGTATCTTTGCCATCCATCCAGATAGCTACGCCTGCAGGTTCACTGGTCACGGAAACTGTGGCCGTGAGCTGGGGAAGCTGCACACTGATGAATGACTTGCTCCCTGAGCCGACATCGATGCTACGGGTTTCAGACGCGTAGCCTGGCTTGCTGATGGTCAGCGTATGCTGGCCCGGGTTGAGTCCAGCGATGTTAAACGGCGTGACCCACGTGGAATCGTTCTGTCCATCGATTTGGATCTGCGCGCCCGCTGGGGTTGAACTCACGCTCAACTGCCCGGGAACAATTGTGGGAGTGACAGGACGAGGCTTTGCCTTCGTTTTCTTGTTGTACTTGGGTTGGACCGAGACCGCGGGGGGCGCAACAGTTACGGCCTCGGGAGTGACTTGCACCGCAGTCTGATTGGCTGCGGGCGCTACGGTAGATGGATTTGCGCTTGCGATCGGCTGGGCCGGCACGCTGGCAACCGGAGCGGGCGGTTGGTTTGGAGTGGCATCATCATCCGCATTCTCGGAGTGAATGCGCCATGCGATCGCAGCCACAATCAGCACAATGATCCCGATCGCGCCCGCGATCGAAACCATGAAAAGTTGCGGGGGCGTCTTCTTGATCTCCGCGACTGCTTTCTTCGCTACTTCGCGCGGCTGCACTTTCGGCTTCTCCGGCGCGGCTCCCTTGAAGACGGTGGCATGCACGTCATCGATCGGCGGAGGCTCGTCGGCAGGCTGCGGTCGTGGCGGCGGTGCTACGTATACTTCTTTGAGCGGCGGCAACTCATCGATCTCAGAGAAGCTGCGGCTGGCGCCGGCGCCAGCTTTCGAGGCTTCGGCCATCATTGGATCGACGTTGATTTTCGGAGCCTCGACCTCAGGCTCAACAATCGCCGCAGAGGACATGCTTGCGGATGCGTCGGAGAACGATTCGACGTTAAACGTCTCAACCGAGGATGTACTGATGACAGGGGCAGCTTGATCCAGGTCTGGGGTAATGAGTTCGCTGGAGCTGGTGGAATTCGCGCTGCCTCCACTCCAACCGGCAGCGGCAGCCTTGGTCGCAAGCGGCGGTGCTGGTGCCGGCGCCGAGACCTTGACCGCAGGTTTCGGCTGCGACGTCACCGCGGGCGATGCTGGTTTCATTGGCGGCGCACTTACAACAGGCTTCTGTGGAGTGGGCGCCTTCTGAGCGGTCTGCCCTGGTTTTGGAGCGGCGGCCTTGGTGGCGCTCTCCTTGCATCTCTCCAGATCGTTCACCAGATCTTGCCCGGTCTGATATCGCTCGTCGGGCGCCTTCGACAGCGCTTTCATGATCACCTGGCTAAGCGCGGGATGAAGCTTGCGGTTGATCTGGTCCGGAGCCACCGGCGTCATCTCCGAGATCGACTGCCTGACCTGGTCTGCATCATCTCCATCGAAGGCCTTACGCTCGGTGACCATTTCGTAGAAAATTGCGCCCAGGCTGAATATGTTCGACGGCGCGCCTAGTGGATCTCCGCGCAGTTGTTCGGGCGACATATAGTGCAGAACTCCTGGAGTGGTGCCCGACGCTTGCGCCGCGAACGCGCTCATGGCGGAAATTCCGAATCCCAAAATCTTTACCGTGCCATCCCACGACACCATTATCTTCGCGGGTTCGAGGGTGTGGTGTACAAGGTTCTTGGCGTGGGCGTGGTCGAGGCCCTGGCAGGTTTGACGGGCGATATCCTGGAGATCCCAGATGGAAAAGCCCTCTTTGCGGGCGAGCATTGTGGCTACGCTGTTGCCCTGCACATATTCCAAAGAGGCGCAGAAAATGCCGCCTACTTCTTCGGCGCCGTAGAGCAGGGCGATATTGTGGCTGTTGAGACCCTTGCTGGCTTCAGCCTCCTCGAGCAGGCTTTTCACCAGCGCGTGTGCCTGCTCGCCTAGCGGTTCCAGCTTGATGGTCTTCAGCGCGACGGTCTGTCCGCTCTCGGGGTCGGTGGCCTTATAGACAGAACTGATGTCAGAGTGCGCGATTTCGCTGAGTATTTCGAAGCGCCCGATTTTGTTCGACATTATCTTCCTACCTCGTTGCAGGCAAAGACCGATTCTCCCTCGGTGGGGAAGACCTCGGGCACGTCCTTGGGGGAAGTGACCTGATCAGAATAGTCCGGGAGTAGGGCTAAAGTGGAGTTACGAAAGTGTTCGTAAATCCGATTGCGGGGTCAGTTGGAGAAACTTTAGTACCGTGAAGGCTTCGGCGGCTGCGGTTGCTAGGGTGTAGGGCCGAGCACTGACCTAAGCAACGGCTACCAAGGGAAGGGAGCCCTGGTTTGAAACAGAACGGATTCAGTGTGCCCGTCGAGCAGCTTTCCAATAGTCGGCACGATTAGATACCAGGTCAGCGCGTTCAGAAACCGAAGGCAAGCTTGGGCCAGGATGACCGCAAGAGCAATCTGCCCCGCTCTTTTTCTCAGGAGCGAGGATCGTAGCTCTTGGACAAACTGTCCAGGCGTGTCATCCATACGTCACCTCGATAAGCTGAGGAATTGTGCCATAGCTACATAACTTGTGGAAGACAGTAAAATAGCTAGGTGCGCAAGTACTGGGACAATCCGGCGAATGTAGACACGGGCGTCCTCGCCCGTGCAGGCGCTACCGTGCCCGAGCGGGTAGCGATCGGCAACCTCCAGATCAGGCCGGCAACCGTTTTGGCGCCCATGGCGGGAGTTACTGATACAGTCTTCCGGCGCTTCATTCGCAACCTCGGCGGATGCGGCCTGATCATGACCGAATTCACCTCGGCCGACGGCGTTCTTCGAGCAAAAGACCAGAAAGCCAAACGCTACCTGCACTTCTACGAGGACGAGCATCCGATCTCGGCTCAGCTTTTTGGCAGCGATCCCAAGGTGATGGCTGACGCCGCTCGCATGGTTGAAGATCTGGGCTTTGACCTGGTCGATCTCAACCTGGGCTGCCCCGCGAAAAAGGTGGTCAAATGCAATGGGGGCTCGGGCCTGCTGCGTGATTTGCCTGCGATCGGCAAGATCTTTGAAGCGGTTCGTGCGGCTATCAGAATTCCGTTTACGGTTAAATTCCGGGCAGGCTGGGACGATGAAAACATCATCTGCGTGGAATTGGCAAAGATGGCCGAAGATTGCGGCCTCTGTGCTGTCGCCTTGCATGCCCGCACGCGCGAACAGGGCTACAGTGGCCAGGCACGCTGGGAATGGATTGCCGCAGTCAAGCAGGCAGTCAAGATTCCCGTGATCGGGAACGGCGATATCCGCACACCCGCAGATGCTTGTGCCATCGTAGCCCAGACCGGCTGCGATGCCGTAATGATCGGGCGGACGGCGCCCGCAAATCCCTGGATCTTCCGCCAGATCGTGCAATATAACGCGTGGCTAGGCAATAACCCCGTAGGCGAGAACGCCCTCGCCGGGCCAGCGCAGCAAAGCTCAACAATTCCGTACGATGAACCCAGCGAGGCTGATCGCTACCAGATGATCCGTACCTATTTCCAGATGCTGATCGAAGAGGAACTGCCAGACGCGGTAGGCAAGATGAAGCAGTTTGCTTCGTGGTTCACGCACGGCGTTCCGGGCGGAGCCGCCTTGCGCAAAGCCATCTACGACTCGAAGAACGCTCCAGAGATTCTGACCAACGTAGAAGAATTTTTCGAGCAAAGACTGTGTGGCGCGGGCGCCCTCGCCCGCGAGTGATGACGTACGTGCGCGTCGCCGCAAGTGCAATAATTTGCCTATTGACACACCCGTAAGCCGCGCACATAATTTTGGGCGCGTCGGTCGTCCATGGGAGCGCTTCGAGCTCTCCGATTAGATGTTCCCTTTCCGCCTCTTGCGCGATCTGTCTCGAAGAGCTTTTCGAGGCAGCGCATCGCCAGGCGGAGGTCAATTCTTCGGTCACCTAACTACGTCAGGAGAAAACCAATGAAAAACTGCAAGTCAATAATTTGCCTGCTGGCGTTTGCGCTGGCGTTCACGGTAGTCGCCGCAACCGCAGCCGATGCCCCACCCCTAACATTCAAGTTCACTAAGGCGAGCGTGCCCGGAGCCACGTCAACAAGTGCCGGTGGAATCAATAACGCCGGTATGTCGGTCGGAGGTTATACAGACAGCGGCGGCGTCGCGCACGGTTATATTCTCAAGGGCAAGAAGTTCACCACACTGGATGACCCGAAGGCCATGGCTGGCACCACTGGAGCCAGCAATATCCAATATAACGGCACAGGTGTTGTCGGGGTGTACACGAACTCCGCCGGCGTATCAGTGGGATTTCTGTACAAGGGTGGAAAATTCAAAGATATCCCTGGCCCTAAGGGAAACACGGGCACGTCGGCCAACGCCATAAACGATGCGGGAGACATCGTCGGGAACTATTCGGACTCGGGTGGTGTCATCCACGGATTTTTGCTGAAAGGAGGGAAATACAAGACGCTGGACGTGCCTGGGTCTAGCGGCACTATCGCGACCGGGGTCAGCAACAAAGACGTAATTGTCCTCTATTGGTTAGATTCTAGCGGCGCTGTTGAATCGTCAATGTTGACTGGCAAGAAGTACAAGAAGATTAATGTTCCCGGCGCAGCCAGCTCGTACGCGTTGGACCTTAATAACGAGGGCGACGTTACCTATGAATGGCTGGATTCCGCCAACCTCATACACGCCGCTCTGCTTCATGGTGGGAAGTATTTCAAGTACAGCTTTCCCAAGGCGTATGAAACTTACGGCGGCGGTCTCAATGACAAGAGCATGGTCGCAGGAGGGTACATACCTAAAAAGGGCGCGGCTTTCCAAGCTTTCAACGCGACTTTCAAATAGGTTGTGAACAGGTGAGCGTTCTCGGGACGCGTGTCTTAGCGAACACCCGCTTGAGCAAGCTAAGCACGCATTCCCGGACGCTGTATTCCAAATTTGTCGGCAGCTCTTCTGGTCATGTGGCTGCCCTCGTCAACATCTTCCCTCGTTCATCTTTTGCCACGTAAGCCCACGGGGTTTTGGGGTCGTGAGTAAACATGGTCAGCCACTTCTCTGGAATCGCCTGGGCGTAGTAGCGCTTGCGGCTTTCGATGGTTTGCAGCGGGAGCAGGTCGAAGGCCATCACCCAGGTCAGATCAATGTGGGCGCTGGTGGGAATTAGATCGGAGATATAGCAGGCGGTATGGCCGCCACTCTTTATCACCACAGCTTGCATGTGCTCCGTGTGCCCCGGGAAAACTTTTACTGAGATTCCTGGGGCGATCTCGTGATCTCCTTGCAACAACTCCATCTGGCCAGTCCTGATCAGCGGGTCATAGTTTTCGGACATATAGCTGATGGCATCGCGCTCCAGCTGAAGTCGTCCATGCTGCCACTCGCCTTCGGGGGCATAGTATTTCGCTTTCGGAAACGTGGGCACGACCTTGTCGCGTTGGAACATTGTGTTCCAGCCGCAGTGATCGAAGTGCAGGTGCGTGTTGATCACGATGTCGATCTCTTCCGGCGAAACGCCTGCGGTAGCTAGGATTGTCGAGGAGCTTCGCGGGTTGGCCGAAGATCTTGACCAACCGCTCGGGCATTTTGTTGCCGATACCGGTCTCGATCAAAATCGTCTGCCGACCGGTACGCACCACGACCGAATTCAAGCCAACGGGAACGTAGTTCTCGGCATCGGCTTTCACTTTCTTCTCCCACATGATTTTGGGGACGACGCCGAAGAACGCTCCTCCGTCGAGGCGGTAGGTGCCGTCGGAGACGGCAATCAGTTCGAAGTCGCCGAGCGTCAAACGGTGCATGAATCAGCCTCGTGCTTTCACGGGATTATTTAGCACGACTTTATTTTGCACCAACCGGCTCTGGGGCGGCTGTTTACTTTTTCGTTAGTAGGTACCCCCTCCCCCGCGATCTTTTGGAATCATGAGATTAGGGCCGCACTCCCACCAAGATCTTTGAGTCAGAAGGACTTATACGCAAAATCTTCCGGACAAAGGAGTTAGCGGTACTTCGTATTATCTGTAGGCTGACTATACAGTTACAGGATTAACTGACAGTCTGCACGAAAGTCAAGGCAGAAATGAAGGGAATCGAGAGGCATTTCCCATTTTGGAACTCCAAGCGAGGCCGCGCTCAGCAACTGCTTTGTCTAGTCTCGCCCTTCTTGACCATGCATAGTTTTTCTATGCTTGCGTTTTTAGTAGAAGCTGAATAATAGTGTGTCTCGAATCCGGCATCGGTGCGCTCGTTGAATTAGGTCAAGGCTCTCTGGATTTCCAACTAAGGATTCTTGCGCGAGTATTCTCCCCGGAATTCCATGGTCCAGGTGGCGCCTTTGTCTGACGATTTCTCCCAGGTTTGCTCAACCTTATTTGGACTCACGCGGACCACCCTGATTCTGTTGAGAACCGCCTGGCCAGTAGGGCCGGTGCCGGGGCCGAGAAATTCGGCCGAGCCCGGTGCAACTTTGCCTTCGAATATGTGTACGCGGCCTTCGTTGTCTGCGAACATGCCGTGCCAGCTCTTATCGTCCGAGCTGTAAGCAAACATGTTCTTGCCGGTGTGACCTTTTCCGCCGTCCCAGCTTTCGACGAGCAGGCATTGGTCGAGTTCCAAGAAAACTTTGCTGGCGCTGGGGACTGAAGCGCCGGGATACGTCACAGTCCAATCGCCGATCCAGAAATCCAACTGGCGGCTCTCGGAGTTTGTGGAACACGATCCTGAATCGACGGCAGGCCAGGCGGATGTAGCCCCTATTAAGAACCATCCGCCGATGAGAACAAGCAAGGGAACGCTTCTGAACCACCTCGAACTTCGAGCAGCTATGTGTTTTTTCAAGAAAAAGCTCCTTTGCTTCTCCTGCTGTCTGATGGGCTCTACTTACCTGCCGCATCATTTGGAAGCTGATGTATTTCGCTGATTTCGATGGCATGCGCACTGTTCCTCTCGAACACTTTGCCGGTTGCCTGCACGCGCTCGCCAACGAAAGGCTTCAGCGCATCCTGTCCCGTGTCCGGCATAGTTTCAGTGATCGGAACGTATACCGAACCGTCATTCGTCAGAATTCCCAACGGGGAGCCCGCCTTCGCGCACATGGTGATGCAATCCTTGCTGTAGCTGGTTGCAGTGGACTTCCGGTTTTGCAAGGGGCAGGCGATGTCCCGTACCAATCCCTCTACCGTGCGGGTTCCAACTGCGGTAGAGTCTGTGCTGTCGGCCGCCAGCATCAACATCGGGACAGCTAAGCAGACGAGCGCCGCAAAAACGGTCTGCTTGAATCGCGTGTTGCTCATCCCAACGGGCAAGAGAACGCTTCTGAACCACTTCAAACCTCGAACAAATATGTTCTGCTTCATGACAGGCTTCCTCCTGAGATTGATCTTCGCCTACTAGTTCCTTGCTGGTTTAATCTGCAAACTTGCTGCGGGCCGTCGAGCATGAAACCGAAATGCGTGAGGGTTCTTTTCTACTTCCAAGACCTCGAATCCTGCGGTCTCCAGTCGCGCAGCCAACTGTATCCGGATCAACCGGCACGAGCGTGTCACCGACGTGGATCAGCCGCATGAACAAGCTCTGTATGCTGTCACTGCCCACGAAAACGCCTCCTGGCGCCAAGACCCGCCACACTTCGCGGAGCAGTTTGTCCTGCAATTCAGCGGAGGGCACATGATGCAGCATGGTGAACGAGACAACTCCGGAAAACTGGGCGTCCGAGAGCGGCATGGCAGTCGCGTCGCCGGTGACTACCGCAACATTGGTCCCGCGCAGGCGCGAACCCAGGGACATCGCCAACTTGGGGTCGACTTCGATGGCCGTGAGACGCGGTACCGTCGGCCGCAACAGATCTGTGGTGAGACCCGGGCCTGGCCCAAGCTCAAGAACATCCTGTCCCAGGTCGGCGCCATCGAGGGCCCACGGCACTCGCTGCTGAATAGTTTCTCGCCAGCGAGAGGAACGGCACAGCCAATGGTGTAAGCGGTTCATGGGTTCCATCTCATGATCAATTCCAGACTGGCTCAGCATAGCGGTTGTTAGACTTACGTACTTCCGCTATTCTGACAATGAATGTCGCAAAAGCGGCAATCTGCGATTTTCGATCGCTTGGGAAACAGCCACTCCCAGATTGCCACCCTCACGCACGACTACCCGGCAGGTCATGTAATCCCATCGCACTTTCACGACCGGGACCAAATTGTCTATGCTTCTCGCGGAGTGATGACGGTGCGCACCCGCGCCGGCACCTGGGTGGTTCCCACCCACCGGGCGGTTTGGATTCCGGCGCGGGTTCCGCACAGCATTGCGATGTCAGGCACGGTCGCGATGCGAACTCTGTACCTCAGGCCGCGGCTGGCGCGAGCTTTGCCGCGAGATTGTTGCGTAGTAAACGTGCCACCCTTGCTGAAGGAACTCATTCTGCATGCTTGCGGCTTCCCCGCGCTGAAAAACAGCGTTACGTGGCAGCGTCATTTGATAGACATGATCATCGACCAATTGGAAGCTATCCAGATGGTTCCGCTGCAACTTCCTAATCTGGTTGATGGCAGAGCCGCCCGAGTCGCCGAAGCACTCATTAACGACCCCAGCGACAATCGACCGCTTGCACAAATCTGCAAAGTAGGCGGGGCGAGCAAGAGGACGGTGGAAAGACTCTTCCAGGAAGATGTAGGAATGACGTTCGGGAAGTGGCGGCAGCAACTTCGTCTGATGCAGGCAATGCGGCTTTTGGCGGAAGGAGCGAAGGTCACACACGCCGCTCTGGAAGCGGGGTACAGTACACCGAGCGCATTCATTTCCATGTTCAGGAAAGCGCTGGGGACCACGCCAACGCTGTACTTTAGAACTGCGGCAAAGAGTAAATAGCTGCTCGACCGTGAATTTCAAGTAGACGACGCACGGGCGCGGACGCCCACGCCTACATTGGTGACGCACGCCGAAAAAGTACCGGGAATCTTCGCTTCGCGAAGGCTTTGTGTTCTCAGGATGACGGCTATGTGTTTAGAGCACAACAGGGTTATTTACTCGACTGGACAGCCGGGGCGGCTGCCCTCACGTGAGTCATTTCAGTTCACGTTCGAAATGGTCTTCGATCTGGTGGAAGAGGTGGTCGCGGTCGTCGGCGCCGCGGATGCTGTGGGTTTTGTTGGGGTAGACCATGAAGCGAAATTGTTTGCCCGCCTTGATTAGAGCTTCGACCATCTGGATACTGTTTTGGAAATGCACGTTGTCATCGCCGGTTCCGTGGGCGAGGAGCAGCGCGCCTTGCAACTTTTCGGCTACTTTGGGTAGGTCCATATCAACGTAGCTTGTTGTGTTCTTGTCGGTGGGCAGGCCGTTGTTGCGTTCGGTGTAGATGGAATCGTAGTTGTGCCAGTTGGTGACTGGGGCAACGGCGGCCCCGGCCTTGAACATGGTCGAATGGGTCATCGCATACAGCGTCATGGATGCGCCATTGCTCCAACCCCAGATGGCGACACGACTGCGATCAAGCTGGGGATACTGCGCGAAGAGCTGATCGAGGGCGCTGAGCTGATCTTCGAGTTCGATTCCACCAAACTGATGCCGGACTGCGGTCATGAATTTGCGGTTGCGCGCGGGGGTGCCACGATTGTCGACGGTAAAGATCGCGAATCCGCGCTGGGCCAAAACTTGATGGAAGAGTCCGGAGGAACCGGCCCAGTCCTCGATCCAACTGTTAGTGACCAGTTGCGCGGCCGGGCCTCCGTAGATATTTACGATCACGGGGATCTTGCCCGGCGTGCTTTCTGAGGGAAGCAGGAGTTCGCCGTAGAGGGTGGTTCCGTCGTCGGCTTTGAATTCGAGGAAGTTGGGCGCGGTGAGGCCGAAGGCGTCCACACTGCGCGAATTCCAGATTTGCTTGCACGTTCCGGTAGCGTTGCAAACCGATATGCGCGGAGGCGTCATGAGGGCGGAGAACTCGTCCACGTAGTCCTGGCCGTCGGCGGCGAATGTGGGGTGATGGGTTCCATCTTCGTGCGAGACGCGCTGGAAGCCTGAGCCATCGAGCTTGACCGCGTAGAGCTGGCGCTGGCGGGGATCGTCCTTGTTGCAGTTGACGTACACCAGTCCAGTCACTTCGTCCACCGCTTCGACCCCGAGCATTTCGAAATCGCCCTTGGTGAGCTGACGTTCCAGCTTGGCGTCGGCCGCGAGGGGACTCGCTTTGTCGAAGCTGTAGAGATAAAGCTGCGTGGTTCCATCCCGCCAACTGGACCAGAGGAAATGGTCCCCGGACTTTAAGATGGTCATGTCGTCGCTCACGTTGACCCAGGCGTTAGGCGTGGTCTCGGTTAAAACCTTATGAGAGCGTCCGGTGTGAGCTTCGATAAAGTAGAGGTCCATGACTTCTTGCGCACGATTTAACACTTCGGCCCAGAGGATGCCATCGCTTACCCACCCGAAGCGCGGAATGTAGCTGTCGTGGTCTTCGCTTAGCGAGATCCACTTTGTGTCGCCCCCGGACGCGCTGACCACTCCCAGACGCACGACCGGATTGGGATCGCCGGCTTGCGGATACTTTTGCATGTCCACGGTGGGATGCGTGGGCATCCAGTCGGTGATGGGATATGTCGGCACTCGGGTTTCGTCCATGTGCAGGAAGACGATATTCTTGCTGTCCGGCGACCAGAAGTAGTTGCTGCGCACTCCCAGCTCTTCGGCGTAGACCCAATCCACTTCACCGTTCAGCAGGTTGGCTTCTTTCTTTTTGTCCTCTTTATCTTTATCTTTGTCCTTGTCATCTTTTTCCCGGGTGAGTTGCTTTTCGGTGTCGCCGGGAAAACTGCGCACGTACAAATTGTGTTTGCGCGTATAGGCCAAGCGGGTGCTGTCGGGAGAGAACTTTGGATCACCATTGGGGTCGGGCGACGCGCTGAGTTGGACGGCGGTCCCGTTTTCGAGCGAGTAGAGCCAGAGCTGACCTTGCGGAACGAAGAGCAAGTGTTTGGAGTCAGGCGCCCAGCGGTAGGGATCGACGTGGTAACGACTGATGCGTTCTATTTCGCGCTCATCTTTGATTTTTTCAAGAGAAGGCGCCAGCGTGGCCAGTTTGGTTTCGTTGATCAGGAGGGTTTTCTGGCCCGTGGCCGCGTCCACCGACCACAATGCGCCGTGTTCGCCGGAGTCGTCGCGCTGGATGAAAGTGAATTTCGTGTAATCGGGAGTCCACTGGATGGTTTCCGGCGGGCGTCCGGTGATGCCGCCATTGGCGAAAATGGCTTCAATGGTAAGAGGTTTCTTGGCCGAACTGTCGGGAGTGGTCGACTGGGCTGCCGCTAAGGGAATCAGTAACCAGCACATCATAATCCAACAAATGAGTTGCTTCACGAGGCATCTCCCGGCATAAATTCGGTTTTAAAGGCAAGGCTGAAAAGTTTACACCGGCAGAGCGAATTCGTGCAGGACCAGGCCAGCCGCAGGCCCTGTCGATGCACATGGTAAAATCAGTAGCAGTGCTACTCTTAAAGATGCTTCCAGACGTACAAAACCTGATCGCACTGCAACAGGCGGATCGAGAAATCCTGCGTTTGAAGGAAGAAATCGCCGCCTTGCCGAAGCGGGTGGCCGCCATTGAAGAGAGGCTGGCAGGAACCAGGGCGGTCCTGGAAAAAGCCAAAACCGCGGTCAAGGCCGACGAAGCCGCGCGTCGCAAATACGAGAGCGCGATTTCGGACCAGCAACAGAAGATCTCCAAGTACCGCGACCAATCGCTCGCAGTCAAGACCAATGAACAATACAAGGCTCTGCTGCACGAGATTCAATTCGCTGAACAGGACATTCGTGCCAACGAAGACAGGATTCTGGAGTTGATGGTCAATGCCGAGATCCGCGAGAGGGACGTAAAGGCAGCCGAGGCGAAGTTGAAAGCGGAGACAGCAGAGATCGAAAAGGAAAAGGTCGAGGCGCGGCAGCGGACTGCGGAAGACGAACAGCAACTGGCCGAATGGAATACCAAACGCGACAAGGCGCGAGCCGGCGTGGATGCGGATCTGCTGCGTCAATATGACCGGGTCGCGAAGCATCGCGGGACGGGCCTTTCTGAAGCGCGCGATCATAAGTGCCTGGCCTGCCAGGTTATGCTGCGTCCGCAGACCTACAATGAGGTGCGCGCGGGAACTCAAGTGGTCGTCTGCGAGTCCTGCCAGCGGATTCTTTACTACGATCCGGCGAACGACGAGGTGGCTGACCCAGCCGTGGTCGCCCGGCGACGGAGAGCCCACCCTAAGTTTGAATCCAGTCAGGCGTGGTATTACCGGGCGAACTTCGGAGATCACGGGGAAGTATTTCTGGTTTATATCAACAGTAAAGGGATGTCGAGTCGCCACGTGTACGATGGCTCGTCCGGGCGCGGAGTTGGCGATGTCCTGGTTCGTGAAGGCGAATATCGCTTGGCGTTTCCCGAGGACCTCACCGAGGATGCGATCCGACTGAATGGGAGCTGGTCCGAGTCCGAACTTGAGGAATGGGGAAACGAACTTCCCACCGCGACGCTGGACGCTCTACATCGAGACCTCGATTTGGCGCGGGCGGAAGCCCGTCCGCGTACCCGTAGCCAGCACGAGGCGATAGCTTCCGAGCATCCAGCCGCCAGTTGATGCCCAGGTTCGATACGAACGCCCCTTCCAACGAGCACTCATCCCTTTCTGCCAGGTCTGACCATTCTGAGAGACAATTTGGTGACAAAGCCGGACAAAATGATGACAGGGAGTTAACCTCACCGTGACAATCCCATCGAGTGCCGGAGGTACCGTTCCTGCTCCAAGGAGGAACGCTTATGTCTGTTCTGCGAATCCGCTGCTTAGCGCTGTCGATGTTCGCATGTTTGCTGGTCCTGGGTACAGTCAATCGGGCGATGGCGGCGAATGGTGACGACCAGAAACCCGCCCGTCAAATCATCGTACCGGGCGAGGATCGGTTTAAGCCTTTTGCCATCACCATTCGCGTCGGCCAGAAGGTCACGTGGGTGAACAACGACGATGAGGTCCACTATGTGGTTAGCGACGACGCCTTTAACACGGCGGGACATCGAGGGGTCAATCATGCCGTGCCGGCGAAGGGCAAGTTCAGCCTCACCTTCAACCACCCGGGAGTTTTCCCGTTCTACTGCCGTCTGCATGCCATGCTGGATGCCGACAACCAGCCTAAGGCGCCGGGGCCGGACGGTGGGATCCAGGATTCGAACGGCAATTTTGGCACACCCATGAATGGCGTCATCACTGTGCTGGATAAAGACTAGTCGAAAATGATCGCTTTGGCGGCCACGCCGGGGCAGGCGCCCTGCCTGCCCCTGATGAACTGTGCGGAGCTTGACGTTTTCCATCCAATATTCAGGGCGGCTATCCCCGTGGTGGCCGCCGGTTTAGTATTCCTTCATGCCTCCAAAATCTTCTGGCCCTGCCGCTCGCTCTTCAAAGGCAGGTCCCACCGTGGAGATCTCTCGTCGCGGCGCGGATCGCCTTAGGCAAGGACATGTCTGGGTCTACCGCTCGGACATTGCCTCGGCCGACGGCATTCCCCCGGGAGCGGTGGTCGGGGTGGCCGACGAACGCGGAAAATTTCTGGGCACTGCCATGTATAGCAGCGCTTCGCAGATTGCGATCCGTATGCTGTCGAAAGAAGCCGTCAAGGATCTCGATGGCCTATTACGGAGACGCATCCGGGATGCGCTCGCCTATCGCGAACGCGTAGTCCGGGACACGAACGCGTACCGGATCGTTTTTAGCGAAGCGGATTTCCTGCCCGGCCTCATTGTGGACCGCTATAACGACCTGCTTTCGCTGCAGGTGCTTAACCAGGCGATGGATGCGGAAGAGGTTCGCAAGACCGTGGTTTCCGAACTGGAGGCGCAACTGAAACCGGCGGCAATCGTGGAACGCGCCGATGCCAGGGTGCGGGATCTGGAACAGTTACCGGCGCGACCTTCCGGCTTAGTCCAAGGTGAACAGAGCAGCACGGTGTTTGCCATGAATAGTGTTCGGTTCCACTACGAAGCTTTTGAAGGCCAAAAGACAGGCGCGTTTCTTGATCAACGGGAAAACTATGCCGCGGCGGCTCAGTATGCACGCGGCGAGGCACTCGACGTGTTTTGTTACCACGGCGGCTTCGCTCTGCATTTGGCTGAGCACTGTTCCAAGGTTACAGGCGTGGATAGCTCACGCCCTGCGCTCGAGGTCGCTGACCGCAATGCTGCCTTGAACGGACGCGAGATCGAATGGATTGAGGCCAACGCTTTCGACCTATTGCGAGACTACGCCACCGCGGGCCAGCAATACGACACCATCGTCCTCGATCCCCCCGCCTTCGCCAAGGGCAAGAGCAATGTAGAAACTGCCCTCCGCGGATACAAGGAGCTTAATCTGCGGGCGCTGAAGATGCTGCGTCCCGGCGGGATTCTGGTTACCTGTTCCTGCTCGTACCACGTCGGTCGCGAGGAGTTTCTCGAAGTCGTGGCCCAAGCCTGCCAGGATATGCACAAAAATCTTCGCATCGTGGAGAACCGAACCCAGGCCAAGGACCATCCCATACTGCTAACGGTGCCCGAAACCGCCTACCTGAAGTGCATCGTGTTGGCTGTAAGCTGATGAAATAACAGCTAATTAATGTATTGACAATAACACACTAAAATTTTATGCTTCCTTTACGCTAACTAGGCATCCAAGCAAGGGTAAGGAAGCCATAAAATCAGATTTTCCAAGATTCTTTGAAGGAGGAACTAGGCCACCGTATTAACCCGTTGGGAACCTTTCCGTGAGTTCACCACTCTGCAAGATCGCATGAACCGGCTGTTTCGTGATTCTTTCGGTACTGACACGCAAGACCAGTCTTTAGCGACGAGCGCTTTTGCTCCGCCCGTGGATGTGTACGAAGACGAGCACAACATCACGCTGAAGATCGAAGTCCCGGGCATTGACGAGAAGGACATCGATGTCCGCATCGAGAACAACACCCTCACCGTGCACGGCGAGCGCAAGTTCGAGAAGGAAGAGAAAGAGGAGAACTTCCGTCGCGTGGAGCGGCAGTATGGAAGCTTCACTCGCTCCTTTACCTTGCCCACGACCGTGGATGCGGAGAAGGTCTCGGCGACTTATGACAAGGGCATCCTGAAGATCAGCCTGGCGAAAAAGGCAGAGGCCAAGCCCAAGCAGATCAAGGTGAACGTTAGCGGCGAGAAGACCGTGGAAGCCAAGGCTCCAGGCAAAGCCGCGTAAGTTGGGCGATTGTTTGTGTGGGGACGGGTCTCTGACCCGTCCGGTCGAGCGAAGCTCGACAGTTTCGACGGGAGACGGGAGAGGTGACCGTCTCCCATTTTCTTTCAATGCACTGTGATTCTGAGCGAAGCGAAGAATCTACGCATCTTTTCAATTCAAACAAATACATGGATTCTTCGCTTCGCTCAGGGTGACAATAAGTACAAGGGAAAAATTATGGCAATTCGATGGGATAAGTTCACAGTCAAGGCGCAGGAAGCAGTTCAGCGCGGCAGTAGTCTGGCATCGGAGCACGGCAATCCCGAGCTCATGCCGGTGCATCTTCTGGCTGCACTGGTCGAGGACAAGGAAGGCATCGTCCCGCCGGTGCTGGAGAAGATCGGGATCGGTCCGCAAGCGGTATTGCACGATGCCTACGGCGTCATTGAGAGCTTGCCAAAAGTCTCAGGTGGCGCAGCTGAGCCGACGCCGTCAAACTCCCTGAATCAGTTACTGGACAAGGCCTTCAAGGAAGCCGGCAATTTCAAGGACGAATACGTCTCGACCGAACACCTGTTGTTAGCTGCCACGCAACTCAAGGGCGATGCTGCCCGCGACCTGCTCGCAAGGTACGGCGCAACCTACGATGCGATTCTCAAAGCGCTCACGTCAGTGCGCGGTTCGCAGAAGGTAACGGACCAGAATCCCGAGGAGAAGTACCAATCGCTCGAACGCTATACGCGCGATCTGACGGAGCAGGCGCGCCGCGGCAAGTTGGATCCCGTGATTGGTCGCGACGAAGAGATCCGCCGCGTGGTTCAGGTGCTTTCCCGCCGCACCAAGAACAACCCGGTGCTGATTGGAGAGCCCGGGGTGGGCAAGACCGCCATTGTCGAAGGCTTGGCGCAACGTATCATTTCCGGCGATGTGCCTGAGGGGCTGAAGAACAAGCGTGTGGTCGCGCTGGATTTGGGTGCCATGCTGGCGGGCGCAAAATACCGCGGCGAGTTTGAAGATCGCCTGAAAGCTGTTCTGAAAGAGATCGAAGATTCCTCGGGACAGGTCATCCTTTTCATCGACGAGTTACATACGCTGATCGGCGCGGGCGCGGCCGAGGGTGCGATGGACGCTTCCAACATGCTTAAGCCGGCACTCGCACGCGGGGAACTGCGCGCGATTGGCGCGACCACGCTGAACGAGTACCGCAAGCACATCGAGAAAGATGCAGCTCTGGAGCGCCGTTTCCAAATCGTTTTTGTCGGCGAACCGAACGTCGAAGACACTATCGCAATTTTGCGTGGCTTGAAAGAGCGTTACGAAGTGCATCACGGCGTGCGCATCAAAGACTCTGCAATTGTGGCTGCTTCGACTTTGTCGCACCGCTACATCTCCGATCGATTCCTGCCTGACAAAGCGATTGACCTGATCGATGAAGCCGCTGCCTCGCTGCGCATTCAAATCGACTCCATGCCCACCGAGATCGATCAGTTGGAGCGCAAGGCGACGCAGCTCGAAATCGAGCGCCAGGCGCTCAAGAAGGAAGATGACCGTAGTTCCAAAGAGCGGCTCCAGTTAATTGACAAGGAGCTGGCGGAGATTCGCGAGCGGGCCAATGCGCTGAAGGCAAACTGGAAGCGGGAAAAAGACCTGATCGCCCGTTCCCGCGCGCTCAAGGAACAGATCGAGCAATTGAAGATCGAAGAACAAGCCGAGGAACGCAAGGGAAATCTGCAGCGCGTGGCCGAGATCCGCTATAGCCTGCTGCGCCAGGCCGAGGAAGAACTCAACAAACTCACCGCCCAAATGGATGTTAAAGGCAAGTCGCGGATGCTGAAAGAAGAAGTGGACGAAGAAGACGTCGCCCGCATTGTCTCCAAGTGGACCGGCATTCCAGTGTCAAAGATGCTCGAAGGCGAAGTCAAGAAGCTGATCAGCATGGAAGACCGGCTGCGGCAACGCGTAATTGGCCAGGACGAGGCGCTGGAGAGGGTTTCGAACGCCATCCGCCGGTCGCGCGCCGGCTTGAGCGATCCCAAGCGTCCTATTGGTTCATTCATTTTTCTGGGCCCCACGGGCGTGGGTAAAACTGAGCTCGCGCGCGCCCTGGCTGAGTTTCTCTTTGACGATGAGCATGCCCTGGTGAGAATTGACATGTCCGAATACATGGAAAAGCACGCGGTCTCGCGGCTCATCGGCGCGCCTCCGGGATACGTCGGCTATGAGGAGGGCGGACAGCTTACCGAGCAAGTGCGGCGACGTCCCTACGCAGTCATCCTGTTTGATGAGATCGAAAAGGCACACCCCGATGTTTTCAACGTGTTGCTGCAAATGATGGATGATGGCCGGCTCACCGACGGGAAAGGCCGCACGGTGGACTTCCGCAATACAGTGATCATTATGACTTCGAATCTTGGGTCGTCTTTCCTGCAGGCCGAAGGCTTGCGCTCAGAGACGGATTTCGACGAGGCCTCGAAGCAGGTGATGAACGCTCTGCACGGACACTTCAAGCCAGAGTTCTTGAATCGGGTGGACGACATCATCATTTTCAGACCACTGGGCAAGGAACAGCTGGTGAAGATCATCGAGTTGCGTCTCGAAGATGTCCGACATTTGCTGGCGGAGCGAAAAATCTCGCTTGAACTGACAGACGCGGCGAAAGATCTGCTGTTCAGCCAAGGCTTCGATCCGAATTTTGGAGCGCGCCCCTTGAAGCGAGCGATCCAGAAGCTGGTGCAGGATCCGCTGGCCCTGAAGATTCTCGATGGAGAGGTGCTGCACGGCGACCACTTGATCGTCGATGCCGACAAGAAAGCCGGGAAGATGAAGTTTGAAGTCAGCAAGCGCGTGGGTGAGGCAGAGCCTGTAAAAGCCAGGCGCTGAGAACAAGAACCATGGAGGATGGGCGTCTTCGCCCGTCCTAAGAGTCGAGCTTCGCTCGACCGGACAGCCGAGGGCGGCTGTCCCCACGTGTTTCTAGTGCGAGAATCTCTCCGCCACTGGCTCCTGATACAGATACCAGACGATCATCACCCGGACGATAATCCCGAGTCCTCCCCAAAGCAGCGAGGCACGAAAATCCACTGCGGCTGCCGACACGACGGGGACCAGCATCACGACTCCAACGAATCCCACAACAATGGCCGCCCTCCGCGCCCAGTTGTTCAGGCGCAACAATCCCCATCCAATCAGTGCGCCCACTGCTGCTGTCAGGAGAAACATGTAAGCTCCAGCCAACTCCAGGCCGCTGAGCAGCGGGGCTCCCAAGGCCATAGACACCGTGCCGGGCGACGCCAGCATGAACACGCCAATCACGCAGAGATAGGCCCCAGCGAGAAAGAAGACGATTGCGACAGCGGAAACTCCGGTTGGAATCGAAAAAGGCATAGCCCGACTGATTGTGAGAAACACGAAGAGGGACGAATTTCAATCTGCCACAGCCGCCGTGCCCTGCCGCAATAGCCGTTCCAGCGTCACCGTCGGACAAATGTTTTGATGGATGTAGTTCATCACATTTGTCGCCAGACTGCGAACGAGTTTCTCGACCGCCGGGTCGAGTACGTGGCCAGAGGAATCAAACACTTTCTGCACGTTAGGGATGGAAACTGGCAGGGGCAGGACAAAAGCGCCGATGTGGGAAGCAATGCTCCGCAGTTGTTCCAGCGACTTGATCGCCCCGATTGACCCAGCAGCCACACCCAGCAACGCCACCGGTTTTCCTGCGAGGACCGAAGGAAAGCCCAGATTTTCGATAACCAGCTTCATCACGCTACTCAAGCTACCGTGATACTCCGGCGTTGCCAGAATTACGAGGGTCGCCTTGTTCACCGCTTCCTGGAGTTTCCGCGTTCCCTCGGCGCGGGGATTGATCCCCGGCATCGGCAGATCCAGTTCCAGCGGGTTAATCACCTCGACGGTGACCTGCGGATCTTTTCTGAGCTCGTCGACGACCATGGTGGACGCCATGCTGGTATAGTTTCCCGGACGGACGCTGCCGTTGATCAAAACAATGCGAATCGGCTTCGACTCATCTGCCATGGGGGTACCTCAGCCCTCTATTGAATCACAATAAAGAGCAGCCACGGATTTTCACAGATTCTCGCGGATGTAACTTTGAACTCAGAAAATCCGATTGGATCCGCCCAAATCCGCGGCCATGCGCATCATGCCAGATCGAACAGCAGGACTTCGGCGTCTTCTGTGCCTTTAATAGTCAACCTCGGCTCGTCGCTCACGGCGGCGCCGTCACCCTGTTTGAGCAGCTTTCCGTTCAACTCCACCGCTCCCTTGGCAACCTGCAGCCATGCGTAGCGGCCCTTCGCCAATTCATGGGTGACTTGCTGGCCGGGAGACAAGAGGGTCACGAATAGGCGCGCGTCCTGGTGGATGGTCACCGATCCATCTTTGCCATCCGGCCCGGCAATCTGACGCAGCTTACCCCGCTTCTCTTCATCCGGAAATGCCTTTTGCTCGTAGCTGGGCTCATGACCGGACCGGTCGGGCATGATCCATATCTGCAGCAGATGAGCGGCCTCGGTCGGTGATGAATTCATCTCGCTATGGCGGATACCGCGGCCAGCGCTCATGCGCTGCCCGTCGCCGGGGCGAATGACCGAACCCGTGCCCAGGTTGTCCTTGTGCTCGAGCGCGCCTTCCAGGATGTAGGTAATGATTTCCATGTCCCGGTGCGGATGGGTGGGGAACCCTTCGCCGGGCGCGACCCGGTCCTCATTGATCACGCGTAGGGAGCGAAATCCCATGAAGCGTGGATCGTGATACTGGTCGAAAGAAAATGTGTGGCGGGTATTCAGCCAGCCGTAATCGCCGCCACCCCGTTCGTTACTGCGCCGAATGTCAATCATAGTGAAATCCTCGTTATAACGACTATTTCGCTAGTTTAGATGAAAGAAACCGCAAAGGGATTCAACGCTCCGGCAGAGCCGTAACGTCTTGAAACAGGACGCGAAAGGCGTACGCCGTTCGGGCAGGCCTCGGAGGTGCGAAAGGAATACGCTGTGCCGATGGCATTAGTAGTGTTTTGCGGGCAGAACGATGAGACGAAATGTCTTTACAGTCGTTTTGACGGTGGTTCTCCTGGGATGCGGGGAGATCCCGCCCAGTTCTGCGCCCGCAGGATTCATAAATCACACCCAGCATTCTGACGCGGAGCTGCAGGCGCTCTGGACCGAAGCACAGCGGAGTGTGGCGCAGCAGATTGATCTCAACCCGCTGCAGCGACTCTCTAACAGCGTGTCCCCAGACATACGCCCTGGCGATCCACGTGCCTTGAGCGCAGAGCCGCATCAGCTTCTGGTAACTGCGGAAATAGATGTTTCGTCGGAGGCCCTATTCGCCGCGACCGGAGAGCGCCGATCCGATCCGACAGGCATGATCGTCTGTCCGCAGCCTTGCAATGTACGCTATTCGACAGCCTACTCTTTCTACCACCCTGAGCTCACGAAGTATGCGGGGTCGTGGGAGTTCGCGGGAGACAACTTCAGTGTGATCCTGGAGTATGAGTTCGAAAACCACATCCTGAATACGCTGGGCTATGACACGACATGGCGATAAAGCGTGCGGCAACGTGCTCCCACACAGCAACTGTGACGTCATCCTGAGAGACCGTTAGGTCTCGAAGGATCTCGCGCGCATTGCAAAAAATTCTTTCTACGTTACTTTTTCTCAGTTTTCTTGCCGGAGGTCTCTGACTTCGACTTTTCCGTCGACTTCGAAGACTTTTCTTCCTTCTTCGAAGCAGACTCCTCTTTCGAAGCCGATTCCTTCTTGGACGCGGCCTCGTCCTTGGATTTGGAATCTCCATTCGAGGAAGAAGCAGTCGCCGGCGACTTCTTGGCGTAGTCGGTGACGTACCACCCTGAGCCTTTGAACTGCACCGCGGGAGCGGTGATGGTCTGCTCGACCGGACCGCCGCAGTCCGGGCACTTCTTCATGGGGCGATCGGAATACTTCACGATCCGTTCGAAGCGGTGATGGCACTTCTTGCACTCGTATTCGTAAAGTGGCATGGACTCCTGAAAATGCTCCCTGAAACACGCCAAGGGCGCCGGGACTTCCCTGCTCGATTCTAGGGTTGGCGGCATTACCTCGTCAATTTATGAGACAGGTGCATGGTGTAGCGGGAGTGATAGACTCCGGTCGAAGGCTGCCAGAGAAATGAAGCCCGGTGAAACCGTTGCCGTTAGCGCGTTGAACTGCCCGCTTGCGCCCGGACTTTATCTGGTGGCAACGCCAATCGGCAACCTGGAAGACATAACGCTGCGAGCGTTGCGGGTGCTGAAGGAATCCGATCTTATCGCCTGCGAAGACACCCGCCAGACCCAGAAACTGCTCAACCACTACAGCATCGCGACTCGGACCACGAGCTATCACGAACACAACGAGATGACCCGCGCTGCGGAGCTGGTTGTGGACCTCGAGCAGGGGGCGCGGATCGCTCTGGTGACGGACGCAGGCATGCCCGGCATTTCTGACCCAGGGTTCCGTCTGATTTCGCTTGCCATACGACATCACGTCCCGGTGGTACCAATTCCGGGTGCGTCGGCGTTTCTGGCTGCGCTGGTCACGAGTGGCTTGCCCACGGATTCTTTTCGGTTCAGCGGATTTTTGCCCGCGAAGCGTGGTCAGCGGCGGCAGGTACTGGAGAACATCCGCGAATCTCCGCGCACGCAGGTATTTTATGAGGCGCCCCACCGAGTGCAGGAAGCGCTGGAAGATATCGTCGAAATTCTGGGTGAGCAACGGCAGGTGGTTATCGCCCGCGAAGTGACCAAGCTTCACGAAGAGTTCCTGCGGGGGCACGCCGGCGAACTTCTCGAAACCCTGAAGTCCCGCGGCGGTGTCAAAGGCGAGATCACTCTGCTGATCGGCAAAATGGGAGCCACAGAAAAAGTATCGCCTTCACGAGCGAGCATTCGGACGCGGGTTGACGAGATCATCGCCGAGGAGAAGCTGGACGAGAAGGCTGCCCTGAAGAGAGTCGCCAAGGAGATGGGGATGTCGAAAAGCGAAGCCTATCGCGAGCTCCAAAGAAGCAAGTAACTGGACGGGCGAGACGCCCGTCCGCCATTCGTCATTTAGGACTCAACTCCCGCTTTACCGCTTCGCTCACCTGTTTGCCATCTACGCGAACGCCCGCGCTGGAGAAACGCGCCATCACGTTCTTCATTACTGTCCCCATGTCTTTCATGGTGGGTGAGCCCATCTCGGCGATCACGGCTTTCACACCTGACGCGATCTCGTCCTCGCCGGCTGCCTTGGGCATATAAGCCTCGATCAGCGTAATCTCAGCGGCTTCTTTATCCGCCATTTCCTGGCGGCCGCCTTTCGTGAATTGCTCGACTGATTCCTTGCGCTGCTTGATTAGAGTGCTCAGCACCTGTTGCGCTTCTTTCTCGTCGAGCGGCGCCATCTTGTCGATCTCGCGGTTTTTGAGCGCCGTCTTCACCATGCGCAAGGTGGACAGCCGCTGCTCCTCACGGGATTTCATGGCTGCCGTGATGTCTTTCTGAATCTGCTCTATCAGGCTCATATCGGAATTATAGTCTTGCCCAAAAGTTGGCTATGACGGCAGCGTGATCCAAGGGTACGTGCGCCACATCACAACATTGCACCAAGCTTCCGGGTAAACTACAGAGTACTTTATCCGAGGAACTCAATCATGCTGCGCAAGAACCGCCTGTTCACTCCCGGCCCCACACCCATTCTTCCTGCTGCTCAGACCGCGATGGCCTCATCGGCCATGCACCATCGCACGGCGGATTTCCGCGCTCTGTATTCACGTGTGCTTGGCGAGATGAAGGATTTCATCGGCACCCAAAACGACGTTTTGGTGCTGGCTTCTTCTGGAACCGGCGTGATGGAAGGCTCGGTCTCGAACCTGACCTCGCCGGGAGACAAAGTGCTGGTGTTGACTGCGGGGAAATTTGGCGAGCGCTGGCGCGATCTGGTCAAGGCTTTCGGATGCGTAGCGGAGGTTGTGAGCGCCCCGTACGGCGAGACCTTCGTGCTGGATGAAATCCGGCAGAAGCTCGCGCCGGACGTTCGTGCCGTATACATGCAATCGACCGAAAGTTCCACGGGCGCGCGGCACGATGTAAACGGCATCGCGCAGTTGGTGCGCGAGACGGGCGACAACACGTTGCTGGTGGTGGACGCGATCACCGGCCTCGGCACCACACACTTTGACGTGGATGGCTCGGGCATTGACGTCATCATTGGTGGGTCCCAGAAGGCGCTGATGATCCCGCCTGGTCTTGCCTATTGCGCCGTCAGTGAGCGCGCCTGGAAGCGCATGGAAACGGCCAAGTCTCCACGGTATTACTTCGATTTCCGCAGGGAGCGCAAGGCCGCAGCCAAGGGAGAATCGGCGTATACGCCCGCGACTTCGTTGTTTGCAGCTTTGCGAGCGGCGCTCGATTTCATCCGGCAGATGGGCGATGGCGATCTGGTGGCCGGCCGCAAAGCGCTGGTTAACAATGCAGAACTGGCGGCGGAGATGACCCGCGCGGGCGCGCAGGCATTGGGACTGAAACTGTTCGCACCGTCAGCTCCAGCGGCGGCGCTTACCGCGATTCAGTCGCCGGGCGGCATTGACTCCGGCGCCATCGTAAAACAATTCCGCGAGTCCTTCGCTGCGGTGGTGGCGAATGGGCAAGGCGAGATGAAGGGACAACTGTTCCGGATCGCGCACCTGGGATATTACGACTATCTCGATACCATTGGCATCCTGGCCGCGCTTGAGCACGTACTCGCCAGCGTGACTGGACAGCCGGTCGAATATGGCGCGGCGGTTCGCGCAGCGCAGGACGTGTACGCGCGCAGTCTACGCAGCCAAGCCAGTCCAGCGGTTGCAAGCAGGTGACACCATGTGAGGTGCGGGCCAGGTCGCGCGTCGGAGGATCAGCGCACCGGGCCTAGTTCACCGTGAACTGCATCATGTTGGAAGCCATGCCATTTGAATTCACGTAGACTTGCACGGCGGTGGGCATCGCAACCTCGGACGCGGGCACTCCCGCTATGAGCTGATTCGCGGAAACAAATCTCGTGCCCAAGGGCATGGAGTTCCAGTAGACCACCGAACTATTGGAAAAGCCGCTGCCGTTGACTGTCAGCATGAATCCGGCAGCGCCGGAAGTAGCGGCGTTGGGCACTATTTGCGACATTTGAACCGAGGTTCCAGTCATCGTGTTGTTGTAGTTATGCATGGAACCGTAGCCGCATCCCAGGGAAACGACCGTGAACAGAAGAACACAAACAGATTTCATAAACCTTTCTCCAAAAGACAGAGTGCCCCAGGCAAGAGCTAGTGTATGGAGACAGGTACAGGCAGGTGTCAAAGGACTGTCATTTGTTTGTAAAACGGGGGACGCAAAGTATTGCCCAGTCATTGGGAAGCTATTGCTAACGACCGAGCCCGAGGGATCAATTCACCATGAAGATTGTCATCGCTGAAAAGATATCTCCTTCCGCTGTGGATTTGCTGCGCGAGCCGCGGTGGATCGTTGTCACGCCCGATCAGATGGAGGGCGGATTGGCGGCCCAGTTGGAGTCCGCGGATGCGCTGATTGTGCGTTCGGCGGTGCAGGTGAATGCCGAGCTGTTGGCCAAGGCACGCAAGCTGCGCGTGATCGGGCGGGCTGGGGTTGGAGTCGACAACATCGATCTGGAGCCTGCGACGCGCCAGGGCATTGCAGTCATGAACACGCCCGGAGCGAATGCGGTTGCAGTAGCCGAACATACGTTGGCAATGATGCTTGCTCTAGCCCGCCACCTCTGCCGGGCGAATGAGTTGATGCATGCCGGCAAGTGGGAGAAGAAATCTCTGCAGGGCACGGAACTGCGCGGCAAGACGCTGGGCATCGTAGGACTGGGGCGCGTCGGGATGGAAGTTGCGCGACGGGCACGAGCCTTCGGAATGGAACTTATCGCCCATGATCCGTTCGTCTCGATCGCGGTGGCCAAGGACCAGGGCATCGCAATCGCCAAACTGGAGGAAGTCTACGCGGCGTCGGATTATCTGACTCTGCATGTAGGCCTCACTCCGCAGACCACTGGCATGATCAACGCCGAGTCGTTGAAGAAGATGAAGCGCGGGGTGCGGCTGGTGAACTGTGCGCGCGGCGAGTTGGCTGATGAAGCGGCGCTCGCTCACGCCTTGAAGCAGGGCCATGTCGGCGGGGCCGCGCTCGATGTTTTTGCCGAGGAGCCGCTGAAGAACTCCCCGCTCACCGGCTTGGACAATGTGATTCTCACGCCTCACATCGGTGGCTCGACCCACGAGGCGCAAGAAGCTGTGGGTTATCAGATTGCCTTGCAGGTGAAGGAGTATCTGAAGCACGGGGTCATCCAGAACGCTGTCAACGTGCCATCAGTTTCGCACGACGAGTACGTCGAACTGCAACCCTACATCGTGCTGGCGGAGAGATTGGGTTCCTTCCTGGCCCAGGTCAGCGAGAACGCGCTGGAGGAAATCTCACTAGGCTACAGCGGCCACATCGCGGAATGGAAGACGGAGTTGATCCGCAACGGCGCCATCAAGGGCATTTTGAATGAGGCTTTGGAGGAGAAGGCAAACCTGGTCAACGCGACGGCCATTGCTTCCTCGCGCGGATTACGCATTCACGAAGAACGCAAGCCCAAGGGTTCGACCGGAGGAGCGGGCAGCGTGCTCTCGATTGCGGTCAAAGCTGGGGCGGAGGAGCATATTGTGAAGGGTGCGGTGTTGCACAAGGATGCCCCACGCTTGCTACACGTAGACGGAATTGAGGTGGAGGCTCCGCTCGAACGCAATCTCATTTACCTTCGAAATCGCGACGTGCCCGGCGTGATTGGGAAAGTGGGCACGATTCTGGGCAATCACAAAATCAACATTGCTGATTTCTCTCTGGGCCGCCGGATGGCGAATGCGAAACCCGGCACTCCGCGCGAAGCCATCGCAGTCGTGCACGTGGATGGAGTTGTGCCCGAGCCGGTGTTAGCGGAACTAAGGAAAGTGTCGGCGATCGAGCAGGCGAAGGCCATCCGCCTGTTTTGACATGTTCCTGTATCCGCGCAAGAGTTTCAAGTCAACGCGTAACCGTGCCCTATCGCGGTACAATAATCAGTTGGGCGATGCCCCGCGTTTAGTCATGCTGACGGGCCGACAAGAGGATCATGTTCGAAGTTACTGTTGACGACTCTTTTGCCGCAGGACACTACCTGCGCAATTACAAAGGCAAGTGCGAGAATCCGCACGGGCACAATTACAAGGTGCGGGTCACGCTCGCCGGCAAGGAATTGGACAAGGCTGGGCTGTTGCTCGACTTTAAGGATTTGCGCGAAGTGATGAGGCACGCCATCGAGCGCCTCGATCACCAGATGATCAACGATCTGGAGCCGTTTACCATATTGAATCCCTCGGCCGAGAACCTCGCTAAGTATTTCTACGATCAGGCTAACGAGAAGCTTGATCGTGTCACCAGTGGCCGGGTGCGTGTGAAGAATGTCACGGTGTTTGAAACGGACACAACCACGGCCACCTATTCGGAACCGTAACGCTCTCGATCCGGCGCCGAGGCTACTCGCCATGCAGATCACGGAGATTTACAAGTCGATCCAGGGCGAGTCCACGCATGCCGGGCTGCCTTGTGTGTTCGTGCGTCTGACCGGATGCAACCTCCGCTGCTCCTGGTGCGACAGTGAATACACTTTCACGGGTGGTCATCGCATGACTGTAGAAGAAATCGTGGAGGAGGTCGAGCATCTGAGTCCCGGTGGACTGGTGGAGATCACGGGCGGCGAACCTATGTTGCAGGAGCGAGAAGTGGTGCCGCTCATGCAGCACCTTTTGGACGACGGCTATTCGGTGTTACTCGAGACCAGTGGCGAACGTCCACTGGAACGGGTGCCGAAGGGTGTGGTCAAGATCGTGGATGTGAAGTGTCCGAATTCGGGCGAGCCCGACAGCTTCCACATACACAATCTGGACACCCTCGATTCGCCCGACGAGGTCAAATTTGTACTGAGCGATCGGGCCGACTATGAGTTCGCACGCGATTTTGTGGCGCGCCACGACTTGGCGCGGCGAGTGAACGCGGTGCTGTTTTCACCGGCATTCAGCAAGGACGCAGTGGGCCCACGAGATAGCTCGCACTGTTTACTGGATCCGCGCGAACTGGCGGAATGGATGCTGGCAGACAACGTTCCGGCTCGCCTGGGATTGCAGATTCATAAGTTCATCTGGGACCCGGCGACGAAGAGCGTATAAATCTTTGACTACAGAGGCACAGAGAAGGCAAGGGCAATCGGCGGAGGTCAAACCGCGTGCGGTTATCCTGCTCAGTGGCGGGATGGACTCCTGCGTGTGCGCCGCGCTGGCGAGGCGGGAGTTCGACGCAGCCGCCGTGCACATCAGCTACGGTCAGCGCACGGAAGGGCGAGAGCGACGGGCGTTCCTGGGTATTTGCGATCGCCTGGGGATTCGTGACAAGTTGGTAGTCCGAAACGATGCTTTGCGGGCGATTGGCGGGTCGGCACTGACGGATCTGGATATAGCGGTTCCTGAGTCTGCGCTCATCACTCATGAAATCCCGGTAACCTATGTGCCCTTCCGCAACGCGCACTTTTTGTCGGTGGCGGTAAGCTGGGCCGAGGTTCTGGGGGCCGAAAAGATTTACATTGGCGCGGTGGAACAGGACAGCTCGGGTTATCCTGACTGCCGGCCGGCTTACTATCGCGCCTTTAATGAGGTCGTAAAGACAGGAACGAAGCATGGCCGGATCGAAATCGTGGCTCCGCTGATCGGGCTGCGCAAGTCAGAAATTGTGAGGCTCGGCCTTGAATTGGGCGCTCCCTTCGATTTAACGTGGTCCTGTTATAGCCGGGAGGATTGCGGCTGCGGAGTGTGCGATAGTTGTGTCCTTCGACTCCGGGCCTTTCACGAAGCCGGAGCAGCGGACCCGGTCCGCTATTGTGAAACGGTAGAGGAGGCGTAGCAACGCGCTGAGAATCGAAATCAGAAATTCAAGTTTGATCCGGAGGCAACAACGATGAAGCAATATTTCGTACTGCTGGCGCTTTTGATGTTAGTAGCTGGGTTGTGCGCGAGCCCGGCATTCGCCCAGGACACAGGGAGCGTGAAGGGCATCTGTAAAGACGCGGACGGTAAACCAATTGTCGGCGCGACGGTTGAATGGCAGAACACCGAGACCGGCCGGAAGTATGACCTCAAAACCAACAACAAGGGCGAATACTTTTCTTTGGGTATTCAACTCGGCCACTACAAGGTCACTCTCTTTGGGACAGACGGCAAAGAACTTTTTCATTACAACGGGTTTGCCGCCAGCTCGGATGAGAGCACTCTGGACTTTGACATGAAGAAGGAGGCAGCCGCTGCCGCCCAGGGAACGGGGTTGACGCCGGAGCAGATTAAGCAACAGCAGGAGCAGGCGGCAAAGGTTGCCAAGGAAAACACAACCATCAAGGGTTTGAACGAGAAGCTGGCGGCAGCCAAAACTGCTTCGGAGGCTGGGGACTACGAGACTGCCATCGCTCAGGTTACAGAAGCCACGCAAATGGACCCCACCCGCGACGTCCTTTGGGCCAAGCTGGGCGATTATGAACTCGCTTCGGCAGCGAAGCAGGCCGACAACGCAGAGAAAACGAAACGTTACCAGGCCGCGGCCACAGATTACGAGAAGGCTACAGACATCAGACAGAAATCCTTGGACGCTGCGCCTACGCCTAAACCCGCAGACTCGACCAAGATACTTGCACAGCTATACAACAACCTAGGCAAGGCGGAGGCCCAGCTTGGCAAGACCGACGACGCGGTCAAGGCCTACAACCAGGCGGCGCAGTTAGACCCCGCCGGCGCAGGTATGTACTACTTCAATCTGGGCGCGATTTTGACCAACGCGAACACCACAAATAATTCGGATATGCGGAAAGCTGCAGTGGACGCCTTTGATAAGGCGATTGCCGCCGATCCAGCCCGGGCGGACGCCTATTACTGGAAGGGCACGAATCTGATCGGCGCTGCCACACTGCAAGGAGACAAAATGGTTGCGCCGCCTGGTACGGCCGAGGCTTTCCAGAAATACCTTGAGCTAGCGCCCACGGGCCCGCACGCGGAAGAGGCCAAGGCCATGCTGCAGGGACTCGGATCTACCGTCGAGACCAGTTACGGCACCAGCAAGAAGAAACCTGCGACCACCAAGAAGTAATTGCTCGAAGTTTGATTGTCGGGGGCGGCTACAAAGGCCGCCTCGTTTTGTGTGCGAGCCCTCTCAAAAACTTCATTACGAAGGTCTATGCACTAGACGTTCTTCGTAGAACCCCGCCGCCGATTTCGCTAGAGTAAGGTTCAGGCACTCGCACGGGATCGATTCCCTGCTCCCCCAGAAATAGTGAAGCTATGGCGGCACCGGGTAAGGCTCCAATCTCCGTGATCCTCGAGCCCTCGACAGGCTCGGGCGCAACACCCACGCATGCGCTCCTGGCATCTATCCTGCGTGCGAACGATCAAGTCAGCGACCTCATTTTCTCGCCTGGCAGGATGCCGCAGGTTGAGGTCAACGGCCAACTGATCGGGGTGCAGGGTGCAGGACTCCACCCGTTCAGCGCCGACGATACCCGGCGCATTGCCTCCGATCTGATCGGTGAGAACAAGCAGGCGATCGCCATCTTGCGCGAGCAGGGCTTTTGCGACATCTCCTATGGACTTCCCGGAGTTGCCCGTTTTCGCGTGAACGTGTTCATCCAGCGCGGCAGTTGCGCAGTTGTGATGCGGGTGATTGCAACCACAATCCCTGCCCTGGCTTCCCTCGGCCTGCCGCGGCAGTTGGCAGAGGTGGCCCATCTCCGCGATGGCATTGTGCTGGTCACGGGGCCGCGGGGCTCGGGGAAGTCGTCGACCCTGGCGGCGCTTCTCGATAGTATCAACCAGGAACAGGTCTGCCATATCCTGACTATCGAAGACCCCATTGAGTTTCTGCACAATCACAAGCGGGCCACGGTGCACCAGCGCGAGTTGCACAGCGATACCCCCAGCATTGCCGTGGCTTTGCGTGCCGCGTTACGGCAAGCGCCGAACGTGATCCTGGTGAGCGAAATGCGCGACCGCGAGACCATGGAGATGGTTTTGGAAGCAGCCGAAAGCGGACACGTGGTTCTTACCAGCCTGAATACCGTTAGTGTAGCCAAGACCGTGGAGCGTTTGGTCAGCACGTTTGCAGGATGCGAACAGTCGTCGGCTCGCAGCCGGCTGGCAAGGACCTTCCGCTACATCGTTTCGCAACGGCTGGTCCCCCGCAAAGATGGCACCGGGAGAATCGCCATCGTCGAGATGCTCAAAGCCCATCCTCGCACCCAAGCGTGCATCGAGGTGAATAATTCCTCAGGTGAAGACCTGCTTCAAGCCATGAGGGACGGCGCCTCCGAGGGCATGCAGTATTTTGACGGCGAGCTCGAGAAACTGGTGCGCGCGGGAGTTGTGGACTCCGACACCGCGATGATGTATGCGACGGATCCGGAGGAACTGCAGCACACCCTGAAAAGATAAAGTTCTGATTGCCTGTGTGGGACCGGGTCTTTGACCCAGTCGGGCGCGCAGGGCCGTGGTTTTCCCGGACTGGAAAATCGACAATCAGATCAACCGTATTCGCTTGTCGTATCATCTCCTCCATGCCCTCCACGTCCGCGACAGCTACCGTCTTGACCTTTGAACAGGCCCGGCATGTGGTGGAGGAACACGCCGCGACCTTGCGGCCCCGAGGCAAGGAGTTGGTGGAACTGCTCGACAGCCCCGGTCTGATTCTGGCCGAGCCGGTACTCGCGGATCGCAAC
Organism: uncultured Acidobacteriota bacterium; assembly: GCA_963820925.1. GTDB lineage: Bacteria > Acidobacteriota > Terriglobia > Terriglobales > Acidobacteriaceae > JABDBE01. Next base: position 380,549 of record CAWGBX010000021.1, read on the forward strand.
TTCCCTCCGTTCCCGCGAGCCACGCGCGATGGCTATGCGGTACGCGCCACGGACTTGGAAAAGCTTCCCGCCAGGTTAGAGGTCGTCGCTGAGATCAAAGCTGGAGCCGCAGCGGATGCGAAGTTCATGATCGGGTCTGGCCAGGCGGCGGCCATCATGACGGGAGCGCCCGCGCCTCCGGGCTGCGACGCCGTTGTGATGGTCGAGTACACATCAAGAGACGGCGATCAGGTAACCATCACAAAGGGGATTGCCGCCGGAGACAACGTTGTTCCCACCGCATCCGAGGCCAAGCGAGGGGATCGGCTATTGTCTCCGGGCATGCGCGTGGATCACGCAGCAATCGCCGTCGCCGCCTCGGTCGGAAGATCGCACCTGCTGGTGTATTCAAAGCCTCGCGTGGCCGTACTCGCAACCGGCGACGAACTGGTGGACATCGACGTGCCGCTCGCGCCCAGCCAGATTCGCAATTCCAATACTTACTCGTTAGCAGCACAAATCCAGGCCGCGGGCGGCGAACCGGTACTGCTGCCCATCGCCCCTGACGAACCGGAACGCCTGCAAGCGCTGATCGCGGACGGCTTTGAGACCGACCTGCTCCTGCTGACTGGCGGAGTCTCCATGGGCAAGTATGATTTGGTGGAACAGGCGCTAGCCGAATTCGAGGCGGAATTCTTCTTCACTGGAGCGCAGATTCAACCGGGACGGCCAGTGGTATTTGGACGCGTCCCGTGTGGCTCGGCCGCCTCCGCCCGCGAAGGGGAAGGGCACGGCTTCACAGTCTCCCAGAGAAGTGCTTCCTCGGAAAGGCGCGGTCTGGGAGGGCAGGGCTTCAGCGGTGCTGAGGAGAGAGCGAAAGATAGTGGCGCTTTAGCCCCTGAGCACCATACATACTTCTTCGGCCTTCCAGGAAACCCAGTCTCGACGATGGTGACGTTTGAACTCTTCGCCCGCCCGGTTCTGGAAGCTCTGGCCGGCATGCCGCCCCGAAAGCTAATATTCCTGCACGCCAAGTTGAAGTCCGAGATCAAAACCAAGCCAGGCCTGAAGCGCTTCCTGCCTGCGATTCTCTCCGGCGAGTTTGAGCAGGCGGAGGTCGAACTAATGCGATGGCAAGGCTCAGGAGACATCGCGGCGACCGCGACGGCAAACTGCTATATCGTGATTCCGCCAGATCGGGAGCGCGTCGCGGAAGGCGAATGGGTTCCGCTGCTGATGCGGTAGATCTGGCCTTTTGAGCCACACTTCTCGAAATACGCGGTAACCCGCGCCCGACATGCACTCCCGTAATTTGAAATTGTCTGCGGATCGTTGTCCAATCGATTCAACCGCCACTCTCCAAAACAGATCGCGCCCTAGAACCTGGCCCGGCGCAAGCGAGCGACGACATGAAATTCTTTCAGCGACTCTTCGGAGACTTCTGCCCCCACCGGTTTACTTGGCCACGACTCAACGGCAACGGCCAGCACTATCAGATCTGCCTTATTTGTGGAACAGCCTACGAATATGACTGGAAGAGGATGCGTCGCACGGATCGCCTGTTCGTGACAACCGGGCAGTATCCTCTCGCCGTGGCGCGGATTCGATTGCCAGGAACTGCCAATTGAGCAAACCACGCCTTTGCACCGCATGATTCCCCCCTCCGGCGATCCACGTGGCCAAGAGCTTCTAGTAAGATAGCTCTCGGATGGCCAAGAAGCTCTCTCACTACGATCATTCTGGACGATCGCGAATGGTCGACGTTTCCGCCAAATCCCCCACCAAGCGCGAGGCCGAGGCCAGTGCCTTCGTGGTCTTGAAACCCAAAATCCTCAAAGCTTTACCAAAGAATCCCAAGGGTGATCCGTTGGAGGTGGCACGCCTCGCAGGAATCATGGCCGCAAAGCGCACTGCCGATCTGATTCCCATGTGCCACCCCTTGCCCCTCGCCCACGTTGATGTGCGTATGCGGCTGTGCGAGAATGGCGTCGCGATTTCTTCCGAAGTTTCAACTACCGCGGTGACCGGCGTCGAGATGGAAGCTCTGATGGCTGCCAGCATTGCCGCACTGACCGTGTACGATATGTTGAAGGCGCTCGACAAGAGTATCGAGATTCGCGAAATCGTGCTCGAGCGGAAATCCGGCGGAAAAAGCGGCGATTACCGCCGTATCCGCAAAAAGACTTAACGCGTTCCATGGCGAACAACGTACGACTCCTGCTGGTGGATGACAATCCGATGGTGCTGGGGTTGCTGCGCGGGGCCCTGACTCCGCTCGCCATGGTGACCACCGCAACCGATGCCGCCGATGCGCTCCTGAAAGCCGTGGACGATCCGCCCGACCTGCTGATTTGCGACTATCGCATGCCTGGTATGGATGGCCGCCAGCTCGTTGAAAAACTAAGAAGCCGTTCTCGGACCGCCAGCGCCGCGGTTATCCTGGTGGCTACCAAGGCCGACATCAGCGAAAAGCTGAGCACGCCCGACCTCCCCGTGGACGATTTCGTTGAGAAACCATTCTTCCTGAGGGAAGCCACGCAGCGCATCAAGCGGGTGATCGACAAGATCGCGTTGGAAAAAATGGCCAAGACCGCTCCTTCGGACGGAGTGCTGCGGGGCAGCTTGTTGCAGATGAATGTCATCGACCTGGTCCAGTCGTTGGAAATGGGCCGCAAGAGCTGTTCCCTTACCCTTACCAACAAAGACGACAAATGCGAGTTGTACTTCAAAGAAGGCCAGGTGACTCACGCCACCTATGGCTCGCTGAGTGGTGACCCGGCCGTGTTCAAGGTCTTGCGGTGGACGGATGGAAACTTTGAAGTCAATTTCGAAGGCAAGACCACTCAGCAGACAACTAACTTGAACACCCAAGGCCTGCTGATGGAAGGCCTGCGCCAACTCGACGAGGCACAGCGCGACGGCGAAAAACCAGAGGAGGAAGAAGAAGATGTCCTCCTCGACTCCTGACTAATTTCGCCTCGAAATCCCCGCAAAAATTAAGAGGGCTCTCATTCTGAGCGCCCAAGAGCACAATTTGTCGCAGGTTGACAGGTGGAGCTTTTCGGCGTAACGTTTTCGCTCCCCCCTCAACGCTGCTCAGCGAGCGCGCTTCGCGCCTAACTCATAAGAGCGTAGAAGCCTCGCAAGAGTAATTGTCCAAGACGGCGAACTTCCAAGAACGGAGAAAACAATGAACAGAACCAAACTTACTGCGTTTGTCGCGGCGATGGTTTTCAGCGTAGTTCAGGCTCCAGCTCAGGTGACGGGAAGCGGGACTAAAGGGACAATCCCTGTCTGGGCAGGCACAACCAAGTTAGGCAATTCCGAGATCACTCAGACCGGCGGTAATGTAGGCATCGGCACCAAGAAACCCGTAGCTAAATTGAATGTGATCAGTACGAGCAAGACGGCGGCAGCTATTTACGGTAACGCCGATGCAACTTCAGGAAACGCCAGTGGCGTCTTCGGTGTTTCAGCGAGCAACACGGGGTTCGGCGTGAGCGGTTTTGCAACCGCGACCACCGGCCTCACCTACGGAGTGTTTGGTGGAAGCTCCAGCCCCAACGGTAACGGCGTGAGTGGAGTTAACAGTGCCGTCGGCGGAATTGGCGTGAACGGCGATGAGACCGCCGCGAGCGGTTTTAGCACTGGCGTGATCGGACAGTCGCATAGCCCCGGCGGTCCCGGCGTATTTGGAATAAATGGTTCCAGCACTGGCGGCATCGGGGTCCAGGCGGACATTGAGAGTACAGACGGCACCGGCTCGGCTGGCACGTTTGTAGCTCATGGCGGGGCCGGACTGATTCTGAATGGTCTGTCCGGCAGCAATTACGCCAGGGTCTTCAGCGTCGATGCGGAAGGTAATGGATTCTTCGCCGGCAAACTCAGCAAAGGCAGCGGATCATTCAAAGTCGACCATCCGCTAGATCCTGCGAACAAGTACCTGGAGCATTCTTTCGTTGAGTCGCCTGACATGATGAACATCTACAACGGTATCGCCGTGCTGGATTCAAAGGGAGAAGCGGCAGTAAACCTGCCAGACTATTTCAAAGCATTGAACAGCGATTTCCGCTATCAACTGACGGCGATTGGAGCGCCGGGGCCGAGCCTTTACATCGCGGAGGAAATCTCGGGCAACCGTTTCAAGATAGCCGGAGGCAAGGCTGGCAGCAAGGTTTCCTGGCAAGTGACTGGCATACGTCAGGATGCCTACGCGGCGGCTCACCGCATCAAGGTTGAGGAAGATCAGCCAGCCCAGGAGCGCGGACACTATTTGCATCCTGAACTATTCGGTGCAACCGAGAAAGAGGCTATCGGGAAACAACCGGCAACGACGTTGCCAGCGACCGCGACGATTGCGAACGCAATCGGCGCGCGTAGAATCCGTCGCCAGGAGAACATTTGCCGTCCGTGTTTTCGGGCGGCTTTTTCTCGTGAGATAGCCTCGACCTTCGGGCTTTCGATTCCAAGCAATAGGCGTTCCTTGAAGGGTACGTGCAAGCAACGCTCTAAGCTTTCAAGATCAGGAATTGGCCAGTATCATTAAGAACTTGATGGAAGCCAAAGATCAAGCATCCTTAACCGCTCATGAAGCTCTGACGGCGGCTGTCATTACAGTTAGCGATTCCTGCGCTCGCGGCGATCGCGCCGACCTTTCCGGACCCGCAGTCGGAGAACTCCTCAGAAAAAGAAATTTCTCGCTCATGGGGACCGAAGTCGTCCCCGATGACCAGTCGGCGATTCAAACCGCAATTGCCTATTGGGTCCAGGAAGCACAACTGGTCGTGACCACGGGAGGAACCGGAATTGCGGAGCGCGATGTCACGCCCGAAGCCACCCGCGCCGTCTCCGAACGCCTGGTCGAGGGAGTTGCCGAGCGCATGCGTTTCGAGGGCGCGAAAAAGACGCCATTCACCGCGCTAAGTCGCGGCGTCTGCGGGGTGCGGGGAAAATCACTGATTCTGAATCTACCGGGCAGTCCCGCAGGTGCAATCGATTCGTTAGAGGCCGTGATTGATCTTCTGCCCCACGCTCTGCAGCTGCTAAGCGGAAACACGAAGCACGAGTAGCCTCCTGTGGAAACGTAGCTAGCTACGTTTCTACGGATGGGTTTAGTCTCATACCTTGAAGACGATCAAGCACATCCTATCGCGCTACACCGCTTTCCTGTGGGCACTCCTCAAGCCCTTGGGCCCGTGGGGTGTGCTGGTGGTGGCTGCTCTCGACGGCGCCTTCGTTGGTCTTCCCGTTGACGCGGTCGTTGCGGGCTACGTCTACCAGAATCCCGGTCGATTCCTGTTGTATGCCCTGATGGCGTCGACAGGATCAACCTTGGGCAGCATCGTCATCTACGTGATCGGCTACAAAGGCGGCGAGGAACTTCTCCGCAAGCGCATTCCGCCCGAGCGCTTCGAAAGGATTCATGCGGCGTTCGACAAGCACCCGTTCTGGAGCCTGATGTTGCCGGCGATGCTGCCGCCGCCAGTGCCCTTCAAAGTGTTCGTACTGGCTGCGGCGGTTTCGGAGATGGGATTTGTTCGCTTTCTGGGGGCGATCTTCTCCGGCCGCATGGTGCGTTTCCTGTCGCTGGGACTGCTGACCATCAAGTTCGGCCCAGACGTCGTCCACTTGTTTGGAAACCTGTTCCGGCAGCATTACTATTTGATTCTGGAAGCCATTCTTGTGGGATTGGTGGTTTGGCTGGTGATGCGAAGAAAAAAGAAGAAAAAAGTTTTGCTCGCGAAGGGCTCGTAGGATTCGCGAAAAATCAGACTCTCTCCGCGTGCTCTGCGGATCTTCGCTGCGATCTCTAAGATTTAAGACTTACGCCGCCGCCGCATGATCGCTCTGGCTGCCGAACGCCCCGGATACCGCGTGCAATGCCATTGGCGTGGCGAACATCGCGACTGTGAAGATCAGATCGCCCGCGAGCGCGTGGCGGAAAAACGGTAGGGCGGCCACGTAAGACATCCACAGGCCACTCAGGTTCTTCGGATACATATCCAGCCAGGCCCATGCAACCAGATTGGTTACCAGATAAAACGAAACTGAACTGGCAAGCGCCGCGCCGATCACAGGCAGCCACTTCGTCTTGGCCCCAAGCCTTGTACCTAGCCAGAGCACGGCGGCATACCATGCGAAGGTTACGTAATGATCCCAAGAGAAGGGATATGAGTAGACCAACTTGGTGAGCACCACGTCCGAAGCGGCCAGTAGCACGAACGGAATCCAAAGCTGGCGGCGGGATCCGCGCGCCCCGAAAAACAACAGCGATCCGACCACCGGAGTAAACATCCAGGGATGGGGCATGAACCGGACCGCGACGGCGAGCAGCACGAACAAGTAGGCCAGCATAGTGGATCACCTCGACGATCTAGAAGCTCAAACAAGATTGTGGCCCGTGAAGGCGGTGGCGTCAAGTCAAACAATTGTCACGCAGGGCGAATTCACGCGCTGAATCCACTGGCGCGCCGCCTTGTCCCGCGCCGGGCGTGGCTTTGCCCTTCTGCAAGCCAAAGTACTGTCCGACCACCTTCAAGTTGCGGTCCAGGGCGACGCTCGCCGCGAGAACGCTTCGGCTCGGGCGCCCGGGCTGCTGAAAACGCAGATCCTTGAAGCGGACGATGTAGCCCTGCTCCCCGGGCGGCTCGGTTTCGGTGATGGGGTATTGTGCCCAGTCGAGATAGACGCGTCCGAGGTAGGAACGCTTAGCCGCGAGCGTCACCGGAGTTTCCTCGGGCTTGTAGAGAATCTGCATTTCACCATCAGGATCGACTTCAGGTGCCGGCGAATCGACCATCATTGTGGCGAAGAAATTCCGCGTTTCGACTACGCCGACCCATCGAAATGGGCTCCACCACAAAGGGAAGGCTGAGGCGCGGATGGGATCAGCGCTCTCATAGGTGCGGGCTTCGAGCGCATTTACCGCGCGCCGGTGTTCGTAATCGCGCACCCCCCAGAGCGCAACCACGCCCAGCAATGCAAGTGTTGCGCCCCAGCGGCCCGCGGGAGCCTTGCGGCGCACGCCGATCTCGCGATCGATGAAGGAGAAGAACACGGGCAGCACCAATCCGGAAACCAGCAGAATCAGGATGATCGGCTCGACGATGAAAACGATATCCCACGAATACCATTTCTCGGAGAATGGCCAGAACGGGCGGACGCCATAGTTATTCGTGTAGTCAAGCAGAATGTGGCTGAGCCCGGCGAGATATGCGAACCCAAACAGCAACCCCCAGCGCGGAGGCAGATTCGGGTCCTTGACTCTTCGTCCCCGCAGCCGCCAAATCACATACATGAAGCCGACCACTACCGCCGATACCAGCGCGATGCCCAGGAAAGAATGAGTAAAGCCACGATGATGCGCGAAGCCAAAGACCCGATCCTTAAACTCACCAAGTACGTCCAGATCTGGCGCTTCGGCAGCCAACGTCACGGTAGCTGTGGCGAGTGCCGTCTTCCGATTCAGTCCGGCTCGTCCCATGCAAGCGCCGGTCAGAAAGTGGGTAATGGGTTCCAAAGTCTGCTGAAGCCTCGTTCGTGGTCCGAGTTAGAGAGAATACATTACTCTAGCGTTGGACGGCTCACGGGCCACTCTGTAGTCACCCCTCATTTGATTTTGCGTTGATGTTGCCAGCAACCTCTAATTCACGTTGTTGTTTTGAGGGGGATGTTTGCAGGAGCAGGCTATAAAACCTTCCACACCAGCGTACAAGTCCTTGCGTTTACATTGACTTGTATTCAATATTTTGCAAGACTTACCTTCGTAAACATCAGACTGAACCTAATAGGACTCAGCGTGTTCGGTGAGGTTGTTCCGGCACACAATGGAATTACTACTCAATCTTTCTTGGCTAACCCTGGCGTTGCCTGCCATCTGGATGTGGCGCCACGAATCGGCCTGCGACAAGGATTGCTGGCGTCTCGACCGGATTCGCATTTTCTTGCTTCTGGGCTGCGCTCTGGTGCTGCTATTCCCCGTGGTGTCGGCCACGGACGACCTGCACGCGATGCGGCAGGTAATGGAAGAATCGAGCCCGTCGAAACGCGTCGTCAAGCAGGCAGCCGGCGTTAAGGTACTGGCAGGGCTGAGCAACTCTGGTGTTTTGCCGGCTTTGATTTTCCCTCTGTCTTCTGGCCCGAGCGACGAAGTTTGCGGCCGGGTCCTGGTGGCGTCGATCGTCCTTCCCCAATCCGTGCGCTCCGATGAGAGCGCCTCTCGTGCCCCGCCGTTCTCATCCCTTAAAGAGACCGTTGGATTCGCTGCCTAGTCTGCGGCGATAGTTCCGGTTCGAAGTCAGCCCCCTAAAGTTAGTGCGCTAGGCGATGTGCTTTGCCGTGGCCTACCGTTGCCGGTTCCATTGGGCAACGACCGATGATGGAGTATCAGATGAACCAAACGCTTTGGCGTTATCCCGCGCTTTTTCTGCTACTCAGCTGCGGCCTGAAGGTCAGCGCGCAGCAGGCCTTGACCTGGGAGCAAGTGCGCAACCGCTTCGAGGCGAATAATCCCACGCTGCTTGCCGGACAATTCAATATCAGTGAGTCCAAGGCCCAGGAGATCTCGGCCTATCTTCGTCCCAATCCGAATTTCACGGTCACGGCCGACCAGATCGACCCGTTCCCTGGAGGTCCGCCTCACGGGCCCTTTGCCTATTTTTTGCCGATTGGAGCCGTTAGTTATTTGCATGAGCGGCAACACAAGCGTGAATTGCGGCTCGAGAGCGCCCAAAAAGCAACGGCAATTGCAACCTTTGATCAGGCTGATCTGGAACGAACGCTGGTTTTCAATTTGCGCGGTGCATTTGTACAAACCTTGCAGGCCAAAGCTGTCCTGAATGTTGCCAAGGAGAACCTGACCTACTACGACCGCGTGCTGCAAGTGAGCAGCGAGCGATATAAGGCCGGTGATATCGCGCGAATTGATTTGGATCGTCTGGAACTGCAGCGGCTTCAATATGAATCAGATTTGCAATCTGCTCAAGTGAACCTCAGAACCGCAAAGATCAGTATGCTGATGCTTTTGAACGATCGGACGCCGGTCGAGCAGTTTGACATAACCGGTCCCTTTGACTACAAGAACCAGCTTTTGACCCTGGAGGAATTTCGAAACCTTGCGCTGGATACGCGGCCGGATCTGAAGGCCGCGATACAAGCCGTCGACAAGGCCAGGACAGATCACAAACTCGCGGTTGCCAACGGCTCGACGGATCCCACTTTCAGCTTTGATGTTGGCCGCAACCCTCCCATCGATACTTATATCGGCGCCAGCGCGAGCATTCCACTGCGCATCTTCGATCGCAACCAGGGAGAGAAGCTCCGCACCCAACTGGACATTGACCGCAATCAAAGGCTATTGGACGCCACCAAGGCGCAGGTGTTCAACGATGTCGATTCGGCCTACGCGGCGCTCGACAGCACACTGACTTTACTGCGCCCCTACAGAGAAAAATATTTGCAACAGGCAATCCGAGTTCGGGACACGGTTAGTTTCGCCTATCAGCACGGCGGGGCTTCCTTGCTGGAATTCTTGCAGGCGGAGACTGACTACCGCACCGTAGAACTGAATTACGTAAACCTGGTCGGTTCTTATTTGACCGCTGCGAGTCAGCTGAGTCTTGCGGTGGGTCACGAGGTTATCCCATGACAAGCAAGCCCCACGGCCGATCGGCGGCAGTCTTTGCAATCTTGTCTCTGATCACTTCTCTAGTCGTTCTATCCCCCTCTTGCTCGAACGATGCCAAACCGGCGCCCACCAAGGTGGAAGTCACTCTCGATCCCAACCTGTACAACACCGACCACTCCGAACTGTTCAAGCAGGTCCGAGTTGAGGCACGCGAGCTGCCCACTGTGCTGACCGCCAACGGTGCTGTTACTCCCGACGTGAACCGCACCATTCACGTGACCTCGCAGGGCGCAGGCCGGGTTGTCGACTTAAAGGTGAGGCTTGGCGATTCCGTGAGCAAAGGCCAGGTGTTGCTTTCAATTTACAGCGCCGAATTGGCAGGGGCATTTTCGGATTACCAAAAAGCAATCGCAGATGAGCGACTGGGCAAGAAGTCGTTAGAGCGAGCGCAGCTTCTTTACTCTCACGGTGCGCTAGCCGAGAAAGACCTGCAGCAGGCCGAGGACGCTGAAGAAAAAGCCAAGGCTGACGTTCAGAACACGGAACAGCACCTTCGGATTCTGGGAGGCGATCCTGCCCATCCTGGCTCCCTGATTGAGCTGCGCGCGCCGGTCTCCGGAACCATCGTGGAACAAAACATATCAGGATTTGAGGGAGTCAAGAGTCTAGATAACAGCCCCAACCTGTTTACTATTGCCGACCTCACGCAGGTGTGGGTAGTTTGCGATGTTTACGAAAACGATCTCAGTCAGATTCAGCTCGGCGACTCTGCGGAGATTCGACTGAATGCCTATCCTAACAAGGCTTACCAAGGCAAGGTGGCCGACATTTCGCGCGTGCTCGATCCCAACCTTCGGTCCGCGAAAGTCCGAATCGTGTTGCCCAATCCCGACGGATCCTTGCGGCCAAACATGTACGCGGTGGCAACTTTCCGGTCGCGAAAAATGCAGTCGCGCCTGGTGGTCCCGAGCACTGCGATTATGAGATTGCAAGACAAGGACTGGGTGTTCCGCCAGGAAGGGCAAAGCCAATTTCGGAAAACCGAGGTGCACACTCAAGGCGTCACCGAAGACGGGCTCCAACAATTGCAGGATGGCCCGCTGAAGGCGGGTGATGAGGTAGTAGCCAACGCACTCGCATTTTCCACCAGCGTGGCGGAGCAAGGGAAATGATTCGGCTGCTCATCGATTTCGCTCTACGCAACCGAATCCTGGTGCTGAGCCTGGCGCTGGTCCTGTTTGTCTGGGGAGTTATTTCTTTTCATAACCTGCCGATCGAGGCCTACCCCGACGTCGCTGATACCTACACCCAGATCATCACGCAGTGGGCCGGACACGCCGCGGAGGAAGTCGAACAGCAAATCACGGTTCCCCTCGAAGTACAACTGAACGGCGTCCCCCACATGACGCATCTGCGGTCCGTGTCGTTGGCGGGGCTGTCAGTGATCTCCATTATCTACGACGACGAGATCACCACCTTTACTGCGCGGCAGGAGGTGCTGGATCGGCTGGCTCAGGCGACCTTACCGCAGGGAGTAAATCCGGGCCTTGGGCCGGATTACAGCCCGACCGGGCAGATCATGTTTTACACGCTCACCAGCACCAATCCAAAGTACGACGTGATGGAACTGAAGACGCTCCAGGACTGGTTCGTGCTGAACCAGTTGAAGTCTGTGCCCAACGTAGTGGGCGTCAACATTTTTGGCGGGCCTACTCGCGAATACCAGGTTCAGATCGATCCTGGAAAGCTGGTTTCGTACGGGCTGTCGATCGGCCAGATGGAACAGGCCCTCGCCAACAACAACCTCAACGCTGGTGGAGGCTTCATCGAGCGTGGAGAGCAAGCGCTTAACGTGCGCGCCGTGGGACTGATGACCAACACGGACGACATCGGGGCTACTGTGGTGAAGTCGGTAAATGGCTCGCCGGTGCGCGTTCGCGACCTGGGCGTGGTCGTGCAAGCCCCTAAAGTGCGGCTCGGACAACTCGGGAAAACCATTCGCCATGAAGACGGCACGGTGATCAACGACGATGATGTGGTCGAAGGCATCGTGCTGCTCCGCAAAGGTACCGAGGCGGATACGACCCTCGATGCGCTTCACCAAAAGATCGCCCAGCTGAACAACGGCTTGTTACCCAAGGGAGTAAAGTTAGTGCCGCACTTGGACCGGAGTGACCTGGTGCACTACACGACTCACACCGTGCTGCGGAACCTGACGGATGGAGTGCTGCTGGTCACTCTTATCCTGTTTCTCTTTCTAGGTAACGTACGCAGCGCGCTCATCGTAACCATCACCATTCCCTTCTCGCTGCTGTTCGCTGCAATCTTGCTCGACTTGAATCGCATTCCCGCCAACCTGCTTTCGCTGGGGGCGCTCGACTTCGGCATGGTGGTGGACGGCTCCGTGGTCATGGTCGAAAACATTTTGCGCCATACCGAACTCGGCCGCGGCAAAAAGACATTCATCGAGATGATTGGGACGGCGGCTCACGAAGTGCAAAAGCCGGTTTTCTTTGCCCGAATTATCATCATTGTTTCGTATCTTCCGATCTTCACCCTGCAGCGCGTGGAAGGCCGCTTATTCCGTCCCATGGCGTGGACCGTGGCGTTCGCTCTCTTGGGAGCGTTGCTGTTCGCTCTCCTCATCGCGCCGGTGCTGTGCACTCTTTTGTTCAAGGACGACATAAAAGAATGGCGTAACCCCGCGCTCGAATTCCTGCGGGAGCGTTACGCCCGCACGCTCGACTGGTGCTTTGATCACTTGAAAATCACGTTGGGTCTGGGTTTGGCTGCGCTGGCGCTGATGTTGTTTTTGGCTTTCGGCGGCGTGATCGGCTCCGAGTTCTTGCCGCATCTGGACGAGGGTGCGATTTGGGTCCGCGGCACTCTGGCACCCAGTACTGGACCCTCGTCGAGCATCACGCTGTCAAAGCAGGGACGACTCATGCTGGCCAATTTCCCTGAGGTCAAACAGGTGGTGAGTCAAGTGGGGCGCCCGGACGACGGCAGCGACGCCAGCGGTTTCTATAACACCGAGTTTTTCGTTGATCTGTTGCCGCGCTCTGAATGGCGCTCACAATTCAAGACGAAAGACGATCTCATCGCCGCGATGGACGTCGAGCTGAACAAGTTCCCAGGCGTGGACTGGAATTTCTCGCAACCGATTTCCGACAACGTGGAAGAGGCGGTCAGCGGCGTCAAGGGCGAACTGGCCGTCAAGCTCTTCGGCACCGACTTGAAGACGCTGGAACAAAAAGCCAATGAGATTCAGGACTTGATGGCGAAGATTCCCGGCGTCGCTGACCTGGGAACATTCCAGGTGCGCGGACAGCCGAACGTGAATCTGGTAGTGGACCGTGCCGCGACCAATCGCTTCGGAATTAACGTGAGCGACGTACAGGATGCGGTCGAGACGGCAGTCGGCGGCAAGGCGGTGAGCCAGATCCTGGTCGGAGAACAGCGTTACGATTTGACCGTTCGCTACCAGCAGCCATTCCGGAAGAGCGTCGAGGATATCGCCAACATACGCATTCTTGCTCCATCCGGCGAGCGGGTTTCGCTGGGGCAGTTGTGCCAGATCAAGCTCGAAGACGGGGCCTCGACCATTTACCGCGAGGGCAACCGCCGATACATCGCCATCAAGTACAGCGTCCGCGGCCGCGACCTGGGCAGCACAGTTCGACAAGCCATTGAAGAGGTGCGCAAGAAGGTGCAACTGCCTGAAGGCTATTCCCTCGACTGGACCGGAGAGTACGAGAGCCAGCAGCGCGCGAACCGTCGTTTGGCGATCATTGTGCCCATCACAATACTGCTGATGTCTTTTATTCTTTATTCCGCGTTCGATTCGTGGAAATGGGTCGCGTTGATCCTGGCGGTGGTATCGCTGTCGCCGCTGGGAGGGTTTTTCAGCCTGTTGCTAACCCATACGCATTTTTCGGTTTCCTCAGGCTTGGGATTTCTGGCGTTGATTGGCGTGTCAGTCGAGATCGGCGTGATTATGGTTGAGTACATCAACCAGCTTCGCACCCGTGGCATGAATCCCCGGGAAGCGGCGAAAGAAGGCGCAGCGCTCCGTCTGCGGCCCATCATGATGACCATGCTCGTGGCCACCTTGGGCCTTCTGCCCGCCGCCATGTCCCACGACATCGGATCGGATTCGCAGCGGCCATTCGCCATCGTGATTGTCGGCGGACTGATTGTAGAACTGTTCATTAGTGTGGTCTTGTTGCCTTCGCTGTACGTTTTCTGGGCGCGGCCCGGTGACCAGTTGCCGCCGCCGGAACTTGGATTCATCGAGGAAGGCGAGCACGTGGATTAGTTCGGCGTCGACGGATGGGTCGCCTGCGGGCGAGGATATAGGGTAAGAACGAAAGTTTTTTCAGCACATTTCTCGCCGATTCTCTTCTATTTTTCCTGTGGTTTCCACAAAGAAGTGTTGTCCTCCACAGTTTGTTCACAACCGAGCATGGATTTTCTATTGCGAACGCATTGTTATTCAAGCAGAGTACCGCCAGTGCAGATGTGCGATGTCTTGAATGCGCTGTTCGATTGCACCAGAGCTGACATTTCCGGCGGTTCTCGAGGGTGAACTGCCGGAGGGCTTCCATGAATGTGTCAAGGCGAAATGCCTCATGACACGTTCTGTGGGCACCGGGCGTTGCGGCCTCCTCGGAAAATCCTCCCCAGAGGAAGGATTGAGCCGCCAGCTTGAGCAATCACTTCGAGTCATGGCTGTGGGCTCAGGTCCATAGACTTGTGACTTGAAGAGTGCGCCCAGAAACCAGCGTTCTTCCGGGAATGCGGTTTCGGGAAGGCGCCTCACTGCATTGTGCGGTGACAGAGCGAGCGGGACATGCACAAGCAAAGCGGCCCGGGTGGCTGGCCTGGGCCGCATTTATTTTTTTGGAGCCTGGAAAAGTCGTCGCCACGAATTACACGCATCAAGACCGATCCGAAAACATTTGAAGGATGTTTTTCTGGCAGATGCTCCCCCAATTGATCTTCGCTTTTGTTTCACCTATACTCCGTCTGAATGGAGCAGCGTTGGACAACTCATTTTTTGCCACGCAACTGGACCACCGAAAAAATTAGGTTTGTACTTCGTTTTCCGAAGATCTTACTTCACATTCACAACTCGTTCGTGAGTAGTATCGCTCTCGCGTTCTTAACAGCTCAACCGGACAAATAAAAAACTTTGGCAACCACTGATTACAGTCTCGCGCACAGCCTGCCGGCAAACGTTGAAGCCGAGCGCTCGATACTGGGCGCGATCCTGCTGGACAATCTAGCGTACAACGAAGCCGCCGAGCACCTGAAGCCGGAAGACTTTTCGCTCGATTCTCACCGTCGCATCTTCACTCGCATGGTGGATCTGTCCGAATCTTCACGGCCGATCGACATGATTACGCTCGTGGAGGAGTTGGACCGCCGTAAGGAACTGGAGGCCATTGGCGACGTCGGCTACATTTCGGGATTGGTGGATGGCGTTCCCGACCGCCCGAGCATTGAGCACTACATCAAAATCGTCCGCGATAAGGCTCTGCTGCGCGGGCTGATTCACGCCGCCAACGCCGCCATTGCGCGCGCTGCCGATCAAAGCGATCCTGCCGAAGAAATCCTGAATGACGCCGAAGCCGCCATCTTCCAGCTTTCTGAAAAGCGGATTGGCCGCGGCTTCATGGGCATTCAGGAAATTGTCAAAGACTCTTTCGGCTCGGTGGATGCGCTGCTGCAACGCGGCCAGCGCATCACCGGCTTGGCAACCCATTACACCGATCTGGACGAGATGACCAGCGGTTTTCAGCGCTCGGACCTGATCATCATCGCTGCCCGCCCCTCGATGGGAAAAACCGCATTCGCCATGAACATCGCCGAAAACGCTTCCATCGAAGATCAGAAAGTTGTCGGCATGTTTTCGCTCGAAATGTCGCGCGAAGCTTTGCTGCTGCGTCTGCTGTGTTCGCGAGCCCGGGTGGACTCGCACAAGATGCGCACCGGGTCGCTCTGGCGCGACGACATGACCAAAGTTGTGCACGCCATGGAGCAACTGGCGCACGCGCCAATTTTCATCGACGACACGCCCGGCATCTCGCTCAGTGAAATGCGGGCCAAGGCGCGCCGCTTGCAACAGTCGCAAGGCAAGCTCGATCTGCTCATCGTGGACTATTTGCAACTCATGTCGGGTGGAGGCAGGCGCTATGAAAATCGCACCCAGGAAGTTTCCGCCATCTCGCGCGGTCTGAAAGCCTTGGCCAAGGAATTGAAGGTGCCGGTGGTCGCGCTTTCCCAGTTGAGCCGGGCGCCAGAAAGTCGGGGAGGCGACCACCGTCCGCAGCTCTCCGATCTGCGCGAATCAGGATCGATCGAGCAGGACGCAGACGTCGTGGCCTTCATCTTCCGCGAAGAGGTTTACAAGCAGGACGATCCCGACCTGCAAGGCAAGGCGGAACTGATCATCGCCAAACAGCGCAATGGCCCCACTGGCCGCGTGAACCTGGCATTCCTGAAGAATTCGACCCGATTCGAATCAATGCTTGCAGACGGAATGGAGCCGCCGGAATAGCGTCGTTCCCGTCACATGATGATGCTATATAGGCTGTGGAAAGGCTGTGGAACCGCGCATCGTGACATTTCTCACGTCTGCCAGTGACCTTGCCTCGGCTGGCGGCGAAGTTGCCGGACCCCCAGCAAGTCGTTGAACTGTAATATGTTGCCGGCTTTCCGGCATGTTCGTATTGGCGAATTGGTGGCGCGCTGAAAATTTCAAGCAACCTTCAAGATTTGCACATTCTAAGCTTGGCATCACCTCCGCTCTACTGATGCGGCCCATCATTCTTGCCCGTCCTGCGACACACTCAGAGAACTGCTCCATTACTGGGGATTGCGGCACTTCAAAGCTGAGACAGGGATCCCGCGACTGTGAGAGCTGCTCTAGAAGTTGTACTTCAGACCGAACTGCATGGTGCGCGGACGATGCGCGTCGACGGGATGCAGGAACGAATTGCCAGCAAGACAGCTCGAATCCCCCGCGGAATTGTCTGGGCCACCGTAGCACGTGATCGTGTTGCTGCCGGTGTTGCCTCTGTCGGGGTCGTAGATACGGAACTGGGTATGGTTGAAGACATTGAAGGCTTCCATGCGAAACTCGAGGTCGCTGCCTTCGGTGATTTTGAAATGTTTCAGGAGAGCGACGTCAAAATTCAAGCGGCTCGGGTTGTTCATGAAATTGCGGCCGGCGTTTCCGAAGGTAAGACCCTCGGGGGCAGCAAATGCAGCCGGATTGGCCAGGATCGGTCCGATACTCTGATAGTTATTCCCCCCGAAAGGTGCAGCCTTGTATGGGTTTCCCACCACATCCGGATAGGATCCCGCGCCCGTCCCGTTTGCGACTCCGGCGTTGTCGAGTACTGAGATGCCGTCACTGCTCCCACCATTAATTACACTGAAAGGCGTCCCAGTCTGAAAAATCGTGATCCCAGACAGTTCCCATCCGTCTTCCAACGCATGCGCCAAGCGAGAAGAAGGTTCGGGCGCAGTTTGACTGGCGGCGGCATCACCATAGCCGATGTCTGAGAACCAGTAGCGAAGCTTCTTGACAAAACTGTCGAGCTTATACACGTAGCTGATGTTCAGGAGATGGCGCTGGTCAAAATTTGAGCTGGCCTTGTTCGAGCTCAAATCGAAGGAATTAACCAGCGTAGCGTCAGACCGGTCGGAGGAATCATCGATCGAATGGCTGTAGGTGTAGGAAACACCGAGATTGAGGGGTCCGCTGCTTCGACGCACCGTGGCCTGGAGGGCGTTGTAGTTGGAATCGGCTACGTTCTGCAGCGAGAAGATCTGGCCAAAGCCTTTCGCAAACGTCCGCAGGCCATTTGGATCGGGAAAGTTCTTTCCAGGCGTGCCAAAGCAGGCCGCCTCCAGATTGACGTACGACGGACTGGCTGGAGTGATTACCGTGTTTCCGATGGTCGCATTGCCCGCCGCAACGCCGTCGCAGACAGCCGTCGTAATCGGCAACCCTGGCAAGAACGGATTGTCGCCGGATGCAACCGGCGCCAACTGATTAATCTGTAGCTCCGCGGTTAGATGAGTTCCCTTGCTACCCACATAGCCGAGGGTCGCTACGGTATCCTTGGACAGTTCGCGCTGCACACTCAGGCTCCATTGCTGCACGTAAGGCCAAACGCTCTTCGTGGGGATAGCAGTGACATTCAGCGGGAACGCCCCAGATGCTCCGCAGCCCTGGCCTACTCCTCCAATGCAGTCGTAGCTGCTGGGATGGTTCTGAGTCATATCCAGCACCATAGGCGCGCTGCCCTCGAGAGAACCGGTGTTGGCTTCATTACCGATCCCGTGGTGGAAAAACATTCCGTAGCCTGCCCGGATGGAAGTTTTGCCATCGCCCCAGGGATCCCAGGCGAAGCCAACTCGGGGAGCCGGGTTAAATATCTTGCTTGTCATGCAACCATCTGGAACTCCGTTCTCACCACATCGCTGCAGGCCATTCGTGATTCGCGGGTCCAGGTTGGTGAGATTCAGCGGAATTGGAGAGCAGGGGCTGGAATTCGAACCTGGCGGAGGAGTGCAGACGGATGGGGGCCCGCTGAGCAAGAAGCCATGGAAGGGATCGACTGTAAGCTGGGACGCGAGGCTGGGGTTGTATACCGACGGCACCCAGTTGTAGACATTGTTGTATTTCTCATGCCAATTCCCGTACAGGCTCATGCGCAGACCCAAATTGAGGGTCAGGCGGGAAGTGACTCGCCAGTCGTCCTGGAAGTAGGGTTCGGCGAGGCGGTATCGGTTGTAATAGTTCAGTTGGGTGCTATCCTGCCGAAAAGCCTTGATCCCACCCTCGAGAATCCCCGGCGTGCCTGTAGGTTCTCCGAGCAAGAAGTCCGCAAAAGCGTTGCCTTTGGTGTTGAAGCTACTCACATTGCTGAATGTCAGTATTCCCTGCTGATCGCCAGTATTTGCACCCACGGCCTGGTTCAACTCGTTTCTTTGAAAAATAACGAATTGAACTCCGAATTGGAGCGTATGCTTGCCTACAACTTTGCTCATATCATCGCGAAAGTTGTAGGTCGGATTGGAATGGTGCCAGGGTAAATAGCCCGGATCAACGCCGAATCCGAATCCGCCATACGCCGCATTCGTGCCTCCGATCACGATTCCCGGCACTTTGCCGCCGAACCCGTTGTTGAACAGGTAGCCCGCAGTCAGTCCGGGCGGCCGCTGCCACTGCACCCCGTTGGCATCTATGTTCTTGAGCGTAATGTGATCGGTCGTGTAACTAAAGACGAACTCGTTCAGCAGCGTAGATGAAATCGTGTTGGTGAGATGAGCCAGCATGCTAATGCCCGGCCCCGTGAATGTGCTTTGAATTGTAGGGAAGCTGTTTTGGACCACGCCCCATTGTGGCGAGAGAATGGTTGTGTCCCACGAATCATGAATGTAGCGGAAACTTGCCTTCGTTTTCGAGTTGATATTTTGATCGATGCGGAAAAGTTCCTCCCGCCAGTAAGTGCTTGGAGAAACCGCCGCGTCGAAGCACGACCCCGAAGTGGAGTTGCAGCCCGTCGTCGAATTAGGCAGAGGAATCATATTGGTGCCGAGAATGGCTTGGGCGTTGGGATCAATGGGTACCTGATTGCCGGGGAATGTTTCCGGCTTGCCGGTATTTTGGTCAGTGCCAAAAGCGGGACAGTCAGGATAAGCGGAACGCGAAAAATCGGTCTGAAATCCGGGCAGTACTAATGGGCAAAGATCGCTGAAGTTTCCGCCGCGCTCCGAAAGTGAGGGAACCGCCTGATTGAAATCGGTGGGAGTGCGCTCGAAGCGGAATTCTTCCGAGAAGAAGAAATAGGTTTTGTCCTTATTCGTGTTGTACAGCCCCGGGATGTAAACCGGGCCGCCGATGGCGCCTCCAAAATCGTTCCTCCGGTAGAGTGGTGCCTTTTTGGTCTGGTCAAAATAGTTTCGCGCGTTGAATAGTTCGTTGCGAATAAACTCGTAAGCCACTCCATGGAACTGATTGGTTCCGGACTTTGTCGTCGCTATCACCGTGCCGGATGCGCTCTGCCCGTACATCGCACCGTAGTTAGACGTTAGAACCTGGACCTCATTGAGAGCGTCCAGGCTGGGGTACACGATCAGCGTGCTCTGATTGCCGTTGAGCCCTGCATTCAAGACATCGCCGCCGTCCACGTTGAAAGAGTTGTACTCCACTCGGCCGCCGTTCACGCTATATCGGACGCTGCCTAGAATTCCTACCTTGGCTTCATCTTGCCCAGTCTGATTACTAACTCCCGGAGTCAGGGCAATCAGCTGGGTGAAATTGCGGCCGTTCAGTCCCAGGCTGACCAGTTCCTTTTGCGTGATGGTACCGACAATCTGAGAAGTTTCAGTCTCCACCTGCGAGACTTTCTGCCCCTCCACATTGACCGAGGTGCTGGTACCGGCTGGCTCCAGGACGGCGTCAATCGGGATGCTTTGCCCCGTGGTCAAAGTCAATCCGTCGCTGCGAAAATCCTTGAAAGCGGGAGCGGAAATAGTGAGGCTGTAGGTTCCAGCTGGTAGCCCTGCGAGAGAATATTCGCCACGGTCGTTGGTGGTGGCTGTCAGGGTGAGCCCTGCACCGTTGGTGATTGTGGCGGTCGCCCCCGGGAGCACTGCCCCTGTCTGATCGGTAACCGTCCCCGTGATGTTCCCTCTTTCTTTAGTGGAATTGGCCGGCGTTTTCGCACCTTGCGCTGAGGCTGGCACTGAGCTGATTAAAGCGACAGCAAAAATGCACAAAGATACCCTCAGAAATTTCACGGCGTTCACCGCCCTCTCAGGGACTAAAAGGAGCCACATGGTTACAGAGAAGCGGTGACGAAATTGTGACGGGCAGGTTAATTTCAGATGAAAACCGCCGGTTCAACTCGGCGGAAGGAGCATCTCGCACTTAGCGAACGTTGTTGCGATTTCGCATCCAGCCTGCCGCTGTTCCCACAGGTCAAGTCTGGCCCATGTTTTCCTCAAATAGGCCTTAAGAGATTCTTCCATCCGAAGAAATTCACGGGATTTTAATCCTCGGGTACTTTTCCTGCAACAAACTTCGACGATATTCGCCCCGACTCGCTTTACATAATTTTTCGCAGCTTCCTGGAAGGCCGTCGTGTTCGGAGCCCTTGTGGCGAGTCAAGCGGGCGGGTTGGGCCGCCTCGAGGATCGGTCCTGGCGTGCGGTCTTGACGATCTGCACTGCCGCTGCTTCAACCGGGGGGTGCTTCCCCATAACCGCGCACCATTGCGCCGAGAGGACTACGGAAATGACAAAAAAAGCAACAAAGATGGCGGCGGCACTATCGCTAGTCCTGATGATGTTTATCGGTCTGAACTGTTTTGCAGTCACACCTTACTTCAATGGCGCGGGCTCGAGCGCCGCGTTCAACGCCTTTGCACTCGCTGCGGGCCCAGCTCAGGGCGGGGGAGTCTGCGGGCACTTCGTCTGGACCAAGAAGAACGGTGCCCAGGGAGTGGATAATCGCGGAACAGGCCTCCTCGAGACCGGGAACGTTTGGATCGTCTGGGACAGCTCCACTAAACCCACGAAAGTCTGCAGCTACATTGCCGTCGACAGTATTATTGGGCAGCAGCTGTTCTTCGCCCAGCCGGCATCAACTTTCAACATTCTGGTCCCCGCCCTGACCGCGGGCGACAACCTGGTCCCGACTTTTACGGACACGCCGATTCCGCAAGCCGTGATCAACGTTCTCCAAGGTAAGCCGTTCAACGCCGCGCCGACGGATATTCGTCCGGAGGACGCTTTGTTCGAAGAAACCCGTGTTTTGACCGCTTTGGACATTGTCCATTACAACGGCCTTGGGTATGGACCTGGCCCGGTCGGAACTCCGATCCTCAGCGCCTTCAGCACGAAATCGTCGACGCCGGCCATTTACGCCCTCAGCGGCACCGATCCGATCACTGGTCAGGCGATTCCCGCACATAAGGTGACGGATGTCGGAGTACAAGTACTCGTGGCCATCGTCAACGCTCAACAGGGAAGCGCAGCGAATTCCGGCCATTTGGGCGACTCGACATCGTTCTTTAACATCAATCGTCGTGATTGGACTCTTGCTCTCAATGGTGGTTATCCCTATACCAAAGACCTGACGTCGGTCCCGGGGCAAGCCACGGTGCCGCTCAATGTCATATTGCGCGAGCCTCTTTCTGGAACCTTCACTACGCTGGAGTTCAACATTCCTCGGAACGCCGAGACCAACTCGACCCAGGAGCTTGGTGTGAACCCATTGATTGGTCAGGGCACAACTTGCCCCGGAGCACCTTGCGGGAACCCGTTGTTCCTTTCCAATGGCGGTGGGTGGCGGAAGCGAGCAATCGGCAACGGTGAAATGGTGGCTGAAGTTGGCACCGCCGCCAGTGGCGACGTTCTAGGCTATGCTTTCTGGAGCGTCGGCAATTTAGCTGGCCAGTCGCCGGCCATCCGCTACCTCGCGGTGGACGGGGTTGACCCTATCAATCTAACTTACGTTGACGGAACGCTCCCCACTTGCAGTGCTCCCTGCCCGGGAATCGCGAGTTTCTTGAACGTGGCGGCCGGTAACTATCCAGTCTGGAGCACTCTACGCCTGGTTTCGCACAGCCCGGTCCCTGCCGGCGTTACCACCCTGATCGCGACGGCGCAAAATCAGGTCGTGACTATCTATCCGGATTTCCTGCCACTCAGCGCTATGGGTGTGTTGCGCTCTCACTACAAACAGTCGGGCATCTTCCCGGCAAACGGCTCGGGCGGCGCATGCACTCATGCTGAGGCAGGCGGAGACGTCGGTGGCGCCGTGCTGACCATCCAGGGCGACCAGGATTACTGCACAGCTACTAGCTCCACGAGTGGACGTGTCGGATCGAAGCAGTAAATCAACCTGGAAATGACGCAGAACCATGAACTAAGCCTGTACGGAGGCGGGCCGCCAAGTTTCGTAGCCCGCCTCCACTTGCTGAACGCACACGTTTTCTGGCCACGAAGCATGAAGTTCGTTGTTGAGGATTCCGGATCGTGAAGTGTTCGAGCCAGCTGCGCAACCTGCGGACTTGGCTTGCGAGATCGCGGATGTTATTGCCAGCGAGATTTTCGGCTTTAGTTCTGTAACCATGGTTCCTCAGCAGCGGACTCACGGTCCTCTTTAGCTAGTTCAGTTTTGCATTCGAAGTCCGCAGATCATTGGGTGAAAAAAGACGGTTGGGAAAGAGAGTGGAATGCACCAGCTGTGGAGGGGTCGATACCGGGGGCTTCTTGCCGTTTTGCTTTTTTTGCTGTCCATAAATCCGAAAACCGGCTGGGCTCAATCTGGATCCAACCGGACTGTGTTGGATCAGCCTGGTTCCGTAAGCGCTCGTCCCGTCGGCAACCTGGAGAACTGGCGCTCGCTTTCGCTTGCCAACAGTGAGTTAACGCCGGAACAACCGCTGCTCGGAGAAAAAGATGACAACCCTCAGTTCACTCGCGAGCTGCTGCAGGTAAAGTGGCGCCAGGGCGACCCCATCGATCTGTATGTCATTCGGCCGAAGGGCGTGGCTAAACCTCCGGTCATTCTTTATCTCTACAGTTACCCCTCCGAGACTGAGATCTTTCGGAGCGACCGCTACTGTGCAAACGTCACCAGGAACGGATTCGCAGCCATCGGGTTCGTGTCGGCCCTAACCGGCCATCGCTATACCAATCGGCCAATGAAACAGTGGTTCGTGAGCGAACTGCAGGAGGCGTTGGGCAGTTCCGTTCATGACGTTCAGATGATCCTGAACTATCTAGCCACGCGGAACGATCTGGATATGACCAGGATTGGCATGTTTGGAGTGGGCTCCGGCGCGACTATCGCGATCTTGAGCGCGGCGGCGGACTCGCGACTCAAGACGATTGACCTGATCGACCCTTGGGGAGATTGGCCTGACTGGATGGCCAAGTCTTCGCTGATTCCCGAGAGGGAACGTCCGAACTATCTAAAGCCGGAGTTCTTGAAAAAGGTCGAGCCCCTGGATCCAGTGGAGTGGCTGCCGCAGTTGAAGTCGCAGCGCGTCCGTTTGCAACAAGTGCTTGACGACTCGGTCACGCCCAGAATTGCGCAGAAACGCATAAACGCAGCTGCGTCGGGGAAAACCCAGATTTCAGCTTTCAGCACTACGCAGCAATTTTCGAGCGCGATGTCAGGAGACAAGCTCTTGCAATGGCTGAAAGATCAGCTCCGGCCGACATCTCCGATGCAGCCGTCGAATCAGGATTCTCAAAATTCTCATGCCGCTAAGCGAACTGTCGAATCGAACCATGACGATTAGATTTTATGACGCAGTGCCTGAATGCGCTTCGGAGACCCCAATGTCAAAGAATATCCGGCTGGGGTTCGTCGTAGCCCTGGCGTTGAGCGTGTCACTCAGCCTGATGGGCTGTGGCGGAGTGGGCTCGGCTCCAATCAACGGCGACACTCTGGCCCGGGTCGCTGTCAGCGTTGCTCCTCCGACCATGACAGTGACCACTGGAACCACACAGACTTTCACGGCGACGGTCGTTAACACAAGCGAGACGAGCGTCGGTTGGCTGGTCAACGGATTTCCGGGTGGGATAAATCCCAGTGATAAGACTTCGCCATTCGGAACCATCGACAAGGATGGGAACTATACCGCGCCCCCTTTCGTCCCCGTTCCGCCTACCGTTACTGTGACCGCCGTAGCCAGCGCTGATAACAGGGCCACCGCAAACGCTTCCGTTTCGATAAACGGAACTCCGTCGCCAGTTTCAATTTTGCCAGTTTCCGCGAGCCTGGAAGTGGGAGGAATAGCTCTGTTCAAGGCAAGAGTGAATGGTCCCGATCAAGCAGTCAACTGGCTGGTGGAAAATGTGCCGGGGGGGAATACGGTTGTCGGCACAATCTTTCCCGTGCCTGACACTCTAAACCAGGTAAATTACGTCGCTCCGCTGGTGGTGCCGGGCGGGGGCCAGACGGCCCAGGTACATGTCACCGCTCAATCCATTGCCAATCCTCAAGAGGGCGCCTCGGCCACCGTTACCTTATCAATGGTGGGCAGTGTCGTGGTCGCCATCACCAGTCCCCCGGTATCACCCACCGTGCCAGGCGGACAAACTCAATCGTTCCAGGCCAACGTGACCGGCGCGAGCGATACGACGGTTTCATGGGAGGTGGACGCTATTGCAGGAGGCAACGCGAATATAGGTACGATCGCAACCGGGGCCAAGGGTACTGCGGTCTATACAGCTCCTGAGAAGGTGGTCGATGCGTTTCAGGTTATCGTGACTGCAGTCTCGAATGCTCAACCCGCCGCGCAAGCTTCGATCCTCGTGAACGTGATTCCGGCTCAAAAAGTGACGGTCGCAATATCCGCCGACGAGTGCACGAACACAGACGCCATACCGATCAACGCTACCGCGGCGTTTACCGCGACTGTTTTAGGACTGACCGATCAAGATGTGACTTGGCAGGTTAATCAGATCACCGGAGGCAACAGTACGGTCGGAACAATAACAGACGCCGGAGTTTACACTGCGCCCGCCCGCGTACCGAACCCCGCGACGGTAACGGTCAGTGCCGTTTCCGTTGCAGAGCCTCAAGAAGGATTCGGGAAGGAGTCCGTTACCATCGCCCTACTCCCAGTCACGAAGGTGAAGGTAACTCCGGTCTCGTCGTCCGTGCAAGTCGGGCTCGGCCAGGATTTTACTGCCACTGTCGTGGGAATGGGCGATGCGAACACCGCGGTTGAATGGGAGGTAGACAGTGAAGTTGGGGGCGACGATACTATAGGAACGATCCAGCAGGAGGCGCCTTCGGGCTGCGTAACTGAGACTACCTACGTTGCCCCTGAAAGTATCCCTAGCCACAATCCCGTTACTGTCACCGCGGTCGCTTTGGACGGTACTCCGTCCCCCGGGGTTCCGGTCACTATAGAGCCGCCGCCGCCGATCACATTATCACTGATGCCAGGACAGGGAGATCCGCAGACGGTGCAGGTGCAGACGGCCAATGACAAGGTGCAATACACGGCGACCCAATTCAAGAACGGAGATCAAGAAACGACCGATCCGGTCAGCTGGACTCTGACAAGTAAGGGTCAGGATTGCAGCGTCGCTCACGGATCTGTATGCGGCACGATCACCCCCCAAGGAATTGTGAACGAACAATTCACAGCAACCTACACTGCCCCGAACACTGTCCCTCCAGTCCCAACAGTGACCGTGACTGTCACTTCGGTAGTCGATCCAAGCGCTTCGGATTTCAATGACGTCACGATATCAAACGCGCCACCAACGATTGCGATCAGCGGTCCCGGGACGGTGCTGGCGGGTACCGGCCCCTACTCTTACACTGCCATCATCACGGGCGCCGTTCCGAACAGTCTAGTCTGGCAATTAGGATGCATCTCCGATTGGGATGGCATTTCACCCGACGGCAATTGCCAGCCTACAACGCAGGACGACTTCAAGGACGGTCCCGGCTGCATCATGTATGGCAGGGCCAAGGTTTGCGGCGCTGGAGGAGACCTTACTATCCCCGCAGAGAATCCTCTCCCCTACACTCCACCCCTCGCGGTGTCGACAGCCGAGTACTTGCAAAACGCTTGTACAACGAATGGGGACCCGCACGCTTCCGTCGTACCTATTAATGTCTCGATGCAAGCCACCGGTTGCCCTGGAAATCCCCCGACCTGTACGGCGATTGCGTGTGTCACGGTTACGCCCCCGTAGTGGCGAATGACCTCGGTTGGTTTGCCGCGCGGGGAGTTCCTCCTTGCGCGGTCGTCCACGGTTGCAAGCGCCAATCTTAATCTCTCCTCGCGAGAGAGTTCCCTTTGGTTCGTCAAAATCTCGCGCGCTCGTAAGAGCTTCTTCCACGACGAAAGCGTTACCCGCGATTCTGATTGGGGGCAAAACTAAGCTGCCTCGCCTGTCTTCTCCCAGTTCGGCCTGACATAGCCGACGTGGGCCATGATTTGTCCCATCTCGCGATAGTCGTTTGGGTCTGTCGGCTGCCATGTGTCCAGGCCATCTACGTAGCGGTTGAACATGCAGAAGGCAGCCGCGATCAGAACGGTATCGTGAATCTCTTTGTCGGTGGCGCCTTTCTGGCGTGCCCGCGCGATATCTTCAGAACTAACCTGCTTGCCTCCTTTCTGAACCTTGCCCGCGATCGCGAGCAGCGCTTTCAGTTTGTCGGAGATCTCTGCCGTGGCGTAGTTGCGCTTGACGCGATTGATCAGATCGTAATCTCCACCCAAGTGTTCGGCCGCTGCAGCTCCGTGCGAAAGTTGGCAGAAACAGCAATCATTCTGCGAAGAGACGTACATTGCGATCATTTCGCGTTCGGCTGGGGTTAAGGTGTTAGGGCCGCGTAACAGGACCTCCACGAGTTCGCGCAGCGCCTTGGTGCTTTCAGGACTGATCGCCATCGGGCCGAGAATGCCTGGGGCGCCTTCGGGTACTTGAATATGGGCCATGAGGTTGTGCCTTTCTAATACCTAAATTCCAAGAACCTTTCCTGCCATCGCCGTTCCCTCAACGCGATTCTTCACTTTTGCAAAGGCCGTCTCCCGCGACGTGGATGTGTCGTCGGCGAAAGGGGAGAAACCGCAATCGTCGGTTGTTCCCAGCGACTCCACGTGAATGAATTCTGCTGCTTCGAGCACGCGATCCCGTACCGCTTCTGGACTCTCGATCTTTGGATTAATGGGGTCCGTGACCCCCACGAAGAGCATCTGACCGGGCTTGAGCAGGTTCCGGATCGTGGTCAGCACACGACGGCGATCCGCTTCGCTGGCCAATTGAACATAGAATCGGCCGACCTTCAAACGAAACAACTTCGGCAGTAGACCCGTGTAGTCCACATCCGCACTATGCGTGGAGTCATGATCGCCGCCGGGACAAGTGTGCACTCCAATCTTCTTCCTCTCAGCATCGGAAAACTTATCGAGCACGCGGTTGTTCAGCTCAATGAATGTATTCAACAATCCGCCGGAGGGATCGAGCTTGAGTGCCAGGCGACCTTCGGTGAAGTCGATCTGCACGCACGCGGCATTGGACTCCAGACACTCACGAATATCGCTCACTGCATCATGAACAAGGTCTTCCAGGAACGCCTCGCGCGGATACCCGTTCAGGCCACTCTGCGGATAGAGCAAGCTCAACGCCGATGCCGAAATCACAGCCTGTTTCACCGGCCGGTGAGCGTGTCGCTGAGCGGCCTTAAGGTAAGTCAAAGCATGGACGCCATAGCGGAAGGGGCCCATCGTCAATCGCGGCAACTGCCGGGTGTGGCCGTCCGCAAAAGGAATGGTGACACCATCCGCAGCGAGATTCTCCAGGCCGCTAAGGGGATAGGTTGCGAAACTCGGCTTGGTCTGCTCACCGTCTGTTATGACGGGCGATCCGGTTGCTTCCAAGCGGCTGATCGTGTCGCGTAGCGCTGCTTCTTCTGCCGCGCGCAACTGCTCGTCCGATATCTGTCGGGCAGCATGCGCCCGCATCGCCGCCAATAACTCTGCAGGACGCGGTATGCTGCCAATGAGTTCAGTCGGGATTGGCATGGTGTGTACGGTTCCTTGAACCGAACCAGAAATTCAATCGCAACGCAAGCGCGCTTTGCCTGTTAGGAGACAGGTCTCCCCTTCAATCTCACAGGCGGTTCTGAATGCGAGAAACCTTACTTGCGATTGCTGAATCGCGGCAATAGTAGAAAAAGACTAGAGATGGTCGTCGGGCGATCCGTGTACCATTCGACGCCTGCCAGAACCGTCGCAGACGTGTTGGCGTTAGAAGGAAACCGTGATCTTGGCTCCTCAGCCTCAAAAGCACACATACAATGCAACCCGCCGAAAAAACGTCCGAGCTCACTGAGTTCGATCTCGGCTATTACGGCTGGCGCGTAGTGTTAGCGGCGTGTCTCGGCGTGATGGCGGGATTCGGCTCGTTATTCGTCTACACCTTCTCCGTTTTTGTGAAGCCGCTGGCTGCGGAATTCGGCTGGAGTCGCGAAGCCATCTCAAGTGGCTTCGCAATTGCCGCCGTCACGCTGGGCTTCGTCTCTCCATTACTAGGCCGGTGGATCGATCGCTTCGGCCCTCGCCGCATCATTCTTACCTGCATGACGATGTACGGGTGCGCCATTGCCTCGTTGTCGCTGTTGCGCTCCGGATTGTGGCAGTTTTACGTGACTTGCTTCGTGCTGGGTGTCGTTGGGAACGGTGCAGCTCATCTGGCTTATTCGCGATCGATTTCCACCTGGTTTCAGCGACGTCTGGGGATGGCGTTGGCCTTTGTGATGGTGGGAGCGGGTTTGGGCGCCATGATTTTACCCGTCGTCGCCCAATCCATTATCAGCCGGTCTGGCTGGCGCGCCGCGTACGCGTCACTTGGCGGCCTTGCATTGTTACTCGGCTTGCCGCTTAGCTGGCGCTACATCCGCGAACGCGAGGAGATCGGGCACAGGTCCGCTCCGTTCGCCCATTCTGGAATGACATGGCAGCAAGGCCTGCGCTCTTTTACTTTCTGGATTGTCACTGCCATCCTTTTCGTGAGTTCGATCAGCATGAACGGGGCGATCACTCACCTGTCCGCGTTGCTGACTGATCGAGGCCTGACAGCCGGAAATGCGGCACTATGCGCGTCCATACTCGGGGGATCGAGCCTGCTTGGCAGGGTCGTGGTGGGATGGCTGCTGGACCGATTTTTCGGGCCACGTGTCGCGTTTGTAATCAACCTCATTACCGCGCTAGGCATTTTTCTCCTAGCTCGGGCGAACAGTTTTCCGGCGGGCTGCCTTGCTGCTGCGCTCATTGGCATCGGGGCCGGAGGCGAAGCCGCTATTACACCTTACCTGCTGACGCGTTATTTTGGGTTGCGTGCTTTTTCCACTCTTTACGGTCTCACTTGGACGTTCTATGCCGCTGCGGGAGCCATCGGCCCGGTGATACTGGGGCGTGCATTTGACGCTACTGGCTCCTATGCCTCTTTGCTGGTTCTCCTCGCGGTAGCGCTCGGGCTGGCCGCCACAACGAACCTCTTGCTTCCACGCTATTCAGATTCTTTCGCAGTCGCGGTTGACTAAGCGAAGACTTCAAGCCAGTGTGGGTCACGCGCGGCAGTCCTCTGCCCCTGAGCATTTGCGTTCTTTACCAAATCTGCAAAGGATTACCATGCTGCAAAGGGCTTGCCACGCACGGTCGAGTAGACGGCATCGAAGACACTCAGACCATGGATATTCGCAACGCTGCCAACGATGATCGGATCGCCCAGATACTGAACCTTGCTCTCCGCGTTGGTAAACACCGGCCATGGGGGAAGACCCGGGCCGTTTGGATCGCCTGATCGCGCGAAGTTGACCCAGTAGCTGGACATCTCCTCAGCTAGCTTGCGATCTGCCGTGGTCCAGTTCCAGGGCGACTGGTCTAGATGGTCGAAGACATACCATAGCTCGGCGAAGTGGCTCGCGCCCCAGCCCGCGTACACGGAGCCGGCCGGGAATGGCGGCTGCTGTCGAAACGAGTAGTAAAAGACAGGGCTCTGCCCGGTTCCGGCTTGCAGCCTCGCCCATGCCCACATGTCCCAGCCGAAGCGGAGATCGCGCTCGAGCCCGAGCTGCGCCTGCCGCGCTTCTTCGTCGGTTGCGTGGGGATACGCCGCAACCAGCGCAGGGGGAAGCGGGCCGACGCTATGCTCCAGGTCGCTATCGAAGGTGGCGGCCGTGTCGTGCGAGACATCCACCAGCGCCCGCGCCTCGTCGGCGTTGGAACCGATCAG
The DNA here is from genome assembly GCA_963820925.1 of uncultured Acidobacteriota bacterium. GTDB lineage: Bacteria > Acidobacteriota > Terriglobia > Terriglobales > Acidobacteriaceae > JABDBE01. The sequence goes on from CAWGBX010000021.1 coordinate 410,955, forward strand.
CAACGGGACATCGTTCTGATGCCCTGATGCGAATGCCTCGTAGGGTGAAAGGGGAAGCACGTAGGGGTCGATCACCGCGTGGACGATGCCGCCGGCATTGCCGGAAAGCAGGGTCGCTGGCAGCCGACGTAGTTCCTTGAGCGACGGCGCACCCAGAGAAACGGCATACTTGTCTCCGTCGCGTTCTGCGTTGGCTAGCAGGAACTTTGGTGCGAGCTGGAGTGGCTCAAACAGGCCGCCGCTCTCTCCAATGGCGCGCTGAAACAAGCCTTTCGCAAGAGGCGAGACCATGAGGATGCTGACCGATATAGAACCGGAGGATTGACCGGCGATGGTTACACATTTCGGGTCACCGCCAAAGGCTGCAATGTTCCTCTGAATCCATTCGAGTGCGGCGATCTGATCCATCAGGCCGTAGTTCCCGGACGAGTGGTGCGGGGACTCGCGCGTTAGCTCAGGAAGTGCAAGAAAACCAAGCGGACCAAGGCGGTAGGCGATGGTGACAACGATGACGCCTTTTTGCGCGAGCCGGTCGCCCCAGTACAAGGGCATCGAGGCCGACCCGTTGATGTATCCGCCGCCGTATATCCAAACGATCACCGGCAGGTGCTTGTGCGCGGTGTTGGCCGGTGTCCAGATATTAAGGTAGAGGCAATCTTCGCTCACTGCTGGAGCCGTTTCACCCGGCATGGACACTCCAACTTGCATGCACGCCGGAGCAAACGCATCTGCCTTGCGCGTGCCAGTCCAGGGTGTGGCATGTATCGGGGGACGCCAACGCAAGTCGCCGACCGGCGGGGCAGCGAATGGGATTCCTTTGTAGACGCTCAACCCATTTGCGCTTGCACCGGATATGGTGCCTGACTCCGTCGGGACTTGCTGCGCGACAGCGGCACTCGCCAACTGTGCCGCCGCAACCAATACACACGTGAACTTCCATCGGTTCCGCACTTGGCCCTTCACGTTGACTCCTCACCTTGCAGAAGATCAGGATTGCTCGTCTTGAATCTCGACTTGGCCTGAGGCTTTGTCCTGAAACACCCCACGCAATGACTATCTCCTTCCTGGCGCGTTGGCGCTGTGCAATATTGCTCAGGCTGCCGAAAATCGGATGTCGCAATTCGATCCTGGCGCTCATTGCACGATGTGAGGCAACGTGCTGGTGAGGCTTCGGCAATCCGAAAGCAATGCCGCGCCCGGTGCGGTGGTTGGACTCTTTTTGGAAGATCGACTTCTCGGTTGGCCATCGGCGATCCTTCCTGATTCTGGTATCAGTGCAGGTATCACCGACTTAAAACTGCCAGACAGAAAGGACTGGCGGAGAGGGAGGGATTCGAACCCCCGATACCCGTTAAGGTATGCCGGTTTTCAAGACCGGTGCCATCAACCACTCGGCCACCTCTCCAGACCTAACACAGTTTTACTACAGCCCGCCGCCTTCGCCACTGAGATCGGCAAGTCGTCCCTTATTTTCTAACCGGTTAAAATTTCCGTGGAACGGTCAAGACCGCCGCTACCGCTCACGCATCCATCCGGTTCCGGTCTCAATATCTTATATCGCCAGACTAGGACTGGTTTCACAAATAGGTTTATTCTTAGACATGGTTTTGGGGTCCAGTCCAGGTTGCGACTCAGTTTGCGCGAGACCAAGAGGACTTATGAGATCCAATCGTTCCCGAGCTCTTCCGCTCCTGTTTCCGAGGTGCCTGCCGACGATTCTGCTGGGGGCTTGCCTGATCCCGCAGTGTGTACATGCGCAAACCTCGGGTGGCTCTGACGCTTCTGCCAACGACACCAACCAATCCTGGACGGCTACGACACGGCAGCAACTGCCCAGCAGTCTAAATCCGTCAAGAACATCGGAAACGCATAATGAGGCCGGGGGACGCACCGTCGATAATCAACGTATCGAGACCATGGGAATGTACGGCCGTTACGCGCCCTATCTCGATCTGCAAAAGGAAACGGTGAAAGTCGATGCCAACACCGTCCGAACGATTGAGCGCGCATTTGGCAGAGATTCCGACGGCCGGAAAACCCTGGTGCAGGTGACTGAAGAGGAAAAGCGCAGCTTGCCGGGAGGCGAGGTGAAGGTCGTGCGCACGACATCGAATCCCGATGCCAACGGTGGCTTGCAGGTCGTGCAGCGTGAGACTCAAGACACCCGCCAGATTAGTCCTAATGTGCAAGAAACCAAGAGCACGTTCTTCACGGCCTCGACGAATGGCGGTTTGGCGCCATCCATGCAGACCACGGAACGTCAGACGAAAACCAGCGACCACAATGTTGAGTTTCGCAAGTCCACCCGATTGCCTGACCTGAATGGCGGCTGGCAGGTCGGAGAAATCAGAGAGGGCACGATCAAGGACGATGGCAAAGACCGCACCAAAGAAGAGCGCGTTTTGCGCCCTGGAGCTGACGGAAACCTGTCGGTAGTCGAGCGGACGGTGAGCAAGGAATCGGAGAATGCCGCAGGCGAGAAACGCGCAACAGTAGAAACCTACTCAAATAATCTTCCGGGATCTCCGGTTGAGAACAGCCTGCGCCTGAACCAGCGGGTTACGACCGTCAGTCGGAAGAGTGAGGGCGGTGCGCAATCTACCGAAAAGCAAGTGACGCAGCGAAACCCTGGCGAGCCCAGCGATAGCCTTCGGCTTACGGAGCAGACTATCGACATCGTACGGCCCGGACTCGACGGCACAACCAGGCAGACCCAAACTCTGCGATCGCTGGACTCCAGCGGTAGCTTTGGCGTGGTATCAGTGGATACTCGAAAACAAGACAACGCGCCCGCTATCAAGGTTGATATAGCGCCCGCCAAGCAGAGTCAAGGCGCCTCCGGTCACTAGAAATCAGCAATCGGACTGATGCCCTAGCCGAAACCTACTTGGTGACCACACCGCAGGCAATGCGATCGCCCGAGTTTCCCGAGGGATCCGTTTTCATGTCGTCCGCGTTGGCATGAATGACCAGCGCAGTTCCGCCATTGCTAAAGAGCGAATGACCATCAGTGCCGTCTCCCAGGCTGACATCGTTGTCAGTCAGCTTGAGCATCGCTTTGCCTTGTTCGTTCACGCTGAAGTTCATCATGTCGCCGGCGTGGTGCCCTTCCGGATTCTGAAGACCGTGCTTCTTTCCGTCGGGATTGAAGTGCCGTCCCGCGGGCTTGAAGTCTGGACCATCGCACTTGGCATTCTGATGAAAGTGGATGCCGTGTCTGCCCGGCGGCAGGTCATGCAGGTTGAGATCAAGCCCCACACCCGTGCCCTTCGGACCCGTGCCGCTTTCCGACAGCGTAATCGTGCCTACACTCTTGCCTTGGGCATCCTTCATCTCAACCACCGTCTTGGCCACGCTGGATAGCGGCAAGAAAATGATTGTGGACAATACGGCTGCAATCAAAAATCGTTTGTGTTTCATGGTCACAAATTATAACCAAGCTGCGGCCCCGTGCGCCATTTCATCGCTGTTGGCCCGGAAACCCTTCTCGTAGCAGTTGAGTAGGGAACTCTCATAATTGTTCGACAATCCTTTGAAGATCTCGTGCAATCCATGCGGAATCGCTTCCTCGCGGATATCGAACGGGCGCTTGGATCTTTACTTTCACCTGGCCCGGACGCGCAAATTTCTTCCCAGCTTGCTTGACCTCGAAGAGTCCGTCGATGCGCAGAGGCACGATGGGAACTTGAAGATTGTTCGCGAGCAGTCCTATCCCTGCGCGGAAGGGCAGCAGCGTGCCATCGGTGGTGTGACGGCCTTCGGGAAACACCAGTACGCTGTAGCCGCGATCTACAGATTCTCCGGCGTAAGCGAAGCTCTCGCGGAATCCCGCTTCGCGCGGTAGGGGAAACAGATTGAGCAATGACACTCCCAGAGCCCACTTCACCCGGTCGTAGGCTCTTCCCATGAAAGCTCGCGTCGTGGGCGGAGTACGCAGTATCTCAAGCGCCTCGCCGCCCGTGGCGATCGCGAGCTTATGCCGCAAACGAGCCGGAAGAGCGGTCAGACGAAACCTGGATCCACGTCGCCGATATGATTGCAGATCACGATGACTGGCCCGCGCACTCCGCGCAGATTCTGGCGACCCTCAACCTGAGGCCATCCCAGAAGGAATACCGCAGGGCGCAATAACACGTAATGCACCATGAGGCGGACCCAGGTGACCGGCCAGCGCTGGACCCAGCGTGGATAGTGGTAGGGCATTCGCTGCGGAAGGTTACCCCCCAGCATGCCCTCCAGTTCACCAACCGTGCTCACGGCTGCGAATCGAGTTTCGCTGAGATCGATCTGATATCGGTCTTCGAGCGCGCTCAACAGCGCCACGCGGTCGAGCGAGTTCAGGTTCAACTCGGATTCTAGGTTCGCATCCGCGGAGAGCTGCGATGGCGATCGTCCTGATGTCGCCCGATTAATTCCGCGAGAGGACTTGAAGGAATCTCCGTTGGAAGATCTCTGCGGCCAACTGTGCTTGCACCGCCTGCTGAATGACATTTCTCAGCGGCTTCTGCGTAGAGGTGCGTGGAAAGTCCTCCCCTGGCCATACGATCCACGTACGCATACGCTGATACTCTGCCAGGGTCTCATTCGCTGCCTTCACGATGAAGTCGGATCGGCGCCACGGTCTCGCAGAATAATCGCCGGGCATGGTTCCGCATTTCCATCGCGTGGCAGCGCGATCACGACAACGTCCTTCACTTCTGGTTGACGCCTTAGAGCGGCTTCCAGATCCTCGGGATAAACGTTCATGCCAGCCGGAGTAACGATGACATCTTTCTTTCTTCCCTTGAAGTAGAGGTTTCCCGTCGGCATCGAGTTCGCCAACGTCACCAGTCCGATACCAGCCGTCTTCGCTTGCAACCGGGCGCGAAACCCGATTAAGATCGCTCCCCGTTCCAGTAGCCCGTGACAACCCCGCCTGCCGCGCACCAGGATTTCTCCGTCGGCCGCGAGTTTGATTTCGCGCTCCGGCGAGACACTTTCCCAATCGAGCCTTTGCCCAACCGGAAAGGATGGTTCGACGCTGACGAGCGATGTGGTTTCGGTGAGGCCGTAGCCCTGAATCACGGCGTATCCGAGGCGTCCCCAGAATTCTTCGGTGTCTGCGGTCGAGGGCGGCTCCGCCTGAGATGAAGGCCCAGAACTTCCATCCGAACTGGCGATGGATGCGGCGGAAGATCCACCAGCGGCGCAGAAATGGTTTGCCTTCGGCAGGTTCGCAACTGTTGCCGGAATTGCTCGCGACAGCCCTCGTCGTCCGATATCGCGCTCGATCTTCTCTTTGAGCGACTGCAGCACGCGTGGCACAGCCACCAAGACTGAAACACGCTCGCGACGAATCGTGCCCGATGATCTCGGACGGCTTCAATGCCTCCTGGAATATCACCGTTCCGCCCATCAGTTGCGGCAGAAAGATTCCCAGAAATTGCCCGAAGACATGGCTGAGCGGCAACAGATTCAAGAAGCGGACAGGATGCACCCAGTCGTTCGTATTTGAGATATTTCCGAATCTCCATTTCCAGCGGTGCGATATTTGCCAGGACGTTGCCATGGGTGATGACAACTCCTTTGGGCTCCGCTGTAGTACCGGAAGTAAAGACGATCTCGAGCGTGTCCGTGGGATCGACGTCGACGGTGAGGCAGGCCGCTGGCGAGTGCGATGCCAGCGCGTCGGGCAAATCGTCCAGAGTGAGCGTTTCCAGCGTCGCTTGCTCATGCTCACGTGAGCACACCAGCAGCTTGGCGCCGACCTGTTGATGCACGCGCAGGGCAAAGTCCGGCGTGGCTACGTCGTCCATAGGGACGACCACCACGCCCCTCAGAGCACATCCCAGGAACGCTGCGACCCACTCGGCCGAGTTTGAACCCCAGATCGTTACACGCTCGCCCTTTCCGATGCCCCGCAACTCCAGTTCGCGTGCAAGCTGAAAAGCAATTTCGGCGACTTGCCGATACGACCAGCGCACGGTGCGATATCCCCGGCGCTGCACGTACGCAGTCTGCCGTCCCTTTTGCAGAAAATGGGCGAGGTATTCGATAAGGGAGCGGCGCTCCATGGAACGATGTTAGCGCTGCATGGACCCGGAGTGCACCGTGCCCTCGCTTTTCCCGTTGATCAGTTTCTTTAAATCGGCCAGTCGCCGACGTTGTTCGCCGCGCGAACTTGTCATCCGTTGCCCTTCCTTTGCGGCAGAGTCCTTCACTACCTTGATGACGAGGTCAGATTTAGCGCTCTTCCCAGCCTTGCTATCCTCTGTTTTGTACTCGCCTATTAGATTCTTCTTCTTCTCCTCCTCCAATACCAGGGAAAATGGCAACATCTCGTCCGCTTCGGGGAGTGGAGCACCGGGCGGGCGCTCCGAGAATCTGTACAACTGCACATGCATCAAGGCCACGCTGCGCACCAGTCTTTCAGCTCGTTGAAGTTCGTCCTCGGTAACTTTCCTGCTCCTTGCAGGGATAAAGCGCGACCACGCGCAACGGCATCATGGTTCTTGGGCCGAGAAACATCCCTTTCATCACTTTTTCATCGCTGGTCGCGCTCTCTGTGGTTACAAAATGTTTGGAGAAGCCAAAGCCTGCGGTTAACTCGTAGAGTCTCGTCATGGCGCCGACCCTTTGCCAGACATAGATCCAGGTGGTAAGCACCAGGGCACAGCCAACGGTCAGTGGATGGAACCGCCACGAATTCAGCCAGTCTCCCGGAAGTCGCAAAAAAAGAATCCCTAACAGGGTCAGTGCAACGCTGAAACAGATCCACTGGAAGAGCTCGATGTCCGTGATCAGATAGACGAGAACTGCCGCAACCAAGAAGGCCTCGATCTTCGGTTCGAGCCATTCCACACTCAGACCAGGTGAAAGGGGGAGCTGAGAATGCTTGATCGCCTGCGCCGCCAGAATGAGGAGGAGGGGAACGATGAATGACCGGGCAGCCTTCGACCCGTCCATTTTCGCTTTCACCTCATTTTGCCATTCCTCGCTCTTTTTCAGGAGTCCTTCAGCCTTGGCGTAGAGCCCGGTGAGCGGACAGTTGAGCTGGTTGGCAGCCTTCACGCGCGCCCCGTGGAGCGTCTGTCCTCCCGGCCAGTGAGATGCCTTCTCGAGACCTCCGTAAAACATCTTAGCGTCAAACACCTTGTCCAGAAGGCTTCCAGCGCGGTACAGCAGATAACCGACCGCTACGGCAATCAGAACGGTGGTCTCATACCCCGCAGTCTCCCCGCCGCGAGGAGACCACTGAGCGAGAAAAATAGTCACTATAGCCACAACCAGGCTAAACCCGGGAAGACCCTCAAACTTGTCTTCCCACCGATCTCCAGTTTTCTCAAACATGGCGTTATCCCTCCTGACGGCTAGGATATAGGCGTTCGGTAGATCGTGACTCTGATATGGTTAGCGGTCAATGGGACAGACGGCACCGAGGTCGACCCCGAGTTTTTCCGCAATCTGCCAGGTGAGGGCCGAACCCAAGTCCAATCGAAATTGTTTATGGTTGCGATTCAGCTTTCGGCGAGGTCGCAGTCCGCAAATCTGACAGAGACTTGGGTGGGTTCAGGGAAGCTACCGCACCCAGCAAAACTATTCGCGTCCCACGCCCAGGGCATCGGCTACCCGGTTGATGTAGTTGAACCAGGAGGCGATTAGCGTAATCTGCAAAATCGCCTTGTCATCGAATCCGGCGGCTCGCAGGCGGTCGTGGTCATCTTTCCAGATTTTGGTCGCGTCCCGGGTGAGTTTGACTACGTAGTCCAGCATGACACGCTCCTGTTCACTGATGGGAGCGGTCGTGTAATCCTTCTTCAACGCTTCAATGAGCGCGTCATCCAACGTCACTCGACGCAGAAACTCTGCGTGGGACTCGATTCAATAGACGCACCGGTTGGTGACGGAAACCATCGTGGTGATCATTTCGTGCTGGCGGCGGTCCAGCGGCAAGTCTGGCGACATGAGGACGCCAAAGGTAGCGAAGGCGTGGTGCAGCGCGTCGGGAATCAGACTGTGCGAGGCGACGATTGAAGAGCCACCGCCCTCAACCGGATGCACTGGCGTGGCGTACTCCTTGGGATAGAGCACCTTCTGGTCTTCCATGGCTTTGAGCAGCTTCTCATCAGCCTCAGCGAGGGGGATGGTGCGGATCCAAGTCATAAAACGCTTGCCTCCAATCGGGGATCTTCCGTACAATTCGTGGCCAGTTAACCTACATTGAGACAGCCGGATGTGCCAATACCCGAATTGTATTACTCGGGTCTTGGAAGGAGAGATTCATTCGTGGACTCCCCGCGCGGAGGATCGAGTCGATGAGCATCGTGGTGTGGAAGGTCATGCGCCGGCTGCCCAAGCCGTTGTTGCTGGCCTTGCTGTTCTTTGTGCTGGTTGCGGTGTGTCGGGCTTAGGGTGGATCCTGTTAACCTGAGTTAATAAGAACTCATCTTGATGAATGCGCTATCCAGCGGTTGGTAGGTGTAACGGTATTTCGCCAACGACCCTTCCGACGTCGCGATGTGTAAACAGCCATTGCGCCATTTGTTTGTTGACGCATTCAACCGATCTACTTATGAGAAGTCGCGGCCTAAAGGTTGGGCGTCTGGGTGCCATCACGTCGCGGGCTCGGCAAGAGTTGCGTTTTCCATCGTTGCTTTGCTATTATGAATATAAATTCATGTTCATATTATGAATATTCGTCTCTTTCTCTGTGGCCTTGGAATTTGGATCACCGCAACTGCCGCTTTGCGGTTAGCGGGACAACACCTGCTGCATCGGGGTGATTGGAAGGGAGCGATTATCCTTTTCGCAGCGAGTTTTCCGCTAATGGCTTGGCTCGTGCGTCGTCTGTGCAGCCGCTTTAGACTGCCGCCGGAGCAATGGCCTGCCGGGGCGATCTCGGTAGCACTGCCGACGTTGCTGCTTGATCCGTTTTCTAGCGCGTTCTTTCCAGTTGCGTTTCCGAATATGGCTCCTGAGGTGGCCGGAGTTTTCGGGGGTTGGATGCTTTGGTGCTGCGCGGGAGCCCTAGTTGGGGTAATTATTCGGCCAGGGAGACGGGCTTGAGTGGGCGTCCGAACCTGCTGGCTGGTGAGGATCTTCCGACAGCGCCGCAGCAAAAACGGAGTCTGGAGAAGCGAGCCCGACTGAAAGCTGCTGGGCTTGTCCTGTTCGGGGAGAAGGGTTATGAGAGTACTTCGATCGACGAGATCGCGCGCCGGGCGAGGCTTGCGGTTGGGACTTTCTATCAGCACTTCCGCTCCAAGCGACAATTGTTACTCGCGCTTATGGACGAGTTGCTGGAGAAGTTGAGCCAGCTTGATTTCGACCAGCGAACGTGTCCGATGTTCGGGCGGTTGTCCATGAATTATTGTCGCGCGCCTTTTCGCACGATCTCCGGTATTTGGGAGCTTACCGGGCCTGGCAGGAGGCAGTGCTTTCTGATCCGGAACTGGAGCGGAAACAACTGAAGATTCATGCCTGGACGACTGCACGGGTGACGATGGTGTTTCAGCTTCTGCAACAATTGCCCGGTGCGCGGCCGGGAGTGGACGTTCCCGGGTTGGCGCGGGTGATGGACAGCTTCTTCTGGAGCCTGCTCGCGCAAGCTGTGCGGATGCCCGAGGTGGAGTTGAATCGGTGGATTGATTCGGCTACGCATCTCATCTTTCACGCGATGTTCAGCGATCCTCGAAAGAGCGGGACAGCTTGAGAGTGATTGGTTCGTCCTCCTTCTCTTATTGACTAACGCTGATCCTCGGGTGGCTGCGCGGACGAGGCGTCCGAGGCTACGTGTGCATGGTGCTTCGAAATGGAAGCCGCACGGGCGAGGACGCCCGCGCCTAACATGAGTTCAAGAGCTAACCCGGTCGTACACTCCCTTTCGGTAACCCTTAGTAACCATACGATTCCGAGTACCCAGCCGTACAATTACCCTTGTCCTAAAGACCATCTCCTGATACTGGGCGCGATGCCGATGGAATGGTCAACTTGGCCACGAACTCTCGTGCTGTATGAGGAAGTCCTCGGACGAGAGACGAACCGGAGCTGGAGTACGCACTTTTATGGCGTTTGGTTTTGGCTTCAATAAGCAGAAGGTTCTCAGTGCTGCGGAGAAGTTTGTCCAACAGGGCAAGTTGCCAAACGCAATCACTGAGTACGAAAAAGTCCTCAAAGCCGACCCCAAGGATCTCACGGTGATGAATACCGTGGGGGACCTCTACTCGCGTTTGGGCAATAGCGAAAAAGCCGTGGAATGCTTCAAGAGCGTTGGCGATGCTTACGCTTCGCAGGGCTTCACGGTCAAGGCGATTGCCATGTACAAAAAGCTGAGCAAGCTGAAGTCATCGCTGGAAAGCGTTCTCAGGCTAGCTGAGCTTTACACCCAGCAGGGGCTTTTCAATGACGCGCGGGCCCAGTACCTGCAAGTAGCGGAAGAATTTCTGCGTGAGGGTCAGCTGGAACAGGCGGTACGGATTTTCCAGAAAACTCTGGAAATGGATCCCGAGAATGTCGCCATGCGGACACGGCTGGCCGAGGTTTATGTCCGCTTAGGCAAGAAGACCGAGGCTTGGCAGATCTTCTCTGCAGCAGCGGAAACGCTGCGCGCGAAAGGTCAACTTGGTCCAGCAGAAGAAATTCTGCAGCGCATGCTTACCCTGGATCCGGGCAACGGCTACGCTTTGCTGATGCGGGGCCGCAATGCATTCGACGCGGGCGATATGGCGGCTGCAGTCGAGTGTCTGGAGAAAGTCGCGGATCTTGATACTCATCCCGACGGATTGCGAACTCTATTGCAGGCCTATCTGCAAACCGGGCGTTTACCCGAGGCGGGCACCCTGGCGGCGAAGTTGCTCTCGGTTCACAATGACATCAGTGCAATTTTGTCGTATGCCGACGCTCTGATCGCAGCCGGACAGTGCGAGGATGCTCTGGGTGTATATCAGGAACATTCCGACCGGCTGCTGGCCGCCGACGCGGGTAAAATTCTGGAAAACCTGCATTCGCTGATCGGCCCCGTGCGGGAGAACACCGCAGCCCTCGAAGTGCTTCTCGATCTGTTGAATAAGGCAGGTGACAATACCCATCTTACCGAGGTCTACGAGCTCCTGGCGCACGGGTATGTGCAAGCGGGAGAACCGGAGAAGGCTCGCGACTACTACCTGAAACTGACTCAACTCGAACCCGAAAATCAGTTGCATGCCCGGAACTATCAGCAAGTGGTGGGCAGGCTGGGGACGCCCTCCAGTTCTCACATGATCACTCCGGAAGAAGGCGCCGTTCTGGTGGAAGAACTTGAAGCCACTGCGCCTTTCATCGATCAGCGCTACTCCGATGAGGTAGCACTGTTCGTTCGTGCGGCTCTCACCGACGCCGAACTTTTCATTTCCTATAACATGCCGGCGAAGGCTTTGGGACCGTTGCTTTCCGCGTTGCCCCAGGCGCCCCGCGACCTGCGTGTCAACCAGCGGTTGGCGGCGCTGCATACGCGAGCCGCTAGATTCACCGAGGCTGCGGTTTGCTGCCGCACCCTGGAGAGTATCTATCACGACGCTGGATTTCCGGACGAAGCTACTCGTTATGGCGAGCTTGCGGCGAAATATGAGGAACGCGGTTCGGTGGGCTCGACGGAGCTTGGCATACCGCCGACGATGCATGTTGAGCCGAAGGTCGCAGTTCCGGAGGCCGCGGTCGCTGATACTCTCCCTGAAGCGCCGATTACGAGCGATGACCAGGCCGAAACGGCAGCCGTCACTGCGGATTCGGGTCCGTTCTTCCATGCTCCGGCGGTATCGCCTCCTGCGCCAGAAGCGCATCAGTCTGCGGAGTTTGAGATTCAGTCTGCGGCTTCCCCTGAAAAGGAAATCGATCTCTCGGAAGAGTGGGAAGGTTCGCTTTCGGACGAATCGGGGGCAACTTCTGGGTCCGAAGAAGCTGTCGAAGTTGCCGCAATTGGTGAGCAGGAGAGTTCCGCCGATCCGGAAGCAATCGAGGAAGCGGTTGAAGAAGTTCGCTTCTACCTTTCGAATGGGATGAACGAAGAGGCTCGAGCCGCCTATACGAAGCTGGAGCGATTGAAGCCCGAAGCGTCTCTATTGTCGGCCTTGCACGATGAGGTTGAGGCCGGTTCGGCGAAGGTTCCGACCGAGGAGGCCGAGGCTATTGAGGAAATTTCGGTCGCCGACATCCCTGCCGTGACGGACGAAAAAGTCTCCCCTGCTCCCGAGCCTAAGGCCGGAGTTTTGGATGCGCTTGTCAGTGACCTGGAATCCTCACTCGGGGATGGGTTCCTGCCGCAGACGGCCGCCCATGAGGTTGCACCGCTACCAGAACCAGAACCAGCAGCGGAATTTGCCTCGGCGGCCACTGAACATCAGCCGAGCGGGAAGCTGAATAGCTTTGTTTCGGACCTCGAAGCTTCTCTCGGAGACAACTTCCTGGCAGAAGCTCCGGTGGTGAAGGCCGAGCCCCGAAGCAAGCCGCGGGCTGTCCCGGAGCCTGAGGCGAAACCCGTACCGGTCGCGGCGAAATCTGAGGCAACCATCCCGGCTAGCGCCCCGCCAGCACAGGTTCCGGCTGCCATGGCCGCCGCCGCCGCCACCCAAACTGGTCCAGCGCACGAGGCGGCGAGTGCGCCGCCGACTTTCACGTATCAGCCTTCAACGGTTCGACCTTTAAGCGCGCCGGCCGCGGGCGCAACACTGCCAAAGTTCGACTCCGGGCCCGGAGTCGATCTCGCCGATATGTTTGGCGAGTTAAAGCACGAGCTTGAGGAAGACTCGGCCGCCACTGATGAAGATCCGGAGACGCACTACAACCTCGGAGTGGCTTTTCGTGAGATGGGACTCCTGGACGAAGCGATCGGCGAGTTGCAGAAGGTATGCCAGGCCGTGGATCGCGGTCATCCTTTCCCGCATATCATGCAGACTTACACTTGGCTGTCCCAGTGCTTCCTCGATAAGGGCGTTCCGGAAGCTGCCATCCGCTGGTATGAAAAGGCCCTCCAGCTGTCCACGATTGACGCGGACACTCGCACGGCACTGCACTACGAGTTGGCGTCTTCTTACGAGACGGCTGGGGACAAGGTCGCGGCCCTGAGCCACTTCATGGAAGTGTATGGCAGCAACATCGATTACCGGGATGTGGCCGAGCGCATTAAGACCCTGAAGTCGTAGAATGTCCGAATGGGTTTCTATTCTCTTACGCTGGGAATGCGAGTTTGCAAAACCCGGCCCGCAACGCGGACGCTCTTCGGGAGCACACGGTGACTGCGGATCCGAATACCCCCCAGATAATTCCTCCAGGTTCGTTGGGGGCGAAGCTGCCTGCACCGGAACGCAGCGATGCTTCCGCGACGGCTGTGAAAATGCCGCCTCGGCGTCCCGACGCAAGCCGCTATGTGGGCGTCGAGCTTTGGTTACATCGGATTACGGTAGCGATGTTCGGATTGGTCTGCGCGGTCGTAGGCGTGCTTCTCGTAATTCTTCCCTGGAGACCGGAATGGACGGACAACCATCTTCTAATGGCGTACCCCGGGTTGCGAGCATTCGTTTCTAACGGCTTTGTCCGCGGCATCTGCAGCGGGCTGGGAATTCTCGACATCTGGATCGGATTCTCGGAAGCACTTCACTACCACGAGGAAAAGCGCCCCTGAAGCAAGCAAATTACTGGCTGGCGGATTGCATTGATTCCATAGTGCCTGCCGGATACAAGGTTCACGGAATTCATGGAAAGACGGCATCATGATGAGCGAAAGTGACATGAAACGTGCGCCCCTGGCGTACGAAAACGAAGCCTTTGTGAACAGCCCGGATGGGCGCATCCTGCGTATTCTGTCCGAGTATATGGAACCGCTTGCCCGCTTTCGCCGCGAGCAGATCCAGGACACGGTCGTGTTCTTCGGCTCGGCGCGCTTTCACAGCCGCACTGCCGCGGAGGACAAGCTCGCTGAATTGGAATCAAGCGCCTTACAACTTTCCGGCAGCCAGCTTGAGACCTGCAGAAGACAGGCTATCGCGGCTGTGGATATGGCACGCTACTACGAGGACGCGCGCCGCCTGGCTTTTCTGTTGAGCAAGTGGTCGATTCAGATTCCCGCGCGCCGGCGGCGCTTCGTGGTTACGACTGGCGGCGGCCCCGGCATCATGGAAGCAGCCAATCTTGGTGCGCAGGAGGCGGGCGCGAAGACCATAGGCCTGAATATCGCCTTGCCCTTTGAACAGAATCCCAATCCTCACATTACCCAGTCGCTGAATTTCGAGTTTCATTACTTCTTCATGCGCAAGTTCTGGTTCGCCTACTTGTCCAAGGCGTTGGTGATTTTTCCTGGCGGCTTTGGGACTCTGGATGAGTTCTTCGAGATCCTCACGCTCGCGCAGACGCAGAAGCTGGCCAAGAAGATTCTCGTTGTGGTCTATGGTAGCGAATACTGGAACCGCCTGATCAACTTCCAGACCATGGTGGATGCGGGAACGATTTCCCCGGAAGATCTGGAACTCTTCAAGATCGTGGATTCGCCGGAAGAAGGTTTTGAGTTTCTGCGCGACGGCTTGACCAAGTACCACCTCGGGCCGGAACCGAAACATAAGGGCGAACGGGTCCCCGAAATCGCGAAAACAAATCCGTAAAGGCTTGCTTCTTTTCTACATCACCGATCGTACCCAGTTTCCCGGTGACGACCGCGCGCGCCGGGGGGCTCTGCTGGCGAAGATTACAGAAGCTGCTTACTGCGGCGTAGACTTTGTCCAGTTGCGGGAGAAAGATCTTTCCACTCGCGAACTCGAAGCTCTCACGTGCGCAGCACTCCGCATTATCCAGCCACCTGGAACTGAGAACCCGAAACTGACAACTCGCTTACTGATCAATTCAAGAACCGACGTTGCCATCGCTTGCGGGGCTGACGGAGTGCATTTGCGGTCTAATGATATTTCTCCGTCGGAGGTTCGCAAGATTTGGGCTCAGACCAGACTTTCTGCCAGCGCACTGGTCAGCGTTTCTTGTCATTCCGCAAACGACGTCGCTGGTGCGGCCTCCGACGGGGCTGACTTCGCCACGTTCGCGCCAGTTTTCGAAAAGAAGGATTCACCGCAGGCCGGCTTGGCCGGACTGCGTGAAGCTTGCCGGCAGAAGATCCCCGTGCTGGCCCTGGGTGGCATCACGCTCAAGAACGCTCGCGCGTGCGTTGAAGCGGGCGCGGCTGGCATTGCGGCAATTCGCCTTTTTCAGGAGAACGACATCGCTGAAGTAGTGCGACAGTTGAGAGGCTAGCCCATCCATTTCCTGCCGGTCTTCAGGATGGCCATGGCTTTTGCGAGGCGGCGCCGGCGCGTTTCTTCCTGTTTGGCTCCGCAGATCGAAAGTACGATCTCTTTCTGACTTGTAAACGAAAGCTTTTTCCAGTTGGCATGAGCGGTCTTGCTCTTGGCCAGCTCTTTCTTCAGAGGTGACGGCACCTCGACGATGCGCTCGCTCTCATCCCGCTCCATGACAATGCTCACGGTGTCGCCAGCCTCCACTCCCGCTCCGTCACGCATAGTCTTGTTCACAGCCATCCCGTGACAACCACCCATGGGCATCAGCGAGGAACGAAACGGGAATCCATTAATGGTCCCGCGCACCGGCACTCGCGCGCGAGTATCAAATACTTTTACGACATCGAAGGGTGCATTCAGCCACGCGACTGAGCTGCCTTCTTTGCCTTGCAGTTTTACAGTGAATTCGAGCTTTTTCATACGCGCTACTCCGCTGGGAATTCGCCGGAAAACTATAAGCTCGCGCTCGGATCGGCGCAAGCTCAAATGGCGCTTGTTGTGCTACGCTCGTCAACCAGATGCGCGGTTCAGGAATAGCATCCTCAATTCGCGAGCATACGTTGGCAGAGCCGAAGCTTGTACTCATTCCCGCGGACTGGTTTCGCATGGGATCGGAGACGGGCCAAGAAAACGAACGTCCGGTGCACCGAGTTTGGATCGATGCATTCCACTTGGCTGCATGTCAGGTAACTAACGGCGAGTACGCTCGCTTTCTCTGCGCGACTGCAAGCCAGGCGCCTCCGCTCTGGGATGATCCGAACTTCAATCACCCAGAACAGCCGGTCGTCGCAGTTTCGTGGTTCGAGGCGGTCGAATACTGCGACTGGCTGGGCCGAGTTACTGGCCGCAAGTATCGGCTTCCTACCGAGGCCGAATGGGAGCGGGCGGCGCGCGGCGGAGTTGAGGGCAAACTCTTTCCCTGGGGGGATGCCGAGCCAGAATCATTGCCCAACTACGGTCAACGCTGGAAGACTGGCCCCGAACCAGTCGCACACTCCGCACCGAATACGTTAGGACTCCACGACATCTGCCAGAATGTGCATGAATGGTGCAGTGATTGGTATCAGTCCGACTATTATGCGGTTTCGGCTGAGCGTAATCCCCGCGGTCCGGAAACCGGCGAGCGCCGGGCTTCTCGCGGAGGTTCCTGGCGCCACCACATTAAAGTCACACGATGCGCCGCCCGCTCCAGCATCCCTCCAGAGTTTCGGTATGCTGACTACGGATTCCGGGTCGCTTGCGAATTGAGCTAGGTTCTGGCTAACTAGGCCCGCTTTTGCCGGGGTGAAAGCATGGCGAGAATTTCGCGGAGTCCTTGCCGGATTTGCTTCAGGTCCGGTACAGCCCGCTCGGGAAAAGGTAGAGGCGTCTGTTTCTTGTCGCCCTTGTTCTCCGCCCGCAAATGCTGCCGTGCACCGGCGATGGTGAAACCTTCCTCATAAAGAAGTTTTTTTATGCGCAGGACATTCTCAACATCTTTATGGCGATACATGCGCTGTCCAGTGCTGCCCTTGACCGGTTTGAGTTGAGGGAACTCAGTTTCCCAGAAACGCAGGACATAAGCCGGCAAACGACATAGCTGGGCAACTTCTCCGATGCGGAAATAAAGTTTGTCCGGGATCACCACGTCGGTGGTCTTGGCGGATTTGGCCGTGGCTTTGCTGCGCGAGTTCATCGGGTTTCTGGAAGTGGCTTGCATCGCAGGCTGCGCCTCATTCCCTATCCGCGTTTCTAGCACGACCGGGCGTCCGGGACAACCCCTCATTTTCCCACGAACATTTTCGCTTGGATCTCAGCCTCTGGGAATCAGTAAAAAACCCCCGGAGAGGTGCTTCTCTCGAGAGGCTTTTCAGAACTTTCTGTTTTGTGCGAAGTATCGTCTCGCGTACGGTTAGTGTTTCTTTTTCTTGGCAGCCTTTTTCTTTGCTGGCATGAAATTTCCTCCGTGAACTATTTTTCCCTTGAAGGGGGCCCTTGATTCGAAATCGTGCCCAAATGGTAGTAGCGGCAACGACTCCACCACAAGATATTGAGGACTATTACTTTCATTGTCAACAGAATTCTTCGTATGAGAGGTTTTCCATCTGAGCGACCGGTTCGCCGGTGTAGCGTACACTGGCAGCCGTCGACTGATTCCGTCATGTGTCCCACCACAACCAGACGAGATCCCATCGAACTGGAAATATTCAAGAACATTTATCACTCCATTGCGGAAGAGATGGGCGCGGCTCTACGTCGAACCGCTTTTTCCCCCAATATTAAGGAACGCCGTGATTACTCCTGCGCTGTATTCGACACAGATGCCGAAGTGATTGCCATGGGCGATCACATGCCGGTTCACTTGGGCTCGATGCCAATGTCGGTGCGTGCGGCGACCCATCAGTTCGACCTCGAGCCAGGAGACGTAGCGATGTTGAATGACCCATTTCGGGGCGGAACTCATCTGCCGGACATCACGCTGGTCGCTCCGGTGTACGTGGAGCGCTCTAGCCTGCGAGCGAGAAAGGCCGGGCCCGACTTTTACGTCGCTTCGCGTGCCCACCACGCCGACGTGGGGGGCGCCTATCCCGGTTCGATGGGTCTTTGTCGCGAGATCTATCAGGAAGGATTTCGCATTCCTCCGGTAAAAATCATGCGCGCCGGGAAAATGCAATCCGATATCCTTGCGCTGCTCCTGAACAATGTCCGCACACCCCAGGAACGGGAGGGGGATCTGGGCGCACAGATCGCCGCCTGTCATACTGGGGCCGAGCGCCTGCGCGAAATCTGCAGGCGCTACGGATTGGAGTGCGCGACAACAGCGGCGCGAGAGTTACTCGACTATTCCGAGGAGATGATGCGAGCGTTCCTCGACCATGTCCCCGGTGGACGCTATAGCGCTGAAGACTTCCTGGACAATGACGGAATCAGCACAAAGCCGGTGAAGATTGCGGTGGCATTGAAGTTTGTAGAACGTGTGCGAGCCCGGTCTTCTGGCCGAGTCGGGACTAGTCAGAGGCCCACCCTCACCCGAGCGGTCGTGGTGGACTTCGCCGGTAGCGATCTGCAGGTCGAGGGCAGCGTGAATGCCGTGGAGGCAATCGCGTATTCAGCTTGTTTCTATGTCTTCCGCTGTCTGCTGGCGGAAGACGTGCCTGCGACCGCGGGCCTGATGCGCCCGATTGAAGTGATCGCCCCAAAGGGAACGGTAGTCAATGCCAGCCCGCCAGCTGCCGTGGCCGGTGGAAACGTGGAAACCTCGCAGCGGATCGTGGATGTCCTTCTCCGGGCGCTGGCGCAAGCGATGCCGGAACGAATTCCTGCGGCAGCATCGGGAACCATGAACAACCTGACCATTGGAGGAATTGATCCCCGGACCAACGAACCCTTCGCATACTACGAGACCATCGCCGGCGGCATGGGAGCGAGGCCATCGAAAGCTGGAGTGTCTGGCGTACATACGCACATGACGAATTCGCTGAACACCCCTGCCGAAGCGTTGGAGTATGCGTATCCGCTGCGCGTGCGACGATATTCGTTGCGGCCCGTCAGCGGCGGCAACGGTAGGTATCGGGGGGAGACGGAATCGTCCGAGAAATCGAAGCGCTTGCTGATGCGGAGGTCACCTTGTTAGCCGACCGGCGGGAGCGCGGACCGTACGGACTGGCGGGCGGTAAAGACGGCGAGCCGGGAAAGGCCGCAATTATTCGTGAAGACGGATCGTTCCAAGAGTTGCCGGGCAAGTTCAATGTTCGGCTGCGGAAGGGTGAACGGATTCGCATTGAGACGCCGGGCGGAGGTGGTTGGGGTCAGTAATTCGGAGTGAGTCTGATCTTGAGTGCGACTCGAGGAATCCGCGTGCTTCAAAATGAATCCAACTTTAACATCGGATTTTATCAACTCGCGAGGAAGATTTAAATGCATTCCGACATTGCTACCCACTACCTTGAAGAAGTCCGCCGTCAGTTCCGCGGGCATAAACGTCTTGCCGAAGGCGCGATCGCTCAACTTGAAGATGAAGAGCTGTTCATAGCGCTCGATTCCGAGTCAAATTCAATCGCAATCCTCATCAAACATCTGGCGGGAAACATGCGGTCGCGGTTCACCGATTTCCTAACCACCGACGGTGAGAAGCCGGACCGGGACCGCGACCAGGAATTCGAAATGAACTCGGCGACAACCCGCGCGGACGTTATGCGCTGGTGGGAAGAAGGTTGGGCGCGCGTATTCGCGACCATCGACGCTCTCAAGCCGGAAGATGTCATGCGCACGGTCACGATTCGCGGCGAGTCCCACACGGTGCTGCAAGCGGTCAATCGGCAAATAGCGCACTATGCCCAGCACACGGGACAGATTGTTTTCCTGGCAAAACATCTCCGGTCTAGCGATTGGAAGACACTAAGCGTTCCGCGCGGAAAATCAAAAGAATTCATCGCGAAGGCCCAAAACCAGAAGTATGACAGAGGCGTGCTACGGGAGCGCCCGGAAGGCCGTTGACCACACTGCATTCAGCCGGCCCTGACTACCGGGATGCTAGAATCAAGAGTTTTGGTTTTGAACCCAAGCTCATAAGGTGGTTCCATGTCCGACACCATGCTGGCGGTCGTAAAAGCAAAGGCCGCACCCGGCGCGGAGATTCAAGAAGTAAAGGTTCCGGCGTTCGGACGCAACGACGTTCTGGTAAAGGTCAAAGTTGCGTCGATCTGCGGTACCGACTTACACATCTACGAATGGGACCGCTGGGCGCAGAAGCGGATTCATCCGCCGCTCATCCCCGGCCACGAATTCTGCGGTGAGGTCGCGGCTTTTGGCGACGAGGTCACCAGCGTCAAGGAAGGCGATTTCGTTTCTGCCGAGATGCACGTGGCCTGCGGCAAGTGCCTGCAGTGCCGCACCGGCGAAGCGCACATTTGTCAGAATGTGAAGATCATCGGCGTCGATGTTGACGGCGCCTTCGCTGAATACGTGGTCATTCCAGAATCAAATATCTGGAAGCTCGATCCCGCCATCCCGCAGGAATACGCATCGATTCTCGATCCGCTGGGCAACGCCGTTCATACCGTGCTGGCGGGTGAGGTTGCTGCCAAGACCGTGGCCATTACCGGCTGCGGTCCGATCGGATTGTTCTCCATCGCCGTGGCGCGGGCCGTGGGCGCAGCGCAAGTATTTGCTATTGAGGTCAACGAACACCGGCGGCGGCTCGCGAAACAGATGCATGCCGATCTAGCGCTTGATCCTTCGAAAGAGGACGTTAAGTCGATCATCATGGAGCGAACCGGCGGTTTGGGAGTCGACGCGGTCCTGGAAATGGCCGGACATCCCGATGCTATTCGAACAGCCTTTGATATCGTACGACGCGGCGGACGCATTTCCCTCCTCGGTCTTACCTCCAAGCCGATCTCCCTCAACTTCTCGGAAGACATTATTTTCAAGGGCATTACCATTCAGGGCATCAACGGCCGCCGCATGTACCAGACGTGGTATCAGATGACGGCGTTGCTCAAGAACGGCAAGCTCGACCTGCATCCGGTGATCACGGACCGAATTGCGATGAGAGATTTTTCGAAGGCTATGGAGCGCCTCAAGACGGGAGAGGCGAGCAAAATCCTGGTTTATCCAAATGGAACGAAGTAGGGCTGAAGTTTTCAGGACCACAACCGGCTACGCTTCCGCGGGCACGTTTACGATTCTTTTCTGAATCGCGTAGGTAACCAGTTGAGCTTTGTTGTGTATGTCGAGCTTTCGCATCAGATTGAACCTGTGAGCTTCCACCGTTTTGACGCTGAGCCCCAGCACACCGGCGATTTCTCTTGCGGAATTGCCTTCCGCAATCATTTTCACCACTTCACGCTCTCGAGGCGTGAGGTTAGAACGGCGTGAATTCGCAACCTGCTCCACAAACACAACTCCCTTTGGCCAAAGTAAATGCAGGAGGGCTCCGGGCGGCGAAAAGCGCGCCGGGCGGCCCAAGACGGGTTTCCAAAGCTTCAACGTATTGTACAAGTCTTTTACCCCATTCGTCACTTCCGGAGCTACGCGTTGCAACCCCGTACACTGGGCGGAAAAGCAACTCGCCACTTCATCGGATACAATCCAGAACAATGCTTCGTTATTTCACATCCGGAGAATCGCATGGGGAGGCTCTGGTCGCCTTCCTTTCGGGCATGCCGGCCGGATTGAAAGTCGATCAAGCCTTTCTGGATCGCGAACTCTGGCGTCGTCAGCAGGGCTACGGCCGGGGTGGCCGCATGAAGATCGAGCGTGATACTGCGCACATTCTTTCCGGAGTGCGCCAGGGGATGACAATCGGTTCACCTATCGCCGTTCTGCTGGAAAACAAGGATTGGAAGAACTGGCAGGAGTCGCTTCCAGTGGAGGAAGGCGATCCCGCCAAGCACAAACGAGTTGCTTCGCCGCGTCCGGGACATGCGGATCTCGCCGGCGCTTTGAAGTACAACTTTACGGAGGCCCGCTACGTACTCGAACGTGCCTCCGCCCGGGAATCCGCGGCACGAGTAGCAATTGGAGGCTTGGCGAAACTGCTGGCGCGGGAATTCGGAATCGAAGTGCTGAGCCACGTGGTCTCCGTGGGCAACGCGTCGATCGGGAACACGGAGATTCCCTGGAAGCGCATCGCCCCTTTGCGCGATCGCGAAGAAGTTCTGCTCAGTTGCGCCGATGCGGACGTCGAATCGCGCATGAAGGAAGAAGTCGATCGAGCCCTCAAGACCGGAGACTCCGTCGGTGGTGTCTTTGAAGTGGTCGCCCACAATGTGCCCCCTGGTCTGGGCACGTACGCACAGTGGGATGAGCGTCTGGACGCCTTATTGGCGGCCGCGGTAATGTCGCTTCAAGCGGTCAAAGCAGTCGAGATTGGATCCGGCATCACCGCGGCCGCTTCCCTCGGCTCCGCCGTGCATGATGAAATAGGATATAGCGAGTCAACAGGCTTCGCCGGATTTACCCGCAGCCGAAACAATGCAGGTGGAATCGAAGGTGGCGTGTCGAATGGCGAGGACATCCGAGTGCGGGGTTACCTTAAGCCGATTTCAACCTTGCGCCGTCCGCTGCAGTCGGTGGACTTCGCCACGCGCGAGCCGGTCAAAGCTGCCTACGAACGCTCCGACGTTTGCGTAGTGCCTGCAGCCGGTGTCGCCGCAGAGGCCATGGTCGCGTTGACTCTGGTTCGCTGCGCGCTGGAAAAGTTTGGCGGCGACTCCATGACAGAGACCTTGCGCAATTTCCGAGGGTATTTGGAGCAACTAAAAGAATACTAGCTACGAACTACTCAATGATCTATCCCATCGTAAAGTTTGGCAATCCTGTGCTGGAGAAACCGGCAGAACCGGTTATGGTTTTTGACAATCAATTGAAGAAACTGGTTGAGGACATGTTTGAGTCTATGTATGAGGCCCATGGGGTCGGCCTGGCCGCCCCGCAAATCGGGATTTCGAAACGGCTCGCGGTCATCGACGTTACCTTCAAGGAGGATCCTGATGCCCAACTCGTGTTGGCGAATCCCGAGATTCTGCACACCGAGGGCAAACACACCCAGCCGGAAGGCTGCCTCAGCATTCCCGAATTTCGTGAGCCGGTGACCCGGCCTCGCAAGGTGACCATTCGTGCTCAGGATGTGAATGGAAAGTGGTACGAGAAGACCGGCGAGGAACTCCTGGCACGCGCTTTCCTGCACGAAACCGAACACCTGAATGGCAAGCTTTACATCAGCCACATCAGCGCGCTGAAACGCGATTTGATGAAGCGCAAAATCCGCAAGCTCATGAAAGCTGGAGAATGGTAGGAATTGAGCAATTACCCAATGTCCGCTCTCGTCTTCTGCGGAACGCCTCGCTTTGCCGTGCCAACGCTCGAAACTCTGGTTCATGCGGGCTTTCCGGTTCGCTTGGTGGTCACGCAGCCGGACAAGCCTAGCGGACGTGGTCTTACGCTTGCTCCATCTCCAGTGAAGCAGTCCGCTGTCGCACTTCATTTGCCAGTCACGCAGCCGGAGAGCATCAAGAACAATGACGAGTTCCGGGCCCGTCTTACCGCCCTCAAGCCGGACGCAATCATCGTCGTCGGTTACGGACGCATCATTCCGCAGTGGATGATCGATTTGCCGCGTCTTGGCAATATCAATCTGCATGCATCGTTGTTGCCAAAATATCGTGGGGCCGCACCAATCCAGTGGGCAATCGCTCGCGGTGAAGCTGTGACTGGCGTTACGACGATGCGGATCGACGCGGGCCTCGATACTGGCGATATTCTGCTGCAGAAAGAGATTCCAATCCAACCCACGGATACCGCTGAGACTCTGGCTCCCACTCTGGCTGCAGTTGGCGCCGACCTTATTGTGCACACATTGCGCGGACTGCAGGCGGGCACAATCGCTCCGCGTCCACAAGATGGCACGCAAGCAACTCTCGCACCCATCCTTCGGAAGGAAGATGGCCGGATCGATTTTCACCACGCTGCAGAGGAAATTTGTAACCGCCTGCGTGGGTTCCAGCCCTGGCCCGGCACCTTTACTACCTTCCGCGGCAAGAATCTGCACGTCTGGGGCGCGGCAGAATCGGATCATTCACTTCCGCTCGGAGAACTCCTAATCGCAAACGATCGTTTACTGGTCGGATGTGGAGGAGGTACCGCGTTGGTGCTGCTCGAAGTGCAACCGGAAGGCAAGAAGCACATGGCCGTAGGCGACTTCGTCCATGGGTACCGTCCGCAGACCGGCGAGAAATTGGGTTCGTGACTGGCCGCTGAGAACCGAGAACTGCATGCCTATCTCTCCCGCCCGCGTTGCGGCTTTCGACACCCTGCTCCGGGTGGAGCGAGAAGACTCCTACGCTTCGGAACTGCTTCACTCTCCTCGTTATGCGAACCTTTCTTCCTCCGATCATGGACTAGCAACCGAGTTGGTCATGGGGGTTCTTCGCTGGCGATCCGTGCTGGACAAACATATTTCAGCACGATCATCGCAGAAACTCGCGCGCCTCGACCCAGAGGTGCTTACCGCTCTTCGTCTCGCGGCATACCAATTGTTGTTCCTCGATCGTGTACCCGAGCGTGCTGCCGTGCACGAAGGCGTGGAGTTAGTGAAGCGCGCGAAAAAGCGGTCGGCTGTACCCTTCGCCAACGCCGTGCTGAGAAAGTTCGCTGGAGTGGCACAAGAGCACGACGCCGCGTCTGCGATCGCGAGAGCGACAACCGCCTCAGAATTAGCTGGGTTTTCCTCGCACCCTCTTTGGCTGGTCGAACGCTGGATTCAAGCCTTCGGATTCGAAGCCGCCCGGCAAGTCTGTATACACGACCAGCAAGTTCCGGAGACCGCCATCAGCGTCTCTGATGCCGCGATTGCAGACGAACTCCGGAACTACAAGATCCAGTTATCTCGGGGCCATTTGCTGGCATCCGCGTATCTCATCGGAGCCGGCGATCTCAGCCACACGCGCGCATATCGTGAAGGCCGTATTGTGGTACAGGACGAAGCGTCGCAACTGGTTTCGTTGCTCGTCGGTCAAGGCTCACGAATCCTCGACTGCTGCGCGGCACCCGGCGGGAAGACGCGAACGCTCGCTGAGCGTAATCCAGGTGCCAGCATCCTGGCGATGGATTTGCATCCACACCGCGCGCGCATGCTGCGCAAGCTCACTGCTGCGGCCAACGTTCAGGTGATAGCGGCCGACGCCCGCAAGCTTCCGACGACTGCATTCTTCGACCGCGTGCTGGCAGACGTGCCCTGCTCGGGTACGGGCACGCTGGCCCGCAATCCCGAGATCAAGTGGCGGCTCAAACTCGAAGATTTGGCGGACCTTCAGACGCGACAATTGGCCATCCTGCAATCGGCAATGCAGCGCGTCTCCCCGGGTGGAAGGCTGGTGTATGCGACCTGTTCCCTGGAAAAGGAAGAAAACTCAGCGGTGGTGGAAAAGGCGATGTCGGTTGACCCGGCATTCCGCATACTCGATTGCCGGGTTGAGCTTGCGCGGCTCCGTTCACAAGGCGAACTGCGCTGGGAAGACATTGATTCGCTCGCCAGTGGACCGTACTTGCGAACCATTCCTGGAGTGCATCCCTGCGACGGTTTCTTCGCCGCCATCCTCCAAAAAAGCTAGCCGCCGATCTTAGCGGATCGATGCTGGCAGGAAGTGTCCCACGATGCATGTTCATCTGTGCAAATCCCTGGACAGTTCCTTCAGCGTACCTCGACGTTAATCGCCGAACCCGCAACTATCTTGGCTCCGGGCGCGGGATTCTGCGAAACGATGACGCTTTCCGGCGTGGGCTCCGGCGGAGGTGCGGGCGGTGGGGGAGGCGGTGTTGCAACGGAGGAATCTGCGGTTGGCGCAAGAGGCGGTGTAGCTGAGGGCGCAATGCTGACGCTCCCTAACCGGAAGCCCGCATCCTGCAAAACCAAGGTCACGCCGCCGAGCGACTGGCCGGTGAAGTTGGGCATCAGAAACGCTTGTGGTGCTGCGGATTCGGTCGTCAGCAGGCTGATCTTGGGCGCTGCGATGCCGCTGGCATTCGGCGGCGGGCTTTGGCCCAACACCTGGTCTGCAGGTGAGTCCCGCATTCCGATCTGCGCCACTGCGCCCACGTCCAATCCTCGGCGGAGTATGTTGATCTGCGCCGCACGCTGGCTTTCTCCGAGCACGTTGGGAATTTCTACCCGCTGCGGACCCAGACTCTCCGCCACCCGTATCTGCCAGCCGCGGCGCACTTTCGTACCTGGAGCCGGGAGTTGCGAAAGAATTTTCCCTTCAGGAACGGTGGCGCTGTAGTACTGGCGTTCGACATTCATCTGGAAGCCGCCCGCGTCGGCAATTCTCCGCGCCTCGGACGGAAACTTGCCCACAAGGTCGGGGACGGACACCTCCCGTCCATGAATGGCAAAGCGCATTGCCGTCAAAGCGGACACCAGTGCCACCACCAGCAGCACCAGAGTGAGCAAGATGAATCGGATGAAGGCCTTCATTTCGTGCGTCTGATTATAACCCTCCTCTTTCGGCACACCCCGGTACACATATCGTCGAAGCAGGCGCCACGCTGCGCCGGTCCCCACTTATACTGTTGCCATGACCGCTGAAACGGATCTTCTGGCTCCCTTGTTGCGTTACTGGGGCTACGATTCGTTTCGCCCGCTGCAGGAGCAGATTGTGCGTAGCCTGCTTGGCGCCCGTGATACCTGCGTGGTCATGCCCACCGGCGGCGGCAAATCACTTTGTTACCAATTGCCGGCGCTGGTATTGGGACGAACCGTCGTCGTGATCTCACCCTTGATCGCTTTGATGCAGGACCAGGCGGCCCAGCTGGCGCAGATGGGAATTCCCGCTGCGGTACTGAACAGCACTCAGACTAGCGGCGAGCAGTCGGACGTCACCAAGAAGGCTTGCGCAGGGGCGTACCGTCTGCTGTATCTCTCGCCAGAGCGGCTGACGCGGCAAGACACGATCGCGTTGTTGCGGCGCATTCCAGTTGCATTCTTCGCCATCGACGAAGCCCATTGCATCTCAGA
This sequence comes from uncultured Acidobacteriota bacterium, assembly GCA_963820925.1. Lineage (GTDB taxonomy): Bacteria > Acidobacteriota > Terriglobia > Terriglobales > Acidobacteriaceae > JABDBE01. Next base: position 437,742 of record CAWGBX010000021.1, read on the forward strand.
GTGGGGACACGAGTTTCGGCCTGAGTATCGCCAGCTAAGCTCGTTGCGAGTCCACTTCCGCGATCTCCCCATTGCGGCCTTCACCGCCAGTGCAACCCGGCGGGTCCGTCACGACATTCTCAATCAGCTTCAGCTGCGTAATCCGGCCAAGTACATCGCCAGCTTTCATCGCGCGAATCTGCGATATGTGGCGCGGAAATGTGAATACGGCGAGCAGCCAGCGTTGCTGGTGCAGGCTCTGCGTAGCTACTCCGACGGTGCCATCATCGTATATGCGCCTACCATCGCCCGTGTGGAAGAAACGGTTGATTTTCTGGAGGAACAGGGTATTCCCGCCATCGCTTACCATGGCCAGATGGAGAAAGACCAGCGGCGGCTCAACCAGGAGCGCTGGATGGCAGACGAAGTACGCGTACTTGTCGGGACTATTGCCTTCGGCCTGGGCATTAACAAGGCCTCGGTGCGGGCCGTGATCCATCTCTCGCTACCCCAGTCGATCGAGCAGTATTACCAGGAAGCGGGCCGCGCTGGTCGCGATGGCCTGCCCGCCGATTGCCTGCTGCTTTGGCAGAAACGGGATGCCGGTCTGCTGGCGTATTTCATCGACAAGATCACCGACACCGCCGAGAAAGAGCGCGCCTGGCAACGCTATCACGCCATTCGCCGCTTCGTGGAATCGGCGGGCTGCCGCCATCGCGAAATCTGCCTGCATTTCGGGGAGACTCCGAAGTGGACTTCGTGCGACGCCTGTGATGTATGCAGTGGCCTGCCGGAGTTCTTGTTCGTGCCAGCGTCCACTGAGCGAGTCAGGCGGCGCAAAGGCCCTGCCGATAGGAGTGCCGTGCAGCGATCCGGCGCTACACGGCAGGCCGCACGCGTCGAAACTCCGCTCCCAGTGTCGGACGTTGATCTCGAGTTGCGTGATTACCTGCGAGAGTGGCGGCGCGGAACAGCCAAGCAGGACAAAATTGCTTCTTTCATGGTCATGCACGACAGTTCGCTCGACGAAATTTGCCGGCGGCGCCCGGCCTCGCTGGCAGAAATCCGCGGCATTTCCGGATTCGGCGAAAGGAAAACCGACCGTTACGGCCAGCAGATTTTGCAGGCCTTGGCGGAGTTTAACAGTGGCGCGCGTGCCAGCGCGCCTATGGAAGTGAAATCGAAGCCCGCCGAAGAGACCATCCGCTTGCTGGGCGAAGGGCACTCGTTTCTTGAAATTGCAAACCTTCGCGGCCGCCACCTCGGTTCCGTAGTCGGTTTAATCGCCAATCTGGTGGAAAAGGGTGAGCTACAATTCCAGCCCGAGTGGGTCGGCGAAGCTAAACTGGCCAGCATCGAAGAGGCCTGCGCTCGGCTGGGCACGAAGACGCTGAAGCCGCTTAAAGACGCCCTGCCACCCGACATCACCTACGAAGAGATTCGCTTGGTCATAGCCAGACTTCGTAGTCAGCAACAAAAAACTGCATAAAAAACCATGTAGGCCCGGCCCCTCGTGCGACCGAACGTAAGCTCGCCCTGCTTGGGATGAGGGCCTCCCACGACAGCGGAGCTTCGCTTCCGCCGGGGGACGAGGGCGTCCGCCCCTACGCCTTTAGCCGCTGGTTTATGATGATTGGTCGCTTGTTTGTCAGACCCAGCCTTGAGGCTTCATCATGAGCACACCGACGATTCCCGCAGAGAAAACGCGCCTCACCCGCGAAGAAATTAATCGTAAGCAGAAGGAATATATTTTCCCTTCGGTTACGACTTACTACTCCGATCCGCTGCCCATGGATCACGGCGTTATGCAGCATGTCTGGGATGTCGAGGGCAAAAAGTATCTCGACTTCTTTGGCGGTATCGTGACCATCAGTGTGGGCCACTGCAATCCGCGCGTGACCTCGCGCACCAAGGCCCAGATCGACCGTCTGCAGCACGTCTCTACCTGCTTCCCCAACGAGCCGATGGTGACTTTGGCGGAAAAGCTGGCGCAGATCACGCCGGGCGCTCTCAAGAAGTCCTACTTCACGAACAGCGGTACCGAGGCTAACGAAACCGCGATCCAGATCGCACGCATGCACACCGGAAACTTCGAAGTGGTCGCGCTGCGTCACGGCTACAGCGGACGCTCGTCTCTGGCGCGGGGGCTTAATGGCATGAGCACCTGGCGGCGCGGCACGATCGAGGTTGGCATCGTTCACGCCATGAATCCGTATTGCTACCGTTGCCCGCTGGGATTGAAATACCCCGACTGCGAGGTCGCTTGCGCGAAGGATATCGAGAACACGATTCAGTTCTCGACTTCAGGACGCATCGCGGCGTTCCTGGCTGAGCCGATCCAGGGCGTCGCCGGGTTCGTCACGCCCCCAAAAGAATATTTCAAGATGGCCTTCAGCATCGTCAAGCAATACGGCGGAGACTTCATCTCCGATGAAGTGCAGACCGGTTGGGGGCGCACCGGCCGCAAATGGTTTGGCATCGAACACTGGGAAGTTGAGCCGGACATGATTACATCGGCCAAGGGCATGGGAAATGGCGTGCCCATTGGATTGACCGTTGCCAAACCCGAGATTGCCGATTCATTCCAAGGACTGACGATCTCGACCTTCGGCGGTAATCCGGTCACTTGCGCGACGGCAAAGGCCGTTATCGACGTGATCGAAGAGGATGACCTGCGTACCAACGCTGCGGAAGTTGGCGGTTATTTCCGCAAGAAACTGGAAGAACTGCAGCAGAAACATCCGCTTATCGGCGACGTTCGCGGAATGGGTCTGATGCAGGCGCTCGAATTAGTCGAGGACCGCACCACCAAGCAGCCTTCGCCAGCGGGCACAAATGCCATGATGGAAGAAGCCCGCAAACGGGGGCTGCTGGTCGGCAAAGGCGGCTTCTACGGCAACGTCATCCGCATGTCGCCTGCGCTGAACATTTCGAAGGCGGATGTGGACGAGGCGGTGCGGATTTTGGACGAGAGTTTCAGAGTTGTAGAGAAACTCGGCTGAGGTCTCTTGTAGCCGGCATCCTGCCGGGACGGAGGCGCTACAAAAATGGCGCTCAGTGCGATTCTTCCGCGGCGGGCGCGGTATCCGCAGTGTCCACTCTCTCCGCCATTGGCCTCGGCGGCAACTCGGGCATCGGCTGAAAGTCTCCCGGATCCTTCCCGGCCAGCGCAACCTTCATGAAATCCATCCAGATGGGAAGTGCGGCACGGGCTCCGCTTTCCTTGGCCCCGAGCGATTTCTTCTCGTCAAACCCGATCCACACTCCGGTAGTGATCGAAGGCGAGAATCCGATAAACCAGGCATCGGTGAAATCGTTGGTCGTACCAGTCTTGCCAGCCAGCGGATACTTCATACTGGATGCGGCAATCCCGGTTCCATGTAACACGACCTCTCGCAACATGAAGGTCATAATGCGCGCGGTACGAGCGCTGATCACGTCTTTCACGTCCGGGAAATCTTCTTCCAGCACGCGGCCTTCGTAGTCCTCAACTTTGGTGATATAGCGCGGCATAATGCGGACGCCATCGTTTGGGAAAACGCTGAAGGCGGAAGTCTGCTCGAACAATGTCACCTCGGCAGCACCTAGCGCTACGGGCAGGTAGGCCGGGATGTTGGAGGTAATCCCGAAGCGATGCGCGTAGTCAATCACGGTTCTTATTCCGATGCGGTCCGCGACCTTCAGGGCGGGAATGTTGCGCGATTGCGCGAGCGCCCTCCGCAGCGTGATGGTGCCTTCAAACTTCTCATCGTAGTTGTGCGGGGTGTAAGGGCCGGACACCGTCTGGAAAGTTACGGGAGCATCGACGATCAAGTCGTCCGGTCTCGCGCCCTGATCGATGGCGGCGGTATATACATAAGGCTTGAACGACGATCCCACTTGCCGTAGCGCCTGGGTTGCGCGGTCGAACTTGGACAATTCAAAGTCGCGTCCGCCGACCATAGCCTTGATCTCGCCAGTGGCGTTGTCGATTGCGATCAACGCGCCCTGTGTACCCGAGTCCTGCTCCAGGATCGCGTGCGCCTTGCCGTCGTTGCCGAGAGTCACGATTTTCAAATAGACGATGTCCCCCGGCTTCAGAATGTCCTGCAGCTTGTGTTGCGTCCAGGTCGCGTCGGCTGGCAGCAGGTTTCCCGTATACCGGCCGAACTTGAATGCCACCGATCCGGGCGCGACTGCTGTAACCAACGCATGGACATAACCATTGACCTCGGGTTCATCGTCCCAATCGGGATGCTGATACCCGGTCAGGCTCGCGCCCCCGGCCAGCACATTCTCCAGATGCCCCTTCCAGCCATGACGCCGTTCATAAGCGGCCAGGCCGTCGAGCACAGCCAGGTTCGCGGACCGCTGCAGATCCATGTCGAGCGAAGTGTAAACCCGCAGTCCGCCCTCATGGACCTGATCGCTGCCGTATTTATTTTCCAGATAACGACGGATCTCTTCCACAAAATGCGGCGCCAGAGAGTTGGGATCGTGTTTCAACCTTAGTTCGATGGGTCTGTTCCGCGCCTCGACGGCTTGCCGCGCCGTAATCTTCCCGTCCTCCAGCATGCCGTTGATCACCAGATTGCGGCGCTTGATCGCGCGATCGGGATGATTGATCGGAGAATAAAACTGCGGAGCCTTCGGCAGTCCCGCCAACAACGCTGCCTCTTCGATAGTGAGCTGCTTTGCAGGCTTGCCGAAATAATATTCCGACGCAGCCTCGAAACCGTACACTCCGTGCCCCAGAAAAATCTGGTTGGCATAGAGAGTGAAGATCTGTTCCTTGGTAAAGCGCCGCTCGATTTGAATGGCGAGCAGGGCTTCCTCGATCTTGCGATGAAACGATCGATCGGGCGAAAGAAACAAGTTGCGCGCGAGTTGCATAGTCAGGGTCGAGGCGCCCTGCACCCTCCCGCCGGATTCGATATCGCGATACGCCGCGCCCGCGATACGCCACACGTTGATGCCCCAGTGGCGATAGAAATCCTTGTCCTCAATCGAAATCAGGGCATCGCGCAACACCTGCGGATAATCGTTATAGGACGCCACCACGCGCCTTTGCAGAGCGAACGAACCGATGATGCGGCCCTGTCCGTCGTAAAGCTCGGTAATGGAGTTGGGGCGGTAATGTTCCAACTCCTCGACCTGAGGAAGGTCGGTGGAATAGACGAGCAACAATCCGGCGGTGGCGCCTACCAGGGCAGCCACCAGCACCAGCAAGCCAAACAGGACCCGGCCCACTAACTTCCGTCCGGCGACTTCAACCGGTGGCAGGTCTTGATAGATGACCTTCATGGGAATCGACCTCAGAATAGCATGCGCAGCTTTTGGCCTTGGCTCCTTAGCTCTTAGCCAAAAGCCAAGAGGCAAGAGCGAAAAGCTGTTCATGGAAACAGCGTCAGGAACTTTTCCCAGAGAAGCAGTGCCCTGGCGTTATGCACTTCAAGGGCGGCGACGCCCTCTTGCACCGCCGTGGGGTCGTGCAGCAGTCCGACTGCTTTGTTGGCAATGTCGCAGGCGTCGTCGGTGGCAGCTTGCCAGTTGCGAGGCGCCCACGCGATCGCGTCGGAAACCACCGAGGCCACGCCCTGCGCGATCCCGTCGGCCGTCACCATGTTGAAGCCTTCGGTGTAGGAGGGTTGCAGCAGCAGGTCCATCGATCCCACTGTGGTCAGAAACTGCGGCCACGATTGCCAGTTGCGTTCGACTACCTGGGCGCGCGGCATATTCAGATACATCTGCTGGATGGCGGCCACGATGGTTTGACCGCCGCCCTCTCGCCGGCCTCCCGAGATCCAGAATTCCAGGTCCGTCACGCGCAGCCGCTGTCCAACCTCGAGCGCTGCGGCTGCGGCAGTGAGCACGTTCTTGTAGGGGCGTATGGCGCAGAAGCATCCTATGCGCAGCGTGCCGCGCTGCCACATCGGCCGGGTCCGCGCTGTACCGACGGGATACATATTTGGCAGCAAGGTCATGGAAGTACCATAGGTGGCCTGCCACCAGGTCTGAAAGCGCTGCGAGTTGCCAGCGATGTGGAAGTTGGGACAGCCCTGCTCGAGTTCCGAACCCTGGCGCAGCAGTTCGATGGCTCGCGGATCGGCTTGCAGGAATCCAATATTGCTGTGACTGACCACGGCAATTTCCAGATCGGGGTTTTGCGACGCCAGGCTTGCCAGGTTGGCGGTGGGAATCCACGGCGCACTGATCACGAGGTGGGAAAGTGGAACGTGGTGCGCCAGACTTCGTGCCTGCTGTTCGACCTTCATCAACGTCTGCAAGTCGGCAAAGGAACTGATCGGCCAGATTTCGACAATGTAACCGGCCGCGCGCAGCGCCTTGGCGTTCTGTGTTGCGCTGACTCCGAGGCCGATGTGGCTCACGTTCTGGGCGGCGGCGAAATTCTTGTAAGCGATCGCCAGCCGGGGGGTATGGTGCTGCACTCTTAGCATGTGGGACCTTTCACTGAATCACCAGCGGGCCAACTGACCCGCGAGCAGGTTGCTGGAATATTGCGGAGACTTTCCCCTGAGTTGTCTGACTCCAACTCTGAAGCGAATAGTTTTAGGGGACTACGAAGGAGGTTTACCCACGCCGCTCCTGCGGGCGTGTTCTACTTACTCTCTACTTCTAGTGTGACAGATTGGAGGGGGTAACTATGACATGATTTCTAACTTTATTTTCGCAATAGATTCAATGACTTGCGTGGAATTGGACCCCTTAGGGGGCTTGACAAGATTTTGCCGAAAGGCCGCTGAGGCCAGAATCACATGGTTACAGCCGCCCGGCTCTCCTGCGGAGCGAAGCTCCCCAGCTCGCGACTCTCCAGATGACTCTGGCGCTCCGGAGGATCCCCGGAACCCACCGAGCACTGCCCGGACAACCGCTGGCTATTCCACGTGGTTCGTGGCGGCCGGGTGCTAGCTTACCCTGCTCTTCAGGACTTCGATAGCCTTTTGCATCTGCTGGTCTGGCTGCTGAGGTTGAACCTTCTTGGTGGTGTCGTCCGCGGGGGCAGCATTTTCGTCTTCGTCCGGCACCGGCCCGTCTTCTTCGGTGTCAGCGACCAATACATTTGGCGTTATCGCCGTATCCTGAATCGCTTTGCCGGTAGGCGTGTAGTACTTGGCAATGGAGAGAATAAGAGCGGACCCGTCCGGCAGTTCCATGGTTTTCTGAATCGATCCATCCCCAAAGGTCTTGTCGCCGACAACATCGCCGCGGGCGTTTTCAAGAATGGCAGCGGCGACAATCTCCGCCGGTCCCGCCGTGCCTTTGTTAACCAGCACAACCACGGGCAGGTTGGTAATCGCCTTGGAAGGATCCGCGTTAAATGCTTCGCGGGGATACTTCTGGCCCTGCAGGTAAGTGATCGTACCGTGATTCAGAAAAAGATTGGCGGTAGCGATGCCTTCGGATTCATCGCCCTCGGCGCAGTTGCGCAGGTCGAGGATAAGCTTCTTTGCACCTGACTTCTGCACTGCTTTAACCTTGTTCGAAACTTCCTGGGACTTGCCCTTGCTGAAAGCATCAACCTGGATCACGGCAATGCCGTCGTCGAGCATCTTGTCGGTTACCGGCGGAATAGCAACGACGTCGCGGGTAATGACGACCTTCTGAGGCTCGGCGCGCCGGGCGCGGACCAGGGAAACCGTCACGTTCGAACCGGGCGGTCCAGCAAGCAGGCTGCGAACTTCGCCGACCGACATTTCACGAGTGCTCTTGCCTTCGATGGCTTCAATGATATCGGTGTCCTGAAGTCCAGCTTTATCCGCTGGTCCGCCGGGAATGACCGAGATCACCGAAGCATAACCAAATCGCTTGGAGACGGCAGCTCCGATGTCCGCCTTCGCGTCGGTTTGATGAGATTTGTATTCGGTGTACTCCGTTGCGCTCAGATAGCTGGAATTGGCATCCAGGGACTCGAGCAATCCATGCAGAGCGCCAGTTGTTACGACCGGAATGTTAGGCTCTTCCACATACTCGCTGCGCACGCGAGAAAGCACTTCGCTGTACACCTGAAGCTGGCGGTAAGCACCGTCGTTGCTGGAGGCGCGAACGCCATCCATTCCACCCACTACCATGAAAAGCAGCACTACCGCAGACGAAGCGAGAATTACAGCCTTGGTCTTTATCGACATCGGATTCGTTTTCTCAGAAAGGAAGTCACTTCCTAAGGAAGTGCTAACAGTATATCTGGTTTGATGCCGGTTTCTGAGAGTTTGCTTCGGCAAAAAAGCGCCCGTTGGTAACTAGTGGCCTGCAGCATTCATTGTCACCGGCCGGGAGATTTGGATCGGAGATTCGTGTTCCCTTTTCGCACTCATAAGAAAGGGGTTACGTGGGCTAGTGAGGAGCAGCGGTTACCGTGAAAGGATTCGGCAGAGCGGGGTTTTCACTGGGATTGTGGCTGGGCGCTCGATTGGCCCCGGTGACTTGGTAGTCGATGTAATCGATGGTCAGTACGGCTTTGCCGCCCATGCGCACCTGAGTTTCGGACTCGTTGTGGACAGGCAGCCAGAAGCCTGCGATCTTGGCCCAGCGATATTCGATTTGGGTGTGGCTGACCCAGAGAGAAGGGTTGCTGGCAGGCTCGCCCTGCATCCGGGCCACGGCGAAGTCGCTGGCGTCGACCCAAAGTTTCCCTCGGTAAAGATATTTACTCTTGTTCTTGGGGCTCACCGCAAGAACATAAAAATCTTCGCCTGCGGCATGATCGGTCCCAGCTAGCGAGAAATCATAGTTCTTTGGGCTGATTTCCAGTTCTTTCCGATTCTCCTCTTCTTGTGCTTCCTGCTCGCTGCTGAGCAGTTTCAACAGAACGTGATTGATCAGCAGCTTTGAACCACTCTCGGAGACGACCTTGAAATCTTTTCGGTTCGGCGCGGTATAAACGGCTTCCACTTGCATTCCGGCATCGTGGCTGCCAAAGACTCCGCGATAGTCCAGGTGGTAAATCCGCTTACCACGATAGCCGCGAAGAGTCTGGGAACGCTGTGCATTTGCGGCCATCAGTCTTTGCACGATGACGTCGGTCGAAAGGAGAGGAGGCGGGTGCGAATCCGCGTCAGCAAAGCTGAAGGTTGCCAGCATGGCGAGCAAAAACACGCCGGCCTGGGTTGGAAAATCATAAGTGCGCTGCTCGAGGCGCCGCAATCGAGGCAGCTCTAGAGAGTAGGGAAAAATCCGCAAGCGATTTTCAATCTACCACATTCAGTTGGGGATTGAAGTTACGGAAGAAGTGGCGTCTTAGAATCTGCGTTGGCTAGTTCGCTCTTGCAGCGCCGACCTCTTCTCCGGCTGTCCCCAGGGCATCTTGCCCGCGGCGGCGGAACGGCGCCACCAAACTCACCGCACCGCAGCCAACTGGAGGCGCAACTTGTGGGTGGCACGGAACAATGTGTTCTTGATGGTGCCTTCGCTGGTGTTCAGAATGCCGGCGACGGTTCGCAGTCGCAGCCCATGGTAGTGCTTCAACTCGAACACGACTCGCTCGCGCGGTGAAAGTCTCTCCATGGCGCGAACGATGCAGATTCGCAGTTCGCGGCTGATCATGTTGCGCTCCGGGCTGGCGCCGGCGCGTTGATCGGGAATGCGGTCGAGAACTTGTTCTTCCTCACCGTCAGCGGAGATCGTAGTAGTCAGGTCGCGATCGCGGGAAGATCGCTTGCGCAGGTGATCGAGACACAGGTTAGTCACAATGCGGTAGATCCAGGTATAGAAAGAACACTCGAACCGGAAACTACCAATGTTTATGTAGGCGCGAAGAAAGGCTTCCTGGTAGATGTCCTGGCCGTCTTCCTGCGATCCCGTGAGGTGAACCGCCAGGCGGAGCACAGCGCGATCATATTGGCGAACCAGTTCTTCGAAAGCCGCGGCATCGCCGAGTTGAGCTCCGCGGATGAGCTGCGTGTCATCTACGCGAGCGGCGCCAACCTTCTCTCGATGTTGACCTCGGAGCTGTAGAACTTTTTCCACTCTTCATCTCCGCCAAACGATTCAGCCAACGAACTTGTAGCCCGTGCCATGCACAGTCAGAATGAATCGCGGTTCCTCCGGCTTGGGTTCGACCTTCTGCCGAAGCCGAACAATGTGCGCGTCCACGGTGCGTGTAGTGGGAAAACGGTCGTAGCCCCAGACATCCTCAAGCAGTCGGTCCCGGCTCAGGGTCTCTCCTGGATGATTGAGGAAGTACTTCAAGAGATCGAACTCCTTCGACGAAAAATCGAGCGCATGGCCTTTGCGGGACACCTGGCAACTGCGCAGATTCACTTCGACCTCGCCAAAGGAAAACTTCTCGTCCGTCTTGGGAGCGATTCGCGCGCGCCGCAGCACGGCTTTCACCCGAGCCAGCAGTTCACGAATGGAAAATGGTTTGGTGACGTAATCGTCGGCGCCTAACTCAAGCCCGACGACTTTGTCCACTTCCTGTCCGCGGGCAGTCAGCATGATGATCGGAATCGACGGCTGTTTCGACTTGAGCTGCTTGCACACGTCCAGTCCGCTCATGCGCGGCATCATGACATCGAGGATCACGAGGTCCGGCGACTCGCAATCGCGCGCTCCAAGCCCGCTACGCCGTCGCGCGCGGTCATCACCTGATGTCCCTCGAATTCGAAGTTGTCGCGCAAGCCGGCCACCATGTTGGGCTCGTCTTCGACAATGAGGATCTTGGCCATGCTTTTCTTGATCTCCGACGCCTACGCCAACGCTGGCTTCGCGCTCGTCCGCAGGGCTCACCGGCAGAGTAATCGTGAACTTGCTGCCTCTACCCGGAGCGCTGTCCACCGCCACTTCTCCCCCGTGCGCCTGCACAATATGGCGCACCAATGACGAGTCCCAAACCGCTGCCTTTGGTGTTATGAACCAGCGGGTCGCCCACTCGATAGAACTTGTCGAAAATCTTGGGCTGCTCTTCCGGGGGGATGCCGATGCCGTGGTCCACTACTTCGAGCTTCACCGATCCGTTGTGACGAAACAGGTTTACGCCGATGAATTTCTGTCCTGCGAATACTTGAGCGCATTGTTCACCAGGTTCAGCAAAGAGCGCGCCATGGCTTCGCGATCGACGCGCAGCGGCGGCACGTCTTCGGCAATCTTTTCCTCGAAGGCAAACCCGTTTTGCTCGATCTGGTAAGCGATAAGATTCGAGCGTGTTGCGGACCAGTTCGCGCATATCGGTCTCGCGGAAGTCGTATTCTTTTCGGCCGGCTTCGATCCGCGAAAAGTCCAGGATGTTGTTGATCAGCGCGGTGAGCCGTTCACTCTCCTTTCGGATAATGCTGTAATACTCCTGATATTTGTCCGCGGACTTCAGCCGGCCCATCTCGAGTGTTTCCGCGTAGAGCCGGATCAGCGAGAGTGGCGTGCGCAACTCGTGGGAAACGTTGGACACAAAATCGGACTTCAGCCTCGCCAGGGCCATCTCGCGCGAAATATTGCGATGAGTCAGGACGATCCCACCGGTGAGCAGCAGCGAGATGACGCCAAGGATCAGGAAGCTGGTGTGAACAAAATGCTGGTCGAGGGCAGCTAGTGTGGTGCCGGGCAATTTAATAGCCAGCGTCAAGCCGGGGAACGCGCCTTCCAGGTTGCGCTCCACTTCGGGTTCGCCACCATCCCAGCCCGACGAAGTCGACCAAAGGCGTAGCCTCGTGCTTAGGATGCACCATCATTGCCACGTGATTCTTCTCCCCTCGCTCTTCCTGGTGGCTCAAAAGCGAGTCCAGCATTTCGGGAAAGAATTGATCACGGAGGTATTCAGCATCAAACACCATTCCGCCAATAGCCTTGTGTCCTCCCCACGCGTCGCCCACCAAGAAAACTGCGCCGGATTGGTACAAGTGCTTCTCGCCTCGCGGAGCCCAGTTCGCAAAAAAGTAGTAGGGCTTGCCCTTCTTCGACATCTCTTCCAATTCCTTCTCTTGATCCTTGTATTCCACCTGCATCCATCCGCTGGTCATGCTGGAAAGACCGTCAGACTCGGCGCGAAACGGAGCATCCTTAAGCCGGGACGGCTGGGAGCGAAAGGTCAATTTCCCATTCGGTTCATAGACGAAGACGTGTGCGACGTAAGGGTGGGTGGCGAGGATCCTGTCCATCGTCTCCACACAAGCTTCTCCTGCGCTGGGGAATTGGCTGCGGACGTCGTCCGTCATTTCATCCGCTTTTTGATTAATGTGCTTCTCGGAAATTGCAAGAACCTGGTTGAAGTCGCGCTGAAAGGCAGCTTCCACGCCTCGGTCGCGTTGGATTCATTTAAGTGCAGTGCGCCCAGAATGACCAGGGCAGCGGCGGGCAAGACTACGGCGAGTTCCAAGGTCAGCATCAACCGGGTTCGCTCGTTCCAACGCCGCTTCATCTTCATCCTGATCTCCTGATCCGGGTAAGCACTGGATCAGCCCGAATGCAAACATAGTTGAACAGGCAGGCGGATGTGTCAATCCAGAGTAAAAACAAGTAAAAAGTTGTGAATTCATTGATTCCTGAGACACCGGGCTGGTGCCTCAGACTTCATCTAGGAGGAAAAGCAATGGAAAGACCCTAGGGCAGCCGAAAATTCACCGTCACGTAGGTCTCGGCTTCGACGGCGACCCCGTTCCGCAAATAGGGCTTATACCGCCATTGCTTAACGGCTTTGACGGCGGCTTGCCCAAGAAGCAGGGAGCCATCCACCAGTTTCAGATCCCGGATGCTGCCATCCCTGCCAATCCAGGCCTGCAATACCACCGCACCCTGCAGACCGGCTTCTAGCGCTTGTTGCGGATAGCTGGGCGGCACTTTCTGCAAGAGCAACCCCTGAGACAAGTTTTCAGGCAGGCTCACCGGCTCCAGTTGGCTGAGCAGTGAAGGCGAACGCCTGAGGCTCACGGTTCGAACCGTAGCGGCCTCCGGCGGTGGCGGCGTTCTCAGGCTCTCGGGGATCAGGACCCGCGACGCGGCTGCGGGGAGACGATCTTGATCCAAGTGAGCATCGGCCTGCAGCGTTTCTTCGGACAGCGCCGGAGTTTGGTCTGAGGAGAGCGCCGGTTGGAGCGGAACCGTGGTTACTTTCAAAGAGGGATATCTCAACCCTGCGCGTCGCGAGGCAGCTTGGGCCGAAGCGGCAGAACCCGAGCTTGCGGCATCTGCAGGTGACCGTAACTTGCCAGATGTCGTTTCCAGGGCTTGCTTATAGACAGTGGCCACACTGGCGAATACGCTCTGGACCCGCATAGGCTGGCCAAAAATGCAGCCAACGGAAACGAAAACCACACTCAGGAAGGTTCCCCACAGAAATTTATGGCGCGTATATCTCTTAACCTTGCCGGATACATGCTCGCCGCGATTCTGGTTCATGGACCGGAACAATCCCCGGTCTAGCGTGGCAAACGTGAGATGCAGCGGCGCGCCAGTCTCACGGCGGAGATGGCCGGGTGTTGGGGAGGGCTCAGCCGGGCGTGCGGCCAAGGGCGCTGGGGGGGGCTGTTCCAACTGCGGCCGCCGCCCTTCTTTTTCTACGTTCGCTACGGAAGTAGTGGTCCTCTGGCCTTGAGCAAAATCGCCCCTCGCAACCCAGGCCTTCATACAACCTAGAAAACGATCGTTGCTTAGCACGGCATACTTGACCTGATCGGGGATCAACGGCTTGCTCAACACCAGATCAGGATCGTCTTCATCGGTACCAGCCGCAAGGTGGGACGTCCCACCGGTAATAGCGAGAGTGAAGGCGGACTCATTCAGCTTCAATTCGCGGGCATTCTTCAGCAGAAATGCCGCTTCCGGTCCACTGTCCCAATCGGCCACAATCACGTCAAAGCTGCGACTGGTGAGCCATTCAACGGCGGTAAACGTCAGGGCAGCGTTCGATCTCAAGCTCGAGTTCGGATAGAGCCTGAACCACCCGAAGCGAAGATTCCTCGTCAGAGGAGAACAGCAGTGAGACTGGTGACATCCTTATCAGGCTAGTTTTTGGAGGGGCCCGGTGACAAGTTACGAACTACCACCATTGTGCTATATCAGAAGCCGGGGTAACTGCCGAGGCGATTACCTGTACTAGTGGGCAAGCCTCGGCGAGGTTCAGGACGCCAAATAAAGGAGATAGGCAAACAGGCATTGCCATCGACTT
>CAWGBX010000022.1:0-105032 GCA_963820925.1 uncultured Acidobacteriota bacterium
TTACTGATCTGGGGAACATGGTCGTAATCATCGAGCATAATCTGGATGTAATTCGTAATGCCGATTGGATTATCGACCTCGGCCCCGAGGGCGGAGAAGAGGGCGGACGCATCGTCGCTCAGGGCACTCCGGAGCAAGTCGCCCGAAATAAGAAGTCGTACACGGGGCAGGCTCTGGCGTCATATTTCAACGGGAAGGAAAAACGGCTTTCGACTGCCGAGTTGCTGGCTTGATGTGTAACAGGGATGGGTTCTACGCATCTGCGAGTCGGCATCGGTTTTCTTTTTCGTGTAAATTCAAAATGTCCCGTTAACAACTCTGAATCGCGTGTCTTCACCCCGAAAATCCGTGGTCTGATCCGGGGCTGCTTCCGGTCCCCGAGCAGCCGGCGCCTATCGCCGGAGTCCCTTCCGAGAACCCAGTGTGGACCGGATGGGACGTGCTGCAAATCGTGTTTCTGACCATCGCCTCGGTAATCGTTTTTCTACCGGTGGTTGCGCTGGCTGCGCAGCGATTGCTCTATCCCAAGGTTGCAATCCTCCAGGTCGTGACCTATCCGCTGGTGAGTGTCGTGGGGCAAGGATTAGCCTATGTATTCATCCTCGGATTCATGGTTTCAATTGTGAAGCGCCTTCCCGGCCAGGATTTTCGGCAGGCCATCCGGTGGAATTGGCCAGGAAATTGGTCAACCTACTTGCTGGCCGGCATGGCGCTATGGTTCGCATTGCAAGGGATAGCGCGCTTTCTCCCCATCCCGAAAGAAGTGCCAATGGACCGCTTCTTCCGGACGCCGGGCGAAGCCTGGGTACTGTCGCTGTTCGGTGTAACCTTCGCACCGTTGCTCGAAGAACTGTTCTTTCGCGGGTTTCTTTATCCGGTACTGGTTCGTCGGTTCGGCATGGCAATCGCAGTACTCGACGACGGCGGCGGGTTTTAGCTTGATTCATGCTCCGCAACTGGGACGCGCGTGGGGTCCGGTGCTGGTGATATTCATGGTCGGGCTGGCGTTGACCATTACCCGCGCTGTGACTAAGTCGGTCGCGGCCAGCTTGATCATGCACATAGCGTATAACGGCACACTTTCGGTTTTGCTGTTCGTGGGAACCGATGGATTCCGTCATCTGGAGAGGTTGAATCAGTAACCGCACGTGGAGTGACGGGGCGTCCTCGCCCGTCGGCCGAAATCTGGCACGCGCGACGTCCGCACCTCCTCGAGGCTCATGTTATCTTAGAATTTCATGTCTTCCGCGCGTCAGGAACTCTTGCATTTGTTGGCAACAAAGTCCTTTCGTCTGGGAGAGTTCAAACTATCATCGGGCAGCACCAGCGACTACTACGTGGATTGCCGCACTACGACCTTGGACGCGCGCGGTTCGCAGCTCACTGGACACGTGTTTCTCGAAGAAATTCAGCAGCGTGGATGGAGGCCTCAGGCCATCGGAGGCTTGACCATGGGTGCCGATCCGATCGTCGTCGCCGTCGCTGTAACCAGCGGAAAAATCCATGGCTTTTTGGTCCGCAAAGCTGAAAAGCAGCATGGCACGGGACAGCGGATCGAAGGCTTTCGAAAGAAGGGCGCGCGCGTCGTGATCGTGGATGACGTCTGCACCACGGGCGCTTCGACCGTTCAGGCAATCGATGTCGCGCGTGAATTCGGATTCAAGATCGCCGGTGTGATGTGCCTGGTGGAGCGCGAAGAGGCCAGGGGGCGTCCGAGTGTCGAGAAGGCTGCAACGCCCGCGCCGTTTGTCTCGATATTCACCGCGACGGATGTGCGCAAGGAACATTTGCGGCAGAAAGACGCAACACCTCCGCCGATTCGCGGTCGCGGCGTAGCTGCGAACTCTGTCGCCGACCCGCGGTGACGAACATGCCACGCAACCGCTGTGCAGTGCACCAAATGTAAGTTCTCATACTGAGCGCAGCGAAGGTTCTGTGCATTGCTCCTGGCGAGGGCCATTTCACAGATGCTTCGCTTTGCTTAGGATGACAATCGTCTTTTTGAGAATCAAACCATGATCCAAACCTTGGAATGGACTGACAAGGGCGTGCGCTTCGGTGGCCAGACGAAGCTGCCTACTGAAGAAACTTACGTGACCTGCAAGACCTACGAGCAGGTTGCTGACGTGATCCGCAACATGGTGGTGCGCGGAGCGCCGGCCATTGGCGTGGCTGCGGCCATGGGCATCGCCCTGGGTATGAAGAATTCGAAGGCCGAAACCGGAGGCGAGCTCAAGCGCGAGTTTGACCAGATCTGCGAAGTGATCGGCAAGACGCGTCCCACCGCGGTTAACCTTTTCTGGGCCATCCGCCGCATGCGGGACAAGTTTGAATTGCTGAGGGTCCGCCCGTTGCCACAGCTCAAACAAGCTCTGATCGAGGAGGCGCAGCGAATGCACGCAGAAGACATCGCCGCCAACCAAGCCATGGGACGGTTCGGAGCAACGCTCATGCCCGCGAGCGGTGGCGTGCTGACCCACTGCAACGCCGGCGCGCTCGCGACCTGCGGGTATGGCACGGCCCTGGGAGTTATCCGCGCTGCCGTGGAGCAGGGGAAGAAAATTCACGTCTACGCCGACGAGACCCGCCCTTTTCTGCAGGGTTCGCGGCTAACCGCCTGGGAACTGATGAAAGACGGAATCCCCACGACCGTCATCTCCGACAACATGGCGGGCGCGATCATGAAGCAGGGCAAAATCGGAGCGATCGTGGTGGGTGCGGATCGCATTGCTGCCAATGGTGACGTGGCCAATAAAATCGGAACGTATACCGTTGCCGTGCTGGCGAAAGAGAACAACGTTCCTTTCTACGTGGCGGCGCCTTTGTCGACCGTCGATTTGCAAACCCCGGATGGCAGCAAGATTCCCATCGAGCAGCGCAACGAAAACGAAGTCACCCACATTGCCGGCAAGCAGATGACTCCTGACGGAGTGCAAATAGAAAACCCAGCGTTCGACGTGACCCCCGCGAAGTACGTGACCGCGATTGTGACCGAGCGCGGGATTGCGCGGGCGCCGTATGAAGAGTCGTTGGCGAAGTTAGCTGGGGCTGAGCGGGCGGCGACAGGTAGTTAGCAATCGGCATTCAGCACTCAGTCGCTTAACGCGACGTTTTTGCTGAGTGCTGATTACTGAGTGCTAAATGCTTTCTCATGTTCTCCATCACCCAATCTCAACTTTCATTCGAAAGCGGCGGCAAGAACATTCACCTGGACTGCTTTCTGCCTGATGCCAACGGGCAGCGTTTTCCTGCCGTGATCGGGCTGCATGGTTCCGGCGGCGGACACGCATCCATGGCCGACCCTGCGGGGCTTTTGGCCCAGCAGGGATTCGGAGTTTATGTGCTGCATTATTTCGACCGCACGGGTACGGTGGAAATCGATGGCATGCAAACCATCTTCCGCCACTTCCCCCTCTGGATGAAGACCTTGTGGGACGCGGTCAGTTTCGTAACCCGCCAGCCTCAAGTGAATCCCGAGCGCATAGGACTATTGGGCTTCTCTCTGGGCGCGTATCTTGCGTTGTCCGCGTCTGCCATCGATTCGCGCATCCAGGCCGTAGTGGAGTTCTTCGGAGGCATGCCCAAAGAGATGAGGTTCTTTACCCGGCGACTCTGCCCGGTGCTGATCCTGCACGGTGAGCAAGATAAAACCGTTCCGGTCGAAGAAGCTTACCACTTGCAGCAAATCCTCGAGAAGAAGCAGATCCCCTACGAGATGAAGATTTACCCCGGAGCAGGCCACGGTTTTAGTGGCGAAGTATGGCGCGATGCCGGTTTACGCACGTTGGCCTTTCTCGAAAAGCACTTGGTTGCAAGCCCAACAATTGGCAAGGGTTATTTTGTCGGATAAGCAAGGGCCAAGGTTCGGCGTAGAATATTCAGTAAGGTAGGTAATCCACGAGGAATCAATGGCGACAGCCAAGCAGAAACGCAAGACGTCTACGGGAACGAATTCTAAGGCCAAGTTCGCGGCCAAGAAGCGAGCCGCGTCCTCCGCTCGGCTCCCAGATTTGCGAGGAAAGCATTTGGAACGAGCAGTTGAGCAGTTCCAGGCGGAACCTGACGAGAAGAGAGCTCACGAGCGGTGGAAACAAATTGAGTCATCGATTTTTGGCGTCCAGTTTAAGGACTGATGGCACGGATAAATTGGACTAACCTGCCGGCATGGAAAAGAAGGAAGCTGGAAGATCGAGTGCGGACGCGGGAGATTTCAGGTGCCGACATTCGCCGCTTGCAGGAGTGGATCGCGGGTGATCCCGAAGTTCCCGACGATGAGTGGTGTAAGGATTTCGGATCTTTCAAAGTAGTAGGTAAGGGTCCTGAACCATCTTCCTTCCTGACGAAAGACCAGCCTTGCTGGGGCAGGAGGCTGAGTTAGCATCGGTATTTCTCTGGTTGAACTTTCTGCCTGTACCATCCGTAGATTAGGGTAGAAGACATGGAGGTGTCGTCGTGTTCACTTTCCTCCTCTGGTGCCTGCTATTCGTGTTGTGCTGGCCGCTGGCTCTGGTCGCGCTGGTGTTATATCCGATCGTGTGGCTGCTACTGCTGCCGTTCCGGTTGGTCGGGATTGCGGTGCACGGAGTGTTGGAGCTGGTATGGGCGGCGGTGATGTTGCCGGCGAGACTTTTGACTGCGCCCTTTCGGCTGTAATGCAGGCGCGGGCGTACTCGCCCGTGCTTGGTGGCGAGAATTTCGACCTACTCCACGCCCTTCGCCGGCATTGCCATTCCCAACTCTTTCATCACCATCTG
The DNA here is from genome assembly GCA_963820925.1 of uncultured Acidobacteriota bacterium. Taxonomy (GTDB): domain Bacteria; phylum Acidobacteriota; class Terriglobia; order Terriglobales; family Acidobacteriaceae; genus JABDBE01. The sequence goes on from CAWGBX010000022.1 coordinate 4,755, forward strand.
CAAGTCTCTCCAGGTTTCTTTCTTCTGGCGGGGATCACGCAGCAGAAACGCAGGATGATACGTGACAGCCAGCTTGGTGCCGCGGAAATCGAACCAGCGTCCGCGAAACTCGGACATGGGCGCATTGATCGCCAAAAGCGTCTTTGCCGCCACCGCGCCCAGCGCCACGATCGCCTTCGGCTTGATGGCCGCGATCTGCCGCATCAGAAATGGAGAGCAGGTCTCGCACTCATCGCGCTCCGGCGTACGGTTCCCCGGCGGACGGCACTTGATGATGTTCGCAATGTAAACATCTTCGCGCCGCAGGCCCATGGCCTTGATCATATTGTTAAGCAGCTGTCCGGCTCGTCCAACGAAGGGCTCGCCCTGCTGGTCTTCATCCGCGCCCGGAGCCTCGCCAATAAACATCAGTTCAGCTTTCGGATTGCCCACCCCGAAGACGATCTGCTTGCGTCCCTGTTTGCTCAGACGGCAGCGCGTGCAGTCCCCCAGGTCCTCACGAATCAGACGCAAGGCCTGCGCCGAGTCGGTCACGCCGGACTCCGGCTTGGGGCTCGCCACTTCAAGCAAGTCTTCTTCGGGCGCAACGGGTACTGCGACGGCCGCCTTGATTCTTGGTGTCATTTCCTCTCGCTGTTCGGGCTGGATTGCTGGATTCTCAAGCATTGCCGCGTCTTGCATTGTGGCGGGGTTGGCTTCGGCGGGGCCGCGCCGATAGAAATCGTAAATGCCCAACTCATTGTAGAAGCGGACACGTTCGGCCAGAGCGCGCTTGAGTTGCGGGTCGAGCACGCTGGCCATTCGCTATTTTCCAGTCTTCAAGAGAATATTTTGTGGATTCCGCAGCCGTACCACTTGGTCGAGCACGCGTTGCGCGACTTCCCACTTCGTGGTCTCGGGGACCTCCATGACTTCCTGCTGAGTAATAATGGTGACCGCATTGCGATCAGAGTCGAAGCCGACACCCTCGCGCGAAACGTCATTCACGACAATCGCATCGAGCGACTTCGAGGCGAGTTTCTTGCGCGCGTTTTCCAGCGCGTTCTGGGTTTCAGCCGCAAAGCCAATGATCAGCTGCGACTGTTTGTGCCGCGTGATCTCGCTCAGGATGTCCACCGTAGGCTCAAGTTCAAGGGTCATGGGCCCGTTGCTACGCTTGATCTTCTGCGCAGCCGGAGATTTTGGCCGATAGTCAGAGACTGCAGCCGTCTTGATCACGATCGTAGCCTGCGGCAGCAGCTTCAAAACCGCCTGCCGCATCTCTTCGGCGGACTCCACCCGCGTAACCTCAGCAGCGCCCGGCGGAGTCAGGGCAGTAGGTCCGCTTACCAGCAACACACGTGCTCCCCGGCGAAGTGCGGCTTCGGCCAAGGCATATCCCATCCTGCCGCTCGACCGGTTGGTAAGGTATCGCACCGGGTCAATCTTCTCCCGCGTGGGGCCGGCTGTGATCAGAACCGTTTCACCGGCTAATTCCTGCGACGCACCGAGCGCTTCCAAAGTGGCTGCTACGATAGCTTCGTTCTCCGCCAGCCGGCCAGGACCTGTCATGCCGCAAGCCAAGTATCCCGTGCCTGGTTCCACGATCCGCACGCCGCGCTTTTTCAGAATGTCGAGATTCGCCTGGTTCGCCGGATGGTCCCACATGTTGACGTTCATAGCCGGCGCAACTACCACCGGGGCCGTGGTTGCGAGATAAAGCGTGCTAAGAAAATCGCTGGCGATGCCTTGCGCGAATTTGGCGAGAATGTCCGCGGTTGCCGGCGCAACCAGCAGCGCGTCGATCGATTGCGCGACGCCAATGTGCTCGACTGCGGACTCGATATTCGGATGGTCATTCGAGCCCGCGCCGAACATGTCGGTAATGACTTTCTCGCCGGAAAGTGCGGCAAAGGTGAGAGGCCGGATGAACTCCTGGGCGGCGTGGGTCATGACGACCTGCACGCGAACGCCGCGATCCTGCAGCAGTCGGCAAATCTCCGCTGCTTTATAGGCCGCGATCCCGCCACTGACGCCAAGAGCGATTTTCATAATTGCCGATTGTCAATTTCCAATTGCCAGTTGTTCCAGACCTGAGTTCGGTGAATCGGCAGTTGGCAATCGCTATTTGGAAATGCTTACTCTTGCCCCAACGCCTTATCGAGCATATCGCTGACCACCTCGACTGCCGACTTAGGCGTTTCCGGAATCACCCACTTCACTTTGCCGGCCTTGATTTCGTCCTGCGCAATGCGGCAGGGTTTGCGGGAGTGAGTTTCGATGACCGGGGGCGCACCGCCTTGCAATTGACGTGCGCGGCGAGCGGCTACCAGAATGTATCGATAGTTGCTGTCGAACCCTTCAATCAACTTCATTGTGTTCTCCCCTGTGGCTACCGCCCGCCCGAAGTCGCTGCGGTCGCAAACGAGGCCAAGATCGGCTGCAAGCGTTGCCGGATGTTGCTCAACCGGCAGCTTTCGGCCTTGGCCAGCGTTTCCGCATCGTCAGCGGATCCGTGAACTCCCGAGCGCTTCAGCCGTTCCGCAAGCAGGATCGCCTGCAGCGCTGCGATGGACTCATCCAGACGGTCGTTAACCAGAATATAGTCGTATTTCTCGTAATTCTCAATCTCACGACTGGCCGTGACCAATCGGCGCTGAATCACCTCTTCCGCATCCAGACTGCGCTTTCGCAGTCTCGACTCCAAAACCTTGCGATTCGGCGGCATAATGAAAATGCTCACCGCTTCGGGAAGCTTGCGCTTGATCTGCTCCGCGCCCTGTACATCAATGTCGAGCAACAAGTCATTTCCGCTCTTCTCAGCCTGACGCAGGACGCGCTTCGCCGTGCCGTAACAATGGCCGAACACGTCAGCATGTTCCAGGAACTCATCTTTCCGCACCATCTCGTCGAACTCGGTACGCGGAACGAAAAAATATTCCCGCCCGTTCTGCTCCGTCCCCCGCGGCGGTCGCGTGGTGTAGGAGATCGAGAAGTCAAGTCCGGGAACGATTTCCCGCGCTTTGTCCACCAGGGTTGACTTGCCCGAACCCGAAGGCGCCGAGATGATGTAGACCGTGGTCATTCGAGGTTCTGCACCTGCTCGCGCGCCTTTTCAATATCGGCTTTCATGGATAGCCCCAGCTCGGTAATTTTCAGCGCCTCTCCGGCCAGGCCGGAAGTTTTAGAAAGCAGTGTATTGGCCTCGCGGTTCATCTCTTGCAGCAGAAAATCCAGTTTCTTGCCCACTTCTCCGCCTTGATCGAGCAACCCCAGAAGGTGCTTCACATGTTGATCGAGCCGCACCAACTCTTCCTGGATGTCACTGCGATCGACCAGCAACGCTGCTTCCTGCAGAATGCGTTCCGGATCAATTTGCGAACCGATCAACTCCTGCAAGCGCGTCTTCAATCGCTCGGCATAGGTTTGCAGCGCCGCCTGGCGGTGTTTCTCCACGCCCTCCCGGGCTTGCTGCATGCGACTCATGCGTTCCCGCAATTCACGCGCCGTGCCGCGGCCTTCTTCCTCGCGCATCTGATTGAGCCGGGCCAGCGCTTCTTCCATGGTGGAGAGCACGGCAGCCTCCAGACCATCCTCAGCCGGCAACGCTTCGGATTCAAGCGCACCCGGTATGCGGAGAATTGCATTGAGGTCGGGCTCCGCCGACAGCCCGAACTCCGCAGCCGCTGCGCGAAATGCCTGAACATAACCGCCCACCAGGGTGCGATTCAGTGCAAAGCCGTCACTCACGTTGCGTTCGATATTCAGGGTCAGCTCCACATGGCCGCGAGCCATCTTCTCCTTCAACCGTCGCCGCAGCTTCATCTCCAGATCGTCGCTATCGGATGGCATGCGGAAATGTATATCGAGAAAGCGGTGATTCACCGATTTGAGCGACAAGGTGAAGCCGAACTGGCCGCTGACCTGCCCTTTCACCTGCGCGAACCCGGTCATGGAGCGAATTGACATGTTCAATGTAGGCGCGAGCCCAGGAAAAAATTCACCCTAAACATTCCCTCAGCATAACGGGTGATGGGTGCCCCGTCCTTGTCGCGTTCTTTGCGACAGGGCGGGGATTTTCGCCGCGCAATTTCTCACTCAACCTGCACTTCCGGCCTGGCCGGTTCCACTTCCGCAAACTGCAACTCGTACAACCGCCGATAGGTCCCCAGCTTCTTCATCAGCTCTTCGTGCGGACCAATGTCGGAAGCCGTTCCATTCTCCAAGACCACAATCCGATCCGCCCGCCGCACCGTAGAAAGCCGATGAGCAATCACAACCACGGTTCGTCCAGTCATCAGATTCTGCAGCGCTGACTGCACCAGCGCCTCCGATTCGCTATCCAACGCCGACGTGGCCTCGTCAAGAATCAGGATCGGAGCGTTCTTCAGCAGCGCCCGCGCAATCGCAATGCGCTGGCGCTCCCCACCCGATAGCCGAACCCCGCGCTCGCCAATCACCGTTTCGTAGCCGTTGGGCAAATCCATAATAAAGTCATGCGCCAACGCCGCGTGAGCCGCGTCCTCCACCGCCTTTTGCGGCACGACTGGCCGTCCGTAGGCAATGTTGTTCCGCACCGTGTCGTTGAACAGCACCGTGTCCTGAGCCACCACCCCAATCTGCGATCGCAGCGAAGCCAGCGTGGTCTCGCGCACGTCGCGGCCGTCAATGGTCAATTGCCCCGAGGTCACGTCAAAGAATCGCGGAATCAAATGCACTAGCGTGCTTTTGCCTGCGCCGCTCGATCCCACCACGGCGAGTACCTCGCCGGCGCGGACTTCGAGATTGATATCGCGCAGAATCTCGCGCCCCTCTTCGCCCTCGGACTCATAGGAGAAGCAAACCTTCTCAAACCGGATGCTGCGCGAAAACGGCGGCAATGGTTGCGCTCCCGGCTTCTCTTTTACATCGTCCTCCGTATCCATAAACTTGAATATCTCGGAAGACGCGCCCAGTGCCTGCTGGAAATTATTGTTAAACAACGCGAACTTGCGCACCGGATCGTAAAGCTTGAAGACGGCCACGATAAACGCCAGAAAAGTACCAGACGAAAAAACGTGGTGATTGATCTGTTCGCGCCCCAATAGCAAAAGTAGGGCGATCGCGATCGCGCCAAAAATGTCCATCAAGGGCGAACTGATGGCCACCGCGGCCACGGAACGGAGATTGGCGCGGAACAAGCGCTGCGCCGCTTTGCGGAACCGCGCAATTTCCCAGGACTCCATGCTGAAAGCCTTCACAATGCGGTTGCCGGTAATGGTTTCGTGCAGAATGTTCTGAATGTCGGCCAGCTTGTCCTGACCGCGCCGGGTCGTATGCCGCACCCGCCGCCCAATTCTCCCCGCCGAGAAAATAATTACCGGCACGAACAAAACCAGAATCCAGGCAAACTTCCTGCCCAAAGCCACCACCACCAGCGCGGTAAAAAGGAAGGTAAAAAACTGCTGGAGGAACTCAGCCAGCACGCTCGACATGGCGTACTGTACCCGCTCGACATCATTCACAATCGTTGAAACCAGAGTCCCCGTCGTGTGCTTGTGAAAAAACGCCGCCGAGCGTTGCAAAATCGAATCGTAGAGGTCATTCCGCAGATCAGTGATCATGCCGAACCCGGCGTAGTTCACCAGGTAAGTGCCGGCATAGTCACAAATTCCCTTCAACACCGTAGCCGCAACCAGCGCAAATGCCACCACGGTCCACGGATTCTGAAAGTGCGAGGGAACAAACTGCTGCAGGTAGATGGGATGCCCGCTGCCCGGAACCGTAAACAGCTGCATCTCCCGAGACTGCGAACCCGGATTCAGTACCCGGTCAAAGATAGGTCCAATCAGCAGCAGGCGGAAGGCATCCAGCAATCCCACCGCCGCCATCAGAAGTACGGACGCCCCCACCGGCCACCAGTAGGGCGCCACATATCGGATAAGGCGTGTCAGTTGCCGCATCAGAGGCCCCCCATGCGCAGCCAGACCCGCCCTGCTACAGATGAAATCAGCATGTGTCGCAAGTCTTTATTCTACTGCAACTCAATGGGGGCGCGGGTGTCCTCACCCGTGCGGCCCAGCGAAGCTTTCCTATGGGTACCTTCGTGTCCTTTGTGGTTTGTCGCTTTTCTCCGCGCTCTCAGCGATCCGTTCTTCGCGTCCTCTGCAATTAAAGGTTCTTGCCGCAAGCCATGAGGCCCTCTACTCCGGACTATCCCGATGCACCACCTTCACCCGGTACCCCGCCTTCCGCAAATGTTTACTCACGTCTTCCGCGATCATTACCGACCGGTGCTGGCCGCCCGTGCAACCAAAAGAAATCGTCAGATAACTCTTCCCTTCCCGGATGTAGTGCGGCAACAGATAAACCAGCAGCTTGGAAATCCGATTGATAAATTCCTTGGTCTGCGGAAATGACCGGATATACTTTGCGACCTTGGGATCGCGCCCGGTAAGCGGACGAAACTCCGGCACAAAATGGGGATTCGGCAAAAAGCGCACATCAAACACTAAGTCCGCGTCCTCCGGAACTCCATGCTTGAAGCCAAAACTCACGCAAGAAACCAGAATATTGTTTCCCGACTCCTGCTTTTGAAAGCGTTCCGTGATGTGCGACCGCAGCTCGTGGACATTGAATTTGGAAGTGTCAATCACCAGATCAGCCATCTTCCGAATGCGGCTGAGATGCTGGCGCTCCGCAGCCAGCGAAGCCTTTACGGTCGTGTTGGTGCCTAGCGGGTGAGGACGCCGGGTCTCGCTGAAGCGACGCAACAGGATAGAATCCGCCGCCTCCAGGAAAATCATCTTGGTGGGCAAGACACGCCGTACCGACTTCACAATCTCGGGCAGAGCCTCGAGTTGTGTCCCCTCGCGAACATCGACGACAAGCGCAGTGCGCTCGATTTCGGAAGACTGCCCGGCTAGCTCCGCAAATTGCGGGATCAACCCCACCGGCAAATTATCCACGCAGTAGTAGCCCAGATCCTCAAAAGCCTTGAGCACCGAGGCTTTCCCCGACCCGCTCATGCCCGTAATAATGACCAGTTCGGCGCGCGGACGCCGGTCGCGGGCAGCCCTCCCCCGACCAGCCTTGCGCTCTCCCTGTCCAGTTTTTCCTACCGCCCTGCGAAGTGGCATCCCGCTGAAATGGTAGCAGGGACAACCCCCACCCGCCAGTTACCCATGTAGGCGCGGGTAAATTCGATCCCAAAACCCGTGTAGGGACGAGCGCCACGCTCGTCCCTGCGGAGCAAAGCTCCGCAGGCCTTTAGGTGGAGAAGCCCCACGGGAGCTGAGCCAACCTTCCGTCCGACCAAAGAAAACAGGTGAAGGCCGGCCCGCGTTTCCTCAGCCTAGTCAACAAAGTGGGTGCCCCATCCTTTCCGCGTACTTGCGGAAAGGGTGGGAGGCGAGACTCTCAACCCGGAAACGCTACTGCCGGGCTCTATTGCGTAGTTGAGGGGCTGGCCCCAGCCCTCTTGCAGATCGACTAACGGATTGGGGATGCCCCATCCTTTCCGTGTACTTTGCGGAAAGGGTGGGAAGCGAGACTCTCAACCTCGGTGACCTGCCCGATGCTTGTCCACAGAACGGCATGAAACGAGGCGTCCCCCGCGAAATTTCCCCAACCTACAGCCTCCCCGTCCTCGTTAACTGCGTTTGCGCTTCCGAAATTCCCCCCCAACGTATCCAAGCCAGAAAGCCCGGTCCCACGATCCAAAAGAAAGGGGTGGTTCGCCTGGTCCCCGGTCAGGAAGGACTGGCCAACCACCCGACCATGGTTGTTCATCGCGTAGTTGAGGGGCTGGCCCCAGCCCTCTTGCAGATCGACTAACGGATTGGGGTGCCCCATCCTTTCCATGTACTTTGCGGAAAGGGTGGGAAGCGAGACTCTCAACCCCGGAACCCAGCCACTGCACGGATTGTTCCTTGCTGGACATTACGGCCGGCAAGCCCCTGCCCATCACGAAGGCACCGTCGGTCAACGTATGGAGGGTGGCCAGACTCCACGGAAATTGCTTGTGACGGTCGATTTGGAGCGGAGGTTCTGGCTCTACGTGATCGACGGTGGGTTAATGTCTATTCCTTTCGATTCTGGCGGAGAAGGGTGGAGCTGACGCTCCGCCGGACGGAGCCATGGTTTCGTCCTTGCTGGACGCCCGTCCGGGCCTCGCCAGCCTCGATCGGTTCCCGGTATTGAGCCCGGGGAAGACGTAATCCGCTGGAGCGCCGACGGCAAGCATCTATCTGTTGTAAGCGACGGTATACCCGCTAGGATCTATCGCGTCGAAGTCATCACCGGTCGCCGCCAGCTCGTCCACACGCTAGCCCCAAGCGACGCCGCTGGAAAGAGGAGGCGCGCACCGGCGGCCGGAGCTCTTGCTTTGGTGCTGTTGATCTCAATCGTAGCCTTATGGGTCGGCAGAGGCCGGACGCCTTCCAGACAACCCCCTCCTGAGCTGCAGTTGCGCGAGCTCACAAACAATTCCTATGAGAGCCGTGTTCTTCTGGGGCAATTCGCCCGATGGCAAGTACCTGGCCTACAGCGACGCGAAGGGGATGCGAGTCCAGGTCATCGCGACGGGCGAGACACGCGTCATTTCTCCGCCCGAGGAACTTGAAGGCAAGCAGGTCGACTGGGAGGTTGTGGGAACGTGGTTTCCCGACGGTACCCGCTTTGTTGCCAACGCCCACCCTACGGGTGCATTTGCGATCTACTCAGGAGATCGCCGGACTTCAACCGGTAGCAGCATGTGGACCGTTTCCGTCGTGGGCGGAGCGCCGCACAAGCTGCGCGACAATGCGGTTGCATATTCCGTTTCCCCGGATGGCTCTTGGCTCGGCTTTGGGACTAATGAGGGTCGGCTTGGCAATCGCGAAATCTGGTTGATGGAGCCAAACGGAGAGCAGGCGCGAAAACTTTTCGAAACGGACGAACAGAGCTCCCTCGCCGGGCTGAGTTGGTCGTCGGACGCAAAACGAGTTCTGTACAAAAAGAGCGATCAATCCGGAGACACTCTCTTCTCCGCTGATTTGGAAGGCAGGCCTTCCGTGGTCTTATTTGGCTCCCACGAGATGAAGCAAGTGAACGACTTTCTCTGGCTGCCGGACGGACGGCTTCTCTATTTGGTGCCAGAGCCAGAATCGCTGCAGGGCACCCTTTGCAACTTTTGGGAAATGCCGCTCGATAAGCACACGGGAGCGCCGGTCGCAAAACCAAAGCGACTCACCAACTGGTCCGGCTTCTGCATGAGTGGGTTGAGCACCACCGCAGACGGTAAGAAGCTTGCCTTTCTGAAATCGGCAGGCAAAGAAACTGCGTTCCTTGCCGAATTGGCGGCGGCCGGAACCCGCATTCTCGAGCCTAGGCATTTTCCCTGACCGAGAGTTCCGAAGGTGTGGTGGACTGGACACCCGATAGCAAGGAAATCTTCTTCATATCCGATCGATCCGGTCATCGAGGGATTTACCGACAGTCGCTCGCCAGGACATTGCGGAGCCGGTGTGATCGAAGGCTACGGCCGAAACTCTCGAGTAACTCCGGACGGCCGGAACATTATCTACCTCGGACCAACGGAGAATGGAGCGCCGCCAACACAAGGACCGGAACCAGTCATGCGGGTTTCCAATAACGGCGGACCGTCACAACTGTTATTTACTGCCCGTGCCTACAGCATGATTACCTGTGCGAGGACTCCTTCCGGCCTGTGTCTGATTGGCGAGCCGACCGAGGATGGCAAACAATTGACCGTCCGTTCTGGATGCTTCCAAAGGCCGGGGCGGTGAGCTCTTTCGGTTTGCTCTTGTTGAAGCCGTGGAAGGGTGCTGGACTCCTCCCGACGGCACACGTCTTGCCCTCGCTCGGACTTGGCTGGTCCCATCTTATTCTCTCACTCAACGGACGCGTGCTGCAGCAGGTTGAGGTCAAGGGCTGGAGCAATTTGCAGGCTTTGATTTGGGCGGCCGACGGAAAAGGGTTGTTTGTTACCGCTGGTGTTCGCAACGGAAGAGAAGTTTTGCACGTCGATCTTCAAGGCAATGCCCAGGTCCTGTGGGAGAACAACGGAGGTTCCGGTGAGACGCTAGCACATCCGTCTCCAGATGGGCGTCACCTCGCATTCGACGGCTGGACTACGAACGGCAACATGTGGATAATGCAAAACTTTTGAGACTTCCCCAAAAACACGCGGTCATCCTGAGCACAGTAGCTGCTTCTCGAAGCGAATCAGCTACGGAGTCGAAGGATCCCCACAATGCCACCAGCTATCTGGGGGTTCCAAGGCAGGATGTCTACGAAAGCGTACCTCAACTAAAGCAGGTGCCGGATGGTTCAAACCCAGCACCTGCCCGCACACATGACTACTTGAACGCGATCACGCCGAACAATCCATTCAGACCATTCTGCGGTCCGGCTGTGAAGTAGAGCTGATTTTTCTTCCCGTTGGCCGCAGTCCCACCACCAAATTCGATTGCCCAAAGCTGGTTGATGGTAATCGGCTTGTTGGCGGAGTTCATGACGGTACCTACAAACTTTCCGGTCGTGAGATTGAAGCCGTTGATGGTGCCGGTGTTGGTGTTGTTGGAAATCAACAGGGTATTGCTCAGCGGACCGAAATTTTTCGGAGCCACGGCAAATCCCCAAGGCTGGTTCAGCGGTTTCCCATGAGCAAACTGCTTCACAAGTGTGCCCGCTTCCGTAAAGATGTCAATGTATCCGCCCGGGCCACCAGCCGCATTGGCATAGGAAACGTAAACCTTACCCTTGATGTCCTGAATGCCTAACACGGTGAAGCCCTTTGGGATTTTCGAATCCGTGAACGATTTCACGAACGTGAAGTTGCCGTCATAGACATCCACTTTGTTGTTAGCCGTGTCGGCGGCATAGATGAAATTCCCCGAAATCTTGTGGGTGATGGCTAGCCCCGTATAGCTGGCTTTATTCTTCGTGTTGACCCCGATGAGCGTCTGCGACGGTTCGAAGTGCGACCAGCCTTGGATGGTCCCATCCAGCGTAGCGAACAAAAAGAGCGACGTCCAGCTGTCAATCTGGAACTCACTCGAACCGTTGTAGACGAGCCCAGTAGGCGAGCCGGACCCGCTGCCGCTGGCTGAAGGAACAATTACTTGGAGGCTTTGCGGGACTCCAGCACCGTCGTAGAGTGTCGACCAGCCATTGTTCTCATCGCTCACCCAGAATGCGTTGCCGGGAGCGTAGGCAAGTCCCCAGGCATTTTGCAGCAAGGTGTCGGTATTCTTCGCCTTGCCGGCCTGATTCGAAGTTAGCTTGGTTAATTGGTATTGCGCCAAGGCCGGGCTGGAAGCGAAACCTAGCGCCAGCGCGAGCCATAAAGTCAGAGCCGTCGTGCGAACCCATAGACGTTGCATCATTTTCTCCTTTTAATTAGTAAACGGTTAGAGGGCGAGGGGAGGACCCAATATCCTGTGCAGGTGAGGACACTAATGCGCCTGTCCTGCGAGTGCATGACATTAGGGCATCGTCCCGATGCAAGTTGTCAGCAGAATGTCAAAGTTTTGTACAATTTCTGTCGCCGGAAAGCCAAGGGCCGCCCTCGGCCCAGCCGCAAGTGATTGAGCAGCACCACTTCGTCACTCTATAACTTATAGCTATTCACCAAAATGTTCCACGTGGAACACTGCGTCAGAAGACCACCTGCGCCTCGCCTCGCCACGATGTTACGATGCCAATCAGCCAGTCCTGACCCGCATGCCTGAATTCTGCGACGTCGCCCTCCCCGTGCCGCTGGACTTTGCGTTCACTTATCGCATCCCTGACACGATGCAGCCCATCGTCGGCGGGCGCGTGCTGGTTCCGTTTCGCCAGCAGCGCATGTCGGGCCTGGTTACCACACTGCATGATCGCGCGCCGAAGGTTCAGGCGAAGAACATCTTCAGCGTGCTCGATGTTTCGCCGGTGCTCGATGAGCAACTTCTCCAGTTGGGAAAATGGATTGCGGATTACTATCTGGCGCCGCTGGGCGAAGTGTTTCGCACCATGCTGCCGCTGGCCGCGGAATTTAAACGAGCGATTGGCTATCGCATCGCCGACGATGGACAGATGGCGCTGCATCTTGCTGGGATGTCAGGCTCATCAGCGCGTTCGCGCAAGACGCCCGAGGATCAGTTGGCTGAGGTCCGCGTTCTGGACTACCTGGCGGAGCGCGAGACGGTGCGGGAAGAGAGCTTGCGGGCCGCGACCCGCGTTTCAAAATCATTACTCGGCGGCATGGTGCGCAAAAAATGGATCGTGCGCGAGGATTTGTCGGATGCGCGCGACTCCACTCGCACCGCGAAGGCCGCGATGTTGAAGACGGCGGAGGGCAAACTCAATTCGAATCAGCAAGTGTTAATCGAAACCCTGGCCGCGGCGGGTGGGAAGCTAGCCGTCGAGACTCTGCAAGCGCTCGATGTCCCCCGCACCACGTTGGGGACGCTCGTGCGGCGCGGATTGATCGAGATCGTCGAAGAGCCGATCGAGTTCACCGTCACAAACCTGAAGTCGCGGCGTTCGCCCCTGGACTTTCAGTTCAATTCTGCGCAGCAGGATGCACTGAAGAGGATTGAGGATAGCGTGCGTACCGGCAGGTTCTCGGGCACGTTGCTGCATGGGGTAACGGGCTCGGGCAAGACCGCGATCTATCTCGCGGCGATGCGTTCAGTTCTGGAGGCGGGGCGGTCGGCCATCCTGCTCGTTCCCGAGATTGGGCTTACGCCGGCGGTGGCGGCCGATCTGCATCACGTGTTCGGAGATGAAGTCGCGATCCTGCACTCGGCGCTGTCGGATCAGGAGCGAGCTGAGCAGTGGCACCGCATCAAGGGCGGAGACGCACGGATGGTTGTGGGCACACGCTCGGCGGTGTTTGCTCCGGTCTCCAATCTGGCGCTGATGATCGTCGATGAGGAGCAGGATTCGAGTTACAAGCAGGAGGAGACGCCGCGATATCACGCGCGCGATGTGGCGGTGATGCGGGCCAAGATGACTGGTGCAGTCGTCGTGCTGGGCTCGGCTACGCCTTCGCTCGAATCTTATTTCAACGCTAAGAAGAACAAGTATGCGTTGCTCGAATTGCCGGATCGCGTGGAGCGGCGGCCGCTGCCCGAGGTCGAAGTCATTGACATGCGGCAAGAGTTTCAGGAGACAGGCAAGGAGCAAGTGATCTCGCGAAAGCTGGTCGAGGAAATCAAGCAGCGCCTGGAGCGCAAGGAGCAGGTGATGGTGCTGCTCAACCGCCGCGGATACTCGCCGGTTGCGCTGTGCCGGGCTTGTGGAAGCCGGCTGGAGTGCCGGAACTGCGCCATCGCGATGACGCATCACAAGCGCACGAACCGGATGGTTTGCCATTACTGCGGGTTCATGGCGCCGGTACCGAAAGTGTGCGGGGAGTGCGGCAGCGAGTATGTTTATTTTCTCGGGACAGGGTCGGAGAAGCTGGAAGAGTTGCTCCATGGACTGTTTCCAAAGGCGCGAATTGGGCGGCTCGATCGGGACACGGTTCGCGGCAACGAAGATTTTGAACGGGCGCTGAATGCGCTTAACGAAGGCGAGCTTGATCTACTGGTGGGGACACAGATGATCGCCAAGGGTCACGACATTCATGGGGTCACGCTGGTGGGAGTGGTGGGGGCCGACGCGGCTTTGGGGTTCCCGGATTTTCGCGCGGCGGAGCGGACGTTTCAGTTGCTGACCCAAGTGGCGGGGCGCGCGGGGCGCGGGGAGACTCCGGGCAAAGTTGTGTTGCAGACTTACTTTCCGGATCACTATGCGGTGCAGTATGCGGCGCAGCACGACTTCGTCGGCTTTTATGAAAAGGAGTTGCGCTTTCGCAGTTGGATGCACTATCCGCCGTACAGCGCGCTGGCCAATGTTCTGGTGCGTAGCGACAAACTGGATGAGGCGCTGCGATGGTCGGGCATTTTGGGCAAGTGGTTCGAGAAGACGCGGCATGAAGGCATTCGCGTGCTGGGCCCGGCGGCGGCGCCGATTGTGCGATTGAAGCGCGACTATCGATATCATTTTGTTTTGAAGTCGGCCAGCCGGGAGAAGTTGAACGCGGTTTTGAGATCGATGCTCGTCTATGCAGTTCAGGAGAAGATTCCGCGGACGCAGGTGATTGTGGATGTGGATGCGGTTTGGTTAATGTAGAGAGAAGCTGTTGAATTCCGGCTTGGTGTTCCTTCGGATTCTCCGCGGGACCCACCCTTCCGCAGAGAGCGCGGAAAGGGTGGGGCACCCGGGGGCGCTCTCGCACAGAACGCGAGAAGGGCAGGACACCCGCCTTTTGTGCCCAGCGAAAGGATAGGCCAGCCCCCTATGCTCTCAGAAGTTTTCCATCATCCACATGTTGGCGCTAAAGGTCCATTGACAGAGCGCCAAGTGACGCCCGTCTGGGGAAGGTACGGCCCAAGGAGTCAAAAGTCCGCCGATAAAAGGCGTGCTGAAACTCTGGATACTTCCCTTTGGCTCCCAAAGCAGGTGAGCGTTCCCTTCTAGGTCCAACTGCAAAACCGCCGATCCTTTACCTGTGGTGCTCGTGACGAACATTCCCTTCCCGTCTGCCGCCCAATCCAGAGTTTGCACGCCGCTCCAACCTTTCACGACAAACTCGGCTGGAAGATGGCCGGTTAGCGACAGAAGATGGATCGTCGCTTCGGAACGCCGGACAATGGCGATGCGTGTACCGTCAGGAGAAAGATCCCAGGCATACTCGGCGTCGGTCGTGGGTTTGGTATCAAACTGCGCGAGTTTGCGTCCTCTGCCTTGTACTGGGTCGAAGGCGGTGAAGATGAGTCGCTTGCCATCCGAAGTCGCCTCACCAATCGTGCACAAGCCCGCGGGTGATCGGGCGCAACGCAGCGAGTCGATTCTGCTGCGCGGTGTGGTTAATACCACCTTGGGCTCTCCGCCCGTTATTGGGATCCTCATCAGCCGAACCGGTGTTAAGGAACCGCTCTCCTTTGGCATTGACAGATAGAGGATCCAAGCCCCATCTGGACTTATACGCGGGATGTACCCTTCGTTGAGTCCAAGCGCTGTAGCTTGTTCGGGGTTTTCGTCCAACGACGTCGCTACCAGTTGCGGGGCATCCTGGTCCAGCGACTGTTTGTAAATTTCCCTGCGGCCGTTTTGGTTTGAAGTGAATACCAGCGCTTTGCTATCTGTTGTCCACGCCGCTGGTTGGTCCAGCGCCTCGTCTAGCGTGAACGCTCTCGGAGTAGTAATCCGCCTTCCGTTCTCTTGCAGATCAGCAAGATACACAGCGCTCTGGGTCGAGGTCCTTCTGTATGCTAGCCGCTTCCCATCCGCCGTCACGCTCGGTTGATCCATGCAAAATCCAGACCAGTTGGTTAAGCGTCTTGTTTTCTCCAGGGGTTCGCCGGTCCGGCTGTCAATTCGGGTTTGCCAGAAATTACAAGTATTTGACCTGGAGTTGGCAGGGTCGGGAACTGAGGCAATGATCCGCCCGTCGGGTGACCAAGTCCAGTCTTCCATGGAGAATGGAAACGAGATCGCGGTCGTAGCAGGGCCGCCTTTCAGGGCGCGGCTTTCAATGCTCAATTCATACTTGTCCGCGAGGCGGCGAAATTGGACGTATCCCAGCCGTTTGCCATCCGGCGAAAATTCGGCGCCCACGAAACTGGCATTCTCATCGGCCTCATAAAGCTTTCGCGCCTGCCCACCATCTGGTCGCATGAGCCAAAGTTCGCGGTAGAAGTAGTTACCCAGGTCGGCTCCAAACGGCACCCAAGAGCCCTCGCGTGAAACGGTCCAAGCCAGAGCGTCATCGCGAATCTTGCGCATCGCTCCACCCATCACTGGCACGATCCAAACGCTGGTCTGCTTCCCGTGTGGCATCGCATTGACAAGAAATTCTGTGCCGTGATTGACCCAGTTGGGGCTGATGTTCCAGTCCACCTGCATTTCTCGGAGGCTTTCCGGCTGCGCAATATCCCTTATCTCGCCCGTCTTCATGAGCTTGACGTGAATCCCCCTCAGGTCAGCGTAGGCTAGCATCTCTCCGTCCGGGGAAATGGCGCCACCCGTAACAGCGTTGTCAGTGGAATTAGCGGTCAGTTGCGACTGCTTCAGGTTCAGGTCGGTCGGGCTAGGTTGAAAGACAGCCTGGTTCTTCCTGACCCAGAGAATCGTGCCGACAATCAGCAGTATAAAGGCGGCTCCCGCGGCTCTGGCCCACCAGAGGAGCCGAAATCTCGGCTCCATCTGTCGTTTGAAGATCTCCAGCTCGGTGCGGATTTCGGATGCCGATTGGTAGCGTGCCTCGCGGTCCTTTTCGAGCGCCTTGCTAATGACTTGTTCGAGCTTTGCAGGAAGCTGGGGATTCAATTCCTGAGCCGGGTTGGGTACTTGGTTGAGGATAGCTTCCCGAAGCTCGGGCACCGTGTCTCCGGCGAAGACACGGCGCCCCGTCGCCATTTCATAAAGCACCGCACCAAACGAAAACAGATCCGTCCGAGCATCCAACTTCTCGCCACGCACCTGCTCCGGCGACATGTAACCAGCCGTTCCCATCGCCACTCCAGTTCGGCTTAGGAACAAGTCGGGGCCTGCTGCGGGCGGGGTCTCTCGCGGCGTTCCTAGTACCCCATCATCCGGGTGGTCCCGTCCCGTGACGGCGTCGGCACACGTGGCCGCAGAAACGAGCTTCGCCAACCCGAAATCAAGAATCTTGACTTCTCCGCGCCCAGTAATAAAGATATTCGTCGGCTTGATGTCGCGATGAATGATGCCCTTCTGATGGGCCACGTCCAATCCGTCGGCAATCTGAATGGCGATATCCAGCAGGGCATCATTCGGCAAGGAAGCTTCCTTGGCAATACGCTCTCGCAGGGTTTCCCCCTCCAGCAACTGCATAACGAGGAACGGCTGGCCTTCGTGCTCGCCGAACTCGTGAATCGAGCAGATATTGCGATGATCAAGTGCGGAAGCAGCCCGTGCTTCCCTTTCAAATCGCTCGACTGCCTTCGGATCATTTCCAAGTTCCTCGGGAAGAAACTTCACAGCGACGCGGCGGCCGAGCTTCAAGTCTTCCGCTTTATAAACCACGCCCATGCCACCGCCACCCAGGATCTCCAGTACCCGGTAGTGTGAAACCTTCTTGCCGATCAGATTTGTCACTGCGGCAGATCGTTGCTGCGGGGCACCCTCGGCGTGGGTCACTTCGCTTACGGGCGCGACAAACCGATAGCCGCGCTTGGGAACCGTTTCGATGTATTCCCGTCCGCCTTCCCAATCTCCTAATGCCTTTCGCAAAAAAAAGATGTTCTTGTTGAGGTTTCCTTCCTCGACGAAGGCATCAGGCCACACCCGGTTGATCAGAGTGTCTTTGTCAACCATGTGCCCGGCATGCTCGACGAGCACAAGCAGTATCTCGGTGGCCTTCGGAGTCAAAGGAACTGGGGTGCCGTCGCGCACCAGCACACGCTTCTCGGAATCCAAGCGATAAGGCCCGAACGCGTAGAAGTGCAAAGTCTGCAACGGCATACGGTCTGCCAGAAATTTGCCAGAAATTTGGAAGGACTTCGAAACCGCAACCGCGCTACGCTGCGCTGGCGAATAGGGAATGGGTGGGATGCGATCCAGAGCCGTCCAGCGGTAATTCTAGTCCGGCACGGTGCTCTAGGCAATTACGAACGTTGTGACGGCGTGTGGCAGCGGTTAACCACCAGGGGGTGGACCGCAACTGATTTCAGTCCCTCTTCAATCGAAAGCGAAAAGAGGCAATATGAAATACAGGGCAGGAAGTTTTGCTATCGCAGTAACTTTGTTCGCCACCCTGGCGATCCCGGTTCAACTGGCCGCGCAGAACGAACATCAAAACAAGCACCATCATTACAAACTGGTCGACTTCGGTACGTTCGGCGGGCCTAACAGCTACAACGAATCGTTTCCACCTGAGAACATCATCAACCTGCGTGGGGCGGCGGCGGGCTACGCAGATACTTCGGTTCCCGATCCTTTCTACCCCAATTGCGCCGTCTCAGACTGCCTTGTCGTCCACGCATCTGTATGGAAGCGAGGCGTCCTTACCGACTTGGGCTCACTTCCTGGTGGGTCTAGCAGTTTCGCCTCCTCAATCAATGGGCGTGGCGAGATTGCTGGCGCTTCGGAGAATGGCCGAATCGACCCACTAACTGCATACCCTGAGGTTATTGCCGCCCTTTGGAGGAATGGCATCATCGATCTTGGGACGTTGGGAGGGAATCAGAGCGTCGCAAACGCGATCAATGATCACGGCCGAGTGGTGGGAGCCGCACTCAATACGATTCCGGATCCCCTGGCCAACAATTTCTCCCTGTTATTCCTCTTTGTCCCGGCGGCAACCCAAGCGCATGCGTTTCACTGGACCGAAGCTGAAGGTATGCAAGACCTTGGCACCCTGGGAGGGCCCGACAGCACGGCTGCTTTTGTGAATCAGCACGGACAGGTCGCCGGCCAGTCCTACACCAACGCGATCATCAATCAGACCACCGGGTACCCGACGCTGGATCCGTTCTTTTGGGAGAACGGGAAAATGGTAGACATCGGTACTCTCGGCGGCACCTTCGGTTATCCAAACTGGATGAACGGTCGCGGCCAAGTGGCTGGTGTTTCGGACACGGCAGGGGATCAATCGGCTCATGCGTTCCTTTGGGACCGCCACAACAACCCGCCGCTGACGGATCTCGGCGATTTGGGGGGAGGGTACTCCTACGCGAACTGGATCAACGATGCCGGCGAGATCGTCGGCGTTTCCAGTACTACTCCCACCGCAGAAGACGCTTTTCTGTGGAAAAACGGAGTAATGACCGATCTCGGGAGCGTGGCCGGTGATGCATGCAATGAGGCGCTTTCGATCAATTCGCAGGGTCAAATCGTAGGATTCGGTGCCGCAGACTGCTTTAACGAAGACCATGCTTTCTTGTCAGAGAACGGCGGTCCCATCATCGACTTGCAGAGTCTGGTTGCCCCTGGCTCTGGCGTGACATTGATACAGGCCATCTTTATCAATGATCGAGGCGAGATCGCAGCCCGCGGCAAGCTCTCCAATGGCGACGAACACGCAATCGTGCTGATCCCATGCGACGAGCAACATCACGGCGTCGAGGGCTGCGAGTACGGCCTGGTGGACGCGTCCACACTTGCTCAGGTCCACGCGCCGCAAATGGCGCAGATTCGGTCCGGCGCGATGCGAAACGGTAATCCAATTGGCCTACGGGGTCGGCTGCCTTCTGCGATAGCTCGGCGATTTCACATGCCCGGTGGCATGAGTGGATCCGAGAGATAGTCTGCGGTAACCAGACTCGGCTTTTCCAAAACGCAGAGACTCACGGCGCAGGAATCAATCTACAGCGACAGTCGCGGGAACGTACAAACTCGGCGGCGGGGGCCGCCGAGTTCCATATCAAAGTTTTATCGACGAGCTATCGGTAGCTCGGCTGATGTGATCAACATTGCGTAGGAGGACTTATGAAACGGTCTATCAGGTCGTTCGCCAAGAAAGCTTCCAACCTTTACCCGTCAATCTATCAGCAACTCAGCGTGTATGCGGTCGCGGCGGTCGTGGCCCTAGTGAGCGTGCTTGCCTTGGCACAGCCATCCGAGGCGAAAATCGTCTACACGCCCGCCGATGTCGTGATAATGTGCCATATAAGTTGTAACCCACCTTACAACCTCGACCTCAACCACGACGGAGTCGCCGACTTCATATTCACGGTTTCGAGCGACTTTAGATTCGGGTTTTGCGGTGGTAGGGCTGAGGCTGACGAGCTTCCCATCGGCGGCAACGCCGTCGTGGGGGCGCCACTTAAAAAAGGGGCGCAGATCGGTCGCGGTCAAGACTTCGGCGGAGGGGAGGAAGTCATGGCCTGGGTCAAACAGGTTGATTACAACAACCACTGTTATTCATCTTTTGGCGGTCCCTGGTACGGAGTGATTGACCGCTTCCTCGGAGTGGAGTTCAAGAAGAACGGAAAGACCCACTATGGATGGGCCAGGCTATCGGTTGGTCCTGCCTTCATCAACCTGACCGGCTGCGCCTACGAAACCATCCCCGGCAAGTCCATCAAGGCTGGCCAGAAGAAAGAGGCGGCGGACGATTTCACTAACGAAGATCTTGGCCCCGGCGCTTCCCTGACCAGTCCCATTCCTGACAAACCTCGGCCCGCATCGCTTGGCATACTTGCTCTCGGTTCACAAGGAGTCCCGCTGTGGCGGCGGAAGGAGTCGGCACTCGAAGGCAACTTGACGGAAGCCTAAACGCGGTTCACGTCATTCGTCCGTGAAATAAAACCATCGCGATCAATTCCGCGTAGGAGGACATATGAGACGGTCTGCCAGTTCGTTCGGCAAAATAGCTTCCAACCTTTACCAGTCAATTCATCAGCAACTCAGCGTGTATGCAGTCGCGACAGTCGTGGCCCTGTTGAGCGTGCTTGCCTTGGCGCCGCCATCCCAGGCGAAAATCGTTTACACAAAGGCCAATGTCGTGCTCTGGTGCCAAACTAAGTTTTGTGACAAACAATATAACCTCGACCTCAACCATGACGGAGTCACCGACTTCGTTATCAAGGTCACGTTCTTTGTCGCCTTCGTCTGCAATAGTTCTCGTCAGGTTGGCGAGCTTCCCGCCTCAGGCAACAGTGCAATCGGCAGCGGTGGCTATGCGACAGCACTAATGCAAGGAGCACCGATCGGCCACAGCCAACAATTTCGGGGGGGTGAGGGCACCATGGCCTTCTACGACGTCATCCCCACATGTCAAGCATCTTATGGAGGTCCCTGGTATAGCGTTCACTTTCCCGTGACCGCTTATCTCGGACTGCGCTTCCGATTGAACGGTCGGAACCACTATGGGTGGGCTAAGCTGACTGTCGAACAGGCTTCGTACGCCAAGCTGACCGGCTACGCCTACGAGACCATCGCAGGCAAGTCGATCATCGCTGGCCAGACCAAAGGAGCGACGGACGATTCCGCCAACGAAGACTTCGGCTCCGGTGCTTCCCTAACCGTTCCCCTTCCGACGATACGCAACCCGTGGCGCTCGGCATGCTGGCTCTCCCCGGGGGTTAACTGAGCCTTATATTCCCAGCTTCTTTACTTCTTCGTTGTAATACTTGCGGTAGAGAATGTCCCATTCCTGGCTGCCCTCGAGGATGGTCCGCTTCTGATTCTCGATCTTGTGCCGCGCCGCCTGATCGATCTTTTCTTCCTGGTTCAACACATCCTCCAGGATCTTGCGCACTTCCAGCCGGATCGTATTCCGGTCCTCGATAAAATCCAAATCGTCCATCTCGGCCAGCGCGTCCGTAACCACGTGCGCCACTTTATTCACTTTGTCACGGCTCACTCTCACAACACCGCCTTGTACTTGCGCACGAGTTCGTTCTTCACCTTGCGGAACATTTCCTGATAGTTGGCCCCGCTTTTCTGCATCTCGGCGGAATAGGCTTCCAAAATCACGCGGACCTCGTCATTGATGCGATCCTCAAGGGAGAACTCCTCGAGTATGGCCGCATGCACCTTGTCCGTGACCGCAGCCACAGCTTTGGTCTCAATGAACTTGCCTGCAATCAGTTTTTTCGTGACTTCGCGGGCCAAATAGCCCACATATTCTTTGGAAAGAAGCATGGTGCGGATCGGAGGTTCGTCGTGAAACAAATAGTGTAGCACAGGGAGGAGTCAGCACTCAGCCGTCAGCACTCAGCCGCAAATGCAGGGGCCAGCGAAATGCCGGAGACTGAATGCTGGGTGCTGAATGCTGATGGCTTACCTCCCATTTGCCCGCTGTCAGGCATACAATGCATTTATCCAGAGCCCCCATATGCCTTCTGTATCCGACGATCTCGGCAGCCTCAAAGATGACATGGTCGCCTTCATCGAAGGCCACGGCATGCGCCGCTTTCCCGGCTTCGTCGACTACGAACAAGTGCAGAGCGTCACCTGGAAGGCGCAAGACAATCCCGACAGCTGGAAAGATTTCGTTGAACTGGCCAAAGCAGCGGCAGCCCCATTCCTCACCATGGACTCGTGGCGGCTGGAGCGCGAGGAGCTCGATGCCATGATCGAACGCCTGGGCACGGCCGAGTTCACCAGCGATGAGGACATCGAAGATGCCCGCTGGCTGCGCACCTACGTCGGCAAAACCGGGTTCGTGCAACTCGGCTTCCCCCAACAAGGCGTGATGATGGTTTACGAAGCTTCCACCCCGTGGTACGAGCGTTACCAGAACATCCTCGAAATGGCCGATGATTTCACCGGCCTCTCCATCGACGAGCCCGACCAGGACGACGACAAACCCTATTAAATTTGGGGGACGGATCTTAGACTCGTCCGGCCGAGCACGCTCGGCAGCTCCTGCGAGTAGAATCATGGTTTCCCAACAATCGTGTTGCCGCCGCTGAATGAAATGGGTTCCCAAAACCGCTGACGCAGCCCAGATCGAACTCCTGACTGCAGCATTATTTTCGAATGCCGCCCTCGCCCTGAAAGATCCGCAACTCGCCGCCACTCTCGCTCGCCTGCTCGTAATGCGTGGAATCGACGACTCCGAAGCCGCCGAGCGGTTCCTCGTTCCATCGCTCGCCCATCTGCACTCACCCTATTTAATGTCCGGCATGAAGGCTGCCGTCGACCGCCTCGACGCCGCTATCGAGCGCAAGGAAGGCGTCCTGATCTACGGCGACTACGATGTTGATGGCACAACCGCGATCGTCATCCTCAAAACCGCCATCGAACTATGCGGCGGGGCTGCTGACTTCCATGTTCCGCATCGCATCAAGGAAGGCTACGACCTGCGCGGCGACGTGATCGAGCGCGCGGCCGTCGCGGGCATTCATCTCATCATCAGCGTGGATACGGGCATTCGCGCCTTCGCCGCCGCCGAGACCGCACATCGTCTCGGCGTGGATCTCATTGTCACCGACCACCATCTCCCCGGCCAGGACGGCACGCCCACCGCGCTCGCGGTGTTGAATCCGAACCAATCGGGCTGCGAATATCCCTGCAAAGCGCTCTGCGGTGCAGGGGTTGCTTTCAAACTGGCCCAAGCGTTAATGGAGCGCCGCCTCAGCCACCGCGATCAAGCCCCACTGCTGAAGTCGTTCATGAAAGTAGTCGCCATTGCCACCATCGCCGATGCCGTGCCCTTAACCGGTGAGAACCGCGTATTCGCCAAGCTTGGTCTCGAAGCGTTGCGCTCTGCGGTAAATCCCGGTCTCAAGGCGTTGCTCGAAGTTGCGCAGGTCGGAGGCAGGCCACTCACCTCTGGCGAAGTCGGATTCCGCATTGCTCCCCGGATCAACGCAGCCGGCCGCATGGACATCGCGCGCGACGTGATCGAACTCTTCAGCGTGAAAGATGCAGTCCGTGCCCGCGAGATTGCCAACAAGCTCGACCAGCTCAACACGGAGCGGCAAGCAGAAGAACGCAGAATTCTCGAAGCCATTCATTCGCGACTGGAGCACGAGCCAGCCCTGCTCAATTCCTTTTGTCTGGTGATCGACGGCGACGGATGGCACCGCGGAGTGATCGGAATCACGGCAACGCGGGTAGTCGAGCGCTACTGCCGTCCCACGCTGGTGATTTCCCGCGATGGCGACGACGCGCACGGCTCGGGCCGGTCCATCCGCGCCTTTCACTTGCTGAACGCGCTGGAGTCTTGCGCCCCGTTGTTCACTCGTTTTGGCGGACACGCGCACGCCGTCGGCTTCTCCATGCCCGCTGCCAATCTGCCCGACCTCTGCGCCCATTTAGATGGATACGCCCGCGCTCGCCTGACTCTGGCCGACTTCGAACCCATCCTCGATCTCGATGCCGAACTCCCATTCGATCAGATCACTCACGATTTGTTTCAAGCCTTGCGTCGACTCGAACCCTTCGGCATAGGTAATCCAGAACCGGTCTTTGCCGCCCGCAACCTGCGTTTAACGGCTCCGCCTCGCGTGATGAAAGAGAAGCACGTGAAGCTAAAATTGTCTTCGCCGCCAACTATGGACTCGAACGAAGAATTCAGCGAAGTTGCTGTTCTTACCACACCTCGAAATGACCCCGATTCAACCGTCTTGCCGCGTCTCCATGCTCAAAGTTTTGGTAGTAGCTGGCGGAAATCAATCACCTACGATGCCCTCGGCTGGCGCATGGCCGAACGAATTCAGCAGGCAAAACTGCTCCCCGGCGATACTCTGGATATCGCCTTCACGCTCGATCACAACGACCACCCCGAGTTCGGAGGACTAGAACTCTCGCTCCGCGACTTCAAAACCCTGCAGCATCCAGAGAGAACTTTGACAACGGCTGTCCTCCCGAGCACAACCGAAAACTGAGAACTGACAACCAGGTTCAAGTAATCCGAGTTCCAAAGACCCCCGGGTCGGTCACCCCGAAACGCTCCTGATTTGTCACTGCCGCCTTGCCCGCATGCACTGCTACACTCCCGGCGAGAGCTGGAGGTGTCGATGCGCAAATCCATTCTCATCACGTTCATCACCATTTCATTCTGCGTTAGCACGTTCGCAGAGAATGAATCTGATCCGCCCATACCTGCCGAATCGCAATCGCCGGCCTCGGTTGCTGGAGGTGACTCGGGCAGCCAACTGCCGGTCAAGCGGGTAGTTCTTTACAAGAACGGGGTGGGATACTTCGAGCACTCGGCCCGCGTCCGCGGCAATCAGGACCTCGCCATCGACTTCACCACCGGCCAACTCAACGATGTTCTGAAGTCGTTGACCGTCGTGGATCTCGGCGACGGCCATATCTCCGGCGTCCGCTACAACTCCATAGCGCCCCTCGATGAACGTCTGAAGGTGCTGCGTCTGCCCTTTGGTGAGCAGCTTACGCGGGCTGATTTCCTGGCCGCTCTGCGTGGTGCGCGCGTCGAAGTGCACAGCGGCTCGGACAATACAACCGGCCGGCTCCTGAGCGTCGAGCAAGAAAAGAGGTTCACCGAAAAGGGCGATTCCTACGAGGTCACCGAATTCTCTGTCCTAACCGACAGCGGCGACATGCGGAACTTCGATCTCGGCCCCAACACCTCGGTCCGGCTCGCGGAACGCGACCTCAGCGATGAGGTCGGAAAATACTTGAACCTGATCGGCTCCTCGCGTGCCCGCGACCTGCGCCGCATGACCATCTCCGCCACCGGCACTGGGGATCGCGAAATCTTCGTCAGCTACATCAGCGAAGTTCCAGTCTGGAAGAGCACATACCGAATCATCCTCCCGAACAAGCCGAACGAAAAGCCGCTGCTGCAAGGCTGGGCGATTGTAGATAACACGGTTGGCGAAGATTGGAGGGACGTCCAGCTCGCGCTGATTGCCGGGGCGCCGCAGTCGTTCATCCAGGATATCTCCCGCCCGCTCTACACTCGCCGACCGGTCGTCCCTCTACCTCAATCAGCGATGCTCACCCCTCAGACCCAGGAGGCGTCGATGAGTGCACCAATGCCTGCTTCGTCCGAAGCGGTCGAGGTCCAAGCCGAATCGGCAGCGCCGCCGACCGGCGCGCCCCGCGTCGCAGGTGGCATCGGCGGTGGCATGATGGCCAAACAGAGGACCAATCTCCCGGTCAATGGACGCAATCTCACGAGGCTCGACAGCTTCGACGCCGCCGCTAAACAGCAAGCGGAAGCCGAGGCCAAAGACCTCGGCGACTATTTTGAATACAACCTCAAGCAGAAGATCACGATCGGCAAGAATCAGTCGGCTCTGGTGCCGATTCTGCAAGCTCGCATCGATGCGGAGAAGGTCACCATCTGGAATGAAAACACGCGCGAAATTCGCCGCGCCCTCTGGATCACCAACAGCAGCGGCTTGACCCTTGACTCCGGAACGTTCAACATCCTCGACAGCGACACTTTTGCCGGAGAAGGCCTGATCGAGACGGTTCATCCCGCCGAGCGCCGTCTGATCTCCTATGCGGCCGATCCCGCTTTGCGGGTTACCCTGGAGCAAGAGTCGAGCGAGAAACCCATTACCCGCATCCACATCGTCAAAGGCCTGATGTATCTGACGCGCGAGCAAAATGACACTCGCAAATATACCTTGCACAATGCCGACACAACTACTCGCGATGTGATCATCGAGCATCCCGCGAGGGAAAACTGGAAATTGACCGAAGGCCCTAAACCCGAAGAGACCTCGGCTTCCTATTTGCGCTTCCACGTAACCGTGCCCGCGGGCCAGACGGCGAATCTCCAGATCGCGGAATTTCATCCCGAGAGCAGCGAATTCGCTTTGACCAATCTCGACGAGAAGCAAATCGCATTCATCACCCAGCAGAGGCAGATCACGCCCGCCATGCAAGACGCCTTTCGCCGCGTCCTCGACCAGAAAAACAAAGTGGATAGCCTGGGAACGCAGATCAAGGCCCGTCAGCGCGAGATCGAAAACATCACCAGGGATCAAGCCCGCGTCCGCGAAAACATGAAAGCACTGAAAGGCAGCGCGGAAGAGAAAGCGCTGCTGCAACGTTACGCGCACCAACTCGATTCTCAGGAAGACCGCCTGAATGTCTTAAACAAAGAGACTTCAGATCTGCAGGAGAAGCAGACCCAGGCCAGGAGTCAACTCGACCAGATGGTGCAGCAAATTACGCTCGACGAGAGCTTTTAGAACAAGCTAAACTTAGCCATCAGCGCGATGGAAAAGATAGCCGCAGACGTCGCCTGTGATGTATCCGCAATCGAAACTCTGCCGCGATGATCGAACGCAATGCTTCACAGTTCAATGCGCATTTCGTTGGTTCCTACGAAACCCATCGACTCGTAAAGGCGACGACCCTCGGGGCTCGCATGGAGGACAACTGTGTCAACCCCATTTGAACGGCACCACTGCATCGCGGCTTTCATGAGTTCACCAGCCAATCCTCGCCGGCGAAACTCGACTGCCGTATAAACATTCAAGATATTTCCTCGTGTACCCCTGCCGATCATATGAGGTGGCCAGTCCATCAGCCATAGACCGGTACCGGCTACGATTGACTGGTCAGGAGCCATTGCAAGCCACGCCAGATATTCTCCACGGTTCATCCTGGCCAGCAACCAGCTGTGACACTTGGCGGCCATTGAGTCCAGTGCCGTTTCGTCTTGGTACCCCATATCGACGAACATCGAACGCCGGTGCGCAACCAGGGTGTCGATATCGTCGGTGGAAGCGCGGCGTACTGCATATCCCTCAGGTAAGCTCATACAATTCTCACTTCAATTCCGCGGTCGAGCCGGGCACGGTCTGCCAAGATAAAAATCGCCCGCCCAGTGCAGGAACTCCTCGATCCGATCATCAAAGCCAGGTTGCTCTCTGATCGCGCCAAGTTATCACTTGCGTCGCGGAGTACACCAGGAATGTAATTGATGCACCGTTAGTGCGAATGGCGGCAATTTTCTGCGGCTCTTCGAGGTTGATACGAGCTTCGTGGACCCGGTGGTCAATTAGCACGCGCCCGGATGTTGAACGCATGATAGAGAAAGGGATTGCCCAATGACCAATCTTGAGGATGTCAGCTCGCTTTCCGAAGGTAACGATGAACGTGGAGCAAAACACTTTCAGGGGCTCTAACCGATCGTGGCTGCCAGGCTGTCGTCTCTCTCGAACACGTCAAAGCGTCGACCATCAGGCGGGCTTCGACATTCGGCTCGGGATTGTTTCCCTACGACTGTCTGCACGCGTGCGTGCTTTTCTGCTGGCAACCTCTGCGGGCTGGCGAGCTCGATTAATGCTCCCGACGGGCGTGCTGTCTGCCGTCGAGTGCCCGGTGACATCGAAATAAATTGCTTCGGCCTCATCCGACTGAAGCTGCGACTTCGGCAGAAGGGTGAGCCGTGCGATCGTGTGGAAAGGAGCTTCGGCCTCGTTCCACTCGATACTCGCGTTCTCGATCCAGAAGTTGGCGTCGTGGCGCTTGCCCCAATACGTCATCCGATCAGGATCGAGGAACTGGACGCCAAAGTCGAAGCTGCTCATCTTCCTATCTTCGTTAAGGTGCCGGATCAGTTCGTCCTGCAAGCCGTTGGGGTTACTTCTTTGCAGAGGGCCCGCGGGATTGTCCGGGGACGGCGTTGCCGAATGCTTTACGACGTCGATCGGTCCGTGACGAAACGGCACAGTGCTCCAATAACGGAGCTGCTGATAAGGTTTGATGGTCTGGTGCGCCTGCACTTGTACCAGCGCGAGGGTCCGTAGCACTCTCAACTTGTCCTTGGATGGCAATGACAACAAGCCGGCAGCTGGATTCGAGGCCGTAAGCAGCTTCATGATCGCAAGAAATGCAGGTGAGTCGTTGATGGGCAGAGTCGTCGCGTTTTGCATCGAGAAATCCTGGCGGTCAACTTTTCCGCCGGGAGCAGTCGAGCCATCCCGAGTGAGGTCAACCGAGAAGGACAACGATCGGACATCGGCCTTGAAATCAGAATTCTTGCTGGGATCGGCGTTTCCGAACCGCACGATCGCGGGATAAATGCCGGGCTTCGCGAACATGCCCTTTGCGAGCCGGGACGCCAGCGCAGAGTCTCGTCCGGCGGTAATGTCGAATACTTCAAACTGGGCTCGCGCGCAGACCCCCTTCGCATGAGTTCCGCGAGCGAGCTGCCGGTGTTGTTTGGCGGCCGCCTGCGACTGCAACAAGAGACTTCGCTCGGTGATCTCCTCGATGTCAGCGCGTTCCCGCGCGAGGTCGCCGTTCAGCGTCGCTACCGGTCACCCCGAACCATCTGGTCAGAACCAACATAAGAGCCTCATCCCAGTTTGGAGATAAATTTGATTGCCGTGATGCTTGGCAGAAAGCAGTAAGCAGCGGCTTTGGTTGTGACGAAGCTCGAGAAGCCCGTGATCTTGATCGGGGGCGCGCCGTTCGGCTGCGGAATCACGAAAATGCTTTCAGCCGGGTCCTGCGTGCCGATCATCGGATCTTTCGATTTAGGGTGCAGCCTCACCGACCCGGCGAATTCGCGTCATTCACCCACTGCTTGAGCACGAATTCATATTGGTTTTCGATGCTGGAGTTGATGAAATAGCCGAGCAGCCCACGCTCAATGCCGTCGTAGGGCTGCTTCGGATCATAGTTCGGCCCATACGGCATGCCACGACGGATCAGCCGGTGAGTGTTGTTGCTGCCACCGGGATGGCCTTGGCCCGTGACTGGCTGGCCCCGTGGATTGATGCGGCGCATGTGCGCGCCCACCGGACAGCGTAGCCCTTTGGGATCGCCCGACCCATCCGCGTTCACGTATTCGTAGTTGTTCATCTGCTCGAGTGACATCCCGCCGGGAGGGCTATCGGTGTCTGGCGACAACGCGAGAGGAACGCCGTTGCGCCAGCGTCCGCAGATCTTGGCCGCAAGCAGTTCGGGATCGATCTTGTCCTTGTTCGATTGCAGAAAATGTTCGAAGCCGACCACGTCTGTCTCGATCATTTTGAAGACGGCAAAGCTGCCGTTCAGACCGAGCTCGCGAGGCTCCGGCACGTTGTAATTCTCTGCATCGTCTCGCAAAACGAATAGCCAGGGTTCGCAGGGTTGCTGGTGATCCGGATGATATCTTTCTGGACCTCCGCGAATGGTAGTCATGCTGATGCCGTCGGTGTAACCGAAAGGAACTTTGGAACAGAAGGTGGGTTTGCCATCGACCATCTCCGTCCAGGCCATCCCGTCGGTGCGCCAGATCTCGCGAAAGGCATTCTTTTCGGCAAACAGCGTAGACAACCGGTCGCTGTAACTGCTCATCACGTCCGGGCTGATGGCATGTAGCGTCACCAGTACGTGATCGTTTCCCTTGCCAAAGGCGCCGACCCAGTTTTCGGGCGCGCTCGCGCCGGTATCTCCCACGAGCTTTGCTCGTTCGGCTGCTCCGGTCGTGAACGCGTCGAACGATTTGAATGACAGCGCCGGGACTCGCTCTTTAATCTCCAGCGCAATCATTCCAGGCCAGGTAATGCCCACGTTCAGGCAGTAGTCGGGCTTGTGGCGCGGGACATCGGAGAGGTTATCTCCTGGTCCCGGCTCGAAGCCTACGTGCCAGTCTTCGGCAGTGGTGATCTGCGGCGCGTCAGACTCGTCGCCGCTGACGAACCGTCCGAGCAGTTTGCGTGCCTCCGCGGGGTGGCCCACTGTCAGCAGGAAATGCCGCACCATCGGCATCCGGTAACCGCGCAGGATGAATCCCTGAATATCACCGAGGTCGAGGGTGGCTTCGATTCGATTTAGAGTCGGCCTCATGTCCGCCCCGCCCGAACAGATGACGCAGGAGGCCCCCGCTTTCTTTTACAGGCGGCGCGTGTTCTTTGGTGTCCTGACTCACTGCATAACTCCCTGCTTCTCTTACGCGGCCGAGCCCGGCTGTGACTTGCTGTCGGCGATCAGGGCTTTGATGTCCTGTACACTCAGTCCCGGATATGCCTGATAGAACCCGATCGGCTCGCGGTTCGCTCCCGCGGCAAAATCAATGAACTCCTGGAGGTGCTTTCTGCATGGCGAGGGCGGCGCATTCTTGGTGAACTTGAATAGCAGGTCGAAAACCTCGCCGATATTCTTGGTGAAATCCGCAATGTAATCGTTGAAAGTACCGTCGTACACGGTAAAGAAACCAATCTGGTTATTTTCAAGCGGCACGAACTGCGCAAAGTGAGGAGTTCCAACTTTGTCCAGGTCTTTGGTCGTGCCGTGTCCCCGCGCGCGCAGAATCAGTTGCACCTCGATGAAGGCAAGTTTCGATTTGATCGGCAGGATCACCAGGAATGGGAGTTGTTTGGTGGCACCGGCGACGTCCGCAGCGGCCGCCATGGCCTTAATCTCCTTGACGCTTACGCCTTCGTAAGCGGTGTAGAGATTCACCGCGTGGATAAGATGCTCAGCCGCCCACTCGACGAAAGCGTCTGTGTTATTGGCGACCGGAGTGGGTGCCGGATCGTCGACATGCTGGAAGATGGCGTCGAAAACTGGCCCCGCGTGCTTGGCGAGATCAGCCATGAGTTGTGAGAACTCGCCGTCGAAGTCGCCCAGAAATAGCAGGGTCTTCTCGCTCAACACGGTAAAGCGCGAGTAGTGAATCGTGCCAATCGCATCTTCTGCCTGGAACAGCGCCGGCATCAGCGGCGGAAGTTGCTCCGCCACCGCCTTCGCCTCCGCGGGCGACTTTAAGGGAAAGCCGAGCGTAAAGTGGTTGTGACTCATTGCATCGTCTCCTTTGCTGAATGCCAGGCGGGGCTAGTCCTTCGCTCTGGCGAGTACTTCCGCCGCTTTCTGTTTGTCCTCCGCCGACATCTGCTCCGGCCCGAGCCGATAGTTCAGCTTGTCGATGCTCCCGGTAAAGCGGAAGGGAACGTCATAGCTGAAATCCACGGGGGTGCGGGTATCGATCCCGATGTCGAAGGTCTCGTCGATGGACATCAGCAACGGAATCGTGTGCTCGATTGTCTTGCGGGCGACCTCTTTGCCGTCCACTGAGAGTACGCCAGTACCACCCTTCGCGGGACCGGGTCCATCGTATTTGAAGTCGAACACAATCGTGTGCTTGCCGGGGTCAAGTGAAGACAGTCCGATCCAGCGGAAGCGCTCCAGATCGAGGAAGTTGTAAACGAACACGGGTCTGCCTCTGCCGAATCCAAACACGTCGGTCGCAAACACGGCAACTAATCCAAGCACGGCGACCAGCAAGCAGGCGTATCCAAAACGTTTCCTCCACCTTCCTTTTCTGCCCATCCAGACGAGGAGCAGTCCCAGAATCAGGAGCCCCAGTCCTACTTTTTTGAAGAAGTCAGATTTGAGCCACCAATTGAAGCTGTGACTCAGCAGAAGTGCGTAGCCGCCAAAGCGCCCACCCAAGGTTGCA
Organism: uncultured Acidobacteriota bacterium; assembly: GCA_963820925.1. Lineage (GTDB taxonomy): Bacteria > Acidobacteriota > Terriglobia > Terriglobales > Acidobacteriaceae > JABDBE01. Next base: position 36,544 of record CAWGBX010000022.1, read on the forward strand.
ATCACTCCCTCAGCGCCGCCGTCGGGGACGGTAATGTTCGCAGTGATGGTGTAGTCCCGGTCCAGAATGCTTGGAGCATTGCCAACAGGAATGCCGACGTTCTCACCGGTGTAAGTGAAATCAGTTCGTCCGGCGATCGCACTCGGTTTCGGCGCCAGCAGGCGCACGAAGCCCGAGTTATCCAACGGCAAAACCTGGTATTTCGCCGCCTCGGTCAGGAACAACGCCTGCAACTCTTTCAACTTATCGGGATTGCCGGCTGCCAGGTCGTTGTATTCCGAGTAGTCTTCGCCGATGTTGTAGAGTTCCCAGTGGTAGTCGCTGAGCGCCGGCATCGTACCCGTTCCCAGCTCCCACGATGGAGATGGTGGGGTTGTGGCGGCAATCCAACCGTTGTGATAGATCGCGCGGTTGCCGACCATCTCGAAATACTGCGTGTCCCGCTTCGACGGCGCATTGGCGTTTGCCTGATCAAAAGTGTAGGCCATGCTCACACCTTCGATCGGTTTCTGCTTGATCCCGTTGACCGTATCCGGCGCCGGGACACCAGCGGCTTCAAGGATGGTCGGAACGATATCAATCATGTGATGGAACTGGGTGCGAATCGCGCCCACATCTTTAATATGGCCGGGCCACGAAATAGCCAGGCCCTGCCGGGTCCCGCCGAAGTGGGACGCCACCTGCTTCGTCCACTTGAAAGGCGTATCAAATGCCCAGGACCAGGCCACGGACATGTGCGGGTAGGTCTTGTCAGAACCCCAGTCTTCATAGTGCAATGCATTCATCACCTGCACGGGCTTGACGGCTGGCTCGTTGATGATGCCATTGTAGGCGGTCAACTGGTTGAACGTGCCGTACACGCTACCTTCAGCGCTGGTGCCGTTGTCGCCAACGATGTAGATGATCAGCGTGTTGTCGAGCTTGCCCATGTCCTCGACGTTCTGTATGACGCGGCCAATCTCATTGTCGGTATAAGCGGTGTAGCCGGCAAAGACCTCTGCTTCGCGGGCATACATCTTCTTTTCCAGGTCGGAAAGCGAGTCCCACTTCGGCAGCTTGGCTCCCCCATACGCCGCCTGTCCGTCCGGCCACGGCGTCAACGTGGTATTCGGGGGAATAACGCCGAGCCGCTTTTGGTTGGCGAAGATTTCATCCCGCATCTTTTCCCAGCCCATGTCGAACTTGCCGTGAAACTTGTCGATCCACTCCTGCTTCGGCTGGTGCGGCGAGTGGCTTCCGCCGGGAACGTAATAGACCAAGAACGGCTTGTCGGGCGCGGCCGCGTTCAGAGTCGCGCATGTACTTGATGGCTTCGTCCGCCATGTCGGTAATGAGGTTGTAACCGGGCTTTCCGACCCACGGGAACACCTGCGTATGATCGCGAAACAAGTACGGCTCCCACTGGTCGGTCTCGCCGCCCATGAACCCGTAGAAATACTGGAAGCCCATGCCCGAAGGCCATTGTTCGAAAGGACCAGCCGCGCTGCTGTATTGGAAACTCGGCGTGTTGTGATTCTTGCCGAACCACGACGTAGCATAGCCGTTCTCCTTGAGGATCTCGCCGATCGTGGCGCTCTCCGGACCGATGATGGAATCGTAGCCCGGGTAGCCGGTGGACAATTCGCCAATGACGCCGAAGCCGACCGAATGGTGGTTGCGTCCGGTGATCAGCGCCGCCCGCGTCGGTGAGCACAGAGCGGTGGAGTGGAATTGCGTGTAGCGCAACCCCGCCTTCGCGATCCGGTCCAGCGCCGGCGTCGGGATGACACCGCCGAATGTGCCCGACACACCGTAGCCCTGGTCGTCGGTCATGATAAGCAGCACGTTGGGCGCGCCCTTCGGAGGCACGATGCGCGGCGGCCACCACGGCGTGGAATCCTTGGCGCTTTCCTTGATCACTCCGCCAAACTTCGGGGGCGGCGGCGGAATTTGTTTTCCGTCGATGGTGGTCGTGGCGCTGGGCGAACCCAACTGACCTGTGACCTGCTGTGCCGCGACCGGTGTGACGGCCAGAGTCACGACTACGAGGAATGCAGCGAGTGCCACGGCGACTCCTATTTCTTTCGGTTCCCGTCTCATGTTCTGTGCTCCTTAGCCGATACGAAACAGTCTTATCTTCTCCATGCGGCGCCCGGGATGCTCTGCTTTTAAAAGGTGCTCGTTACCTGGTTGCCGAAGGGCAGGCGAACTCCCAGAGGTATGCATCGCGTCCCCACGGGCCCGACGCGCCGAGCATACGCGTTTAATCACTGCATTATTGACAGTTCCGCGCCCGGCACAACTGTCGCTTGCGACAGGTACAGAAAGAAATTCTGAAATGGGTCTCGAAGCCTACGATCTAGTCCTGAAACGCAGACGTACGGGCAGGATGGCGAATGCATCAGGTATATCGATAAGTGGGCCTGAACACTGGGCTTGTGCCCGATGCGCCGCAGCATCTGGCGCACTGCTAGTGGCTTGCCAAAACTAATTGACCCTATCCTGTGGAAGCCAGTCTCTTGGCCAACCGGCATAGGCGCATCAGGCGATAAAGCAGCTGGAAAGATTCCGGAAGCCGTACCGCCAACCATTCGCTCGGGCCCGGGGTGACGGCAAGACGCCAGAGGAAACGCGCTCGATCCTGCCAGCGTTCTCTTAGCCGCATCATCAAGCGAAAATAGGGAATCGATTCCGTGTCATAGTGGACACTGCGTTCGATGACGCGGAGAATCTCATCGGCTAAGACGATGGTTGATGGGTCTTCTCCCAAGCGCTTTTGAATTGCAGGCGGCATTGCCGAGCCGAGCAACTCGTGGGCAAGAAACAAATTCAGGGTGACGATCCGTTCAATTCCCAGGCGCCGGGCTTCGTCGTGAATTGCATCCCAATCAAGCTGCGAAGACTTCACAAGTTGAGCGATGTCGCACAACCACGAAAGCTGAATCCAAACGTGTTTGGCGGCGTGAACGCAGAGCACGAGCAGAAGATCTTCGGCGCGCAGGGTTCGCATGCGGCGACCGCCCAGCGATGATTTCATCGGACCGCTCAAAAAAGTCCGCCACATCGAAGTCGACGGAATAAAAGCGCGGCACGATTCGCCACTGCAACTCCACCAGGTTTGAGCCGCGCGCGGCCTTGAATGAGTACTCGTACCCAGTCTCGACGTACGCTCTTTCGAGATAAGCGCTCTCCGCACGCGATGCAAGCTCGATTCCCGGTTTGTACCCGAGGTCGAGCAGCGCTGCCTTTGCCTTAGGAGCATCCGCAGGAAGGATCAAGATGTCGAGATCGCCAAACTGACGCTCCGTGACCTCGCCATACAGAGCCTGTGCCAGGACAGGTCCCTTATAGGGCAGAGCCTTGATTCCTGCTGACTCAAGACGGGTAAGAATGCGAACTATTTCAGCCGTAAACCAAAGCGTCTTGCGCGCATTGTTCTGGTAACGCGAGCGGAGGGCGTCGAGTGGTTCAGTGGGAACCAAATGTGAGAGTACTGATAGCGAGCCGTACACGCGCGGAACCACGCGGTGGTGGTCGACGAGACGCAGTATTCGCTCCCAATCCAGCGGACGAGAGAGAATCTTGGGGATGTGATCGGCGTGTCGCTCATACGAGGAATCATGGCCGCATGAATCGGCGCAGCAGGCGACGATCAAATCGAACTCAGAGTTGTCGGTGAATGCTCGTACTGCCGGCAAGTTCACGCTTTCGGATCGAACGGGTCGTACCTCAGCGGCAGCGGACATGCTGGAGAGATATTATCTTCGCCAATGAACAAAACCAGTTAGAAGGAAGGTGCTCCAACCGAGCCTGTAATAAGGGAGTTCCGCAGCTCCTTAATCGTCCTTGGTGACGCGATGACATCAGAGAGGAATGCTGCACACGATCATGCGCTTCTGCCGAGCTTTGCTCGGCTGCCCAGATGAGGGCGTCCGGGCCTACCTGAGCGTCGCCGGGGTGACGTGCGCGCGTCACTTCAGTTACTTTGGTTTCAACTCTGGGGGTCCGCCGGCCAGCGAAGATTCATGGGCCACGTACAATGAAAGACAGTGCGCATATGAGCTCAAGTGCGAAATCGTTTGAAGCGGAACGGCGCAGTACCCGAATTCGTGCGCAGATCCCTTTTCGCCTGGCCAGCATGGATCCTGCGATTCCGTTCAGCGAGCACTGCCATACTCTGGTGGTAAACACCGAGGGATGCGGCGTACGCCTCGCCCAGCCCCTGGAACCTGGGTTGTCCGTCCTGCTCGACGAACTGCCGGGAGGAACGAGCGCACCGGCTCGGGTCGCAAACTGTGTTCCCCTGGGTACGGAAGGCAAATACTGGCTGGTGGGAATCGCGTTGGAACAGCCAGGGAATATCTGGTGCATTCAGCCTGCGCCGGCGAACTGGGGAAGCGAGTCGAAGCCAGTTCCTGCTGCTGTAGCTCCGCCGAAAAAGGAGAACGAATGGCCCTACTCGGTGTTTTCCAGCAAGGGAGAAGCGCACCCGGGCAGAAAGTAGAGTGCTTCTTAACGTTGCCCCGCCTCAGGAAACTCTGACTCAGTGTGAATTCTCGGTGTGACCGCACGGGCGTGGACGCCCGCGCCTACATTGAGATCTCAGCGGTTGAGCTTTTCGTAGTAGCGGTTGTCGTAGAGCGTGGTGGAATTCTGCACGAATTCCAGGATGCGATGCATTCGGACTTTGTCTTCGCGATTTAGTTCCTTGAACTGCACGGCAATGCCGGAGCCGGGATGGATTCTTGCCACGGTACCGTCGGCGTGCAGCTTGCCGTCATCGATCGAAAAGACCAGCTTGAGATTCGTGCCCGGCGTCAGGATGGCGCTGGTTTCCACATAACAGCCGCCCATGCTGATATCGATCAGATTCCCAAAGATCGGGCCCGCCTCCGTGTCCGGATGCAACTCGATCGTGATGCGACACTTCATGCGGGCATAGAGCCTGCGGTTTTTCCGGGTCGGTTGTTGCTGCTTCTCCAGATACATGCGGCGGTCGGCTTCCGCCAGAAGTTCTTCGGCATCCTTTCCATCCTCGGGATAGTTGGCTTGTCCGACACTTAACGAAAGAATCTCTTCGGCGCACACTTCAAATCCCGCCTGCTTGGCCAGTTCTCGCAGTTGATACGCTTTCTTGGCCGCCGCGTCCGGAGGCAGGCCGGGAGCGATGACCACAAATTCGTCCCCTCCCATGCGAGCCACGTAGTCGTACTCTCGGCAGCTTTCTTTCAGAGCCTGCGCAAAAAGGCGCAGAACACGGTTGCCCTCCAGATGGCCAAAGCGATCGTTGATTTGCTTGAAGCCATCCATGTCGCCGACCATCACGGTTAGCGTCGAAAGATCGCGCTTGCAGCGGGCCAGCTCGCGATCGAGTTGCAGGAACAGCGACCGGGCATTGGGCAAGCCGGTGAGATAGTCGGTGGTGGCGGAGCTTTCTGCTTGCTGGAATCTCAATGCGTTCTCGATTGCCAGCGCCATCTTGGAACTGATCGCCAAAAGGATGCGCAGGTTATCCGAGGTGAACGCGTCTCGTTCGGAGCGATAGAGAGCGAGCACTCCGATTAACCCGGCCACACCTTCCAGCGGAATCGCCAAAGCCGAACGCAGGGTGCTGAACTTGGTAGGATCGTTCAGATACCCGGGCTCAACCGAGGGATTGCCGTTAATGATCGGCTTCCGGTTATGGGCCACCCATCCCGAAAGCCCCTGCCCCAGAGGAATGCGCAACGACGAGAATAGACGGAAGTTGTCGCCGTTGACATACTCGGGGATCAACTCGTCATTTCGGCGGACGTAAATGGCGATGGCGTCATACGGAACCAGCGATCTCAGCTTCACCGAAAAGACCGAGAGGGTCTCGACTAAACTGAGCGAAGCGCCCAGATCCTGGCTGAGCTCGAACAGCGTCTGCGCTTCCTGCCGGGCCGCCGCGATTGAGGAAAGGAACGTCGCTTCGTGGCCGGAGCCATCTTTGACCGAAATGTTCTCAAATCCCGCAGCCGGCGCCAGCCCCCGTTCAACTTTGACCTCGGTCGACAGCAGTGGATTTACTTCTCGCCCAAACTGAGCGAGCGCCATTTTTTCGAGACTGAGATATCGTTTCTTGAGAATATCGACAACTTTCGGATCAAAGGACTTCCCTGACTCTGCCGCCAGACGTTGCATGACTTCGTTCAGTGGCAGAGCACGCCGATATTGGCGATCAGAAGCCAACGCGTCCAGGTAATCCACAGCCGACAGAATCCGGGCGCCGATCGGAATCTCCTGACCTTTCAGACCCGCCGGGTATCCGGACCCGTCCCACTTTTCATGATGCGCGCGTACGATGGGCACAACTGGGTAGGGGAACCGGACCCGCTGCAGGATCTCGGCTCCCACGACGGGGTGAATCTTCATCTTCTCGAATTCTTCGAGCGTAAGCCGCCCGGGCTTCGAGATGATGTGTTCGGGCACGGCCAGCTTGCCGATATCGTGCAAGAGTGCGGCGGCGTGCACGGCTTGCATCTCATCCGGGCTCACGCCTAATTCTTTGGCCACCTCGACCGCGTACACGCGCACCCGTTGCAAGTGGTCGTGCGTAGTTTGATCTTTGGCCTCGATCGCCAGCGCCAACGCTTCAATGGTGCGCAGATGCAGGCTCGCCATCTCCTCGACGTGCCGCTTTTCGTCCTCCAGTTTGCCCAGATACAACCGGTACGAGCGGTAAATCACGTAGATCGCCGGCACCAGCAAGAGAGACGTTTCCCAGTAGAAAGTCTGGTTAAACCAGCCAATCACTCCGGCAATTCCAGCGCCCACAAGATAATAGGGGAATGACCAGAAATAGCACTCCACCAGAATCTTGGTGAGCCGTTTCCCTTCGGTGAGCGATATGACGGAGGCAATCGAACCGGTGTTGGCTACGAAGTACGTGCAAGCCGCGACCCCCAGCAATAACGGCCGGCTGTCGACCAGCAAATTGAAGAACGGGTGGTGGTAGACAAAGTAGGCGAGAGCGGTCGAGAGCGCGCCCGCGCATATGTTGAACGTTACCTGGATCGCGTTCGGCCGGTCCGGGTACGCCGACTGCACCAGGATCGAGACCGAGCCCAGAATCAGGGTTTCCGAGAAACTCAGTTCCAGGACGCCCAACAGGACGAACAGAAAGTTCACCGACATCGTGCCCGTAATCCCGGGCAAGTTGACCTTCATCCGCGAGGCTAAGACCGCTATCCCCAGATAACAGATGAATTCGGCAATGTTCTTACTACTTTGGTGAATCGCTCCATAAAGGAGCACACTCGTCCCCAGGGTCACTATGAGGCCAATAAACATCTTGGCCTGCAGGGTGAGGTTTCTCCACGACTGTGACTGGTCAGCCATTCGTGTGCTGTCGGTCTCGGGGGAGCAGAGCAGAATCGACACTTAGAAATAACATCTAATGTGTTTAGGGACAACGATTTACGGGGTTTCCGATAAACTTCAGTAACTTCTCAGACGTGACTGGGAGAAGGCCAATTCTTGCCCCCGGACCACGGATCCGGAAAGCCTTCGATGATTCAGTGATTTACGCAGACACCACTAACGGACGCTAGCGGTTCGAGCAGTTGGTTGAACAGATAGTCGAGCAGATTCCATGTACTACCAGTTATTAGACCAGCTCACAAGTCTGCGAAAATCAGGGCCGGAGGTGTCTCGATGGGATTGGCTCGTCTCACCCATGCCGCGACCAGCAAGATGGTGTTCGTTAACCCTGATGATGTTCTCGACGTTCACGCGATTCCAGGTGGAACGCAGATCAATATGAGCGAGGGAAGAAAGCTTATCGTTAGGGAGAATGTTGTCCTCACTGTGACCAAAATCCAGGCCGTCATCAATGGTTAGGGTAACTATTCGACCGCTGGAACTTATTGAGTGCGTGGGATCAATTTCTTACTGCATCCAGAATGAGGGTGCCCCATTCATCCAGAATGAGGGTGCCCCACTCTTTCGCGTTTTGTGCGAAAGGGTGGGAGGCAGTGATGCCAGAAGCACGATAGTCTGAAGGCGCCCCGCTCTCCACTTCTCTCGCCCATGGGCTGTACCACGGGGTAGCCCGTCGACACCTGATTGTGCCCAGGAACCCTACGCTTCGGCCCCCGCCAGCGGTGCCACCGTACGTGCCGCCTTCCGGAATTGAGCAGCGCACATCGTCCTGTCCTCAAAATCTTGTCAAGCCCCCGAAAGCACCCAATTCCCCGCAACTACCTCATTCCGTTATAAAAAGAAAGTTCCAAACCATGTCATGTTTACCCTTGGAACCTGTCATACTGGTATTAGAGAGTTAATTGGGTGGAACTGGCTCCGCACGCTCAGAGCTACACGAAACATGCTAACTCCTTTAAAAATAATATTTTAGATATCAATTCCAACCCGCACGACCTGTTTTCATAGACTTGCGACAAAAACCGACTCGTAGGGAGGGATATCCCCTCCCGTAAGTCCTTTAGAAGGGATATTTTACGAGGGTATCTCGGTTTCTCGCCCAATCAATTCATAGATTTAGGAGGAAAACGCATTTTTCAGGGTATATACCCGTTGCAAATCGGTAAACACATTACCCAAGACCCCGAACAATTGCGGGACAACCAGACTGGGGTGGATGGCCCAGCCTTTCGCGCTCTTTGCGAAGGCGGGGTCCGTTACCGCACGTCGTTTCCCTGAGCGGGCTGTCAGGAAACCGGCCCCTCTCTATGCTAAATTGAGCCCAGCGGGCCCGTAGCTCAACGGTTAGAGCAGCAGACTCATAATCTGTTGGTTGTAGGTTCGAGTCCTACCGGGCCCACCAGCTTATTCGTCTCAAGTTGCGCCGTGGTTTCATCTGGTTGCAGAGTTGTTTTGCGGTCAAGGCCATCCGCTCAATATCGGGCCTCAGGTAAGAAAACCGCTTGACCGACCTACCGTTCTCATTTTCTTCGAGAAAAAAATGACGCGCTGGTGACAAAAGGCTGACAAACTGCCATTCACCAACCGGTAAGCTGACTTCTGTCAGTTATTTCCAGCGCAACGGGCAGAACGTTCGCAAACAACTACGAGTCGCAGCTTGTTCCAGGTGGCTCGTTCTGTTTTCCTGTCTGGCGACGCCTTGCAATCGGCTCGGGGCGCTTTATCAGTAGGAGGACTGGATGAGCTCGGCAGTTTCTTCGTTCATCAGCGCCGCTGAAAGCGGCTACGATGCATCAACCGATGCACTATTCAACACTTTGTATTCCGAGCTGCACCGGCTGGCGAAACGGGAACTGGCGCGGCAATGGGGTCCTGCAAGCCTGAGTGTCACTACGCTTTTGCATGAAGCCTATCTTGACATGGCCGGACGCGACGGCGCCTCGTTTCCCGACCAGGGGCGGTTTATGGGATATGCGGCGCGAGTGATGCGCGGACTCATCATTGATCACGCCCGCAGCCGCCACGCCATCAAACGCGGGGGTGAGTTCGAGATTACTTCGCTCGATACCGAAGGGGTCGAGAATCCTGCCGACGCGAAAGAGCTCTCATCCATCAGCGATGCCCTGGATCAACTGGCAAAAGTCGAGCCCGCGCTCGCTGAGTTGGTCGACTTGAAGTTTTTCTGCGGGTTTTCTTTCGCCGAAATCGGCGCTCTGCAGAAACTGTCGGAACGTACGGCGCAAAGAAGGTGGGAAAAGGCGCGCATTTATCTCCACCGCAGCATTCGTGCGGACTTGCCACTCTGAAATCGATGTCCACATAAATCCCGATCACATGGCAGGCCCTGAGTCCATAACTGGACGAAGCAGTCGCTATGCCATATGGATGAAAAGTTGCGCACGTCGATCGAGAGCGGGCGCCGCCTTGACTATCCTTTGGAAATGCGCGACGCTGAAGACACTCGGGGCGTTTCGCCAGTGGAGGGTGCCGCTTGGGGTCGACAATTTCCTCGCTCATCAGTGCGGCTGAAAGCGGCGACAGTGCCGCCACCGATACACTGTTCAGCACCTTGTACTCGGAATTACACCGGCTGGCGAAGCGGGAAATGGCACGACGCGGGGGTCCAGTAAGCCTGAGCGTGACCACGCTCTTGCACGAAGCCTATCTCGACATGGCCGCACGCGACGGCCCTTCATTTCCCGACCAGGCGCGCTTCATGGGATATGCCGCGCGGGTGATGCGCGGGCTCATCATTGATCATGCCCGGAGCCGCCACGCCATCAAACGCGGGGGTGAGTTCGAGATTACTTCGCTCGATACCGAAGCGGTCGAGAATTCGGCCGACGCCAAAGAACTCTCGTCGATCAGCGATGCTCTGGATGAACTGGCGAAAGTCGAGCCTGAACTCGCTGAGTTGGTTGATTTGAAGTTTTTCTGCGGATTTTCCTTCGCAGAAATCGCTGCCCTGCAAAAGCTGTCGGAACGTACCGCGCAAAGAAGGTGGGAGAAGGCGCGCATTTATCTCCACCGCAGCATTCGCGCGGATTTGACACTCTGAGAAATCGGATGTCCACGCTAAGTCCCGACCAATGGCAAGCCTTGAGTCCGTACCTGGACGAAGCGCTCGCCATGACCGACGAAGAACGCTCGGTCTGGCTGTCTTCACTCCGCGCCAAAAATCCCGGCCTGGCGGAGCAACTGGAATTGCTCCTCCGTGAGCACCGCTCGCTATCCGATGAAGGTTTCCTCGAGGAGGGCTCCGTCGGATTGCCGAAAGTGCAGGGTTTGGCAGGTCAAACTCTTGGCGTTTACACATTGGTATCGCAGATCGGTCAGGGCGGCATGGGTACCGTCTGGCTGGCGGAACGAAACGACGGGCGATTTGAGCGGCAGGTAGCGGTGAAGTTCCTCAACATCGCGCTGATGGGTAAGGGTGGCGAGGAACGATTCAAACGCGAGGGCAGCATTCTCGGTCGTTTGGCGCATCCGCATATCGCGGAATTGATCGATGCGGGTGTGTCGCAAACCGGACAACCTTATCTCGTTCTAGAACACATAAAAGGTGACCACATCGACCGCTACTGCGACCAGCGCAGGCTCAGTGTCGAAGCGCGCATCCGACTCTTCCTCAATGTGTTGGGGGCCGTGGCCAAAGCACATGCCAACCTGATCGTGCACCGCGACCTCAAGCCGGGAAATGTATTAGTCCGAAATAACGGGCAGGTAAAGCTCCTGGACTTTGGTATTGCGAAGCTGCTGGAAGGCAACGGGCAGGCCGGGGACGCGGCGCCCCTCACGGTCGAAGGCGGGCAGGCGATGACGCCCGAGTATGCGGCTCCGGAGCAATTGCTCGGTGGGGCAATCACAACCGCCACCGATGTCTATGCTTTGGGCGTGCTGCTCTATGTATTGTTGACGGGACAGCATCCGGCCGGAACAGGCCCGCACGCGCCCGCAGACCTGGTCAAGGCTATCGTGGATAACGAACCTATACGTCCGTCGGACACCGTGGCCCCAACTCGAACAAACGGAAAAATTACTTCCGCCAATGCCGCCAGACGCGACACCACACCAGACAGGCTTCGTCATCTGTTGCGCGGAGATCTCGACACGATTGTCGCGAAAGCGATGAAGAAAGAGCCGGGGGAACGCTACTCGTCAGTCACCGCACTAGCCGACGATCTGCGTCGCTACCTGAGGAACGAACCTATCAGCGCGCGGCCCGACACCTTTTCCTATCGAGCGGTCAAATTCGTGCGCCGAAATCGCATGGCCGTGGCGCTGGCGACGCTGGCAATTGTGGCCACGGCTGCCGGCGTCGTGGGGACGTTGATCCAGGCCCGAACGGCTCGCGCGCAACGCGACTTCGCGCTTCGGCAACTGGTTCGCGCGCAGTCCACCATCGAGTTCAATGAGTTCTTGCTCTCCGATGCGGCGCCCTCAGGCAAGCCATTCACGGTCAACGAACTGCTGGGACGCGCGGAAAACGTCCTCGCACGGCAGCATGCCGCCGATGACACTTCCCGCGTGGAACTCATGGTCGTCATCGGCGACCAGTATTCCACCCAGGACGAAGATGCGAAAGCTCGCCGAGTTCTGGAGGAAGCTTACAAGCTTTCGCGACCACTGCACGAAAGCATCGCGCGCGCGGAGGCCGCGTGCTCTCTTGCGGGCGCTCTCGCCCGGGATGGCGAACTGGCACGCGCGGAAGCCCTCATCCAGGAAGGGCTGCGCGAACTTCCGGAGGGGTCGCAGTACGACGTGGATCGAATCTTCTGTCTTCGGCGCGGTAGCGAAGTTGCTCAGGAGCGCGGCGATTCGCAACAAGGGCTCGCTCGAATGCAGGCAGTAAAAGAAATATTGAAACAATCTCCATTTAACTCTGACATATTGGAACTGCACGCATCGGTCGAGTTAGCGGAGGCCTACCGCGTGGCAGGACAGAATCATCTGGCCAGCTCCACCTTCGAACAGGCCGCCGCCTTGCTCACCCCCCTGGGACGCGACGACACGCAAACCGCGGTAGTGATATTCAATGACTGGGCTCTGGCGCTGGACAAACTCGGACAGCCGCTGGAAGCAGAGAGACTTTTTCGCCGTGCAATTGATATCAGTCGCGCCGGACAGACGGAGGAGACCGTCTCCCCAATACTCCTCAACAACTATGCTAAAACGCTGTACCAGTTGGGCCGTCTCGAAGAAGCGGCCGATTATGCGGGACGGGCATACGCCAAAGCGCAGCGTTCCGGCGATCAGATGGTGATCTATCAGTCGTTGTACGGGCGTGCGCTGATCTGCATCGAGCAGCAGGATTTCAACCATGCGGCAACCATGCTTGCGCAAGTGGAACCGATTTTGCGGCGAAGCCTCCCGCCCGACAGTTTTTGGTTCGGGTTGCTGGCCTCTGCGCAAGCGTTGCTCGATGCGGGAAGGGGTAGCTTTCAAACGGCGTTGCCGCTTGCGGATCAGGCGGTGGCCATCGTCGAGGCCGCAGGCAAAGCCGGTCGGGCGGGCGGCGACTTCCTGCCCATAGTCCTGATCCGCCGATCCACAGTCGAGCTTGAGGCCGGGCGGCCTGCTCAAGCCGCCGTCGACGCACAGCAGGCACTGAGGCAGTTACAGGCCGCCAGCCCACCCGGGGCATTCTCAAGCCTGATCGGCCGCGCATACTTGAACCTGGGACGCGCCCTGCAGTTTCAGGGTAAACGCGACGAGGCTCACGCCGCATTTCGCTCGGCCGCTGAACACCTGCAAAATACCCTGGGCCCCGATCACCCCGACACCGGACGCGCCCGGCAGCTCGCAGAGTAAAAAACCCGGCGATGAGTTGGAATCACGGCGCTTGCCGCGCAGCCTCGAAGCCCTGCCAACAGATTTATCTTCGACCCGTGTCGTCTCTTTCCTGACGTTTCCGATTACTTCAGTAGACCCACTCGCAAACAGAAGTAAGTCAACAAGAATCGAAAGGAGAGGTTATGTTTCGTATCAGCGTAGGTACGTGCACGTTGGTTCTGCTCGCATCCTGCGTTTTGTCAGCCGTTGCCCAGCAACCCGCAGATTCGGCTGATTCAATGCAGGCTCCACAAGTAGTTACCTTTTTTGGCTGCGTCAGAAATTCAACTGGTGCGATCAGGATTGTAGATAGTGGCACGGCGTGCCAGACCGGTGAACACAAGATTCACTGGAACCAGAAAGGACCTCGCGGTCCCCAGGGAATCCCTGGACCGCAAGGACCACAGGGAGATCGCGGACCTCAAGGAAACCGGGGACCGCAGGGACCGACGGGACCGCAAGGACCACAAGGGCCGCAGGGTCCGGCCGGAATGTCCACAGGTTTCTGGGCCGTAAGTGATACGGATGTAAAGCTGACTTCCGACTTTCCCGGTGTCCTAGTCGCCCAAACCGCTGCGGTCCCTCAGGGTACCTACTTCGTGAACGCTTCCGCTCTTCTGGTTCTGGGCGCCGTGGACCACGCATTTTGTTATGTCACGTCGACAAACGGAAATCCGGATTTCGGGGGGTCCAGCGCCAGCGATGGATTTCAACAAGCGAGCACTACCGAGGTGTTCTCTGTTACCGACGGCGAGGCTATTCAGCTGATGTGTTACAGCTCGGTCGATCAGACGTCACTTGTGTTTGACGCAACGCTCGCCGCGATTCGCATAGATAAGTAGATAGTCAGTCCGCGATGCGGAGTGGGTTTGTGGCAAGGAAAGCTTTACGTTCGCAAGGACAACCCAGGTAGCAAAACGCAAAAGCGACTGGGCAAACAACGAAGAGGAGAGGTTATGTTCCGTATCAGCGTTGGTATATGCACGATGGTTCTATTCGCTTCCTGTGTCGTGTCAGCCGTTGCCCAGCAACCGGCAGCGGCGCCTGACCCGATGCAGGCTCAGCAGGTGGTGACTTTCTTTGGCTGCGTCAGCAACTCAAATGGTGCAATCAGAATTGTAGATAGCGGCACGACCTGTCTAACCGGTGAGCACAAGATTCACTGGACGCAAAAAGGGCCTCGCGGTCCCCAGGGAATCCCCGGTCCGCAGGGAACAAAGGGAGCTACCGGTCCGCAGGGAAATCCAGGACCGCAAGGAGCCACAGGACCTGAAGGTCCACAAGGACCGCAGGGCCCCGCAGCAATGTCCACAGGGTTCACGGGCCCGAGTAATGGCAAGATAGACCTGACTTCTAATTTTCCCGGTGTCGTGATCGCCCAAACCGACACGGTCCCTCAGGGCACCTACTTCGTGAATGCGTCCACTCTTCTGAATGCGGGTCCCGGGGACCGGGCATTTTGCCATATCACCACCACGAACGGAGTGTCGGGGACCAATAATTTCGGTGGAACTGGACTCGGCGGCGCCCTTCAACAAGCAAGTAACACCGAAGTGTTTTCTGTCGGTGCCGGCGATGCTTTTCAGTTGATGTGCTACAGCGCAATCAATCAGACGTCAGCTGTGTTTGACGCCAAGATGACAGCAATTCGCATTGATAACGTAAATAACCAGTCCACGATGCAAAGCGGATCAGCGGCAAAGCACGCTTTACGTTCGCCAGGACAATCCAAGTAGTCAACAAGAATCGAAAGGAGAAATCATGTTCGGCATCAAAATTCATATTTGCTCGTTTGCGTTACTGCTCGCCTGGGTTTTGCCCACTGCCGCTCAAACATCGGTAGAGGCTGGCGAGATTCAGCTTCAAAGCGGGGTAACGATTTTCGGCTGCGTCAAAAACTCAACTGGCGCGATCCGGATTGTCGACAGCGGTACCGCGTGTCTTGCGGGTGAACATAAGATTCACTGGAACCAGAAGGGCCCCGCCGGCTTTCAGGGAAATCCAGGGCTGCAGGGACCCCAAGGGCCGCAAGGCCCACGGGGTCCCCAGGGACCGCAAGGACTGCAAGGACCGCAGGGACCCCAGGGACCCGCGGGAGTTTCCGTGGGTTACTGGGCCACTGGTCAGAACCTTCCGCTGACCACCGATTTCCCCGGAGTCGTAGTCGCAGAAACGCCGGCAGTAGTGCAGGGGACCTACTTTGTCTCGGCTTCCACTCTCCTGAACGTGGGCAGCAACGACCGGGCCTTCTGCTATACCTCGAGCAGCCGGAGCGGCGCCAGCGACTTTGGCGGCTCCAGTCACGGCGGCGGATCGCAACAGGCCAGTAACACTAATGTGATGTCGGTTGAAGCGGGCGATGTCATTCAGCTCAAGTGCTACAGTAGCGGCAATCAAACGTCCTCGGTATTTGGGGGCACCATCACGGCGATTCTGATCGATACCCAAAGCGACAGTGCCGGCGTACAGACCGGATCGGCGACAGGAGACGCTTCGCGTTTGCAGGAACCACCTAAGTAGCATCGTCGTTCTGCTGCTTAACCTCGATGACCCCGCTTCCGCCAAGAAGCGGGGTTGTCCTTTCCTTCCTGGGCAGTCTTATCGCTCTGTCGTTTTTGTCCTTCCGTTTCCGATATCTCACCTAGAGGCCGATTACCTCCGGCTTCACTATCTGCAAAATCATTCTAGAAGTGAAAAGGAAACCTGTGATGCGCACCAGCATTCGTCTATCTCTGTATCTTTCTCTGTATCTTTCGCTGATCTGCTCCTCCCTGATGCCACTGATGGCGCAGACCGTGGCGAGCGTCGATAGCGTTGTTCCCGCTATGGTCAGGTTCGCCGGCACCGTGACCGACGTGAACGGCAAACCGCTCACCGGCACCGTGGGAGTCACGTTCCTTTTGTACAAGGAGCAATCCGGTGGCGCCCCGTTATGGACGGAAACCCAAAACGTGCAGGCCGATAGAAACGGGCACTACTCGGTCATGTTGGGCTCGACCACGAGTCATGGGATGCCCGCCGATGCCTTCGCCGCCGGCCAGGCACGCTGGATCGGAGTGCAACCCAGCGGCCAAGCCGAGCAGCCGCGGGTGGAGCTGGGAAGCGTGCCCTACGCGTTGAAAGCCGCGGACGCGCAGACCTTGGGCGGACTACCGCCTTCGGCCTTCCTGCTGGCCACGCCTTCGGCGAGCACAGCCAGCGCGGAAACCGCGGGGACAGCGACGTCCCAGCCACCGGTCGGTACGAAACCGGTCACCACTGCGGGAGGCGCGGCACAGGCCCTGGCGAAGTTCGATGGTACCGCCGACATCGCCAACTCACAGATTTTCGACGACGGGAACAACGTGGGCGTCGGCACCAAGGCGCCGAAGGCCAAGCTGGACGTAAAAGGCGACGGCATTTTCCACGGAACACTCACCCTGCCGGCGACCGGAGCCGCCACGGCGACTACGGGAAAAAATTCTCAACCCTTGAATGTCACTGCGTCCGCTTTCAACAGCGGCACCAAGAAAGCTGTGAATGAAACCTTCCGCTGGCAGGCGGAGCCGGTGGGGAACAACACGGCAAATCCGTTAGGCACGCTGAACTTGCTGTTCGGTTCCGGGGGGACAACGCCTTCAGAAACCGGGCTCTCGGTCTCAGACAAGGGCCTCATCCGTTTCGTTCCGGGACAGACATTTCCCGGCACCGGAAGCGGCACGGTAACGAGCGTGGGTTTGAGCGCTCCGAATTCCGATTTCAGCGTGAGCGGCTCTCCGGTGACGACCAACGGCACGCTGAACTTCGCATGGTTGGTCGCACCTTCCAGCAACAGTGAATCGAATGCGATCGTCAAGCGAGACTCCAACGGCAGTTTTGTCGCGAACGGAATAATCCTGGGCGAAGAGGGACTCCAGGCTCACGCAAAGGGAGAAGGCGTCGGTAGCGTAAGTACCGACAACCTTCCCAACACTCCAGCTGTCTCCGGCAGAGCCTTGGCGACGGGAGATGGTAGCACCCATGGCGTGAACGGATTTTCTTCAACCAACCAAGGATCGGGCATCTTCGGGTTCTCCGATGGCAGCTCCGGTGCAGGCGTTCAGGGTCTGAATGTGACCACCGGCTTTGGAATGCTCGGCCAGGTCTTCGGCAGCAGCGGCATTGGCGTGCTCGGCCAGGTTTTGGGGGCTAGTGGCCAAGCCGTCTGGGGCGAGAATTTCGGCTCGCAGAATAGTCCAAATGGATTCGGACCCGACGGCGTCGATGGCATCTCGCACATCAGTGTGGGATCTGGTGTGGCGGCAGTCAATACCTCAGACGGCGATGGGCTGTTTGCCCAAAGCCAAACTGGCGACGCTGGGTTCTTTCTCGGCGATGTCGCAGTTCACGGCAACCTTTCGAAATCCGGCGGTTCCTTCAAGATCGATCACCCGCTGGATCCCGCCAACAAATACCTGTACCACTCCTTCGTAGAGTCGCCTGACATGAAGAACATCTACGACGGCAATGTCACTACGGATGGGCAGGGCAAAGCCGTGGTGCAAATGCCGGAATGGTTCGAGTCGCTGAATCGTGATTTCCGCTATCAGCTCACGGTCATCGGCCAGTTCGCGCAGGCTATCGTAGCCAGCGAAATGGCTAACCACAGTTTCACCATCCAGACTGATAAGCCCAACGTAAAAGTCTCGTGGCAGGTGACCGGAATCCGGCAGGATGCATGGGCCAATGCGCACCGCATTCCTGTGGAGCAAGTGAAATCGGAAAAGGAACGTGGACTCTACTTGCACCCCGAATTGTTCGGCGCACCGGTCGAGAAATCAATCGGGGCGGCCCGCCATCCTGGTGTCATGAAGTTGATGAAGGAGAGCAAAGCCAAGCTGGCAGATTCAACCAAGCAGTAGCAATGCCGGGTGCCGGTGCCATATCCGGTCGCTCTTTGTCGCGCGTCCCCACTCATCGCGTTTCGCTTCTTTGCGATGAGTGGGGACACTGCGATGGCTGCTGGGCCTCTTGATCGATCATTCTCTTCTACTTGAGATCCGCATCGCGAGCAGGCGGCCGCGTTTCGAAACCTAGCATCGATGGCCCCAACAGTCTCGAATTTTTGCTCCATTTGGCGTCTTTTCCCTTTGGTTTCCGATATTCCAAGTAGAGACCAATAACTCCGGCCTCCGACGCGGAATCCGAGAGCGCGTGGAGACCAGGGCTTTGGGACTTGCGTTGCTCAGATCGGTATCAAACATTTTTTGACAGCAAGCACCAAGCGCGGCCAAAAACTTTTCGCGCCAACCTTGCCGGCAACGCTTTATAGATCACGATTAGAAAACACTAAGGAGAATAAAGTATGAAACATCTGATTCGATGCACGTTGACGTTAGCAATCCTCGCTGCTGTGTGCCTTGTGGGGACGGCTCACGCGCAATCCGCGCAGTGGGCCCTCAAAGCGCACATTCCATTTGAATTCAAGGTGGGTGACAAAGCATTTCCCGCCGGCGATTACTTCTTCCGGCAGGTGTTGCCGGACTATCTCGCGTTGGGGAATAAGCAGGGCCAGATTATCGCTTCCGTTTTCACCAACGAGGTTCGTTCTTCGACCACCTCAGCGAAACCTGTACTGCGGTTTAACTCAGAGGGTGGCCAGCTTACCTTGTCGGAAGTGTGGCGACCGGAAGACAGCCCTTATGGTCAGCAACTGCACGCGGCGAAAACTCGGGCTCGGGCAAAGCAACATCCCGTTGATACCGCAGCCCTCCCCGTCGACCCCAAATCGTAATCGAGGTTTGAGGAGCTGAAACTGGGATTGCGGAACCGTTTGGGTGAAAGCGGAAACTAAAGTGGTTTGTAGAGCAATCCCCCAACCTTACTATCCGGCCTCGCAGGAGGCCGGTTTTTTCTGATTGAGCAGCGAGAGAACCTCACGCACCCTAAACGGCGCCCTGATTACGCGGAGTAACGCTCAGCCAGCTTGTTCCGAAACCGGGATACAGTTGGCAGAGTTCGAAAACAACTCAGCATCGATAGATTGCCGAAATCAGATTTTTCCTCCCGGCTGTCGTCTTTTCCGGTCCGTTTCCGATCTCTCAGGTAGAGCCCAGTAGGTCCGCTTCTGCCGCGGAACCTCTGCGAGGGTAGCGGGAGTTGGGAGCTTCCGCTACTCCGGCTTCATGACTCGTAAGAATAATTCGAGAAGTGCTGTTTCGCGTTCTGCACCCGGTACCCTCACTCATCGCGTCGGTTGCGGTAGTGGGGCCACCGGGATGGTGGACCGCCGCAACATCCTTGGAGGGCCCGTGAAGTCGCGAAATTGGATCGCTTCGTTCTGCACGCTCGTCGTTTTCATCGTTCTCGACACCCGCCTCGGCCAGTGGTTGGCAGAATTCCAAATGGGGCGTCGATAGTCCGCCAACCGCCCGATTCTGTCAGTTGTCGTCTTTTCCCTTCTGTTTCCGATATATCCCAAGTGGGGCCCCATATGTCTATGCCTCTGGCGCGGAACTCGGAGGCGCGGCCGGGTGAGTTTTTCGTTACTGAGCTTCCACGATCCCGAATAACTAAGGAAGAGGAAGATTAAGGAACAAGACATCATCCACATCCACCCGCCTTCGAGACAGTGGCTACTTGAAAAACAAAATAAAAAACACTAAGGAGTGAAAGATGGAAATACTATCGAAAGCAACGAAGCAAAGGGTGGTGCGTTTGGCAACCTTCGCCTGCCTGGTTGTGGGGGCTGCGACAGCTGCCCCGCAACCAGCAACGTCGGCCAGCGTGATTCAGTCCCCGGCGGTGGTCACGCTTTTTGGCTGCGTCAACAATACAACCGGCGCCATCAGGATTGTAAATAGCACCGCGGTGTGTAAGTCAGGTGAGCACAAGATTCAGTGGAACCAAAAGGGGCCTCGAGGATCACAGGGGCCGCAGGGACTCCAAGGATCTCAAGGACCACAAGGACTTCAAGGATCTCAAGGGCCACAAGGTCCCACCGGACCGCAAGGACCGGCGGGCATTTCCGTGGGCTACTCCGCCAGTGGTAGTGCCAATTCGTTAACTGCAGACGGCGTGCTAATCGCCCAAACTCCAACTGTTGTAGCCGGTACATACTTCATCTCCGCTTCAACCCTCCTGAACGTTGCAAGCGGCGACTCGACCTTCTGCTACACCACTACAGTAAAGACCCAGAGCATCAACAGCTATGGTGGTTCTAGTGTCGGCGGCGGCTACCAACAAGCAAGTAATACTGATGTGTTTTCGGTTAGCGCGGGCGATGCTTTCCAGTTGTGGTGCTATTCCGAGCAGCAAACTTCGTCTGCGTTTGGAGGTACCATCACAGCAACCCTGATAAATAGCGCGTCTTCGTCAAGAAAAGCCTTACGTTCGCACGCGCGCCCCAAATAGCTTCGGAGTATTTTCCTGCTCGACTGGCTCTTCAACCCCGCTTCCCCTCGGGAGCGGGGTTGGTGCAGTATAAGGAGGCTTCAAAACGGGCGCGGCGGGGGACAGGGTAGGAAGCACCCGATACCTCGCCGCGCTTTTCAGGCCCGGGAGAGACCTATGGAAAAGCACTCGCCGAACCGGACAAATACCGCAAAACGGAAGGCGCCTCCACCTCTCAGAGTGATCGAAAAGCCTGGCGAAGGAGAATATCCCGCTTATGCTCACATCTACCTTGATCTACTGCCTGCCGATGGCCTGATCTTGCAGCATCTCGACGATAACCTGAAGTCGACCAGGAGATTCGTTGCCTCTATCCCGAAGGCTCGTTTGCTGCATCGATATGCGGAAGGGAAATGGACCATCAAAGAAATCCTCGGGCACATTGTGGATGATGAGCGCATCTACGTTTACAGGGCACTCCGGTTTGCGCGAAACGATGGCACAGAACTTCCGGGATTCGACCAGGATCACTATGCCCAATATTCCGAAGCAAACCAAAGGGACATTACGGACCTTCTCCATGAATTCGCTTTGGTGCGGCAATCCACAATTGCCTTCTTCAACAGCTTGGACGACGCAGCGCTCATGAGGACAGGTGTCGCCGATGGACACCGAGCCAGCGTGCGCGCCCTGGCTTACCACATCGCGGGACATCAATTGCGTCATATGAACATCATTAAGGAACGGTACCTCAGGTGAGTCCCTGTGAACGGTGAGCAGGTCGCGCGTGCAACTGTCTGCGAACGGCCCAGCAGCCCGAAGGGGAAGTGAACCTAGTTGAGCTCGTGGCAAAATTTGCGGGAAATTCGTTGCTCTCGTCAAACCGGGAGTACACACGTGGCTTTGAAACTGAAGCGGACCAGCTCATAATCTCCTGGTTGCGGGTTCCAAATCCTACCAGCCCGCCGAGCAAGCTCCCGTGCGGCAACAATCAAAAATCTCGTTTTTTCCCACAGTCGACGTTCTGTATCCAGCCTGTAGCGAATTATTCAACGAACATTCACACCTGAGTCATCGAGCTGTAACCGCAAGGATGGCAACCTTGAGCTGGGTTGGGGACGCTTTGATTGAAATCCCCGATCCGGAGGAAATCGAATGCATCGTGGAAATCTCTATCGCGCGCCCTGGCAGTATTTTGCCCTAGGCGCGGCTTTGCTCTCTACTGTCATGAACCTGGTAGATCCCCCAGGCCTGGCCGCCGAAACGCGGAAGCAACCCGCCACGGCAACTCCGATTCAACACGTGATCGTGATCATCGGCGAGAATCGCACCTTCGATCACGTTTTTGCCACCTACAAACCTCCTGCCGGACAGACGGTCGATAACCTGCTCTCCAAGGGCATCATCAAAGCGGACGGAACACCGGGACCCCACTTCAACCTGGCGGCCCAATACACGGCTGGCGACTACGGAAGATTCGATATGAGTCCAGGCCACAAGAATCCCTATAAGTTTCTTCCGCCGGTGAACACTCAGTTTTCTCCGCCCCAATCCAGCGACCAATTCCCGGCGCCATTTCAAACCGTGGCCGCCGCGGAGCTTGCCGAACCGGGGCTTCAGGGAAGTGATTACCCAAAGCTGACCACGGGCGCGACCGGCCTGCCATTCTGCACAGTTGACACTCGCATCAAGAACGTAAACCACCTGGCCAACGGACCGTACCCGCTCACTCCGAGCGTCCCGTACGACGCCTATGCGGGCAGCCCGGTTCATCGCTTCTACCAGATGTGGCAGCAACTCGATTGCGACGTCACCAAGGCCACTCGTAAGAATCCCAGCGGTTGCCAGGCGGATTTGTTTCCCTGGGTCGAAGTTATGACTGGTACCGGCGGAAACGGAGCGCCGAGACCCAAGCCGTTCACCAACGAGACCACTTGCGAAGGCGCCATCTCGATGCAGTTCTTTAATGTCCAACAGGGGGACGCTCCATACTCTACTTTTTTGGCCCAGACCTACACGCTCTCCGACAATATGCATCAGGCGGTTAATGGCGGCACCGGTGCCAATCACATCATGCTGGGTTCCGGCACCGGCTTCGCATACACCGACGGCAAAGGCAACCTGGCGGTACCGCCTAGCAACGAGATCGAGAATCCCGATCCCCAGCCGGGCACCAACAATTGGTACACTCAGGACGGGTACAGCGGCGGCAGCTACAGCAATTGCTCCGATCACAAGCAGCCGGGCGTCAGGGGAGTGTACAAGTACCTGAATGCCCTTCCTTACCCGACTAGCACTGCCATCTGTCAGAAAAACGCCTACTATCTGCTGAACAATTATGCTCCCGGCTACTACGGAGACGGCAGCGTGAACACCGGAGAATTTACTATTCCGCCAGTACCCCAAGTCACCATCGCTGATTCCCTGAACAATGCTAATGTCCCTTGGAAGTACTACGGTGACCACTGGAACCTGTACCTGCAAGATCCGACCTTCTCCAACCCCTGGAACTGGTACTGCGACATCTGCAACTTCGCGCAGTACACAACCTCCGTCATGACCAACCCGAAACAGCGTGCGGAGCACATCCAGGACGTTCCTGACCTCTACAACGATATCTACAATGGCAGTCTGCCTGCCGTTTCCTTCGTAAAGCCGTCCGGCTTTTTGGATGGCCATCCCGCGTCCTCCAAGCTCGATTTGTTCGAAGGTTTCGTGAAGAAAATCGTCGACCAAGTGCAAGCGAATCCCAAGCTCTGGGCCAGCACGGCAATCTTCATCACCTACGACGAGGGCGGTGGCTCCTGGGATTCCGGATACGTTCAGCCGATCGACTTCTTCGGCGACGGTACCCGCATTCCGTTCATTGTCGTTTCCCCGTTCTCCAAGGGTGGCAAAGTGGATCACACTTACTACGATCACGTTTCCATCCTGAAGTTCATCGAAAAGAACTGGGGACTGTCGCCAGTGACCGGCTATGGCCGCGATAACTTGCCAAACCCGACCGCGGGTCCAACGCCCTACGTGCCCGGTAACCAGCCGGCCATCGGGGATTTGATGAACATGTTTAATTTCGGTAAATAAAACTTGGCCGGATGAGGCACCGGCGCCAGTCGAAGCCGAAAAGCTTTGATTGGCGCCGGTAAACATTTTCGGTCTAATCCCTGCGCCCTTTCAGACCGCAATCATCTTCCCCAGAACCTCTTTGAGAATCTTGGCGCACACCATCGCGGTGAGATTGGACACATCCTGGCTCGGGTTGTATTCCACTATGTCGGCTCCGACGATGGCACCTGTGATCGCGTGCAGATGCGCGACTGCCTCGCGTACGGACATGCCTCCCGGCTCACGGTGGGAGATCCCGGGCGCGAACGCAGGATCAAGCACATCGACATCGAAAGAAACATAAACTGGCCCCGCAAGCTTAAGCTTGTCCAGCGCTGGCAGGTTCCGCATCTCCACAACTTCAACTCCGAAACGCGCGGCCTGTTTTCGCTGATGTGCATTCATCGTCCGAATGCCGAGCTGGATCAACCGCTTCGCGCAGCCTTCTTCCATGATGCGCGCAAACGGGCAGGCGTGCGAGCAGCGATTCTCCTGAAATTCGTCGTACAAATCAGGATGCGCATCGAAGTGAACAATCGTGAGATTAGCAAAGCGCTTTCCGAAAGCTCGCACGATTGGATACGTGATGGAGTGATCACCGCCTAAGCAAACCGGATTCTGTCCCTTATCGACCAACTCGCCGACCGCGCCTTCAATAGTGCTGAATGCACCATCTGCCGGCAGCGCCAGGTCTCCCGCGTCCAAAACGACTTCTGGGCCGAGTTCGATTCCACTTTCGGTGGATGAGTTCGACGAATCGCAGTGGAACGCCTCGCGGATCAAGGGTGGCGCGTCCGCCGCCCCTCGCAGATAGGAAGAGTTCGCGTCGAACGGAATTCCGAGCAACACAGGGATTCGTTGGATTTGTCCGGCTTGTTGGCTGGGCATTTGTTCCCCCCCGACTCAAAAGACGAGAAACGAAGCTGCCATCTTAGCCTAATCGTGGATAGGTTCGATAAGGGAGGCCCACGTATTTTTAAAAAGTGCATCTTCCAGACAATCCTGGAGATTTTTCCGCATTGTTCTCGCGAGACGATCTGCGCCAGTTATTCTCGAAGGCGAAAGAGGTTTTTTTAAAAAAACCATGGAACCCCCCGGCGAGAACTAGCATCTCTGTTATAACGCGCCGTTTAAGACGAAGTTCAACATCTGAGAGAGGAGGATGAAAGTGGCTGCTATAGCTCCTGCCAAGTTTCGCATTGACGTCGACATTCACAATCTGCTGATGGGTTCCAGTTCTTCCGGGCCAACCCCGGCCGAAGCCAAGGGCATGATGTTGCCCGAACCTGTTTTTCCCCAGTATCCAGAACTGCTGAACGACCCCGGCCCGGAAACGCCTCTCGAAAAACGCGACTGGACGTACCCGCAAGTATGGCGGAAGGTACGCGGCTGGCTCCTTCCATATATGCGTTCGCGAGTGATGCCCGGTCAATTCAATCCGATTACCGCGTATTTATTTCTTGACTACAAATGTAACCTCGACTGCTGGTACTGCTGGGCCTTCAACAACAAAGTAAAGGGTATGACCGAAGACGTCGCCAAACGCTCCATCGACTGGCTCCATGACCACGGCTGCCGCGTGCTGGCGCTCATGGGCGGAGAGCCACTGCTGCGCCCACAAGTAGCGCACAAAGTCGTCTACTACGCCGCGAAGAAAGGTTTCTGGATCTACGTTGGCACAAACGGCCGCCTGCTGCGCCCCGAAGTTGCCGATCGACTTGCAGACGCAGGGGTCGCAATCTTCAATTTCGCGTTGGACGCCTGGGATGAAAAGCCCAGCCTGCCGAAGGCCTTTGTTCCCGGCCAGAAAAATCTCGAGCACCTCATTCGCAAGCAGTACGTGTACGGGTACATGGTATTTTTCAACATCAACATTTGCCGTAACAACCATGAAGACGTTCGCCAGCTCACCGACTACGCCCATGCGCATCGTCTCGCCACCGACTACCACATCAACGAAACCCCCATGCTCGAGCAAGACGACCACTTCAAACATCTCAACGAAAACCCCACGTACATTCGCCCGGAAGACTGGCGCTCGGTTGACGAGTTGATCGATTGGATCATCGAGAAAAATCGGGCGGGATATCAGATGGTGAATTCCGTTCAGCGTCTGCAGGAGATGAAAGCGTTCGTGCGCATGTCGTCCGGGTTGGACCTGAAAAGATACGGCTGGTACGGCGACGGTACCGGGACCAACGGCAACATGCATGAAATCCTCGCGCAGACGCCTGGCATCGTGCAGGACCCGAATGGCGAACTCCATTTCACTGATTGGAATTGCCGCGCCGGCCAGAACAACGTAATCATCCGCACCGACGGCACGGTCGCCCCCTGTTTCCCCATGTACCCATCAACCTTCGATTGGGGAAATATCGACAATCACAAGTTCGACCAGCAGCAGCTCAAGGACATGAAACGCACCTGCCAACGTCACTGCTTCTCTACCCTCAACCACAACTTGGGCTACTGCTACAACGATGCACGGGTGATCAAGTGGGTATGGAAACAGGTCGTAACCAATCGTTTGAAGGGAGGGGCGAAAAGTTTCGAAGACTAGCCGCTGCTGCACCGCAACGTGCAGAAAGTCGGCTTTCACGTCATCGGCTTGACCCACCACCCGGGCCATTCCCGCCACTCTAGTGTGGGGGCTCGGGCGACCCTGCCCCGATGAATCTGCCCTTCTCTGTCTGTCATCCATTATTCTAGTAATAGACATATGGCAATCCGATCGAAAACTGCTGCGGAGACTTCTGCCCTGGTATTGGACGCACCCAACGGAGAACGCGAACGCGTGTTCGACGCTTTCCGCCGCTGGGGATATCTGGAGGCCGACCTCGATCCTCTCGGCTTTCTTCGCCCCGTACCTCATTCTGATCTACCCATTGACAGCGAATTTTCCGCCGAGGCGCGCCGTGTCTACTGCGGTACCGTCGGAGCGGAGTTCATGCACATCACGGACCCCGCGCGCCGCCGCTGGATTCAGGACCGGCTCGAAGGTGCGCAACCAGCGGTCGATCAGCAAAGAGTGCTTGACCTCCTCATCCGGGCTGATCTGTTTGAGCAGGTTCTGCAGCAGCGCTATCTGGGCAATAAGCGTTTTTCGTTAGAAGGCGTCAGCGCGCTGATTCCCCTGATGGATGAAATTCTTGATGCGGCGGGACAGCAAGGGGCGATCGAACTGGTGATGGGTATGAGCCATCGCGGCCGGCTGAACGTAATTGTTCACGTGGCCAAGCGCGCAGCGGAAGAGGTTTTTGCTGGATTTGAAGATGTCGACCCTCGCAGTGTACTGGGCAGCGGAGACGTCAAGTATCACATGGGTGCAACCGGCGAGTACGTCACTCGCAGCGGTAGCAAGGTTCACATCCACCTAGTTTCGAATCCCAGCCACCTGGAAGCGGTGGACCCGGTCACCATCGGCCGCACTCGCGCCAAGCACGATCGTACGGGAGAAAGCGGAACCAAGAAATACCTTCCACTCCTGGTGCACGGCGACGCTGCTTTCGCCGGGCAAGGCATTGTCGCCGAGACGTTGAACTATGCCGATCTGCCCGGCTACACCGTGGGTGGAACGGTGCACATTATTGCCAACAACCTGATCGGCTTCACGACCGTGCCCCGCGAATTGCATTCCTCGCGATTCGCTGCACAGTTGGCCCGGCGCCAGTCCGTCCCAATCTTTCACGTGAATGGTGAAGATGTTGACGCTGTGATCCGGGTCGGCCGCATCGCCCTCGACTACCGTTATGCATTCGGCACGGATGTGGTCGTTGACGTGATCGGCTACCGTCGTCACGGTCACAGCGAAGTCGATGATCCGACGATCACCCAGCCGCTGCTTTACAAAGCAATCAAAGAGCATCCGCCGCTGTGGGAAATTTATTCCGAAGACATCGGGGTCGAAGACGTACAAACGCGGGTTCAGACCATCCGCGCCGAACTGGAAGCCGCACAGCAGAAAGCCGGCACCATCACCAAAAAGCCGACGCTTCGCGAGCTCCCAACCTACTGGGACAGCTATACGGGAGGGCGCTACAAGCCGGAGTACGAGGTTGAAACTGGATTGTCCGCGGAACAACTGCGTGAAATCGCAAAGGCGCTCACCACCTACCCGGGAGATTTTCATATTCACCCCAAGGTCAAGAAGCTGCTTGAACAACGCGCTGAAATGGGCGCCGGAAAGCGTCCGGTGGACTACGGTATGGCCGAAGCTCTGGCTTTCAGCAGCCTGGTAAAGGCTGGCGTGCCAGTGCGGCTGAGCGGACAAGATAGCCGCCGCGGCACATTCAACCAACGGCACTCCGTCCTGGTCGATATCGAAAACGAGCAGGAGTATATTCCGCTGCAGCACATTTCCGTCGAACAAGCCCGCTGTGAGATTTACAACTCCACGCTCTCTGAAGCTGGCGTGCTCGGGTTCGAATACGGCTACAGCCGGGACTATCCGGAGGCGCTGGTGCTGTGGGAAGCACAGTTCGGCGACTTCGTTAACGTCGCGCAAGCTGTCATTGATCAGTTCGTCAGCGCCGGCGAAGACAAATGGAATCTGCTCTCTGGCGTGGTTTTGCTGCTGCCCCACGGCTATGAAGGCCAGGGACCGGAGCACTCGAGCGCCCGCATCGAACGCTTTCTGCAACTCGCGGCGCGCGACAATTTTCAGATTTGCCAGCCTTCGAATGCGGCGCAATACTTCCACTTGCTGCGCCGTCAGGCTTTGCGGCACTGGCGCAAACCGCTAATCGTTTTCACCCCCAAGAGTATGCTGCGGCATCCCGATGCGTCGTCGTCCATCGAGGACTTCACCCACCCGCATTTCCTCAACGTTTTGCCCGACACCGAAGTCAGTCACGCCAAGCGCATCCTGCTTTGTACCGGAAAAATCGGGCACGAGTTAAGCGATGAGCGCAAAAAGAGAAAAGATAACTCGACGGCGATCGTTTTCCTGGAGCAAATGTACCCGTTCCCAGAGGCCGAACTAGTCAAGGAGTTTGAACGACATTCGAGCGCGCGCGATATCGTGTGGGTCCAGGAAGAACCCGCCAACATGGGAGCGATGTTTTATATGCTGCCACGGCTGCGCCACATCGCCGGAGACCGTCCCGTGCTTTCGGTAAAACGCTCGGCCAGCGCCAGTCCCGCGACCGGATCGGCCAAAGCGCATGAAATGGAGCAGAATACGCTGCTCGCTCTGGCGTTTTCGACGAAGAGCTAGTGCCCGGCTTGCCTAACCTGGTCGCTCGCTGACGGGTTTACCTTCTGATCTGGGCAGTGGAGCTTTTGCTCCTCCGGCAGCTTCTCCCTTGAGCAGAGCTTCGAGGCTGGCATAAGCGTAGATCGTGGAGGCGTGATTTTGCATCAAGCCTCCTGTGTCGGCCGTTGGTCCGTAGTTACTATGCAAGTCACGTCCGAGCATGCGAAGCATCGCCATCAGTTGTCCGCGATGATGCGAGGTGTGAGCGATGCGCCGCGTCATTACCCAAGCCCGGGAGCGCTGTACGACAAAGAAGTTGGTCGCCTCTTCCCACCAGGCTTCGCCTTTCTGTCCTAACTCGGCAAGCCGCTTGCCGCTGTCAGCCGCGTACTGTTCCATGAAGTGAAGGCGAGTTTCTTGCTTTGGCAGCGGCAACGCGGCTACGTCGATTCCCAGCATGGTGCGAAACCATAAATCCTCGCTGACACACTGATGCACCATCTGTTCGTGAACACTCCGCCCCCGTGTGTCATTACCGCGGGGCCGCACAGGAAGATCTTCATCCCGGAACTCGCTCCAAACACTGACCACCTTGATTCGTTCGGTTGCGTACGTCTCGACCAGAAACTCGTATCTCACCGCGCGGCCCCCCTCTTAATGGTTTTGTGAAACGGCCATCAGTGCGCCTCAAAGATGGTAACCTAGCGTTCCAGTTCGAATCGCATGGCACGCCGCCCTCGACCTCAACCGCTCCCCATTGCCATCGACACTGGCGGGACTTTTACCGACTGTGTATGGCTGGACCGCGGCCGCATCCGCATGCTCAAGGTTTTCTCGACTCCTGACGACCCTTCGCGAGCCGTTGTGGAGGCGCTGGAAAAGATTGGCGGTCACGACCCGCTGATCTTGCTGCACGGGACCACTGTCGGTACCAACACACTCTTGCAGCGCAAAGGGGCGCGCGTGGCTCTCGTCACCACGGCCGGTTTCGAGGATGTCATTGAGATCGGACGGCAGGCCCGCCCCAGACTGTACGACTTTTTCTTTGATCGGATTGAGCCCCTCGTGCCTGCTGATCTGCGCTTTGGGGTGGACGAACGTACGAGCAGCAACGGCGGGATTCTGCGAGAGCCTTCGCAGACAGATATGCTGGAACTGAAAGCCAGAGTGCTTCAGGAGAAGCCTGAAGCAATTGCGATCTCGCTGCTGTTTTCGTTCGCCAATCCGAAAAACGAAACTTTGGTTGCGGCTGCCTTGCGGGATCTGGGCGTGCCGCTTTCCGTTTCCCATCAGATCCTCCCGGAATTCCGCGAATACGAGCGCACGAGCACGGTGGTGATGAACGCGTATTTGCAACCGGTGATGCAGAGTTATCTAGAGAACCTCAATGCCCGCACCCAAGCCTGGAGTGGAATCCAGGGTGGTGCAAGCACTGGAATTTTTGTTATGCAATCCAGCGGCGGCATTACCGCTCTGCGTTCCGCTGCCCGCGAACCGGTAAGGACTGTGCTCTCTGGCCCAGCAGGGGGAGTCGTAGGAGCCGCGACGATGGGACGTCGCAGCGGATGCGCACGAATTATTTCGTTCGACATGGGAGGCACCTCGACCGACGTGGCGCTGGTGGACCACGAAGTACGCGGAGGCAATCAAACTGAAATTGCCGGACTGCCGGTTGGGGTGCCGATGCTCGACATTCACACTGTTGGCGCCGGCGGGGGTTCCATTGCGCGCTTCGATGCAGCGGGGGCGCTCCGCGTGGGGCCGGAGTCCGCCGGAGCTGATCCCGGTCCCATCTGCTATGGTCGCGGCACTCTGCCGACGGTCACGGATGCGAATCTGATCCTGGGGCGGTTGCAGGCGCATCGTTTTCTTGGTGGCGACTTCGTGCTTGATCTGGAACGTACTCGCCGGATCGTTTCCGCATGGTTGAAGAAGCAACGGTGCAAGCTCTCTCTCGAACAGTTTGCTGCGGGCGTCATTCGTGTGGTTAACGCGACCATGGAGAAAGCCATTCGCGTGGTTTCGATTGAGCGCGGTTATGATCCTCGAGAGTTCGCGCTGGTGGCTTTCGGCGGTGCTGGCGGGTTGCACGCCTGCGAGTTGGCTGCGAGTCTGGGTATCACGCGGGTGATCGTGCCGGCGCTTCCGGGCGCGCTTTCCGCTTTCGGCATTCTGGTTAGCGATGTGGTGAAGGACTATTCGCGCACTGTGCTCTGGCGGACATTGGATAAACTTCCGGTGAAACGGCTGAATGAAGAATTCGGCAAGTTGCGCCGCACGGCCGGCAAAGATTTTCGAGCCGAGGATTGGCAGGGAGCTCTCCGGCACCGCTTTAGCGTGGACGTCCGTTATCGAGGCCAAGGGTACGAACTCAATGTTCCTTACACTGGCGGATTGATCGCAGCCTTCCGTCGCGAGCACGAGCGCCGTTACGGCTACAGCTATCCGGCGCGGGAAATAGAGTTGGTCACGCTTCGCCTCCGGGCAACCATGAAATCTTCAGTGCCGAGCCTCAGCAGGGCCGGTGTGGGACGTGAAAAGCGCGGCGGTTTTGATCCAGAGCGAACCTCGATCTTCTTCGGGGGCAAGAAAATCACTGCCGCGGCCTACGATCGGGATTCGCTGCGACCGGGAAAGAAATACTTGGGCGCGGCAGTGGTTACGGAATATAGCGCGACTACAGTTGTGCCTCCCGGTACGCGGTTTTGGCTGGATCGGACGGGAAACCTTTTCATCGAGATTCGTCCCTAGCCGTGTCTGCCAGCGACTCTAGAAGTTGGTCGTCAGGCGCAGGCCAAAGCTCCGCGACGGTCCGATGGCGTTGCCGGAAAATAGGCCGCCGAAGTCGATTACGTCCAGAACGTTGGTGAGGTTCTGTCCGTCGACCTGAAGCTGCACGTTCACGCGGTCCGACTTATAAACATCCGCGCCCGCCGAGGCATTGATCTCAAAAGAAGGATAGATGCGGCCGCGAGCAAAGTTGATGCGATTCAGGACCTGCTGGCCATATTCGGCGAGCACCGTGGCCGGGTCGCCATCAAACTCGAAGGGGAGCCCGGTGTCGTATTGGATTCCGCCCGCGATCCAGAAGCGCGGTGCGACCTGGTAGTGGACGCGTCCGCGAACGGTGTTGCGCTGATCCTGCGAATCCGGAAAATGGCCGAGGGTTTGGGCGGTCGCACTGGTGGCGTCGCTCCCCAGAAAGAGGCCGCCCGTCACCGGAAACCAGGCATTGCCGACAGTGTAGGAATAGCTCAAGAAGCCCGAGAACCGGTGCCAGTCGGGAACTTCGAGTTTTGCTTCTGCGCCATAGATGATGGATTTCCGGAATGCAATCGGGAAACTGATGGTCGTGTTGATAATCTGATCGTCATCCGCATAGTTATCTACGAGCCGCCGGAAATAGTTGGCGTCCAGCTTGATCGTTCCCAGAACTACCTTGGTTAAGCCCGCTTCGTAGTAGTTTCCCTGCGAAGGTTCCACCGGCAGCCGCAGGAAGTTTGTGGGGTCAAGGGACACAATTGCGTTTGAGTTTGAAAGCAGAATGTTCTGGAAGGACGGAGTCTGAAAAATGCGGTCATAGGAAAAATGTGCGAGCAGACCGGCGGAAGGAAAATAGCGCGAGATTGAAAAGCGCGGGTCCAGGGCTTGCTGGTTGACCAAAAGCTGGTAGTGGTCCCAGCGAAGTCCGACACTGATTGTCCAATTCTTTAGACGGATCAGATCCTGCACGAATGCGGATTGTTCGAGGTCAGGGCGGTTGCCGATGAAGCCAAAGGTTTGGGGCGTCTCCGGATCAAATTGGCTGGGATCGGTAATAACATAACTGAAATTTTCGTTCAGAAACGTGTTGTCCGACTCGAACCCGAACTTCCATTCGTTCCGGCCATGATCAACGGTTACGGTTCCCTTGAAGTATGCTTCGCGAAACCAGTTGTGCTGGAAGACCTCGATGGGAGTCGAATTCTGGTTGGAGTTGAAATTATTCGCGTTGTCGCGGACCATGGCGCGAAAATCGCCCACCGCCTGGGAGGAAAATGTGTGCTGGTAGGAGGCGATTCCCATGGTCTCAAGATTGTCGGCCGTTTGCCGCTGGCCCGCAGCTTGCTGTACCTGTTCGTTCGGAATATCGTAGCGCGCGAGTTCATGTCGAACGATGAGTCTCAGGCGATCATTCGGCGTCAATTCTCGGTCATAGTTGACGGAAAAATCACCCAGCGTGCCCGTGTTCGAATAGTTTTGCGGAACCACGGGATTCAGATAGTGCTCCGTCATGCTGCCACTGGCGCTGCCACCGAATGCATTCTTGCCCCAGACGTACTGCCCTTTCGCGAAGGCGCCCGCCGAGTCGAAGCTGCCGCCGGAAAGCACGACGTTGCCGTGGAGGCCGGCCTGAGAATCCTGAATGGTGTTGACCTCGACCACGCCACCCATTTTTCGACCATACTCCGCGGGAATGCCCGCGGTGTAGATGCTCAACGAGTGCACGTCGTCGGCTTCAATCTCAGGTCCGAAGCTGGGCGAGCGATTGTCGGTCAGAGGAATGCCGTCGACCACAAACTGGGTCTGATACTCCGAGCCGCGGGGATGCAGGACGGCGTTGCCTTCGTAGAGCCAGCCGGGCTGCGAGTTCACCAGGTCTTGCAACGAGCGACCCGGAACGGAGCTGACCCGGGTTTGAATGAGGTCCGAGCCAACCTGGTTCACGGAGCCAGCCTGATCGGGGTCGATCAATGTGTCGGCAGCACTAACGGTCACCGATTCATTCACCGGCGGCAGCTTGAGTTGAATTGCGTATTTGGTCGGAATCGAGGAATGGATTTCGACAGATTCAGATACACCCGCAAAGCCAAGCTGGTTAATTTCGAGCTGATAAATGCCGTAAGGCAGGCGTTGCACATCGAGATTACCCAGTTCGGTGGTCGCAAGACTATTGCGGTACTCATTTGCTTTGCTGGAGATCTGCACCATTGTTTTCACGCCCAGACCGTCCGGATCGGTCACTCGAAGGCGCAATTCGCCGCTATTGCTTTGGCAAAAGAGCGGCAAGGCGCAAAAGAGAAAAATGGCTGCGATTCTCATCATGAAAGACCGGCTTTTCTAGTTTAGCTGTTGTCCGGGCGGGGTTAACAGACGTGTCTACTGGGATCGTTACCTTCGGGCACAGACCCAGCCCAGAGACAGTGGACAGGAGTGTCCGCTCTACACTGACTCGTTGAAATGTTTCAATCTGGTTACAATCGGGGCAATATTCCGATCTCCCGGCTACAATACCCGTGTGAAACCAAGCATCTTTGTGGTTGAGGACGATCCTGATATTTCCCGTCTGGTGCGGCATCACCTGGAAGGGGCGGGATTCGCGGTCAAAGTGTTCCCGACCGGGAACACCGTGGTCCTGGATTCGGAAAAGCAGCGGCCCACCCTTTTCATTCTCGACATCATGGTACCCGGAAGGGACGGGCTTGAGCTCTGCCGCCAGATCCGGCAGACACCGTTGCTGGCGTCGACCCCTGTGATCTTTCTCACGGCAAAAAGCGGGGAAGCCGATCGCATCCTTGGCCTGGAGCTCGGTGCGGATGACTATATTCCCAAGCCCTTCAGCCCGCGCGAACTGGTAGCGAGGGTGAAAGCGGTATTGCGCCGTTTCGAACGTCCACTCTCGCAGTCGCCGCTAAAGGTGGGAGAGATCGAAATTGATCCCGGCGCGATGACGCTGACGGTACGAGGTCAGTTGGTAGGTACGACAGCCACTGAATTCCGGCTGCTGGACTATTTTGCGCGGCACATCGGGCGCGTGTTTACCCGAGACCAGCTGCTTGACTCGGTCTGGCGGGATACGGCTTATGTCACGCCGCGCTCGGTGGATGTATATGTGCGACGCATTCGCGAGAAGATCGAACCCGACCCTGAGAGCCCGCGGTATCTGAAAACGGTGCGAGGGGCGGGCTATCGTTTTGAGGCACCCAAGTGAGGAGGCGGCTCTTCTTGCGGCTGCTGGCCGCTTTTGCCTTGGTGATTGCAGTGGGCACGGTGACGCTTCATTTCTCCATTCGCCGTGCCTGGGAGGATTCACTCCGACAGGAAATCGGCCGCAGCCTGCGGCAGAAGACGGTGATGTTCGCGAACCGCGTGAATACCGACCGCGAACACGATCTCCCGGAGATCGTCTCGCAGGAGGGCCAGGCTGCTGGAGCGCGTGCGACCGTTATCGATGTTACCGGCAAAGTCCTGGCGGACTCTGAGGCAGCGGCATCGGCAATGGACAATCTGGCGCAATCGCCCGAGTTTGCCGCAGCTTTAAAAGGAGAAATCGGAGCCGATACCCGGACAAGCCGCACTTTGGGAATTGACTTCCTCTACGTGGCCGCACCGGTTTCCGGAGGGGCAGCCCGCCTGGCCTACCCGCTATCGGACCTCGGAGCCGCCGCTTCGCAGCTGCGAAAGACGCTGCTGGCTGGTTCGGCGCTCGCATTCCTGGTCGCGCTTGTGCTGGCAGCAGTCCTGGCCCAGTTCACAGCGCGCCGGCTGCGGCGGATTGTGCAGTTTGCCAACAAGATCGCTGGCGGCGAACTCACCGCGCGCATCGCCGAGCCTTCGGGGGATGAGATTGGACAAGTCGCGGCCGCCCTCGATAGGACGGCTCGTCACGTGGAAAACAACTTCGCAGCCCTTCGAACCAGCCAACGGCAACTTGAAACCTTGTTGAACAGTATGGAGGATGCTGTCATCGCCGTCGGCGCCGACGACCGCGTGCAGTGGGCTAACCAGAGTATGGATGGCTTGGTTCCGCAGGGCACCCGGCTGAGTGCTCCCATCGTTGAGACGGTACGCGATCCTGATTTTCTGCGTGCAGTGCGCGGAGCCAGTCTGGCCCGGAAGGTGGTCACGGCCCGAGCCACTTCCATTGTGCCTGCCCGCACTTTCGATGTGACCGCCGCTCCCCTCCCCGGGGGAGGCGCGGTTGCGGTTCTGCGTGACTTGACCGAGACCGAGCGGGTGGAGAAAACCCGGCGCGACTTCATTGCTAACGTTTCCCATGAACTGCGGACGCCGCTGACGTCCATTCAGGGCTACGCCGAAACTCTGCTGGACAGTTCGGCGGAAAACAACCACTCGCGTGAGTTTCTGGAGATTATTCGCAAGAATGCTAATCGCATGTCTCGCTTGACCGAGGATCTTCTGACCCTGGCCAGAGTGGAGTCGGGTGAGC
Source organism: uncultured Acidobacteriota bacterium (assembly GCA_963820925.1). Classification (GTDB taxonomy): domain Bacteria; phylum Acidobacteriota; class Terriglobia; order Terriglobales; family Acidobacteriaceae; genus JABDBE01. Next base: position 72,618 of record CAWGBX010000022.1, read on the forward strand.
AGCGCTTCGACATCCAGCCCGTGGCTGCGGCCGAAATTCTGCAGGAAGCGGTACAGAACTTCCGCGAACTCGCGCGCGCGCATGGCATCGACTTGCGGGTGGAGGATTCAGCGCCGGACCTGGTCAGTGCCGATCGCGAGGCCATCCATCAGGTTTTCTCTAACCTCATCGACAACGCGCTCAAGTACGCGGCGTCGGGTGGACGGCTGGTGCTGGGGGCCAGACGGGCGGAGCGTGGAATTGAATTTTATGTGCGCGATTTTGGTCCGGGTATTCCCTTCGAGCACTTGCCACGCTTGTTCGAGCGCTTCTACCGGGTGGACAAGGCACGGTCGAGGGAATCTGGAGGCACGGGGCTGGGACTGGCCATCGCGAAGCACATCGTGTTGGCGCACGATGGCACCATTCGTGCCGAGAGTGAACTCAACCATGGTTCAGTGTTCTTGTTTACGCTGCCGCTGGCAAATATTTCATCGTCGGGATCCTCGTGAGCCGAAAGGGCCTGAGGACAATATTTGTTGCACGCCGCTCGGGCGTGGACGCCCGCGCCTACATTGGCGTTTCGACTTTCAAGAATTCACAAGCTTTTAACAACGTCCTTGAAACAAAGAACTTATGCTTGTACTGTGACCATTGGTACAGGGCGGCAGCGAAGACGACCGAATGCAGTACGTCCGCCATTCCGTAAGCCGAGGGAAGCTGCGATGAGTACCTCCCCTGTAAACACGCCCGTGCCCCAGCTCGCCTACTCGCACCTGGTAAAGCGGACGATTCAAGCCTGCGCGGTTGCGAAGGATGCAGCCGCGGCTGCCGCTGAAGGGATTGCGACTGGCTCTTCGCCACTGCTCAATACCATTCGCGAGCGCGAAAAGGAACTCGACACCCTGGACCGGGAAATCGACGATGGGGTTACGCTGGCTATCACACAGGTGACCGGAACCGAGGCTCGTGAACTGCTGGCCTGCATGAAATTCATGATCAGCCTGGAACGCATCGGCGATCTGCTGCTCAGCTTTGCCAGCAGCGCGCAGTCGGCGGGTGCCCGGATCGATCCCCAGGATACTCACGACCTTACGCGCATGGCGACGGTGCTGGAAAAAATGCTGGCCGATGTTGGAGGCGCCTTTGCCACTCGCGACGTGAAGAAAGCCGTGGATGTGTTGCGGGCAGACGCCGAGATGGATCGTCTTCGGAATCTCATCTTTCTGCGGCACATCGAAAATCCGGAAGGCTTGCAGCGTCAAGCCAGTCTGCAAGTCATCTTCATGACCCAATCGCTGGAGCGCGCCGGAGACCACGCCAAGAATCTGGCGGAGGAAGTCTGCCATTTCGTCAGCGGCCACACCATCCGCCACGTAATGATGACCTACGACAAGCCGATCGAGCAGATGTTCCTTGATTGGCTGCGCCACCGCGACGATCTGCATTAGCTGGAACGCCCTTGTTATCCCGAGCGTAGCGAGGGATCTGGATTGTCACTGGCGGCGGCGATACCGGTACAGGCAAGAACCTATATCCTTCTCTCCGCTGGTGATGACGGTTCGCAGCAGGTATTTGCTGAGTCATGGATCTCACTCTCCGCCAAGCCGTCCCCGCGGATATTTCCGTTCTGCCCGCGCTGATTGATGCTTCCGTGCGCGGACTGCAGGCGACCGATTACACGCCCGCTCAGATCAAAGGGGCCCTGCAAACCGTCTACGGCGTGGATAGCCAACTGATCGCGGATGGAACGTATTACGTTGTGGAAGCGGGACCCGAGCCGCTGATCGTCGGCTGTGGCGGCTGGAGCAAACGCAAGACCCTCTTCGGCGGCGACCGCTGGACCGGGCGAGAGGACTCGTTGCTCGATCCTCAACAGGACGCTGCAAAGATTCGCGCTTTCTTTGTCCATCCCAACTGGGTGCGGCGCGGGATCGGCAGCATGATTCTTGAGGCTTGTGAAAGAGCGGCAGCAGCAGCCGGCTTCACTCGCTTCGAAATGGGTGCGACTCTGACTGGAGTACCGCTCTATCGCGCCAGGGGTTATGTCCCCTTAGAACATCTCGACGTGCCGCTGAAGAATGGGGAATCGCTGGCGGTTATTCGCATGGAAAAACGCATGGGTCCGTAAAAGTAAACACTGACTCCGGGGCGTGCTTAGTCGTCGCCTGCGGGGCGAACCTGCAGACTGCCCGGCCGAGGCGTCCGGGGCTACGTGCGCATCGCGAGAGATCCGGGGGTGGTGATTCCGTCCCTGGCGGTGGCCTGTTATTCTGCTGCCGACGCATGCTTCTGATTCCTTCTACGGCGGTGCCTGATGCTCGAGTGGTCGCGGCCTACGTCATCTTTCTTGCCAGCTATCTGGTTTTCGCCATAGGAAAGTTTCCCGGTCTGAAGATTGATCGTCCGGGCGCGGCGATCATCGGGGCTGTCGCTATGATTGCCTTCCGGGTGGTGCAGCCTTCGGATGCGCTGCGCTTCATTGACTTCTCCACCCTGGTGCTTTTGTTTTCGATGATGCTGATTGTGGGCAATCTGCGTCTGGTGGGCTTTTTCGAGTGGAATGCGGAAGTGGTTCTGCAGCGCTTGAAGCCAACTAATCTGCTGCCCGCGGTGATTTTCACTTGCGGGATTCTTTCTGCATTTCTGGTGAACGATATTGTCTGTCTAGTGATGGTGCCCTTCGTGCTCGGCATCACGCGGCGCATGCGACTGCAGCCGCTACCGTACCTTCTGGCGGTCGCTACCGCGTCGAATATCGGCAGCGTGGCCACCATCACCGGCAACCCGCAGAACATGTTGATCGGATCTTTCTCCGGCATTCGCTATTACGATTTCCTTTTTCATCTGGGGCCAATCGCGATCATCGGACTGTTCCTCGATTGGGCGGTGCTGCACTGGATTCATATGCGCAAGATTAATCTGCCACCAGAGACAGAAGGACGAATTCCATTGCCCGCGCTTGATCTTTCGCACCTAACCAAACCCGTCATCGTTGTGACCGCTGTGGTCGTAGGATTCTTTCTGGGTGTGCCTCCCCCGATGATGTCGGCGCTGGGTGCGGCCGCGCTGTTGATTACCCGAACCCTCGAACCCAGAAAGCTCTACCCGGAAGTGGACTGGGGGCTGCTGGTGTTTTTTATTGGGCTATTTCTGATTGTGGGTGGAGCGGAAAATGCCGGGATGGTCCGACAGTTGTTGCAGGTGGCGGAACATTGGAACCTGCAAAGGCTGGGCACGTTCACGGTGGTGGTTGCGCTGCTCGGCAATATCGTCAGCAACGTGCCCGCCGTGATGCTGCTGAAGTCGCTGATCCCTGGGTTCAGCAATCCGCACACCGGCTGGCTGGCTCTGGCCATGGCTTCCACTTTGGCGGGCAATCTTACGATCACGGGAAGCGTGGCCAATCTGATTGTGGTCGAGAGCGCCAAGCCAGAGACGGAAATTGGTTTCTGGGACTATTTTCGGGTTGGGCTGCCCATCACGCTGGCGACTCTTCTTGTAGGATGGGCGTGGCTGGCGTGGATTCGCTAGAAGTCGATTTTATAGGGTCTAAAGAGATTCGATTTGGAGCATAATCAAGTCCTCCGAGAATTGGCGGAAGCGTCAACCTTGACGGAACCCCATTCAGCACGACTATTAACTAACCGCGTGAGAATCGCATTCGCATTGGGTTTGACTGCGCTCCTCTTCGCGCAAGCAGTTCGAGGGTTGCATTCGCATCGCACAGAACCTGGATGGTTTTTGGGCGCTCCTCTGCTCCACGGTTGGCCCCTGATAGCTGTAAATGTTTTCATCTACGGCTACATATGCTGGCTCGGATTCTGGTTCATTCGTGGCACTGAAGGGCGGGGGCGCTTTTTCATGGTCGGGTGGTTTGCGGGTGTTGTGCTTTGGCCCATTAGGATGCTACATCCTGAATGGGTTGTGGCAATGAGGTACATCAACCTCTTCGGGATGGCGGTTGCACTGCTGGCGGCAGTGGCTCTCCTGTTGGTTCTACCCGACGTGGCCGACCGTGATCGCCCCAGCTGATAAATCGTTAACAAAGCTTGGACAGTTCAGGTCGAGAGTTTCCAGGTTCATCGGTTTCGAGGAGGCATACTTGAAAATCTGCGTTGTAACGTTGTTGATTTCCACGGCGAATGTGTTGGCTCAGGCCGCGTCCGGCAATGTTGTGAAGTATCACGCCACCATCAATGATGTGAAATATGTTTACGCGTCGGTCGCGCCGGTTGCTCGGTTGAAACCGGGAGACATTCTAGACACCAATACGCTCGACTGCTTCGGCAATGCCATCAAGAAGCCGGGGGACACGCTTAGCATGAGCAAGGGCGACAATCCGCTTACCGGGCCGTTTTACATTGAGGGCGCCGAGCCGGGCGACACTCTGGCGGTGAAGATTCTCGATCTTGAAGTAGATGGCGATCAGGGCATTGGAGCATTTGCGCCGGGCTTCGGGGCGCTGAATGAGACCAACTACACGCCTATGCTGCACCCGCCGTTGCCAGAGAAGATCTGGTTCTATCCCATCGACCACGCTTCCAACACGGCGACGTTTCAGGCGCTGGATTCGAAGTTCTCGGTGAAGATTCCGCTGCATCCGTTTTTCGGGTGCATCGGGGTCGCGCCCGCCGGAGGCGAGGCCCGCAGCTCGATTGTGCCCGCGGAGTTTGGCGGCAACATGGATTCTCCCGAAGCCAGCGTCGGCAACACGGTTTATTTCCCGGTGAATGTGCCTGGAGGCTTGCTGTATATGGGCGACGGCCACGCCGCTATGGGGGATGGCGAAGTGGCGGGCACGGCCATCGAAGTCCCGCTGCACGCGCGGGTTCAAGTAAATCTCATCAAAGGCCAAAAGATCAACTGGCCGCGCTTCGAGAATGACGACGCAATTATGACGGTCGGGGCGTATCGTCCGCTGGATGATTGCGTGCGCATTGCTTTCACCGAACTGGTGGGCTGGATCCATCAGGATTACGGCTTGTCCGAATTGGATGCCTATGAGTTGCTGTCCAAGGTGGCGAAGATCCATTTGAACGAAATGGTCGACCCGAATTACGTGGTGGTAGCGTCGATAGAAAAGAAGTTCTTGCCGCCGAAGAAGAAATAAAGCGCGCATCGCGCGGCTCGATGAGGTCGAATTTCTTCAAATTCTCCAGCTTGCAACTTGGAACTTGAACCCTGAGACTAGGGCATATGCGTCTCTCCCTCTCTGGCAAGGTGGCGTTGATAACAGGCGGATCGCGCGGGATCGGCGCGGCTGCGGTGCGAATGTTCGTGGCGGCGGGCGCGCGAGTCTTGTTCAATTACGAGAAGTCGCAACCGCGGGCCGATCAACTGGTGAAGGAGCTTGGCGCGGACAACTGTGCCGCCGCCGCCTGCAATCTTTCCGGAACAGAGACGGCGCGGGATCTGGTGGCTCGCACAGTGCAGCGGTTCGGACGGCTCGATATTCTGGTCGCCAATCACGGCGTCTGGCCGGCGAAGGACCAACCTGTCGATCAAATGGATGATTCGCAGTGGCGTAGCACCGTCGCCGTGAACCTAGACAGCGTCTTCGCGCTCATCAAGCATTCCGTTGCTCAGATGAAGAAGCAGGAAAAGTCTGTCGGGGCTGGAGGTCACATCGTGCTGGTCAGTTCTACCGCCGGACAACGCGGCGAAGCTTTTCACTGCGATTATGCGGCGACCAAGGGTGCACTGATCAGCATGGTCAAGGGACTCTCTACCGAACTGGCTGGGGATGGCATTTATGTGAATTGCGTGGCGCCCGGATGGGTGGATACGGATTTGTCCTCGTCCGCGTTGAGTGATCCGAAGAGCCGGGCTGCGATCTTTGCAACCATTCCGTTGGGGCGGGTCGCCAAGCCGGAAGAAATCGCGGCTCCCATCCTGTTCCTGTGTACGCCTGCCGCGGGCTTTATTACCGGGGAAGTCTTCAATGTGAACGGCGGAGCAGTGCTGGCGGGATAGACTCAAATCAGACCAATTGTGTAGAGCGGACACTCTTGTCCGCTTTTTGATCTTCATACTCTAAGAAAGACCGATGAAGCATGAGCTTCAACTGAGCCATGAGCGAGGACATGTAACGAAGTGCAAATGGGAGAACCACAAAGGACACAAAGGTACACAAAGGAAAGAGGTCCGGAGAAAGTCACAAAAGCGCGCACGTGTTGCCCAGCAACTGAGATCAAGAGCAATATCCTAAGAATCAACCCCAAGTCCAAGATCAAAGGCGGCGCACAGGAGTGTCTGCCCCACGCGGGGCATGCAGGCAGCTACAATGGCTGTTTCGGCGTCTAACTGATGGAAGCATGAAGTATTTCTTATCGGCCTTCTTCTTGATCGCACTGGCCTTCGGGCAAGCGAATACTTCCGCGCTTGCGGCTTCAGCACAATCGGTTCCGGTTGACCAGGAAAACGTCCGCAAGGCCAAAACTCTGCTCGATCAGATGCTTGAAGCTCTGGGCGGAAATGCTTATCTCAATATCGAAGACGTCAGCCAGGACGGCCGCAGCTACGGCTTTCATATGGGGGAATCAGAGGGCGTGGGAACCTTGTTCTGGCGCTTCTACAAATTCCCTGACAAGGATCGGGTCGAACTCACCAAGAAGCGAGACGTGGCGTATGTGTATCGGGGCGACAAGGGTTTCGAGATCACCTACAAGGGGACTCGCTCCGATGACCCCAAGGCGGTGAGCGACTATGTACGGCGGCGCGAATATTCGCTGGATTGGGTGATACGCAAATGGCTACCCCAGCCCGGCATCGCTCTGTTCTACGAAGGGCATACGGTGGCCGCGCAAAAAGACACCGAGCAGGTGACGATCATGAACTCGAGCAATCAAAGCGTCACTTTGTACATCGATTCGAGCACCCATCTACCGGTGAAGAAGACTTACTCGTGGCGCGATTTAACCGATAAGCAGCGCAACATCGAAGACGAGGTTTTTGACAACTACCGCCCGGTACAAGGCGTCATGACTCCTTTCAGCGTGACGCGTTTCTATAACGGGGATATGTCCAATCAGCGCTTCTTGAACTCGGTGACCTACAACAAGGGGCTGAGTGATTCGCTGTTCGCCGCTGACGTTACCTACGACCCGTACACCGGTGTACCCAAAAAGTGACCCGATTCCGTTTGGCTTTTTTCACAGGCTAAGTGCTTGCGGGATTTGACTTTAGTTAAGGCCCTCCGAACACAGGTCGGCAAATACCCACGAACTGTGGCTAAATTGCCACAGCCATAGTTCGGCCACAGGCGGTAATCTCTTCATCTAACGACAGATAAGAGACTCAGGGCTGAAGCACGAGCAAACAATTCGTGGGGCAGTGGAGTGCGCCGGAGTTGGTCTGCACAGCGGTGCTCCCGTCCATTTGCGTATTCTACCCGCCCCTGCTGGATCCGGCATTGCGTTTCACCGGGTCGATCTGGACGGTTTTGAAGTCGAGGCCATCAGCCGGAATGTCGCGCGGGTCAGCTATGCCACCAGCCTGATGAAAAAGGGCGTGTTGATCTCGACGACCGAGCATCTACTTTCGGCTTTTATCGGAACTGGCATCGACAATGCCATCGTCGAGCTGGACAATCTGGAGCTGCCCATTCTGGATGGGAGTGCGCGGCCTTTTGTGGATTTGATTCATCAGGTGGGAATCCGAAAGCAGCGTCGCCCGCGAACCTATCTCCGCATTCGCCAAGCGCTGGAGATGCGAGAGGGCGATAAGTTTATCGCGGTGTATCCGGCGGACAACTATTCGGTCTCCTACTCCATCAACTTTCCGCACCCGCTGATCGGCAAAGAAACGTTCAGCGTGGAGCTGGCGAACGGTAATTATCTGCGCGAGATCGCATCGGCGCGCACCTTCGGTTCCCGCCAGGATGAAACGACACTGCGCAATATGGGATTGATCCGCGGGGCATCACGAGATAACTGTGTTGTGCTTACCAGAGATGGAGTGGAGAATCCGCCTTTGCGCTTTGCAGACGAATTCGTGCGCCACAAGGTGCTGGACCTTATCGGCGATCTCGCGCTTCTGGGGAAACAGATTCTGGGGAATGTGGTCGCCGATCGCGCCGGCCACGCGATGCACACGGCGTTAGTCTCCCGGCTGCTTCGTGATCACACGCTGTGGGAGGAAACCACAGTCGAGGACGAGCGCGATTTCGTTTCTCCGTCCCTTCAGGCCATGGCTGGGCAGATGGCGTGAGCGTCTAGTCAGCGGCTTGGGGGGTGGGGTCGTTGGCATCCCAGAAGGATCCTTCCTCGATCAGTTTCTCGAGTTCTGCACGGGCATGCGCGGTCAACTGGGCGGCGTAGTCTTTCGCGGACTGCTGGCGCTCCGGGGTTAACTGGGCAACCCGGACGGCGAGAAGCGGGGCATCTTCCTCGAGCATCCGCAGCAAGCGTTGGGTGCGGTCAATCTTGGCGTGAATCGAAAGCATTCGGGCCTTCACCTCGACTGAGACTTCTCTAAGCCTGCCGGGGAGTGACGGCGTACCGCAAGTCTTTATCTGGATACCCTGATCTCAAACAATTGTCTGTAAACTGGGGCCGGAGAGCGGGGATTATTCGAGTGCACAACCTTGTCTATCTTTCACTCGGCTCGAATATCGGTGACCGTCCGGGACATTTGAACATGGCCATCACGCGCTTGCGTGCTTTGGGCGAGGTGGTTGCGGTCTCATCATTTTACGAAACCGAACCGGTAGAATTTACCGCGCAGGACTGGTTTCTCAATTGTGCCGTTGCACTGAATACCGAGAAGACGCCCAAAGAATTGCTCGCCGGCATTCTCGATATTGAGCAACAGTTGGGGCGGCGGCGAGGGCGGCAAAAGGGTCCGCGCATTATCGACGTCGACATTTTGTTGTTTGGCGACTCAATCGTCGAAGATCCAGGCCTGAGGATTCCTCATCCCGCCATGCACGTGCGCCGCTTTGTGCTGGAACCGCTGGCCGAAATTGCGCCGGCCGTGATTCATCCGGTGCGTAAGCAAACAATCCGGCAACTTCGCGATGCGCTTGCCGCCAGGACAAGCGGTGCGCAAGGCGCAAAGCCTAGCCACGGATTGCACGGATGAACACGGATAAGACTTTTGTTTTCGGGGCCAATCCGTGCAGATCGCCGCAGGTTCGTTTTGCCTCTTACGGGATAATGATCCGGCTACCAGCTTCTTCCGGAGCGGCCACTGCCGATTGTTTTTCTGGGAACTGCGAGAGAACGAAATCTACGAAGGCCCGCGATTTTGGCCTTCCGGAAGTGCGAGCATGCCCCATGCGCAGGAGGAAGACCAACGCGCGCAGCACATCAGAATCGTGGAGCCTGCTGAAACCGAGGTGTTTCTGTTCCGCTTCCCGGTATTCCTTCAACATCTTGTGCACTTCGCCGACAACTGCTTGCTGGCTCAGGCTGGCGATTGGAGTTTCGTAGTGCAAGCCCGAGTTCACCAACGTCTCTTGCTTTCTGGTCATCGACGCGAGCGCGGCAATCAGATCGGCATCCGTGATTGCGCGGTCCGCCTTCGCGCTCTTGGCTAACGCATAGCTCAAGCCCATGATCAGGTGTTCATGCTCGTAGAGGAACTGCTCGCCGATTTCGACCTGCGGAAACAATGCGGCCTGGTCCAAATCCTGCAACGGACGCGGCCTTTCATGCTCCCGTGCCTGTTGGAGGTAGACGCACGTGCTGGGACAATCGAGGGTCACTTCGCGTTGCTCGCCACAACACTGCGGACAGATGCGTCCGTGGACAGCGGGGCAAAAGCGTTTTTCTTTTCGCTTTTCGCAGATCGCGCAACTCACGAATATCAGCTCCTGAAGTCATTATCACACGCAAAATCGATTTTCTTCGCCGGTCCGTGCCGTCTTGCACGAGGCTGGATAAAGCTGCTCAGGCGGACTATTTGAGAAGGGCAAGCGCAAAAAAACGCGATATTTGTGGGCTTTCGAGGTTCCTAAATGAAAAAAACCGCATAAAATGCGGGTGAAACGCTATTTTTCCACAGGAACCTGATATAAGATGGCAGCCATCGCAGGAAAATCAAAGTTCCACCTAGAGGAGGATTCATGGCTTCAGGCATGACCAAGACCCAACTCGTCCGGCACCTGGCCGAGAAACTTGAGAGCAACAACAAGACCGCAGCCGCATTTCTTGAGAACCTAACCGATGTCGCAGTCAAAGAAACCAAGAAGAACGGCGTGTTCGTCATCCCCGGACTGGGCCGTTTGGTGAAGGCTCATCGCAAGGCTCGTATGGGACGCAATCCGCAGACCGGCGAACCGATTCAGATCAAGGCCAAGACGGTAGTGAAGTTCCGCGTGGCGAAGGCTACGAAGGATGCCATCGCCCCTCCGGCCAAGAAGTAGGTCATCAGGTTTGCTCGAATGTAAAGGCCGGCTCCAAGCCGGCCTTTCGCATTTTGCATATGAGATGATTTCAAGGCTGAGATACTGGGATGCGAATCATGAGTTCTTCAGCAGCCTGTTAAATTAAAGAAGTTGCCTACAGACGGGAGGCATCTGTATGTCTCACAGCAAGTCGACTGGAGCGAAGGCGATCGGCGTCGAATGCATTATTCCGATCCTGAGGGTTAAGAGCCTCGCGGCCAGTATCCGCTACTACGTGGATGTGCTCGGCTTCAAGGTGGATTGGGGCGGCGGGGATGAATCGAGCTTTGCGTCCGTTTCCCGGGATGGCCGGGCGATCATGTTGTGTCAGGGTGAACAAGGGCAGCCGGGAACATGGATCTGGATCGGGGTTGAGGACATCGAACCCCTGTTCACAGAGTACAACACCAAGAGGGTGAAGTTCCGAGAGCAGCCCACGAACTATCCTTGGGCCTACGAGATGAGAATCGAGGACCCTGACGGGCACGTGCTGCGCTTCGGATCGGAGCCGAAAGTGGATTAGTCTGGGGACTGCGGCTTTTTTTCACAAATCTACACAAAACCGGGGGCGACTCCACCAACCGACAGAGATTCTGACTCTATAGATGCGGAGCGCCCGCTGCAAACGGGCACATCACTTCCGAGGAGCCCGTGACCAGGCCGAACCCGAGCGTTAGCATGTTGTTCCTGGCGGCCTTGCTGGCCGGAGCCCTGGTGCTGGGCTTTTGGCTTTTCCGTCCCTTTCTTCAGCCCTTCGCGTTCGCCACCGTGATAGGCATTGGATTCTATCCTCTCCATCTTGGCATGAGCGGGATCGTCCGGAGTCCGAATAAGTCTGCGTTGCTGACTACCTTGACCGTGCTTTTGATTATCGTGCTGCCGGCCGTGCTCATCGCCTCTTCGGCCGGCGCCGAGCTGATCAAAGTCGCCCGATACTTGGGCGACCGGAGCTCCCAGGTACAAGGAGCCGTCCTTTACCTTGGCAATGCGCAACAAAGCGTGCTGCACTGGCTCGGAAAATATGTGGACGTCGAAGCGTTGCGGCTCGAGGATGCCCTGGCAAACCTCCCCAGCCTGGCAAGCAAGTTCTTGCTGGCGGCGGGCACAGGCCTGGTAGCAGGCCTGGCTGGATTTGCGGGGGACGCGATCCTTACATTCCTGATCCTTTTCTTCGTCTTCCGCGACGGACCCGCCGCGCTCCAGAACTTCACTTCGATGCTTCCCCTGAGCCCGGAGCAGGCGGTGCGCCTGTTGAGTGGAATTCGCGACAGCATCGTCGCCAATCTGTACGGCATTCTGGCGGTCGGCTTCGCTCAAGGCCTGCTGACCGGAATCGCGTTGACGGTGCTCCGTGTGCCGTCGGCATTGCTGTTGGGCTTGGCCGCTGCAGTCTGCTCTCTTGTCCCGATCGTGGGAACGATGCTGGTCTGGCTTCCGGCCGCCATTTATCTCATGGTCACCGGCCACCTCTGGAAAGGGATTGTCTTGGTCTTGTGGGGCGCACTGGTGGTGGGAACGATTGACAACATCATTCGGCCGCTGGTGATCGGCAGCAAGGTTGAGCTCCATCCCCTGCTGCTGCTGTTCTCATTGCTGGGCGGCCTTCAAGTCTTTGGGTTTATCGGGGTTTTTATCGGGCCAGTCGTGATCTCCGTGATTGCCGCCTTGATCAATATCCTGAGGGAAGAGCTGGCAGCCTCGCCTAAAGATGCCCCACCCACGGCCGCCACCATATCTTGATGACGGTAACTTTACCGTTCAACTCCCGCGCGTGTCAGAACACGCCTGACCATTCTTTCCAGAGCCTGCTTGGCGGAATCGTACTCTTCCCCGGAGATTGTGCCGTGGAACCGGTCGATTTCAAGCTGAGATAATTCTCCCTTCAAAGCCTCCACCCGGGAGGCCGAGGCACGTTCCAATGGTTCAGCCCTTCGTGCAGCCGGAACCGTCGTGTTGCCAGATCGTTCCGCTCTGCGCCACAGAAAGAATCCGCAGACCCCGAGTACCAGGACAGCGCTGGCACCCAGGACCCGCCATTGTAGCGGCGATGAAGAGGAGGAGAAACCGGAGGCGGGCACTCCACTCAAAACGTTTGCGTTTTGAGCTTGCGCTCCGGAACTGCCTGCGACAGACGGCGTAGGGTTCGGGAGAGTAGCAACCGGCGGTTTCGGTGAAGATTGAGCGTGAGCCTGCAGCGAGGGAAGCACCCCTACTCCCGAGATTTCAAACCCTGGTCGCTCAGCCGCCTTCACTTGGTTAGCCGCCTCGACCAGATATCTGCTGTTGCCCGTGGGAAGGGCCTGGAAAGAGGGAGATCGCGATGTGAACCTCATCGTCGGTGGAATCACGACGGCCAATTGCTGCAGCGAATACACGCTTTTGGTCTGAAATGTGGCGTGGCCTTCGTAAGGGAGATCGAAGTTGAAGACGAACTTGGTGGCTCCCGGCCGCAAGGGAAAGTCCACGGTGTAGTGTCCAGTCTCGCCGGGCACGTTGGCTGCGGAAATCTTCACGCCGATCTTTCCCGAGCCGGCGGCCAGGACGGTATCAATCTTCGCACCGGCGGGCAGGTAAGTTTCAAATGCGCGCACCCCCGCCTGCGTTCGCGGCGGATTGGAATCGTTCCTGATCTCGATCATGTCAGAGACATGAAGCAGCTTTTCGTTGGCTTCGATACGGATGATTTCAATGCTGCCGTTTATGCCCAGCACTCTTTCGGCTGCGTCGAACACATCGATGGAAACATCCTCCCCCGCTGCCACCCGCTGATCGTAGTTGACGCCCTGATGAACTACGCGCACCAGGTGCAACTGGTCGGGATAACGCACCTTGAGAGTGAACGACCCTTGCGAGTTGGTCCTGGTGCGTGCTTCCTCCTGCATGCCCTGGTCGAGGCGAAGAAGAAGCACTTCGTCATCAGTCGCGAGCTGTCCGCGGGTCCGATTGCGGGCAATGCCGGTGATGCTGTCCGCTGCCACCGCCATCAGGGAACAACCAGCAATGAGGACGAGGCCCAAGACGACCTTCCATCGCCGAGATTGCTTACCGTCGATGTGAATCACCGGGACTTCTTGCATTCGACGGACTCCTGATGAATCATTCGATCGCAGAATTCCCTGCTGAGGGTGTAAGCGGACGTGAGGGGCGCCCAAACATGAGGCCGGTTTCCACTTCAACCGGCTGCCGGTCCCGCAAGTACGGCCTGAATTTCCATTGCTTGAGGGCATCGGTGATGGCCTTTGCCTGATCGGGAAATGCGCTGAGAAAGTGAACGTGTTTTACCTTACCTTCTTTGTCGATGATGATCCGCACCGGAATCGAGTTGAATCTGTGCTCGGTAAATACTGGATCCATCCGAGCAATCACGTTTTCGCCGCTTGCGTAGTCCTTGATGCAGACCGGGACTGCTCCCCCGCCCGTCCCCGCTGTGGGGCCGGCTTCCGAGGGCAGCTCCATTTTGTTCATATCCAGCATCAAGTTCTCCAGTAGCTTGGTGTCGCGGCTGGTTAGCACGAGTTCCACCGTGTGGCAGCGCATTTGGGTAGCCAGCACATACCAATGCAGCTCGGCGACAGGGGACCAATAGGCGAAGAAAGTAAAGGAACGGCCGGCAATCTTGGTCTGCGCTGGCGGTAGTTCCACTTTGTAGTCGGCTGATAGATCGTCTTTTTCGTAATTGACCAGCTCCAGGGAATTTGCCGCGGGAAGCGGCGTGAAGAACATGTCCTCGGCGGTGATCAAGATACTCCCTCGATCAGGGCCTTTGAATGTGTCCGCAGGCATGATCTGAGCCAGCACGTAGCGGCCGCTGTCCGAGGGAGGCGGGCCTTTGTATTTCTCGGTCCAATCCTTCGGCAGTGTGTAGGTAATCCCAAAGTACGGGTCGCGGAAGACGTTGCCGGTCACGTCCCCACCTTCCGGCACCGGAGTAGACCGAATCACTGGCACTCGACCACGCCCCCTTCACCAGTATGACTCCCTCCGGCACCTTGGTCTCGGGCTGTGTGTTGCTGGAAAAGTCGCCGCCGCTCTTGGGGGCATTTTGCGGCTGGGCGCTTTGGCCCGAAGACTGCAACGATACGGACAAAGCGAGAATAGCCAGAGAACACAACGCTCGAGAATGCATATTTCTCCCTTTGAAGTTACCAATGCAGGCGCGGAAGTCCGCTCCCCGCGCACGCTCCCGGAAAGAGCGCCGTCAGCAACCTCTGGCGAGACACCATCGTGTCCCGCCAGAAGCTGCAAGAAGCGATTACAACGAGCGCAGGAAGTCCAACACTTCCTGCTGCTGGGTCGAGTTGAGGTTGAAGAAATTCTGCTCCACGGTGGTGGCTTCGCTGCCATGACTCGCATGGTCTCGGATCGCGCGTGAGCAGGTTCGAGGTGCGGCCATCGTGCAGCAGAAAGATTCGCTGCCCCAGTCCCCACAAGGGAGCAGTGCGGAACTGGTCGCCGCCGGCGCCGCCTTGCGAGACGTTGTCCGCCAGGAGACTGCCCATGTGATGAATCTCAACATCGGAGAATGCATTCACCGGAGCACTACTCAAAGAACCAGTGATTTTTGATGGTTGAGTGTTTCCTACTGTCGAATTGTGGCAGGTCGCGCACCCGATCGAGCTAAACAATCCGCCGCCGACGGCGATCGCTTGGGCGGAGACTTGCGTTCCATTCAGCACCACCCCACCAGTTGGCGGTGGGGCCAAGGTCCGCATAAAATTGGCAAACGCCGAGACGTCATCCAGAACCGCTTCCCCCGCCGACCCCGGATTGTTTGCGTCTTCCGGGTAGCCGCTCCCGCTAAGATTCAGACAGTTCGCGGGCAGCCCACTGCCCTGCTGGTCTTCCCCAGGCAGAGGACGGTCTTGTCCGAACAGCAGGTTGGAGATACCCATCTCCACGTTGTAGGCCTCACCGGCAAAGGTGTGCAGCGACTTGTTTTGCGCCTTCCAGCCGAAGCGGCTGATGGTGCCGTCGTTGCCGTTGTGGTTGAAGGTGCCGGCAATGCCAAAGCGATTGTTGCTATTGGCCGCCTGGTTCTTCAAAAGGGTTGAGTCGTCCAGGTTCTCGATCAGGCCCGCGCCGAAGGTCGGTGTGGGAATACGGAAAATGATGTTGTTTGCCTGCTGTGCTGCAGTAAAGCTGGGCTGTGGCAGGCTGCAACTGCCGGCATCGGAGCGGCCAGTAACGGTGAACAGGTCTTCCACTCCGCCATTGGGAGCACTGGTGTTGACCGAGCCGTTGGGGTTAAAGAAGAACGGGAATCGGGCCTCGCGGGTTGGGCCATTGGCCGTGATGAAAGACGGCGTAGTGTTGCCCGGGGCGACCCCGTCGCTGGTGAACTGAAATTGGGGATTGACCGCAGGGCCTGTCCCGCCGATCGCAGGTTGGGCGTGACAGGAACTGCAGCTATTCGAATTAAACCGCGGTCCCAGACCGTTATTAGCGCCGCCAGAAACTGACTCCACCTCCTGGAAGCGCGCCAGGCCATCATTGAAAAAGGCCAGGATCCCAGTTTTATCGTTGGCCAACACTGAAGGCAGTGCCGCGCCTGTGCCGCGATTCCCGCTCTGAACTCCAGGGTCGGTTTGGGCAAATGCCATTCCGGCGAGGAACAGCACCCCGAAAGTCAAGACTGACGCAAGTCTAGTTTTCTTGTTCACGATCTCTCCTTGATCTGTGTCCCACAAAATGTCCAGGGGGATTTCCGTCACGCAGGCAACGGGTAGGCCCGCAAAAAAGGCGGCGGTTGAAATGGTTTTTTCGGTGGGCAGCTTCAGGCACACGAATAGCGCATGACGCTGCGTCCAGTCATGGAGCACACTCCGGTGAAATCATCCTGGCTTTCGACGCGGAGGTTACCCAACGCAATTTTTGCTGACGCGGCGGCGCAGCGCACAGCCAGCGAAGAGGGCGCGGAAGCAGCGGAAACAATCGACCAAGTGGCAGCAGCTAGAAGTGCGCCCGAGATTAGTACAGCCAAAAATGAGAGTCAATCGAAAAGTGCGTGCGGATGCACTTCCTATTCTTGGTTGAACATAATTCGTGCAAAATGTTTACGGTAGGGTCTTTCCAATTTGGAAACAGCCACTGAACACATTTCCAAATGCTAGACTATTCGGAATCAGAAAGGCGATTCTATGGGCGATGCCCCACAAGTAAATGTAACTATTCAGAAAACCATCGACTTGGCGTCCCGCTGTGCCCAGGCTGAAACCAGCGACAATTATGGGCTTCTGGGTGACCAAGTCGAAGAGCTCGACGGTAAGGCGCGAGAAGCCGTCCAGTCCCATCTGGACTTCGCCTCGCTGTTACCAAAGCTGAAGGCTGGAAAGCCGCTGACGGCGGCTGATTTAGAAACTCTGGAGATGCTGATCGTTGGCGACGCCGAGTACTTCCTGAAATACGAAACCGAATTCGATCACTGGAAGAGTGAGGTCAAGCAGTTGGTGGCGGAAATTTCCAAGCTGCAATCGTCTGATCTGGATGTAGATGGCCTGATGCATCTGCGCGCGCTCTGTGCGGAAGTTCGCCGGGTCCTGCCCGCCGTTGTCTATTACCTCGATCAAAAGGAGCGGGCAAGCAAGTTCCGGGAAGCGACGCGAGGACCGGTTGATCCGGAAGGCTATCGATTGCTCGCCGAAATCGTCGGGCAAATGCTAGTGTCGGACAAGATGTAGGAATGAAAACGCTGGCGTCTTCCCTTGCATTTTCTATGGTCCATTCCTCTGTGAAGCTTTGTGTCCTTTGTGGTCGATGAAGCGCAATTGCTGAAATCACAAAGAACGCCAAGTTACACAAACGGAGAATGTTTTCAGCTCAGTGTTAGACTGATCGGTCATTTTCAAGGGAGGGCTTGTCTTGTCGATTGATCCTGTTCTGGTTGTCCATGGTGGCGCCTGGGCCATTCCCGATGACATGGTCGAGTCTCATCTCAACGGAGTGCGCAACGCCACGGCTGCAGGTTGGCAAGTGCTGAGCCGTGGCGGCTCGGCGCTCGACGCCGTAGAGGAAGCAGTTGTGGTCATGGAAGATGACGAGACTTTCGATGCCGGGCGCGGCAGCTTTCTCAATCGCGAAGGTAAGGTGCAACTCGACGCGCTGATCATGGAAGGTGCGACATTGCGCGCGGGAGGCGTGGGCTGCGTGGAGCATCTTCGCAATCCCGTGCGCGCCGCACGCAAGATCCTCAGTGAGAGCCCGCACGTGTATTTCGTCGGCGAGGGTGCGGAGCGGTTCGCAGCCGAGCACCGCATTCCGCTGTGCAGGAACGAAGACCTCATCATTCCACGCGAACTCGACCGCCTGCGCGAATTTCAGGCGCACGCCTCGGAACAGAAGCCCGATCTGTTTGCCCCGACTGTGTCTCACGACACCGTGGGCGCAGTGGCCCTCGATGCGAGAGGCGACATCGCTGCCGCGACCTCCACCGGAGGCACGCTCAACAAAGCACCCGGGCGACTGGGAGATTCATCCTTGATCGGCTGCGGATGCTACGCCGACAACAAAACTGCAGCGGCTTCGACCACGGGGTGGGGCGAGCCCATTATGAAGCTGGTACTGGCCAAGTGGGCGGCGGACCGCGTCGCCTCGGGTAACCTGCCGGAGTGGGTGGCGGCCGAGGCGATCAATTATCTGCAGGCGCGGGTGAACGGGCACGGCGGCATAATCTTGCTTGACGCTCGCGGGCGTCTGGGCATCGCCCACAACACACCACGCATGGCGTGGGCGCAGAAGACGATACGGGAAGAGAGCTCCGGCATTAGCCGCCAAGGCTGAGAAATCTGGGCCGCCCATGACTTGGTATCTATGGGTGGCCCGACAGCCAGCGTTTGAAAAAGCGCCTTTTTCCGATGCTGCTGGTGGCGAGTATGCCTTGGTTTCCACCCGCACTGATCGCTACGGTACGGCGTCTGGGACTGCCCGAATGGAGCGCTTGACAGTCTGATGTAGCTCTAAAATCCAGGCCCACGGAAAGTCGCACCACTTTCCGCCAAAAGCGAATTACCTAAGTACTGAAGCCGGATTTGAATCCTCGTCAATTCACGGGTAGAGTTTCATATTGCGCCTTCACGGGCGATATCTCGAGGCGTGGACGATGCTCATGCGATTTCTCAGATCACTGTTTGCGGTATTGGCCGTTTGTGGCTCGGTTTATGGGCAGTCTTTGCCGCCCGGACAGTCTTCAACCGGGCGCGACGCGATAAATCCGCAGCTTGACCTTGCGCTAGAATCGAGCGTCTACGTTAAAGTGCAACTCGAGGCAACCGTAAAGGTTTCAGCTTTGAAACCAGGCGACGTGATCGAGGGGAAGCTGGCGCAGGACGTATATTCGGGGGATCGCGAACTCTTTCCCGCGGGAAGCCGAGTACGTTTGACGGTGGACAAGTTGGCGCGACGACGAAGAGTGCCTAACGATCACTGGCCCTGGGTGGTTAACGTTTTCACCCCTCGTCACGAGAACTACCCCACTTTTCAGTCAGCCGTTATCTCTTTGCCCGAAGGCAAGGAGGTTCCGCTGAGGGTTTCTTTGATCTTCATCAATCGCGAGACTGAAGTACGCGCCCAGGCGAAGACGAAAAAGGCGGACCACCAGGCTGCGGGCACTGCTACTCAGCCCGCTGATGCGAGCGCCGGGCCGACTCCATTGCCCACTCAGACCGAATCGAAGGATGCGGCGTCGAAAAACGCTGGATCCGGGAAGACCGAAGCTAGGAACAAGGGCGTCTTTGTGATTTTGGAGGCGGCGAATCCGACCGAGACATCGGCGGTGCCGGGCGAAAGTTCTTCAAGCGGTGCATCGCCAGACTCGGTGACGCTGGCGAGCGGGACGCGGGCCAAGATCATTCTTCTCGGTGGGGTGAGCGCTTCCAAGAGCCGGCCCGGGGATTCCTTTCAGGCTCGATTGGTGGAGCCCGTCCGGTTGGATTCCAAAGTGGTGTTGCCGGAGGGGACGTTGCTCGGAGGAAAGGTTGTGACACGCACACCTCCGCGCATGTTGAGCCGGGCAGGCTCCCTGTTGCTTAGCTTCACCGATTTGACTCTGCCAGGGAGAGCGGGTGTTCCGGCGGTCGCCTCGGTCACAGCGGCAGAGCTGGATCAAGGGTCGCACACAAAGATTGATGCTGAAGGAAAGCTGCACGGCGACCGGCCCGGCAAGGCCTGGATGGCGATCAACCTCGGAGTGACGGCGGGAATCGCCAAGGTCTCTGACGATACATTGCAATTGATAATCGAGGTCTTCGTCTCCACCGCTACCGACGCTTCCACAGCTGGAACAGGCAGGATTGTCGCGGCTTGCGCCTCAGGCCTGTTCCTGCTCACGCGCCACGGACGGGATGTGGTTCTGCCAAGATTCACCGAGATGAACATCAGCTTCGACCGGCCCGTGTCCTTGCCCGGTTCGCAAGCCCAACCGCCAACACCTTAGAACGCGTAGCCCCGGACGCCTCCTCCGCGCGGACGCGTGGACCAACTGCGGTGCCGCGCACCGCCGGACGGACGAGGGCGTCCGCCCCTCCGTGTTTTACTAACCAATCCGATGCTCCTCCGTAATCCAGCTTGCTTCTGCCTGCGGCTTGATGTACAAACCAGCCGAACGCGCCTTCTCAAGAATGTTTGCTCTCAAGCCTGCCGACGAATTCGGATTGGCTATGGCCTTCTGCCCGCAAAAGCCGGGCGTCTTCCTTCTCAGTCGTCTGCTCGGAGAAAACTTTATGACAATGCGGAAACTCATCTCGCTCATGGTTCTGCTGCTGGCGCTCACTACACTGGGTTTTGCCCAAAGCTCCTCTACTGGTGACCTGCACGTCACGGTAAAAGATGCGAAGAGCAGCCTGATAACTAACGCCACAGTTACAGCGCGAGATCCGGCGAAGGGTGTGGAGCGCTCGGGAACCGGGAACGGCCAGGGTGAGTACAGTATCCTGCTGCTGCCGCCGGGAACCTACCAGGTTAGCGCTGAAGCCGCGGGCTTCGCGAAAACCACGGTCGATAAAGTCGTCATCACGGTGGGAGAAGTGGCGGACTTGCCAATCACGCTGGCGATCGCAGGCGCGCAGGAAGTGGTGAATGTCAATGCGGCGACTGAACTGATCGAAACCACCCGCACCTCGACTACTGACACGATTGGGCAAGCGCGCATCGACAACCTTCCGATCAACGGCCGCAACTACATTAACTTCGCGTTGACAGACTCCCAGGTACTCCGTGACAACGCTCCCAGCATCGGGGCGGCGCCCACGTCGGGGCTTAACATCAGCGGCCAGCGGGCGCGCTCGAACCTGGTGAATGTCGACGGCGCCAACGCGATTGACAACTCGACCAACGGCGTCCGCTCCACCGTCTCCCAGGAAGCGGTGCAGGAATTCCAAATTATTAGCAACAGTTATGCCGCGGAATACGGGCAGGCTTCCGGGGGCGTGATCAACATCATTACCCGTTCCGGAACCAATGAGTTCCACGGGGATGTTTACGGCTACTTACGGAATCGATACATCCAGGCCACGAACCCTTTCAGCAATGTGCCCCAGCCGGCCTACACGCGGGTGCAGGCAGGGACGGCGTTTGGTGGGCCGATCAAGAAAGACAAGACCTATTATTACTTTGCCTACGAAATCACGCGGCGGCAGGAGACCGGCTTTGCCAGTATTGGCCAGGACAACTTTGGGCTGGTTCCTTTCGACGCCACCAATATTTTCGCTCCCGGGCTTGCACCTCCGGGGACTTTCAATATTCAGGTCACGCCACAACAGGCTGCCTTCCTCAGCACTCCGCTTCCCGCGCCACTGCAGCCGCTTCTGCAGCAGTACGCGTTTCTGGTAGGAGGATCTTCCGCCATCGCTTTGAACGGGTCTTACCCACAGTCGTTTGGATTGCTGGCGCAACTCGGTGCAATCCCGATTCCGTCAAACGGAACCAGTCCGTTAACCCAGTTCCCCAGCTCCTGTAATCCTGGCAATACGCTGTGCAACGGCTTGCCAACACAGTTCCAGACGCTGAATGCGCAAATAGGCAACTTTCCCGTTTCTGAAGGCACCAGCATCTATTCGCTGCGAATCGATCACAATTTCAACGCCAACAATCGGATTACGCTGCGCGCGAACGTTAGCCCCAGCACTGTAACCGGCATCGAAGTGAATGGTGAGAATCAGACCTTCGGGCAAAACTCATACTCAAGAACCTCGCAGCAGACGTATCGTGACGTCGCCGGCGTCTTCCAGGACACTTGGACCATCGGCAACAACAGGGTGAACGAATTTCGTTTCCAGTACGCCCGACGTGGGTTGTCCTATTTCTACTCGAGCGCGCCCGGCGGTTCCGATGTCGCAGTGAATATTCCAGGCTACGCTTACTTCGGTCGGGAACCCTATTCCTACATTCAGCGCACAGAGCAGCGCTACCAGTTCACCGACAACTTTTCCTGGACCCGGGGCCGACACGGCATGAAGTTTGGCGCGGACTTCAACTACATTCCAGTCACGGCGACGTTCACCGTGAACTACGGCGGCGTGTATGACTTTGGCGCACTCAGCGCCAGCCAGGTGATCCCGACCGCAATTTTCAATTCGCTGCCGGCAAGCCTGCAGCAAGCCATCCCCGGCCTTTCTGGACTGCAATCCTATGGCTTGGGAGTTCCGCAGACCTTTATCCAAGGGATTGGCAATCCCAATGACTCGTTTTCCAACAAGCCGCTGGGAGTTTACTTCCAGGACTCGTGGCGAACAACCCCGACGCTAACCTTGAACCTGGGTGTGCGCTATGACATCGAGTTCCCGCCGCAGTTTGCTCCACCGGATCCGCTGGCTCTAACCGCGTACAACGCGCTGGGCCTGCAGAAAGGCATCCAGACCGATACCAACAACGTACAACCGCGCATCGGTTTGGCTTGGGACCCTAAGGGGAATGGCAAGTCGGTGTTACGCGCGTCCTTCGGCATGTTCTACGATCACCCCTTGCTCGGCCTTTATTTCCTAGGCGATGCTTCGGACGGCTCGAAGAGCGGTCAGTTGCTGTTTGCTGGAGGCAGTCCCTGCGACACCAACCCAGCCAATGTCAGCCCGCTGAACCTCAACGCGAGCAACATTTTCCAGGGCATTCAAACTGTGCCCACCTGCATTCCCGCTCCCTTCACCACCAACCTGGGCTACTTGCCCAACCAGCAGCAGTTCCAGGCGTTGAATTTTCCCCAATCCGTCTTCATCAATCAGAATTACCTGAACCCGGCATCGCCCTTCCCGCTGGCGTTCCAACCCTTCGGCTATCCGCAGGCCAAGAATTTTGTGTACGCCTATTCGCAACAAGCGAACCTGACCTTCGAACAAGACCTGGGCGGTGGCTTCGCTTTGAGCCTGGCCTACAACTTCAACGGCGGGCGGCACCTGAACCGGCCTATCAACGCCAACACGGCGCGGGGAGATTTGCTGGTGAAGAACTGGCAGAGAGCAGTTGCTTTCGCCAACGCCGTCGGGATTCCAGCGACCAGTCCGGCGTACCCATCCGGCCCCTTGCAGGTGCAGATTTGCCCTGGGGCATTCACCGGAACCCCAACTGGAGCGTTCGCACCTGCAGCCATGTTGAATTTCTTCCGTCCGTCGGGATTAAATCCTTCACTGGCGGGCGGTCCCTGCCTGGCAGACGCGGCCCTGCTGGCCAATGCCGACGGATTAGGACTTGGTCCCAACGGAAGCAAGTGCGATAACACTCTTCCGTTCAATTCTGCCGGCGGCTGCGTCGTAGTTCCCTTCGGCGATATGGACGCCAACTACTCCAACGGGAGCTCCGATTACAATGGCTTTACCGCCAACCTGCGCAAGACCCTCAGCCATCACTACCAGTTTCTGGCGTCCTACAGCTATTCCCACGCCATCGACGATTCGACTGACTTGCAATCCCCCCTTGCTCCTCAGGACAGCTACTATCCCCAACTGGAGCGTTCCAATTCCTTGTTTGACCAGCGCCACCGCTTTGTGTTCAGTGGTGTCTATCAGTCCGGCAAGTTGAGCGGGGATGGCTTCGCCAGGAAATTCTTCAGCAACTGGACGGTTGCGCCGATCATTGATGTGGCATCGGGGCGTCCGTTCCTGATCATCACCGGCGACAATACGAACTTCCAGTTTGCCCCCAGTGCAGCACGCCCGAACGTGGTCACTGGTCTCTCAGCCGGGAATGGATGCGGACCGTTGGTACCCTCAAAGTACTCGACCACGGGGTTGTTCCAGGAGGCCTGCTTTACGGCTACCTCCAACACCACGCTACTTTCGCTCGATGGCGACCTCGCCCGCAACGCCGGCGTACAACCCTGGACGGTGTTCAATGACCTTCGCATCGCCCGCCGCCTCAACTTCGGCGAACGGATCAGCATGGATCTGATCACGGATATGTTCAACCTCGCGAACCGGTTCAACGTGGCCTCCGTGAACCAGCTTTGGACCAATGCAGGACAGCCGACGGCGGCATACGATCCGAGGCAGTTCCAGTTCGCGATGAAAGTGAATTGGTAGGAAGTGCAGCTTTTGGCTTTTGGCACTTAGCAGTTAGCTTCAGCTATTCGGTTTGGCAAGTGCCAACTGCTGATGCTGATCCTGCTACACTCTTCTTTCATCCATCCTTGGCGATTGCCGGAGCCTTTCCTGAATGTCACAACCCTCTGCACCAAGTACGCGGACGCGGCTCGTTCGCGAGCCTGATCGTGCGGTTTACGATCGTATCGCCGCTTACAAAATCCTGGATGAAGGGTTTGTCTGCCATGTTGGATTCGTGGTGGATGGGCAACCCTTTGTAATTCCGACCGGGTACGGCCGCGTCGGCGATAACCTCTACATTCACGGCTCGGCTGCGAGCCGCATGCTGCGCCGCATCGACGAGGGCATTCCGGTCTGCGTCACGGTTACGCTGCTGGATGGACTGGTGCTGGCGCGCTCGATTTTCAATCACTCGATGAACTACCGCTCGGTGGTAGTCCTCGGAACGGCGAGGGCGGTGACCGATGCGAAGGAGAAGCTCGAAGCTCTGCGTCTCTTGTCGGAGCATATTTTGCCAGGCCGCTGGGCGGAATCCCGCCAACCCAACGAGAAAGAACTCAAAGCTACTTCGATACTGCAACTGCCCATTGAGGAATTCTCAGCCAAAGTCCGGCAAGGCCCAGCCATCGATGATGAGGACGATTATTCTTTCCCGACTTGGGCAGGAGTGATACCGGTGAATCTCGTGGCCGGTGAGCCGATTGATGACGATCGACTCATGCCTGGCCTAAAGGTACCGGAATACGCAAGAACCTACACGCGCAAGGGCTGACCTCCGACACCACCTCCTCAGTTGGAGTAAATTTGACGTTTCTGGTAAATCTGATATTCTTTACTGTAGGGATATCAAGTAAAGATGAGAAACTCGAGCACCATTAGCAGCAAGGGCCAAGTGACTGTGCCTCAGGAGATCCGTAACCGGGCCGGCCTCTCTGCCGGCGATCGCGTGGAGTTTGTGGTCGAAAACGGCAACATTTTATTCCGCCCACTACGCAGCGAGACCAATCCCTTTGAGAAATACAGCGGCATACTGAAGCATTTTCGCAGCCGGAAAGAAATCAAAGGCTGGATGGCCGAGATGCGTAATGAGGAGAACGAGCACGATTGAGAACGGCACTGGATACCAACGTCCTATCCGCGCTGTGGTCCGGCGAGCCATCCGCGCGGGGCATCGACTCGGCATTGTTTAAGGCTCGAAGCGAAGGGGGACTGGTCATCTGTGCGCCGGTGTACTGCGAACTCCTCGCTCATCCCTCGGCGACCCGACGCTTTGTTCAGGAATTTCTCGACGAGACCGGCGTTTTCGTGGACTTCCTGCTCGATGCGCAGGTCTGGCAAAGGGCGGCGGATGCGTTTGTTGCCTATGCCGAACGCCGTCGCCGCTCTCGAGGTGGTTCACCCAAACGAATGTTAATTGATTTTGTCGTGGCTGCTCACGCCCTTTTGAGCGCCGATCGGCTAATGACTCTGGACGGGTCTCGATACCGTCGAGACTTCCCCAGACTGCAAATCATCTAGATTCGTGCGCGACTCGGTAACGCTTCACTCCCACGGCTACGGTATCAGCAGCAATTTCCCGGTCGTTTTGCGCGCCTCCAAATCCCGATGTGCCGTCGCCGCGTCGGCCAGCGGATAAATGTGTTCGATCCGCAGTTTGAGCCTGCCTTCCGCGATCATCTGGAACACGGCTCTCGAGCGTGCCCGCAGTTCTTCCGTCGTGGCGATATAGTGCACGAGCGCGGGTCGGGTTAGGTAGAGCGAACCCTTCTGCGAAAGCTGAATCGGATCAAAGGGCGGGACGGCTCCGCTGGATCCACCGAACAATACCATCATTCCGCGCGGCCGCAACACGTTCAAACCTTTCTCGAAGGTTGTCTTGCCCACTCCGTCATAGACCACGTCCACGCCTTGGCCGCCAGTCAGGCGCCTGGTTTCAGTTTCAAAGTCTGTCTGGGTGTAAAGGATCACCTCGTCGGCGCCCGCTTGCCGCGCCAGCCTGGCTTTTTCTTCGGTCGAGGCAGTGCCAATCACGCGGACTCCAATATCGTGCGCCATTTGCGCCAGCAACTGGCCTACGCCACCCGCCGCCGCCTGCACCAAAGCTGTTTGGCCGCGCTTGAGGGGGAAGGCGTCATAAATCAAATAGTGAGCGGTCATGCCTTGCAGCATGGCGGCGGCGGATTGTTGATCACTCACGCCCGCCGGGACCGGCACTAGCCGTTCAGCGGGCACGGCCGCGTACTCAGCGTATGAGCCTAAAACGCTGGCCCAGGCCACGCGGTCTCCTGGTTTCAGGGATTTCACGTCCGCGCCAATCGCAGTGACCGTGCCGGCGCCCTCCTGCCCAAGCACAAAGGGCAGCGGGACTTTGTATCTGCCCTCGCGCTGGTAAGTATCAATAAAGTTCACGCCCGACGCTGCGATCTTCACTACGGCTTCGTCAGGCTTAGGCTGCGGGGTTGGCAAATCCACGAGTTCCAGAACTTCTGCTCCGCCGGTTTGCCTTACTTGGATAGCTTTCATGTTTGGGTTCGATTCTGATCGCGCGGCGAGAGATTCACAAGCCTCCTACCGACAACGTCATTTCGAGGAGCGGGAGCGACGAGGAATCCGGGTTCCTGGCCGACCACGAACAGAACCCAGATCCCTGACTTTGTTCGAGATGACAACAATCCCACCGAGGAGATCGGGATGGGATCAAAGATCGTCCCCACCAAAGACCAGCCCGTCACACAGTGGTTGCAGCAGCCAGGGTCGCTGCAGTAATATTCCCGCCTGTTCCTAAAGTAACTTGGACCAACCCAGTTGCGGATTGACCCATGAAAATAGGGATAGTAGCATTGAATGGTCTCCCGTGAAGCCAAGGATTGGGCGCGGTAAGTTATAGAGAAACATGAGGATTCGGAAACTCTATCTTCTGTTCGCTGCGCTGGTTACCCTGGCTTTGGGCAGCATCGCCTGTCAGACAGCGCAACGACCGGCGTCGCTGTTGCCTCCCGGAACTGCCACCGCGCCAGCTTTGAGCCCGACTCCCGCGCCTACTCCTCAGTCCAAACCCGACGCCAAAACTGTCCCGGCAGCGTCAGCCCCGATTGAGGTTAAGACTGATCCTGTCGCTCAGCTGATTGCGCAGGTCGAAAAGGAATACCAGGTTGGGCAGGACAACTACAAAGCCGGACACCTCGAAGCTGCCAAAGAAAATTTCGATCGGGCATTCAACCTGTTGCTGGGAAGTTCCCTGGACGTACGCTCCGACCAGCGGCTGCAGCAGGAATTTGACCGCGTGCTCGATGGCGTAAACGGCCTGGAACTGCAGGCACTGCAAGAGGGCGACGGCTTTACCGAGCAAAAGTCGGAGCCCGCGCCGATCGACGAAGCCAACGAGGCTAATGAAGTCACGTTCCCGGTGGACGCAAACCTCAAAGCCAAGGCCGAGGCCGAAATCAAGTCCACGCACTCCGACCTGCCTCTGATGATGACCGACCCAGTAGCTGGCTACATCAGCTACTTTTCTACTCGCGGCCGCGGAACTCTCGAGCGCGCGCTTGCCCGCAGCGGGCGTTATGACGACATGATTCGCAGGGTGCTGAAGGAAGAAGGTGTTCCTCAAGATCTGATTTATCTGGCCCAGGCCGAATCTGGATTCCATCCGCTAGCGCTTTCCCGCGCTGGAGCTCGGGGGATGTGGCAATTCATGGCCAGCCGCGCCACGGGATATGGATTGGAACGTGACTGGTGGGTGGATGAGCGCCAGGATCCCGAGAAGTCCACGCGCGCCGCGGCGCACCACCTGAAGGATCTGTATAACGAGTTTGGCGACTGGTATCTGGCCATGGCCGCCTACAACTCTGGTCCCGGCACGGTGCAGAATGCGGTGAAGCGTACGGGCTACGCGGATTACTGGCAGCTCTACAAGCGAAACGTGTTGCCCAAGGAAACGCGGAACTATGTGCCCATCATTCTTGCCGTGACCATTATGGCCAAGAACCCGGGGCAGTACGGGCTGGACGACGTGGTCACGGAGAAGCCGGTTCCTTACGACGCGGTGAAGATCGATTACCCGGTGGATCTTCGCTTAGCGGCCGAGTGCGTCGATGCTTCCGCCAGCACGCTGCAGGATCTGAATCCCAGCTTGCTTCGCATGACCACACCCAAGGATCGGGAGTTTGAACTGCATCTCCCAGTCGGCACGAAGGATCGCTACCTCACGGCGATTACCGCTATTCCGCCGGACATGCGAGTGTGGTGGCGCTATCACAAAGTCACTCCAACCGATACCCTGTCTTCTGTCGCCCGCGCTTTTCACACTACCCCTAAGGCTATCGTGCAGGCCAATAACCTCGATGGCGATGAGAACCTTCGATCCGAAAGCGAACTGATTATTCCGGTTGCCCCCGGCAAGCATCCTGCGGACGAAATAGGGAGCTATTCGCGGCGGGCGACCACTTACAAGGTTCGCAAGGGCGACACGGTTGAAACCGTTGCCGATAATTTCGGCGTGCCCCCCTCGATGGTTCGTCGCTGGAACCATCTGAAGGGCGACAGCGTACGCGGACGGCGTGTGCTGTATATTCACTTGCCGGTAGCGCCTGACGCCGGTGAGAGCCGGCAGACCGTTGCATCTAAGTCGAAATCCAAGAAGAAGTTACAGGCGGACGCTTCAACCGGCGTGGTGCATCACAAGGTGCAACCCGGCGAGACCCTGTATTCGATCGCCAAGTCCCATAACATCACGGTCGACGACTTCAGAGAAAACAACGGCAACCTGGCCAACCTGAGGCCAGGGATGGTTTTAGTGATCGGCAATCCGAGTAGATAGTCCAAGTGCTTCCAACGCCGCTCGATTCAGTCTGATTCAATCTGAAATCTGACATCGCCATCCGACCCGGAATTTTTGCCTGGTGGAGACAGAACTGGAATCCAACTTCGGTGTAATATGCATGAGGAAAGAATGTAGGGAAGCGGCGCTGTCGTCGGCGTCGTCGGCCGACGGGGGAGGCTTACCGCGATCCCGAGTTGTATTTCCTGTCCGAGCCGGCGGCTCAGCGCATCGGTAATCGGGGTACGTAGGTGACGCTCGATCTCGTTCTGCACGAAACTGCTCGGCACCGACAGCAGAGCAAACCCTTCGACGATGGTGAGCGGTTGGACCAGATTCAGCCAAGCTCTTTGCTGAGGAGTCAGCGGAGCGGTGAGGGTGGTGCCGTTGGCAGCGATACCGTCAGCGTTCGGATCGCCATTGAGTTCGGAGACGACCGCGTTCCATACGGTGCTGAAACCGGAACCGGGGTCATCAGTCAACGACGCATCTCCCTGGTCCTCGGAAGTTCTGGGCCGAAGTACAACCGTAAGTGCCGACAACTGTCCACATGATTATCCACAGGTGTGGAAAGGACGGTCGCGAAGCGTACCGCAGCCTACCGGCAACGGCTCGCGATCTCCATGCTGGAGACAAACCGGTGAGGTTGTCCGGGCAGCTAGTTGATCCGCCATCCTCGCTTCGTTGTCGACCACCGTTCCAGTCGAAAACGGCATTGCCCGAAGTTAACAGTTTTCCGTCCGGCTCCAACAGTTCTGTTGCATTCCGGTGGCGTTCTTTGCGCCGACCGGCCGGTGTGTCGGTCACTATGCGGTCCCGGCGGAGCGGGTGTGCGATCGTTGCAGGCCACACTTTGGCGACGAGATGCGTTCGGTGTGGTCTCGTTGCGGCATGCGGGGTTTGACCAGGCGAAGCCTCATCAGTACCCTCAAACAGTCGCCCGAAAGTCGGCGATACGGCTGCGATCCGGATGAAGTGTCCGGGGACCGCGCCGGCCAGCAGTGCGAAGCACCCCGACCGACCTGCGGACCAACGTAGTTGAAAAGCATGGCGGCCGGCCGGTGATGCGAGACATAGCGAGGAGAACGCCGTGGCCAAGGGCAAGCGGACTTTCCAGCCGAACAATCGGCGGCGAGCCCGCGTACATGGTTTCCGGTTGCGGATGCGCACCCGGGCTGGACGCGCGGTCGTGTCCAACCGGCGGGCCAAGGGCCGCCGCGCACTGACTGCCTGATCGCACCCGCAGGTTTCTTGGCGGTGCTATCCGCACGCAACCGCATGAGGCGGTCAAGCGAGTTCGATGCGACGGTGAGGTACGGGATGCGTGCCGTGCAGCCGGACGTGATCCTTCATGTACGCCGTGGCCGCGAAGAGTGCAGTGAGTCGATGGGGCCGCGCGTTGGACTGATCATCGCGAAGCGGGTGGGTTCAGCTGTGGAACGGCATCGGGTCTCGCACGCCGGCTGCGCCATGTCGCGCGAACCATGTTGGGCGATCTTCATCCCCGCGATCAGGTGGTCATCCGGGCGTTGCCAAGCAGCAGGCAGGTGTCGTCGGCGCGGCTGGAGCAAGAGTTGCGCAGCGGGTTGCGACGCGCATTCGAGATGGCGGGTACGGACCGGTGAACCGATCGACGCGGAGGTATCAGCGTGCAGTCGGCGATGCCGGCAGGACGGTAGCCCGCGGACTGATTTTCGTGATCGAGCTTTACCGGCACATGATTTCGCCGCTGCGCCCGGCATCGTGTCGCTTCATCCCTACCTGCAGTCAGTACGCGGTCGATGCTCTCAACGAGTACGGCGTGATTCGTGGAGGCTGGTTCATTGCTGCCAGACTTCTCAAGTGTGGGCACCATGGCACTCGGGAGGATGGGACCCGATACCCGAGCGCCACACCTGCCGGGGCAACCGCGCCGACGCCGGCGATGGCTGGGTCGCCCCAGCAAAGCAAGGGGAGAGTGAGTCTTTTGCACTTTGATCCGTTCAGTCTCGACATCATCTACTACCCGGTGTCGGGATCCTGTGGGTTTGGTACGAGTCTTCGCGTTTGTATTGGGCCCGGATCGAAGGTGTCGACCTGGGCGCTCTCGGTGGTGTTCCTGGTGTTCACGTTGCGGGCTGGTGCTGTTCAGCCGTTCGTGCGCCAGATTCGTACCCCCGGCAGATGCAGGAACTGCAGCCGCAGATCAAGGCGCTGCAGAAGAAGTACGGCAACGACCGTCAGACCATGGCGCGTCGAGATGCAGAAGCTGCAGAGGGAGCACGGCTTCAATCCGCTCCTGGGTTGCCTGCCGTGCTCGCTGCAGGTCCCGGTGTTCCTGGCCTCTATCACGTGTTCCGGTCGTTCAACCGGGACGGGTGGCAGTCGGCTTCATGGGCTTCGGCAAGACGGCGGCATGACCGTCGAACCGAACGCCAACACGGCCAACTACGTCTTCGGTGCGGCCGAGGTGGGCCATTCCTGCGCGCCCGACTGTTCGGCGCCCCGATCGGCGCCGTCACAACCCCGCAGGGCGGGTTGGAGCCTTCGTCCAGTTCGCGGTGAGCCGCCCCACGGTGGATCATGCCGTCGTGCCGTCCGGTGATGCTCCTGGCCGGCCTCGCGACCTACTTCAATGTCGGCGCGTCGGTCGCCCGGCAGAGCCCGGAGGCGGCCGCCAACCCGCAGGCCGCGATCATGAACAAGCTGGCGCTGTGGTGTTTCCGCTCGGCGTGTCGTCGGCGGTCCTTTCCTTCCGCTCGCGATCCTGCTGTACTGGTTCTCGAACAACATCTGGACGTACGGTCAGCAGCACTTGTCTTCGGCAAGATCGAGAAGGAGGAGGAGCCGAAGAAGCAGGAAGTCATCCAGCGCCGGGCGGCCAATGCGCCGGCACCGGGGGCCAAACCCAAGCGCGCGCCGAAGGCAGCCCCGACAGGGGGTTCCGGAGCGGACACCGCGGTCGCCGATGACGGGACGGAACACGGCGACGCCGTCGATGGCGACGGCAAGGTCGCCGACACCGACGGTCAGAGCGCTGCCGACAGAGCGGCGAAGACCCCTGTTTCGAAGGCGGACAAGACCACTCCCCCCGGACGCACGAACGGTCCGAACAACCGCGCCCCGCGCCCCGGTGCGCGACCCAAACGACGCAAACGTTGACGTGAGTGCCGACAGCTTTCGGGGCGAGCCGGGTGAGCGGCCCCAGCGAAAGGCGATGAAACAGCGACCCGTGGATGAGGGAGAGATAGCCATGACGGAAGCGGACACGACCGAGCTCGACACCGACGCAGAGTCGGCGAGTGGGGCGAATGGGGCCAGTCCCAGGGACGACGCCCTGGAGGCCGACGGCGGCCAGGGCGATGATTTGGAGGAACGGTTGGTCGCCGAGGGGGAGATCGCCGGCGACTATCTAGAAGAGCTGTTGGATCTGCTGGACTTCGACGGCGATATCGATCTGGATGTCGAGGGCAACCGCGCGGTCGTGAGCATCGACGGCAGCAGCGATCTGAACAAGTTGGTGGGCCGTACCGGCGAAGTGCTCGACGCTCTGCAGGAACTGACGCGGTTGGCGGTGCACCAAAAGACGGGCGTACGCAGCCGGCTGATGCTCGACGTCGCGAGCTGGCGACGCCGGCGTCGTGAGGAATTGGCCGCGCTGGGAGACAAAGGTGGCCCGCCTGGTGTGGACAATGGGTGATTGCGAGCAGCTCGCTCCGATGACTCCG